>JAFDXR010000027.1 GCA_018267825.1 Bacteroidota bacterium | reverse complement strand
GCTGGTGGTATGTCCATCCCAAAATAGAGTGGTTTTACTTATGCTTTCAGGTTTAAAGATTACGTTGCCCCAACGGTTGTAAACTACAAAATCGGCAAATGAATACCCCACAGGAAGCGTGACTCTAAAGGCATCGTTTATCCCGTCTTCATTGGGCGTAAACACATTCGGAATATCTACCAAGCCACAATCATTTTTTAGGGTTACTGTCACATAATCCATGGATGTTACTTTGCATTGTTTTTTAGTAAGAGTATATGTAATAGTTTGATTAATGTAGGCTTTTGGATTCGGGCAAGTAGTACAACTCAGACCCGTGGATGGACTCCAAGCGTATTCCGCGGCCTCGCTAACGTTGTTTCCAAGTAAAATGCTATCAGGGTTGCATAAAGTCGTGTCATTAGTACATTGTGCGTCATGCACTTCTTCAAGACTTACGTCGTCTATCATCAAATAGTTCCAATTCATCAATGATGTTGGGTAGGTTGTAACTGTATATGTATTGGCATCATCATAAAAATTTCCAATGTACAGATATTGCTCGTTACCAACTGCCGTGAAAGTGCCACTCACTTCTATCCAATTTAGAGTGTCTGTAATTAGTTGTCCGGGTGGATTTTGGATTTGAGGAGTAACATTTAATGGGGCAATATACTGTGGCATTGGAAATGCTTGATTACAATTTAAATTACTGTTTGTTATATAAATCCCTGCTCTATCCGTACAAACCATGCTCTCATTGTAAACGTTCACATACATAGTTCCACAATATTTTTTTCCTTGAACCAACGTTGATATTAATGGAACTTTTAGGTACTCTCGACGATTCGGCGGGTATCCAGAAACAGGTGGGCCATATATAAAAACACTTCCAATTCCCACACCCGTTCTTGCATATTGAAACCCTGCTATTTGACTATAGGGAACCCCATCAGCTCCAGGATTCAGCGGATTATTACAAGCGTTAAAGGCATCTTCGCCACCTGCAAGACCACACCAATAAGTTAACATATCGAATTTATTTCCTATCGGACAGGCTGTGTAGTCCTCAAAAGAAGGATTAGGCACAAGGTTTTGAGCCTTCGGAAATAAAACTGAAAAGAAAAACAATATGCCGAAAGCTATTCTCATATATTTTTATAAAGATACAAAAAGGGGCTGAATTTCAGCCCCCTTTTACAACTAGTGAATTATCACAATTTTATCGGCTTTAGCCAGACTTCCATCTTCTTTAATCACCGTATAATAATAGATTCCCTGCGCAAGATGTTGGAGAGAAAATTGTACAGATTTCGTGTTTGGATTTAAACCTGCCGAGTAAACTAAAATCCCTTTGGCATCATAGACCTGTAATCGGGCCGATTGCCCCAAAACATAAGACAGGGTCATGTTACCATTATTTGGATTCGGATATAAAAGCACACTTTCGTTTATGCCATTCAGCGATTTCTCTTTGAGGGCCTTACGTTCTGCTGAAATAGCCTGGCAATTATCCGTAAACTCAAAACTGTTGTTGAGCAACACACTCACAAGACCCCTGGCTTGATACACAGCTGTACCTTCGGTAAGAGGACACTTTAATGCCAATGCATACAAGTCGTTTATCTCATCCGTTGTAAAAGCGTACTGGGGATAACGCAGGTGTTTGAGTAAGGCACTATTCAGAACCTTCTGGTTATAATCCATCACTGTATTTTCGGGTGCGGACTGGTTAAGTGCATCGGCCTGTGTATAGTTGCCCGCCATGATTAACTGGTCAATATCCGAATAATAATTGTTAGCAGATTGAGCATTGGCCTGATAGAATGCATGCAAACCCTGATGATTGGTGGTATAGCCTCTATCCATTAATCCATATACAAAATCCTGATTTAATTGCATGGCTTCGGTTTCAAGGATGGCATCGCTACCGGGGCCTTGCGTGAGGTTGTACAAAGCAGAATCGAGCTGGGCTTTGCTTTCCGGGTCTAGGCTTGATTGTGAAGCTGCTACCTGCGACACTTTTTGGGCGGAAGTCAGAACTCCCGGGCAACCATTGATACCGTAGAATGTAGGAGCTATTGTCATAGACGGAGGCGCATTAGTTGCACTTGTTCCATAATTATCAGTATTAATAGCCCCGCCACCACCAGTGGCAACTTTATTCAAACTCTGCGGAGTAGGGTATTCTGATGTAGAGTTGCGAATAACAAGCCCCGAATTTGTTGCACTACTTCCCGCATCCATCACAAGAGTTTTGGAGTTATTGAAAGTACCATTCCACTGATTGCCGGAGGCTTTTTGCAATACAAGAATGGAAGTGATCTTACCCTGGCTGCCAATAATTCCATTATTCTGAAGTACCAATCCATCATTGGCATTGCTCATAATGTTATTGATAAAGCCCGTTTGTGGGGCCAGGCAGTTTCCATCAAACACAAAGCATTGCCCAATGTTACTTACCGTATTACACTGGTAATAGTTTGTAGGAGCTATCTGTGCAAAGAACCCATTAATGCTGGTATTGGTCGTATTTGGTCCGGTAACGGTATTGTTATCAAAAGTTGCATTTTGAGTTCCCGTTAGGCGAATACCTTGTGAAGCATTGGTAGTAGCCGTTGTAATGGCATTGCCGCTTACCCGTAGTCCATTCAGGATATTAGAAATTAAAACACCATATTTAGCGGAACTGATTTTATTGCTAACAATCCTTAATGTTGGACTGCCAGTACTAAAATTATTGAGCCCCCCCAAAAACTCAATACCCTTCGATATTGTACCAGTACCCGAAACACCGATGGTATTCGTTGCTACGCCTAAAGAAAAGGTATTACTTGAATACAATTGGCTAAACATAACCTCCATTGCTATATTACAATTCGTAATAGTATTATCAACCATGTTTAATTTCTGGAAAGGGTTTGTGTTGAAGAAACCTGCATTTCCGACACAGCCCGTTGTGCAAGTATTCGCTGATGGAGCACCGTTTGTAATAGTGTTAGTCGTTATAACCCCTAAGGTGATACCTTTAAACTCAGCCGCACGCCACATGTTTGAGAAAGAGCAGTTTCTAATTTCCATTTGGTTAGCTCCATTTGTGCTAGTTGGTAAATTAGTGTATGTTGCCTCCGCATAAATACCAATTCCCAGCCCCGGATTAAATGGCAATGGCACATAGTTATTTCCAAGCATATTGCTAAATGAACAATCTTGAAAACGAATCCCACTATTTGTTCCATAATAACCATAATCAAGATTTGAAAAGGTTGAGCCTACGAGTGTTGACCCAACTGTTACAAACTGTGTATGGTTTTTGGCTTCATACCCAATATAACCATGAGTACGGATATATGGACTATAAAAACTACTACATTTCAGAAAGTCACCTGGACTAGTTAAGCTGGCTGTTGTTTGCAGAGTGCAATTTTCAAGGTACTGCCATTGGGCTGCTGAGTTCCCAGTTGTATTGTTTACTGACAGACCAATATAGTTCTTATTAAATGTTGTGTTTGTAATTGTGATGTTTCCCGGATATGTCGTATTTAAACCGTCATAATAAATAGCACGATATGCGTCTTCTATGGTTGTACCACCTGTAGTTGTAATACTACCACTCGTTACACCATTGCATTGTAAAACGATACCTTCCCACATATCGGCACATGAATAGAAATGGCAATCCGATAAACTAAGCGAAGCACCGGCAGCAACTATAATTTTTGAACCCGGTTGCATCCTGAAATCAGCATGTGCCCAATTCGCAGCACCTGTTATGGTAATAATACCATAAACTTTATAGTTTGTGCCGGAAATTGTAAGGTATGGGCTACCCGTGCCAATGGTAACGTTGCTCATGGTTGAGGCCGATAAGCAGCAGCTTGAACTTGACACTGACACGCAAATACTGGCAGTCTGAGCCCCACAAGTATTCGATACGGTAACAGTATACACACTATTGTCTCCAGGTGAATATGTCGTAGTAGAACTTGTCCCACTGAGCGGGCTACCCCATGTATATGTGTATGTTCCCGGAGGGGAAACACTGGCAGAATATGTAACGGATGTGCCGATACAAGGATATTGGACAGATGGTGAGATTGCCAATGCTGGTGAACTCATAATGTAAACTGTTGAAATTGCGCTTGTAGTAGGGCAAGTCTGAACACTGTTTGTAACTGTATATGATGTTGTAACGGTTGGGGAAACAACTATTGAACCTGTTGTTTGCCCGCCCGGTTGCCATGTATAAGATGTAGCACCATTCGCGGTAAGTGTGGCTGATTGTCCGCTACAAATAGTTGCCGAATTTACAGTAAGATTGGCTGGCACATTTACATACACGGTATAGTTTTTAGTTGTACTCAAATTGCAACCCAGGTTATCTGTCGCTTTGACAGTATAAACCGTTGTCGCACTCGGATTCACTGTAACAGGGCTACCGCTTAAACTTCCGGGTTGCCATGTAATCGGGTATTGCGAACTGTTTGTGTTTGTAATACTGGCAGACAATGTTGTACTGCTACCAAGGCAAATGGTGTTCGTGCCGCTTACTGTCAGGTTTTGTGGTGGAGGTAAAACCTTTATAGTAAATGTCGCTGTTAAAGGAGCTGTACAACTAGGATTTGTTGCGTAAACTGTATAGGTGGTGGTAACTGTTGGGTTTACTACTACAGTTGCTCCGTTAGCCCCGGTACTCCACGTATAAGAACTGGCACCCGAGGCCGTTAATGTGGAACTTTGTCCAGGGCAGAGTGTGCCTGTAGGACCACTGATCGTTACAGGGGTTGGCGTGATAACATTTACGGTGGCGGTTTTTGTTGAGCTTGGGCAATAAGGCCTGTAGCCGGTCACAGTATAAATGGTTGTGGCTAAAGGCCCGACATTAACTGTGCTGGTAGTGGCCCCGGTTGACCATGAATAGGTATTTGCCCCAGATGCAGATAATACAAGCGTATTAGTCGCGCAAATGGTTGTTGGATTTGGAGAAACGGTAACATTGGGTGCGGTTGTAAAGTTAACAACGGCTAATGTATGTGTAGTACAACCATATCCATCTATAGCCACAATTGAATATGTATTTGCTACTGTTGGGGTAACTGATGCTTGTGAATGATCAGAGCTATTGTATGTGAGACTTGGGTCAGCACTCGTTGGAATATAGGTGTAAGAAGATGGGCCCTGCACAGGGTAACCATTATTGACGACGGAAGCTGTAAAACTTACAGTTGATCCCTGACAAATTGTTATGGGTGTTGGCGCTACTTGCAAGGTGTCCCAGGGAATAATAGAAATATCATCTAAATAGTAATAGGCATGACTAAATGTAGGAATGGTTATGGGATGAAAATCTACGGTATTGGAATTTCCTAAAGCAGCAAAGTTTCCAATTGTTACATAAGAGTAGGTTCCTGTTGATACAACTGTCTGACTAAGTTTTAACCAAATAGTCTGTCCAATTGTATCAGTTGCCATAGTTACAACTTGCCCACCAGGACTAGAGATAATACCAGTTCCGGATTGAGTTAACTGTCCGCCAGTAAAGGCCATTTGTATGTTTTGAGTGGCGCAAGAATAATTTGGCTCGCGACGAACCCACATAGAAACTTTGTAGCGCCGTCCAGGGAGCATTGGTTTATCAAGTTTCTCAGTCATGTATTCGCGATAGGTATCTTCAACCACCGCGCCGCCTGCTCCTGTAGTACTGGAGTAGAAGAATACACCAGCATATCCGGTTCCTGAATGTGCGCCATTTGGAGTGCCGCAAACATTATAATAATCTGGTGATCCAAGGTATGGGTTTGTTGTTCCACTTGGACAGTTTATAAACGATGATGGTATCGGAAGCGTCCAAAAACAATTTGAGAACCCTGTAATGCAGTTTGCGTTACAGGGATTTGTAAACATTGTAGGAGGCCCACAGGCAGCGTTACTATATTCAAGCTGAACATCTTTTATCAGCTGGCAAGCTGGTTGATTATAGACCAAGCAAGGAATTGAAACCGCTTGAAAATTTATATTTGCAAGCATAGGTGTTAGAGTGCAAGTGCTACAGCCATTATAATAATTTATATAGTGAACATATAAATCAGTACCAGAACTAATATTGTATGCAGATAGACGCATATTACCATTACTCGCATTTAGTGAATCCCCCCACAAATAAACTAATGTTCCTGAACTGTCCTTGTATAGCTCTACTCGACTCATTTGGTAAGGCGTTCCCTGTTGATTCATCTGTGTTTGAATCCTTATTTGAGTTGACGAACTTGTCCATTTGTACCATTTTTCTGAACCTTTAATTGTATCATTGGTTAAGGTTTGATCACCGGATGGCACCGTAACATAAGTACCCGGTATCTGTGCTTTGGCTTGCCATATACTAAGCATAAAGGCAATTAGTAGCATGAATCGTAATTTATTTTTCATGATATTGGTTCTTGATTGTTTTAAATGTATTAAGAACTAATTTTTTAAAAAGCCGAATTAAATAAGTGGTGGCAATAATTACACAAGTGGTGGATTATTTGCCATATTATGCGTTACCCGTCTTGAAGAAAGACACTACATCTACCCGAAGTATTCGCTTTTATTAGAGGATAGTTATTTTTATACATAAAGCTGGTGTTGTGTCAAAATCACTGACGACTGTTTGTTTTGATTTCCAGAAAAAGTGCGGCAATGTTAGGATAATTTCGTTACTACCGCAATAGGTATATTTGCGCATTTCAAGTAATTTCTAGTAAGTAAATTTCTACACTATACCTGGCTTTCCCGGCAAATACTTATGTTCTGTTTAACCCATATCAAAATCAAAGTAACAGTGTTCATTTAACAGGTCACCAGGTTTATGTTTGCATACACTACCGGGAAAAATACCCTCCCCGAAAGGGGTTTTCTCCCCTTACATATCCATTATGCTATAACGTACTTCGTTTTATAGAAATCATCATAAACAATAAAATGGCTTGTCAATGTATCCGCATCAAAAAAGAGCCTGCAGGCGGGGCAGGAAATTTCAAATACACATTCAGCTGCACAAAAGACGGGGGACAAAGCACCAAATTATTTTACGTAACCTGCGGCAATGATAATGAAGCCCAACAGCTTGCTGAGCTTGAGTGTGGCGAAGAAGCTGACACACGTACAATCAAAAAAAACAAATAACACGGAGGAAGCCGAAAATCCGTTTCGAGAGTAGGCAAATAAAAAAAACATATCATGAAAAAAGTAGTAGAAGTAAACCTGCAACTCGATGAGAAAAAAGTCATCGGTAAAACAAAAGAAGAGATCAACAATTTTCTTCAAACCACCGTATTACCAACTCTTCTTGACGGGCTCACCGAAAGATCAAGAGGCGGCGAAGCCGGCTGTTCTGTAAGCGATCATGGCTGGGAATGTCATGCAGGCATCCGTTGGTAATCTAATCTTTTAAAATCCATTAACATGAACAGAGCTCTATTAGTTGGGATAAACAAATATCCTACACAGCCGCTCAACGGTTGCGTAAACGATGTGGAAGACATGGCCAAATTCCTTGTTGCCAAATGTGGATTTGCCATGAACGATATCCGTCTTTTGGTTGACGAAAGAGCCACCAAAGATGCTATTATCGAAAGGCTTGGCTGGCTCCTTACCGGCCTGAATAGCGGCGACCGCGTACTGTTTCATTACAGCGGCCATGGTGTTCAGGTGCCAACCAGAAACCCGCAGGGCGAAGCAGATGGCCTGGATGAAGCCATTTGCCCGGTTGATTTCGATTTCACGGATGCACATACCATCCGCGACAAGGATTTTAACCGGATCTTTTCTTCCATACCGGCAGGTGTCGAGTTTATCTGGGTATCTGACTCCTGCCACTCGGCAGATCTCAGCCGCGAGGTACTCAAAAAAGGGGAGCAACCCAAAAGCTTTGCTGTTCCTGCCGATATCAACTGGCGCTTACAAACAGCCTTACAACGGGGTATACACCCTATTGGTTTCCAGAGAGCCGCATCGGCTTTGAACCTGGCACTTATCTCGGGTTGCAAATCCGATCAGACCTCTTCCGATGCTTATTTCGGCAACAGGGCTAATGGTGCCCTCACCTATTACCTGCTCAAACAGCTGCAAACAGCCAACGGCCTCAGCATGTCGCTCACCGACCTGGTAGCGGCTGTAAACACTGCTTTAAACCAGGCTCACTATTCACAGCAACCACAGCTCGAAGGCAGTGCTTCTATTAAAGCCAAAGCATTTCTCGCACATTAATCTTAAAAAACAAACCACATGGAAAAAAAATTCCTCATCGATCTGAGTGGCCTCGATCTCACACATGAGCACATTGCGGCTATCGATTCGGCTATTCAGAAAACAGTAGCGGCAGAGATTGCCCGGCTCAATTTCAAAAAAGAAGTTGCCTTTGTACCTCTCAAAAAATCGAGAGGCATTGGCGGGCACGACATCACTACAGGCATCCGGGGCGATTACAAAGACTAATGGAAAACTCCGACAGCTTACTCTGTCCCTCTTACCGAAGCGAGGGAAGTACCCACCTTCTGGGGGTCAGAAAAAAAGACGGTACTATTGCCATACTTCCAAAGGCATTGGAAACCGACATTTCCTTTACCCAAAATGCAAAGCAAAGCGATGTTCCTCCCGAGCAACGCTTTCGCTTTGCGGGGAAGTGTCTTCAGTCGGGCTGTAAACAATGGACTTCAGGTGGCTGTGGTGTAGCCGTAAAGCTCAACTATTTTTTATCGCTTGCCACCGACTCACCCACCATCCCCGAATGTTCACTCCGCAACAATTGCCGCTGGTATAACCAGGAAGGAGAATCCATTTGCCGCATGTGTCCCCGGGTGGTTACCGATCTTACCGCCGCCGAAATAGATCAGTATTTCATCAACAAGGAGCAAACCAACTCACGTTGATTGTTTCTGCATGCGTATGCATATATCTGCTTCCTTTCAGGTAGCCCGGCACCGGGCTGCGTTTTTTCATAACACTCTCTCCCGTCCCACTCTATCAAAGCCTTTCAGTACCATTTCTGCATAAAACCGTGAGGCCATGCTGAGACTTTAAAATAGGTATTTATACGGATTGACAGGTAAAAAGAAAACCCTTTAATTAGTCTTATAAATTCAAGAGCTCCTTATCAAGGATACTATTGCCAACAACACTCCTAACAACAAGAAAATATGGATTTCAAAGACCAAATCAAACAAATCGGGGATCGGGTAAACAAGCTAAAGGATCAAATTCAAACAGAGGAAGCTACAAAAAATGCATTCATTATGCCTTTTCTACAAACTCTGGGATACGATGTTTTTAATCCACTTGAAGTTGTTCCGGAATATGTAACAGACATTGGAACAAAAAAAGGAGAAAAAATAGACTATGCTATTTTCAAAGATGGCAGTCCAACCATTCTTGTAGAGTGCAAGCACTGGGCACAAAATCTCAACTTACATGATGGTCAGCTTCTACGCTATTTCCATGTTTCAAAGGCTAAATTCGGGTTATTGACAAATGGAATAACATATCGCTTCTATTCGGATTTAGTAGAGGCCAATAAGATGGACGAAAAACCATTCCTTGAATTTAACATCAACGAAATAAAAGATAACCAGATTGAAGAACTAAAGAAATTCCACAAAACCGTTTTTGATGCTGAAAGCATTACGAATACTGCAAGTGAACTGAAATACACAAATGAGTTGAAACAGTTATTGCAGCAAGAGTTAGCCAATCCCAGTGCTGAATTCGTTAAACACTTTGCTAAACAAGTATACCCAAGCAATATATCTGCAAAAGTTCTTGAGCAATTTACCAATCTGACTAAAAAATCAATCCAACAACATATAAGTGATCTGATAACAGAGCGTCTTAAAACTGCCCTAACCAAAGAAGACGAAAAGGCCAAGCAAGAGGAAGCGCTCCAGGCTGAGCAGGAAAAAGAAGATGAGAATAAAGTTGTAACAACCGAGGAAGAATTAGAGGGCTTTATGATTGTGAAAACCATTCTTCGTCAAAAAATAAATGCATCCAGGGTTACGTACCGTGACGCTCAATCCTACTTCGCTATTTTACTTGATGACAATAATCGAAAAACAATTTGCCGACTTTATCTCAGTCCAACAAAAAAACAATTCGTAACACTTGATGAACAAAAGAAAGAAGTACGAAACGAGATCACATCGCTCGACGATATTTTCAAATATTCGGAAACGCTATTAAGTATTATTGATAACTACGACAAGGTTAAAGAAACTGTTTAATTTCTTTATTTCAGTAGCTTTCAATACTAAAATCTAAAAATTTTACACACTAAGACAAGTGGGTTAAATCTTAACCCATTTATACCACAAACTATAAAACACCCCTATGAAATCAATATTTATTTTTATTCCAAGCCTCGTATTCATACTCTGCGCATGTAGTAACGACAAGCAAAACTCAAATAATACAACTGAAACCCACACATCTTTATTTGAAGATGAAAACTCCGTAACCAGCCTTAACAAAAGCTATAAAGCAAAAATTAAAGGCCTTTGGAAACTGTATAAAAGCACTACACACGATGGCCAATCTAATATTGAAGAAGGAAACAAATTCATAGAAATTAAAGACAATATGAGTTTTGAGGAAAACGACCACAAAGGTGCTTGGTACCTTTCCTTTGCACCTGATACTGCCAATAACATTGTAGCTCTGTTTACAAAAGTCAGAAGCAATAGCTATTATCAAGACGAAGCTGTTATAAACACCTTTCGCCTGGAATGTGTTACAGAAAACAATACCAACTACCTGAAGCTAACGGATTTCAAAGATGGAATGCAATTGTACTATATAAGGCAACAATAAACTGACACTTAAACAAAATGGAAAAGCAATACTTATTCGATAATGAGGACCTACTTGTACAATCCGATGACAAAACGATTACGCTAACAACACACAGGATACGATATTCTGAAGCTAAAGGAGGTATTGAAAACCTGATCTCAATTCATCTGGAAAAAATAAGTTCCATTGAAATGAAATATACAAGTAAGCCGTTCCTGATTTATTTTGGTATTCTGGCTCTTGTTATTGGAACTCTATTGGGCAAGGCATCAAATCAGGTAGATGTAATTATAATAAGCTTAATAATTGGCTCGATTCTAATCATCTCATATTTTTTATCCAGAAAGCATACCGTTGTTATTAGTTCTGATGGTGGCTCCAAAATAATATTTGAAACAAAAGGCATGAAAAGCGAAGCGCACATAGACTTTATTAATAAAATAGAAAAAGCAAAACATAAATTAACCAATAAATATCCCGTTTAATAAGCTTTACTCCAACTGTTAGCACCGTCACTAAAAGGCTATACCAACCTGTACCCCCGATCTGAAAATAAATACTCTTTTTCCCCGGAAAAAAACACCAGTAATATGGGTATTTTCCCATTGTACATATAGGTTCTGATTCGTTACCTGGCCCCTGTTCCCGCCCCTGTTGGTGTTATCACCAACAGGAAGCACCACCCGGCACTGCCTGATTTAAAAATCATATCACCAATCACCCGGAAAAAACACACGCAATAGGGGTGTTTTCCCATTGAATATATTCGTTCCAATGCGGTACTTAGCCTCTATTAAAAACCCTCTCCTCTAAAAAACCTAAACCATGAAAAAACTGCTATTCCCGATCCTTACACTCGCCAGTTTTCAAACAGTGCTGGCTCAAATGACTGAAATAAAATACAAAGTCCATATAAACGGTAAAGTAAAGCAGGTTGTAGATACAGCCATTTTCGGTGCCGCCGGTTCATACCGGAAAATTGACATTTTAAATGGCTATGCCAATATCGTTACCGACAAACTGGGCGATAGCCTTCTGGTAAACTATTGGCTCGATGGGAAAATAACTCCACCATCAGGCTATAGCCTAACACCCTATTTCGGTCCTGCATCCACCATGACCGTAAAATCTTTCGGCAGCGAAGATGCTCCCGTCGACGAAACAGTAAAACGCGGATCCCCCGTCGACAAAGCCATATTTACTATCATTAGACCCAAGCTGGATTCACTGTTCCTGATTCAGAAAGAATTGAAAAGAAGACGCAACACCTTTGAGAAAACAACGAAACTTGTGAAAACAAAAAAAGATTCACTCGGCATATATTCAGACACCCTGCTCTATAGCTGGAAAGATCAGAAAAAAGTCGTAGACGATCTGAAAAGAACATACCTGGCGGCATATAACGACAACGCCAATGCTAAGCAGAACTTTGAAGACCTCAAAGAATTCTATGGCAAATACATTGAACGATACCAAAAGTTGCTGAACGATCATAATACCGGATGGTTACCTTTAGACAGCTCTAAAATATACAAAGCCATAAAAGCTACTGACACCATTATATACGCAGTCAAGTATGATCCCACAACCGATTACATCATCAAACTCAATAACCGGGAGTACAAATCCTTTTACTTCACCAGTTGGGATGCCGGTGCTGTAACCATTCCTTTTAAATACAGGTTCTCATATCACAAAAACAACGTTGCCATATCCGACCAGTTTACAGCCGATGTCAATGTCGGTGCTTTCTTCGGAAGATCGCTTGGCTGGGTTAAATACAAATACCGCCGCGGCTATGATCTGAAACCAGGCACATGGAAATTTACAATCGGTGGTTTTGCTTCACCCTCCATTACAGAAATCGACAGTTCTTCCACTTCAGGCGATATTAAACCACTATCCTCCAAAAAAACCATCGGAGCCGCATCCCTTGGCGGAGGCATCATGATCTCTGCCTACGACTTTAAGTTCGGCATATTTTCGGGCACCGATATCGGCATAGGCGATGATGCCAGGAAATGGAACTACAACAACAAACTCTGGATCGGACTTGGGCTTGGCTATAGCCTCAGTTCCCTTACCTTCAACGCAAAATAAACTCCCGGGCCGAAACTTAAAAAATTTCGGCCCTTCCATTTTATTTTAGGGGGTTCCCGCCCCTGTTGGTGTTATCACCAACAGGTAATACTCCTCATCACCATATCAGCTCCTCTCTTGCCACACTCATTTTGGTTTTGTATATTTAATTAACGTCAAAACCCATTTGTATGAAACGCCTGTTACTTCTGCTACTCCTTGGCACTATAACCCTTCTCGCCCAGGTTGGTGTTATCACCAACGGGTAATACCCCGGCATCACCATATCTGTTCCTCACTTCTCGCCTCTGTTCTCGCCCCTGTTGGTGTTATCATCAACGGGTAATACCCCTCATCACCATATCTGTTCCTCACTTCTCGCCTCTGTTCTCGCCCCTGTTGGTGTTATCACCAACAGGTAATACTCCTCATCACCATATCAGCTCCTCACTTGCCACACTCATTTTGGTTTTGTATATTTAAGTAACGTCAAAACCCATTTGTATGAAACGCCTGTTATTTCTACTACTCCTTGGCACTATAACCCTTAACCAGGCTAAAGCCTGCGGCAATTACTTCTATGCCCTCGACAAAGAGGGGCGGCTTATTCCACTGGGTTTCGACTGGCGCTTTCCGTTCAACAAAAATTTCAACCTGCGCCTCAATGTTACCAAACTTCATAAACTCGAACAAAAGCTAAAACAGGAACACAGCTACATGCTGCTCTCCGACTACGCCCTCTGCCTCCTCAAAATAGGGCGACACACCGAGGCCCTCAACATCCTCGCCGAACTTTACAAACATTACCCCAGCGAATACAAACTGGCATCAAACCTGGGCACGGCCTACGAAATAAACGGCCAGAACGACAGCGCCCTCAAATACATTAAACGCGGCCTGCAACTTAATCCCAACGATCACGAGGGCAGCGAATGGATTCACGTAAAAATACTCGAAACCAAAAACGAACTCCGGAAAAACACCACCTATCTGCAGTCGCACAGCATCCTTGGTCTGAGCGACAAGCAAAAAAACGACAGCCTAGTCTTGCAGCAGCTCTCCATACAGCTCCAGGAGCGTGTACCCTTTACCCCCGCCCCCGACCCCATGCTAGCCGACCTCTTCAACGATCTGGGCGATCTGTCGGCCAACGTAAAGTCTATCGAATATGCCCGTGCCTATTACCTCATTTCTCAGAAATACTATGGCAACCCCTCGCCTGCTATCGGCGAAAAAATCAAAGCCATGGAAAAACTCATGCGTAAATACACCAATGTGCACCCCTCCGAAGATCCCACCTTCGAGGGCTCCAAAAGTAAAATAGGTTATTTCCGTTACACCGATTTACTGAAAGACAACGACACACCGCATTACCCCATCAACTGGAAAGACATCAACACCGATGTTGCAGCGCTCCTTTCCCTGGTCGATTTCTCCAAACAACCTGAAGTCCTTAAAGAATCAGCAGGCAGAGACACCACCCATCGTACCGACGAACTTCATTACTTACCCGAGCATGCACACGCCCAAAATACCAAGCCCGATTCTGTAACAGCTCCGGAAGTTAAACCCGGCTCAGCCCAACCTGCCACCGGATCCGGCAGCAACAGCAATATGTGGATTTACGGTCTCTGTGCAATCGGAGTCGCCGCAGGTGCTTTTGTGATCGCCCGGGCGTTCAGAAGATAAGGTTGGTAAGGGTTCCCGCCCCTGTTGGTGTTATCACCAACAGGTATACTGATCTATCATAGCAATAAACAACAAAACCTTCCCGTCACTATTGGTGTTATCACCAACGGGTAATACCCCTCTCATCATCGTATCTGTTTCTCCCTTCTCGCTCCTGTTCCCGCCCCTGTTGGTGTTATCACCAACGGGTATACTGATCTATCATAGCAATAAACAACAAAACCTTTACTCCCCAAAAGTAAAGTTTAGTAAAATAGCACCCTGCCCCGCCCCTGCCAAACGAATAAATCTTACCTTTATAAAAACAATTTTCCCATGAGAGCATTTGCCGGTTTAGCCATCATCATTTCCTTTCTGGCCTGGGTTGCATACAGGCTCTATAAAAAAGACCTCAAACAAAATATGTTTGCCTTTTACACCTACCTTACCTTTGCCGGTGTCTGGTGCATTATTTACGCACTTTGCCTCTTAACCTGATCGCTGTAGCCACCGGCTGAAAGCCCGGGCACAGTTTCACTTCGTTTCATTTACACTCATGCACAACCCTCGTAAATCCTGGCTTCAAAACCCCTTTGTACAATGGTTGCTTCCTCCCTGCACAGGATTCGCAGTTGGCATTCTGAGTTTTTGTATTGCCTTTGCCATATCCACATATATTAACCCACCCGTTTATACCGATCCTGAAACCGGGCAACAGGAACATGTCATGGCTATGGGGCAGTTTTTCATAGCCCTTATTATAGCCTTTATCACAGGCATAGCGACCGCTATATTTGTTAATCATAAACTTCGCATTAAAAAAGAATAAACACAGCCATGATCTCACTCGATGTTATTGTTGGTTTCTATATGCCACAAGCTGCCGGCTGGCTTTTTCTCGTCTTTGTTTTATTAGTCGAAAGTTTATGCCTCTCCCGCTGGCTCAGTAAATCGTGGTTCAACACACGTATATGGCTGGCGGTGCTTGCTGCCAACGCCGTCACAACCCTGCTTGGTTTTGTAGCGCTCGACGAGCAGCACCATGGCGGGCATCTGCTCAATTGGGTACCTATCGACGAGCATTACTCCAGGGTTATTATTGGCCGCACCATACTCATATTTACCACTTCTTTTCTGTGCTCTGTACTCATTGAAACCATCCTGCTCTACCTCCTGCTCAAAAACCATTTCATCCGTCTGCGAATTATCTCAGGAGCTATACTTATCAACGTAATCACCTATCTGATTGCAGGTATCATCCTCGCCTGGTATATCCGTGATTATGAAAAAACACACGTGTCACCATTTGATTACTGGACCCCCGAGCGGATAAAAAAATTTAAATGCGACTGCCCAAAAACCGACACACTGCCTTATGTTAATTTCTGTATAACAGGCTACACCAGCTACGAACTAAAACAACTCAAGGTCCGCGAATGGAAAAACGGCCTTGTCGTCGATTCCTTTCAACCGGAACGGCACTTTCCCAATAGTGGCATTGATAAACAAATGAAAAGAACAGACCTCATTATCAATAGAACACTTCATACCAAAAGTAATTACGAGTTCATCGTACCCGGGTATAAACCCTATATGCTATCGGATCTGAAAATGGGCGTTCACTTCTATTTTCCAGGTTATGCATGTTGCCTTGATAGCTTTTCCATCGACGGCGTCTTTCAGGCTTACAATAATAAAATTGAATTCGAAAAAAAATAATACCTTAGACCGACATACTATAACCAAAACCATAAAACCATGAGCTCAACACCAATTACCATCGAAGCGCACATTGATGCCGACACTCAAAAAGTATGGGACTACTGGACCAAACCCGAACATATTACCAAATGGAACTTTGCCTCCGACGACTGGCATTGCCCGAGCGCTCAGAACGACCTGCGCGTGGGCGGCACATACAGCGCCCGCATGGAAGCCAAAGACGGCAGTTTCGGATTTGATTTCGGAGCAGTTTACGACGAAGTAAAACCTTTACAAAGCCTCATCTACACCATGGGCGATGGCCGTAAAGCCGCCACCCGTTTCGAAAAAACAAACACCGGCACCAAAGTAAGCACCACCTTCGATGCCGAACAGGTAAACCCCGTAGACATGCAGAAAGCCGGCTGGCAGGCTATACTCAATAACTTCAAAAAGTATATCGAAAATAACTAAGGCAGCTTACTCCCTGCTACCGCCTCATACAGTACCTTATGAATCTTACCACGGATGCCTGATTTTGCTAATTTATTTTCATCGGCATTGGGATATACCCTGTTCGAAAGAAACACAAAAATGAGTCCGTTGGCCGGATCTGCCCAGGCAAAGGTGCCCGTAAACCCGCTATGTCCAAAGCTCTGCAGGCTGCACTCCTTTGTTACAGGACTATCTTTCTTATCATCAAACTCCGGTTTATCAAAACATAAACCCCGACGATTATCCGTAAAATGCGATTTGGTAAAATCAACCACCACAGCACTATCCAGTATCTGCTGTCCGCCATAGCGCCCGTTATTCAGAAGCATCTGCATCACCACTGCCACATCGTATGCCGAGCCAAACAAACCCGCATGCCCGCCTACTCCCCCCATCAGAGCTGCTCCCTGGTCATGCACATAACCAATCAGCACCTGTTTGCGGAATTTACTGTCGTATTCCGTCGGTGCAATGCGCCCCACACCAAAAACCTGGCGCGGCAGGTAAGTCAGGTTTATATCCAATGGCTTATAAAACGTTTTTGAAACATACTCATTCAGGGGCTCTCCGGTTTTCTGCTCAATCAGCCTTTTGGAAAAATAATAACCCAGGTCGCTGTATACATATTTGCAGGGTTCCCCCAGCTTACTGTCTGTAATCTGCTTATAAATACTATCGGTGTATCCCCTCACCACATACATATCCCTGGCTACCTGTGTAGGATACTGATCCGATTTCACATCGCTGTAATAGCCCGGCTTATACTGCCCCTTGCTGAGCGTGCGCTGCCAGAAAGGCAACCAGGCCTGCAAACCTGATTGATGCGTGAGCACATCGTAATAACTCAGATCGTATTTATTACTCCCCTTCAGGTCGGGGAAATAATAACCCAGTGTCTGCCTGTAATCAAACTTCCCTTGCTCACGCAGCTTCATCAATGCCAGCGACGACGATAAAATTTTGGTCAGTGAGGCCAGGTCATACACCGTACTGTCGCTCACCGCATGCGAATCCGATTCGTAAGTATAACGCCCGAAGTTTTTGTGGTAAAAAATCTTGCCGTCTTTTATCGCAATGATCTGGCAGCCCGGGTAAGCCTTATCTTTTATGCCGGCGAGGGCGATACTGTCTACCTGGTGTAACTTTTTTTTTTCAATCCCCATCGACTCAGGATCCACATACTGCAAACGCGTAGCCGTATTGATCACATAGCCGCTGCCCCGCATAAACTGGTCGGTGCTCACCGGCAAGGTACCATCCACCCGTATAGCTCCTACCAATGCATCGGCAGCTGCCTTCTGCAAAAAGGCCGATGTTTCATACAGCTCCACAATAGCTTTGGCCTGGCGCAGCGATGGCAGCTTATTCATCATATACGGATTCGAAAACAGGCATACCACCGTTGGTTTCGCAGCTGTTATTTTATCCAGCAGATCAATACTCCCGGCACTTAACCCGAAATTATTTTCAGGCTTATACGAGGTTTTATTCACCTGCACAATCACCAGGTTATAATTCTTCAGGCGGGCCAGTATCGTATCCCTTTCCTTCTGCTTGCCATCATGTGCCACATCAAAATGTTTGAGCCCTGTATACTTCCGCAGCGACTTCGTAAACTCGTTTTCCACATTCTCTCCTATACATACCTCTGCAATACGAAGTGTATCCAGCCTTTTGAGCGGCAACAGGTTTCCGTCGTTTTTAAGCAATGTTACAGCAGCCTCTGCCAGTTTGGTGTTCACCGCACGTGAAGCATCCGAGTTCAGGTCCTCGTACATATTTTTGGAGTTCACATGCTGCTTCTTATCAAGGCCGCACCAGAACTTCGCTTTCAGTATTTTTTTGCAACGCTCATCAATATCATTCTGCGTAATTTCTCCGCGTGCAATCGCACTTTTGATCTGCTCAATACCATTGCCCACATCATCCGCAAACAACAGTACATCGTTACCGGCAAGAATAGCCTTTACATTGATAACCCCCGGCTCATAAAATCCGGCAACACCTTTCATATTCAGCGCATCGGTAAATATCAGTCCCTGAAAATTGCATTGCTTCTTCAGCAGGTCGCTCACAATATAGGGCGATAATGTCGATGCCGTATTCTTTGTAGTATCGTAGCAGGGCACAAACAGGTGAGCTACCATCACACTCGATAACCCGGCATCGAACAACTGGCGAAACGGATAAAGCTCCAGTGTATCCATCCGGTCCTTGCAGGCACTGATCACAGGCAATGTCTTGTGCGAATCACTGTCGGTATCGCCATGCCCCGGAAAGTGCTTGCCATTGGCCATCACGCCGGCATCCTGAAGCCCCTTCATATACATCACGGCCTTGCATGCCACATTGTATTTATCTTCGCCAAAGCTGCGCATACCTATCACCGGGTTCAGGGGATTGTTGTTCACATCGGCCACCGGTGCAAAGTTCACATGAATATTCATGCGCTTGCATTCCGCGGCAATCTGTTTTCCCATATAATAAATCAGCGAATCGTTGCGGATCGCGCCGAGAGTCATCTGCCTCGGGTATTTGGCTGTACTGTCCAGGCGCATCGCCAGTCCCCACTCCCCGTCTATCGAAATCAGGAGTGGTGTTTTAGACAGACTCTGGTAATAGTTATTCAGCTTGGCTTCACGCAGAGGGCCACCCTGCATAAAAATGAGTCCGCCCACATGGTATTTCTCAATCTGCTCGCGTACCTCACGCACATGCTTCATATCTTTGTTGCTATAGGCAGCAATCATAAACAACTGCCCGATGCGCTCATCGGGTGTCAGCGAATTGAACACCGAATCCACCCAGCGCGATTCCAGGCGCAGAAAAGGAGGTTCGTCTTTCGGACGGGGCATAAATGCTGTAAAAACAAAAAGAGAGAGACTTATAATCGCTAATGAAATGTACTTTACCATGAGGTTAAGTTACAAAGGAATAAGTGCCGGAAAATCAGCAGCTAAAGATGTTTTTAAAAAAGGATTGTTGATTACACCCCACACTGAAAACACTACTGCGCTTTCAGTTCATACACCAGCAGCCTGAAATCGCCGTCGCTGAATTCCTTCAGCTTTGTATAGCCGCAGGCTTCCACATCCTTTATCGAAACACCGCAGGACGATTCGGTAAACATAGAATCCCAGAAAAGATAAATAGGCCGCGAGCGATCAAAATGACAGGATTTATCATAGGCAAACTCTTCCCGGTTCCGGTCTTTATCAAACGGATCCCTGTCCAGGTTAAACACAATATTCGGATGTGCATAAAACAATATATAATCTTTCGGAGCAATAGTCTTAAACCAGCGGGCAGCTTCCAGTTCTGCCCTATCGCTGCCATAAGACCCAAGCGGATAGCCAAACACCTCGAAAGGCGTATAGATATGCAAGTACAGAAACACGGCAACAATCACAAAACTCAGTCCTTTTGGGAACCGCGACATAAACACCTTGTTCATGGCCCATACCGTCAGTACCGCCATGCAGGGCAGCACACAGGCCAGCACGCGCTCCAGGCCCGCCGAACCGCATAAACCAAAACGCCATACATACACATGAAACGCCGTAAACAAAAATGCCGGCACAAATACCAGGTAAAACACCTTTCCGCTCTCCGACAACGGTTTCCAGAATAAATAGCCTTTGTTTCTGAAAAATGAAATGCAAAGTACCACACAGGCCAGCAACATAGCCACCAAAAACGGTACCCCCCATATAGCTTTATAGCGTTCCAGAATATCCGACCAGCCTCCGTGTCCATAAGGACTCTCCATCTTATATGGGTTCTCGGTAAAGAACCACCAGAAACCATGGCCTGCAAACCAGCCCACCACCGCATAAATCAGGAACCCCGCAAACAGAAACGGAATGGCTTTCCAGCGACGCTGAAACACAAAAAGAAAAAGAAAATACAACAACAGGAAAGTGCCTTCGCTTCTAGAGAACATAAGGAAAGAAATGATCAGCGCCGAAGCAATATACTTTTCACGGAAGTAGAAATAAACCGCCGAAATAAGCAGCAAGCTAAAAAGAGGTTCCGTTAAGGCCGACTGAAGTACGATAAAATACAGGGGACTGAAAAGCAGCAAAGGCGCTATCGTCCATCTGAACTTTACATTCATCAGTCCCAGTAAACGGTAGCACACAATCGTGGTCAGGAGGCCCACCAGAATATTAAACACCTTAAGCCCGTAAAATCCGAACTGTGCAAAGGGACCTCCCAGCAAAATAAAAAGGGGTTTTCCCCAGTGATGTAAAAAGAAATCAGGGTAAGTATAAGAGTACTTTGTGAAATAGTAGTGCCAGATGTTATCCGCACCACCCTCGCACATCTCGTTGTACCGGGCAAAATACAACATAAGAACTCCCGGAACCAGCAGGCACACCATAAAAAACCAGTGTGCCTTTAAAGCCTGAATAATCCCTTTCATTAATATCCGAAAACGTCTTTTAAGGTCAGATATTGCACTTTACCGTATTTTTCAAGAGTCTTAATATCAAGCGCATCTTTTTTACCAAGCACCAGGATCGCATTGGGCTTATCCTTGATATTGGCCTGTTGGAAAGCTTTCACATCATCAAAGGTCATCGTCGACACGCGATCAAAAATATCTTTGCGGATATCGTTTTTCAAACCGAATTTCTGCGCACGCTCATAGTCAAACAGAATGTCGGCCTTGTTGATCCGCTCTG
Source organism: Bacteroidota bacterium (assembly GCA_018267825.1). Classification (GTDB taxonomy): domain Bacteria; phylum Bacteroidota; class Bacteroidia; order B-17B0; family Aurantibacillaceae; genus JAFDXR01. The sequence continues at coordinate 2,966 of JAFDXR010000027.1, read as the reverse complement.
TACGGATGTTCTGAAGAATCGCTTCTTTAGCTGCAGAAAATGTAATGTCGGCTTTGGGCATATTGTTCAGCAGGTTAAACATACCCGCTAAAGCTTCAGGCAGCTTATCGGCCTGCGACCCGATGTAAGACACATTGTAATACGACTGATTCGGCACCTTTGGTTGACGGTACGCAGAATATGTAGAATACGCCAGGGCTTTTGATTCGCGAAGATCCTGGAAAACCACCGAGCTCATACCCCCGCCGAAATACTCATTATACATACTGATGAGTGGCACCTTGGCAGCATCGTAACTGATCCCTTTCGACAACACCACAATCTCTGCCTGTTTCATATCATAATCCACCACATATACCGTGTTATTCAGATCAAGCTCCTTGAACTCCGTTTCTTTAGGAACCGGTTTCAAACCAGTAGCCGGTACTATGTGGTCGGCATTCAGCACAGTGGTTACATCACTCACCGTTTTAGGACCGTAATACATAATGCGGTGCTGGTACGACAACATCCCATGAATGTAATTTTTAATCTCTTCCGGTTTCAGCGCATTCAGCTGATCTTCCGATAAAATATTGGTAACCGGGTTCTGAGGTCCGTATTTCGCATAATTCACCATCATGCGTTGCAGAATAGTTCCTTTCGACTGTTTGGCATCATCGCGTTTTTTAAGAATATCCGACACCAGGTTTTTCAGCGTTTCATTCTCAACCACAGGGTCAGCAAACAGGCTCTCGAAAAGTTTTACAGCTTTATCGAAATTCTCGCTGAGACCGCTCAGGCTTACCCAGGTCTGGTTATCGCTACTGAACACATTAAACGAACATCCCAGTTTATAGAACTCCTGCTGCACTTCGGCAGGTGGCATTTTGGAAGTACCCAGGTACTGGATATAATCAACCGCTACAGGCAATAATTTATCGTTATTGCTGCCCATATCAAACACATAATACAATTCAAACAACTGGTTTTCGGTATTGTGATTATAAATCACCGGGATATTACCGTTCATCGTCGTTTTCACAATGTCTTTATCGTAATCAATAAACTTAGGCTGGATCGGAGCCGGTGCCGAAGACAGAATATTCTTTACAAACGGCGACTGATCGTCGCGGTTTACCTCCACCGGTGTAATAGCCGGTTTCTCTACCTTCTGTACATTTTTATCTTCGCCTACCCGTTTATAAACCACCACATAATTCTGCGGGTTATAATTGGCATTCACAAACTCAACCACCTGTTGTTTTGTAATTTTAGAGAGGCGGTCTATCATACCGATAGACTGTTGCCATTTGGCATCGTTTATAAATGAGTTCACCATAGCCGATGCTCTGTCCTGGTTGCTTTCCAGCGATTTGGTCTTCTGGAGTTTCATATCGGTAATCACAGCACTCATCAGCCAATCCGGGAAATCACCTTTTTTCAACTGGTCTATCTGGCTGTAAAGCAGTTTCTCCACATCTTCAAGAGACTGTCCTTCTTTAGGCTCACCATAAAGAATATGCGTGGTATAATCTTTCAGTACATACGCAAAGCTTCCGCTGTTCAGCACTTTCTGGCTCTGATTCAGATTGAGGTCAAATAATCCGGCATGCCCGTTAGACAATAATGCACTAACCAGGGTTACCATGTCGGCATCTTTACTGCCGGCGCCGCTGAAATGCCAGGCCATAGCAATATTCGCCGCATCGGGACCTACAACTTCTTTCACAATTTTTTTGGTAATAGCCGGTTCCGGGGTATAGGTATACGGTGTTACCTCCTGGGATGGCATGGCGCCGAAATATTTTTCAATCAGCTTAATCGTTGCATCCGGATCAAAATCGCCGCTGATACAAATAGCCATGTTATTCGGTACATAGTTGGTATTGTAATACTTCATAATCTCCTTCATCGAAGGATTTTTGAGGTGATCGATTGTTCCGATTGTTGTTTGGGTACCGTAGGTATGATTCTGATAAAGACCGGCAAACAGGGCTTCCCACATCTTACTGTTATCATTGTCGAGGCCACGGTTTTTTTCTTCGTACACAGCTTCAAGCTCTGTATGAAATAAACGCAGCACGGGGCGGCGGAAACGCTCCGACTCTATTTTGAGCCAGTTTTCCATCTGGTTTGTTGGAATATCGCATTCATATACCGTTTCATCGAAAGAGGTATGTGCATTGGAGCCCTGTGCACCAATACCGGCCACCATTTTATCATACTCATTGGCAATAGCATACTTAGCCGCCACTCCCGAAATACTATCAATCTGGTGATAGATAGCCTTGCGCTTCGCTTCATCTTTCGTGGCCCTGTATGTTTCGTACAGATCCTCTATCTTTTTGATTTCAGCACTTTCTTTTGTAAAGTCTTTGGTTCCGAATTTATCGGTTCCCTTAAACACCATGTGTTCCAGGTAATGTGCAAGACCTGTAGCTGTAGAAGGGTCGTTTTTACTACCGGCACGCACAGCAATATAGGTTTGGATGCGGGGTGCATTTTTGTAAACGGTCATGTAAACTTTCAACCCGTTCTTAAGCGTATAAATACGGGCTTTAAACGGATCGTTCAGCGCATACTCATAGTTCAGCGAAGGTTTGGTGTTTGCATCCGCAGGCTTGGTTTTTGCCTGCATAGGCTTTGCCTTCGAGAGGTCAACAGGTTGTTGGGCAAAACTTGTCAGTGCCACAAGGGCGAGGGAGAATGATAAGGCTGATTTCAAAAAATTCATGTTCTGTATTTATTTTTAAGCTTTATAAAAATAGACATTTAATTGTAACTGGTAAAAACCGCCTATCACATTCAGCAAACCTTAGCCACTGACTATCAGAAGCTTGCAACAGCTCATAAAAACAAACAGTTCAGAATTTGAATTTCATGCATCAAAATGCTCCTGCCCGCTGATAATTCATTACCAAATACTAATCTGTGTAAATCCGTGTGCCATGCATCGGCGGGAAAAGTTCTCGCTGATTTTCGCT
>JAFDXR010000026.1 GCA_018267825.1 Bacteroidota bacterium | reverse complement strand
ATTACCAATTTACACCCGAACCCTACAAACGATTTTGTAACCTGTGATTTATATGCCAAATCGAGGGGTAATGTTGATATTGAACTGATCGACTATACCGGCCACACGGTATACAGCAGAACCCAGTTTGTTGAGTACGGAACAACATCTCTCACCGTAAATATGGACAATCTGGTCAGTGGTGTTTATCTCCTGAAAGTAACGATCGAAAAAACAGGGAAAAACGTATTTTATAAAATCATTAAAAACTGATTTCGCATAAACCCTATTAAAAAAGGAGAGGCTTTGATGACCTCTCCTTTTTTTATTTCATTTCTCGTCTTACAATGCCTGATCGTTCCATATTTCCCAGCTCTTATCGGCCTGCAGGCGCAGCATATTGAGTCCGTTAATCGTCACAGCCCCCTGCGCCCTCGACTGCTTCAGAAACAATGTTTCTTCCGGATTATAAATAAGGTCGTAGCATAAATACTGTGAACCAAGAGCCCCGAACGAAATGGGTACACACGTGTCTGTTGCCGGATACATCCCTAAGGGCGTTGTATTCACCAGAAGTTTAAATGCCTGGAATATGTAATCGTTTAATTCATTATATGAAAAACACTTTTCATGCTTCTTTTCGCCCCGGGTTACAAAATACACCTCAACACCTACCTGTTCCAGGGCATAAGCCACAGCTTTTGATGAACCGCCGGTACCGAAGATTAATGCTCTTTCGTGCTGGGGCTCCAGAAAAGGCTTGATGCTCTGCGCAAAACCGTAGTAATCGGTATTGTATCCTTTTAATGAGAAAGATCCCTGATTGTTCCCGACGACCTTCACACAATTCACAGCACCTATTTTTGCCGCTACAGGATCTGTATAATCCAGGCATTCCAGTACATCTGTTTTAAATGGAATAGTGACATTGAAGCCTGCCAGTTGCTTTTCGGCAACCAGGTCGCGGAGTGAATGCACGGATGAAATATCGAAATTGGAATAGCTGTAGCCGGGCAATCCAAGCTGCTGAAACTTTGTTTCGAAATACGATTTTGAAAATGAATGTGTAAGCGGGTGTCCTATTAAACCGTAGTGCATGCCGCTTATTCTCTTTCGTCGGTAATCTGATCCGGTTTAAAGCCTTTGGTATCGAACACAAACACATTATCGGCCAGTTCTACATTGGGCTTAAACGATTTGATATCGTAAGATTGCGTACCACCATCTTTCATGAGCATCTTGATCTGTACAATTTGTTTTTTCACTTTATCGATGTACAGTTTCACGGTGTGAAATTTTTTCTTTTCAGGTTTAACTGTCGGGTAAAGATCTATCACATGGCAGGTTGCAGCTCCTACTTTTTCTTCTTTCTCGTATTTGTATTTGAAGCCTGTTTCGTAAAGCGTAAAAATTTTACTTGGGTTCATCTGATCCTCGTTGTTCGGATCAAAATTCTTGATGACTACCTCACCAGCATCTTTGTTATACGACCAGATTGTTTTGCCATCGCATACAATGGTATTGCCCGGAATCTCGAGTTTAAATTTGGAACCTTTTACCTGTACCTTACCGGTTTGCTTTTCAACCTGTTTTTTGTCTTTATTGAAAATGGTAAAAATATATTCCGATACAATGGTTTTATAGGCTTTGGTAGTTTTGCTCAGTTCATCGAGAATTGGTTTCGCTTTCGGATCCTGATCCTGCGCGCTTGCTACAACACTGAAAGCTAAACAAAGGGCAAATGCTATGGTCTTCATCATGATAGTTGTTTTAATAGGTCTTTTTCAAAAGACGTGCAAAAATAAAAAAAGTTTAGCGGCTTTTAAGGTATTTTAACCAAATATGGAGCTTTCTACGCTTTTATGCGGTTAATGATATCGTTCAGGTGTTCCATATCCTTTACCAGGACTTCCCTGGCTTTGGAGCCTTCAAAAGGCCCGATGATCCCTGCTGCCTCGAGCTGATCGACGATACGGCCGGCGCGGTTGTAACCCAGTTTCAGTTTTCGTTGCAGGAAGGATGCTGAGCCCTGTTGAAACTGAACCACCAGCTTGGCGGCGTCATCAAACATCTTATCGCGTTCGCTCAGATCTATATCATCTTTATCGCCTGCACCATCTTCACCGACGTATTCCGGCAACATAAAGGCACTTGGATAGGCCCGCTGAGAGCCTATAAACTCTGTAATTTTTTCGACCTCCGGTGTATCCACAAAGGCACATTGAATCCGGATCAGGTCGTTGCCCGTGCTCAGGAGCATGTCACCACGGCCAATAAGCTGTTCGGCTCCGCCGGCATCGAGAATGGTGCGTGAGTCTATTTTGCTGGTTACCCGGAATGCAATACGTGCCGGGAAATTCGCTTTGATGGTTCCCGTAATAATATTGACCGAAGGACGTTGGGTGGCAATGATCAGGTGAATACCAATAGCACGGGCAAGCTGTGCCAAACGGGCAATCGGTGTTTCCACTTCCTTGCCTGCCGTCATAATAAGGTCGGCAAACTCATCGACAACAAGTACGATATAAGGCAGGTATTTGTGTCCCTCGTTCGGGTTGAGTTTACGCTGAATGAACTTGGCATTGTATTCCTTGATGTTACGCACCTGAGCATCCTGCAGGAGTGCGTAGCGGTTATCCATTTCGATACACAGAGAGTTCAGGGTATGAATTACTTTGGTGTTATCGGTGATAATCGCATCCTCGGAATTAGGCAGTTTGGCCAGGAAGTGGCGCTCTATTTTATTAAACAGGGTAAGCTCTACTTTCTTCGGATCTACCAGAACAAATTTAATCTGTGCCGGGTGCTTCTTATAAAGCAGCGACACCAGGATCGCATTTAAACCGACAGACTTACCCTGCCCTGTGGCACCGGCCATAAGCAGGTGGGGCATTTTGGCAAGATCGGCAATAAAAATTTCGTTGCTGATGGTTTTCCCCAATGCAACCGGAAGATCATGTGTTGTATTCTGAAACTTATCGGATGCCAGAATATTGCGCATCGGCACCATTTCAGGCGTTTGATTCGGCACCTCAATACCAATGGTTCCACGGCCAGGGATCGGTGCAATAATACGGATACCGAGAGCTGCGAGACTAAGGGCAATATCGTCTTCGAGATTTTTGATTTTAGAAATACGGACACCGGCAGCCGGAACAATTTCATAAAGAGTTACTGTAGGTCCAACCGTTGCCGATATTTTATCGATCTCGATACCATAATTTTTCAGGGTATTTACAATACGGTCTTTATTGGCTACAAGTTCCTCCTGGTTTACCTTACCCTGACCACTGCCATAATCGATCAGCAGCTCTGTTGACGGAAACTGGTAATGGCCCAGATCCAGCGTCGGATCGTATTCTCCGAATTGCTCGACCAGTTGCGAAGCTTTCACTTCTTCATCAAGCGAAATATTCTGCTCCTTGGGTTCTTCAATCACAAAAGCCGGTTCGGGGGTCAGTTTTTCTTCCGGCTGATTCACAATCTCAAACTCCAGGTCTTTCTTTGAATCAGACGGTGTTTCAGGCTTTGTATCAAATACCACTTCATTGCTCTGCTCCGGTTCTTTCACCGGTGGTATTACCAGGTCCTCCTTTGGTTTTACGGGTTCTTCGGCCGGTTTATTGATGACTTCGAAATTAAGCAACTCGGCTTCTTCCTCTTCACTTAAAACCGGATCTTCTTTTGTAAATACGGTATTGGCGTGTGGATTTACCGGAGGCAGGTGCTCATCGGCCAGTTCATTTTCAATGATCTCTTCGCGCTCCGGCGCAGTAATCGCATTTTTATTGAAGCGGAACGACATATTGATACTCAACACGAGGAAAGCCAGCATGCTGAAGGCAAGAACAGCGACCGTTCCGATAACCCCGACAAAATTCCGGAGCTGCAGGTTGAGAATATATCCGTAACCTCCGCCAAGGAAATACCATTTATCGTGAAACAGGAAGGCCAGCGTGAGGGATGTCCACACCATCATAAACAACCATTTGGCTGTAAATGCAGATGGTTTGGCGTATTGCCTGCCCAGGATCTTCTGAAGTCCATAAAGCATGAGTACAGGTACAAGTATAAATGAAGCCGCACCAAACCATTTGTACATAAAGAGATGTGATACAAGTGCGCCGATCTTTCCAAGCCAGTTGGATACTTTTGTATCTACCGAAAATAATTCGGAGAGCGGGCCCAATACTTTATCCTGGTCTTTATCCCAGGTAAATACGTAAGACAAGAGGGCGATAAAGAGGTAAATACTGCTCAGAACAAGAATGAGCCCGAGCAATTTCTGCGTGCGTTCATTTTTATAAATATCAACGGCTTTCTGCCAGCGTTGAGCCAGTGTAACTTTAGGCTCGTTGTTTTTAGGTTTTGGGGCTTCGGCCTTTTTCTCTGTTTTAGCTGCTGGTGTCCTGGGTGTTTTAGGCTTGTTTTTGGCGCCACTGGCAACCTTTTCTTCAATATCGTGTCGCTCATTGGCCTCTTCGGCAATGAGTTCTTCCGGTTCGGGTTTTTCCCTGAATTTATTCTTAGGTGCAGGCATGGTACGTCAAATTCAAAAGTACATGCAATGCCACGCTGAAAAGCGCCTAAAAATAAATGTTTTAAACGGTGAAATGTTAGTTAGAATATGGCCCGCTTCAGTACTAGAGTGTCACCAGTATAATGAATTATTTTAAACGTATGGCTTTTGTGGTTATAGAACTCCAAAATCTTGATACGTTTTCCTTTCTGAGCCCAGGTATAAAATGCTATATTAACCTGATTTGGCTTCATAGGGGTATGACAACCAACATCATCATAAGATATACAACAGGCGTTATGTGCATCCGTTGGGGAAGCCTTTTTATCTTCGAACCACCATTCGGTTTTTCCGCATTGCCATTTTTCGCAATATATTTTACCCCGGGTAAAAGTAATTTTCCTTGATGAAAGTGTATAATGCCCGCAAACCCTCCATTTACCTGTTATTTCAGGAAAATCAGCCTGAGCATGCAGTGCCTGTACTGAAAAGAGTAATATTGAAAAAAGACTGATAATCTGATTAATACTGCTCATTTTCACTTGGAAAATCGCGGCTTTTCACATCTTTGATATATTGCTGGAAAGCGTTGTTCATGCTGTCGTACAGATTGAGGTAACGGCGCAGGAACCGCGGGCTGAATTCGTGGGTCATGCCGAGCATGTCGTGGGTTACGAGTACCTGGCCATCCACCCCGCCGCCGGCACCGATGCCGATCACCGGAATTGTCAGGTTTTTAGCCACTTTCCCGGCCAGGGTAGCCGGAATTTTTTCCAGAACAATGGCAAAGCAGCCAAATTCTTCGAGAAGTTTCGCATCTTCCAGGAGGCGTGCAGCTTCCTGCTCTTCCCTGGCGCGAACGGTATAGGTTCCGAATTTGTATATAGACTGGGGGGTTAATCCCAGGTGCCCCATAACCGGGATTCCGGCTGTGAGAATCCTTTCGATGGAATCCTTGATTTCGCGGCCCCCCTCCATTTTCACGGCATGGGCACCACTTTCTTTCATGATCTTAATGGCAGAGGTAAGTGCCTCCTTGGAGTTTCCCTGGTAAGACCCGAATGGCAGGTCGACCACCACCAGGGCGCGATCTACAGCTCTGACCACCGACGAGGCGTGATAAATCATCTCGTTGAGGGTAATGGGCAGGGTGGTTTCGTGACCGGCCATCACATTACTGGCACTATCACCTACCAATATAACGTCGATACCGGCGTGGTCAATGATTTTGGCCATGGTATAGTCGTAAGCTGTAAGCATGGCTATTTTTTCGCCACGGCGCTTCATTTCCTGAAGCTGGTGAGTGGTTACTTTTTTAACTTCCTTGTGTACCGACATGGGGCTGGGATTAAATTTTTAACACCAATTTAGTTTGAGGCAAAACTACTTAATATTATCTTGCAAAGCATTTAAAATTGTATTTTTGTTAGATTATCAAAAACCACATGAAACTAAAACATAGTGTACTCTCTATACTGCTTTCGGGCCTTGCATTTGTATCCTGCAAAAACGACCTGAAGGTACTTGCTCCATACAAAGAAAGCGTGTCCGTATATGGCTTTCTGAATGCCAATGATACCATTCAGCAAATCAGAATCAACAAGGTTTTCCTGGGTGAGGGCGATGCGACGGTTATGGCTCAGAACAGCGACTCCATCAATTTCCCGGCCGGTGCTTTAACCGTTACGCTCGAACGCTATAAGAACGGGCAGAAACTGGCGGCTTCGGCAACCACATCGGCCACATCCATTGTGCTTACTGAAACTGTAGTTGCAACTGCTCCCGGACCTTTCAGTACAACCCAACGACTCTACATTACAAAAGAAAAGCTTTTCAATAGCGGTGATTATAAAATGACCATTAAAATCAACAGCAGTGGTAAAGAGTTTACATCTACAGCAACAATCCTCGACAGTGTAAAAGCTACCAGCACCAAACCGCTTACCTTATCGCCGGTACACCCTTTTCCGGTTGGTACCACACCACAATCGGCCTATATTGATTACTCCAATACAACAGTGAAACAAAAAATTAAGTTCTATTCTATTCCGAATGCCCGTCTTTATAATGTGGTGATGCGTTTTCATTACAGGGACACCCTGCTCGACGGCTCTGTGAATTCAAAGTATGCAGATTATACTTTCCCAACGGTTAAATCCGATGGACTTGCCGGAAATGAAAATCTGGAGGTTGACTTTGATGCCAGCGATTTTTATGCTAACCTGGCCAACATGATTAATGCTGCACCACCCGTGAACAACCTGCGCAACCGGGCTGCCGATTACCTGGAATATATTGTTTATGCCGGGTCACAGGACCTTTCCGATTTCCTGCAGGTAAATGCCCCTTCAACAACCATTGCCCAGGATAAACCTTATTATACCAATATTTCAAACGGCGGGGTCGGCATTTTTGCCACACGCTCGCGTTTTTCAATTGGCAAGGATCTCGCCAATATATTTATTGACCAGCTTGCCTTGAACCATTATACATGCCCTCTGAAGTTCTGCAACAGCTCGGGGTCTACCAATACGGCCTGCCAGTAACCTTATGCCATTTTATACATGGTAAAACCGCTTAAAATGACAAGCTTTAAGCGGTTTTTTAATTTCCTGACAAGGTGTCAGGTTTGGGTTTTTCAGGGGGTATTGGCACAATGGTTGACAGCTACAGAGCAGTTCATTTAAAAACAATTAATCGTAACATATAAATTCTAATCATTATGGGAAAAATAATAGGAATAGACCTCGGTACAACCAACAGTTGCGTTTCAGTGATGGAAGGTAACGAACCGGTGGTAATCGCAAACAACGAAGGTAAGCGTACAACGCCCTCAGTAGTTGCATTCGTAGACGGTGGTGAACGTAAGGTTGGAGATCCTGCAAAACGCCAGGCTATTACCAACCCGAAGAAAACCATTTACTCTATTAAACGTTTCATGGGGCATACCTTTGACGAGGTAACCACTGAAGCAAGCCGCGTGCCTTACACCGTGGTAAAAGGCGATAACAATACACCACGTGTAGAGATCGATGGCAGAAAATATACGCCTCAGGAAATTTCGGCTATCATTTTACAGAAAATGAAAAAAACCGCTGAAGATTTTCTGGGCCAGGAAGTAACAGAAGCTGTTATTACCGTACCTGCATACTTCAACGACGCACAACGCCAGGCTACCAAAGAAGCCGGTGAAATTGCGGGCTTAACCGTTAAACGTATCATCAACGAACCAACTGCCGCCGCCCTTGCCTATGGTATGGACAAAAAAGGCAAAGACATGAAAATTGTTGTGTTTGACTGCGGTGGTGGTACACACGACGTGTCGGTACTTGAGCTGGGTGACGGCGTTTTTGAAGTAAAATCGACTGACGGTGATACGCACCTGGGTGGTGACGATTTTGATCAGGTTATTATCGACTGGCTGGCCGATGAGTTCAAAAAAGACGAAGGTATTGATCTTCGCCAGGATCCAATGGCTCTGCAACGTTTAAAAGAAGCTGCTGAAAAAGCAAAGATCGAATTATCGAGCACAACAACTTCTGAGATCAACCTGCCATACATTATGCCGGTAAACGGTATTCCGAAACACCTTGTGAAATCGCTGACCCGTGCTAAATTTGAGCAACTGGCCGATTCACTGATCCAGCGTACCATTGATCCTTGTAAATCAGCACTCAAAAATGCCGGTTTATCTACCTCTGAGATTGATGAAATTATCCTGGTAGGTGGTTCAACCCGTATCCCGGCAATCGTAACAGCCGTTGAAAAATTCTTCGGTAAAGCCCCAAGCAAAGGCGTGAACCCGGATGAAGTGGTTGCCATCGGTGCAGCTATCCAGGGTGGTGTATTGACCGGTGAAGTAAAAGATGTGTTATTACTTGATGTAACACCACTTTCCTTAGGTATTGAAACTTATGGCGGTGTGTTTACCAAACTGATCGAAGCCAATACAACGATCCCGACCAAAAAAACAGAAACATTCTCAACAGCCAGCGACAACCAGCCAAGCGTACAGTTACATGTGCTCCAGGGTGAACGTCCGATGGCTAAAGATAACCGCACCATTGGCCAGTTTAATCTGGATGGTATTATGCCTGCTCCACGTGGTGTGCCTCAGATCGAAGTAACCTTCGATATTGATGCCAACGGTATCCTGAATGTTTCGGCAAAAGATAAAGCTACAGGCAAAGCTCAGAACATCCGTATCGAAGCTTCATCGGGCTTAAGCAAAGATGAGATCGACCGTATGAAACGTGAAGCCGAAGCCAATGCTGATGCTGATAAAAAAGCAAAAGAAGAAGCCGACAAAATCAACCAGGCCGACGGTATGGTATTCCAAACCGAAAAGCAACTGAAAGAATACGGCGACAAACTTCCTGCCGATAAAAAATCGGTGATTGAAGGTGCTCTTGCCGAACTGAAAGCAGCTCATGCCGCGAAAGATCTGGCTAAGATCGACTCTGCCCTTGCTGCGCTGAACAGTGCCTGGGAAGCTGCTTCGCAAGACATGTACAATGCCATGAACCAGCAACAGGGCGGTGCCAATGCACAGCAGGATGCAAACGCCGGTAACAACAATACCAGCGGCGACAATGTGCAGGATGTAAATTATGAGGAAGTGAAATAATTTCACTGAACCCCGGATATAAAAAAGCCCGTGAACGCTCACGGGCTTTTTTATTGACGACTATTTTCAGGTTCTCCGGGGTACAACCAGTATAGTGCCCGCCTACTCTACAATAACCCGTACCGGGTATTGTATATCTTCCGTGGTAAATGTAATGATGTATTCACCCGTTGGCACCGGCTCCGAAGGCAGGATCTGAAAACTATCAGACTGCAGATCATTTGTAAGCACATTTCTGCTGTATACTAATCTACCCTGCATATCATGCATCTCAACCAGTATCTCGTGATTATTTTCTATTCCCGAAAAATCGACATTAAACTGTCCCTTACCCGGATTCGGATAAACGGTGAATGCAATATCACGGCCCTGGTCGTACATCACACTGATGACATTGTATGTTTTTTTCGAACCACCCAGATCGGTTTGCGATAAACGGTAATAGTTGATGCCTGTATACGGATTGGCGTCTCTGTAATTGTATTCCAGGGGCTGCAGGCTATTGCCTCCGGGCGCTTTGGAATTCACGGTAGTGAGTGTCTGAAACGTTTCACCGGTTTCGGAATGTTCGAGGGTGAAGTAATGGTTATTATGTTCCGTTTGTGTTTTCCAGAGAAGGTTTACTGCGTTTGATTCGCGTTCGCCTGTAAAATATACCAGCTCTACAGGCAGTGGACTCACCGGCCAGTTGCGCGTACCAATTGTGTAATAGCCATCGAGTGTGAGCGCATAGGCATTGAACTGAACCTTGTCGCCACTGATGGCTGAGGCTGTGGTAAGTTCCGTCCAGTTACCACTCTGCCCGGCTCTGTAGAGCAATACATAATTTGATGCAGGACCCAGGGTCACATTCCCGACACCTCCGTCGCTCATATCAAACTCAATGTTTACCGTATTGTTGGTGCCGGTATTCGTTACATCGACATACCAGATACGTTGCCAGCGGGCATTCGATGTACCGGTCATACCACCCACATCAGTAAAAATCTGGGCATTGGTTTTTGATGCGTGACCAGCCAGGATGTAATCGCCCACATCGAGTCCTGACACAGACGTTATGCCAAGGCCTGCGGCAACGGAAGATGCAAATACGGTATTGGTACCAACCGTGCCGGAAGGCTGAATGGTATCGCTGCCGATACCGGCCACTTCGTAATCGTAATCGCCGTTGGCCGGTGTATCGCCTGCATATTTATCGCGGGCCGATAAAGCAATGTTATATTTTGAAGAGAGGTAGTTATTTATAATAATGCGGCTGGCTTTATTCAGTGCCACCCTGTAACCGATGATTTCGGCAATATATCCTCCAAACGGCCGGGGGTCGGTTGCATCGGTAGATCCCACAACAAATGGCGAATTATTATCCGGCACAAGGGTACTTGTTTCTGTAGCCGACACATCGAGGCTTTCGCCGATATACAATTTACTACGTGACCCTGAAGCCAGGGTTCCGTCGTAAACCATATCGATGATATAGTTGGTATTATTTGCAAAGGCAGATGCAGAATTAAACCTGTTATTGGTTGTCTGAACATCTACAAAAAACTTATTGCCGGTATAATAGAACAACATAAACGACTCATCGACATCTACTGAGTTTCGTTTAGACACAATAACCCTGGCCGATGCGCCATCGAGATTGAGCTGGCGGCTCACCGTGAAAAAAGTATAACCACTGGTATTATCGAGCGTCGGGGAATCTGCTCCCTGAAGCTTATCGTTGGTTCCATTATTATTATCGAATAAAATGGCAGGGAAACCATTGATGATCCCGGTCTGATAAATGGGTTGCGAATTCCCGGTAGCCTGGCTGACGTTATTTCCGTTTCCGGATTGATCATTCCATGCTGAAACGGAGGCATTATTTGTGGCATTGGTAACACCCACATCGGCTTTCAGCCAGAGCATATTGGTAGAGGTTCCACCAATGCCTGCAGGCCCTGTTTGTGCATGGCTATAGCTGTATAAACCATACAACAGAATAAACAGATATTGCACCCGGGAGAAGTGATCCATAAAATTCAAGCAGCAATTTAGTAATTAATTACTAAGACCACTTCACAGAATACCGTTAAGGCCATAAAAAAACCCCTTTCCATACAGAAAGGGGTTTCAAAAAAAAGAATGTATGATCTACCAGATATTCACGCGTTTATCGGCAGGTTTCCACATACCATCGCCTTCTTTTACACCAAAGGCATCGTAGAACTCGGTCATATTGGTAAGCGGTGCAAATGCTCTGAAATTACCCGGCGCATGTGGGTTTGTAGCCACCATCTGCTTGAGGTATGCATCGCGCATCAGGGTTTTCCAGCCCTGTGCCCAGGCCAGGAAGAAACGTTGTTCACCGGTAAAGCCAGCCATAACCGGAGATTTTTTACCATTCAGTGATTTTTTATACGCATAATAAGACATGGTTAAACCACCCAGGTCGGCAATATTCTCGCCCTGGTTCAATTCACCATTAACATGTAATGTATCGATGGCAATGTATTGATTGAACTGATCGATGATCAATTTGGTCTTATCGGTAAAGTTTTTGTAATCTGCTTCTGTCCACCACATTTTCAGGTTTCCATCGGCATCGAATTGTGAGCCCTGATCGTCGAATCCGTGTGTGAGCTCGTGTCCGATAATAGCGCCCATGCAACCATAGTTGAATGCATCGTCGGCATGCGGATCGAAGAAAGGCACCTGCATAATACCGGCAGGGAAAGCAATTTCATTGGATGTCGGGTTGTAGTATGCATTCACAGTCGGCGGTGTCATACCCCACTCCATACGATCTACCGGTTTGCCGATTTTATCGAGCATACGTTTGTACTGGAACATATTGGCATTGGCCTGGTTTTCCCAATACGAATTTTTACCGATGGTTAAAGGTGTGTAATCAATCCATTTGTCAGGGAAGCCCAGTTTGCGGATAATTTTATCGAGTTTCTGTTGAGCCTGTTTTTTTGTTTCAGGGCTCATCCAGTCGCGGGTGTTGATGCGTTCGCGGTATGCAGCAATCAGGTTGTCTACCATTGTATTCACCCGTTTTTTGGCATCTGCATTGAAGTATTTAGCCACATATAATTGTCCGAGGGCTTCTCCCAATGCGGCATCGGTAGCAGCCTGTGCACGTTTATAACGCGGTTTCATTTGTTTTTTACCTGACAGAACAGTCCCGTTGAATTTGAAACTTTCTTTCACGAAATTATCCGACAGGTATGGTGCTGCTTCTGAAATGAGTTTCCACTTCAGGAAAACCTTCCAGTCGTTCACAGAGATACTGTTCATCAGGGTATTCAGTCCTTCATAGAACTTCGGTTGGTTTATCACGAGGTTTTCAGGTGTTGCAATACCCACGCTTGAGAAATAGGCATCCCAGGCAATATTCGGTGTTTGTTTCTGCAGTTCTGCTTTTGTGTAAGGGTTGTATTGTTTCTGAACATCACGTTGCTCAACTGCATTCTGCGAATTTTTAGCAAGTTCTGTTTCAATATTCATGACGATATCCGCGTTTGCTTTGGCTACATCCGGCGTATTGCCAAGACATTCGAACATGCGTACGATATGCTCACGGTATTCATTTTTAATAGCTTCGTATGGCGGTTCAAAATAGAAATCCTTATCAGGCAGGCCAAGACCTGTTTGTCCCAGATAAGTCATATTGACGTTACTGTTTTTGAAATCGGTATATACATAAAAGCCTACCATTCCGGAGATGCTTTTCTTATTCAGGGAAGCAGATACTCTCAGTAAATCCTCTTTGGATTTAATAGCATCGATCATGGCCAGCTCCGGTGTGATCGGTTTGATGCCTTCTTTATCGGCACGAGATGAGTCGATGGCCAACAGGTAGAAATCGCGCAGTTTCTGTGCATTACTTCCAGGGGCTGCTGCTGTGTTTTTAGAAACCTCTTCCAGGAGTTTTTTCAGGTTTATAACATTCCGTTCGTAAATTTCGTTGAAACTTCCCCATGACGCATCGCTTGCGGGGATTTGTTGCGTTTTCAGCCACTTTCCATTGGCAAATTTATAAATATCGTTGCGAGGGCTAACCGATGAATCGATATAAGCCAGGTTGATACCCGGAGTGAGCTTTTGGGCAACAGCAGCACAGCTTAATAAAATACTGCCTGCGTAAATGATTGCTTTTTGCATGTTATAGACTTTATTTTTTTGCTAAAGTAAGAGTAATTAGCATACAAAGTCCTAAAATTATGTAAGCGGTTAAATTCTGATACAAAGCGTGTTTTAAAGGCAGCTATTGTACATGCAGGGGCCAGCCCTCCCGGCCTTAAAACCAGTGGAAGCGATCATTTGGATTCCTGAACAGGCGTTTCAGGTTGGCACTGTGAAGTTTCGGAATCCGGTATTTAAGTCCACAGTTATAGCATACATCCATAATATTGAAACCTTTTTCCTGTTTCCCCACGCGCATCCGGTAATCGATATAAAGTCCGAGGGGACCGAAATTATGTTCAAGGCCCAATCCGAAATTAGCCCCGATCCAGTGATTTTTCACCACTGTATTTGGCTTGTAATAAGCCTGCAGGTGCAGGTAATCATTCTGGCCGGTAAAGAACCCTTTATAGGTATTATAACTCACGCCAAAAAAGGGATAGAGCAGCGTTTTTTTATTGGGAAACTTGGCCTGGAGTTCCATATTTACCTCGTAGGTGCGGGCCTTTATATTTTTCCAGGTAGGCTCAATGTTAATGGTATTGAATGCCGTGAAAAGCCCGGAGAATCTCACAAAACCATTGACCCTGTATACAGCCCCCACCGAAACCCCCGGTTCATTATTCCAGTCTTTGGTGTTACGGGCCAGGTACACCACGCTTAATCCGGCTCCTGCCTTGAGGCTGAAATTGGAATATTCAACGGGTTGTTTTTTGGGTGCGGTTGCAGGATGCGTGTTTTGTGCCTGCAAGACACCTGCCCCTGAAAGGAACCATATTATACATACAGCTATACACCCTGTTCTCATCACGCCAAAGGTAAAAATTTCGGCACATTGCAAATCATAAAAAATACAAAGCGGTCATTTTTGGTGATAACTGGTAAATGCCAATATTTTAGTACCTTTGCTGTCCAATTTTTAACCGCCATGATTACTGTTACCAATGTGAGCTTGCAATACGGCAAGCGCGTTTTATTTGATGAGGTCAACGTTAAGTTTACACCTGGAAACTGCTATGGAATTATCGGGGCAAATGGTGCCGGTAAATCCACATTTATGAAGATTCTTTCCGGAGAAATTGATCCGACCAAAGGACAGGTGAGTATTACACCGGGCCAGCGAATGAGCGTGCTGAAACAGAACCACTTCGAGTTTGACGAGTATACTGTACTTGACACGGTGCTGATGGGTAACAAGCGCCTGTACCAGATCATGAAGGAAAAAGATGCCATTTATGCCAAAACGGACTTTACAGATGCAGATGGTGTAAGGGCTTCGGAACTGGAAGCAGAATTTGCCGAAATGAACGGCTGGGACGCGGAAAGCGATGCCGCCAATATGCTCAGTAACCTGGGTATTGCCGTGGATACACATCATAAACTTATGAAAGACCTCAGCGGTAAGGAAAAAGTAAAGGTTCTCCTCTCGCAGGCTTTATTCGGAAACCCCGATATCCTGCTGATGGATGAGCCTACGAACGACCTCGACGTGGAAACTATTACCTGGCTGGAAGACTTCCTGGCCGAGTTTCACAATACCGTGATTGTGATCAGCCACGACCGTCACTTCCTCGATGCCGTGTGTACCAACATTTGCGACATTGACTTCGGTAAACTTCAGACCTATACCGGGAACTACAGTTTCTGGTACCAGATGAGTCAATTGGCACTCAAGCAAAAATCCGATCAGAATAAAAAGATTGAAGATAAACGCAAAGAGTTACAGGATTTCGTGGCGCGTTTCAGTGCCAATGCCAGTAAGTCGCGCCAGGCTACATCCCGCAAAAAACTGTTGGAGAAACTGGTCGTTGATGAAATTCCACCAAGCACACGCCGTTACCCGGGCATTATTTTCAAGCAGGAACGTGAGGCCGGCGATCAGATTCTGCATATTGAAAACCTTTCGAAATCGAATGTGGACGGGCTGCTGTTCAGCAATGTGAATATCAATGTGAACAAAGGCGATAAGATTGCTTTTATTTCGCGCAATCACTTAGCCATTACGGCGCTGTTCGACATCATTAATGAAGAAGAAAAAGCCGATAGCGGTGAATATAAATTCGGAACAACCATTCACAAGGCTTACCTGCCGAATGAGAATGCCAAATATTTCCAGACAGACCTGAACCTGGTAGACTGGCTCAGACAATATTCAAAAGATAAGGACGAAAGTTACATCCGCGGCTTCCTGGGTAAAATGCTTTTCAGCGGCGAAGAGGTGCTTAAAAAATGTAATGTTTTATCGGGTGGTGAAAAAGTACGTTGTATGACCAGCCGCATGATGCTCTTTAACCCAAACCTCCTGATCCTGGATGAGCCAACCAATCACCTCGATATGGAAAGCATCATTTCCTTCAACGATGCCCTGAAGGATTTTACCGGAACTATCCTGTTTACCAGTCATGACCACGAACTCGTACAAACGGTTGCCAACCGCATTATTGAATTAACGCCGCATGGCATTGTAGACCGCAGCTGCACATACGATGAGTACCTCGAAAATCCGATTGTGAAAGAGCAGCGCGAAAAGTTCTATAACAGTATGGCTTAATAAGGAATGCCTGCTTTTGGTAAACATATATTGAAACATGCAGCGGGCTTACTCCTGTGTATGCTGTCATTTACATTAAGCGCGCAGGAAGAGCCTCAGAAAATAAAAATCCAGAAAGAAAATGCTTTTCTGAAAGCCGAGTTTGATGAGACCAATTACAAGGTGATTGCGCTCGACAAATACGGCAATCCGCATGAAGGTGTGATCCGCTCCTATACCATCACATATAGCGAAAACAAAAACATTTACGAGTCCAAAGTAACCGGCGACAGTTTCCCGGAAAAGACCGTGCGTTTTTTCAGGAAAAAGAAACTGGCCACAAAAATATGCCTGACTCATATTGTTGCCGAAGACAAAGACGGGCATCTCGAAAACCTGCCCGACCTCTGCGACATTGTACTGTTTCCCGATTGCAAAAATGTAAAGAAGAAATAAAACCTTATATTTGAATATGAGACTTTCCTGTTTCATATTTGTTTGCGTGTTTCTTTTGCAGAGCTGCAAAAAGGACATGAAGCCTTCAGAAACAAACAATAGTACCGCTGTCAGCGACATCTACATCAACGCCTCCTGTAATCCGGACAGCGCCACACAACACATTGCCTACTCCTGCTATGTACCAAATACATTCACTCCTAATGGCGATGGCGTTAACGATCGATTTGGGCCGTTGGTAACGGGGGTCGATGCCCTAGAATTCAAAATATATAATGCCTCCAACACGCTTATATTCAGTGAAACCAATACAGTGAGTAGCGGATGGGATGGTAAAACAGGCGGAAAAATTGCGCCGACCGGGATATATCACTATACATTAAAAACACATGAAGTGTGCCGCCAGTCAGATCATTACTACAACGGAATCTGTAATCTGCAGCACTAGAATCCCGGCTCATGGAAGGGCGATGCTTTTTGTTTAGTGCTGAGCCAGCTTACCGACAAATACAATTCATGTGAATATGCCGCCGGATCTGATTTCCGGTAATGGTAACCGATATTATAACCAGCTTTGATACGTTTCTTATTTAAGCCAACACCGGCGATCCATGCATCATTATATCGGTATGAGGCCTGAATAGTCCATAAATCAAAACCCGTCAGATAAAGTCCACACTGATACATATTATTTTTAGGGTTCTGGAAGGTTGTTTTAATATAGGTATCCAACCTGTAAGCCCTCTCTGCTCCGATAAGTAAACGGTAGGCTGCCTGGTATATTTGAGTAACAGGCCTTGCGGATGGGCCATGCAATCCCTCATCCGGCCGGTTTGCATCCAGCAGGGAAGCACCAAAAAAGAAACCATGTGTATAAATCAATATTCCCGGACTGATTGAAATATTTTGCTTATCAGCAGATGGCCCAATTTCGTTCGTATTCCAAATAAAACCACGGCGCGGGTCTATCATATCACCATAACTGGTACCGTATTTATTCAATTGTATATCGAAATAAGAAAGCTGTACTGCAGGCACAAACGTGAAAATACCTTTATGTATTTTAAAAGCATAAGAGAAATCGATCTGCGACCGTCTGAGACTCTGCTGATAATCGAGCACCTGATAGGATAAACCAATCCCGCTATGAATACGGTTCAGGCTAACGTCGGCCCCGGTATACCAGGCGAGGTTTGCATAATTTGTTCCCGGGTTCTGAAGTGCCACAGCTCCCTGAAATCGGACACCCCCGGAACTTCCGGCAAATGCAGGATTTGAGGATAGATAAGCCTGGTTCATGGCATAAAACAGCGGATGTTGTGCCAACAAACGACTGATCCCTAAAATAAAAACCGTAAATATGTACCGCATTATTTAAATTTACACATTCATTCATAAAATGCCAAGAATCATCGCTATAGACTACGGTAGTAAACGTGTGGGAATTGCCGTTACCGATCCCCTCAAAATGATTGCGAGCGGGCTAACCACCATCCATTCTACCGAAGTGATCTCATTCCTGGAAAATTACATAAAGAAAGAATCTGTTGAGTGCATTGTGGTGGGCGAGCCCAAAACTCTGGCCAATGAGGCCTCAGACAGTGCACGATACATAGATCCCTTTGTGGTTCATCTCCGTAAAAAATTTCCCCTTATTAAGATCGAACGGTTTGATGAACGCTTTACTTCCAAGCTTGCCAAACAAGCCATGCTCATGGGTGGCCTTGGTAAAAAAGACCGTGCCAATAAAGAAACCGTGGATATGGTCAGTGCTACGATTCTTCTACAGGATTACATGCAATCTATAGGATTATAATCTGCGCCTATTTGAGTAAAAAAGACAACTCTACCCGGAATGAAAACGGTGCGAGTGAATATATATTCCGGGAAACCGGTTTGTTGGAAGCATTAAACAGATACTCATCCTCGCTGCCGCTCGTACTTTTAAAGTTTGAATACTTGCTATAGAACACCTTGGATTCGTAAAAATACAAATGCTCATTTGAGAAAAACACCAGATTATATAGTGCCATAAACCGGATATCCATTTTATTTGTAAGCCTGAAACTAAGGCTGGCATGCGGGTTAATCATCCAGACATCTTTCGTGAGATCAATATTTATTTTATCTGTCAGCACCTGTAACCCAACATGAATCGGATTTGAGTTAACGGAACGTATATTACTAAACAAATAATTTTCATAAAAACCGTAGTTCAAAAGCGCCCCTACCCTGAATTTCACAAACGGCACCTTTTCTCTTTTCAGGTGCGAGGCATATCTTTTCAGCACCGTTACCTCATAGCCACCACCGGTGCCGCATGTCACCCAGGCTGCTTTTGCATTAAAAGCCATTGTAAAATCAAAAGGATTTATAACAAAGCCTTGCCTGGTCACAAGTTCTATCAATTCAACCTTGATTCCATAATTATTGCTGGTGTTATCAAAATGCAAAGGGCTATTCATATTGACTCCTGATACCGGGTCAAAAAACTTAAAATTCACATCGTTGTATGCCGGCCTGAACTGATTGACAACGGCGCCCACTTTGAAATACCCTTTATATGCTTCTTTCTGGCCACGAAGCTGTACCGAAGCTGCCAGTAGCATTAAAAGCATATACAACACGCTTTCTTTTCTCACTTTCTGAAACACAACTGATTGTATGGGGAGTTAGTGAACATCGAACAATACCCTAAATGTAGTCTATTATTCTTCCTGCCCCGATTCAAATAATGTTAAAAAAAGACAGGGTAAAACCCCATGATGTCCCGAAGATATTTACACCCCTGTTGGAATTACGCCCTTGTTGGTGTTATCACCAA
>JAFDXR010000025.1 GCA_018267825.1 Bacteroidota bacterium | reverse complement strand
GATGCAGCAGGAACCCTGTTTCGCAGATTTTCGCTGAGTGACACGGGATATGGGGCATGCAACGGAAATCGAGGGTTCATCTGTGTAATTCCGGGCGCAATATTCTATTTTCTTTTCCCTGGATTAGTGCAGAGGATTTTTCGCGCAGATTGACGCGGATGCAGCAGGAACCCTGTTTCGCGGATTTTCGCAGAGGAAGGTGCAGATGGATGGAATGCTTAAGCGTTGGCCAGGAAATGAGAGAGGGACGGATACATGTGATCGGCTATAGCAAACTTCGGGCTTTGCAGGTTATATTCATCGGGCACAGCCAGCACCTTCATCTGGGCCGCTTTGGCAGCAATGATCCCGTTGAGGCTGTCTTCTATAACGAGGCAAGAGGTTGGTAATATCTCCAGCTGTTCGGCACAATGCAGGAATACTTCCGGATGAGGCTTCCCATATTTCATGGTCTCCGCGGAGCAAACAGCCTGGAAGTGTTCGCCGATCTGCAGTTTCTGTAATACGGCTTCCACCAGCATATTGGACGAGGAAGTACCCAGGGCCAGTTTCATTCCTTTATTCTTAAAATAGTGAATACTGTCCAGTACCCCCGTCATGGGTTCTCCCTCTGCATAAATCAGTTCCCGGAGGCGATTAATCACAAGATCATTAAACTCCATAACAGATATATCGTGCCGATTGAAGCGATGAAGCCAGAACCTTGCCACCTCTATAAAGCGCATGCCGGTAGTGAGTTTGCAGTCGTCGTCGGTAAAAGGAATTCCGATCTCACCAAAACTTTGAATCATGGCCCGGCGCCAGAGAGGTTCAGAGTTTATGAGTACTCCGTCCATATCGTAAATAACTGCTTTTATATCACTCAGCATTGTTAATTTCTTTGTTTAATAAATGCAAAGATATTTTAATTTAACGATGCCCGTCCCGATAACTTTGTCTTTATGCTCTTTCCTGACTTTATAGATTTTGGCGCAGATGAATATTTGCTGGTGGCCGCCATATGCAGTTTTATTGCCCTGATTGTACATTATTCGATTAGCATATTCCCGATTGGAAATTTCAAAAGCAAACGCCTGGCTGAAACAGTTGATCTGCAGCCTGTTTCTGTGATTATATGTGCCCGCAACGAAGACGATAACCTGACTGAATTTTTACCGAAGGTTCTTACACAGGATTACCCCGATTTTGAAGTGGTGGTGGTCAATGACTGTTCGTGGGACAATACAGAGCATGTGATTGATGAGTTTGCGAAGATTTTCCCGAACCTGAAAAAGGTAAATATTAAGGAGGACGATTATTACAAGCATGGAAAGAAATTTGCCGTGATGGTTGGGATCAAAGGCGCCAAGCACGAACGCCTAGTATTTACAGATGCCGATTGTGTACCCGCTTCGGATCAGTGGCTCAGGGAAATGTCGAAAGGTTTTGCCCCCGGCAAAGAAATTGTACTGGGTTATGGTGCCTACGAGAAACAGGATGGCTTTTTGAATAAGCTGATCCGGTTCGATACATTCCAGATCGCAGCCCAGTATTTGTCGGCTTCCCTAAAAGGCAAATCCTATATGGGTGTGGGGCGCAATCTGGCCTATCAGAAATCATTGTTTTTCAAGCACAAAGGATTCTCCAGCCATTATCATATCAATTCGGGCGACGATGATCTTTTTATTAATGAAGCCTGTACAGATCAGAACACGAATGTGTGTGTGTCGCATGAATCGATAACGGTTTCTGTTCCGAAGAAAACCCTGCGCGACTGGCGCCTGCAGAAGCAAAGACATCTGACAACGGCTCCGCACTACAAAAGCGCCACCAAACTACGAATTACCATGAGTTATGTATGGCCCTATCTTTTTCACGGGTTATGGCTGAGTTTGTTTTTCTTTAACAGTACATTAATTTCGGCCGGTGCTTTATTCTTATTGAAAATATTGGCACAAATGCTTATCTTTAGTAAATCTGCAAAGAAACTAAATGAACCTGACCTATGGGCTTTCGCATTTTTCTACGAGATTATACTCTTGTTTATGTACCCCTCGTTTCATATTTCAAAAGCATTTGCAAAACGTAACAAATGGGCGAATTAGGAAATAACGATAACCTGACCACCAAAGCTGTATATGACTACAAGCTTATACAGAGCGCGCTGAACAACGGCGATCAGAAGGCTTATGCCGAACTGATGCACCGGTACAGGGAATCCGTTTATTTCATGATGCTGAAAATGGTAAACAATAAGGATGATGCGGAAGATCTCACCATTGAAGCATTTGGCCGGGCGTTTAAACGGCTGAGCCAATACACTCCGAACTTTGCTTTCAGCACCTGGCTTTTCAAAATAGCAAGTAACAATGCCATCGATTTTCTGAGAAATAAAAAGAAAAATGATGCTTTGTCGCTCGACAGTAAAATGGAGAATGAAGAAGGCCAGGAGTTTTCAAAAAGCATTAAATCATCGACGCTCGACCCGGAAGAGAATATCATTAAAAAACAGAAAATTGAATTGCTGCGTGATGTAGTGGAGAAACTGAAACCACGCTATCGCGAACTGGTACAGATGCGCTACTATGAAGAACTCAGTTATGAGGAAATTTCCACTAAACTGGGTTTGCCGGTTGGCACAGTGAAAGCGCAACTATTCAGGGCCCGTGATTTCCTTTACAATATCCTGAAAAACTCTGAGAACAAGATTTGAGAGACTCAGTACAGTATGACACAAGACTCAGGATTGCAGGATTCAGGACAGAAAAACACAGGATTTTAAGACTTACGATTTAAAGACAGACGAATGACAGGGGTGGATTTGATCTTCAGATATTTTCCGGAACTCACCGACACGCAAAAGCATCAGTTCGGGCAGCTACAAAACCTTTATGAACACTGGAACGCACAGATCAACGTGATCTCACGCAAAGACATTGATCTTTTGTATGAGCGCCATGTGCTGCATTCGCTGGGTATTGCCAAAGTAATTCATTTCAAATCAGGAACCAGTATCCTGGATGTAGGTACAGGTGGCGGATTTCCCGGCATACCCATGGCGATTTTATTCCCGGAATGCCGGTTTCACTTGGTAGATTCTATCGGTAAAAAAATAAAAGTCGTAACCGAGGTTGCAGCAGCAATCGGGCTTACAAACCTCACCGCTGAGCACGAACGTGCAGAGAAACTCAAAGACAATTATCACTTCATCATCAGCCGTGCGGTGACGGAGTTTCCTGAATTTTACAACTGGGTGCGCCAGAAAGTCTCCAAAGATAATTTCAATGATCTGCACAATGGCATCCTTTACCTCAAAGGTGGCGACCTGCGTGAGGAGTTCGGGGCGTACTATGACAAGGCCACTTTCTATAACCTGAAAGATTATTTTGAAGGTGAATTTTTCGAAACCAAAAAAGTGGTGTATTATCCCTTGTAGAGCCAGAGGGTTTTCCGTAGCCTGTTAGCGTGCGTTTGTAAACGATTACATCCATTTCTAAATTAACAATTTATCCCAATTATTAACATGATCCATGGCAGAAGGCCATGAATTCCTTAACTTTGTATTTATGCTTAGTCTGGACCCTAAAGAATTGCCGGTACCAATGCTTCACCAATATTTATTGGGTGCAGTTGGTCCCCGCCCTATTTGTTTTGCAAGTACGGTAGACAAAGACGGGCGTGTGAACCTGGCCCCTTTCAGTTTTTTCAATGTATTTTCCGCTAAACCACCGATCGCCATTTTTTCGCCGAACCTGAGCGGGAAAACGGGAAAAGCCAAAGACACGCACCTCAACATCAAAGAAGTGCCTGAATGCGTGATCAATATTGTGGATTATAACATGGTTCAGCAAATGTCACTGGCCAGTAGTCCATACCCGAAAGGGGTGAATGAGTTTGAAAAGGCGGGCTTTACTGCTGTTCCGTCTGACCTGGTAAAACCACCCCGTGTGAAAGAAAGCCCGGTACAGCTGGAATGCAAGGTCTTTGAACTGAAAGAAATCGGCAACTGCAATCTTGTTTTCTGTGAAATTGTAAAAATTCACGTCAGCGAAGCCGTTCTGGATGAAAAGCAACTCATCAATCAGAAAAAAATAGACCTCGTGGCCCGCATGGGTGGAAACTGGTATTGCCGTGCGCATGGCGATGCCCTGTTTGAAATCGAAAAACCGATCACCACCATGGGCGTGGGTGTTGACAGACTCCCTGCAGCAATCCGCCATAGTAAAGTATTGACGGGAAATGATCTTGGCAAGCTTGGCAACCTGGAGGTTTTGCCGGATGAGCATGAGATCGACGCTTTTAAAAAACAGCATCACCCGGCTTTTACTTCGGAAGAAGCCTTGCATCAGAAGCTTAAAGCCTTTGTAGATGCCGATCAAATCAAAGAGGCCTGGAGCCTCATTTTAAGTTAAAAACAATAAAAAATAAATATATCATGGAAGTAACAGGAATCCTTAAAGTCAAATTTGACACGCAGAAAGTCAGCGAAAAATTTCAAAAACGCGAATTCGTTTTATCTACAGACACCAACACGCCTTATCCACAGCATGTAAGTTTCCAGGTAACTCAAGACAAATGTTCTTTACTGGACACATTCAACCCCGGTGAAGAAATCCGTGTACAGTTTAACCTGCGTGGCCGCGAGTGGAATGGCCCACAGGGTATTAAATATTTCAATACACTGGAAGCATGGCGTATTGAGAAACTGAGCGGATCGCAATCTTCATCGAATGTAAGCCCTGCGAGCAACAACACGATGCAGGAAAACACCTCTGCCCCTGTATTTAACAGCAGCATAGGCGACAACGACGATCTGCCGTTCTAAGTATCACAACGCTCTATTTAATCCCCTCTCCCAAAAAGAGGGGATTTTTTTAAAAACCCATTCCGATTGTGAAAAAAAAGTCTTCCATTCTCCTCATCTATACCGGCGGAACCATTGGTATGATGCAGGATGCGCGCAGCGGCGAACTCCGCCCGTTTAATTTCAAAGCCCTGACCGCACAAATTCCGGAGCTCGAAAAATTTGACATCACCTTATCTTCTATTTCTTTCGAGAAACCGATAGATTCATCGAACATGCATCCTTCGGTATGGATCAAGCTGGCGGAGATCATTCAAAAAAATTATGCGAAGTACGACGGTTTTGTAATCCTGCATGGATCAGATACCATGTCGTATACAGCCAGCGCCCTGAGCTTCATGCTCGAGAACCTGGCAAAGCCTGTAATCCTGACGGGGTCCCAGTTGCCGATTGGCATCATCCGCACCGATGGCAAAGAAAACCTGATTACGGCTATTGAAATAGCAGCTGCCCGAACCAAAACCAACAAACCGGTGATTACCGAAGTATGTATTTATTTTGAGTACAAGCTTTACCGTGGCAACCGTACATTCAAATATAACTCTGCACATTTCGACGCCTTCAAATCGCCAAACTATCCACTGCTTGCCGAAGCCGGTGTAACAATTCAGTACAATGATGCTTACCTGCTGAAACCGGAGAAAAAAGCATTCAAAGTGCATACTGCGCTCGAAAATGACATTGCCGTGCTTAAATTATTTCCAGGACTCAGTAAAAAAATAACACTTGCCATACTGAACACGCCGGGCATTAAAGCTGTGATTCTTGAAACGTTCGGGGCAGGTAATGCCACCACCGAAGCCTGGTTTACAGATGCGCTGACATCTGCCATTAAAAAGGGAGTTATTATCTACAATGTTACGCAATGCCTGGAAGGGCGAGTCATACAGGGCATGTATGAAACCAGCAGCCACCTGAAAAAAATTGGCGTGATTGGCGGTGAGGATATTACTTTTGAAAGTGCTGTGGCCAAACTGATGTTTGTGCTCGGAAAAAAACTTTCGCTGAAAGAAACGAAAGCCCTGCTGCAAAAAAATCTGCGTGGGGAAATTTCACTTTAAGTTTATTGCAAGGTGCGGGAAAAACTGGTAGACATCGGAACTATACTGCTGCTCATCGGTTATTTTCTCCTTTCAGGTTCTTTTACGCCACCTGCTGATTTCGGCGATCCCATGACCATTTGGTTTATACGAATCGGTCTTTATGCTATAGGGATAGGCGCTATTCTGTTGTTATTTCAACGAAGAATGAAAAAGAAACGGGAATCCGAAAAGGCCTCCTCCTTATACCTGATGCAATATGGCCGGAAAATACCCGTATCAAAAGATGCTGTGGTAATCAAAGAAGTGAAAACCGAACCCGCCACTTACCTACTCTGCTACGAAGGTACAACCGGCAAATGCTACATGAGCCGTGAAATTAACCTGAGTCGTGAAGAGATTTCTTTACGCTTGAGTAAAGAGGCCGAAATCCATCTATATGAAGATCAACGAAACTCCGCGAAGTATTTTTTCAATGTAGATTTCCTGAAGGATTAGCAGGCAATTTCACCGCTCCACCTGCGGATTACTTGCTATCGTAAGCCCATTTGATATAGATACCGCCCCAGGTAAAGCCTGCACCAAATGTAGTCAGAATGAGGTTGTCGCCTTTTTTGAGTTTATGTTCCCATTCGTCGAGGCATAAAGGCAGGGTTGCCGATGTTGTATTGGCGTATTTCTGGATATTCAGCATAACTTTATCCATGCCAACGCCCATGCGGTTTGCCGTGGCTTCGATGATGCGCTTATTAGCCTGGTGAGGCACGAGGTATGCAACATCCTCGGCTTTGAGGTGGTTCCTGTCCATCATCTCAACAGCCACTTCTGCCATTTTCACCACAGCCACTTTAAATACAGGCTGCCCGTCCATTTTTACAAAATGCTCGCGTTTGGCTACTGTTTCTGCAGAGGCCGGTTTTAAACTGCCACCTGCGATCTGGTACAGGTATTTGCGACCGGCGCCATCGCTGTACAAACGCGCGTCCATCACGCCTACCTGTTCTTCGGTTGGTTCCAGTAATACAGCGCCAGCGCCATCGCCAAAGAGAATGCAGGTGCCGCGGTCGGTATAATCGATGATGCTACTCATGGTATCGGCACCGATTAAAAGTACTTTTTTATAGGTTCCCGATTCTATCAGTTTACTTCCTACTTCGAGTCCGTAAATAAAACTCGAGCAGGCAGCCTGCAGATCGAATCCCCAGGCATTGGTGGCACCGATCATATCGCTTACGATATTGGCGGAAGCCGGGAACTGATAGTCAGGGGTTACAGTGGCCAGGATAATCACATCGATTTCGGAAGCCTGGATATTTCTTTTTTTCAGAAGGTTCTTTGCAGCTTCGGCAGCCATAAAAGCGGTAGCCTTGCCCGGTTCTTTCATAATCCGGCGTTCGTGAATTCCGCTCCGGCTTACAATCCACTCGTCGCTGGTGTCCACCATGGTTTCCAGTTCTTTATTGGTCAGCACATAGTCCGGGAGATAAGATGATACAGCAGTAATTGCAGCTCGCATGATAAGAAAAATTTGAGCTGCTAAAGTATCCTATTCAGCTTAGATTAAAAATTAAATGTTAAAAATCAAATATGATATCCAAATTAAGCCGTAATGAAAATAGTATAAAAAACAAACCAAATTCAAAGGAAATAGAGTATATTTACTACTAATTTAATACAATGTCCAAGGTAAAAAACGACAGCCTCTTTCACCTCATCCGTTCGCTCACCAAGAGTGAAAAGTGGCAGTTCAAGGTTTATGCATCCCGGGTGAAACAAGGGCAGGACAAGAAGTTCATTCAGTTGTTTGATGCTATTGACAAGCAAAAAGAGTATAATGAAGATGCGCTGTTGTCGCTGAAAACCCTGAACCCGTCGCAGCTTCCGAATCTGAAGACTCATCTTTACAAACAATTGCTTACGCACCTGTCACATTACAATAGCAGCACACCGGAAAGTACGGTAACGCGCTACAGTGAGCATGCCCGCTTTTTGTATGACAAATGCCTGTATGCCGATTGCCTCACTATACTTGAAAAAGCCAAGCGGTCGGCGCGTGAAAACTACCAGCTGGTATTACTCCTCGAATTGTTGAATATTGAAAAACTGGCACTCATACAAACGTCCGGGCAAAATGCTTCAGAACGCGTGAACAAACTGGTAGAGGAGATCACTTCTGTTACCGAGCAGATCCAGAATATAAACCGTTATTCCAACCTGGCCTTACAACTCAATACCTTTTACCAGATCCGTGGATTTATCAGGAACCATGAGGATTTTATGACGGTGCAGAGTTTTTACAAAAAGCAGGTGCCGCAGGTATCTGCGGCTCACCTTTCGGCCCAGGAAAAAATGTATCTCTATTATACCATTACAGGTTATAATTTTTATGTACAGGATTTTAAAGCCGGTTATGCCAATGCCAGGAAATGGGTGGCCCTGTTTGAAAATGATCCGGCCCTGATCCGCGCGAAAACGGAGTTTTACATCAAGGCGCTGAACAATCTGCTGGTGGTTCAGAACAAGCTATACCTCTACAGCGAATTCAAGGAAACCCATAACAAGCTGGTGTCGCTGAAACGCCGCAAGGATATTATATTGAGTGAAAATCTGCAACTCAATTTATTCAAGGCTATCTATATTCATGAGATCAACCGACACTTTATGCTGGGCGAATACAAGTCGGGGACCCGTGTCGTAGCAGCACTCAACAAGGAACTCATGAATTTCATACCAAAGCTGAGTAAACACACGGTAATGATTTTCTATTACAAAATTGCCTGCCTGTATTTTGGAAGTTACCAGTTCAAAACCGCCATTAAATGGCTCAACCGGATTATCAACGAAAAGGAATCGGGACTCCGTGAAGACTTGCAATCCTTTGCGCGAATCCTGCGCCTGATCTGCTATTATGAGCTGAACAGCCGTGAGATGATTGAGTACAACATCCGTAGTACATATCGCTTCCTACAGAAGAAACAGAGCTTTGTGAAATATCAGTTACTGATCATGAAATTTCTGCGAAGCATCAAAAAAACAGATACAGAAAAGGAACTGACCCAACAGTTCTCGGTTTTAAAAAACGGCATGCAGAAGCTTGAGAAAAGCCGCTTTGAAAAACGTGCCTTTATTTACTTCGATATTATTTCGTGGCTCGAAAGCAAGATTGAGCATAAGCCAATGCAGGATATTATCAAGGAAAAACATAAACGGATTTTGAAATAGCTGTTTAACTGCGGAGGGAACAGGAGAAAGGACCAGAACAGGACTTATGACGCAGGATTTGCGGTAGAAAGGACGCGGGAGTTATTTGACGAGGATGCGGGGTTCCAGCATATCGTGCATGGCGTAGCGAACACCTTCGCGACCAAGACCACTGTCTTTGATGCCGCCGTAAGGCATCTGATCGAAACGAATCGTAGGCACATCGTTATGGATCACACCTCCTACTTCCAGATGCATGAAACAATAATCGAGCTCGGAAACAAGGTTTGTAAACACTCCGCATTGTAATCCGAAACGTGTGTTATTGGCCAGTTTCACGGCTTCTTCAATGCTATTGTAAGGTTCGATGGTGATTACCGGGCCAAATACTTCTTCGGCATAAACCTTCATCGAATCTTTTGTATTTACAAGAATCGTCGGTTCCACAAAGGTTGCCTGGCGTTTGCCACCACAGATCAATCGGGCTCCCTGCTCCACCGCTTCATGAATCCAGCTTTCCACACGTTTTGCGTTTTCCTCATCGATCATGCTGCTGATTTCCGTATCGGCTAATAAAGGGTTGCCGGACCTGAGTTTTTCTGCAGCCGCTTTCATCCCTTCTACAAATGCTTTGAAAAGCGATTCATGTACAAAGAAACGCTGGGCATGAATGCAGATTTGCCCGCTGTATGAAAAGGCGCCCATGATTGATTTCTGAAGCGTTTTCTCCAGGTCAGCACTGGCGGCAACAATAACCCCGGCATTACCGCCAAGCTCGAGCACTACTTTTTTGCGCCCTGCCTGCTTTTTCATCTCCCAGCCAACTACCGGTGATCCGGTAAAACTCAGCAGGGCAAATCGTTCGTCGGTTACCAACTGGTTCCCGGTTTTACGATCCATCGGCAAAACAGAAACGGCTCCCTTCGGTAATTCGGTAGTATCAATAATTTTTGCCAGTTCAAGGGTTGATAGTGGTGTGGAACTTGCCGGTTTCAAAATAATCGGGCAACCGCTCGCTATGGCAGGCGCTATCTTATGTACGGCAAGGTTCATCGGGAAGTTGAAAGGAGCGATGCCTGCCACGAGCCCTATCGGAAAATACTTAACGATGCCCTCCTTCCCTGTCCCGTTTGGTGTCCAGTCGAGCGACATGTATTCTTTGGGTACACGTTTTGCTTCTTCCGCGGCAATGAGAAATGTTTGTGCGGAGCGGTCGATCTCGGCAAGTGCATAGCGCAGTGGTTTGGCACTTTCGGCTGCAAGCACTTCTGCCAGCCGTTGCCTGTTGACTTTCAGCTGATCGGAGATATATCTTAAAATTTCAAAACGCTTGTACGAGGGCAGAACAGCCATTTCCTGTCTGACAGCCTGCGCTGCTATAATAGCCTTATTCAGAATGACCTCATCGGCCAGGCATGTTGTAGCAATAAGGCTGTGATCAAAGGGATTTCGAACCTCCAGAACAGCGGCAGATTCTACAAATCCGCCCGCACTATATATTTTGTAGTTTAACATACCCGGAGCGCTTAGTCACAGCTGTTGATTATTGATTTTTGGTTAATTTCTTAAACACATCTTCCAGTTTCTGTTCTTCCTTATTCATGGTAAGTACAGAGATGTTGTTTTTCACGGCGTAGTTAAACAGTTCCTTGCGGATATCTGCTTGTAACGACGCTATTATCTTCCAGGTATTGGTATCCGTGGCGATGGCTTCTTCCACTCCGCTCAGGGCTTCGAGGTCGCGTTTGGCCACCACCGAATCAAACTCCACAGTAACAATCTGTTTGCTGGTATGTTGCTGCAGGGTATGGGTCTCGTCATTGGCAACAATTTCGCCCTTATTGATAATGATAACCCGATCGCATACGGCTTCTACTTCCTGCATGATATGGGTGCTGAGCATTACGGTTTTCTCCTTTCCCAGTTTTTTGATCAGGGCACGGATTTCTTCCAGCTGATTGGGATCAAGCCCGGTAGTGGGTTCATCCATGATGAGCACTTTCGGATCGTGGATCATCGCCTGGGCCAGGCCCACACGCTGGCGGTATCCTTTAGACAAAGCACCGATCTTTTTATTCTGCTCGATCTGAAGCCCGGTCATATCAATCATTTCACGAACCCGTTTTTTTATTTCCTTCACCTTGTAGAGTCCACCCACAAATTCGAGAAACTCTTTCACGTACATATCGAGATACAGAGGGTTGTGCTCGGGCAGGTAGCCGATCTGGCGACGCACCTCGAGACTCTGCTCGGCTATATCGTAGCCACACACTTTCACCTGCCCGGCGGTTGGCGGTATATAGCAGGTAATAATCTTCATCATGGTACTTTTGCCGGCGCCATTGGGCCCAAGAAAGCCAACAATTTCGTTACTTCCGATCTCGAACGACACATTATTCAGTGCCTTTTGTTTATCGTAAAGCTTGGTGATATTTTGAACCTGTATCGACATGTGTATAAACGGGCTGTTGTGGATTCAAATTTAAGGATTTTAAACCATGTTGCGTCTGCCCTGGGTCAATTGTATGATTTTGATGGTGTGGAACGCGTTCAGGCCGTATTGTTTTTTGTACATTTGAAGCATGACCGGACTTGTCATAAAATCTACAGGCAGTTGGTACTTTGTACGTACCCCGGACGGGCATGTATATGAGTGCCGTCTCAAAGGCCGTATACGCCTGGAGGGACGGAAAAGCACCAATCCAGTGGCCGTTGGCGACCAGGTGGATATTGAAACGGAAGACGGCGACAGTGTGATTTCCAAAATACATGAGCGTAAAAACTACATCATCCGCAAATCCATTAATTTATCGAAGCAGGTGCAGATCCTGGCCAGTAATCTCGACCAGGCATTTTTAATCTGCACCCTTGTTGCGCCGCGTACTTCATTGGGTTTTATAGATCGTTTCCTGGTTACGGCCGAAGCCTATGATATTCCGGCCTGTCTGATCTTCAACAAAAAGGACATTCTGGGCGATGAGCTTATTAAAATCCAGGAAGAGATTATGGATATGTATCGCCGGATAGGTTATGAATGCTACCTGGTAAGCGCTTTTGATGAAAACGATATTGCCATGCTCAGGGATCTGCTGAAAGATAAAACCACGCTCGTGATGGGGCACAGCGGTGTCGGGAAATCGACCCTCGTAAATGCCATTGAACCCGGACTGGAACTTAAAACCGGTGATATTTCTTCGGCCCATCTGAAGGGCATGCATACAACCACATTTGCCGAACTTCATGCTTTAACATCGGGAGGCAATATCATTGACACGCCCGGCATTAAAGAGCTGGGGCTCGTGGAAATGAAAAAAGAAGAAGTGGGACATTATTTTCCCGAAATCCGTGAGCGCATGAACAACTGCAAATTCAACAACTGCCTTCATGTCAATGAACCTCAATGTGCCATTCTCAAAGCCGTAGAAACCGGTGAGATTTCGGCCGAACGCTACCATTCTTATCTCGGAATCCTCAACGGCGAGGAAATGGAATGGAACGCCTGGGAAATGAAGTAAAATTTATGCTTTTTTAGACCAATTTTCGTCTGTTTTCTGGCGTAAAATCTTATTTTTGAAGGATTATATTAATTTTTAGTCCACGTTCACTTTCTACACTATGGAAACTACACTATACCAACCAAAACATAAGATAAGGGTTGTTACTGCTGCTGCATTATTTGATGGTCATGATGCTGCTATCAACATTATGCGCCGGATCATGCAAAGCACCGGTGCCGAAGTTATTCACCTGGGCCACGATCGCAGCGTAAAAGAAATTGTTGACTGCGCCATCCAGGAAGATGCCAACGCCATTGCCATTACCAGCTATCAGGGCGGGCACATGGAATATTTCAAATACATGTATGATCTCCTGAAAGAGCGTGGTTGCGGGCATATTAAAATTTTCGGTGGTGGTGGCGGAACCATTCTCCCTTCTGAAATTGAGGAGCTTCATAAATACGGCATTACACGCATCTATCACCCCGACGACGGGCGTTCCCTGGGCTTACAGGGCATGATTAACGATGTGCTGAAACAAAGTGATTATGCAACAGGTGCCAACCTGAATGGTGAAATCAAATACATTAAATCCAAAGATCATAAATCGATTGCCAAACTGATCTCGGCTGCTGAGAACTTTAATGAAGAAAGCAAAGCCATCCTGGACCAGGTTCGTGTGCAGGCCAAAGATTCTAAAACGCCTGTGATCGGCATCACCGGGACCGGCGGAGCCGGTAAATCATCATTGGTAGATGAGCTTGTGCGCCGCTTCCTGCTCGATTTCCCGAATAAAACCATCGGGATTATTTCTGTGGATCCGAGTAAACGTAAAACCGGCGGAGCATTGCTGGGCGACCGTATCCGGATGAATGCCATTAAGAACGATCGTGTATTTATGCGTTCACTGGCTACACGCCAGAGCAACCTGGCCCTGTCGAAATATGTAAAAGATGCCGTTGATATTCTGAAGGCTTCTGATTTTGACCTGGTGATCCTGGAAACTGCCGGTATCGGCCAGAGCGATACTGAGATCATTGAACACAGCAATATGAGCCTCTATGTGATGACGCCTGAATTTGGTGCCGCCACTCAGCTCGAAAAAATCGACATGCTGGAGTTTGCCGATATTGTGGCGATCAACAAGTTTGATAAACGCGGTGCACTGGATGCCCTGCGCGACGTAAAAAAACAATACAAGCGCAACCATAACCTGTGGGAAACGCCCGATGAGGCGATCCCGGTGTATGGTACCATTGCCTCGCAATTCAACGATCCGGGTACCAACACCCTTTACAAAGCCCTGATCGATACACTGGTGGCGAAAACCCATTGTGATCTGAAATCGAATTTCAAGATCACCAATGAAATGAGCGAGAAGATCTACATCATTCCGCCAAACCGCACACGTTACCTGAGCGAGATTTCTGAAACATCGCGCAACTACGATAAATGGGCCTATGCACAAAGCGAAGTAGCCGATAAACTCTACGGCATCCGCAAAACCATCGAATCGCTCAAAACATCGAAACTTGATGATAAAGACCGCATTGTAAAAACCCTGGAAGAAGAATACCAGCGTGTAGCGCTTGACCTCGACGGTCATAATCTGAAAACCCTGGAGAACTGGGAAAGCAAGAAGAAATTATACCAGGACGAATTCTATTCATTTAAAGTGCGTGATAAAGAAATTAAAATCAAAACGCATTACGAATCTCTGTCGCACACACAGGTGCCGAAAGTAGCGGTGCCGAAAATCAAAGGCTGGGGCGATATTCTGCAATGGAACCTGCGCGAAAATTTCCCGGGAGAGTTTCCTTATACCGCCGGAATTTATCCGTTTAAACGTGAAGGCGAAGACCCTACCCGTATGTTTGCCGGTGAAGGCGGACCTGAACGTACCAACAAACGTTTCCACTATGTGAGCAAAGGCATGCCTGCCAAACGTTTATCAACGGCTTTCGACAGCGTAACCCTCTATGGTAATGACCCGGATCACCGTCCGGATATTTACGGTAAAATCGGGAACTCCGGGGTGAGTGTATGCTGCCTCGATGATGCCAAAAAATTGTACAGTGGCTTCAATCTTGCTGATCCGAAAACATCGGTGAGTATGACCATCAACGGGCCTGCGGCCACTATTGCAGCTTTCTTTATGAATGCGGCCATTGATCAGCAGTGCGAATTGTACATCAAGGAACATAAACTCGAAAAAGAAGTCAACAAAAAAATTGATGAGATTTATAAAGCCAAGGGTACCAAACGGCCAACATACAATGCCGCCGAGCTTCCCGAAGGGAATGACGGCCTTGGCTTGATGCTACTGGGTGTAACCGGCGACATGGTATTGCCGAAAGATGTGTATGAAAAAATAAAAGCCTACACGCTTTCGCAGGTGCGCGGAACCGTACAGGCCGACATCTTAAAAGAAGACCAGGCGCAGAACACCTGCATCTTCAGTACCGAATTCAGTTTACGTGTGATGGGCGATGTGCAGCAATACTTCATTGATAAAAACGTACGTAACTTCTACTCGGTATCCATCAGCGGTTACCACATTGCCGAAGCCGGGGCCAATCCTATTTCGCAGCTGGCCTTCACGCTCTCCAACGGCTTTACCTTTGTAGAGTATTACCTGAGCCGCGGCATGCATATCGACAGCTTTGCACCAAACCTGTCTTTCTTCTTCAGCAACGGCATTGACCCTGAATACAGTGTTATCGGCCGTGTGGCCCGCCGCATCTGGGCGAAAGCCATGCGCGAAAAATACAATGGCAATGAGCGTTCGCAGATGTTGAAATACCATATTCAAACCAGTGGACGTTCCCTGCACGCACAGGAGATCGACTTCAACGATATTCGTACAACCCTGCAGGCGTTGTATGCCATTTACGACAACTGCAACTCGCTTCACACAAACGCTTACGATGAAGCCATCACCACACCTACAGAAGAATCCGTGCGTCGTGCCATGGCCATTCAGCTCATCATTAACCGCGAGCTGGGTCTGGCTAAAAATGAAAACCCACTGCAGGGTTCATTCATTATTGAAGAACTGACCGACCTTGTGGAAGAGGCGGTATTGAGCGAGTTTGACCGCATTACCGAACGTGGCGGTGTGCTGGGTGCCATGGAAACCATGTACCAGCGCAGCAAAATCCAGGAAGAAAGTTTATACTACGAAACCCTGAAACATACCGGCGAATATCCGATCATAGGTGTAAACACCTTCCTCAGCTCCAAGGGCAGCCCGACCGTATTACCGCGTGAGGTGATCCGTAGCACGACCGAAGAGAAAGAGGCGCAGATCAGTACACGAAACAATTTATGGGCTACACATAAAGATAAGGGTGCCGAAGTATTGAAAGAACTTCAACATGTGGCTATTCAGAACGGCAACATTTTTAATCAGCTCATGGAAGTGGTAAAATACTGCTCCCTGGGACAAGTCACCAATGCCTTATTTGAAGTAGGCGGTCAGTATCGCAGAAACATGTAACTTTTATTAACCTGACACATTATTCATTATATTATTCCTTATGACGAGATTTTATCTTACGGGGCTTCTATGCCTCTCTGCGACCGCTTTGACATTGGCACAGGAGCCTGTTTACAAAAAAGAAAATACGAAACAGATCATTGTTCATGCCCTGGAAATGAGCAGCGACAAGAATTACGCCGATGCCATTTCGGAACTGAAACGTGTTGACCGTAACGACTCCAACTATGTGATTGCAGCCGTGGAGCTTGCCAACATTTACATCACAACGCATAAGGATACGCTGGCTATTGACCTTTGCGACAACCTGCTGAAGCAAAAAAACGACTATACACCTACAGTGCTCCTGTTGAAAGCTTCGGCCCTGGGCAACCTCAAACGCACAACAGAATCGCAGGCCATTTTTGATTATGGCATTAAAGAATATCCGCTCAATAACCTTTTTTATTACGAGCAGGGAATGGTGAATTTTCGCCAGAAAAAATATGAAGAAGCCAATGCGCTTTTCATCAAATCGATCCGTATAAACCCTTTACATGCTTCCAGCCACCTGCAAATGGCGAATCTCGCCATCCTGCAGGGAAAGATTGTCCCGTCGATGATGGCTCTGCAGTTTTACCTCGTATGTGATAATACAAGCAAACGGGCGGTGAAAATGATCGATGTGCTGGAATCCTTATCCAAAATCGAAATTAATACCGATAGTCTTATTACTTTATCGGAGCTCTCCGGCGACAATGACTTTGCGGAGCTTGAAAGCATTGTGAAATCGAAAGCTGCTTTTTCCGACAAATACAAGTCCAAAACAGATATGGAATACAATGTTGTGAAACAGATGCAGCTCATCTGTGAGAACATCGGAAAATACCCGGAAGTAAAGGGCTTCTACAATACGTTCTACGGAAAATTCTTTACGGATGTATGGTCACAGAAATATTTCGCCCCTTATGTTTACTATTCCTTCTCCGGCACCGATAATGAACAGGTACAGAAGATTGTAACCAAAAACAAGAAACAGATCGATGCCTTCGAAAACTGGGCCTATGATTACATCTGTACCAAATATGCTTCTTATAACGAATCGCTCAATGGGCAGGTAAGTGTGGTGCCTCACTGGGGAAACAATGGAAAAATAGTTGCCGCGGGCGGTAAAAATGATAAAGGCGAACCCGATGGCTACTGGAATTTTTATTACGAAAACGGTATCATGAAGTCCCAGGGGCCTTTCAGTCATGATAAAAAAAATGGCGACTGGACATTCTATTTCAAAACAGGCGACATCAAAGAGCAGATTTCTTACGACAACGGTCTGGAAACAAAATACAAAGACTACTATTACAACAACAACCCGAAGTCGGACTTTGCCATGAAAAACGGCCTGGTGGAAGGTAATCTGAATGTATACTACACCAATGGTCAGAAGCAGGTTGTATTTGAATACAAGAACAATAAAAAAGCCGGGCAGGAAACCCGCTATCACCGCAATGGTGCGAAACGCTACACGATCCAGAACAACGATGGAAAAATCAGCGGCGAACTTGTAGAGTATTACGACAATGGAAAAATAAATGAAAAGGCAACTTTCATCAACGACAAGCGCGAAGGGAAAGGACAGACTTTTTACAACAACGAGAAAAACTCCTTATATGCTGAAGGCGAGTACAAAGGAAACTATGCTGTGGGCGCTTGGAAAACCTATCATGAGAACGGTAAAATTGCCACAGAAGGAAGCTATAATAATGACGGATTGAAAGATGGTGTATGGAAAACATACTATGATACAGGCATTCTTTCATCCGAAGAAAGCTTTGCAGACGGTAAACTCGACGCCACCAATAAATACTACAACGAAGATGGCAGTCTCTGGCAGGAGTTCCTTTACAAACGCGGCAAACTACAGGAATTCAAATCACTGAAAAACAACGGAGAAGTGATTGCCGCCAATAAGGTAAACGGTAAAAATTTTTCGGTGGTATTGTATTACAGCAATGGCCGCAAACAAAAAGAGGGCCTCGTTACAGACGGAGACCTGGATGGTATCTGGAAAGAATACAACGTCTTTGGTGCTATTCAGAATGAAACCACCTACACAAAAGGCAAACAAAACGGAAAATACACATCGTATCACCTGAACGGAAAAATAGCCAGCGAAATTAATTACACCGACGATCAGCAGAATGGTTATTACCGGGCTTATTACCTGAACGGCAAGGTAAGCAAAGAAGGCTGGATGGTTGAAGGACAGGCCCAGGGATACTGGAAATATTACCACATCAACGGTGCTGTGCGTTCGGTTGAATATTATTACAATGGCAACATCGACGGCTGGGCCGAATACCATGATGAATTGGGTAAACTCAGTTCAGAAGATTTCTACCAGCTCGGTTGCCTCACCCAGGTTGTATCATACGACTCGCTGGGGCATGTATTCAAAAATACCAGACTCCCCGGTGGCAATGGTATTCTTGAATATAAATTTTCAAACGGCCAGGTGCGTTTTCACAGAGAGTATGTAAACGACTATGCCAGCGGAAAATCGCTCAGCTATTATCCCGATGGAAAAGTGATGTCGGATCGTCCGTATGCCAATGGAAAAATAAACGGTAAACAAATGGAATATGATCCGTTTGGACGTGTGATCTCCGAAACTCCTTATTTCAACGACATGATCAACGGTAAGAAAACAGAGTATTTTGAAAACGGACAGAAAGAATCGGAATATACCTATGTAAACGATGATCGTGAAGGAGCTTGTTTTACATATTTCCCGAACGGAAAATTATCGCGTGAGATCAATTACCAGAATGATGAGTTACATGGCGAATCCAAAGTGTATGACGAAAGCGGCGAACTGGCCTATCAGCGTAATTACCACCAGGGCGTACTTGTAAGCTATACATACAAAGATGCAAGCGGCAACCTGCTTCCGCTCAAGAAAATTGAGCCGGGCGAAACCAAAGTAACCTGCTTTTACCAGAATGGTAAAAAATCGCTGGAAGCCACTTATTTCAATGGTGACCTGCATGGGAAACGGGTTATATACAACGCCAACGGCAAAAAACAACTGGAAGATAGTTTCGAATACGGCTCATCCAATGGCGCGGAAACCGAGTACTATTACAGCGGTAATATCAAATCGACTACCAATTACGAATACGGTTATCTGCAGGGTGCATCCAAAGAATATTATGAAAACGGCAAACTGAAAAAAGAAAGTTTCTACGTGAACGGTAATTTACATGGTCCGGTGAAGTATTACGACGAAAGTGGTAAACTCATTAAAACCATTATGTATTATAACGATATTCCGCTGAGCATCCAGTAATAATGAAATCACACCTGACCCGAATTCTTTTCGCACTATCGGCTGTTTTATGCGGATTAACCGGCATATCGCAGCCTGTGCTGAATCTGGAACACTATCAGAAAACGTTCCCGAATAAACCCTTTGTATACCTTTACAAAAGCCTCGAATACAACATCCAGGTAAAAGAAAACAAACCGATTATCACCAGCAAACATAAGGAACAGCGACTTTTCCTGAATGAGACAGCCAAAAGTTACGACACCAAAAAAATCTCGACCAGTGAATTTATCGAGATCAAAAATGTGAAGGCCTGTGTATACGTGCCGGATGGGAAAAAATACAAAAAGCTTGAAGTCACGGATATTTCCCTGAAAGAAGAAGGTTCTGATGATACATTTTACGACGGTGAAAAACAGTACATCATCAAATTTCCTTCCACGCTTCCCGGCAATATCCTGGAGCTGGAATACGATGTGGTGTACAATGAACCCCGTTTTTTCGGTTCGGCATTTCTCAGCGATTATTTTCCCATTGTAAAGAGCACCATTAATATGCGGTTTCCGGCAAACATGCAGCTCGACATCCGCGATTTTAATTTTCAGAATCTTAAATCGGATGTTCAGCGCTCTGCCAAAAAAACGGATAGCCTCATTACCTGGGTATACGATACCATACAGCCCCTGCCATTGGTAGACTATAGCCCTAATCTGAAATGGTATGCTTCCTATAAACTGTTTAAAATCAACACATTTGTAAACAGCAAAGGTGAGACCGTACCCCTGCTTCGCAACAACGACGATTTATACAGCTGGTATAAAGACCTGCTGAAAAACCTGAATAAAACACACGACACCGAATTAAAAGGGCTCGTGGATAGTGTAACGGCCGGAGCTACCACAGAGATAGACAAACTGCAGAAGATTTTCTCATGGGTGCAGGATAAGATTGCCTATGTGGCTTATGAAGACGGCCTTGGTGGATACATCCCCCGTGAAGCCACCGTGATATGCAGCCGTCGCTTCGGCGATTGCAAGGATATGGCCAGCCTCATTGTAAAAATGAGTCACCTGGCGGGCATCAATGTTTACCACGCCTGGATCGGCACACGTGACATACCTTATGTGTATTCGGAGTTTTCGGCACCGGTATGCGCCAACCACATGATAGCCGCTTACGAATACGACGGCAAATATATTTTCCTGGATGCTACCAGCAAACTTAATGTATTCGGAATGCCTACCTCTATGATCCAGGGGAAAGAAGCCTTTGTAGGAATTAACGACAGTGAATACCGATTACTCAAAGTTCCGGTTATTGATCAGTCGCTGAACTATGTCGACGACAGCCTGATCTGTTCGATCCGGAACAAAGACCTCAAAGGCTTCGGTTATTTTAAAGCCGATGGTTATTCGAAGGTAAGCATTCTCAGCCGCCTGGACGGAAAATCACCAAAAGAGCTCAAAGATTACATGAGTGCTTTATTAAATAAAGGGAATAATAAGTTCACACTCGATTCATTTTCTGTGGTTCAAAAAAGTAAATATGCGCCGCTGCTTATCTATTACACCTTTACCCTGCCCGATTATGCTACGGTTACAGACAAGGGTACATTTGTGAACCTGAATTTCGATAAGGATTATCTGAAGGATCTCAAAACTACCGACCGCACCGTGCCTTTGGAATTTGATTATTGCTTTTCAAAAAAACTCAGGGTTCAGCTGAATATACAGGACAGCGAAAAGGGTGATTTTATTCCACCCGACAGCCAGGATAAAAACGACATAAGCTGGTATACCAGTTCCTATAAATCAGCACCCGGCAATATCCGCTTTACCAACGATGTACATGTAAACTCCATGATGATTGATGTTGCAAAACTCCCGACGTTCAATACATTTATTAACAATTACACGAGGACCACGAATAAATCGCTCTACATTACAAAAAAATAAACCACCTTATATGAAATCAAACCACCTCTGTACAATTGCGGTATGCCTCCTGTTGAGCCTGGCAGGTTATGCTCAGAATTATTTTTACAAAACCTATAACTGGGAAAAGCAACCTGCCGTATATGTACCGACAGAGGCTGAAAAGGGGGAAGAATATATTAAAGTAAAA
The DNA here is from genome assembly GCA_018267825.1 of Bacteroidota bacterium. GTDB lineage: Bacteria > Bacteroidota > Bacteroidia > B-17B0 > Aurantibacillaceae > JAFDXR01. The sequence continues at coordinate 5,310 of JAFDXR010000025.1, read as the reverse complement.
GATAAAACCGTAGCCGAAATGGCTTACGAATCGGATGGCTCAGCGGTTATTTATGAAACGCACCACACCATCGTTCATATTAATAGTCAGAAAGCCGTAGACCGCAATAATAAAATTTACATTCCGACAAGCCGCACCTATGAAGAGGTAGATCTGAAAGCCCGTTGCATCGGCGCCGACGGAAAGATTACCCCTTTCAATAAAAGCGCCATCAAACATGTTGAAAACCTTGAAAACATGGGACCTTTTACCATATTCACTATCGATGGTGTGGATGTAGGTTGTGATGTGGAATACCTCTATACCAATAAAAAACATTTTTACCCCTATGCCATGTTCAATGCGCAGGTGAGTGTACCTGTAGTATCTTACGAGTTCACGGTGATCAGCCCGAAGAACCTGGTGATTGAAGGAAAATCATACAACGGGCTCAGCCAGTTTACCAAAGACAACAGCGATACCACAAAAAACACCATTGTATTGAAGGAATCGAACCTGGCTGGCTTTACCGAAGAAAAATACTCTATGGGTGAAGCAGAGAAAAAATGTTTCATCATCCAGCTGGCCTACAATACAGCCAACGGCAACGCCAAATTTTATACCTGGGAAACAATTTCCAACCAATACTTCAATAACCTGTTTACACTTGAAAAAGGCGATAAAAAACTGGTGGAGAAACTCGTAGACAAAAACAAGATTGCCAAAGAAAGTACTGACGAGGCTAAAATCAGAGCTCTGGAAAGTTACCTGAAATCAAATTACCTGATCTCGAACGATATTCCTGAAATGACCTTTGCCAAAGCCCTTGATGAGAAAAAACTTTCGGAGGGTGACGCCATTCGTTTCTATATTGCGGCCCTCAAATACATGAATCTGCCTTTTGAGCTTGTATTGACTACAAACAGACTCGATCGCAAATTTGACGCAAAACTTCCTTCGTATTGTTTTATCGGTGAAATCCTGATGTATTTTCCAAGCATCAACAAATATACTTCCTGTACAAACAGATTCACCCGCCTTGGATACCCTGAATACAACACGCTTTCAAATGAAGGTTTGTTTATTAAAGAAGTGAGTATAGGTGAAATAACAAGCCCATCAACACGGATTAAATCTATCCCTGCAAATGACTATAAGGAGTCTTACCACAACATGGAAATCAAAGTAAAACCGGACTTTGACCAACAGACAGTTCTCATTGACATGAAGCAGATTTTGAAGGGCTATTCAGCATCTTACTATCAACCCTATTACAGTTTTCTTGATAATGATCAGAAAAAAGAGATCGAGAAAAATTTCTACGTGATCCAAACTGAAAGTGTTAAAAATTTTACTGTGACAAATTATTCAGAAGAAGACCTGTACATGAAACCTATGATTGTATCTTATATACAGGATGCACCCCAACTTCTTGAAAATGCCGGGAATAAACACGTGCTGAAAATCGGTGAAATCATCGGCCCTCAATCCGAATTATACCAGGAAACCAAACGCCAGACCAATGGTGATATTTACTTTACCCATTTCCTGAAACGTGATATTGAAGTAATCATTCCGGAAGGTTACACCATCAGCAACCTGAACGATATCCTGATCAGCAAAAAATGTGTGATCGATGGTAAAGATGCCGCACAGTTTGAAAGCACTTATAAACTGGATGGCAATAAACTGATCATCACTGTTTATGAAGATTACCGTGAATTACGCTACCCGCTCAAAAACTTCGATGATTTCAAAGCTGTGATCAATGCGGCCGCCGACTTCAACAAAAAAACACTCATTTTTGAGAAAAAATAATCAGTGCTATGAAAGCCCTCTTAACCCTGAGCCTGCTCTTTCTGTCGAGTCTATTCATCGGACAGAATGAATTCAATAAATACATGAATGAAGCTAATTTCTGCATGCAGAAAGAAGACTACATCAATGCTATTAAGAAATACAGCAAAGCCCTTGAATACAAATCAAGTGCCAGCAACCATTACAAAGTGGCAGATGTTTACATGTACAGAGCCATCTGTCGTTTCTCGCTGCAGAACACCGAAAGCGCCTTAAGCGACCTGGATGAGGCCCTGAAAATAAAACCGGAATATACAAACCTGTACCAGCTTAAATCACAGATCTATTTTCATAACAAACAATTTGACAAGTGCATTGAGTGGTGCGACAAAGGCCTGGAAATTAAACCCGGTGCCGACGATATGCTGATGCGCAAAGCAGGCGCACTCACCAGCCTGAAACGCTACAATGAATCGAATGCCATATACTTTAAGCTGCTCGAAGAAAATAACCGGAATCAGAAGGCCTGCAAAATGATTGCGAATAACTACCAGATGAAAAAAAACTGGGACAGTGCGCAGGTCTATTTCAGCATGGCTATCCAGATTGATCCCCTTGATTTTGAATCATTCTTCGACCGTGGTATCTGCAAGGCCGAAAAAAAGGACTTTGCCGGAGCCCTGAGCGACAATGAGCAAGCTATGCGGATCGACAGTCTTGAAAAATTTATTGGCTATAACAATATTGCCTACTTTATTAAACTGGCTGAGAAGGATTATAAAGGTGCCATCGAATACTTCAATAAAGCCATTGAACTTAATCCGAAATTTGCCTATTCATACAGCAACCGGGGATACTCCAAACTGAAGCTCGGCGATATTAAGGGAGCTTACCAGGACATCCGTAAATCGATAGAACTCGATAATACCAATTCCTATGCCTATAAAAACCTGGCCCTGGTATGTCTCGAAGATGGCAAGAAAAGCGATGCCTGCAAATACCTGCTCAAAGCAAAAGCGATGGGCTATGAAGAGCGCTACGACGATGAAGTTGAAAAGCTCCTGCAGGAACACTGCAAAAACTAACATATCAAGTAAATTTAAGCAATGAAAATTCTCTTGATAACTGCTTACATTTATCTCTTTATTATTGGCATTATACCAACAAAAGCTCAGATCATCTCCAATACCGCTTTTTCACCTTATAAAAAGGCAGACAGTGTAGCTCTTAACTTTCCAAAAAACAAGTACTATTTTTATACAGAAACTGCAGAAGAACTTGTAGAGAGTTTAAATTCCGAAAAAGAAAAATGTCGGGTTATTTTCAGATGGATCACAAACAATATCCGTTACGATCACGAAAGCAAAAACAAAAAAGACGGACAGGAGCCTGAAATAGTCTACAAGCATAAAAAAGCTGTTTGTGAAGGTTATGCGAATTTATTTAAGGCGATGTGCGACGACGTGAAGCTAACCTGCATTGTTATCAACGGTTATGCCGGTGGCTCTGGGGGCGATTCACATGCATGGAATATTGTGAAACTGGATGGCGAATGGTACATTATGGATCCTACTTGGGCAGCGGGAGGCATGAAGGGGGTTTTATCCAATAACTTTATTAAATCTTTTGATGAACAATATTGGATGGCAGACTATGTAAGTTTTACAAAAACGCATCAAACGGATAGCCGTGAATGGTTAGAGTATATTGAAGATAAATACAAAACGAAATAAACTATGAATCCAATTCTCAAACAAAACCTGTTTTTCATCAAGGAGCATGTTGGCATGTTCAAAGCCGCCAACAACTTCGACATCATTCACCCGGAAACCCAGCAATTACTGATGGTATGCCGGGAAGACAACCTTGGCTTTTTCACAAAGATGTTTCGCTTCAGTGATTACAAACGTTATACACCATTTGAGATTGAGGTAAAAACCGCCACAGGCGACAAGGTATTGACCATCCGTCGCGGCATTTCCATATTTCTTTCGACAGTAGAAGTACTTGACGAAAACAACAACCTGGTAGGCCGATTCAAACAACGGCTCTTTTCTATCGGTGGAAAATTTGATGTACTGGACCCAAACAACCAGGTGATCTGTACCCTGCGTGGCAAATGGACCAGCTGGGATTTTAAATTTGAACAAAACGGCACTGAACTGGCTGCTGTCAGTAAAAAATGGGCTGGCCTTGGTAAAGAATTATTTACCACGGCCGACAATTACATGCTCTCCATCAGCGAAAGTGTTGCGAAAGAAAATCCAGTCAGGATCATGATCCTGGCAGCTGTACTTTGTATTGATATGGTATTAAAAGAATAATCACACCATGCTGAGAAACATTATTATAACAGGTATGCTCTGCCTGGCTCTCACTGCCGGCGCACAGGATACGGCACGACAGGAAATTCTTGATTTTCAGAATGAGCTCAATAAAGAATATGCCGACTCCACCAAATCACCGCTTTCAAAAGCAGAGCTAAGGCAATTCAAAGGTCATCATTTTTTTGACATCGATCTGGCCTACCGCGTCACGGCTACATTTAAACGCACAGCCGATGCAAAGCCCTTTAAGATGGCTACAACCAGGGGCTTGCCGCGCACGTATGTGAAATATGGTGAAGCCACTTTTACGCTGGGAGCAAAAACATATACCCTGTGCTTGTATCAGAACCCTGATCTTGCCAAAACAGAACAATATAAAGATTACCTGATTCTTCCCTTCAGGGATCTCACCAACCAATCTGAAACCTACGGCGGTGGACGCTACATCGACATGAAGATTCCAACGGGGAATAGCATCGTGATAGATTTCAACAAAGCCTACAATCCTTTCTGTGCCTACAGCGACCTGTACTCCTGCCCTATTCCGCCCCAGGAAAACACCCTGGACACAGAAATAAAAGCCGGCACAAAAAAACCAGAGACACACTGATGGAATTATACAGCGACGACTATTTTATGAATGAAGCATTAAAGGAAGCTCAGAAAGCCTTTGATGCCGACGAAGTACCGGTTGGTGCCGTGGTGGTAGCCGATAATAAAATTATTGCCCGTGCCCACAACTATACGGAACACCTCACCGATGTGACGGCTCATGCCGAAATGCAGGCTATTACAGCTGCCGCGTCTGCCATCGGCGGAAAATACCTGACCGACTGCACCCTGTATGTAACACTGGAACCCTGCGTGATGTGTGCCGGAGCCTTGCAGTGGGCGCAGGTTTCCCGCATCGTTTACGGAGCGTCCGACAGCAAGCGTGGTTACTCGACTATCCCGCAAAACATTCTGCATCCGAAAACTACAGTCACACGTGGTATCCTGGAAGAACCCTGCGGTGAGATTGTGAAACGTTTTTTCAAGAGTAAGCGTTAGCCCGGTTATTAATTTGAGGAGAACCTCCCTTTATTTAGCTCTGTTTGACACAGAAAGTCCGGGGCATTTAGATTCACGCAGACAGACAGTACCATGTCATGGCGAGCGAAGCAATCTCTGTTCTGTTTCTCCTTTTTTCACGCAGATGAACGCAGAT
>JAFDXR010000024.1:16202-23538 GCA_018267825.1 Bacteroidota bacterium | reverse complement strand
CGATGCAACAAAGGCTGCTGTAGGTTGTGCATTAATAGTAACCGTATTGGTAAAACTGGCGGTGCAGGAGTTATTCGAGATGGCCGTCAGTGTAATGGTTTTCACTCCACTGTTGCTGTATGTCAGCGACGGATTCGGGGTACTGGTACTGGATGGATTGCTGCCGGCTCCGAAAGCCCATTGCCATGTAGCAATACTTCCAGGACTCACCGAACTTGTATTGTTGAGGGTTACGTTGTAATTAACACAGGCATCTACCGGCGTGAATGTAACCGTTGGCATCGGGTTTACCTGAATTACCATGGTTGTTGAATCGGAGCAGCCGTTCGAAGTGGTTGCTTTCAGCTCCGCCGTATAATTACCGGTTGCTGTATAATTGAAAGAAGGAGCCATCGTAGTATTATCTACCGTAGCATTATTGTCAAAATCCCAGGCCCAGTTGCTGATCGTTGCCGGTGCCGCCACACTCGAGTTATTGCTGAATGTGGTAGCTGTTCCAAAGCAGACGGGCGTTGTGGTGAACGAGACTGTAGGTTTTGGATATATCGTTATTGGTTGCGTAATCGAATCCTTACAGGTTCCTGTGCTTGTAACAACCAGTTTCACATTGTATGTGCCCGGATTGGTATAGCTATGAGCAGCTGTGCTTCCCATGCCATTCGGAGAACCGTCGCCGAAGGTCCATACCTGTGCCGCAATGCCCGTTGTTGGTGTGGTTGTACTTCCGAAATTGGCAATATTTCCGTTACACACATTGGCTGTGGTAAAACTGGCAGCAGGTCCTGTAGAGAAATTAAATGTTTTGGTAATACTATCCGTGCAGGCCCCATTACTTACGACCAGTTTTACTGTTTTGGTACCCGAGGATGTATAGGTATGCGTAGGATTCTGCGTTGTGCCGTTTGCAGTACCATCGCCCCAGTTCCAGTTCCAGGAGGCAATAGCGGCACCACCGTTGGTGAGCGAGTTATCTGAAAATGGCACAGAGAATGTCGGAGAACACGGTGTTACGGTATAATTAAAATTTGCTGTTGGAGGCACTGAGGTTACCGCGTTAATTGTATACACATAAGTAGCAGAGCCGCAGGTTGAATAAGGAATACAGGTAACGGTATACACTCCCGACACGGTTGTCGACACGGTTTGTGTATGTATGGTCGACACAGAACTACCGGCCGGTCCGGCCCAGTTATAGGTATCCATACCAAGGGGTGCCGATAATAAAAGGTTGGTGCCCTGGCATCCACCTGTAGCAGATGTGGTCAGGTTGNNAGCATAAACCATCCACATAGCAGTAGGCCCAGTCGTAATTATAAACACACCAGCGGTTTTCTATTTCCACAGTAATGTTCTGACCGATATAAGGCGTGATATCAAAACCAAGAGTGGTCCATGGAACATACGTTGTCGGGTAAGACTGGTTCCCGATATTAACTCCATTGGCACCGGTCTGAAATCCGGTCAGTCCATATGATTGTCCTCCCCCGCTGGAGGTCTCGGCATAATAACATTCGAAATTCGGACAGGCAATCACGTTATTGCTCTGGTCTTTGAAACGTATAAACACGCGGGCTGCGTCAGAAGGTACGTGCGGATAATTGAGAATAACCATGGCAAATCTCAACACAAAATACGCATTGGCAGCAGTAACAGCGAATGTCTGGCTGGCCTTACTTGTTGTTGGGTTTGTGGCATTCCCGAGTTTCAGAGAGAAACTACCACCCGGACATACCATAGGAAAATTTCCGTACGGATCCATACCACCACCGCTCATAATAGCCGCATCTCCACTGGTTGTCCAGCCGCTTGTATTACCTGCTTCAAAATCGATATTGGTGCATGGTGCCTGAACCGTAGGTGGATTCTGACTTCCGGCAGCAGCCATGGCATTAACTCCATATTTCGTATTGATGAAATTTCGTTTCATGAGTGCCTGATAACGTTTGGTATCATCAGGCGAATACTGTTGCTGCGCTGCCTGCGAATTGATAGCGGCCTCATTATAACCCGACAGTGAATCCTGGTCATAAACAATGTAAGGTACATTCGGGATCAGTTTTTTAAGCTGTGCCTCGTGGCCATTGGAATGAACATGCTGCTGGGTTTGTGCAGAGAAAGCGATACAGAACAACAAACCAAATACGAGAAAAGTAATGCGTGCTTTCATAGTCTAACAAATTAAGGATTAAGTCTGATGTAGCTGGTTATGAGTATATTAAAATTAGATTAATTCCGCATAAAATCAAATAGAACTGCCATGATGCGCAGAGTCCCTGAAAACACCTCAGGGCCCAAAAGTACCAGTAAAATCAACACCTGCAGAGCAACAGCTCATTTACTCAGTCTGCTCACATGAGTATAACAATACGTAAAACCCGTATTTGGGTTATTGAATGTTTTTTTCTGATCAAAATCTAAAATAATTTAGGATTTTTGGTTCTGTTCACCACAAATTCTCATTTTACTCTTTCAATACTATAATTATTGATTATCTTCTCTCATGATTATAATCATAACCTGCTATGTTTCAAATCAGGAAAATACGGGCCTTTGATTTTGATATTTGGTAAAACCTCATCCACATGAAAGTCACAATCTTCAGCAGCCACGGTTTCGAAAGACCGTATCTTGAAAAAGCAAATCAGGGCAAACATCAGCTCCAGTTTGTAAATGCGAGGCTCGACCTGAAACATGCATCCATGGTACACGACAGCGAGGCTGTATCTTTATTTGTCAGCGACGATGCGTCTGCTCCCGTGCTGGATATGCTTCAGAAACAAGGCGTAAAATACCTGGCTCTGCGCTCGGCGGGGTTTAATCATGTAGATCTGAAAGCGCTCAAGGAATATGGTTTAAAAGCAGCCAGGGTACCTGCCTATTCGCCTCATGCCGTGGCTGAACATGCAGTGGCGTTGATGCTTGTATTGAACAGGCATCTTGCTGTGGCCAGCAAGCGCATTCACGAATATAATTTTTCGCTGGATGGTCTCACCGGATTCAATATGAAAGGAAAAACTGTGGGCATTATTGGTACAGGCAACATCGGAAGTGCTGCGGTGGCCCTTCTTCATGGGTTTGGCTGCCGGANNCTTTCGGATGCATATGGTGTTCAGTATACAGGCCTGCACGATCTCTGCCATCAATCAGATATTATCACACTGCACGTCCCGCTTCACGACGAAACCAGGCACATGATCCATGAAACACTGATCAATCTGATGAAACCCGGCGTCATGCTCATTAACACAAGCCGCGGGGAACTCCTGAAAACAGAAGATGTACTTGAAGGCCTGCTGAACGGTCATATCGGATCTCTCGGCATCGATGTATATGAACATGAACACGGGTTGTTTTTTGAGGATCATTCCGGGGAAACACTGCATGACATGGTATTAACACGTTTGATGAGTCTGCCAAATGTCTTTATTACCGGACATCAGGGATTTCTGACACGCGAAGCCTTGGAAAATATCGCAGCAACCACTATATTTAATCTGGATTGTTTTGAGAAAAACATGCAGAATTCAAATGAACTTTAATACCAGGCGGTACTATGAAATTAAAATTTTTAGGGGCAACGGAAACTGTAACAGGCAGTAAACATCTTATTATTACTAACAAAGGAAGACAAATATTACTGGACTGCGGGCTCTACCAGGGCATGGGAAAAGAAACCGACGCCTTAAACCGCAAACTCTCTGTGAATCCTGCCGCCATCGATGCCGTTATTTTATCGCATGCACACATCGATCATTCAGGCAACCTGCCCAACCTGGTAAAACAAGGATTTACAGGTCTTATTTATTGCACGCCGGCAACCTATGATGTGTGCCGGATCCTGTTGCTCGACAGTGCTCATATTCATGAAAGCGATATTCAGTACATCAATAAGCGCAGGACCAGAAATGGGCAGGAACCTCTCAAACCGATCTACACCACCCACGATGCGGAACACTGCCTGAAGCAGTTCAAAACGGTTCCATACGATTCAGAATTTCAACTCAACGATGAAATTTCATTTCATTTTACGGATGTAGGACATATAATCGGCAGCGCTTCGGTTCATCTTACATCCCACGAAACCGAACAGAAAGTAAAACTTTCATTCACCGGTGACATAGGAAGGTATACCGATTTATTATTAAAATCGCCAAAACCTTTCCAGCAGGCAGATTATATTATCTGTGAATCGACCTATGGAGACAGGCTTCACGAAAGCAGCGAGGATGCGGGCAAACGATTACTGGATATTGTGAATCATACCTGTGTTGTAAAAAAAGGAAAGCTTATTATCCCTGCTTTCAGCCTGGGACGTACCCAGGAAATTGTATTTGTACTGGACAGCCTGAAAAATAAAAAGCTATTACCTGACATTAAAGTCTATGTAGATAGTCCACTCTCGGTCAGCGCGACGGAAATTGTGCGCAAACATCCGGAGTGCTTTAACGATAACCTTATTGACTATATAAAAAAGGATCCGAACCCCTTTGGTTTTGAGAATCTGTTTTACATCCGGGATATTGAAGATTCCAAAAGACTCAATTCTATTGATGAGCCCTGCATCATAATTTCCGCATCCGGCATGGCAGATGCCGGCCGTGTGAAACACCACATCCGGAACAGCGTGGGCGATGAAAAAAACACCATACTCATGGTGGGCTATTGTGCACCTCACTCGCTAGGCAGCCACCTGCAGGATGGCAGTAAATCAGTCCGTATTTTCGGCGATTATTATGATGTAAAAGCCGAGGTAGAGGCTATTCATTCATACAGTGCTCATGCTGATTACAGCGAGATGATCCGGTTCTTATCCTGCCAGGACAAGAGCCAGGTTAAAAAACTTTTCCTTGTGCACGGTGATCCGGAAGCCAAGATTTATTTCAAGCACCTCCTCGAAAAAGAGGGTTACCCTGATATTACAATTCCGGAGCGTTCTGAGATTTTTGAACTTACCTGATAAAACTGATTAAAATCAGTTTTATCTCTAAGCATGCTCATGCAAGCCGCAGAATAGCTGCCGTAGCTTTGAATAAAAAAAGCCATGGACACTATTCTCGTACCTACAGACTTTTCGGCTCCGGCAGATAACGCCCTGAATTATGCTGCCGAACTCGCAAAATATTTCAATGCGCAGATCGTGCTGATCCATGCATACCATATTCCGGCTGCAAACTATGAAATGGCTATTCCGCCGGATGTGATCAGTTCCATACAATTTGCCGCCAGTAATGCTCTCGAAAAAACGAAAGCCAGGTTTATGACAACTTATCCCGGATTGAGAATTACCTGTCTGTCGGATATGGGCATGGTTGAAGATGTCGTAAGAGACGCAGTAGGAAAATACGACGCCGATGTGGTAGTCATGGGCATTACAGGCGAATCAGGTGTTCTGAAGGAGCATGTTATCGGAAGCTCATCCGTTAAGCTGAGCCGCCATCTCAATATCCCTGTATTTATTATACCGGAAAAAGCGAGCTATCATAAAATTCATAAAGTGGGATTTGCCTGCGACATGAATAAAACCGAAGAAAGCACACTTGTATATGTGGTGAAGTATTTCGGGCAGCTGTTTGATGCGGAGGTTGACGTGATTCATGTAGGTAATGGCAAACCCAATGAAACGACAATAAATACAAGCCATTACATTGACGAAAAGCTCCGGTCTATTCCGCACCACATGATTTTTATAGAATCCGACGATACAGCCCTGGCTCTTCAGAAGCATTTTATGGATTACCCGGTGGATGTAATCATCACCATCCCCCATGCACAGTCTGTCTTCCATAATTTATTCAGTGTAACCAAGAAACTTGCTTTCCATTCTGAAATTCCGATCATGACAATTCATGAATAACTACACGGTATTATGAAAAACTGATGAATCTCATTTTTTATATAAACCATCCATTTTACCTTTAAAGGTTTATTTATCCCCAAACAAGAAAATGGCTATATTAGAGTCTGGAAAAACATTTCGTATGGAAAGCTTAAATGCTTTATTTGAATATGCCACAGAAGGTATAGTCATTACTGATCGTTCGGGGATCATTATCAAAGCCAATCCCAGTTCTGAAAGGATTTTCGGTTATGAAAAAGACGGCTTGCTGGGCAAGGTTGTAGAAGATCTGATCCCTCAGCGCTTTAAGGGAAAACATGTTGGACACCGTTCGGATTATAGCGTCAATCCTCACCCCCGTTCTATGGGTAAAAACATGGCCTTATATGCCAGAAGGAAGGATAATTCTGAATTCCCTGTAGAAATCAGCCTCACTTATTACAAAAAAGAAGACGAGCAGTTTGTGATCGCCTTTATTATTGATATTACCGAACGTAAACAACACGAAGACAATATTAACCGCCTTAACCAGGAGTTGGAGCGGAAAGTGAAAGAGCGCACCAACGTACTCCAGGAGGCCCTGATGGAGCTTGAAAACTCAAAAGATCAGCTGAGCAAGGCCCTGGCCAATGAGAAAGAGCTGAACGATATGAAGTCGCGTTTTGTGACCATGGCTTCTCATGAGTTCAGAACACCTTTAAGTACGATCCTTTCATCGGTTTCACTGATCAGTAAATATCCGAATCTGGAAGATGATGAAAAACGGCAAAAGCATGTTCAGCGTGTGAAATCAGCCGTAACAAACATGACTCTTATTCTGAATGATTTCCTTTCGGCTGAACGCCTTGATGAAGGGAAAATATTTGTCAGAAAAGAAGAACTAGTTATCAGCCAGGTAGCCAATGAAGTGATATCGGAAATTACGGGCATTCTGAAACCCGGACAGAAAGTGGAATATGTTCATGATGGTTCTGCGGCAATTATAGCAGATAACCAGATGATCCGGAATATTTTCCTGAACCTGATTTCGAATGCTATAAAATTTTCCCCGGAAAAGAAAACGATCCGCGTGCGCACTGCCGTTACCGATAAGGAAATCCTGATCACGGTAAGCGACGAGGGCATCGGAATCCCACAGGATGAACAGGCACATTTATTTGAGCGGTTCTTCAGGGCAAAAAATGCCACCAATATCCAGGGTACCGGCCTGGGGCTTAATATCGTTGTGAAATACCTGGAAGCCATGGGAGGCAGTATTAATTTTACAAGTGAGCTTAATGTTGGCACCACCTTTATTGTAACCATACCTCATTAACAGAAATAAAAAGTACTATGAAACACATTCTTTTAATAGAAGATAACCAGGATGTTCGCGAGAACACGGCAGAAATTCTTGAGCTGGCAAATTATGCCGTAACACAGGCGGAAAATGGCAAACAGGGTGTTGAACTCGCCCAGAAAAACAGGCCGGATCTCATTATCTGCGATATTATGATGCCC
>JAFDXR010000024.1:1240-16093 GCA_018267825.1 Bacteroidota bacterium | reverse complement strand
GGAAATGGGCGCCGACGATTATATTACAAAACCATTTGATGATATTGAGTTGCTGCGTGCCGTTGAAAGCCGTCTCCGCAAGAGTGATGCCCTGAGAGCTGAGTTCTCGAAAAACGTAGAGGGCCTCACCAAGTTTTTTGATCAGGTAAAAAAACTGGATGAGCTCAAAAAATTATCATCGGAAAGACGCATTAAAATTTTCAAAAAGAAAGAAACTATCTTTCATGAAGGCAATAACCCGAATTACTTGTATTTCCTCGTAAAAGGAAAAATCAAAACCTTTAAATCCCATGAATATGGTAAGGAGCTGATCACGGATTTATACAAGGAAGGCGATTTCTTCGGATACCTGGCTCTCCTGGAAGACAAGCCATATACAGAAACAGCTGAGACACTGGAGGAATCGGAGGTATGTCTTATTCCGCGGGAGGATTTCCATTCACTGATGTATAACAACACCAATGTGATGCAGGCCTTCATCAAAATTTTATCAGACAATATACTCGAGAAAGAAAAGCAACTGGTGAACCTGGCATACAGCTCTGTTCGTAAGCGTGTGGCAGAGGCTCTTGTATTGCTGCAGGCCCGCTACGACAGCAAGCAGGATAAAACATTCAGCATTTCTATTTCACGCGAAGACCTGGCCAATATTGTGGGAACAGCTACTGAGTCGCTTATCCGCACGCTCAGTGATTTTAAAGAAGAAAAACTGATTGAAATAAAAGGTAGCAACATCACAATTGTAAATCTTGACAAACTCAAAATTTTAAAAGCCTGATATAATATTCCATCACTAAAAGACCCGCACAAATGCGGGTCTTTTTATTTATACACATGAAACATTTTGTACATTTAATCAAACTCTTCTAAAAACAACTTCCATCATGCCTACATCCGGGAATTCAAAAAGCAAAGCCAATATTTTTGAACGTATTTCTCATTATGCTACAGAATTTACAGGGAGTACCAGTGCTTTTATTATTGCCTCCCTGGTCATTGTTGCCTGGCTGATTACCGGCCCCCTGTTTCATTTTTCGGATACCTGGCAACTGGTTATCAATACCGGCACAACCATTATTACGTTCCTGATGGTATTTCTCATACAGCGTTCACAAAATAAGGATTCCAGGGCCATTCACCTGAAACTGAATGAACTCATTGCGTCTCTCAAAGGCCCCAGCAACAGGCTTGTGGATATTGAGGAACTCAATGAACGTGAACTGGCCATATTAACCAAATATTACAGGAAACTCAGTGAAATGGCAAAATATGAAAAGGATTTATCGGAGTCGCATTCGATAGAAGAAGCCGAAGAATTACATAAGGTCAAATACAAAGACTCATAGCCATTTAAGTATTTGTTGTCCCAGGATAAAAACACCTGTAAAGAGAATAAAGACCAGCACTATTTTCTTGAATTGCTCCTGCGAAACGCGCTTCAGGATCAGCTTACCGCAGTATGAACCAACAAAGCTTACCAGAATCAGCCAGAAAACCAGGTGGAGGTCGTGCCTGTGTATATAACCATTGCTGAAATAAACCAGGCTTCTGCTGAAATCAATTCCCAGGTCGATGATGGCGGAGGTCATAATGAATACCTGTTTTTCCAGTCCGAATGCCGCTAATGTGAGACCCCGGATCACACCACCTGTTCCCAGCATACCTGCCAGGATACCGGATAAGGCTCCACCACCCATTGAATTGATCAACGTTGGCTGAATAGCGAACTGTTTCACAAACAGCAAAGTCAGGCTTGTGCTGATAAGGATCATCGACAATAAAATCTCGACAACACCTACATTGATGTATTGGCTGAGCCAGGCCCCAAAAATCACAAAGAGTACAGCCGGCACTCCCATTGAAAGTATCAGTCGTTTATTAAAACCCTTGTGAAAAATGATGATCTTGGAAACATTACTGGCCACATGAAATAAAGCAGTGATGCCAAGTACAGAATAAAAATCAAAAAACAGGCTCGCAATCGGCACAAAGAAGACCGAAGAACCAAAGCCACCAACTGTACCCAGAATCTCGGCAATTAATGCCAGCAATATAAAATACAGAATGGTTTCCATGCAGTAAATATACGCAGGATTATCCTGCCATATAACTCAATTCCTGACCTTCGTCGTTCTGACGTTTCAGGGTCCAGTCGTCGGTCAATGTTGTTTCTATCCAGGAACGTCCTGATTTCCTGAATACCTGTGCAGAGATTCCGAATACTTTCTGAAACTGCTCTTCCAATTCCGATACCAGCATATCTTCATGAATAATAAATTCTTTCCCCTCATTTTTTCCTTTTTGAAATTGTTTGAGCAGCATATCATGCTTCAGGGCATCTTTTTTAGGATTCCCCTGATGCAGTCCGTGGCGATGCAGAAAAAATTCAAGTCTCAGATATGGATAAACTCTGTTGAATTCTTCCTGAACACCTTCGATGTTCCTATGGTTGTTTACGATAATTTCCATGTAATAATACGTATTTACGGTTATCTTATTTCCTCAGTGGTTCTCTGTCTATTCATGAATAGACATAACCGGTACTCTCGAGGAGAAGGCTATTTTTTTGGTATGTGACTCCACAAAAAAATTATAAAAAATAGAGTGCCGTCTGCTTATAACTGCTACCATATCCGCGTCATGCTCTTTCACGTAAGAAGCTACACCCGCCTGAATATCGTCGGCCTCCACAATCCGTGTTGTATAAAGCCTGCTATTGAATTTCATTTTTACCGTCTCCGGCGCAAACAGTTCATCCGGTGTTCTCACGTGCAACAGGGAGAGATCTGCTTTTGAAGCTCTGAGGAAGTTTTCAAATCCCCTTAAACCCGATTTATATAATTTCTCCTGATTATCAACCCCAAGTAATATATAAGAAAGGCTGTGCTCCTTAAATGTCTCCGGAACGATAATAACAGGAGCTTTGATCGTACCTGCTATGTCTGTACTATGACTACCGTAGATATACCTGTTAATGCGTGTCTTGGAAGCCAATCCCATAATCACTGCTTCAATCTGGTGGCTTTTCACAAGATTATTAATCTCCCGTTTAAATGAACCCGTGGTCACCACATTTTCAATCTGAACCTTCGGAAACTGCCTCTCCAGGCGCTTTATAAATCCGCTCATGCGTCGCTCATGACGATCACGCTCCGAATCATAGGTCATAATGAACAAGCCACTGTTTGAGTGTACCATAGGCATTTCAAACAGGTTAAAAAGCATCAGTTTGCAACCGAATTTCCCGGCCAGCATAGCTGCATAACGACAGGCATTGACAGACGATGCTGTAAAATCTGTTCCGGCGATGATAGTCTTCATATTATAATTTTTTAAGATTAAGCAAATGGTCAAGGCTCAGTAAACGGTTTTCAGAAGGAATAACAAGCAGTAATATCACCAGCACCAGACGTGGAAATACATGCTTCATATCCCACATAGGTTGTATAAATGAAAACGCCATACATACCAGTATAAGATCAAGACCCAACAGGTAGAGTGCATAATTTGTGAGCAATCCAACAATCAGGAGCATCCCACAGATAAATTCAGAAATACTTGTGAAGTAAGCCACAAAATGAACGAGGCCCGGTGAAATTCTGTTACGCTCGGCATCGTTTCTGAATGAGTTCACAACACCCGGCATTCCGATCCGGAATAGCTTGTCGTAACCCTGAAATAAAAAGAGTATTCCGGTAAAAATCCGGATAATACTCTCGGCGATTGGTAAATTATACTCAGACATGGCTCTTTGGTTTATTTGGTTGAGACAAAGTTCGTTTAAGTACCTGCAAGCATACATGACTTAAATCATAACGCTGCATGATAGTGATCACGGGCAACACGGCACAGACGGAGCATCTTTGTATCAGACATTTTAACCAGCCATCGGTTCTACTATAAACCCAGAGGTATATGAAGATGGCACATGATACCCCGTAAACACAATATGAATATGAAAACAAGTATTTTTTCTCAGCACCAGGAGCATGCAGCATGGATAAACAAACTCGCATTTTATGATGACGAAATTGTTATCATGCAAAACCGCATCAGTGAAATTGCTCAAAAGAACTCTCAGAAAGATGTTCTGGCAAAAGTTGATCATTTCCAGAACCAGTTAATCATCCAGAAAAAACATGTAGACGACATGCGTCGTCATATCAAACAGGATGAAAAGGCACTTGAAGCCAATGTCAATTCGAACCCTGTGGCTTCAGATCATCGCAAAATAGAAGATCATACAGACGAACGGAATAAAATGGATGGTTTTGAACTCAATTTCGGTGAACTCCGTGCCGAACTGAACCGCTTCCTGGCAGAGTGGATGTAAGCACAGTCATTGAATGACAATAATCAGCTTCAGAACTGACCCAGATCATACACGAGCTGCCATTGTCATTATTACTTTGTAAAAATCAAAAAAAAGAAATTATGACAACTATTTCGAAATCATACCACAGCAGCCACGCCACTACAACAAAAAGTAACGGCCTGGCAGAACGCTACAATGCCTTCATCGAAAAAATGCACTTCAGTTATTTCGGGCTCATTAGTATGACCATCCTGATCGGCTCTATTCTGGGCGGGATTACAGCGATGTGCATTCTCGAAAACAATGCGCCTATCTGGCAACTGGGAGCTTGTCTGGCTATTTCCATGGCTAATAACGTAGCTGCGATCGGGCAGGCCACTACAAAATGGATTGTAAACCTGTTTGCCCTTACGCTGCTTATTAATATCGTATTGATCCTGATAAATGTGATCTAAAGCGCCTTTCATCTCATATTCAAAGCCTTTACATGCGTAAAGGCTTTTTTATTTCACCTGTTTTACCTGTAGCTTATTTCCATTAAAAAGGCTCACCCTTTCGGATGAGCCTTTTCCTGCATGGCTGGTTTCCTGCTAAACACTAACTCGCATACTCCACCAGCGCATGTTGCTCTGCCTTTACTCTATTTATACCGCCCGCTATATTGAACACCTCCCGAATGCCTTGAGCCCTGAGCATCGAGCAGGCAATCATTGAACGGTAACCACCCGCGCAATACACAATATAGGGGCGGCTTTTATCGAGGCTATGGATAGCCCCTGATAACTCCTGCAAAGGCAGGCAAGTCGAATTTTTTAATTTATAGTCAGATGCTTCCTGTTTTGTTCTTACATCCAGTAAAACATAATGTCCCTCCATCATTCTGTTCTCCGCTTCATGAATCGAAATGTCAGGAATCGCCTCTATTTTCTCACCTTCGCTGATCCAGGTTTCCATGCCTCCGCTTAAAAAGCCTCTGACTCTGTCGTAACCGATCCGTGCAAGTCGCATAATACTTTCCTCTTCACCCCCCTCTGCCGTTACAAGTACAATTTCCCTGTCAAAGGGAATCAGTGTGCCGGCCCATACAGCATAATCGCCGTTAAGACCAATGTTGAGCGCACCGGGTATAAATCCCCCGGCAAATTCGGAGGGGTCGCGGGTATCGAGTAGCAGACATCCATCGTTCAATTTCTGTTTAAAACCCAACAACGATAATTGTTTCAATGTTTCCGATAATACATGATCATAGCCCGATGGCCCGCGCATGTTGATGGCCGCAGCTTTGAAAAAATAAGGAGGTGGTACCGGTAAGCCGCTGGTCACAGCTCTTACAAAGGCTTCGCGATCGTGTTCTTTCAGTGCATCATTTGTTTGTTTCTGCTCACCAATGGTTGTTACGGTTTCTTTTCCAATGTTTTTGCCGCAGGCAGATCCGGCGCCGTGTCCCGGATAAACAATTACCTTATCCGGCAGATCCCATATTTTTTGATGCAGGGAATCATACAGCATGGAAGCCAGTTCTTCTTTTCCCAGGTTTCCGCTTAATAAATCAGGGCGCCCCACATCTCCAACGAAGAGTGTATCACCGGTAAAGAGATCTGTAGGTTCATTTTCAGCGTTCCTTGCCAGGAAGCAGGCTGATTCTATTGTATGTCCAGGGGTATGCAACACCTCCATCGTGATATGCCCAAGTCGGAAACGCTCTCTGTCGAAAGCTACCAGGGCCTCATAATGCGGCATAGCACAGGGACCAAAAACAATGACAGCACCTGTACGTTGCGCCAGGTCGATATGACCTGACACAAAATCGGCATGAAAATGTGTNNATGTGTTTCGAAAATATATTTGAGTTTCGCCTGCCTGTAATTCAGCAACTCGAGATATGGCTGCGGGTCCCGCAGCGGATCTATCAGCGCTGCCTCACCATTCGATTCGACATAATAGGAGGCCTGAGCAAGACAATTTGTATAAATCTGTTTAATATACATATGCAGTTATCACCGGTTTGGAATTCCGATCAGATCATATTATCATGCCAATGCCATTCGGCATAGGAGGTTGGTGTTTCATCCAGCCTCAGGGCAATCAGCTGATGCTTTGTATCAAAGAAACGAAGCAGGCGGTTCTTTATTTCGATCAATAAATTCTCGCAGGAGGGTTGAAACGGTACAAGCATAATTTTATCAAATTGCTGATAAAGTGTTTCGAGATTTTTATGCGGTGAATTCCCGTTTAAAACAAGTGCATGATCAAAATGCTGAAGAATCTCTTTTTGAATTAATTTCTTCAGGTCGGTAAAATCCATCACCATCCCATTTTTAGGGTCTTTATCATCGTTAAACNNGAACACCGAGAATAGTAACAGCCAGTTTATAAGTATGTCCATGTATATTACGACACGGGCCATCGTACCCATAAAGTGCATGAGCCATATCGAACGTAAACGTCTTTGTAACACGAACCTTGTCCATCAGTGCTTATGTTGTTTCAATTGTTCGTAATATACCGGGTCGCCATGAATGTGATTTATATCGGCCTTGAAGCGCTCGATGAGTTTTGCTTCATGCACTGTTACGGGCGGGTATGCTTTCGCTATTTTTTCAATGACATGAATAAATGTGCGTTTAAGTTCCGGGCTCAGGTAATGCCCGTTTAGCTTGAGTTCTGCCATGGCCCAATCATACGCAGTCTGAGAATCGGGCTTATCCTTATCCAGGATCTGAAAAATAATATCAGACACATCAAAATCATAGTCTTTGCAGCGTAATTCTGCTGCGACCATATCATGAAATTTTTTCCGTTCTTCCGGTTGGATTCTACCATCGGCATGTGCAATAGCGTAGGCTATCTGTCCGATGGCATAATGCAGGTTTTCGAGTGCTGTCATCATGGCTCATTTCTTTTCCTCAAATGTCTGCTAAAACACAGGGTATTTCACTGATGTATCTCAGCTGCCAGGTATGATTTTGATCAGTCAAAGCATTTTCCCATGCGTCTAATTTTGTTATTATAAAAACAAGAGCCATGAAAATAGAAATCAACGACCACCGGAAAATTTTCGCCATCCAGGAAGAGTTCAAAAGTATGTTCCCGAACCTTGAATTGCTTTTCTATGTAAAACCATCAAACGCCGACAGTGGCCATCCACACAAATTAATTAAGGCATCTTCCAAAACCCTGGCAGAATGCCGCAGTATCCATAACATCGGTATTGTAACCATCATGCCCAATATGACCATTCGCGAAATGAAACAAAATTTCAGCGATGTGTATGGCCTTATGGTAGAAGTTTTACATCGCGGTATGAATAACCTGAACCCTGCCGATCAAAACAAAATGACACTGCAGGAATGGAACCTTCGCTAAGCATGCGGAAAGAGTGCTGATTTTTTGTACATTCGTTATTCACCATCATTTCATTTATGAGCACACATTCGCATACCGAAGAGCATCTTGAAAGTTCGGATCTTCTAAAGGATATCGTGATAGGCATGAGCGACGGACTCACGGTGCCTTTTGCCCTGGCAGCCGGCCTGAGCGGCGCTGTAAACAGTTCTAATGTAGTTATCATTGCCGGTCTGGCCGAAGTGGCGGCAGGCTCTATAGCCATGGGATTAGGCGGTTACCTCGCCGGTAAAACCGAACAGGATCACTACGCGCATGAATTAAAAAGAGAATATGATGAAGTGGAAAAACTACCTCATGTAGAACGTGCGGAGGTGAAAAAAATATTCCATGACTGGGGTCTTAGTGAAGAACTCCAGGAAAAAGCAATGGAGGAAGTTTGTTCGGACAAAGACAAGTGGGTGGAGTTTATGATGAAGCACGAACTCGGCCTCGAAAAACCGGATGCCCGGCGGGCCGGCAAGAGTGCCATGAATATCGGCCTCTCCTATATTGTCGGCGGACTCGTACCCCTTACCCCATACTTCTTTACAAGCACTGCATTTATGGGACTGGAAATATCTGCGGTCATTACTCTCCTCTGCCTATTTATTTTTGGTTATTTCAAAAGTAAAATGACCGGAGTACCACCTGTTGTAGGCGGCTTAAAGATCATGCTGATCGGTGCTGCTGCTGCAGGAGCAGCATTCCTTATTGCCCACTTCATTGATGGTGCAATACACTAGAAAATTCAAGTATAATTTAAAGAACTCCGGAGCCGGTTCGACGACAATTATAGCCCCCGCTGAAGTGCCGTCTGTGCCTTATTTGCCCCGGAGTATTTCTTCATGGCAATTGCCTGGGATTACTCTCAGACATATTTCATTATAAAAGACCTAAACTGAGGCAAACTTAGAGAAAATGAAATCAAATATCAATCCGTAAAAATACCTATTTTAATACCCCTATTGAGTAAAAGTCAAATAAGCACCGACATAATAGTCCGGGTTAATTCTATTCTGCAGTAGTGTTTTACGCTTAACTATACCAACCTGCTGAGCTGAAAAAAGATGTTACTAGACCGATGTACTGAATATTCTGGCCTCCGGAATGCGGCGTTGATACCTGGCATCGAAACTCATGCAGATATTCCGTAAGAAAGCCCTTCCTGTTTGTGTTACCTTCAGAGAATAAGGCTCCATTTCAATCAATCCGTCATTGTATGGTTCTTCGAGTCGTTCGGCTATATCGTGCAGAAATTCGCACTGCTGATCCGGTTTTTCCCAGGAGGTTTCTCCCAGGCACATCAGGTTGAGGATATGCCGGCGCAATACAAGGTCCTCGTGGGTTAAGATATGGCCGCGAATGACAGGAAGATGTCCGCTCTGTACGCGCTCAATATATGCTTCCACTGTTTTTTCGTTTTGCCCGAAAGCCGTCCATGTGTCACTGATCGACGAGGTGCCAAGTCCAATCAGTAAACGGGTGGAGTGGCTCGCATATCCCATAAAATTACGGTGTAAGCTGCCATCGTGCATAGATTGTGAAAGGGCATCACCGGGTAATGCAAAGTGATCCATCCCGATTTCTTCATAACCCGATTCCAGAAACCTGTTTTTACCCAGTTCATACAATCGCCTTTTTTCTTCATCGGCAGGCAAATGACGTTCACTGAATTTTCTTTGCCCCGGTTTCATCCATGGAACGTGTGCATAGCTGTAAAAAGCGATACGCTCAGGACGGATTGTATTTACCAGTTCTATGGTATGCTGCATGGTTTCAACAGTCTGCAAAGGCAGGCCATATACCAGGTCAAAATTTACCGAGGTGTATCCGATCTCTCTCGCATCATCCACAACGGCTTTCACCTGTTCAATGGTCTGAAAGCGATTTATCATATCCTGAACGGCATCATCAAAATCCTGGATACCAAAGCTCACTCTTCTGAATCCCAGGTTATACAGGGTTTGCAGATGCTCATGTGTGGTATTGGCAGGATGCGCTTCAAAGCTGAATTCAGCATCGCTGCATACCTTGCTTTTTTTCAGGATACCTTCAATAAGTTCTTTAAGATGAACTGCGCTGAAAAAAGTAGGCGTACCGCCACCCAGGTGCAATTCACGAATCTTCGGTGTATCACCGAATACTTCCAGATACATGTCCCATTCCTTAAGAAGCGCATTAATATATGGTTTTTCGACGGCATGATTTACCGTAATGCGTGTATTGCAGGCACAGTAGGTGCATAAACTTTCGCAATATGGCAGGTGAATATAAAGACTGATCCCATCCGAGAGATTACTCGCTGAAAATGTTGCTGCAACATGCGATTTCCATTCTTCTTCGGTGGGACTCTGTTCCCAGTAAGGAACTGTCGGGTAGCTGGTATAACGCGGTGCAGGCACATTATACTTCGCAATGAGTTGATGTGATACAGATGTTTGCATGGGCTCTTTATCATAATATGGCACCTGGTTAGGGCGCCAGTCGTTTTATCTGCCAGTGTCCGTCCGCTTGCGGATAGTAAGCTATTCTGTCGTGAAAGCGGTTA
The DNA here is from genome assembly GCA_018267825.1 of Bacteroidota bacterium. Lineage (GTDB taxonomy): Bacteria > Bacteroidota > Bacteroidia > B-17B0 > Aurantibacillaceae > JAFDXR01. The sequence continues at coordinate 5,843 of JAFDXR010000024.1, read as the reverse complement.
GGTCTGCCCTGCCAGAATTCATAAAACTCCGGTTTCAGGCAATAGCCCCCCCAATGTTCAGGGCGTGGAATATTGCTGCCGCGGAAACGGCTCTCCATTTCTTCATAACGGGCGTCCAGGAAATCACGGCTTGAAACAATTTCACTTTGCGGTGATGCCCAGGCTCCCAGTTTACTGCCATCGGGTCTTGTTTTAAAATAACTATCCGATTCTTCGGCAGTTTGTTTCACAACCGGCCCATCGATCCGCACCTGGCGTTCGAGCGATGGCCAGAAGAATGTCAGGCTTGCATAAGGCGATTCATTCAGTTCGCGGGCTTTCTGGCTGTTGTAATTGGTATAGAAAACAAAACCTTTTTCATTAAAATCGCGCAACAACAGGATACGTCCGGACGGGTGCCCGGCTGCATTTGTTGTCGAAACAGTCATGGCGTTGGGAGCCGGTGCTTTACTTTCTACCGCCTCTACAAACCATAATTCAAATTGTTTCATCGGATCAGTATTCACCTCTGCTTCATAAAGGTGCTGTTTGGAAAAGGCCACTGATAATTTGCGGATATATTCTTTGATGTTTTCCATGCTATTTTTTGCAACAGGCATGCTCACAGCAACCCGATACTTTATTGGTTTCGAATGAAGGACTCACATATGGAATACCCAGATTAAGGCCGCGTAACATCAGCAACACAGCCATAAGGCCCACAATATATGGAACAGCTTTTCGGATCGTATTGCGTTTTGATAAACTGATAGACTGCCCCAGGAGCGGCATGGCCAGCATCACGGGTAAAGTGCCCGCACCAAACAGAGCCATAAACAACGCGCTGTGTGCAATACTACCTGTGGCAACTGCCGCTGCAATAGCCACGTATACCAGGCCACAGGGAAGCAAACCATTCAGAAGTCCTATAAGGAAAAGAGATTTTTTTCCCTCTTTTGAAAACAGGTTCCCCAGGGCATTTTTGACTTTTACTGTGTAGGAAAAGATTCCGGAAGAAGCTTTCGCCGCATTTTTGAAGAGCAATGGTATAAGCAGGAGTAACAATATAACCGCCCCTGCAACAACTGATAAAGCCTGTTGAAACCCCGCAAATGCAAAGGTTTGCCCGATAATCCCGAATAAAGCACCCAATAAAGCATACGTAAAAATACGGCCACCGTTATAAATCAAAACAGAAATAATGCGACCGGCTTTGCCGGTTTTGCCCACAGGCAGAGCCATGGCAATGGGGCCACACATGCCGATGCAGTGAAAGCTTCCGAGAAAGCCGACAGATAAAGCCGCTATGATGGTGCTGATCATGGAATAAAAACGCTGCTTTCTTTATAATACGCTTTCCCTTTACTGGTCCAGGATAACTGCACTTTATAGGCGCCGTGAACAAGCCCTATATTGTGCAACAACTGCTTACCGTTTGCATCCGGTTTCAGCGATACTTTAACATCTTTGCCGGCATCCGAAGGCCTGAAAAATAAAATCTCACCCGTCAAATCACCCTGATTAAACTCAGAAGGAACGCTCAGTTCGATATCATTACCCAGTACAGTAACATCGATAGATGCCTGAGCCAGGTTAGCATTGTTTGTAGCATCAATGCGGTTCTGATATTTGAGTTCCTGTGCATAATAATCGGCTGATACCAGATCTTCCTTATTATTCATGCTTGTAAATACAAGGGTTAATATCAATGCGACAAACCCAATGTACAGTATGGCTATTCTTAATCCCCAGTTCATGATCTTATTTTTTAATGGTTAACAGGTGCCAGGAAACTTGCTTTTACCGTCTTGATGCGTTTTCCACCTGCATATACGCCGATTTCGAGTTTTGTTTTGCGGTCAACAATATCTTTTTTATTCAATACAATGAAGAACTCACCCTCGCTCACACCTTCCGGTTTCAATACCAGGTCTTTTCCGACCAGCTCCACACTGGCAGGCATGTTTTCCACTTTCAGCACCAGCGGAAGTTGTTCGCGTGTTTTGTTAATTGTTTTTATGGTATACAGATTACTGATCTGTGTTTCGCTTTTCTCCTGGTAAAGCATTCCTTTAGCCCGAAGAATGGTTGTATCCACATCGGTACGGCTGATCAATAAAAAACTCTCCAGACCAATTAACAATACCAATACCACAGTATAGGCTTTCATACGGGTAGTGAATTTCAGTTTCTTTTTCTCAGCGATCCCTTTTTCCGAATCGTAGCGTATAAGACCTAAAGGCAGATTTACACTTTCCATCATATGATCGCAAGCATCAATACAAGCCGTACAGTTTACACATTCCAGTTGTGTTCCGTTACGGATATCAATACCCGTTGGGCACACTTTCACGCACAAACCGCAATCAATGCAATCGCCCTTACGGTCTACTTCATTTTTTTTGTATTTATGTCTTGGCTCTCCTCTTACATAATCGTAAGCCACAACAATAGAATCCTTATCGAGCAAAACCCCCTGCATACGACCATACGGGCATACGATGAGGCAAACCTGTTCCCTGAACCAGGAATACACCATAAAGAATACGAATGTGAAAACAATGATGGCGATAAATCCCCCGACATGCTGACTGATAGGTTCAGACGCGATCTTAATCACTTCATCAACACCGATGATATAACTTAAGAAGGTATTGGCAATTAAAAATGATAACAGGAAGAAAAGCGAATACTTAGCGGTACGCTTAAAAATTTTCTCCCGGTTCCATGGAGCTCTGTCCAATGCTTTTTTATAATTGGCATCGCCATCGATCCAGTATTCTATGCGGCGGAACACCATTTCCATGAAGACTGTCTGAGGACAAGCCCAACCACAGAAAACACGGCCATAAACAACCGTGAAGAGGGCAATAAACACAATAAATGTGAGCATACCCAGACCGAAGATGAAAAAGTCCTGGGGCCAGAAGATCATGCCAAATAAAATGAACTTGCGTTCAAGTATATTTATCATAAACAACGGTTCCCCATGAACCTTAATAAAAGGAAGTGTAAAGAACAGAATGAGATATACCCAACTCAGGTAACTCCTCATCGAGTAATATTTGCCTTTGGGTTTATGCGGGTACATCCATACCCGCTTACCCTGTTCGTCAATAGTTGCTATACTGTCTCTGAAACTCTGCTCCTCTTCAGCAGGTTTCTGGTTGTCTGGTTCAGTTTTCATGGTACAATGGGCTCAATATGTTGTGCACATCCGTGCACGGGGTTTGGTTACTTTTTCAGGCTATCAGCCGGAAGAGTCACTTGCAGTGAATCTGCGCCGGATTTGGTTGAATCCGATGGAGCTGCAGTGCCTTCAGTATAAAGATCGCCTTGTGGTGCTTTGGCACTGGCAGGATTCGATCCTCTGATGGATTTGATAAAGCTGGCCAGTTCAGAAATTTGTACAGGCGATAATTCATCTTTCCAGGATTTCATACCGTTATCAGTCCAACCATATTTAATAGATTTAAATATATCCTGAATACTTCCACCGTGAAGCCAATAGTCGTCTGTCAGGTTTGGACCGATCTGACCACCGGCATCTTTGCGATGGCAGGTAACACAATTGTCATCAAAAACTTTCTTACCAGCTGCTATTTCAGCAGGATCTGTTAGCAGTTTCACTGTATTTTCATCCACATTATTTGCTGCATTTTTCATATGCTCAGCAAGCTCCGCCTTTGCTGCAGCCATTTCTTTATCATATTCTGCCGTTTGCAAATCGCCGGTTTTGATAACATGGAAGTGAATTAAGTAAACAACTGCTACAAGGATTGTAAAATAGAAACCGTATTTCCACCATGGTGGCAGGTTATTATCCAGCTCGCGGATACCATCGTAATTATGATCCAGCATGATTTCTCCTTCTTTCTCAATGTCAACAGAAGCATTGAGTTTATCCATGATGGTTTTCTCTTTTGGTTTTGCTGCTTTTTTGGCGGCAGCCACATGAGCCGGGTCACGCAACAGATATTTCATGGTACCGATCATGAGGGCAATCACGATCAATTCCAGGAAGATCAGGGTGAGCATAAAGAAAAACGTAAAATAATCCAATCCGCCAATCAGCCAGTCATCGGGTTTGGCAGGTGCGGCATCCTGGCTGAAAGCCTGTGTTCCCAATAAACAGAACACCAGGATGAGACCTCCGATTTTGCCGGCACCGGGACCATTAGACTCTTCCCCACCGGTAAAGCGCTGTGTCAGTTTATTCATCAGGTAGTCCGAACCGGCCAGGTTCTTCAGAACGCTTGCCAGTGCGAAAATAAGTGCCACCAAAAGAATGGATACAACCAACATCGCATTAAACAATGAATTTGAAAAAATAGTAGGCTCCGCTTTGGCAGCTGCATCCTGCGCCACAGCCTGAAGTGGCATAAGTCCTGACAGGATCAGAGTACCTGCCGCTAACCGGGTATAAGAAATAGGGTTCTTCATAATGTCTGATTATTTTTCGTTATGGTCTAATGGAATATTTTTTACCTCATTGATATATTCTTTATTCGCCCGGATCACGCGCCAGGTAACAGCCGCGAAAAACAGGAAGAAGATCATCAGTGACAACAAAGGGTAAATACCTATGCCGGTGATCGATTCGAGATAATTAATGAATTTCATG
>JAFDXR010000024.1:0-1184 GCA_018267825.1 Bacteroidota bacterium | reverse complement strand
CAAGTCTTTGCAGGTAAGCGATCAACGCTACAACCTCTTTATTTTCAATCGTTTTCAGATCCAGGTTATCTTCAACCATCGACAACTTTTTGAGTTGATCATCTTGTTTGATTTGTTCTGCAATTTTTGCAGCCTGCTCTTTCAGATCAGCAATCGATTTCGTATCGTACCCCGCTTCATAAGGCACACCCAGTGTTTGCATCGCTCTTATCTTAGCAGGAGTAGATTCCACATCAATCTCATGATTAAATAACCATACGTAACGTGGCATAATCGATTGTTCAGCCACTTTGCGAGGGTCCCACAAGTGTAGGAAATGCCAGCCTGTACTTGGGTTCAATACGCCTTCTCTGGCTAAATCCGGACCGGTACGTTTGGAACCCCACTGGAACGGGTGATCATACACAAACTCACCGGCTTTGGAATATTCGCCATAACGGGCGGTTTCACTTCTGAACGGACGAACCATTTGGGAGTGACAGGTATAACAACCTTCGCGGATGTAGATATCACGACCTTGTAACTCAAGCGGAGTATATGGTTTCACGCTGGCAATAGTCGGAATATTTGATTTCACCAGGAATGTAGGTACAAACTCAATAATACCACCAATCGCTACCACTACCAGGCTCAATACCATCATCTGCACTGGTTTACGTTCAATCCAACGGTGCCAGTGGTCGCCGCTGTGGGCTTTGTATTCGCGGGCCAGAGCAGGTGCTTCGGCAGGTTCATCAGCCAGGAAGTTTCCGACTTTAATTGTTTTCACAAGGTTGTACACCATCACAATGGCTCCTATAAGGTATAATGTTCCGCCTAAAGCACGGGCTGCATAGAAAGGCATCATTTTAGTTACAGTTTCGAGGAATTTCCATTGTAATTGTCCGTCCGGTGTAAAATCTTTCCACATTAAACTTTGCATAACACCAGCCCAGTACATTGGCACAGCATACAATACGATACCCAGTGTACCAATCCAGAAGTGCACATTAGCCAGGCGTTTTGAATACAGCTCCACACGAAACATTTTCGGGATCAGCCAGTAAAGAATACCAAAGGTGAGGAAACCATTCCAACCCAATGCACCTACGTGTACGTGAGCAATGGTCCAATCGGTAAAGTGACTGATAGCATTCACTTTTTTCAGGGAAAGCATCGGACCTTCGAATGTAGCCATACCATAA
>JAFDXR010000023.1 GCA_018267825.1 Bacteroidota bacterium | reverse complement strand
TGAACGTCCCGTTGTTTTCGGGGTCGCAAAATTACAAACTCTTTCTCATTCCACAAAATATTTTTAAAAAAAAAATATCTTTTTTTTCTTCTCCTTCTCCTCTCTCCTCTTAGCAACCTTCTTCAAATAACGGGCTGCAAAGATACTACATTTTTTGATGCCGCAAACATTTTTTAAAGATTTTTTAATCTTTTTTTCTTGCGAAAACCTTAAAAAACAAAAAAGCCCTGTATTTACAGGGCTTTCAGAGGTAAATAAATTTATTTGATTTTATAGATATAAGAGGTCTGATTATCGTTGAGGGGGTTAAGCCAGTGTAATGTCTTATCAATAAAGCTCGGTTCCACCGTGGTCATATAGGTTAATGTCGGGAAACGCTTTCTCAGGGAATCGACCCGGGCGTCGATATTCTCGGCCTGCATGAACACTACATAATTGGGCCGGTCTTTTATTTCGACCTTATGATAGTATGCATATAAGGCACTATCGGGTGGATATTGTTTTGTAACCCCGATCACAGAACCCCATTTACCCAGGTAATATAAAGGCGGCATTAAAAAATCGTCGCGGTTACTGTCTTCGATCATCACCATAGATGCATCTTTCTGCGCACGGATATAACACATGGCTTCTACCCTGTTGCGCTTGGAGTATGAAAAGGTAAGCACAGGCAGGGCGATCATATTCAGCACCAGGCAAAACCACACAATACCCCGAAACCATTTTTTGGTATCCCAATGATACTGCGTTACCATCTGGTAAAGCCCGATTGTGCCCAGGATCACAATAAACGGCAACACCGGCAGAATAAAGCGTTCCTGCTTGTTCGGGAAATAGGTATGGAAAGCAAAGAAAATAAAGGAAGGCCAGAATAATAAAGGTTCTTTTTTCCAGTTCTTAAAAAAGCCTGCAAAAATGAGCAAACTCAAAGGTGGCAGAAGCATGCCCAGTAATACGCCAAAGTACATGTGCCACACATTGGTACCATACGTTGTGGCATTGGCCAGGTTATAGTTTACATATTCGGTAAACTCGGCAAAAGGCCGGCCCCAGATGCAATAATCGACCAGGCCCTGGCTCAGCAATACCATCGCCGCAAAACTAAGTGCTATCAGTAAGAGGTATTTAAACGGCGTGCGCAGGATAAGCAAGGCGATCCCAAAACCCGCGGTAAAAAACAGGGTCTGAAACCGGATGGAAAACCCGATTCCCAGCATCAATCCTGTCAGTAAGGCATATTTGGCATTGAGCTTAAAATCGTTTTTAACCAGGTACCAGGTAGCGAACATGAGTGGCGGAATACATACATACTCCACCAGATTCCGCACGCTCATAAAAGGCATGAACCATAAAACAGCAAACATAAGGCCTACGTAAGAAGCAACCTTGAGGTTGGATCGCTTATACGTAATCTTAAAGCCCAGAATGATGATAAGTAATGACCACATGGCGTGCAGAAACCTCAGCACATACATTTTTCCCTGTGGATCGGTAAACCCACATACGGTCATCGCCTTAAGCAGGAGGTAATGGATGCCTACATAGAAAAAGCTGTGGCCCTGCGGAATCCTCGTAGGGTCTGTTGCCGAGGGGAGCCAGTTGTTGTAATCAAAGCCATCGACCCAGGACTGAGACGCTTCAATAATAAGAAAGTGATCGTCGTGCCAACCAAAACCCTTGGCGAAAATAACCGCCAGCATGCGAAAGAAAAGACCAAGAAAAAGCGCTGTACGAAGCGGGTGCTGCTGGAAATATGTTTTAAAAGCCTGGAGCATAAGTGTATCGTGTTTGTTTTGATAAGCCCCGCGATTACCTATTGCTGGGCGTTTTTATAAAGGTAAAAGGCAACCGGTGCAAAAATAAGATTCGGAATCCAAACGGCAATTATCGGCGACATCATACCAGACGTGGCAAATGTGGTGGAAATATGCATAAAGAGTATGTAAGCCATGCTCAATACAAGCCCGGCAGCAATGTGCAGCCCCACTCCTCCCCTGATCTTACGTGAGGCAATGGAAACGCCAATAATGGTAAGGATGAACGTAGCAAAGGGAAAGGCGGTGCGCTTATACATTTCGACTTCAAAAAACTCGATACGGCTTGAGCCTTTCATGCGTTCTTTGGCGATATATTCCTTCAGTTCAAAATACGGCATGACCTCAATCTTACTCTCAAAACGCCACATGTCTTTCGGTGAGAAATCGATCTTAAGCGGGCGACTGGCGCCGAATTTATGGGTTTCCTTATAAAATGGTTTGGTAAGTCCGCCAGTAATGGTATCAGCTTCGACGAGTGTCCGTTCGAAAAAATCACTGAGCATCCAAAGGGATTTTATACTGTCCCATTTCATGGTCTCGGCCTTGAGCATATAGGTTTGCCTGTTGTTCACGACTTTTTCGAGTGAAATGCGATAGCCTGTATTCACACGGTTGTCGTAGCTTTCGAGGTAGAGAAAGGTGCCGGGGGCAATCTGTTTATGAATATTACGCTCTTCGGTACTATACCCATTGTTGATGTAACGGTCTTCGAAAGCGATACGTACCTTATTGGCCCGCGGAATAATAAAGTGATTGAGGAATAAAGAGCCGAAGGTAATGATGGCTGCGCCGATCATATAGGGACGTAGTATTCGCGTAAAGCTTGTACCACTGCTGAGCATGGCAACAAACTCGGTGCGGGAAGCCATGCGCGAGGTAAATAATATAACGGAAATAAATGTGAATAAAGGACTGAAGAGGTTGCCGTAATAAGGAATAAAATTGAGGTAATGTTCCAGGATGATTTCTTTCAGGGGCACTTTTTCGGCTATAAAATCCTGGAGTTTTTCGGAGATGTCGAACACAATGAAAATAGACAACATCAGGGCAATGGAGAACAGGAATGTTCCCATGAAACGCTTGAGTATGTATATATCCAGTATTTTAAGCATATTTCGTTAACAAAGGTTCTTCCGGCTTTCAAACAGATGTCTCGACCCGCGTGTCGCTAAAGCTTTAGCGGAAGCACAGGCTCGACATGACAAAGCATTGCCTATGATGCCTGGAATATCAAAGACGTTGCGTAACCTGTTTCACCATTTTATTTTTCCACTCATAAAAAGTACCTGCTATAATCTGTTTGCGGGCTTCGCCAACCAGCCAGAGGTAGAAGGAAAGATTGTGCACGCTGGCAATCTGTGCGGCCAGCAATTCTTCACAGATCAGTAAATGCCGCAGATATGCCTTTGAATACGCGTGATCTACATAACTGGTCCCGTTTTCATCGAGTGGCGAAAAATCGTTTTTCCACTTTTCGTTTTTGATATTGATAATACCGTTCTGTGTAAACAGGAGACCATGCCTTGCATTACGTGTAGGCATTACACAATCGAACATATCCACACCCAGGGCTATGCCTTCCAGTATGTTGGCAGGAGTACCAACGCCCATGAGGTAGCGGGGTTTGTCTTTTGGCAGTATATCGCAAACCACTTCGGTCATGGCATACATTTCCTCGGCCGGTTCACCCACAGATAAACCACCTATCGCATTTCCTTCGGCGTTTTTGGAAGCGATAAATTCAGCAGACTGCACCCGGAGATCTTTATACACTGAGCCCTGAACAATTGGAAACAGCGCCTGCGAATACCCGTATTTCGGCTCGGTTTCATTGAATCGTTTGATGCAACGGTCGAGCCAGCGATGGGTCAGTGCCAGGGAGTTTTTAGCGTATTTGTATTCGCATGGATAAGGCGTGCACTCGTCGAAAGCCATCATGATGTCGGCCCCGATGGTACGTTCGATATCCATGACATTTTCGGGGGTAAACAAATGTTTACTGCCATCGATGTGTGATTTGAATACAGCACCTTCTTCGGTCAGTTTTCGCTGGTGCGCCAGGGAAAATACCTGGTAACCTCCGCTATCCGTAAGGATAGGGCGTTCCCAGCCATTGAACTTATGCAGTCCACCTGCATTTTCGAGAACCTGGAGTCCGGGGCGAAGATACAGATGATATGTATTTCCGAGGATGATCTGCGCTTTGATATCATCGCGTAACTCCCGCTGATGAACGGCTTTTACCGTAGCTGCCGTGCCAACCGGCATAAAAATAGGAGTTTCAATCGGGCCGTGATCGGTTTCTATAAGTCCGGCACGCGCTTTCGATTGAGGGTCGTTATGTTGTAATGTAAATTTCAATGCCGTAAAATTAGTATTAATCTGATTATGTGGGGATAAAGGATTGTTTAAATGCGTTAAAATGGACGAGGCTTGCTTGCCCTGGATTAGTGTTGAGGGTTTTTCTCGCAGATTGACGCGGAT
>JAFDXR010000022.1 GCA_018267825.1 Bacteroidota bacterium | reverse complement strand
TGAAATGAAGGGCAGGTCCATAAACCCGGCGATCATACCACCTACCGACGAACCATTGAAATTGATGGTTTCTTTACCAGCCAGGATCAAATCATACCCATTGGCTTTGGCATAGGCAGCAATCTGTTCGGCCACAAAAAAGGCATCGCCTTCCCCGTCTACACGAACGCCATCATCGGCACCCAGGGCAAAGCCCTTGCGGATGGTTGCATCGCTGTCGGCACCGCCAACATGAATCAGGGTTACTTTCTCAGCCTTACCGGCTTCCTTAAGCTCCAGGGCACGAACCAGTGCATACCACTCGTCGTAAGGGTTAATAATGAACTGAACACCCGCTTTGTTGAACTCCGTATCACCATTGGCAAAACTGATCTTCGTGGTGGTGTCTGGTACGTTACTGATGGGAACCAATATCTTCATAAAAAGGATTTTTTATAGGTGTGCAAAGATAAAAAAAGCAGGTGCTTGTGCAAAAAATCTTTATGGCGGATTTGCCACTCATTTTAAACATAAAACCTTATTTTTGCTGTGTTTTAAAACATACCTATGCGAGTTATAGAATTCAGAGAAGCCTTACGCGAAGCCATGAGTGAAGAAATGCGCCGTGACTCAACCGTTTTTTTAATGGGCGAAGAGGTGGCCGAATATAATGGTGCCTACAAAGTGAGTAAAGGCATGCTGGCCGAATTTGGCCCTAAACGGGTGATTGACACTCCTATTGCCGAGCTTGGTTTTGCCGGAATCGGGGTAGGTGCTGCCACAAACGGCTTACGACCGATTGTTGAATTCATGACCTTTAACTTTTCTCTGGTAGCTATTGACCAGGTGATCAACTCCGCTGCCAAAATGCTGAGCATGAGCGGTGGCCAGTATAATGTTCCGATTGTTTTCCGTGGTCCTACAGCCAGTGCGGGGATGCTGAGTTCGCAGCACTCCCAGGCTTTTGAAAACTGGTATGCCAATTGCCCGGGTTTAAAAGTCGTTGTGCCAAGCAATGGCTACGACGCCAAAGGCCTCCTGAAATCGGCTATCCGTGACAATGATCCTGTTATTTTCATGGAAAGTGAGCAGATGTATGGCGATAAAATGGAGGTACCTGAAGAAGAATATATCATTCCACTGGGGGTGGCCGATGTTAAAAAAGCCGGAACCGATGTAACCATTGTTTCTTTCGGAAAAATACTGAAAGTGGCGATGGCTGCTGCTGCCGAACTGGAGAAAGAAGGCATCAGTGCTGAAGTGATTGACCTTCGTACGGTTCGCCCGATTGATTATGACACGGTGATCAACTCGGTGAAAAAAACCAACCGCCTTGTGATCGTGGAAGAAGCCTGGCCATTGGCTAGTATCTCCTCCGAGATTACATTCCGCGTGCAGAAAGATGCTTTTGATTACCTCGATGCGCCGATCCGCCGTGTGACCAGTGCCGACGTTCCACTCCCTTATGCACCGACCCTCATTGAAGCATCCTTGCCAAATGTGACACGTACGGTGAAAGCAGTGAAAGACGTGTTGTATAAAAACTAATTTCTTCCGACATGAAAAAAACAGCTGTGTTCCGCCTCTTTTCCATGGCAGCGGTTCTGCTGCTTGTATTGTCTTCTTTCATGACGAGTGATCGGGCATCTACCATTAAGACGATTGATTATTATGGCGACGCGAAACACAGCGGAAAGCTTGTGTCGCTCATCCAGGCGGAGCTGAACGCCAAGCGCAAGCCTGTTTTATTTTTCACAGCCACCTGGTGTGCGCCATGTAAGAAATTCAAATCATCGCTCATCGATTCATTGATGCAGGATGCACTTCGTGATGTGACCTTTATTATGATCGATGCCGATCTTGATGCTGCGCAGGAACATATCACCAAGAAATACAGTGTATCGGCCTTCCCCACTTTTATCAAAGTAGATGCTTCGGGAACAAGCCTTAAAAAAATTGACGGTGGTGCCTGGGATGAAGATGTACCCGCCAATATGGCTCCGGTGATGAAGAAGTTTGTAAACTAAGTTTATCCTGTCCCGTCTCAGGAGAAATCACTTTATGTGTTTAATTGCCTTCCTGCACTCATGAAAAAAATTCTGCCTTTTCTGATTGTATTTATATCCGGATGTTCCGGAGATTATTACAGGCACTTTCACCTACCAAACAAACCATTTCCAACAGACAAGATGCCTGTTCCGGCGGGCACTGTATGTATAGGAAAAAATCTTTTTATAGATGAGGCCGAAGTCAGCAATTTCAGTTATAATGAATTTGTATGGTGGGTGAAATATACTTACGGCGCTGAATCCGAAGAATACAAAAAGGTCTGCCCGGATCAAACGGTTTGGGCTGATCTTGGCAGGTCCTATTTCTCACTGACTGCTTATTACCTGACTCACCCTGCTTACCGCGATTATCCAGCAGTTGGGGTCAGCTACGACCAGGCAAAACTATTTTGCAAGTGGCGCTCGGACCGTGTAATGGAATATATCCTGATAAGCGAAGGCGTTATCGATCATCGGTCTTCGCCCACGCCGGATTCTTGTTTTACCATTGAACGCTACTTCATCGGTCAATATCCACTGAAGAAGGCGAGGCCTCATATTATTTATTATCCCGAGTATACATTACCCGATTCCACGGTATATATGTGGTCTCTGAACCATCTGGACTCTCTCAATGGTAAACCACCACGCCGATGTTATAAAAAATACCGTTGCCGCGAAACGCTAACATTGCGTTGTTACGATAATATTCCGTTCAAAAATGACACCATTCCTTATGGCCCTGATCCAACGGCTGCCACTATTTGCTATGGGTGTCCTCCTTATATAACACACCTTCAGGGGAATATACGCGAGATGACCTCTCAGGCCGGAATTACTTTTGGCGGTTCTTTTAAAGACTCTTGCGCTGTCATTAAACGACAGAATTTCTTCAACGATACATCCATAAATTGTTTTACTGGTTTCAGATGTGTTTGCCGTTATAAAACATGGCCTGTGCTTCATTAAATTTTTCCCATCGCTTTCAGTTTATGTTGAAATGTAAAGGCGATGGATAAGCCTGAACGCTCACCGCCGTCTTTAATTTCAGTGAAACACTTTTACACCTCCTTTTTATCCGTCAATTCACTGATTTAATGAGGGAATGGTTTTTCCGTGTATTGATAAAAACGTATCTTCAGTGCAATCAATTTTTTCCAAAAACTATGAGGATGAGATCAATCATTGCTTTCGGTTTCATGGCTTTGCTATTGGCTTTTTCGGCCTGTAAAAAAGCTCCAGGACCTGGTGGTAAAGCTAAAATCCGAGGGAAGGTGTATGTTAAAAATTATAACAGTAATTTCACCAGTATTCTGAGTGAATACTACCTACAGGGCGAAAACGTGTTTATTACTTATGGCGAAGAAAACGTTGTTGGCGACAATGTAAAAACTTCTTATGACGGCTCCTATGAGTTTCCATACCTTCGGCCCGGGACCTATAAAGTCTTTGCAGTATCGAAGGACCCACATGGAAATTCGGCAGAAATCTCGGTGATTCGCGAAGTGGTGATCACGGGTAAAAAACAGGTGGTTGAAATCCCTGATATTGTGGTATACAATTGACGTGACACATGAAGTTCAGGTGGATAGTTATATTGTTTTGTTTACTGATTGTTCAGTCACATGCACAAACCCGTGACGTGTTCAGGGATGCTTGCATGTGGAATACCTTCAACCTAAAACATAAACTGTTTAAGAAAACCTCCCTGGTGTTAACTGAAGAACTTCGGCTAATGGAAAACTATACTCAACTGAATTTGACTTATACAGATCTGGGTGTAGAGTATGCGATCTCCAAGTCATTCCGTGCCACCCTCTCCTACAGGCATATTCAAAAATATATCTATGATCAGCCAGTCAGCTTCCGGCACCGTATGATGTTAGATCTATTGTATCGTAAGAGTCGCGGACGTTTCGGATTTTCGTACAGGCAACGCTTTCAGAGTGAAGTAAAGGATTATGGTAGAAGTAAAATGGGTAAGCAATCTGAGTGGTTCTCCAGAAGTAAATTCACACTGAAGTATCTACTCACCAAACGGCTCAGCCCTTATGCTGCTATTGAGTTACGTTATCAAATAAGAGACCCACGGAATCCTAGATATGATAGGGCATTTCACCGCAACCGTTATCAGGCAGGCTGTGATTACAAACTTTCCAGGCAAACTACCGTCGGGCTGTATTACCTGATGCAACATGAGTACAATATTGAAAATCGTACCGAATTACATGTCCTTGGAGTTGAGTTTTCTTTCGACTTTTAATCGCATTAAATTTTCCCCATCGCTTTCAGTTTATGTTGAAATGTAAAGGCAATGGAATTGGCGCGGCTGACTGCCAGATCAGCCTTCTCGCCCTGAAAGAGGCTATGTACCGTATCGGTAAAGGTTTTCAGCCAGATCGCAAAATGCTCTTCTTTGATAGGGAGATTTACATGCTTGTCGAATACATTGGTGGTATAACCTGTTTTGTCGAGCAACACAAATTCCCAAAAGGCCACCATGTGCGGCATGTGTGCATCAAAATCAATCCCCGCAAATACCGGCTTGATCTCTTCGATCTGCAGCAGGCTTCCGTAAAAAGTCTTAACAAGTCGGGTTACATCGTCTGTGTTTGAGATATCATGCATGCCACAAAGGTATGGATTCTCAATGGCTCTCTAAAAACTTAAAATAAACACAGTACCTTCTCCCTCCACCGACTGCACATGGATGCTGCCTTTATGAAGCATCATGACCTGTTTGCAAAGGCTGAGCCCTATACCGCTTCCTGTTTTTTTGGTGCTGAAAAACGGAATAAAAATCTTGTCCAGGATGTCCTGGGGAATGCCTGCACCATTATCAGAAACACGGATCACGGGCCGGGCATTGGATGATAATTCAGCCTGGATGGTGATTCTTGGCTGTGATGCATCCTTCACCGCGTCAATTGCATTGAGCAGAAGATTGATGAGTACCTGCTCTACCAGGCTGGCATCCGCATCAATGGTCAGAAAAGGATCGCGCAGGATCACTTCCAGACTGATTCGTTTTTTCTCCAGTGTTGGTTGCATGAGTTGCTGAACATGTTCAAACAACTCGATCAACAATACCCTGGAGACATTGGCCCTGGTGATCTTGCTGAGGCTTCGATAAGTTTCGGTAAACTTAAGGAGGCCTTCGCTGCGTTTTTGAATGGTGGTAATTCCCATGTCGATATCGTTGAGTGCTTCGCGCGAAACTTCCTGGTTTTCGTTTGAGTCCTGAATGCGGTGTTTAAGCGTTTCGGCCAGTGAAGAAATCGGTGCAACAGAGTTCATAATTTCATGTGTAAGTACGCTGAGCAGTTTTTGCCAGGCCTGTGATTCCGATTCGTCGAGGGCCTCATTGATATTTTGAAATGCGATAAGCTTATACGTTCTGTCTTCATTGGCAAAGGTTGTAGCCGATAAGAGGATCTTTGTTTTATTCCGTTTATTGTCGATGACACTTACTTGTTGGCTTCCGGATTTCAGTCCAACAATATCACTATACAAACCGGCATTTCGTTTTTCGAGCGAGTGAATGGTTTTGAGATAGGGAATCTGCAAAAGAGTTTTCAGTGACTCATTCATCCATAAAATTTCTCCGTTATGTACATCGTACGAGAGGATGCCTGTATCAACCATTTCCAGGATGGTTTTGAGATGCAGGTATTGTGTTTCTCTTTCCTTGCTGATTACCTTGAAGGTACTATTGATTTCGTTGAAGCCACTGCGAAATGGTTGCAATTCGGCCGGCGCACGTTTCACTTCAAAGTGACGTGAAAAGTCGCGATAATGGATCGATTCCACAAACTGTTCGATTTCTGTCTGAGCCTTCCGGTAAAAGCGGTAGTAGTCGATGAACAAAAAAATCAACAGGGGCGCTATCACAAACTCCAGCATATACCAGCCACGTACGAATGCATACGATGCTGCCAGCATAACCCCAAAAACCAGGATGAGGCGCCAAAGAATATTCCAGCCGAATTTCTTAGATTTCATATTTGCTCAGGCGACGGTATAAAGCAGTGCGTGTAATTCCCAGTTCCCGTGCGGCTTTCGAAATGTTACCATTGTTTTTTTCGATGACCCGCAGAATGGTTTGTTTCTCAATGGTGCTCAGTTTTGTTTCACTTTCCAGTTCGATGCCTGTTGCGGCACTTGTTTCTATCGGTGAAAAAATGAGGTCTGCAGCCTGCAGGGCTTCCGAGTCGGACATGATAACGGCGCGCTCGATAATGTATTGCAGTTCGCGCACATTGCCCGGAAAATGATATTCCTGCAAACGTTTCAGAGCCTGGGGCACAATCGTTATATTGGGTTTGAAATATTTACTGCCATAAAATTTCAAGAAATGCCTGGCCAGTAATTCGATATCTCCCTGGCGTGCCCGTAAAGGCGGCACAACAATTTCAACAGTATTGATGCGGTAAATAAGGTCCTTGCGGAATTTCTGTTCGTTGGCCAGTTCCTGCAGCGGGAGGTTGGTGGCACAAACAAGACGAATGTCTACACTCACCGGGGTATTGCTTCCCAGGCGGATCACCTGCCGGTTTTGCAGCACCGATAATAGTTTCGCCTGTTGCTGCAGGGAAATATTGCCTATCTCGTCCAGGAAAAGTGTTCCCTGATCCGCTGTTTCAAATCGTCCGGCCCTGTCTTCACGCGCATCGGTAAAAGCTCCTTTGCGGTGACCGAACAATTCGCTTTCGAAAAGTGTTTCGGTGAGCGCACCTACATCCACTTTCACATAAGGCTTTGCTGATCGCAGAGAGCGCTGGTGAATGGCTTTGGCGATCAGATCTTTTCCGGTTCCGTTCTCGCCAAGGATCAGAATGTTGGCATCCGTGGGCGACACCTTATCGAGTTTATGAAACAGATCTCTCATCAGCGGGCTTTCGCCCAGCAGGCCCAGATCAGTGAAGTCTTCCTGAACCATTGATTTTTCGAGGTCCTTTTTACGAAGCGTCTCTTCGACAGCCTCTCGCAGTTTCTGATTATTCCAGGGCTTCACAATAAAGTCGGAAGCTCCTTCTTTCAGCGACCGGATAGCCAGATCAATATCGGCGTAGGCCGTGATCATGATCACAGGCAACTGCGGTTTATGATCGCGTATATGCTTCAACCAGAAAATACCTTCATTGCCCGTATTGATCGAGGCGTGAAAATTCATGTCGAGCAGGATGAGATCAATAGCCTGTTTTTTCAACAGGTTGGGCAGGTTCTCCGGGTTCTTTTCTGTAATAACCTCTTTCACCTCTTTTTTGAGGAGCATGGCAATGGCCGTCAACACATCCTTGTCATCGTCCAGTACCAATATGGTAGCATGCTTCATATTCATACAGAAAATTCTTTACGATAAATATACCATAAAGCTAATTACCTGATTTAAAAAATGATGAGATATTCGTGTTTTGAAAATGTGTATCAAAAGCGAACACTTTGTGTGCGGTAGCGTACACGGGTAGTCACATGGTAAAAACTTAAATGTCTGAAAATCAATGTTTGCAGGCTTTGGCACGGTGTTGACATAGCACAGAGGTGTTGCTTACCAACAGACGCTGCCGGGGGGTGGTTTTAATAAGTCTTGCACAGATTTGAACCCGGCAGCGTTTATGAAAGCTGCAAAATTGGTTATCATTACCTGAAATAAAAAACACGGCACTGAAATGGATCGGATTATTGAAAAGAAGAGATGGAGTAAAAAACGTATCTGGACTATCATGGGTGTTGCCATCCTGGTGTTGCTTGTCGGCGGTAGCTTTTACCTGGGTACCGGAAAAAGCAAGCTGAATGTCAATACCGACAGGCTTACCATCAGCGAAGTTAAAAAAGGCCCATTCCGTGAGTTCATTCCTGTGAATGGTATTGTGTTGCCACTAACAACGATTTACCTTGATGTGGCCGAGGGTGGACATGTAGAAGAGAAGTTTGCCGAAGACGGTGCTGTCCTCAAAAAAGGCGATCCCATTCTGCGTCTCTCGAATACAGACCTGGAGCTAAGCCTTGCCAATCAGGAAACTTCCGTATTCAACCTGCTGACACAAATGCAGATTTCGCGAAATGCCGCGCAGCAAAACACGATCATGAAACTGAATCAAGGTACCGATGTTGATAACGGTTTCCGGGAAGCCCAGCGTGTTTATACGCTTAATAAAAAACTATATGACCAGCAGGCCATTTCATTGCAGGAATACAAGCAATCGGAAAACAACTATACTTATTACCAGCAAAAGAAAAAACTGACCGAACAAATTCTGAAACAGGATTCTGCAACAACGCAACAGGAAATGAATCAGGCCCGCGAATCTTACAAACGCACCGAACAGGCACTGAAGATCATGCGCCGCAAGGTCGAAGATCTGGTGGTTCGCGCCCCGATAGACGGTCAACTGACATCGCTGGATGCAGAGATCGGACAGAATAAAAACAAAGGTGAACGTATCGGGCAGATAGATGTAACCAGCGGATTCAAGGTTCGGGTGGATATTGACGAACACTATATTTCAAGGATTTACAGTGGACTCAAAGGTGAGTTCAGTTTTGCGGGTAAAGCTTATTCCCTGACCATACAGAAAGTATATTCGCAGGTAAAGAACGGAAAATTTCAGGTTGACATGGTGTTTGAGGGCGAAGCCCCGAAAGATATACGTCGCGGACAGTCGCTTCAGATCCGCCTGGCCCTGAGCGACGAAACCCAGGCTGTACTTCTTGCCAAAGGTGGATTTTATCAGCAAAGCGGCGGTAACTGGGTGTTTAAGGTGAATGACGATGGTAGCAAAGCCTACCGGGTGGATGTTCAGCTGGGACGACAGAACCCGGAGTATTACGAGGTTTTACAGGGTCTCCGGCCGGGCGACCGGGTGATTACCTCAGCCTATGATATGTATGAAAACACACAGGAGCTTGTTTTAAAAAGCGAAAAATAAAAAGAAGTAAAACGACATTAATATCTGCAACATGATCAAAGTTAATCAACTCGAAAAAGTATACCGCACCGAAGAAATTGAAACGGTAGCATTGAACAACATTTCATTCGATATCCGGGAAGGTGAGTTTGTAGCCATTATGGGGCCCTCGGGCTGTGGTAAATCCACACTCCTCAACATCATCGGTCTGCTCGACGATATGGATGGAGGCAGTTTTATGTTTAACGGCGTGGATGTGTCGAAATTCAATGAGCGTAAACGTGCTGAAATGCGCAAACATAACATTGGTTTTGTATTCCAGAGCTTTAACCTGATCGATGAGCTGACCGTGTACGAAAACGTGGAGCTGCCACTGATATACACCGGTGTAAGCAGTAGCGAACGCAAGCGTATTGTAGATGAAGTGCTCGATAAAATCCAGATCGCCCATCGCCGTAACCATTATCCCCAGCAGTTATCAGGCGGTCAGCAGCAACGTGTGGCGGTGGCCCGGGCGGTGGTAAACAAGCCCAAACTGATTCTCGCCGATGAGCCTACCGGAAACCTTGATTCGCGTAATGGCAGTGAAGTCATGCAACTGCTTACAGATCTGAATGAGCAGGGAACCACCATTGTGATGGTAACTCACTCCGAGCACGACTCACGGTATACACACCGCATTATCAATATGCTCGACGGACAAATTGTTACACAGAATATCCGACTCTGAACTCCCAGAAAAACAGAACATGTTTAAAAATTATATAAAGCTGGCCCTGAGACATCTGTTCAAACACAGACTCCTCACATTCATTCATGTAGCGGGATTATGCCTTGGGCTTTCGTCGGCACTGATATTGTTTTTACATGTATCTAATGAGTATAGTTACGACACGTATTTCCAGGATGCAGACCGTATATACCGTGTGCGCTGCGACAACCTGAGGGCCGGCGAATACATGGAACGTATGGCTGTTACAAACGGTCCTGTAGGCGAAGCGATTAAATCGATGTTTCCGGAAGTGGAAAGCATGACGCAACTCAACCGCGATGACCTGGATGGAATACTGGCCAACGACCGCTATAAGTCGCGCATGGAACAGGGCTTTTTTGCCTCGGAAGATTTCTTTAAAGTTTTTTCGTATAAGCTGTTGCGGGGTGATGCTAAAACAGCACTGTCGGAGCTAAACTCTGTGGTACTCTCTGAAAGCATGGCTAAACGGTTTTTCGGTAATGAAGACCCGTTGAATAAAACGCTGAAGCTGAACGATACATACAGCCTGAAGGTAACGGGTGTATTTCAGGATGTACCCGAAAACACACATCTTAAATTCGATATCCTGATCCCGTTTCGTTTTATGTTTAAACATGTAGCGCCTTACCTGGAAACCGATTGGGATTCGGGTGAAACCAATTACACCTATATCAAGCTGAAACCCGGCGCAGATGCGGCGTTGCTGGAACAAAAATTTGTTGGTATGGTGCAGGAGAAAATCGGGCCCTATTTGAAAAATAAAAATCATGACAAACAATTTCTGTTACAACCGCTTACCAGCATACATCTCGGATCACATTTTGATTCGGAGCTCGAAGCCAACGGCAGTGAGCAGTCTGTGCGTTTCTTTATTGTGATTGCTGTTCTCATCCTGGTGATTGCCTGGATCAATTACATAAATCTGTCGGCTGCACAGAGCTTCGAGCGGTTTAAGGAAGTTGGAATCCGTATGGTCTCCGGTGCATTCAAAACACAGATCCGTTCCCAGTTCATCCTGGAAGCGCTGTTGCTGAACCTGATTTCGCTTGGGCTGGCGGTTCTCATGGCATACCTTGCTGCACCCTATTTTAGTGCCTATACGGGTATGGCTATTCGCCCGGAAATATGGCATACCCCATCGATATGGATCATTTTCATACTGACGACTCTCGGCGGAGCCTTACTGGCCAGTCTTTACCCGGCTTTTATCCTCACGGCCATAAGTCCGGTAACGGTGCTGAAAAGCAAGGTGCAATCCAAATCCGGTAAAGGTTTTATGATGCGGAAAACACTTTTGTCATTTCAGTTTCTTATTTCCTTTATCCTCATCACCGGCACCATTGTGGTATACAAGCAGGTGGTATATATGAAGAATGAGGAGCGGGGCGTAGATATCGAACAAACCGTGCTGCTCCAGAAACCCTACGTGTTTGATACGACCTGGATGGAAAAGCTCGATGCATTTAAAGCGACACTGAACCAGGATCCTACCATTAAAAAAGTCTGCATATCGCGTTATGTTCCCGGCGAAACCATTAATTACAGCCAGGGCTTTGTGAAACAAAGCGACTCCACCAACCGTTCGTCCCTCCTGCTTTACAGTAATTTCTTCGACGAGGATTTCATCCCGCTTTATGGACTGAAGGTTATTGCCGGGCGCAATTTTCTCCCGCATCAAAATTACCTGGAGCTTATCATTAACCGAAAAGCTTTGAAAACATTGGGCTATAACTCGCCCGAAGATGCCATTAACCAAAAGGTGTATAATGAGGGCTGGAAGTATACCCACACGATTGTGGGCGTGATAGAAGATTTTCACCAGCGTTCGGTCAAGGAAGATTATTTGCCCATGGCCTATATGTATTTTCCGGGACCGGAACTCTCCAATGTGGTATCTGTAAAGGTCAATACAAAGGACATGCACAGAACATTGGCCTATATCGAAAAAACATGGAAAACATTTTATCCCGGCAGCACCTTTGAATACACGTTCCAGGACGACAAGTACAACGATCAGTTTAAAGCCGACACACAGTTTGGCAGTATCTTCCTTTTCTTTTCATCCCTCGCCATTGTTATAGCCTGCATCGGTCTTTTTGCACTTACCATGTACAGTGTTCTGCAACGCTCCAAAGAAGTGGCGATCCGCAAGGTCATTGGCGCATCAGCTACAACCCTGTTCCGCCTGCTGACCCGCGAATACTTTATTCTGCTGGGCATTGCCAGTATGATTGCCATACCCCTTGTATATATTATTATGAAACACTGGCTACAGAATTATGCCAATAGCATTGAGCTCAGCTGGTTTCTTTTTCTGCCTTCCGTTTTCATTCTTATTCTTATGGTACTGGCATCTGCCTCGTTCCAGGTAATCAAAGCCATTCGCATGAACCCTGTCAGAAGTCTTAAATCCGAATAATACGTTTCATCATGTTTAAAAACTATCTCAAAATAGCGTTTCGTCAGTTGCTCCGCAACAAGACCTTTTCTGTGATCAACATACTGGGCCTCGCCATTGGCATGTCGGCTTTTATGCTGCTGGCATTGTGGGTACACAATGAATTGAGCTACGACCGGTATCACAGCAAAAAGGAACGCATCTACGAACTCTGGAATAAGTCCATCTGGAGCGGTAAACTGGAATGCTGGAATGTAACGCCGGTTGTGGCAGCACCAACGCTTCGTCAACACTTTCCGGAAATAGAAGCGGTCACACATGTCGACTGGCCCAATGAACGTTTCCTTTCCGTAGGCGATAAAAAACTGTCGGCCCGCGGCAATATGGTGGATCCGGAGTTTCTGAGCATGTTTGATTTTCCGCTGATCAGCGGCAACATCAATACCGTTTTCAAAGATCCTCACTCCATTTTACTGACACCGGAACTGGCCGAAAAAATTTTCGGTCACGAAGATCCTGTAGGTAAAGTGATCCGGATCGACAATGAATATGGGGTCACCGTTACGGGGCTTATCAATACGCCCCCCAATAATACCCGCTTTCAGTTTGAGTACCTGATGCCCTGGTCATTACACGAAGAACT
This sequence comes from Bacteroidota bacterium, assembly GCA_018267825.1. GTDB lineage: Bacteria > Bacteroidota > Bacteroidia > B-17B0 > Aurantibacillaceae > JAFDXR01. Next base: position 21,307 of record JAFDXR010000022.1, on the reverse strand, counting down.
CAATGGGCAGGATAACAACTGGGGCAATAACTCCACACACACGTATGTGCTGCTGAAAGAACATGCCTCCATTGATAACCTCCAGGTAAAAGTAAAAGATCTTCGTCGCAACTATGCACGCGACAGCGACCCCTACGATATGTTCCTGTACCCGATGGAACGCTGGCGCCTTTATTCCAGTTTTAAAGACGGTGTAGAAAGCGGCGGCAAGATCGAACTGGTAACATTGTTTGGCATTGTAGCCGGGTTTATTCTGCTTATTGCCTGCATCAATTTCATGAACCTCAGCACTGCGCGAAGTGAAAAACGCGCCAAGGAAGTCGGCATCCGAAAAACCGTTGGCGCCATGCGTTCCTCTCTTGTAAAGCAGTTTCTGGGAGAAACAACATTGTTGGCATTCATCAGTTTTGTGCTGGCCATTATTATTGTGCAAATATCCATGCCGGCTTACAATGAACTCTGTATGAAACGCCTGTTCGTTCCATATAGCTCGCCTGTATTCTGGGTCCTTTGCATCGCTTTTATCCTGCTCACCGGACTTCTGGCTGGTTTCTATCCTGCATTTTATCTGTCGTCGTTCAACCCGGTTGGTGTACTCAAAGGTACTTTCCGCAAGGTTGGTGCCCTGGTCACACCACGTAAAGTGCTGGTGGTTCTGCAGTTTGTTTTCGCTATTGTTTTAATCACCAGCACCATCATTGTGCGTCAGCAGATCCGTTACGTCAGCGAACGCCAGGTGGGTTATAACAAGGACCGACTGGTATATCATTTCCTGAGCAAGGATCTGGATAAAAACTACCATGCGCTCCGGCAGGAGATCATCGCTGCTGACCTCGCGACTTCTGTTACCAAAACCAGTTCGCCGCTCACAGAGGGCTGGAGCGACAGCTGGGGCTTTGTATGGGAAGGTAAAGACCCCAACGATAAAACAGATTTCGATCGTTTTTGTGCGGATGAACATATTGTGAAAACCGCAGGCCTGCAGTTGCTGAGCGGCAGAGATTTTGATCTGCAACAGTTTCCGACAGATTCGGACGCCATTATCATTAATGAATCGGCAGCAAAAGCCATGGGTTTCAAAGACCCTGTCGGAAAGATTGTGAAAGACGGGGACGTGCCGCTTCATGTAATCGGGGTCATCCGGGATTTTATTCTTAACTCACCGTATCATCCCACAAAACCTATCATTATTGAAGGAGCCCGCGGCTGGTTCAATGTGGTGAACATACGGCTGAATCCCCAGGTCAGTAATCTGGCCCCGCTTGAAGCCATCTTTAAAAAATACAACCCCGAATTTCCATGCAACCTGTATTATGTCGACGAGCAATATGCACGCAAGTTTGACGATATGAATCGCATGGCAACACTGGCTACGCTGTTTGCCAGTCTCACCATTTTTATTTCATGCCTGGGCCTGTTTGGTTTATCGGCCTACATGGCTGAGAACCGGATCAAGGAAATTGGGGTGCGTCGTGTTCTGGGCGCTTCTGTCATGAACATTACATCCATGCTGTCCGTTGGATTTCTCAGGCTGGTGTTTATTGCATTTATAGTGGCTGCTCCACTGGCCTGGTGGCTCACGGGTTCCTGGCTCAAAGACTTTCCATATCATATAGCCCTTCGCTGGTGGTTTTTTGCACTGGCCGGGATCCTGGCCACACTCATTGCCCTGTTTACGGTGTCTTTCCAGGCTTTGAAAGCCGCACGTTCCAATCCAGTAAAAAGTTTACGAACCGAATAATCATGATGCTCACGAATTATATCAAGACGGCCCTCAGGCATTTGAAACGCCATAAGGCTTATACCATAATCAATGTGCTTGGTCTGTCGGTTGGCATAGCAACCTGCCTGCTTATTTTTGCGATCATACAATATGAAACAAGTTTTGATAAATTTCAGGTTAACTATAACCGGATTTACCAACCCGTAACCAAAGATGTGTATCCGGACGGCGAAAACTATAATCCGGGAATCCCTTATCCGGCACTTGACGCATTACGTCAGGACCTGCCCGGAATAAAAACGGGTGCTCTCTTTTGCAATTATGGTTGCCAGGTAGCCGTTACAGATGCCAGCGGACAAACCATACAGGACAAAAAATTTATTGAAGACGATGGCGGGTTTTATGCCGATCCTGAATTTTTTCAGGTATTTGCATTTCAATGGCTGAGCGGAAGTCCTATGGTACTGGCACAACCTAATATGGCTGTGCTATCGCGGAGTACGGCCAACAAGTACTTTGGCGATTGGAAACAAGCCATGGGCCGTTCGGTTAAAATCGACAACCGGATTATTTGTACTGTTGGCGGTATCTTCGAGGATGTGCCCATGAACAGTGATTTCCGCATGAAGGTTGTCGGTTCATTCATTACCATTAAAAATACGCCTAATGGAAATCCTATTTATGGTTATAACTCCGATTGGGGCAACATCACCAGCAGTTTTCAACTGTATATGCTGTTCCCGCCAGGCGAACAGCTTGCCAGGGTCAATTCCCAACTGACCGCGCTCTCTGCAAAATACTATAAAAACCAGGGTACCAGCAAACGCTGCATTATATTACGCCCGCTCAGCGACATGCATTTCGATGATGTGATCGGGAACCTCGGAACACATGTTACAAGCCGTTCCTTGCTTACCACGCTTTCGCTGATTGCATTTCTGATCATCGTGATGGCCTGCATCAATTTTGTGAATCTCTCTACAGCACAGGCCGTAGGGCGTTCCAAAGAAGTGGGTGTGCGCAAAGTGCTTGGTGGCTATCGCCTGCAGCTCTTTTGGCAAATGATCAGCGAAACCAATATCCTGGTTGTTATTGCTGCCGGATTGGCTGTTGCTCTGGCTTTCCTGGCGGCACCATACCTCCGCCATGTGATTTCAATGGAAGAAACCCTTCCGGTTCTGACACTGCGGAATATCCTCTTTCTGTTCGTGGCCATTATCGTTATCACGCTCATGGCAGGCATTTACCCGGCACTGATCCTCTCGGGATTCAAGCCTGTGCTGGCCCTCAAAAACAGGATCAGCTCCACCACCATCGGTGGATTATCATTAAGGCGTGTGCTGGTTGTTATTCAGTTCTCCATTTCACAACTGCTGATTATCGGAACTTTGGTGGCAGTAGCCCAGATGAGCTTCATACGTCACGCCGATCTCGGGTTCAACAAAGATGCTATACTGGTGATGAATGGCAGTGACGACGAAAGTATGATCCGCCGGCAGGAAGCATTCAGGCAACAGCTATTACAGATTCCAGGTGTAAAGGCTGTTTCTTTTTGTAGTGATCCGCCTTCGTCGAACAGCAACTGGGGAACTAATTTTGCGTTTAATCATAAACCCGACGAAGATTATACGCTTTACCTGAAATATGCCGACAGTGATTACTTCCGAACCTTTGGCCTGCAATTCCTGGCCGGTAAGGGCTATGCTGCCTGCGACACTGTAACCGGCATTGTGATCAATGAAACCCTCGTGAAAAAACTAGGACTGAAGTCGGCCGAAGAAGCTGTAGGTAAAGAATTGCGTACCGGCGGAAATGCCTGGAAAACCATATGCGGCGTAGTGAAAGATTTTCATGCCAACTCTATGCGCGAAGAAATCAGACCCCTGATGATCGCCTCCGGACGTAAATTTTACTACCGCATGTCGGCCAAACTGCATACAGGTAACATGGCTCAAACACAGGAATCTGTGCGTCAAGCCTGGAACCGTCAGTTTCCCGAGTTTGTATATTCGGCGAGCTTTCTCGACGAACGGATAGAACAGTTCTATGAGCAGGAAACCAAAATGTCGCTGCTCTATAAAATATTCGCGGGTCTGGCTATTCTTATTTCTTCGCTCGGGTTGTACGGACTGGTATCGTTTATGGCCGTTCAGAAAACCAAAGAGGTGGGGATCCGCAAGGTACTGGGTGCGCGCGTCAGCAGCATCCTTTTATTGTTCTCCAGAGAATTTACCTGGTTGTTGCTCATTGCTTTTGCCATCGCGGCCCCTCTGGCTTATTATTACATGAACAGCTGGCTGGAGAATTTTGTGTTCCGCATTCACATGGGTGTCGGGGTATTTGCCCTGGCCTTTGTGTCTTCGGTATGTATTGCCTGGATCTCGGTAGGCTATAAGGCTTTCCGGGCTGCTACGGCCAATCCTGTAAAAAGCATCCGCACTGAATAATAATTCGTATGATCGACCTAAAACACATTTACAAATGGGTGAATCAGGGGGCCAATAAGGTTTTCCTGCTCCAGGACATCAATCTGCATATTGCACCCGGAGAGTTTATTTCTATTATGGGTCCATCGGGCTCCGGCAAGTCCACACTGCTCCATGTGCTTGGCATGCTGGATACTGCCGACGATGGCGAGTATCTGTTCATGGAGCAATCTGTAAGGCAGCTGAAAGAGAAACAACGTTCACAGTTGTACAAAGACCATATTGGCTTTGTGTTTCAGGCCTACCACCTCATCGATGAGCTCACGGTTTATGAAAACCTGGAAACACCGCTGCTATACCAGAACTGTAAGGCACCGGAACGTAAAGCCATCGTCTCCGATATGCTGGACCGTTTCAACATGGTAGCCAAAAAAGATCTTTTTCCGGCGCAGCTTTCCGGTGGTCAGCAACAACTGGTAGGTGTAGCGCGGGCGCTGATTACCAAACCCAAACTACTCCTGGCCGACGAGCCTACAGGAAACCTGAACTCCAGGCAGGGCGAAGAGATCATGGATCTTTTCCTGAAACTCAACCAGGAAGAGGGTGTGACGATTGTGCAGGTGACCCACTCCGAAAAAAATGCAGCCTATGGCTCACGCATCATTGAGCTGCTCGACGGCCGCATTCAACTGAAACACTGAATATGAAACGCATCTGTATTTTTATATTATTCCTGAACCCTTTTGTTCCGGCCAATGCCCAGGACACGGTGAAATATTCGCTGCAGCAGTGTATTGACATTGCCATTCGCAACAGCAGTACGATAGCCTCTGCCGAAGCGCAGGCCGGAATCGGCAAGGCCAGACTTAACCAGGCCGAAGCCTCGTTGTTCCCTTCTGTTTCGGGTTATGCCAATCAGGGTATTAACCAGGGAAAAAGCATTAACCCTTATACCAACAGCTATATCAACCAGGAAATCATCACAGGGCAATACGGACTTAACGCCGGCATGACGCTATTTAACGGTCTCAGCCTGATCAATAATCTGCGGCAAAGCAGCCTGAATTACAAAGCCGGCAACATGGATGCAGAACAGGCAAAACTCGACCTTACCATCAGTGTGGTACTGGCTTACCTGCAGGTGCTCAGCACAGCCGAACAGGTGAAGCAGGCCACCGCACAACTTGAGGCCAGCCTGAAACAAACCGAAAGGCTCAAGACCCTCGAGTCAAACCAGGCCATATCGCCCGCGGTGTTCTATGATACGCGCGGGCAGCTGGCCGGTGATAAACTGACCCTCATCAATCTGAAAGCCGCCAACTATGCTGCGAGAACCACCCTGTCGCAACTTATGAATGTGTATTTACCGGAACAGATAACCTTTGAACCTGCGGGAAGTGAAGCCGACCTCAAGCCATACACGCAGCCCCGAAACGAAATCCGGTCGCAGGCCCTTGCCAACATGCCGCTGATGAAAGCAGCGCGCTACCGCCAATCAGCTTACCGCAAAGGTCTCTATGCTGCCCGCGGGCAATTATTTCCAACAGTCAGCCTCGTCGGCAGCCTGGGCACCAATTATTCAAATGCCGCACTTACCCAGCAAATTACAGGCTCCTCGGATGTTGCCACAAGCAGTTATGTGGTATACAATAACAACCCGCTTACTGTATACACGCCTCAGTACCAGGTCGACAGCCGTAAAATTCCATTCAACACACAGTTTCACAACAACCTCAACTCCTATGTGGGGCTGAGCCTGCAGTTTACATTATTCAATGGACTTCGTGGCAAAACACAACTGGATATCGCCCATATCAATAAACAGCTCGCCGACCGGCAACTACACGCTGCTGAAAACAGGATGCAATCGACCATAGATCAGGTATACAACGACATGAATGCTTCTTATGAACGCTACATCGTACTTCAGCAACAGGCCGAAGACTATGCTGCATCCTACCGTATTGCTACCAGTAAATTCGAAAACGGGTCTATCACCACGGTGGAATATATTACTGCCAAAACCAATGCCGACAAGGCTCACATGAACCTGATCGCAGCGCGCTACGACTATATACTCAAACAAAAAATTTTGGATTACTATAACCTGAAGTAAGAATCCCGAAAACGTTTTATTTTTTCCGGCACACCTGTACGGTATGGCTGATGCCGATGTTATCGATCTGTTCTTCGATCACAAAACCGGCTTTATCGATCAGGCGGTTAAACACTTCGCTGTTGTACATCTGGCTGTTGCCATTGGCAATGTTGGTGAAATACAGTGAAGTCATCTGCAGGCTGAATGCCGCGGTTTCAAATTTCTGGCGATCCCAGAATGTCTCCATGATGTATACGCGGCCATCGGTGGCAAGCGCCGTATGACAGCGTTTCAGGATGCTTACAATTTCGTTTTCGCTGAAACAGTCGAGAAACTGGCTCATCCAGATGGCATCGGCCCCTTTCGGAAATTGTTGTGCATCATCGAGAATATTGATCGGAAAATAGTCGACACGCGAACCGTATTCTGTTTTTGCGATGTTTGATTTGGCCATGGCCAGCTGACCCGGCAAATCGAGAATGGTAATGCGTACATCGGCATCGAATGCCATACATTTCAGGGTGAATTTTCCGGTGTTTCCACCTATATCGAGAATATGTTTGGGCTTGCGCTTAAACAATTCAACCAATGCTGGGGCAAAAGATCTGTCAGAATAATAATGATCGAAGGTAAACCAGCTTTGCTGAACCTTTGGCGGCAGATGCGCCAGTGCTTCATACACAGTCGGCCATTCGCCAAACACCTTCAATCCGGTAGGTTTTCCGGTTTGTATGCTTTTATCGAGACCAAACATGCCTTCGTAACACACATCCTGTGTGAAGTCCATGTTGGCTTTGGTCATGGCATCGTTTAATATAAAAAGGCCTGTTTTTGTGATGGTATAGAGGTTGTCGTTTTTCACAACAAGGCCAATTCCAAGACCAGCCTCGAGCAATACACGTACACCGTATTCCGAAAGACCGGTTTTTTGTACCACTTCCTCCAGGCTTACGCCATGGGTTTTGCTTTCCATTACAATTTCCAGTATCCCCAGGTCGCGTAATGCCCTGGATGCCTGAAACACAATGGGTGCAAATGCAATCCACTGCGCCTGTTCAATCGCCTCCAAAGCGGTCTTGTTATCTTTTGTAAAAAACGGCATGTTTAACTTATCGGGCAAATATACTCTCAAATTGAATAAAACCGCAAAATACTTGATTTACCTCCTGTTTTTTAATGAAAATTATTTAAAATACCCAACGCCACGTATTATAAAATGTTTGTAATATTGTAATATTACACGCCTTATGGTTAAAATTGGAGATAAGAAAATATCCGCAGATGACTTCTATAAAGTACTGATAAACAACCTGCAACTGAACCTCGATGAGGAAGCTCAACGGAAGGTTTACCGCAGTCATTATTTCTTGAAAGAGTTTACCCGCGAAAAGCTGATCTATGGTATTAATACCGGTTTCGGGCCTATGGCTCAGTATCGCATTAATCACGAAGACCAGGTAAAATTACAGTATAACCTCATCCGCAGTCACTGCTCCGGTACCGGTAATCCCATTCCGGAAATCGATTGCAAAGCGGTGATGCTGGCCCGCCTGAATACGCTCCTGCAGGGCTTTGCAGGCATTCATCCCGACACCCTGGAGCTGATCAAGGACCTGATCAATAAAAATATTTCACCGGTTATTTATGAGCATGGCGGCCTCGGCGCCAGTGGCGACCTGGTACAGCTGGCTCACCTGGCCCTGACCCTTATCGGCGAGGGCGAGGTGTATTACAACGGAACCATTGTGCCTACCAAAGATGCCTTTGAAAAAGAAGGACTGAAGCCCATGGAAATTCACATCCGTGAAGGTCTTGCACTGATGAACGGTACATCCGCCATGAGTGGTATCGGCATGCTCAATGTCATTTATGCCGAAAACCTGGTCGACTGGAGTCTTATGGCTTCAGCCGTGATCATGGAGCTTGTACAAAGTTTCGACGACCACTACTCGACCCCGCTCAACGAAGTAAAACATCACTACGGCCAAAATGCCGTATCGAAAGCCCTCCAGGAGATCCTGGCCGACAGTAAGCTTGTGAAAAGCCGCGAAGAACATCACTACAACCAGAAAGTGGAAGTGGATGTACTCGTGGAAAAAATGCAGGAATACTACTCGATCCGTTGCGTGCCCCAGATTGTGGGCCCGATCATCGATACCATCAATTATGCCAGGGAAGTGCTCATCAACGAGATCAACTCGGCCAACGATAACCCTATTGTAGACTGGGAGCGCAAGAATGTATACCATGGCGGTAACTTCCATGGTGACTATGTGGCCCTGGAAATGGACAAGCTTAAAATTGCCATTACCAAACTGTCGATGCTCTGCGAGCGCCAGCTCAACTTTTTATTGAACGATAAGTTAAACAACATACTTCCTCCGTTTGTTAACCACGGTGTGCTCGGGCTTAACCTCGGTATGCAGGGTGTGCAGTTTACGGCCACATCAACCACGGCCGAAAACCAGATGCTCAGCAACCCGATGTATATACACAGCATACCAAGCAACAACGACAACCAGGATATCGTAAGCATGGGCAGCAATGCCGCCCTGGCCTGCAAAAAGGTTATTCTCAACAGCTACGAAGTACTGGCCATTCATTGGATGACTATATTACAGGCCATTGATTACCTGAAGCTGGAAGACCGCTTATCGAGCCGCTCCAAAGACATTTATAAAAACCTCCGCGCTGTTTTTCCTGTATTTAAAGAAGACCATCCGCATTACAAAGAAGTGAAAGCGGTGAGGGATTACATTTTTCACAATCATATAGATATTTTATAACATGGAATATGCACTAGTAACCGGCGCCAGTCGTGGCATTGGAAAGGCTATCTGCCTCAGACTTGCCGATATGGGATATAACATCATCATCAATTACATGTCGAATGATGAGGAAGCGAAAAAGACCCAGGAGCTTGTAAAGGCCAAGGGCGTGGATGCCATCCTGATGAAATTTGACGTGAGCAACCAGGCCGAAGTGGATGCGCATGTAGAAAACTGGATCAACGAAAATAAAGACAAATCTATTTCGGTACTGGTCAACAACGCCGGGATCCGCAAAGATAACATCATGGTGTTTATCAGTCCTGAAGACTGGCACCGTGTGATGGATATTACCGTAGATGGTTTCTATTATGTAACCCGCCATGTGGTGAAAAGCATGCTGAGCAAGCGCAAGGGCCGTGTAGTGAACATTGTATCGCTCTCAGGCCTGAAAGGGCTGCCGGGACAAACCAATTACTCCGCCTCTAAAGGTGCCATTATTGCCGCTACAAAGGCACTGGCCCAGGAAGTGGGCAAGCGTGGCATTACCGTTAATGCCGTAGCTCCGGGCTTTATTAAAACCGACATGACCCACGACATAAATGAAGCCGATTACAAAGCCATGGTGCCGATGAATCGTTTCGGTGAACCCGAAGAGGTGGCCGGTGTGGTGGCTTTCCTGGTTGGAAAAGACTCCAGCTATGTAACAGGCCAGGTTATTTCTGTAAATGGCGGACTTTATAGTTAATTTATATGGAAAATGATGTCTTTTGGCGTCAGAGATTGTGTAAAAAATTTATCAAAACAAACATTCAATGAATCGTGTAGTGATTACAGGCATCGGAGCCTGGAGTTGTTTAGGAAAGAATATTGAGGAGGTAAAAGACTCTTTGTATCACGGCCGCTCGGGCATTGGTATGTCTATGGAGCGCAAGGAACTGGGCTATCGCTCAGGATTAACAGGCCTTGTGGAGCGCCCGCAGTTAAAGGGTTTGCTGGATCGCCGCCAACGCATTGGCATGGGCGAACCGGCCGAATTTGCTTACATGGCTACACTCGAAGCATTGAAAGTGGCCGGTATCACGCAGGATTTTATTGATGCCCATGAAGTAGGTATCATTTATGGCAATGATAGTGTTGGTGGCGCTACCATTGAAGCAACCGATACCATTCGTGCCAAAAAAGACACAACCCTGGTGGGTTCCGGGGCTATTTTCCAGACCATGAACTGCACAGCCACCATGAACCTCTCGACTATTTTCAAGTTAAAAGGCATCAACTATACCCTGGGGGCAGCCTGTGCGAGTGGCTCCCACTCCATCGGCATGGGATACCTCATGATCAAGTGGGGCCTGCAAAACCAGGTGATCTGCGGCGGCACACAGGAGGTTAATAAATATACATTCGGTGCTTTCGACGGCTTAAGTGCCTTCTCGATCCGCGAAAATGAACCCACCAAAGCGTCGCGCCCGTTTGACCGCGACCGCGACGGACTTATACCGAGCGGCGGTGCAGCAACCGTTATTCTCGAAAGCCTGGAATCGGCGCAGAAACGCGGGGCCAAGATCCTGGCCGAAGTGATCGGTTATGGTTTCTCTTCAAACGGCGACCATATCTCCAACTCCAATGTCGACGGGCAGGTACGCTCCCTGGCCATGGCCATGAAAGATGCCGGTCTGAGCTCAAAAGACATCGACTACATCAATGCACATGCCACCTCAACACCGGGCGGAGATAAAGTAGAGGCCCAGGCCATACACCAGTTGTTTGGCGATGCACATACGCCGGTAAGCTCTACCAAATCCATGACAGGGCATGAATGCTGGATGGCCGGTGCCAGTGAAATTGTGTATTCTCTCCTGATGATGGAAAATGATTTTATTGCGCCGAATATCAATTTCGAAAACCCCGACGAAGACTCTGCAAAACTGAATATTATTGCCGAAACAAAAGCTACGAAGCTCAACACAGTGTTGTCGAATTCATTTGGCTTTGGTGGCACAAACTCAACTTTGATTATCAGAAAAATTGCTTAATTTTGTATATACAAGATTTATAGAGAAAAACGCATAACACGCTATGACACAAGACGAGATCATTAAAACCGTAAACAACTTTTTAGTAGAAGAATTTGAAGTAGATGAGGCAAAAATTACTCCCGAAGCCAATTTACGCGAAACGCTTGAGCTGGATAGCCTGGATTACGTGGATCTTGTTGTGGTAATCGAGTCAAATTTCGGCTTTAAAGTAAAAGGTGAGGATTTCGTGAATATTCATACGTTCCAGGATTTTTACAACTACTGCTTCAGCAAAGTGCAGGAAAAAGCCACCGCTTAATTTTCCCCAACACCATACAAGACAAACACCATGTCTGAACAAAGCAACTGGGACGGCCAATCAAAAGGCAAAGTACTGGGATATAAAATCTTTGTTTGGATACTGAATACCTTTGGCCTGAACCCGGCTTATTTCCTGCTGCGGTTTGTGTCGTTCTACTATTTCCTGTTTTCGCGCCCCAACCGCTACATCCGCGATTATTTCCGGCAGGTACATCATTACTCCCGCTTCAAAGCCTGGCGGGCGGTTTACAAAAACAACTTTATTCTCGGGCAAACCATTATCGACAAAGTGGCGGTTATGGCCGGGGTAAGTGATGCTTTTGACATTACCCATCAAAACGGTCATTACCTCGATGAACTTGCAGCTATTGGAAAAGGGGGCATCCTCATCAGTGCCCACATTGGCAACTGGGAAGTAGCCGGCCAGAAACTCAACCGCCTCAACACGGCCTTCAATGTGCTCATGTATGAGAATGAACGGGCCAACCTGAAACAGTATATGGACGGTGTTACGAGCAAGAAAAAAATCAACATCATTGCCATTAACGAAGAAACCAAAAGCCACATCATTGAACTGCACAAAGCCTTCAGCAATAATGAGCTCGTGGTGATGCACGGCGATCGTTTCCGCGAAGGTGCCAAAACGCTGACCGCCGATTTTTTCGGAAGGCCGGCACGGTTCCCGGCCGGACCCTTTATTATGGCTGCCAAATTCGGCGTGCCGCTCTGTATTGTATTTGCTGTAAAAAGTAATAAACATACCTACCTGTTCTCAACCACCAGACCTATTGAGGTGGCCCGCGTGCGTGGCGAAGCACAACTTGAACAGACCTGCCGGGAATTGCTGAAACGCTATATCCATGAAGTAGAAGCCAAAGTAAAAGAGTATCCGCATCAATGGTTCAATTACTATGATTTCTGGGCATAGTGCAGACTATATAAATATACACAGCCACAAGCCTGTGCAAAATGCCGGGCAGGTAACGGTGCTTAATCTCAGCGATCATTTCGAACAGGTAAGTCTGCACCCCCTGGTTTCCATAGGCCTGCATCCATGGTATATCAGCCGCGAAAATCCACAAAAGGTTTTATCACAGATCCGTGAGTACGCTATTCATCCGCATGTTATTGCCATCGGCGAATGCGGCCTCGATCTGCTGATCGATGTGCCTTTGCTGGAACAGGAATTTTTTTTCAGAGACCAGATTTTATTGGCCGAGTCGTTACGGAAACCACTTATCATACACTGTGTGAAAGCTTTCAATGAACTGATCCGCATTAAAAAAGAAATGGATGTAACGGTACCGATGATTATTCATGGGTTCAATAATAACGCAGCCATAGCCGGGCAACTGCAGCAGCATGGATTTTACCTTTCGTTTGGTAAGGCGCTCCTGAAGCACCATTCGCCGGCGATAAGCCAGATTACTCAGTGGCCGGCCGAGCGTTTATTTTTAGAAACCGATGATGCGGATACCGACATATCGCGTATTTTTGAGGCTGCTGCTGCCTGCCGGCAAACGTCGCCGGAAGCCTTAAGGCAACAGATTTTTAAAAACTTCAAACACGTTTTTCTCCATGAGTGATATTCGCTGGCTTTCGCGCACAGAGCTGCTGATCGGAAACGAAAAATTACAAAAACTATTGAATGCCCATGTGCTTGTTGTGGGCATGGGGGGTGTGGGTTCTTTTGCTGCAGAGTTTATCTGCCGCAGCGGTGTGGGGCGCATGACCATTGTAGATGGTGATGTTGTAGATCCAAGCAACCGCAACAGGCAGCTACCCGCCCTGGCTACCACGCACGGCCTGTCGAAAGCCGAGGTGATGGCAGAGCGCCTGCTGGCCATTAACCCCGATCTGCAACTCACCGTCATCAGGGAATTTATAACGCCTGAAAAAGCAGCTGATATTCTCGCTGTCGAATATGATTATGTGATTGATGCCATCGACAGCATCACGCCAAAACTCACCTTTATCAAAACGGCCCTGGAGCGCAATATAAAAATAGTGAGTTCGATGGGGGCCGGCGCCAAGCTGGATCCGACCAGGCTGCAGGTGGTCGATATTTCTAAAACATACAATTGCCCTTTTGCCCAATACATCCGTAAACGCCTGAAGGAATTGAAAATCCGCAAAGGTTTGAAGGTTGTTTTTTCGCCGGAGGAACCTATCCGCGAATCGCTGATGATGACAGATGGCAGCAACTTCAAGAAGTCGGCTTATGGCACCATTTCCTATCTGCCGGCCACCTTCGGAAGCGTTTGTGCTTCGGTCGTGATCCGTGATCTCATAGAAAAGTGATTTCCGCCATACTAAATCATACGTAAGCGGCCGCTGTTTTCCTTTTATGCCTGCCCTGCATTGCTTATATTTGTTAAGCAGCCCCTGCGAGTAATAACGCATATAATGATAAACATGGCAACGCAAAATCATAATGATACCGACTGGCTCCTGGCCATGGCGAAAGGTGATTTATCGGCTTTTGAATTGTTGTACGACAAATATGCTCCTATGCTGCTTGGGGTTATTCGTTCAACGGTTGGCGATACCAAAACAGCCGAAACTATCCTGGAGTCTGTTTTTACTTCTCTTATTCTTGGAAAAAGCCAATACGACACATCCAACGGTCGTGTGTTTACCTGGCTGCTTGGTCTCGCCAGGCAATTTACCCGGGAGCTGGCTCTTGCCAAAAAAGATTCTTCTGCACAGATCCGGTCTTTCGAAAGTTTCGTATATACTTCGGCCAGTCCTGAAAAAACACCGGCGGTGATGCTTGTGTTTTTCAAAGGCTGTACTTACGATGAAGCGGCTAAGACACTCGGGATGTCGACCAATGAATTAAAAAACACCATACGAACTGAAATAAAATTGTTAAGAGATCTGCAATCATGATTGATGTTTTTAAGTTTATTGAATCGGGAATTCTCGAAATGTATGTATTAGACCTGGCCAGTGATGCCGAGCGTCGTCGGGTCGAACAAATGGCAGATCAATACCCGGTCGTGCGCCAGGAAATTAAAGCCATTGAACTGTCTCTTGAGCAGCTGGCCTCTCAGAATGCCCGCACACCAAGCCCCACCATCAAGCCATTCCTGATGGCCACCATCGATTATACCGAGCGTCTTAAAAACGGGGAAACACCTTCGTTTCCACCCGAACTCACAGAACAGGCCCATATCAGTGACTACAAAGACTGGCTTGAGCGTGCTGACATGACCTTACCGGCAGATTTTGAAGAGTTTCATGCACGTATTATAGGCTATACGCCCGAAATGATCACTGCCATTGCCTGGATTAAAACCATGGCCCCCGACGAAACGCATGACGATGAATTCGAAAAATTTCTGATCCTGGAAGGCAGCTGCGATATTATTATCGGCGACAAAACCCATTCGCTTGTAGCCGGCGATTACCTCTCTATTCCGTTACATACCGAACACCGTGTAGTGATTACGTCTTCTATTCCCTGCAAGGTGATCCTGCAACGGGTCGCTGCCTGATGTGTTTGTTTTAATGAAGCTGTTGGAGATTTACACAATTCAGGGTTGTTTTACACGGCGCTCCAGAATATGTCGCTCCTACGGAGTGTAAATGGAAAAAGAGTTTTCTTGTTTTGAAAGAACAGATCGTTTCTATTTTCATTATTTTTTGCTCTTTGAAATTTTGTATCCGATTGCTTTTCGAGGTTTCGGCTTTTCCTTCTTTTCGATCAGTTCATCGAGGTATTGAAACACCACTTCGATATTCTTTGTGTTATTCTCTGTCTTTTTCCTTATTTCTTCTATCGCCAATCTCAGTTCTGTGTTATCAAAAAGCATTTGTCTTATCCGAGTAAATACCCTCATGATTCGGATATTTACCTGAATAGCCTGTTTACTATTTAGAACGCTTGAAAGCATAGCTACTCCTTGTTCTGTAAAAGCATAAGGTAAATACTTACTATGTTCGCCTCTTTTTAAGGTGCCAAATTGGCTCCTTAAAGCATCATACTCTGCTTTAGTTAATTCAAACATAAAATCAGCAGGGAAACGATCCATATTCCTTCTTACTTGCCTTTTCAGTTGTTTATTATCAACTAAATAAAGTTCTGCGAGATCACTATCTAACATTACTTTATGGCCACGAATAAAATATATTTTATTCATTACGAGTTCATCAGGAACGGATACAGCTGTTTCTCGTTTTGCCATAGTTACTTTACTTTCTTTTTAAGGAGCCAATTTGGCACCTTAAACCTTATCATTTTAATTACTTACAAATCTAACTTTTTTACCCTAACGGGAATCACTTGTTCATCATTTCTCTCTCTTCTTCCATATTAGCTTGGCGGTACTTTACAGTCGTCGAAATCCACTTTTGTCCGGCCATGATCTGAGCCTGTTCCAATTTGATTAATGTTATGATCCGACGAGGTACACACCCCTTGAAGCCTGGCCTGCTATAGCTGGATCGTTGATGTTTTTTACAAAGTGGGTATCGGTATTTTTGAACCCCTGTTTTGGTTTGGCCTTTTTTAGGCAAGTGCCTTTCTCACAATGCATGCATATCATAATTTCTGCTTTTTTATAAAAGTGCCGTTGTGAAACACCAGGGGGTGAATACCCCCTGGATCCCAGTAGTTGTGTTTTTTATAACGAAAAACGAGTATCATATGATACTCGTTTTAATTTTATTCTATTTAAAAGGCCCTATTTTAGGGCCTTTTAAAGGTGCAATTTTATGAAAAGTGATTTACTGGAACATTCCCGTACATTACCCTGGTTCGGAATCAACGTAAAAATCCTCGCTTTTCTTTGCTTTTATAGTGTCACTTCCATTTAGCAAGAAATAAAGATTGGTATTTGAGATAATTGAATCTGTGCGAGGGTAAATAATTTGCTTTATTGACGTTGAGTTAAATTTTACTTGAAAAGTACTGTTTGATTTAAGCTCCAAATAGCTACTATCTGTAGTAACTAGCAAACTCTCTAATTCGCCATTATTGTCTACTTCAATTGCTTTCATGACACTGCCGCATTGCTCAATACACTTAAAATACAACGTGTCACTTTCCTTATTTACAATCATTATTCGATGAGTGAGCCATACATTACTATTAACATCTAGTCCTTCAATATAGAACTTAGGGGCAGTATAATGAACAGTAGTCCCTATCCATTCAACAAAAACCTTCGGCCTTCTTTCTTCGCTACATGAGAGAAAAAAGAGGAATAACAATAGATTAATCAACCGCATACTTTATTTTTTATACACTCCATTTACTCCTTCGAATTTTTTTCTCCACTTAGCTCCTTCTGCCCTTACTGCTTTATTTTGTTCCTCCGTCAAATTTTTATCCTCATACGTTTCGGCTAGGGCAACTATTTCTCTGATGTTTGAAAAAATGGTGAGTTTAAAATCTTTGGTGGTGTTTTTAAAGTTAGGGTCCGTCACTTGCTGAAAGTAAACATTTAAATGCTCAAATCCGTCATTTGTAGTGAAATCACCATGAGTTTTTTCATGCTTCAAAACACTTATCATATTGTTTCCATCATTAAGTAATGGACATATTTTCCCAGCATCCAAAGTAATAGAAATTCTATTTGTCTTATCATCATGGTTCATTATATCATCTCCAGTTGAAACTTTGCCATGATTATACAAACTAGTACTCTTTGGTTGAATTTGACCACTGGTATTAGATGTCCACTCTCTAAGAGAAACGGATAAGCTTTTCCCACCTAATTTATTTAAATCTAGTCCTGCAAACTGAGCATAATAACCACCTATATTTGCCAATGTTTTAGCATTATCCTTATTAAAAAAATATTCCTTTAACTGCGTTTTAACACCTTTGTCATTAACTATAAAAATTATTCTTGACTCCTTATTATTATCAGAATATAGGAATTTTCCATCACTGCTAAAATAATCATCGTCTCCATTAGGGTCTACTTTCCATATTGGAGAGTTACTAAAACAAACATAATCGCTTTGCCAAGGTTTTTTAACCACATCCAAATTCCAACGCCTTCCTAACCGACTATCATATTCCCAATATAAAGCAGTATAAATACCCGCTGCAATCTCATCGTCTTTCTCTTGTCCGTTAAACCCGTACGGATATGACTCCATGCGTTACAAAAACAAACTCCAAATTCCCGGCCTCAAAGGTTACAGGAAACTATTTTAAAGAACGTTTACAGGTATAAATATAATAAAAAAAGGAAGCCGTACAGCTTCCCAAAAAACATTGGTTTTTAATTGATTATCTAAGGGGTTTCAGGCTTAAAGTCGCCTAAGCTAAAGGATGGAAGCGGTTTACAATCGCTCTCCTGTCGTCCGCCGAGGTTTGGCGGTATTTTTCGGTGGTAGATATCCAAGCGTGGCCAGCCATAAGCTGAACTTGCTCTAAAGGGAATCGGCGTTCATTGATCCAGTTGGCGATTACGCTTTGCCGGATCGCTTCAGGTGTAAGGTTACGGTCGGGAAACAAAGGTTTAAAGGTAGAGATGATATAATGAATCTGATCCTTAGTGATTGGCGTTCCCCGTGTGCCAATGATCAGCTTGTCACTTTCTATTTTGAGCAGCTCTCTCCTGGACTCGTTTATGTAGCTATCAAAAATTTTGTACTGCCTTGGGTGAAGGTCTAAGTGCCTTCTCTTTCCAGTGGGCGTTGCCTGAACATAAACTTTTCCTTCATCGAGATTGATGTGCTGAACTTTCAGGTTTTCCAATTCCTGAATTTGAAGAGCCTGATAGATCAGCAAGGAAACGATAACCTGATTCCTTAACCGAAGCATTGGAAAGCGCTCGTCTCTTTCCATCAGCAACTCCAGTTCAGCGGCACTAAAAAGATCGCTGTGTATTACTTTGTTGTTTCTTACTGCTTTGAATTGCATCGTCCGGCAAGGATGATCGTTGCGCTGGCCGGTTTCAATTAAATAATCGTAATATTTTTTTATTGCAGCTAAGATGTTGTTCTTATAATTTGAATTCTTGTGGTTCTTCAGGTATTCGGTGAGAGCAAGATGGACTTGTTTGAAAGTGAACGTGTGCATATCAGGGAACATTGCAATAAACGGTGTTACTTCAAAACTGTAAGTTTTCACCGTTTCTTTAGTGTGTCCCTTTTTCAAAATGTATTCTTCAAAACTATTTGCTTCCATAAGTCGGTGCGTTAATTTTATTGTAAAGGTTTAAACGCTGCTTTCTGCGGCGTGAATAAACGGTGGTGGTATCCATCAGCGAGTGTCCTAAAAACTCCTGCACAAATTCTACATCAGCACCGTTGTCCTGCAAGTGCGTTGCAATGCTGTGACGCAAACAATGCAGAGTAATATTTTTACTTAGTATAGCAGGATTCTGAGTTCGCTCAAGAATGCCTTTCAAAAGATCACCTAAGTATTGTCCTTTCATCCGGTCGCCTGATTTATTGATAAAGAACGCTGGCGTTATTTCCATGCCTTCGTGCGGAAACAAAGTAGGCCGTTCTTCCACAATGTATTCTCTCAGAGTTTGCACTCCGGTATCCGATAAAGGAACCGTGCGGCTCTTGCCACCTTTACCATCACGAACGGTTAAGATGCCCCTGCTAAGGTTTACATCGTTCACATCCAGCAGTTCAATTTCAGTTCTTCGCAAACCACAACCGTAAGCAATGGCGATAAGGGCTTTTTCCATTTTGGTAATGCAAGCCTTATCTACTTCTTTGATTTCAGCAACAGTTAAAATTTGCCTGTTGCCATGCTTACCGATGTTCAGTTTTGGCAAGTGTGCCGGAGAAGCGGTTACCTCACCCATGTCCATCAGGTAATCAAAAAACAAACGCAATGAAAATAAATGGCCTCTAATCATCGATTCACTTAGACCGCCTTCCCTACGCTGGTTTGGGCGTTCACGCAAGTATTCGTAATATTGGATCACGTCGAAAGCAACAACGGTTTTTATCTCAGTAATACCTCGATTTTCAATAAAGAAAAGGAACTCCCGAACGTTGCTGGCGTAGCTGGTGTTCTTGCCCCGTGAATAACCCTTCAGGCGAATGAAGTCAGCAAACTCGTTGTAAAGGCGTTCAAATTCGGGGTTATTTAGTGGTAGGCTTTTCATTTCTATTTTTCGACTTCTTTTTTACTAATTATTTCTGCTATACAATGCGCACTCCTGAACTAATGGAACACTACGGCTCAATCGCCCTGTTTGTGCGGATTCTGGTGTTCCATGCCTTCTGAACCAACAGAAACCAACTGTTTTTCAAGATCGGATTGCACCTTTTCCCTGATCTTATCCATTTCATCCCAAAACACGATCTTGTATTTGAAGCCCCTGTTGGCGTAGCCTCCGGTACGCTGGATGTATTCCAACAATTCCAATTCCTCGAAATACCGGAAACATTGCGTTTTGCTTATGTTCAGGGCTAAACGCACGTCCCGCTGGGTGAACTGGAAATCTTTTTCCTTGCCCTTGCCAGCGAGCTTCAGAACGTATTGTTTCATGCGGTCGTAAAACTGGCGCAGCGACGAGTCCAGGTCGTCAACCTTTAGCATGATCGCATCAAACAATATTTTACACGCCAGTTTTAAGTCCTCCGGTTCCGCAATTAAACGCCCACGTTCATCTTTTTTACGCTGGTATTGGTGTAGGATCGTGATTTGCTTAACGAAAGCCTGATAGTGGCTGTTTAAGCGGCGCAGCATCTTCGCTTCAAAGGGCAGGTAAACTTTATCAGCGTAAGGGTTCACCACCTCCAGCGGCATTATACACCGCATACAGTTTTGCAGGAACTCTTTTGCCTTGCGTTCCTCTCGTGTGTCGATGATACCAGCCAGCTTTCGATTTTGATGCGTGATAATGCGCTTGGTTTGCTCCTCGCTTTCATCAACACCTGTAATCATTGAGCGGCTCATGTTATCGTAATAAACCTCGGCCTTGGTTGTTGCCAGCATCGAAGCGAAATGGCTGCGTACTGTTTTCACAGCCGACATCAGGTTGCCGTACCGATCCTTATAGGTGGTTGATGAAGAGATATTTCCTGCGCTTTGCAATTCACGAAATGCAAACTGCGCTTCTTCATCAAGGCCATCGTAATCCTGAATGAGGATCAGCTTATCCACCAACTCGTCTTTTGTATAGTGATAAAAGGATTTGCTGGTAACCCGTGTCATACTGATCACGTCCTCCGGCGGGAAGCAATCCCCGATGGTATTGATAAGGTGGCTCTTTCCCGAACCGGACGTTCCCTGAACCAAAGCGTGAAGCGGTGTCGACATTTTATAGGTTGAAGCAATCACGAATAAAAGCCTTCGGGTACTTTCCTCTCCGACAACTCCGGCTTGCTGAATCAGGTCGTCAATTCCCTTCATAAAGTTCTTGCCTTTCAAAAACTGAATGCAGTCGTTTTGTTTTTCCGGTGTTATCACACGGCTTTTGCGTTGCGCCTGAAAGGGAGTTTTCACAGCCTCCAGTTGCTCTTCCCTGAATTTCTCCAGCAAATCAGTAAGCAGCAACATATCGCTTTCCAGTTCTTCGGGTGATTGGTTGTAGAGCTCGGAGATCTGCTGAACGTATAAGCTGATCTGCTCACGTTCATACAAATCGATTTTCGTACGCTCTTTCCTTCCGGTGGCAGCTTCCTCTACCATCAGCGTGATGCGCATACTTCCGATGTCGGTTACCATCGAACCCAACACATAGTAATTGTTGTTGGGTCGCCGGAGGACTATTTTATGCTCGTGAAGTACATCGAGTTTTGGCTTATCATAATCCACCTCGCCTTCCAAAGCAGGATTGAGAAATTGCTGGGCGTTGTTTTCCCATTGAGATTCCTCTTTTAAAGGGTTGCTTTTAACCACTTCCTTGACCGGAGAGAAAACAACCACTTCCTCTTCTTGGATGTTTTCTATTGGCGTTATTGGAAGCGGTGTACTTTCCACTTCGATTACTTCTTCTACGCCTGTGGAAGTTTCCAGCAAC
>JAFDXR010000021.1 GCA_018267825.1 Bacteroidota bacterium | reverse complement strand
TTTTGGGATGGACATACCACCAGCGGGGAAAAGGTAAGCGATGGAACTTATTTTTATACGATTAAGTATATTAATGGGGATGGAAATAGTGTTGAGAAGAAAGGTTGTGTTAGTTTATTTCGCTAGTGTACTTGGGTCTACATCACTACCTATTAATGAGATTTCTGAAAACACTGATATTTATTTTGCTCTGTCTGAGTTTTAAACCTCATGCTCAAAATCTGGTGCCTAATCCTTCCTTTGAAACATATACGGCCTGTCCTGTAGGCGGACAGAAGTTTGAAAGGATTGTTCCTTGGTGTGGCGTTTCTGGTGGCGAAGATGCATATAATTCATGCACCAATTCTTTAGGACTTGGATTTGGCATTCCATATCAACTTTATAATGGATTTCAGTACGCCCGCTCAGGACAGGGTTTCGCTAGTGTGTTAACTTATGTTGACTATCCCTCAAACCCAGACCGTAGAGAGTATTTACAAGTCCCATTGTTAGACACATTAAAAGCAGGAAAAAAGTACTGTGGTCGACTCTTTGTAAACTTGTTTAATGACAGCCAGTATAGCGTAGATAAAATTGGCATTTTATTGAGCACAACAGCTTATGCTTGCAATCAGGCTTATCCAATGCCTCAGACTATTTCTTCTTTGAACATCATACCCCAAATTGAAAACACATCTGGCGTAATTTCTGATACACTAAATTGGGTGGAGGTTTCAGGAGTCTTTATAGCAGCAGGAAATGAAAAAAATCTGGTAATAGGAAACTTTTATCCGGATTCACAAACAAGCATACTGCACAATTACCCAACTGCACAGCGTATTTTATGCTATTTTTTTATCGACGATGTTAGCCTCGAAGAAGTGCATGACGCTCAATGCATTAAGGATACTACTATTTGCAGTCCTGACAGCGTATTGTTAGGCTCAAATGCAAGCGAGGCTGCCGATTATAGCTGGTCGCCTTCAGTCGGGCTAAGCTGCACAAACTGCCCTAATCCAAAGGCTTTCGTCAATCAAACAACGACTTACACTTTAACAAAGAAACAATGCAAAGTAATTACCACAGATCAGATAACTATAACAGTAAAAAATGATTGTGGCTTAGTGAATATCCCGAATGTTTTTACGCCCAATGAAGATGGGGTGAATGACACCTTCAGTGTTACATTGCCTGCAGGATATTCATTTACAGATTTCAGCGTATATAACCGATGGGGTAATATCATCTATCAATCGGAGCTGAAAGATAAAAGTATTTTGTTGTGGGACGGGCATACCATCAGTGGGGAAAAGGTAAGTGACGGTACATATTTTTATACCATTAAGTACATCAATGCGGATGGCAATCGTGTTGAAAAAAAGGGGTGTATCAGCCTGTTTAGATAGTTTATCCGTTTATTGTTACCGATCCGTGTTTTAGTTTAAGTTATATCTTTCATACTCTAACTTAATACTTACAAATGAAGCTACCATTACACATCCTTTCAATTCCATTTCTTCTTTTTTTATTAAACAGCGGCTCAGCACAAAACGTTAAAACAAGAAAACTGTGGTGTTTTGGCATTGTTGGCGCTCCCGAATATGCTTATCGTACCCTTAAAAATGGTGGTGGAATTACTTCAAAGGATTTGTTCAATACCCGCGATAGCATTGAATGCCCCAAAGTAGCTTATTCCATAGGTATTGATATACAGCGTTATTTAAGCCCAAAATTTATTCTTGAATTTGGAGCATTTTATAGCATGAAAGGTGAAAATACTAAAACATATTCTATGCAATCAACCATTGCTTCCTATCCAACTTCACAAAAAGTGAAATATCAGACCTCTTATCTCGAAATTCCGTTAAAAATAAATTACAGGTTCACTACAAGGCAAATAAGCCCATATGTGACCGGAGGTATATCAGGAAATATTTTCCTTACGGAACAGGTCACCGAATATAATTCATATAGTTATTATGGGCTTAATGGTCCTACTAACACAGTGGTACATTATAATGGAGCTGATCCACACTTCGCAGATCCCTATGCTCCAGTTGTTGTAGCTATACAGGAAAATGGTTATTATCGCATAAATCCCCAGCTACAGCTCGGGTTTGGCATGGATTACGTCATAGATCGATTTAAACTCAAAATAGAGCCAATGTTCAAGTATTCACTCACAGATGTGAACGATGGCCCCTTAATCCGGAAGTTTTATTCCATTGGCCTCAATATTGGAGTATTCCTGCTGTCCGGGAGTAACCGCGTGCGCGTTTATTCAGGGTCTGGAAATCTTAATTAGTTTTCTTCTGTTGGAGATAAAGCAGAAAAGATAGGCTACCAGGGGTTATTCAGATAGATTGCATGAGAAAAGTGGTTTTTCCAGAAGAATTTTAGCCTCTATCGTTCCTGCTTTATTTGTCTGTATATTAATAACTACCATGTGAAATACACATACAGAAATCGTCAGGAGGCTTATCCAGCCTGTATCTGATAGTGTATGTAATAAAAAAAGGTTGTGATTTTTTGAATTACAACCTATTGTATTTGTAAAAAGCCCCGGTAATGCCGGGGCTCAGGGTTTTTGAGAAAAGATATGGAGTTTTATTTCTTTTCCTTGTCTTTTTTCTCTGTAGCGGTTTCTGCTTCTTTTTTAATGAAGTTGCCATTGGCATCGAAGAGGTAATCGGCTTTGTCTACCTCGGCTTCGTAGCTCACGGTGCCATCGGCTTTCGTAATTTTAGAAGCTTCATGCACTTTGGCTTTAGGCATATTCTGAGCCAGGTAATCGTGTGCTGCTTTCGGAAGTGCCGTTGGTGCAATTTCGGTTTCGGTTTCGAGCAGGGTGCCGGATGCGTCGAGCACAACGGATGTTTCTGTTTTATTGACATCAAACTCGGCTTCGTAATTCGCGCCTTCTTTTTCCCATTCTTCTACTTTGGTGTTGGGATATAATTTCTGAAAGGCGGTTTTTACATTGGCAGGAACATCTGCTTCTTTGAGTTTTTGAGCCTGTGCATGGAAGAAGCCAGTGCACACAAGGCCAAGAATCATGAGTTTTTTCATAGTGTTTAAATTTAAAGGTTTATAATGCAATACTACAACCCGATTCTGTAATAAACCTGTAAAGTGTAAATTCCTTTTTGGAAAAAATTAAAACGATCTCACAAAGTTGTAAGTGAAACAATGTTTGCCTTCGTGGTAATAGTATGTTACCCGGTGCCCGTGCAGGTTTGCAATTTGTTTGACAAGCGCAAGTCCAAGGCCGGTAGATTCGGAATCAGGTACTTCTTTATAAAAACGCTGAAACAACTGCTCGGGTTCGGAACTGAGCGCCTCGCCTGTATTGGAAACAGTGAGCGCATCGTTTTGCAGGGTGATATCGATATGACCGCCTTCAGGTGTGTATTTCAGGGCATTCGATACCAGGTTGGATATTACGCTGTCGGCCAGATCTGGATGCATTTGCACCATGGCATCAGGGGCGATGTGTGGTGTGAGCTTAATTTTTTTGAGCGCAAAGAGGTCTTCGTATAATTCGAGTTTATGGTTGATCAAGCTGCTCAGGTTAATATGCTGATCGGTGTTGAACTGACCGTTTTCAATGCGTGCGAGCAATAACAGTCCCTGGTTCAATTTACTGAGACGGTTCAGGGTATCGTGTATGCTCATGAGTTGCTCTACCTGCGGTTTGAGCAGATTCTGGTTTTGTAACAGGTTTTCAATTTTGTTGCTGATAATGGCCAGGGGGGTCTGGATTTCGTGCGAGGCATTTTCGGTGAAGTTTTTCAGGTTGTTGAAGTCGGCCGAAATTCTTTCGGTCATCTGGCGGATCGACTCATTGAGCAGGTCAAATTCTTTGGTGCCCGATGGCTCCAGGGAAATAACACCATGGGTTTCGATCTTGTATTTGCCAAGTGCATCGAGGGTCTGGAAGAAAGGTTTCCAGGTGCGGCGCGAAAACAGGTAGCTGATGCTGAGTAATACAAGTACCAGTAATACCGATACAATGAGCAGGGTGGTGGAGATGGCCTCTACAAGATCTTCTGACTCGAATAAGGGTTTGTTGACCGATGCGAGGTAATATTGTCCGTGCAGGGTTACGGTAAACTGCAATCGCCGGTATGGAAGGATTTCGCCCTCAAGGGTGTTATAGAGCATGGTGTCGCTCACGCTTTCGGCTATTGCTCCCGGAATGCTCCTGAAGGTAATGGATTCGGCCATAAACGGATCAACCGGCAAGGCCCCATGTTTTGTTATATAGAGCTCAACCTGTGTTTTTTTGAGGTAGAGTGCTTCGGTGGCTTCTTCATCTATAATGGTATTGAGGCGCTGGTAAAAGATGAATCCACCCAGCAAAAAAACGAGCAGCGATGCCGCCAGTATGAGCAGTGTATTTTTGGTGAGTAGTTTCATGCCTCCCCGAATTTATACCCCATGCCATACACGGTTTTGATGTAATCGGTGCTGCCTGCTTCGATGAGTTTCTTGCGCAGGTTTTTAATATGCGAGTATATGAAATCGTAGGAGTCGCTCAGGTCCATATCGTCGCCCCAGAGATGCTCGGCAATACCGTCTTTGGTCAGTATGCGGTTTTTGTTGGTGATAAAGAACAGCAGCAGGGCATATTCTTTTTTGGTGAGGATCAGTCCGCGACCGTTTACAGATACAGTCTGATGGTCGGGCACAATGGTAATTTCGTTGTAGACCACTTCTTTGTTGCCATCAAAATTACGGCGGCGTAGCACTGAGCGGATGCGCGAATTGAGTTCGGCCAGGTTAAAGGGTTTGGTAAGGTAATCGTCGGCACCAAGGTCGAGACCTTTTATTTTATCGTCGACCGAATTTTTGGCGGAAATAATAATGATGCCGGTTTTATCCTTGCGGGCTTTGATGCATTGTATAATATCGAGGCCATTGCCACCAGGCAGGCCAATGTCGAGCAATACACAGTCGTATTGATAAAGTTCTGCTTTTTCGAGGGCAGCCTGGAATGTGGCTGCATGTTCGCATACATAGGTTTCCTGTTTGAGGTAGCTGATCAGCGAGTCGGCCAGGAGTTTTTCGTCTTCGATAAGCAGAATTTTCATGAGTTGAATTTCGGGTTTAATTCTGTTTGGAATCTGGATTACGCACACCTCTGCGCTTTTGGAATGATGCCTTCTGCCTATGCCGCCACACATTGTTGGCTGCATGTGTTTTCAGAGTTTCAAAGTCTTTAAAAATCTGCTCAATCTGTGAGCCGAATTCAAGTGCAGATACTTTTAATTGCCCGAAGGCCTTATGATTGAGGTAAATGACAAAATAGTCATCTTCCTTTTTATGAAAGAACTTGTTTTTTTTAGTTGCTGAGTCGAACTGGAGATAGGTCTCGGAGAGCTTTACGCGTTTCTCAATGGCTTTTAGTTTAAATCGGGGAATGTATTCGACAATGAGCTCATCGTTTTCTATATCAACCACCAGCCTTATGATCAGTGTGGCATAAAACACAAAAATGAGTGAGATAACAGTGGCTGATACAATAATGAGCTTTAGTCCGTCGGGGGAAATATAGTTGCGGTAAAAGTGCCGCTCCTGTTTTTCATGACCATTGGAAGAAATAAGGTATTGAATAAATGCAATGGCAATAATGGCCAGTAAAAAAAGAACTGTTCGGATGATGAGCTTTTTGCGGCTGTTTGATATTTTATTGATGTATTGCTGTGGCATGGTTACATTCAGAAAACGATGTCTCTGAAGTTAAGAAAGACAATTTACCCCGACAAATCAAAACAAGGCACAAACGGTTCTTTTCTCTTTATCGCGTTTGTATAAAGTACGGCAGCAACCGCCATACCACCACCAGCCACTTTTTTTGTTTGCTTTAAACTCGCCGCTGGCATAAAAAACACCATTGTCGCGGAGAATGAGCACAGGCCCGTTTTTCTTTTTATGGGCATCTGCCACAGCATAAATAACGAAATGCATTTTGTAACAGACACAGTTGTAGCTGACAGAATCAATACGATGAGTCTCAGATATAAACGTATCGTGCCTGAAATTCAAAAGTGCGGCCTGGCTCAGGTCTGCGCTTGTATCGGCCGTTTGAGATCTTAGTGCCAAAGTTAATAGCAATGGGGCCAAGAGGAGCTTGTATTTCAAACTATTTATAGCAATGTATCTCATAGGCGTGTTACTGAAATTACAAAAAGCATCCGGTATATGCAATGCCGGAGCTTGTGCGCTATAAATCAGGAAGCCGGACTCAGGAGCCCGGCTTCTTGCTGTGTGTATGTTTTAGGGTGTATTTTATTCAACAACGAACTTGCCACTTTGTGCAGCCAGGGCAGAGGTCTGTACCTGGTAGTAATACATGCCTTTTTCGAATCCGTGCAGATCAATACCTTCAGCAGTCATGAGGCCTTTGTATACTTCGCGGCCCATGGTATCGTAAATGCGCATAGGTAAAGCAGCATCGGCTTTATCGAGGATCATGTGCAGTTTTTCTTTGGCAGGGTTAGGGTATACCAATAAAGCATCGGTGTTTTCACTGAGGCTTTGAACGCCCGTGGTTACCGGGTTTGGCATAGCCAGCCAGATGGTAGCATTCATAATGATGCGCGCGTGGTCGCCGCTCACTTCGCCGCTCCAGCCGTTATACAGGTTGTCGTTAGGGTCGCCGGTGCCATCATCGGGAGGTGAACTGTCGCCGAGCGATACCACTTTACCCGTACCATAGCGTGCGCGACACATATATACATTGCTGTAACCGGTGTTGCTGGCGCCTACTTTATATACCAGGGGTTTTACACTTGGGTTTATAGAGGTAGAAAGTGTCATGGTGGTCCCATTGCTTATTTTCATTTGGGTTGGGTTGCCCTGGCTGCCATGTAAAATGGAGTCGCCCGGAATATTGGCAAAGTTGGAAGTGGTTTCCACATAGTTCTGGTAGTCGAAGGTAAAGCCAAAAGGATTGGTTGCCACGGTGTTGTTCGACATCAGGTCGTTCCAGATGTGTGGTGAATCGTTACCATCACCGTTGCGGTCAGATACATCGTGATCGGAAATGATAAAGAGACCACCGCCATTGCTCACAAAATTGATGATGGCTGTTTTTTCGCTGGCACTGAATAAAATATTGGGCTCGTCGACAATGAATACTTTATAATGGCTCAGATCCTGCGTATTGCTTGTGTTTCCATAGGTGATCTGCCCGTTGTATGGAAGTGTTTCAACAGAGTAACCAAGCTTAGCGAGGGCCACCCCCCACGATGATAATGAACCGCTCCAATAGGTTTCGGAGGTAGAAGATGTAATACCCGATTGAGCGGGGGTAGGAATTTTCTGTGCGTTGGATTCATTGCCGCCACCTACAATGGCACCCGGGTTCCAGTCGAGGTTGTGGTTGTCGGCATCGATGACCCAGTCGGCATTACCGGCTGTTTCGGCTTTGGTGGCATCAAACAGGATTCTGATCTGGGCCTGGCTGCCAAATCCGATGGTGAGCAGAGAGGCAAAGTATAACATTTTTTTCATGTGTCTATAGGGGCTTAGAACTTCGGTTTTTCAAAATGCAACAAGGCATAGAAATGAATCACAGAAGCGTTTTCATTCTAATAAATTTGCAAAATAATTCTGGTCGAATTCTGAATTTCTGACCCAAAACGACTTTCGGCTGTTTAAATGAGGTAAAACCTCTAAATATCCCGGTGAAATAATTTGCGGGTAGATGTACTGATGTCGCGGAAATAGGAGAGGCTGAAGGAGTGATTGAGAAGCTCCTTTAAAAACTGTTCGGAACTGAGTGTTACAGGTACAGTGACTACGAGATTGGTACCCGAATCTTCGATGCGGATTTCCGTACCTGCAAAGAGCAGGAGCAGGTCATCGCGTTTGAAAGCACCCGCCAGTTCGAAGGTATTGTGGGCACGATCTGTGGCAAAGTCTTTTTGCTGACCGCTGTAAATGGTTTTGCCCTGTTTTATAAAAATGATATTATCCGATACACTCTCCACCTCATGCAATTGCTGTGAACTGAGAATGATGCTGAGCGGAAAGCGTTTGGAATGTGCAAAGAACCGCAGATCCTGCAGGAATAACTGTTGGGCATTGATGTCGAGATTGGCCAATGGCTCATCGAGCAATATAACACGTGGCCTCCACATCATGGCTTTGGCCAGTTCAAAGCGAAGGCGGTAACCACTCGAAATTTCACTCCAGCGAAGATCACGGAATTTGTCGAGTCCAAGACGGAACAAAATATATTCGATCTGCCGGTTGTTTTCTTCACCGGTAATACCATGTATGCTGGCAAAGAAACGAAGGTTATCGAGCAGGGTTCCATACCAGCGCGGAATACGCTGCGGAATAAATACAAAACGATTTTTGACCTTGTACCAGTCGGTTTCACTGGCATGCAGACCGGGGTAAACAATTTGCCCGGTATCGCTGGCCAGTTCGCCCGCCAGGATGCGGAGCAGGGTGGTTTTACCATTCCCGTTTTCACCTACAATGCCGGTGATCTCGCCAAAACGTAAGGTAACATCTACCGGTTGCAAATTAAAAGGTGAACGACCCGATGTAAAGCGTTTGCTTACCTGTGTGGCTTTGCAGGCTACAGATTGGTATTCGGACGATGCATGCTCATCGATGCTCAGTAAACCGAGACTCGATATAATAGCTGTGGCTTTGTCTTTCAGAGCCTGGCTGTGGTCAGTATTGAGAAATGCACGGCGAAGTTCATAAATGCCATGTTCGAGTTCTGTGCCGAGTGTATGTTCTACCGAAAGGTCAAGCAGCCGGCGGCTTAGCTGGCTGAAGTCTTCCTGTTGGATCAGGGTATTGTATTCGTCGATAACAGATGCACTCATGGCTTCACAGTGTTTATCAAACTTAATAAAAGAAAAAGGGATTAACAAATGCAGTTTTGTAACGGGACAAAGCCTTGTTTTATACGGTTTTAAAGATCGTCTCATTTGTAGCCATGAGGCAAACTTTAAAATTCCGCCGAAGAAGGAAAGGATAAAATAGAGCCTTGATTTTTTGGTTCTTTTTTATCAAGAAAAAAGAACAGGTTTAATGGCACTCTTATTTCCCGATATGCTCCATAATACCGCCCTGAAAAGGTGTCCACACACCAACACGGATACCCATGTTTTTCAGGCCGTTGCCGGTCCATACATTGCAGGTTTTAAACATGTGGTAAGCACCATTGGCTTCATAAAAGCAATCCTGCCTGTTGTAACCCGGATGATCTATATGCATCAGTTTACCATGCTGCCACTGAAACGAACGGTATATGTATAAAATAAGACGATAATACTGCCCGCGGCTTATTTTTAAACGGATGCAGGATGGGCCCTCAACCGGAGCTTCCTTGTGGTAGGTTATATGCATGGCTGTGCTGCTTAATCCGAAAGCTGCGTTAAACGCCGTAGATGCCTTAAGGTCTTTCCATTCGGGGGTGTTCAGGAAGAAGCCTTTGTCGCCCCAGCCAACAGATACATAATGGCAGGTCGAATCCACTTCCTCAAAATCACTGTAAGGGAAAAGCCTGTTCCAGTTAACGATGTGTTGCTGAACCGGTAAAACAAAATCGGTGTGCACACCGTTCGACTCGATAAAAATATCAAGATCGCTCTTGGTGGTCTCCGGCTCATTGTTTACAGTAATGAAAGGCAGCAACCACGAGGCAAGCAGATACACCAGGACAAAACCTGCAAAACCCAGAATAAACCGGAACAGGTAACGTATGGTGGATTTGACAATGTGCATGCAGCAGATCCGGTTTATTTAATAAGGCAGAGTTCCCTGGCTTTTTGACCAAGAAAATGCAAAGCCGCTTCGCGTTCATTGGGAATAACGCCATCCAGGATAGCATCCTTGAGCGCGTTCTTAAGATCGCCCACCTGCCTGGAAGGAGGCAGATTGAAGAGGCTCATGATTTCTTCGCCGCTCACAGGAGGTTGCCAGTTGCGGATGCGGTCTTTCTCTTCCAGTTCTTTGAGCTTCTGTCTGACGATTTCAAAATTCTGGAGGTAACGCTTTACCTTGTTTGGATTTTTAGTGGTGATGTCGGCCTCGCAAAGGGTCATGAGATCATCAATATCGTCGCCGGCTTCAAATAAAACCCGCCTCACGGCACTGTCGGTTATTTCTGTTTTAGCCAGCACAATCGGGCGTAAATGCAGTTGAACGAGTTTCTGCACATATTTCATTTTCTCGTTCAGGGGCAG
Organism: Bacteroidota bacterium; assembly: GCA_018267825.1. GTDB lineage: Bacteria > Bacteroidota > Bacteroidia > B-17B0 > Aurantibacillaceae > JAFDXR01. The sequence continues at coordinate 171,488 of JAFDXR010000021.1, read as the reverse complement.
GCGCAGTTGTGTGAATATTTTAGGCACCATGCGGGCGCCTTTATCTTCATGGCCATGAAAGGTCCAGCCGTGTTCCGGTTCAAAACGCTTGGTGGCGGGTTTGGCAATATCGTGCAGAATAGCCGCCCAGCGCAACCAGAGGTTAGTGCTGTTGCGGGCAGTGTTATCAAGTACTTCGAGGGTATGGTAAAAATTGTCTTTATGCGACTTGCCATGGATGGTTTCCACACCATGGAGTTTTACCATGTCGGGGAAAATGAGGTGCAAGAGCCCGGTATCAAACAGCAGCTTGAAACCCACCGAAGGTACAGGCGATAGAATAATCTTATTGAGTTCGTCGGTAATGCGTTCTTTGGAAACGATATTGATCCGGTCTTTGTAATCGCTGATGGCTTTCAGGGATGCAGCTTCGATCCGGAAGCCAAGCTGGCTGGCAAAACGAATGGCCCGCATCATACGAAGCGGATCGTCGCTATAGGTAATGCCCGGTTCGAGCGGGGTACGGATAATTTTATTTTCCAGGTCCTGAACACCACCGAAGGGATCGATCAGTTTGCCATAGTTGGATTTATTAAGACCAATGGCCAGGGCATTGATGGTAAAATCGCGGCGATTCTGATCATCTTCCAGGCTCCCGTCTTCTACAATCGGTTTGCGGGAATTGCGGTTATAGGATTCCTTACGGGCCCCCACAAACTCTATCTCAAGGTCGTGATACTTTACCTGGGCGGTCCCAAAGTTCTTAAAAACAGATAGATAGGCTTCTTCTCCCAGCTTTTTATGAACGAGTTCGGCCAGTTCAATACCCTTACCGGTGGTTACAACATCAATGTCTTTGCTCTCGCGTTTCAGGAAAATATCGCGCACATAACCGCCAATGACATAAGCATGGGCATCCAGTTCGTCTGCAGAGGCAGAGATCAGGTTAAAAATAGGGTCTTTCAGGTACTCGGTCACGGCACAAAGGTACATTTTAAGCCCAAATAGGCCTTATAAGGGGGCATATTTTTACAGGCGGGGGGCCAAAAAGGGAGACACCGGAAATTTTTTATAAAACATACAATAAAGAAGAAAGAGTGTCGTTTCATATACTAACACTACTATTAATACACACTTTAACCTGCCTATGCAACAAACCTCTACTCTTGTTTTAACTCCAATTTCTGAAACCGAAAACAAGCTGCAAGCTGAAAACCTTGCTGACGATTTTTCTCCCGCTGATCATGTGATCAACAACATTCTCAACTATTCCAAATCGCTCGAAGTCAAGAAAAGCAAGAGTATTGGCTTTATCGAAGTGGTAGGAAGCTAAGCATTCTTTTACAAAGTATTTGTTTTCCGGTGTTGTCATCCGGAAGTATTTGTACATTCTCTCATCGGAAAGTGTGGAGAATCATTCTGAAAAGGTGTATTTTTATACCCATCAGTGTATAAATTATGACCCGTCAGGAACGATATGAGGGCGTTATCGATTATTTCAGAACGCATGTGCCGGTTGCCGAAACGGAGCTGCATTACAATAACCCGTTTGAGTTGCTGGTGGCTGTTATTCTATCAGCACAGTGTACCGATAAACGGGTGAACATGGTTACCCCGAAACTGTTTCGCGATTACCCGAATGCCGAAGCCCTGGCCGCTGCCAGCTCCGATGTTATTTTTGATTATATCCGGAGTATCAGTTATCCCAATAATAAAGCAAAGCACCTGGTTGGTATGGCCAATATGCTGCTGAACGATTTCAAAGGTGTCATACCCGGCGAGATAGATCAGCTGGTGAAATTGCCCGGAGTAGGACGTAAAACAGCCAATGTTATTGCTTCGGTTATTTATGATAAACCGGCCATGGCAGTAGATACGCACGTTTTCAGGGTATCGGCCCGGCTGGGCTTGACCGTGAATGCCAAAACACCGCTGCAGACCGAGCAACAGCTTGTGAAATATATTCCCGAGCAATATATTGCCACCGCGCACCATTGGCTGATCCTGCATGGACGCTACACCTGCCTGGCGCGAACGCCCAAATGCGATGAATGCAAGCTTACAGCCTGGTGCAAATATTTTCAGGCACAGGCTAAAAAAACAAAAGTGAAAACACCTGTCAAAAAGAAATAAGGACTCCCTATGGCTACACCAAAGAAATTACCCGCAAAAAAGGCAGTAAAGAAAGCCGCTGCAAAAAAGACCACAGCCCCAAAAGCAGCACCAGCTAAAGCCAAATTTGTGGGACATAGTACCGGGTTGACCGCCGGAGATAAAGCACCGGCTTTTTCGGCACCGGATCAGAACGGGAAGGTAATCAGCCTCGAATCGTTGAAGGGCAAAAAAGTAGTCCTTTACTTTTACCCGAAAGATAATACCCCCTCGTGTACCAATGAGGCTTGCAGTCTGCGCGATGAACACCTCCTGCTGGGTAAGAAAAACTTTGTGGTACTTGGTGTAAGCGCCGATAATGAAAAATCGCACAAGAAATTTGCAGATAAATTCAATCTGCCTTTTTCACTGCTCGCCGACCCGGATATGAAAATTATAAAGGCATACGACGTATGGGGGCTCAAATTATTTATGGGCAGGATTTACGATGGTATTATACGCACCACCTTTGTGATCGATGAAAAGGGCATCATAGAGCATGTGATTAAAGATGTGGATACAAAACAACATGCTCAGCAGATATTAAGTTTATAAAATTAAAACATCACGATATGCAACTTTATTCTATCAATACCGGGCATTTTAAACTCGATGGGGGTGCTATGTTTGGCGTAGTGCCTAAATCCATATGGAACCGATCAAATCCCGCCGACGAAAACAATATGTGCAGCTGGGCCATGCGCTGCCTGCTCATCCAGGATGGAAAGCGTCTGATCCTGGTTGATAATGGCATGGGCGATAAACAGGATGCCAAGTTTTTTGGGTATTATTATCTGCATGGTGATGATACTTTGGAAAAGTCCCTGGCGAAGTATGGCTTTGGCATGGATGATATTACGGATGTGTTTCTGACACACCTGCATTTCGATCATTGCGGCGGCAGTATTAAATACAACAGCGATCGCACGAAACTGGAGCCTGCCTTTAAAAATGCTACTTACTGGAGCAATGAAAAGCACTGGGAGTGGGCTGTTAATCCTAATCCACGGGAGAAAGCCAGTTTCCTGAAGGAAAATATTTTACCGATACAGGAAAGCGGGCAATTGAAGTTTGTGGATGTAAGCAAGGAATTTATACCAGGATTTTCTATAAATGAAGTCAATGGACATACAGAGGCCATGATGTTGCCTGTTCTCAGCTATAAAAATACTACCGTGGCCTATATGGCCGACCTGATTCCATCTACAGGGCATATTCCACTGCCTTATGTTATGGGCTATGATGTACGCCCGCTAAACACACTCAAGGAAAAAGAGGCTTTACTGAAACAGGCCGCTCAAAACAACTGGGCCCTGTTCTTCGAACACGATCCTGCAATGGAATGCTGTTCCCTCGAACAAACAGAGCGGGGTATAAGACTGAAAGAGCATTTCAGCCTGGAGAGTATTTAGTATTTCACTTCAACCACATCGCTGATAATGCTTTCGGCGCCGGAGTTGAATACAGCTTTGATTTTATACCTGTAAATATTGCTGACGCTTAAGTCTTTGTCAATGAAAGTAAACTGACCGGGCTTAAGCGTTTTGTATATAACAAAAGGAAGGTCACCTTTCGATTTGTAGAGAATAAAACTATACAGTTCTTTTTCAGGATATTCCCACGATAGTTCGATCACTTTGGCTTCAAGATTAGCAACTGCCTTCATGGTTTTTATTTTCGGACGAACACCTGTTTCAAATAACAGGGGATTTGTGATCGTGCTGGTCTTATTATTATCGTCGTCGATGACTACGAGTTCGTAAGCATAGCTTTGTCCATTCTGAATCATGAAATCGCAGTAATAGCTTATCGTATCAGGGAAGCAGAATTCGCGGAGCTTTATTTTCTGTTTACCCTGGATTCTGTATAATTCTGTTTTTACAACATCACGGCTGGTGCTGTTCTGCCATCTGAAAACAATCGTTGTATCGGTATGAGAAAGCCCTTTGATGAGTGCTGCCACCGGTGGAATGCGGTCTGGCTTTTTCAATTTAACCGGTGTTGCCCGCTGACTGTTATTAAATGTGTTGTCTACAGCATTGATGGTGTAGTAAATGTCTTCGGTGAGTGTGCTCAGGGTAATGCTATCCACATAACTGGTCTGTGTGATAAATTTGGTGGTGATTTCCACGGGTTCTTCCTTCAGCGTATTCATTTTATATAAACGATAACCTTTCAGGTCTTTCTCTGTATTCTTATTCCAGGTGAGCATCACTTTACCGGTTGAATCAATTTTACCGCTCAGCCCGGTAGGTACAGCCGGAGGCTCTTCATCAGCCAATTGTCCGAGTGCAGGATGTGAGGCCGATGAGTCACGTTCGTTGTTTACAGCAATGATTTTATAGTAATTGGCCATCAAAGGCTTCTTATCTGTAAATACTTTTGTATTGGCCGGAAGCAGGTTGGGTGTAAGGTTTTCGTAAGTGCCATCAATTTTTCCTGAACGGATTACCTGGAAGCCGGCCAGTTTTTTGAGATCATAATTCGGAAGGTGAAAGTGAATGTCGATCGTTTTATTTTTAATGGTAGTCACACTATCGATATAGGGGTAAGTATTGAAACCGCTTTTGCCAATGCATTTGATGATATTGGAAGGGGGGCCATGGATTCCGAAATGAGATATACCTCTCACGCGATAGAAGTAATAAACATTGTTGAGTGGCAGCGAATCGCTGTAAACACCTTCTTTCAGATCCGGGTTGTACTGCGAGGTCAGGTGAATGTAAGGTACTTTATTGCTTCTCTCGAAATGAATACTATCCGTGCAACGTTCGAAATAGTAGGCCGCATAATCCGATTGATTTTCACTCACATTCCACGTAAGTTTAACGGCTTTATTGCCTGTTTTCCCTTTCAGGTCGCTAATGGTTTTTAGTTTGGTGAGTTCGTCTGATGATACACTGATCAGGCAGGGTTTGTATTTTTCACCGTTTTTTGTTTTGATCCAGATACGGTAGCAATAAAAGCTGTTTTTCGAAATATCTGTATCTTCTGCATAAAGGCCCGTGGCTTTTGCCAGGTCGAGAGAGAGATCGCAGCTCAGGAGTACCATTCCGAACGCAGCTTCTTCTGCTTTAGTCCGTTCTTTCGGATCCTGGTCTGTTCCTTTGTTTTTTTTGTAAAGTGCCTGGTATACCAATACTGTATTGGGTTCTTTTTTCATGAGGCTCAACCATGTTTTGTCATTTTCAGCCATCGGCAACAAGGGTGCTGTTGTTATTTTAGTGGCTATACCAAATGCAGAACCGGTATCTTTTGGGGTAAACAATTCGCCGAGCTGTATACGATCTACGGTATAGCCGTATTTTTTCCCCAATTCAAAGGTTTCCTTATTGGCAGGTACCCAACGGAGCAGGATTTTGTTTTTGTCGACAAAAATCTTAGCCACAATATCGGCTTCTTCTTTTTTCTGTGACAGAACCGTTGCCGGTATTAATGACAGGAGACTGAAAAATAAAATGAAATACTGACGCATAAATTAATTCTGAACGATATTACAAACGGAACCCACAGTGAAATCATAATCGAAGCTACCATGTACGGTATTCAATATATTATAATGACAGGCTACAGCCCCTTGCATATAAAATGGTTTTGGCATTTGGGCATAGAGCACAGCAGCTACCGAGCCACTGAGGATTTGAAAATCGAAACTCTGGCTGATCCCTGCAATTTCAATATCGCCTTTTACACCTACAGCTCCCTGCATACCCGCATAAACCTGGCCTGTAAGATACCAGTTGTGAAAACCGAATTCGCCGGAAGAGCCCTGGCAGTGGTACTGAGCCGGGTAGTGTGCCAGCATGGCATCAAAACCAACAATAAGCGAGAAGTTACCATACACTTTAAAGAAGCTGAGACCATACTCCTTGCTGGAACCCCCGGTAAGACTTGCCCCCAGGCAGATGCCCTGTGCGGTTTGTAACTGGCTGGCATCACGCTGATTTGGTAAATTCAGGTTGCCGCCAAAAAGACTCACCACTTCGGCAGGTACGGGCGGAATTGGCTCAATGGAATTACCCACCATGAAATAAGAATCGAGATGAACCATGCCGGCTACATCTATATAACAGCGGTTGGATGGTTTCCCTACACATACATACCATATACCTGGTTCGGCGTGTATAACGGTTTGCCCGCCACCCGTTATAGGCGCATAATGCACATCCACACTCAGCACGGCATGGAATGATTTGTTGATGTTATCATAGAGCATCACCATGCCGCCATGTACAGGTACTTCGTTGGTTGGTTTGTTCAAGCGCTCTGTGATGTCGGACATGAAAAATACATCGCCCGTGAGTTTGATCATGTTTAAACCGCCATTGCTGTTAAACTGTACTTCCAGGGCAACATCGCCGTTGAAAGGTTTAGGACTTCCGAGCGTACCAATGGTAATGCCGGCTTTAAATCCGATGCCGACCGTATTGTCCGGAATATAGGTCTGGGCAGCACCGAATACCGGTGTATACAAGCCTGTGGCCAGGTTAACCCCATTGCCGGGTTGTTTCATGTGGTAATAAAGCCCGCCCATGAAACGGTAAATGGCAAGTCCGTAACCAATCGGTACAGTGTAGGGGATTGTTCCGTCTACGTAGAAATACCTGTAATCGTTTACTTTGCCAAACCATACATTAACACTTGCCGGAGAGCTTAATACACCTTCCATCATAAACGAAATACTGCCAAAGAATCCTTTCCCGTATACGGGATCGTTGTCTTTGAACATGATCAAACCGGTGAGGGTAAACGATTGTGTTTGTATATCGATACCAATATCGTTGAGGCGAACCCTGTCAAATTTCCATTTATTGCGTGTTACACCGTCAACCACTGTCGGCTCTATTTTGGTAAGCACTGTAACGCCAGCTGTTACACCCAGGCTGTTTCCACCCTCACTCATGAAGTTGAGTCCGGCCGTAACACCTATAGCCGGTGCCGACTGACTGATAACGATGGTAATGTTTTGAATAGAGATGCTGAAGTTCCCGGCTTTGGGATCATCACCGCCACCCGATGGATTTGTTGTTGTGGTATTTGTACCGCTGCTGCCGGAGCCGCTGTTCACGAAACTGAAAATACCGTTGGTAAGGTATGGAGCTTCTGATATAATAGTAACCTGCTCAAAATCGAGATGTTTCGCAGAGAAATTACCGTTGCCAAAAGAGATCTTTCCATTGAGCACAGCAGTCGGTTTAAATTTGCTGCCGGCCTGCTTGCTTACACTGATAGAAGAGGTAGGGTAGATATCCAGATCGGCGGATAGTACGGATGCTGACAGATTCTCTTTGGGAGAAAGGGTAAACTGGTAATCGACTTCATTGGTATTATCATTGTGAAAGAATGCGGCGGAATAATCCAGCCCCACATTATCGTTTACAGGTATAATAACACTTCCGGCAATACTGCCACCATTGAGGTGATTGGTAACGATATTGATGCCCAGCTGACTGATGGAAAATGCCCAGCCACTCATACTGCCTTCATTGGTCCCGAAGAGGTTGGTAACCTGGAAATATCCGGAGACACCTAATTTGTCGATCAGGAAATTATTGGCCGATACTTCCATGCGGTCTTCTCCTTTGGAAATCTCTTTCGGTAATTTGATTTTGAATTGTTTCAGATAAAATCCTGTCCATAATTGCGGATCGCTACCATTGGTATTAGGGTACCCTGCCGGGTAAGTCATATTTGGTGCATTGGCCAGCTCGCTCATATCGACCGTTGCATCTGTTACCGAAAATGTAAAGTCTTTCAGGCCCTTGATACAAAAAGGCGACATGTTGATCTGCGCAATAAAATTGTGAATGTCGTTGGTGTGTATTTCAAAGCTGGCATGAACGGTAGAGTCGGGGTGTGGTACATCCGGATCAGGGATGAGCATGGTGTTGCTGAATTCGAAATAACCTTTAAGGTTTATGGATTTGAAACCATTGCAATCCCATTCCACATAATTTGTTCCGTCGGGTTTTAGCACCATGACAACTTTTGGGCTAATCTTGATATGATGTTCACTCACGAGCAGCAGTTTGCTGTTATTGGTCGAATAAACACCTTTCGGATTGAAACCGATGTTCTTAGCAGCAAAGGCCATTTTCTTTCCGGTACCGGGCATTTCAATGGCAGCATAGGCCGAAAATTTGGAGACACCGGGCGTCCAGGTGGCACTATCTACACAAATGGTATACTTAATGATCCCGAGTTGCTTTATAATACCAATAGGCAGGGAGCTGATGCTGTCGGGATCCAGAGTTCCTATTTCACGATGTTCATCCTGCACCTTCTGATCCAGGGAAATGATATAATTCACCAGAGGGTTGGCGGTGTCGGCTTCACTTTGGGAGAAGAGATGGGCCGATAATAAAATGCAAAGGAAAAATAAATATGTTTTTATTGTTTTTATCACTTATTAATTTGTTTTAATGTATCATTTGCAATAATGAGTTGATTTACAATTTCGATTAATTCCAGGCAAATACTCTCCTTTTCTTTTGATTGATTTTCTGATAGAATAGTTCCAAAATCATTATAACGTATCGTGTCGGTTAAGTGTATTAAACTGCTATCGTATCTGAATGTATTTGGGGAATATAGATTGTTGTTTTGTAAATACTGGTTGGCATATTCTATTATTCTATTTATATCATAAATTGCGGTGTTTACTCTTTTTTCATTATTCACGTCTTTTAAAGAAGATACCAGTATTTTAGCTGCTTCCAGTAAATCAATACTTCTTCTTAAAAGCTCATTATGTTGTTCTATTAGATCTACCATGTTTTATATTGATGTCACCGCCATGCAGACAGCAATCAAGCTTTAATGTATAATATCAGACTGTTGTCGAAATTCTTTTAAATCTGAATTAATTAAAATATCCGGAGATAATATTGTCAGTACTTCCTCATTAATACCCATTGAATTCTTGTAGTTGATTATTAACATATTTCCTTCTGTAGTATAGTTTCCATACAAGAGACTTTTAGATTCATCTTTTATCTCTTGCTGGAATTGAATAAAATATTTTGATGCAACAAAGGGCTTGTCAAGATAGTGCCACACTTCTTTTCTGAACATCTGATTCTCTGTAAAGTATAAGAAAATGTATTTCTTACTAATCATTTTTATTCCTCCATGATTTTCTTCATAACTAGGGCCTTCGCCAATATAAAATCCTAAATTAATAGTCATGGTTTTTGAATTTCTTCATCTAACGATTCATAGTTAATTAAGATCAAATACTAATATCCAGTTCTCGGTATGTTTCAATATCTGATGGTAACGCTAAATTGAGGTTGGATTTTGTAATCTCCTCCCAAATCTTTGAAACTTCACTAATTGTAATCTCCTGAATGTATCGGTCAGATAGCTTGATAAAATTCATTCTTTCTCCAATTTTGGCATCTTTTGTATAAATTGTGAAGTGCTTTGTTGAAGGGTTGAAAGCCCATGCGATGAATTCATGACTTTTGTAAATTAGTTTCGTCGTGACAAAATAGGCATTATTCAAATCGTGTACATGTACGTCTTTATAATAACTGCTGCCGTCCTGATTCAGTTTAAAACCCTCCTGTTTGCCTTTTTCTTTTGGGTAAGAAATTAAACGTCTGTTTTCTATATCAGGGTCATTGAGGCCATGCCCATAATGTTCGGTTACCAACATTTCTAAGCCATGATATAATGTGTATATTCCGTATCTTATTTTAATCATTGTACCGGGATAAACTTATTTTGTGCAGATGAAAATGTAGCCCTGAGTTTCTCAGAACCATCTGAAAAAACTTCCCATAATTCAGCTCCATCTTGAGGTGTCAGGTAATTAGATTTCCATTCTGGTACGCCAAGAGTACCATTATTCCCACCTGTAAAACCATTACCAGTAAATGGTAAATCACCAGTTGTTTCAGGTAGTTTCGGTACTGTTAAACTAGGGTTCGGGGTTTTATATCTTATAACACCACAACTACCATCAGATATGCTGAATTTAGTATTAGGATAATCTAATCGCATTCCGTAATAGATATCTTCGAATGTGTTTAAATGTTTGGAGTCCTTGGCTGTTGAAATAAAGCCCCCAATTTGAGTATACGCTCCTGAGGTGTATTTTGAAATATCACTTTTCGGAATGACTTTTTGTAATATCGTGTTACCATCAGGTACAGGAATTGAGTTTCTAATAGCATCTATTTTAGCCATTTCTGTTGGAGACATGACTAATGGGTCATACCTCTTTTGCTGAAGTACTTTGAAAGTATTTAAATTTAAACCATTTTGCCCAGCCAGAGCATTAATGTTATCTGAAAATCCATTTATTGTATTTATTTGTCCTTTATTAAATATGGTGCTTGGGCCATTGTTTATTATATTCGGCAAAGGCTCCTTAAACAGTTTTGTCCAGTTTTGTTTCAGTTTCTCCGAATAGGCTTTCATTTTTCTGAGCGAAGCCATACCCTTTGCGCTAATGGTTAATGTACCACTTTTCAGTTTTGCATAAACATTATCAATTTTTGTTATCAGGTTCAGGTACTGTTGTTTTGTAGCCTGGGTCGTACTGTTTATTATATTTTTGGTTGATCTGACACAGCTGGAGAAATTCTTAACCCCGTTATAGGTCAACTCCCCAACGCCACTTGCGACGGTAACAGCAGTATATATTTGATAAGCATCCTGGAAATCAGGATCGCTGCCCATATCTGTTGCATTGATATACAGATTGGTTGCTGCAACGCCGGTATTATAAATAAGCCACGCTTTCCTGCCCCAACTCAATGCTTTGAAACTTCCGGTAAGAATAGTGCCGACGCCGCTTACCAGGCTTAAGCCGTCAATGGTATAACTGATCCCTTTTTGAATATTGTAATTCAATTCCTTATCCTTGGAGTAAACCAGATAGATGGCAGGGACAATTTTTGCTGTTCCCTTTTCTGCCTGGGTAGCTCCATCAATTGCTCCAAGATTACTGTAGTTGGTGAAAAGTATGAGTTTGAACGGACGTAAGGTGTATGGTGTTGCACTCACCCAGGTACCCGGTAAGCAAACAATCCTTTCATCTGATCCGCCTTTGTTTAATGTGTCACATGGTTGAACTTCGAGTTCATCCAGGGTAATGCTGACAATAGCTTTATCAGAAACGCTGACCGTATTTACTTTTATATAATTGTCAGTGCCTTCTCCCCAGTTCATCAATCGCTTGTCGTACTCATCGTCGCTCATCATTTCAGCGATCCAGGAATCGTATTCAGGCGCTTTTTCAATAATGGAATTTATGCCCGACATCAGATCTGCATAATTGCTGCCAACACCATCATCAATACCGCTGATAAGTCGTCGGATTAAAGCGTCTTTATTGCTTTTGTCTCCCGTATAATTGGCGTCATTATTCAGTACAGATTCAGCTTCAAGTCCATTTAATAAGGCATTTACATCGGCAGGTGGAGTGTATTTTATTGTTTTTACGGCAAAGGTTTCTGTTCCTGCAAATATTCCCCAATTGCCAAGCATATAACTATTAACGAATACACCCAGAATATGAAGACGTTCATTTAAGGTGAGATAATTGTATTCAGCCTCCTGGGTAAATCCTGCAAGAATATTTTTCAGATCACTGGCAGAATATGTAGACATGATCTGCGCCTTGAGTGGTGCATTCTTTACGGAGTTTTCATAGGCAGCGACAAATTTCTCAGCTTTTTCATCCGAATTTTTATCCTTGAAAGAGCCGTTCTTTAAGTAGTTAAGAAGGTAATCATAGGTTTCATTGAAATAAGATGGCACAGAAGCGTTTGCCGGTAAATTCTTCTTTAAATGCCAGTAATAATAACTCAGAAACTGATCTTTGTGAAAGCTGCCTACATACTTGCCAAGTGATATGAAATAGAAGGGAACGGTTTTGTTTAAAGCACTTGAATTCCAGATCTGTTCGGTGATATATTTCTGATACCATTTCCAGTCCTGAATGTCGGAGTTTTCATTATAAAACTTCCCCGTTGTAAAGACATCATGAATGGTGAGGCTGTCTGGCGGTGTTCCCTTTACGGTCACATCAAAATAACTGATGAGCAACAGGTAACACTGTTTTTGGTTGGATGTGTATAATGTCTGTAACCGCTGATTTAATTGCTGTTCTTTTTGCGAATCCGATATAAATGAGGATGTCCCGGGAATAGTGTTACTTATCAGGTTGTCAGTATTGCCAGTGCCTATTCTGACTATAAAATTTAACTGATCATATTCTTTCTTCTCAATATGAATCAGGTTTTCTGCCTGTTGCGCTTTTAATTTTTGAATGCCCTCTTCAATAAGCAATTGGATTTTTGAAGAGTCAGTTGCTTCGGATCTGGCATGCCCCGAATAACCCACCAGCAAAAGAATAATGAGGGGTAATATATATAGTATTCGCTTAATCATGTCTCATTCGTTTTCTGACAATAGTTCGTATTAATTCCATGATACCATCACTTTTCACTGCCGTGGCAATAACCTGATTTGTTTTGCCGGATGCCTTTTCCTGAGATACATATTCTTTATAGGTTTTTGAACCAACATAAAGATATTTTCCAATGAAATTGAGCTGTTCGTCTGTAACATCGTCTTTAGAGAATAAATTGGCAATAGCAGCAACATAATAGTTTTCTTCTGCCTCTTTATAGGTTTTGTTTTTTTGAATCCCGATATTATTTGTTGAAACCGTTTCTTCTGTCGAACCGGCCGAATAGATATCATCGGTTGGAGTGTTACCCTGACTTGTAACATTAAAGCTTTGCAATTCATTGGTTGTTACTGAAATGGCATCCTGCTGTTTTTGATTCCTTGTGTTCTTTAAGTTATTGACAGTAGTACTTGTATTTTCCGTTTTAACCATACCCATCGCCAGTTTCAATATATTCAGTTCATCAGCGGTCAAAGGCTCACTTGTTGCAGGTAATAAACCACCTCCTGTCACCGGTGTTACCGAACCATCGCTATTCACAACCCATTGATTGCCATTGGCATCTGTAATCAGTAAGCCACCGCTTATATCATTTGGAATAATGGTCGTTTGCCCGTCACAGGCCGTGATTACAACCTGGTTATTGGCGTTTACATAAATACTGTCAATACAGCCGTTGAAAACATAACTGTCATCATACACATACTGGTTGTAGTCATTGTGTTGCGATAACCATTTATCAATCCCCTTCGTAATAGCTTCCACACTGCCGGCTACCACAACCTGGTTATTATTCACCGTGACGTTCGTAAAGGAGCCTGCAATTCCAAGGCCTCCGAAAGGCAGTAATACACGGCCCTGCCCCGAATACTGTCCATTACCGCTCTGCATGCTCTGCAAACTGGTAACAGTCATTTCGAACTGTCCGATCTGCCAGATCATACCAATGGAAGCATGCGTGAGCGGCTGAAAATTCTGCATACTGGCCGGAGGTGATACGTCTTCACAATTAATGACTGGTGGCGGCGGTGTGTGGAAGGTGGCCAGGTTGCTCCAGTTACCTGTATAGCCATCACTGGTTGTGCCGTGTACCCTGGCTTCGTAATCTGTATCAGGATCCAGGTCAAAAACCTTGGCCCTGGCATTGGGCGTGGTCAAAGGAACCCAGTTCCAGTTGCCACCCGATTTTCGGTACTCCAGCCTGTAACTGGTAAATACGGGGATGGTGTCCCAAACAAATTTGGCAGACCGGTGGGTCAGGGGAGTAGCTGCCAGGAAAATATCGAGGTTCCCCATGCCATCGTATTTAGTACCCCACGAAAATGTGCAGATCTGGCTGTATCCATTATTCTTGAAGAGATCACGCCCGGTAATGTCCATGGCTTTCACGCGCCATACGTATTGCATGCCCGCAATGAGCGGTGTTTCTGTAATGCCATAATTGAAAAAAGGTGTATTTACGGTTGTGGTAAATACGGGAGGCAGGGTCTGGATAATGTTATTCGGATTTTGACCATCGGGCCTGATTTCATAAAGGCTGAACTCATAATCGGTATTGGCAGCTGAATTGGGAGAAGCCATATTCATAGGTGTCCAGCTGAACATAATATTCTGCGGGTTGGTAATGGTTACCGTACTGCTGCAGATCGGAGAATTCAGAAATGGCGGATCACTGAGAACCATCCAGCCAAAAGCACAACTCTCATTACTCACTTTGATCTGAGAAGGATTTGCATTGTCATAAGCCGTAAAACAAATTTTATAATAACCTTCAGGAAGTACTTTACGTTGCTCGTATTGCGCCTTACTGATTCCCGAAAAATCAAGATTGTTTGAGTTCAGGAGACCCGCCAGGTCACTGCCGCTCAATTGCAGGGGCTGACCCGGAACCAGGCTAAAAGGGGTGGAATAATAAAAAGGTTTGCTTTGTATGGTAATGCCCTGGCCCTCTACTTTTACTTTCAGTTTAATGTCATACACAGGATTTGAAAAGTCTGTCAGGTAAATCAGAAGCTTCAGGTTTTCATTACCGGGCGTTGAGTAATCTGATAAATAACCACTGAAAGGCGGAGTGAGCTGTGTAGTCAGTTGCACAGGATAGTTCTGAGCCCGGACAAGCCTGGTTGCACAACATAAGGTGATAAATATGAGAATCAGTTTTTTCATATAATAAAGCTTCGCCTAAAAGGTATACCCCAGGTTAAGCGTAGCCGTTAATTCGTTGAATGGTGTTACCTGCTGGCTGGTGGCCAGCTTATTAATATAAATACAGTTCATACTGATCGTAGGCTTTCCCAGTTTTTCATTTTTGAGTTTCGGATTGAAAGCCATACTGAAGCGACTGTTAATGACCTTGCTGTTTGCAATACCATTATTAATAACCTGGTTATAACCACTTCCAAGAGTCAGCCGGACTTTATTTTTAGCCATATTCTGACTGATGCTCAGATTAGGTCCATAATACAGATTGGTAATATGTTGAATATGACTCTGATTGACATTGAAACTTAAAGAGCCGGTTGTTTTGGTTGGTGTCCAGGCCAGGCTATATGCAACGTTACCGTTAATAAGGTTAGAAGGTACATTGGCAACATTACCCGTTTTGTCGCCAGTGGTCTGATAATTGGCAGCAAGCATAATGCCTTGTTTTGCTTTATGTTTCCCGAAACTATAGTTAACAGAAGCATTTGCATTTTGTGTGATCTGGTAGAAGTTCAGTGTATCTGCTGCGGTTTTTATGTAATAGGGATCCGAAACCGGTCGCACTTTGGTGTATGTCGAAAAATTTGAATAAGCACCCGACAGATTCCATTTTGTACCCGGCGAATAGGTTACGTTTACAGACCCAACCCAACGTTTGGTAGAACTGAGCTTGGATTTATCCAGATTGTTTTTTTGCAAGCCTGTATTGGTTGCAATATTCATTTTATTATTTAATAAATGCCATCCGGTTGAAACCGTATAATTTTCCAGGTCATTATTGAAAAAATAAGCACCAAGTGTTTTGTAATCCGGGTCAACGTGTTCATAATTAAGACCCACATTAAACAGTTTATGGGTATAACCCAGCGAGCCTTTATAGGCATTGTAAAACTGGGTGTTGCCTCTTGCCGAAAATAAAAAAGGAAGTTTGTTTTTATCACCGGTTAGCGCTTCTTCCGATGCCAGCAGGTTTTTGTTTAATCCTGATAAAGCATATTCACCTTCTAAAGCCCATCCTTTGGCAATCTTTACTTTTCCGTTCAAACTGATGGCGGTATTCTGTTGCGGAGTGATTTGCGTTACTGCAGGAATAAACGGAATGGAATGAATGTCGTCTTTCGCTGTAAAGTAAATAAGGTTAACACCGAAATGGTCATTTTCGTAACCCACTTTTGCACCATATCCCATGCGTTTGTAACTCATGTTTACATCGCTTTCATTGATAACATCGTAGGGTACCGCTTTTTTAAGACGGCCGTACATGGCGGCAATCTTCCATTTTTTAGGTGTGAGTTCAAGTCCACCCCCCAGGAAAATATGACCGGCAAGTGTATAGTTCGAAAAGGTCATGCTGTTGTAACCGGCGTAAGCCTTGATCCATTTATAGGTCGGGGTACAATTGGTCATATTGAATGGCTGCGTAAATTTCCCCTGGTTATTGCTATAGCTGTAATTAAAGGGAAGACTTACATCCAGGATACTCACAGTAACATTACCATTAAAATACCAGGTAAACAGATCACGTCGCGAGGCGATACCATTGGCATTATAAAATATCGAATTGAAATTGAGACCTCCGTTCACACGAACCATATCTTTTTTTCCGATTTTATCGAGATTTTGTGAAATCCCCGCCAATCCCGTAAAACAAGTTATTATCCCGATAAGAAACTTTCTCATACCATTCACGCCATGCACTATTGGGAAATAATAAAGGGTTTCTGTTTGGAATCATATTCAGCCACGACCTTAAGTACATAAGATCCGGAACCTGCGGATGTCATATTAATGGCCTGGTTAATATAGTCTCCTTCATTCACAGTCTGCCTGTATTGTTCAATACCATTGGCATCGTAGATCAGAATGGCGAAAGTTTGTTTTTTATAAAGGCTTACCTCCACATTAAACTGGCCGGAGTTAGGGTTCGGATAAAGAATAATATTCTGTATACCATTGTTATTGGTACTGTTGGCAAGTGTTGTATCAATTGAACCTATGTGAACGGTTTTACTTTTATTCATCTCACAGGAGCCGAAAAAAGCCTTCAGATTAATAACAAACGAACCTGTATCGCTATTCACAATAACCGGCGAAAATGGATTGGAATTATCGATCACCTGGCAATTCGGCGGGAAGGTCCATTGAACAGAATCTGGCCTTGGATTACTGATATCAACCACCACAAAGGTGTCGCTGGCAAACATATTGGTCGTAACCAGGAAATTGGGTTCCGGCCTCAGGCTTGAGTTGTCGATGGTAGCCGTTGATGTTGTACTGCAACCCAGGTTATCAAGTACGTGTAATGTATACGTGCCAAATGCAAGGTTTGCAAAATTATTGGATGTCTGAAACGAACTGCTTCCAATGGCGTAGGTATAGGGCTGCACACCGCCATAACCATACACCTGGATCTGCCCGAGAGGTAAATTCGGATCGCAGGGTAAAAATGTTTTTGCCGAATCCTGTACCGGTGCCGGTACAAGCACTGTAACTGTATCCTTGCCCGAGCAGCCTGCAGCATCCTGTATGGTCACAATATAGTGTGTGGTGTCAAGCGGAGAAACAGACACCGGTGTTCCGGTAGCCCCATGACTCCATGTATAGGTAAATGACGGCGTACCTCCCACAGGCTGAGCCTGTAACTGAGCAGAACTTCCATAACAGATGATGGTGTCGTTTCCTGCATGAACAATGAGATTAGGAAGGTAATTGACATTGACATATTTCACCGATTGACATCCGGTAGCCGTATCGAGCGCTGTAAACGTATAGGAGCCTGCAGAACCAGCAGCAGCGGGATTTCCCGAACTGAAGCTCGCCGGACCTGTCCAGGATAAAACAAATTTATTGGAAGGAATGGTTGTGCCGTTCAGGGTTGTTGTAGATACAGAGCAATTGATCTGGTAGTTATTCGTAAATGGAACAATGTAAGGTTTCGTGGAATCAATACTGATTTTGACCTGTTTGGAATTCAGGCAGCCATTGAAGGTGTTTTTAATAAGAACTGTATAAAACCCCTGGGTTGTAACTGTAGCAGGGTTGGCAGAAGAGTATGCTCCCGGGCCCGACCAAGAAATGGTTGCAGGCGATGCACTGGTATTCGCATTCAGGCTATAACTCAATACACTGCACGACAGTTGCACAGAGTCCACATTCGTTGTCAGATTAGGTTTCGCTGTATCGGCAACGACAGTTATATTACGACTCCGGGTACAACCATTATTAACATCGGTTGCTACTACTGTGTAAACTCCTGCATTGGTTACAAAACTCGGATTCGGAATATTCGGACCACTGGGTTGCTGCCACACAAAGGTTGTATTGACAGAAGGTGATGTGGCATTTAAAGTAACCTGAGGGGTATCGCAGGTCAGGTATTTCGGATTTACAATAGGATTGATAACAGGTTTGGCAGTATCGGCTAAAACAGTATAATTTATGTAAGACTGGCAACCATTGGTCGTGTCCCGTGCCATGAGTGTATATGTGCCCGGACTATTGGCAGTTGCCGGATTAGGGGTGTTGACACCAAGTCCCGGACCATTCCAGTACAGCTTGGCTTTGCTTACACCTGAAGAGCCGCTTAAGCTGGCTGTGGTCGATATACAACTTATTTGAGATGCGCCGGAGGTCACGGAAAGTCCGGTAGTCGGATGAATTGTATCAAGCGTTAGAGCCAGGGTGTTGCTTCGTGTACAGCCATTAGAAGGGTTAATCACTGTAACACTGTATGTGGTATAACTTGTAGGTACAGTAGGTGAGCTGATCGATACGCCCCAGGGATTACTGTGGCTTGTGTTATTGCTGTTGGTCCACGTAATAACCGCTCCCGGAGTACCTGTGCTTGCATTCAGGTTGAGTGCCGGTGTTCCGCAGGATAGTTTTGTTGTACTCAGTACCGGCATGGTTAAAGAAGGTGTAATGGTATCAACAGTAACATATGCGGTGTCGCGCCAGGAGCAACCGGTAGCAGTAATGGTAGACGATAATACATAATTCCCCTGAGGAGAATTCACCAGTGTAGGATTTAGAATATTACTGTAATAGGACAAAGGGCCGTTCCATGCATAGGTAGTTCCACCGGTAGATACGTTGCCATTTAACGTATTTACTTTATTGTTTGCGCAATTCAGTGTAATATCGGGCCCGGCATTTAAAACCGGTAGGGGATTTACAGTAATATACTTGCTGACTTTACGAACCGTGGCGTCGCATGAAGAAACAAGTTGCAGGGATAATGTCCCGGAAGTTGCGGATGGACCAAAATCTAATGTTGCACTATTGTTATTGGCGTTAATGGTAACCCCTGTACCGGAATACGACCAGGCATAAGATGTTACGTAGTCGGTTAATGGGATAGAGTAAGGTACACTATAGGTTCGTGCACAGACCGTACTTGTTGATACGGCAAAAGACGTAGGTAGTTTTGGCAACAGGCAGTAATTGTAAATTTTCCAATATTGACTGCTTGAATATCCCTGGTAATTATTGTGACATGAGAAACAGGATTCGGTAGCAATATCAACGCTTAAGATGTTCTTTGTTGCCAGAAATTTGATTGGGAATTCATAAGCAAAATTTGAATTATAAGCATTTAGAAAAGTATATGGTGTATATATTCCGGCACAGAGATAATTAAAGTCATGCTTTAAACTGGAAAAAGAAATATTTGTAGAAAGCACTTCATAATAATACCCCCCGCCTTGCAATTGGCCGGTGAAAAAAATTGTATCTGATAATACAGCAAGACAGTTGAAAATTTTGACAGGTATAGTTGTTGCACAGGTTGTTGAATAAGTATATGAGCTGTTGGGAAAGCTATGTACCAAAGCACCACTAATTGTATCTAGAGCCACTAAACCCGTTACTGATGATGTGGCAACTGATGTGTAATCACCAACCGCATATACCAGATTTTTATATACGACAAAGTCATTAGGCGCTGCATTCATATTGGGATTCCAGGAATTAACAACACCAGATGATTTATCAAATTTTGCTATGCCATTTCTGGCAATGCCATTGACAGAGCTAATGCCATTTCCCAATACATATATATTGTTATTTACAATATACATTTTTGTAACACCTCCTAAAAAAGAGTTAATATTTGGATTTAATGGCTGCAAAACCCCAGAAGTGTTTACGGCAGCAAAGTCATTTCTTGTAACACCATTCACGGATGTAAAATACCCCGCTAAATAAATCAAATTACCCTGTGCAGCTAAACAGCTAACACCTGTTACATTTACAGTCCATGTTTTCAATGCATTTGTACTGAAATCACTGCAGGCCAAACCAGCCCTGGCTTGCCCAGAAACAGTATTAAAGGAACCAGTATAATAAACGTCATTGCCAATGGATGTAATAGCTGTCACCGAATTACCATAAGCGTTTGCTATTCCCGGATCAAATGGAAGCAAAGCCCCTGTTGTACTGTTAAAGCACGCTATATAATTTCTTGTGAATCCATTTACAGTAGTGAAACCACCACCAATAAATGTCCTGTTATTGATGGTGTCATTATAAATACAGTTAATTGTTCCATTTAAATCGGCACTGAAAATTTTGGAAAAAGCACCTTGACCATACTGGTATATGGAAAAAAAAGACAGGAATAAAAAGAATAAAAGCCCTCTATATGATTTCATATATCTGAATCAACAGTTATAAAGTTTTCAATTTAATAGTCATTTTGATAGAAATTTAAGAGAGGGGGCTAACTCTCAAGGCTTTCTTTCAAAATCATTTTCCGCAAAATATTCATTGCTGTTATAGCAGTCATATGAATATTACGTCCTCTGTGTTCACCAAAGATAAACTTTTTTGCGAATATCTGATCTTTTACACTCACTGCTATCCATACAGTTCCAACCGGTTTCTCATCGGTGCCGCCACCTGGCCCTGCAATGCCCGATACGGCAATGGAAGCATCTGCCTGAAATACCCGTTTTACCTCTTCTGCCATAGCTATTACACAGGATTTACTCACTGCACCTTCCGTTGTGAATATAGCAGGATCTACTTTCAATAACTGATGCTTGAATTCATTATGGTAGGGTACAATACAACCGTTAAAATAATCGGAGCTTCCTGCAACACCGGTAATCAGGTGTGAAATGTAGCCACCTGTACAGCTTTCAGCCAAAGCCAGTTTTAACTTGTTCTCACGGAGAAGCTTCCCGACAATCTCTTCCAGTAAGGGCTGCTCTTCGCCATAGGCTTCATAACCATAAATATATTTTTGAATCAGTGGTTTTACCCGTTCCACCTCAGTGTCAATTCTGTTGCGGAGCTCTTGACTGTCAGTACCTTTTGAACTCAGACGTAGGCGAACCATCCCGGGTGACGGCAGATAGGCAAGTCCAATCTGTTTATCAGCAAGGGTATCTTCCCAGTCGCTGATTAACTCGGCCAGCATACTTTCGCCGATACCCTGGGTTAAAATCGTTTTATGATAAATGAAAGGCAGGGTGAAACGTTTTTGTAATTCAGGAATAACAACCTCCGTAACCATAGCCTTCATCTCAAACGGAACCCCGGGCATAGATACATAAATGGTATTATCTTTTTCCATCCACATGCCGGGAGCTGTTCCGTTTTTATTACGAATCACAAAGCAACCTTCGGGTACTTCCGCCTGCCTGCGGTTAATCTCTGTAAGCGGGCGCCCGCGCTTTTCAAAAAAAGCACTGACATCAGCAAGGACTTCTTCATCTGTTACGAGTGGCTTATCAAAAAAAGATGAAAATAGTTTCTTGGTAATGTCATCCTTGGTCGGGCCCAGTCCACCGGTAATCAAAACAAGATCTGCCCGTTTCCCGGCGTCCTCAAAGGCTTTGAGAATGGCTGTTTTTTCATCGGCTACCGACGACATGTGTACTACACTGATACCGGCCATGTTTAATTGCTGGGCCATCCACACCGCATTGGTGTTTACAATCTGACCGATGAGGATTTCGTTACCAATTGTTAAAAGTTCTGCATTCATATTTAGCTATATTTGCTTTTGGCAATATATTTGTAAAACTATCACTTAAAAAAAACAATATTATGAAATACCTATCAATTCTTGTGACAATTTTTGCACTGAATACCTCCGGCCTGATGGCTCAGACACTGAATGATATCTGGAATCAAACCAAAGAAGCCGCGAAAGAAGAAGGGAAAAAACTGGAAGAGCAGGCAGTGGGAGCAGTTACCGGGAATACCACAAGTACAACCCCGGCACTTACCAACGATGAAGTAATTAAGGGACTGAAAGAAGCATTGACCGTTGGAACCAATAATTCATCGGCTGTAGCGGCCAAGCTGGATGGATTCAATAAAAATCCGAAAATTTATATCCCGTGGCCGGCCGAAGCACAGGCTATGAAAGATAAGCTCATGAAAATGGGATTCCAGAAAAAAATCGCTGATTTTGAAACATCATTGAACCGTGCCGCAGAAGAAGCAGCGAAAAAAGCCTCACCTGTTTTTGTGGATGCAATTACCGGCATGAGCATCAGCGATGGATTCGCTATTTTAAAAGGAAATGATACAGCTGCCACACATTACCTGCGCCAGCAAACCTACGCCCCTTTGAAAGAAAAATTCACACCGGTAGTGAAAGAAGCTATTGCCAAAGTAAACGTTACAGCTTACTGGAAACCACTTGTAACCGCATATAATAAATTACCGGGTGTTAAAAAACAAAATCCTGATCTCAATGCTTATGTTACCGGAAAAGCCAT
Source organism: Bacteroidota bacterium (assembly GCA_018267825.1). Classification (GTDB taxonomy): domain Bacteria; phylum Bacteroidota; class Bacteroidia; order B-17B0; family Aurantibacillaceae; genus JAFDXR01. The sequence goes on along the minus strand of JAFDXR010000021.1, from coordinate 148,997 downwards.
AAACGGGCTGATGTTGCTTATTGCCGACGAAGAGGCTAAAATCCGGAAAGACCCTGTTGCCCAGGTAACCGACCTGCTCAAGAAAGTATTCGGATCAAAGAAGTAAGGAAAACGGAAAATAAAATAATACCGGTTCAGATGCAATGGCCGCCTTAACGGGCGGCCATTGATGCTTTTACAAAACCAACAAATAACGGGTGCGGATTTTCAACCGTGCTTTTGTATTCCGGGTGAAACTGCACACCAATAAAGAAAGGATGTGTAGGTATTTCTACGATTTCAACCAGGCCGGCATCCGGATTCACACCACTCAATACCATACCGGCTTCTTTAAATTCTTTGGTATAATCGTTATTGAATTCATAGCGGTGTCTGTGTCGCTCCGTAATATCTTTCGAATGGTAGATATTATAGGCCAGAGTACCTTCTTCCACATGGCATGGATAAGCCCCGAGCCGCATGGTACCGCCCATGTGCGAAATGTTTTTCTGGGCTTCCAGTAAATCAATAACAGGACTATTTGTAGCGGGGTTCATTTCGCGGCTGTGCGCATCTTTCAGGCCGAGTACATGACGGGCAAATTCAATCACGGCACACTGCATACCCAGGCAAATACCCAGGAAAGGAATTTTATTTTCACGGGCATATTTAATAGCGGCTATTTTGCCGTCAATACCACGGTTACCAAAACCAGGAGCAACCAATATACCTTTCAGGTCTTTTAGTTTTTCTTTTATGTTTTCTTCGGTGAGACTTTCACTGTGAATCCATTCGAGTTTCACTTTACAGTCGTTTACCACACCGGCATGAATAAAAGCTTCTGCAATGGATTTGTAAGAGTCTTTTAATTCAACATACTTACCGATCAGGCCGATCTTAACTTCATTCGATGGATTATGCAATCTTTGCAGGAACGATTTCCACTTGGTTAATTCGGGTTCTCCGTCAATAGAAAAACCCAGTTTTTTGAGAACAATCACATCGAGTTTTTCCTTCTCCATCAGCAAAGGAACCTCATAAATCGTAGAAGCATCAAGAGCTTCAATCACGGCATCGGCTGCCACGTTACAGAATAAGGCGATTTTGCGGCGAATATCTTTATTGATGGCATGCTCAGCACGGCATACAAGTACATCCGGCTGAACACCATATTCCAGTAAAAGTTTTACAGAGTGCTGTGTCGGTTTGGTTTTTAATTCGCCGGATGTCGACAGGTACGGCAATAATGTCAGGTGAATCACCAGGCAGTCATTATGGCCCAATTCCCATTTAAGCTGGCGCACAGCTTCAATATAAGGGAGCGATTCGATATCACCAACCGTACCGCCAATTTCCGTAATTACAAATTGATATTTTCCGGTTTTTCCGAGTTGTTTGATGCGGTTCTTAATTTCATCGGTAATATGTGGGATTACCTGGACAGTTTTTCCCAGGAACTCTCCTTTTCGTTCTTTCTCAATAACAGATTGGTAAATCCGGCCCGTTGTTACATTATTGGCCTGAGATGTAGGAACATTTAAAAAGCGTTCGTAATGGCCCAGATCCAGGTCGGTTTCGGCACCATCGTCGGTTACATAGCATTCGCCATGTTCGTATGGATTCAGTGTGCCGGGATCCACATTGATATAGGGGTCGAGTTTTTGAATGGTAACAGTATAGCCCCTGGCTTGCAGCAATTTGGCCAGTGATGCTGAGATAATTCCTTTTCCGAGAGATGATGTTACGCCGCCGGTAACAAAGATGTATTTGGTGTTGGTTGACATAGCAGTTTAATAAAAACTGCACGTAAAGGTACGCAATTTCTGTGGCCCGGCAGTCATAAAAACAGGATAAAATATTGACATGTGTATAAAAATAAAAAGTCCCGGACCAGCCGGGACTTTTTTATACAAATAATCGGTTAAGATTAGAAGTGTAAGTTTAAACGTAATACACCAGAAGGCATAAAGTTGTAACCAGCTGTACCAGCAGGAGAGTTGGTAGTTGAGTTAGCAGCGTTACGGTCTGTATCCAAGATAAACGAGCTACCACGTTTTTGTGTCACAGTGATTGTAGCTGCTTGTTCTGTACCAGCGTTGTTTCCTTCAGCTTCGTATACAGTTTTGCTTTTTGTGTTAGCTGCAAAGCCTACACCCCAACCGAATTCACCACCGATAGAGATTTTTGGTAAAATGAAGTATTCAGCACCGATGAAAGCACGAACACCAACACCAATTTGACCACCACCTTTATTAGAAGTCATACGGAAACCAGTTACACCATTGTAGTTAGCGATAGCTGTACCGGTGTTAGCATAACCTGTGGTAGCCGACCAGTTAGTAGAGTTAGTTACAGGGTCTACGTTAGGATCGGCAGTACCTTGTGATAAACCGTTACCATAAGTGTATTTGTCTTTAGCGCTTGTAAACCAAATGAAGGCATCAGCACCGTAGAAACCTTGTAAACGGGTTTTACCACGACGTTTTTCCAAACCAACACCAATACCGATAAAAGAAGAGCTTCTTTTCAGTTTATCTTCTACTAAAGAAGACTGAGAAGGGAATGATGGAGGTGTAGCTGTTGAAGCTTGCGGTTGAGCGATGTTAGCTTTGTAGCTGTTATTGCTGAAACCGATACGTAAGATACCACGGTAAGCTGTTGTAGCATCTTTGAATTTTTTACCAACGATTGTGTTGTTCAAACCATAGTTATTCCAGGTTGGAGCAACGTTTGCGTTTGTCTTTCCAAAGAAGTTACCAGCGTAATTCAGGAAAGGGGTTGCATCTAAGCCAATTGACCAGTCTCCTTCTTCAGGAAGGATTGGTTCACCTTTTTTGGAGGTTAAATCTTGAGCGAAAGCAGAGGTTACACCAAATGCTAAAGCTACCAGAGCGATTGATTTTTTCATACTTGTTTTTGTTTTGTTTATATGTTGCAAAGGTTTCACTTAATTCGCTCACAAAGTTACTAACAAAATGATGATTTTCAACAGAAAATTGTTAATAACGCCATTATTGACAAAAATCATTGAATCTCAATTCTTGTTTTGTAACATGGGAACGAACTTAAATTTTCCGAACTCCTGCCTGTCAAACTCCGTGCCAGACTTTTTTATTAAAACATTCATGATTTGTTCAGCGCCTTCACCAATAGGAATAATCATAATCCCCCCTATAGTTAACTGTTGCAGAAGGTCTTGCGGAATATACGGTGCGCCGGCAGTGACTATAATTTTGTCATAAGGCGCATACTGTGGCAGGCCTTTATAACCATCGCCATAATATAATTTGGCAGAACCATACCCTATATATGGTAAAAATAACTTCGTTTTGTCATACAACTCACGTTGCCTTTCAATAGAATAGACCTTAGCGCCCATTTCAATCAGTACCGCTGTCTGGTAACCGCAGCCCGTGCCGATTTCCAATACCTTTTCCCCACGTTTTACCTCAAGTTTCTGGGTTTGAAATGCCACCGTAAAGGGATGCGATATAGTTTGCCCGGCACCTATCGGCAAGGCTTTATCCGAATATGCATGATCGAGCAGAGCAGGGCGGCCCGTGCTCTGGTCAAAAAACAAATGCCTCGGTATTTTCAGAATAGCATTTAAAACCTGTCCGTCTGTTATACCTTTCTCTTTAAGCTGTTCTACCAAACGCTTACGCTTACCCTGAAACAGGTACTCATCTTCTTTACTGACCTTATAAAACATACATCGTAAAACTAAAACATAATAAACAACGCTTTATTAATATTTCATTGAGATTTCTAACAGCAGGCATTTAATAGCTTTTTACATTTGATAAAAAGACTGGCATTTATGAATATTGGACTTGTTGGGTTAGGGCATTTAGGTAAAATACACTTGAAATTACTTCAGGAGGTTGATACTTTTCGTATAACAGGAATTTACGATATAGATCAGAAGCTTACTGCTGAACTGGCTGAAAAATACAGGGTAAAAGCGTTTCAAAACTACGACGATCTGTTAAATGCTTCTGATGCCATTGATATCGTAACCCCCACAATCACACACAATGAGTTGGCATCCAGGGCCATCCGTAAAGGAAAACATGTATTCATTGAAAAACCGGTAACCGACAATCCGGACGATGCCCGCAAATTAAGTGCACTGGCCAAAGAAGCCGGCGTAAAAATACAGGTAGGGCATGTGGAACGCTTTAATCCGGCGTTTCTGGCCGCCAGGCCTTATATTCAAAACCCGCAATTTATTGAAATTCACCGGCTGGCGCCATTTAATGTCAGGGGTACCGATGTATCCGTCATTTTCGATCTCATGATTCATGATATAGATCTGACTTTGAGCCTTGTAAACAGTAACCTGAAACACATCATGGCTACCGGTACACCCGTGGTGTGCGATACCCCCGATATTGCCAATGCCCGCCTGGAGTTTGAGAATGGTTGTGTAGCCAATATTACGGTAAGTCGCGTGGCTTTTCATGCAACCCGCAAATTGCGCATCTTTCAGAAAGATTGTTACATAAATATTGATCTGCATAATAAAACAACAGAAATAGCCCGCCTGGGGCCCGTGAGCGGCAATAAGCACAATAACATGGTGATTGACCGTGGCGATGGTACAAAAAAGGAAATCCGGATCGAGCACCCGATTATACAACCGGTAAATGCCATTAAATTTGAGCTCGAATCCTTTTACGAATCTATTCAAACCAACACAACACCTGTGGTGAGTATCCAGGATGCCATACAGGCTCTGGAGGTTTCTTCAAAAATTGAAGAAACGATCCGCACCAAAGCCATGATTCGTTTTTGAATGAAATAATTAGGCGGATACAATAAGTAAAACTATTTTTGCGTTAAGTATAGTATCCTAGCCCCTTTATATGCGAAATTGTCTACAAATTCTGGTGTGCGGTCTGGTTTTTATGATTTCTTCCTGCAACAAGGAGAAATTAAAAGCCCCTGAAGCATCGTATCTCCGGATAGACACTGCCGACGTCCTGATTACACAGCCCAATTCCCAGGGAACGGCCAGCAGCAAAATCACAGATATATGGGTTTATGTTGACTCAAAATTCAAGGGGGCTTTCCCGGTTGGTAACCTCATCCCTATAGCCAGTTCAGGCAGTACCGATATCCAGATTTATGGCGGCATCAAAAACAATGGTATTTCAGCCACCCGTATGCCATATTACTTTTTGCAGGGACTTGATGTTAACCTGGAACTGAAACCGTCCCAGACCGTTTATATGCATCCGAAATTTCCTTATAAAACCAGTACCGTTTTTCATCAGATCGAAAATTGCGAACCGGGAGGGTCCTCTTTCGAAAATGCGCCGGATACCGACATACCTTTCACTATTATAACAGCCTCCACATCGGCAGCATCCAATATATTTGAAGGACAGGGATCTTTATCCATGAGTATGACAGATGCTTTACCGGTGTGTAAAGTACGCTCGGCCAATACCTACACACTACCCATTGCCGGTTCTACGGTTTATATGGAACTGAATTACAAAACCAATCAGCAGATTGAAGTCGGGATTAATAATGATGGTGGCGATCGTCCGGCATTAACCATTAACCCTTCCGACGGAGAATGGAAAAAAATATATGTGAGGCTGACAGATGTAGTGAGCGAGCAGCCAACCTATACTTATAGCAGAATATACATTAAAGCTACAAAGCAGGTGAGTTCACCTGAAATATATATTGATAATGTTAAGTTGATCAGTGAGTGAAGATATGAAGCGGAAAAGTATTTACATGTTGAATAACATATACTCTTGCCGTCGTCACATCGGAATCCCTGCAGTTAATAACCGATGAATAAAACCTTACAAACGCTCAAGTATATTTTTTCGGATTACCTGGCTGCCATTCTCGCCTGGTCACTCTTCTATGTATACCGCAAATACAATATTGATGCAGTAAAGTTTGGCACAGATCCTATCATGGTATTTGATAAACAGTTCACCATGGGTATCGTATTGCTGCCATTAATATGGGTATTGACATACTATCTGACAGGCTTTTACAAAAATGCCTACCGCAAGTCGCGTATCAATGAGCTTGTACAGACATTTGCCACCTCCTTCATCGGCGTTACCATTATCTTTTTTGTTATCCTCCTCGACGATTATGTGCCTTATTATACGGCGTATTACAAATTGTTTTTTGTATTGTTTGCACTGCATTTCACCCTCACAGCGCTGTTTCGATTCATTTTATCATCCATTACCAATCATAAAATAAACAGAGGTACTATCGGTTTTAATACGGTTATTATCGGGAGCAACCAGAGAGCGCTTAAGATTTATGAAGAGATCAGTTCATTCAAACGCTCAACGGGAAATAAATTTATCGGGTTTATTCACCTCGATGGTAAGAACGGGTTTTCCGATCAATTGAAAAGTAAATTACCGAACCTGGGCGAATACAGGGATCTGAGAACTATTGTAAGCACGCACCAGGTCGAAGAGATCATTATCGCCATTGAGTCCTGGGAGCATGAGTACCTCGAGAAGATCATTAATGAATTGAGTGACCTGGGGATTATTATAAAAATTATCCCGGATATATACGATATCCTGTCGGGCCAGGTGAAAATGAACTCCATTGATGGGGCACCGCTCATTGTTATAAACCGTCAGATTATGCCCGACTGGCAGCAGGCCGTGAAACGCTTTGTGGACGTAACTGCATCGGTATTCATGATTGTTTGCCTGAGCTGGCTTTACCTGATCCTTTTTGTACTTGTAAAATTAAGTTCAAAAGGACCTGCTTTTTTTAAACAGGAACGCATCGGGCTCAATGGAAAACCCTTTTACATCATTAAGTTCCGTACGATGTATATCGATGCGGAGAAAATGGGACCGTCATTGTCGAGCAGCAATGACCCTCGGATTACAAAGCTGGGCCGCTTTCTGCGAAAAGTGAGACTCGACGAAATTCCTCAGTTTTTTAATGTGATCAAGGGCGATATGAGCCTCGTTGGCCCGAGACCCGAAAGGCAATATTTTATCAGCCAGATTGTGAAATATGCACCGCATTATGTGCATCTGCAACGCGTACGGCCGGGTATTACCGGTTATGGCCAGGTGAAATACGGATATGCAGAGAATGTGGAGCAAATGGTAGCCCGCATTAAATTTGATCTGCTCTATATCGAAAACATGAGCCTGATGGTCGATTTCAAAATACTGATCCATACCGTGCTCATTGTGATACAGGGGCGGGGTAAATAAAAACGTAAAACCACAGATAAATAAAAAGGCGGAGTCATAACTCCGCCTTTTTCCTTGTCTTTCATTTAGTGGGATTTAAACCCTCACACCAATGATCAGAATATCATCAACCTGTTCAAGCTGACCGCGCCATTCCTCTATTGTCTGATTCAATGAGGTCTTTTGTTTTTCAATGTCAAGTGTACTCACCGAGGTCAACAGGTTTCTGAAATTACCGGCCATAAACTTCTTGCCTCTTGGTCCTCCGAACTGATCGGCATAACCATCGGAGAATATGTATATACTATCGCCTTTTTGCAGCTGTATGCTGTTGTTGTTGAAGTTCTGCTTTTCACCGATATGCATGCCCACAGGGAATTTATCGGATTTGAATTGCATAAGTTCGCCATTGCGTACGATATAAAGGGGATTGAATGCGCCGGCATACTGTAATTCCAGTGTGTTAAAGTTAATGGCGCAAAGTGTCATGTCCATGCCGTCTTTTGTCTGACGTTCCTGGTTAACATGCAGGGTAGAAGCAACACCATCATTCATTTTATCCATGATCTGGGCAGGTGTGGCACTGCTTGTATTATTTAAAATATCTTTCAGAAGGTTGTAACCCACAATACTCATAAAAGCCCCCGGCACACCGTGGCCTGTACAATCTACTGCTGCAAAGTAAACCCATTCATCTTTTTTATCGATCCAGTAAAAGTCGCCACTTACAATGTCTTTTGGTTTATAAAGCACAAATGAATTAGGGAGTAATGATTTCACAAGGCTATTAGGGGGTAAAATAGCTTCCTGAATACGTTTGGCATAATGGATACTATCTGTAACCTGCTTAAACAGGATCTCCAGCTCTTTTGTTTTTACTTCAATTTCTTCTTTCTGCCGTACAACTTCTTCCGTACGTTCTATGACTTTCTGTTCGAGTACACGTTCATTTTCAGCAAGACCATCCCGCATCTTCAGGAGAGCGTGTCCCAATGAGTCATCTTTACTCAGGGGTTTGAAATAAGCGTTAAAATTCCCTGTTCCCGTTTGCTTGGCAAATTCGGTAGTGCTTTCCATAGATTCAATGAGGCTGTTCAGGGCAATGCCCATTTCCCCGATTTCATCTGTACGATAACTGATTCGCTCTTTCGGCAAAACCCCGATACCCATGGATAGCAGCATTTTCTTCAGTTGCTGGATAGGTTTTGTAATGGAGCGTGTTGTGAAAAGTGCAATTAAAATACCACCGACAATCAGCCCGATTCCCATGAACTGTACAACATTTTCAAGGAAATTAAATGAGACGAACATCTGGTCTGTTACCGTTTCTGCGTTTGTCTGTTTTTCTTTGATCAGGCCATCGAGCTGACCATATAACATTTTTATTTTTTCTTCGGTATCTTCAAAGGAGAGCTGAACCGGGAACGTGATACTGGCATCATTATACGATTCAAGCGAGTTCAGAACAGACATGATCTCAGTTTCATAAACCTGGAAAAGTCCATCAGTAAACTTAACGATCGATTTGAATTTTGATTTTTCTTCGGGATTCCAGTTTGCCGACAACGCATTTATTTTCGCCTTGATGTTTGGATATTCCTTATTAATGAGGTTACGAAGGTCTGTCTTAAAAGGCTCATCATCGCGGGTACGGCTATATACCCATTTCGAAATAAGGGTTTGCGATTTCTGAAGCAGAAAGTTGTACTCTTTGAGCGCAGCTACCGAAGGGGTTACCTGGCTTACCACCGATTCGGTCTGTTGTTTGCTTTTGGTAACAGTAGCAATGGTGAGAGCAAATGCCACAATAGTTAAAAACAGTAAGACGCCGAAACCGGTCCCAAGTTTTCTTCCAATTGTAAACCTAAATGCCATAAAACGTGTACAGATTATCTTTGATTTTGAGCTTCCAATTTTTGCTTGAATTCATTGGATTTGTCGAAATCATTCAGACTGTAATAAATCCCCTGCAAGCCTTCTAATACACGTTTGTCTTCCGGATTAAGCTCATAAACCTTAGTCATAAATGGTAAGGATTGTTTAAATAATTTCTTGGCGTTCTCCTGTATAACATCCAGCTGACTTAAGTCCACGTCATAGTCCATCTGGCGCATCAGGGTTGCTCCCTGGTTATAGTACAGTACACCAAGGTTCAGATTCGCTTTGATATTTTTCGGGTCCATTTCAAGTACTTTGAGGAGTGAGGATTTGGCAATATCGCCGTATTTAGGGTCAAAATTTTTATTGATATATAATTCAGAAAAGATGGCGCCAGTGGCACTGTAATACTCAATGTCCTTGGCTTTCATGTTAAACTCAGGATCGATGAGTAATGTAGCCTTTTTATATTTTTCATAAAAAACAAGAGACTTTTCATTGTTCAGAGAGTCCTGAAGAAATGTAGAACAAAGTTTATAATAAATGATCGATGCGTTTTTTATAAAGTTGCGGTTATTATCCTTGTATTCACCGGTGTTATCAAGCTTGTTAGATATAATCGCCGAGGCCAGGGAAGTGTCGAGCAGATTGAGATACGCTGTATTATTCTGGCCTTTTGATTTGTATGAATGCAGGTATGCAAAAGAACGAAGGTGCCATGAGAATGGATCGCTATTGGTCTGAGGATCAACAATGGCACGGTCTATAACCTTAATGGCTTCTTCAAAACGTTTCTGATTACACAGGTCCTGCGCACGGAATAATGAATCGGTCTGTGCTACAGAAACAGAACACCATAAAATAAGCATGTAAAAGATGCTCTTTTTATGGTAACAGTATGATTTAGACAGACTTATCATCAATACAAATATATAAATTTTTTAATATACTGCAACGGCCAGGTTCTTGATCTCGTCGTTGCTTTTCAATCCGGCTTTTGCAGCATTTGTTTTATTATACTCGAATTTTATTTTGTTATCATCCACCACGAAATTGATCGAGGCACCGGCTTTAGCCATGCCTGCTTTTTCGGTAATAATCAGTGTGTTTTTGCCTTTGAGTTTTGCCAGTATCTCAGGTAAACTACCCGATGATTCCGGTAACAGAAATACAATATGTGGTTTTGATTCCTTATCAATAATAGGTGAAGCCTTTATTTCAAGCTTTTGATTACCAACCTGTTTTGTGGCGGCGAGCTTACTCAGTTCCTGATTCAGGTTGTTATTGGTTCCAATAACCTGGATCACAAAATTGCCGGATTTCATGCTCTCAGGCCATTCGAAATAACGGGTGAAATTATACAGGTATACTGCTTTTACCTTGGCATTGGTGTCATAGTTCTGCTGAAAACCAAAACAACCAAATACAATGGCAATCAATAAGATATATCTGATACCTGATTTCAAAAAATAGATTGTTGTTTAGCCATGGCAAATTGCTTGCCAAAAGGCTTTAACCAACAAATATAAAACTCCTGACGAATGTTAACAACCATTATTTTGTAATAATTCGAAAAGCTCTTCGATTTCCTGATTTCAATCCCTAATTTTACCATACGCTTTGATTTACCCCGAAAAATACCAGCATTATACAGACAACGAATTAATACAGGAGTATAAACTTACCCGTAATAATTTGTTTGTTGGTATTTTATATAAGCGCTACGCACATCTCGTACTGGGTTTATGCATCAAATATCTGAAAGACAAAGATGAAGCCCAGGATGCTGTGATGCAGATTTTCGAAAAGCTTCTTTCCGATCTGCTTAAGCATCAGGTCGAATTCTTTAAGAGCTGGCTATATACGTTCTCGAAGAATTATTGTCTCATGCAGATCCGGCAAAGACAGAGTAAACTGCGTAAGGAAATAGAACTTCAGGAAAATGCCGGCTTGTTTATGGAAACTGAACCAATCGGGCATCCCAATCATGCAGAAGCGAAAGAAACCCGGTATACCATGCTCGAAATGGCTATTGCAGAACTAAACAACGAGCAGCGTATTTGTATAGAATGGTTTTATCTGAAGGATAAATCTTACCAGGAAGTCGCCGACCTGACCGGCTATTCACTGAATGAGGTAAAAAGCTATATACAAAACGGGAAACGTAACCTGAAACTAAAACTTGAAAAAAACATTGGTGAACAACGATCAACATAATAAACCGATGGATGCTGATGAGCTTTTCAAAAAGCTGGACCACCTCAACGAAGGTGGGCATGAGCACATGGACGACTTTGAAAAAGACGCCCTGGAAGGTTTTGCTATGCTCAATAATCCCTCAGAAGCCCGTGAGGCCTATGAAAATGTATTATCCGATATTTCAAAAAAAACGGCTGAACAAAACGGTTCCACACGTTCCAGAGGTATCATATGGTTTTCGGCTGCTGCCGGGCTTGTTATTATTATTGGCCTGGTGAGCCTTTGGTTTAATTCAGCCAAACAGGGTACCCCACAGAACATAGCCCTGAATAACGATGCAACGTCACCGGCTGAAGCACCGATTAGTTCTGAAAATCAGCTTAGATCTGAAGCAGAATCGGATTCTGTTCAAACCCTTGCTCCCACAGATGCGTTAAATAAAAATGTAAGTGGGGCAATAAGCGCAGAGAAGCAGGATCTCATTCTTGCCGATGAAAAACAGGTTGTAGACGAGGAAAAGAATATGTACCCTTTCAAGTCGGTTGCTGCCAATGAAGAAGGGAAGGATCATGTGGCGAACGATAACGTTACCAGGGCCGATCGGCTGGAGGAGCAAACAGTTGCTGAAGCCAAAAAAGAAGAAGATAAGGTAGCCCAGGTCACAACCAAAGCCAGTGAAACTGCTGCAGGCACCTATAATTGGGAAGCGGAGGGAACAAAACAGCCTGTTGTCGTAACCTCCGGAACAACCCTGAGCCAGGAAGTATCCGGTGGTGATCTTGCCAAAAAGAAATCGGGTAAAGAAAAGACCCGTAAATACAGTAAAGATGAGGCTGCGAATGGAATAGCCAGCGAAAGTGCAAATCCGGCCGGACAGCCGGCAACGAATACCATGGGCGGTTATTATAACGGACCTGTAAACAATCAGAGTAATCAGAAAACACTCGAAAGTAAACCGTCTTATACAAGTGCGAATACAACCACGCCGGTATCCGGCGAAAGTAATTTTGACATGGACGACTCTAAAGCTTTAGCGAATGCAGACTCCATCATGCCGGGAGCAAAACCTTATTTTGACGGGGGCGATAAGGCGGTGAAAGAATATCTGTTGAAAAAAGTGAATGAAAGCAACAAAAACCTGGTTTTAAAAGGTAGTTACCGGGTATCGGCTACTGTTTCATCAGACGGAACATTAAAGGTGAATAAACTGGTAAATACCAGCAATACCTGCAATGCCTGTATCGCAGCCCTGGAGGCGGCCCTCAACAGTATGAAAGGCTGGCATCCTGCTTCGGTAAACGGGCAGAACAGAACATCGGCAATTACACTCTTCCTTACATTTTAACAGGACACTGTAAAGAACATTTTTATTGAGCTGCCAAAGCAGCCGACATTATGCCTTAATTTTAAGTGTCGTGCGAAAACAGCCTCACATATATCTTTACGTCCTTGCGCTTGGATTATTTATAGCGTCCTGTTCATCGCACAAAAAAGTGGTGGTTACAAAAAACACAGAGACTAACACCAGCCAGGCTGAAGGAAAAAAGACGGATAAGACAGAGGCCATCCTTCAGAAATATGCGGCTATACTGAGTGTGGATGAGAAACAGCTTAAGAATACTGCACTTTACATATTCATCAACGATTGGTATGGAGTGCCTTATAAATACGGCGGAAAAGATAAACAAGGTGTAGATTGTTCGGGTTTCTCCATGACACTTTATAATACCGTGTATCATAAACAGATTTCTCCCTCGGCTAAAACACAGGCTGAGGAAAGCAAAAAGATAGATGCCTCCGATCTTAAAGAGGGGGACCTCGTGTTTTTTGACATCAATTCAGGGAAAATTTCGCATGTGGGTGTATACCTGCAGAACAATAAGTTTATACACGCTTCCACTAAAAAGGGAGTCATCATTAATGATTTAAATGAGCCTTATTACAAAAAATACTTTGTAAGGTCCGGCCGTGTAAAATAAGATATGCGGATTACAGCACGTTTAGAACTTATAAAATATACCGTACTCATTGGTCTCCTGATCTCTGTGGCCATTAGTTATAATCTGTGGGCCGGGCAGCGTTGGTTCCCGAAAGCGCCTCTTTTTGAAGGGTGGACGGGTATGGTGCCTCCCTATGATTATGTAAACCTGGCACTGCTGCTGATTTTTATTTTACTGGCAGTGTTTTTCAGATCGAACTGGAGCAGCATTCTATTGATCCTGTTTTCCATGTATCTGATTATGGACGATCAAAACAGGCTTCAGCCCTGGTTTTTCAATTACCTGCTTATTGTGTTTGTTTTGTTGTGCTACAAGAAACGGGTCGACGATCCGAATAATTACATCACCGTATTTATAAGCCTTCAGCTCCTGGTAGCGCTTATATACATCTTCAGCGGGATTCAGAAGTTGAATAACGCCTTTGTGAAAGATACTTATACGTGGTTTATAGAACCGGTATATAGTCATGTGAGCGACCGGCAGAAAATAAACCTGATGAAATTCGGAAGTCTGGTGCCCTATGTCGAAATGATCATTGGTGCGGGCTTGTTGGTGAAATCGATGCGTTTTATTTTTCTTCCGCTGATCATTTTCATGCATGTGTTTATATTATGCATGCTGGGACCTATGGGTAAATCATACAACTATGTGGTATGGCCATGGAATATAGTGATGATGGTGCTATGCCTGCTTTTATTTGCCGGAAATACACGGGAGCGTTATTATTCATGGACATACCTGTTTAAGAGCGGGTGTTTTTACCTTGTGATAATATTTATGCTGATTGCCCCGGTATTCAGCCTCTTTAACCGCTGGCCTTCTTATTTATCCAGTTCACTTTATTCGGGTAACACCAATAGTGGTGATATTATTCTGAGTGACAAAGCCCTGAAAAGCCTGCCATATTATATCCGGAATTTTGTTGTGAAAAACTCAGACTATAATGTACTCTATGTAAAAGCCTGGTGTATTACAGAATTGAAAACACCTTGTTTTCCAGAAAAACCCGTTTTTATGCAGACCTGCCGTTACATTCGTGAAATAACCAATTCGGATAGTTCGGATGTTAAGATAGAGTTCAAAGAAAGGCAAAAACTCATCAATTTTTAGTTCTATATTTACACACGTTTAACAGTTGTATTTTATGAAAAATCTATCGCTTATTCTGAATGCCGTTTTAATTATTGCTGTTGCATTTTTGTTTTATGAGGTGCATACACTGAAAAGTGCCGCGCAACCTGCCGAATCTGTTGCCACCCAGAAAACCGACTCGGCATCTGATGTTAAAATCATGCCTGCTGTCAATGGTCCTAGTACGCTTGCCGATGCCAAAATAGCCTATGTGAATACAGATGTGTTCAATGAAAAATACGAATATATTACAGACATGTCTAAAGATCTGAAAGGGCGTAAAGACAGGCTGGAATCCGTACTTCAATCCATGACCGAAAAAATCCAGCAGGATTACGAAGCTTACCAACAATCGGCTCAGACAGGAATCGCTCCTGCTGCTGATCTGAAAAGACAGGAAGAAAGCATTGAGAAGCAAAAAAATGACATAGCCAATAAGCAAATGCAATTGCAGAACCTGGGCTATGAACTCGAGGAAAAACAAATGCAGCTGAACGAGAGCATGAAAAAGTATCTCGTGAAGTATAACAATGGGCGTTTTGACTATATTTTGTCTTACTCCGACATGGTACCTACTATATTGCTGACAAATTCCAAACTGGATATTACAGAAGATGTACTGAAAGGTATGAACGAAGAGTATAAAGCTTCAAAAGCAAAGAAATAATGGAATCGAAAAAAGTATTGCTGCACAAGATCATGTCGGTACATGAGTTTCATGAGGTATTTAAAATTGGAAATGCCGATGACATGAAAACGATAGACGAACGTGATTATATGCTTCGTTATAACCTTCTGAAAGAAGAGAATGAAGAGTATCTGGAAGCTGCCCAGCGGGGCGATATTGTTGAGGTAGCTGATGCCCTGGGCGATATATTATACATAGCTTTTGGAACACTTCTGAAACACGGACTTCATCACAAGATCGATGAGGTATTTGATGAAATTCACCGGAGCAATATGAGCAAACTGGATGAGAACGGACAACCTATTTTCAGGGAAGACGGAAAAATCATGAAAAGCGCTCTGTATTTTAAACCCGATATTAAATCCATCCTGGATAAATAAACCGGCTTTCATTTCCCTTTTTACTAATCCTTCTATTCATTTTTACATAGATTGGCATCTATGCAGGCATTGTTTTTGCCTATGAGTACTTATTTTGCATAGATGAAAAAACACACGATTAAATTAGTTTATTGATTTTCAGTTATTTAATCGAAATCATTTAAATGGTTTATTTTGTATATTTAGTACTTTAATTGTTGTCAAACTATGAAGAGAATTTTATGCATTTTATGCTGTATAACGGTTTTTACGTCTGTTAATGCCCAAACTGTACCGCAATATATTCCTTACCAGGCTATTGCAAGAGACGCCAGCGGTCAGTTACTCGCCAATAGTCCAATCTCTGTTGAATTTAAAATATTCAATACACTGGCGGCCACATCACCGGTGTACACAGAGTTGCATGCACTGACAACCAATAACAGTGGTTATTTTAATGTCAATATTGGTAATGGAATTCCTCAATCGGGTACATTCAGCGCTATTAACTGGCAAACGGGAGCCGTTGCTTATGAAATATGGCTTGATACCGGAAGTGGTCTCAACTTACTGGGGAGTAGAACCGGCTTTTTATCGGTTCCCTATGCGCTTTATTCCGGAAATGCCAGCTCAAGTCCAACACTTAATATCAATTCTCCGAATACTGTCGCCAACCCTTCAACCGGGGTTTACAACATCAGTGTGCCGGCTCCGACCCTAAGCATCAACAGCAACCAGCTTTCGATCAGCAATGGTAATACGGTTACGCTGCCTTCGGCAGGTGGTTCTACGTATACAGCCGGTACCGGTATCGCTATTAGCACCGGCTCTGTCATTACCAATACCGCACCCGACCAAACGGTTACTATTTCCGGACCGTCTGTCCTCGGATCATATCCAAGTTTCAGCATTACCAGTGCACCGGTTACAACAATCACTTCTGGAAGTAATGTTACTGTAAACCAGGCAGGGGCAGCTTATACTGTCAGCGCAGTTACACCTACACTGACCGGTACGGGTAATGCCCTGGTAAGCGGAACTTATCCATCGCAGACAATAAATGTACCGGCAGCGAGTTTAACGTATACACCGGCAACCAATACATTAAAACTGACTGACGGGGTTTCGGTAAATACGGTGACACTGAGTACACCGGCTTCATCTACATTAACCGGAACCGGATTAGCTACCGTTATTAACAGTTCACCAAACTATACGGTAAATGTACCGACGCCTGTGATGGGATTTAATAATGCAACCGGCACTTATTCTTACACCCAGGGCGCCTATTCCAATACCATTAATATTTCACCGAACCTTGCCATATCCGGTACAACACTGAGCGCGGGAAGCAGCACCCTGAATCTGCCGGCACTCGGAATCTGGAACAGACCCGGTACAGGACAGGTGGCACTCGTAAATGTTACCGATAATGTGGGAGTAGGACTCAGCAGTCCGGGCAATAAACTCAGTGTGAACGAAAACAACAGTGGTTCCGCAGCCTTGTATTCAACCAATACATACAGTGTTGCATCTTCCGGTGCGCACGGTATTGTTGGACAAACGACCAATACTGATCCATCGGCTTCAGGGCTTTATGGTTTAAACTCAAGTATTGGTCCTGCCATATACGGAGTCAAAACAACGGTAACGACAGGTAATGCCGGTCGTTTTGAGACGTTTAATCCTGGTAATACGGCCGATGCATTATTCGTTAATCAATATGGTACAGGTCCGGCTTTACATGCTGTGGCATCCAGTACTGCGGGTGGCGTTCTGGCCGGGCAGTTTGATGGCGACACAAGGGTATTTGGAAAGGTGTTGACAGACAGTATGCAGGTTACAACGCCTGTAACCCCTGTAGCCGGTGCTGTTTTAACCTCACGCGATGCCATGGGCAATACAAAGTGGTCGAACCCGATCATGTTCAAAGCAAATTTCTCGCCGTCTTCTATTACATCGGTCAATACAGCTGTGATCACCGGAATAGGAAGCACGTCGGCATATTCAAGCTCAACGGCTTTCAATATCGGAGGGGGGCTTAGCATTAATGCATCAAACATGGTGTTTACCGCACCTGTAACCGGGTACTACGAATTAAATGCAACGATGCTTGTTTCTGTTTCACCGAGTTCGACGGGAAATGCGTATGTGTACCTTGAGATTTATAATAACACCGCTGGAACAACCGTTGGCCGCGCTCACACCAATAACTCCGATGCAACCAGTTATTTTTACACCACATTACAGATCAATACCATTGCCCAGCTTACGCAGGGGCAACAGGTTATTCTGAGAGTTGGCGGATCTATTGCCAGTGCAGGAACCATTACAAATAACTATTCGGCCAACCTGATTAATCAATTCAGTGGAAGTTTAATCCGATAAACCGTTCATGAAAAAACTCTCTTTTCTTTTTGTATTTCTGACCTCTTTGGCGTTTGCTCAATCAGTGCCACAGGGTATTAACTACCAGGCTATTGCGCGTGATGCCGCAGGAGCCATCATGGCCAATCAGTCGGTTACCGTTAAATTCAGAATCTTTAAAAATTTCGGAGCAAGCTCTACCCCCGATTATGAGGAGGATCATGCAATCACAACAAGTCCCCTGGGATATTTTAACCTGATAATAGGGCAAGGTACGCCGGTTACGGGCACTTTCAGTTCTGTGTTATGGAGTACCGGTAATGCCAGTTATGAAATATACCTGAATGGTTCATTGCTTGGTTCCGAAACCAAATTCTTTTCTACACCTTATGCCTTGTATGCCCAGCAGGCCGGCAACGCATCAGCATACCAGGCCGGGACAGGTATAGCTATTAATAGCGGTACCATTATAAATACTGCACCCAATCAAACGGTCAATATAAGCGGGAGCCCTGTTTCAGGAGCATATCCCAATTACAGCATCAGTTCACCAAGCCTGAGTGTATCCGGCAATTCTTTATCCATCAGTAATGGAAATACGGTAACCATTGGTGGCCTGCTTGCTCCGGGAACGGCCAACGGCAACACCTTATTCTGGAACAATAGTCTGTCTGCCTGGCAGGAAAGTACGAACCTGGTGAACGATGGCCTGCGTGTGGGTATTGGAATTTCCAATCCATCAGGGGCAAAACTACATGTGCACAATCCGGCTGCCGGCGATTCCAGTGGTATTTTTGTGGATCACTTAAGCGGAACCAGCCGCACGGCAGGTATTCGTTCATTTGCCCAGGGAACTTCTACTACCGGGCAATATGCCAAAGCCATTATGGGCGGACATTTTAAAGGGGTTAACTCAGGCACGGGTCCGGGTGTTGGTGTACTGGCCGAAGGACAGAGCATTGTCGCCGGAGCAACTTCCATCGGGCTTTTTGCAACTTCATACGGATTAACGAATGATCGTTGGGCGGCTATTTTTGATAAAGGTGGTGTGCGGGTTAATGACTCACTTCTATTAGGAAGTGCTGTAACACCGGGTAACGCAGGAGATGTGATCGTGCGCACGGGTACCGGGCGCATGGTGTGGGCAAACCCTTCCGGATTTGGTGATAATCTCGGGAATCACACATTAACCCAGAACCTGAAAACAGCCGGTAAATTTATTTCAAACGATGGCGATCCTGAAGGTTTATGGGTCAGTGTAAACGGACAAGCGGGTATTGGAACAAGTTCGCCGCTGGCTGATTTCGACGTAAGCGGTAATATCTGTGCATCCGGCAGTCGGCTATTTTTAGGCAATATGTATGGCGTAAATAGCGGATATACGGGTATTTATGAAAGTGCCGGTGATCTGCGCCTGGCGGTTTTCAAATCGGGCGGAGGTACTACGGGTTTTGGAAACAATACAATGGACGCCCTTAGTATTAAAAACAATTCGGGTTATGTGGGTATTAAAACCATTAATCCGACCCATAGCCTGCATGTACGAGGCGACATTTACACAGATTCACTTTTCAGCATCAATGGGGTTTCTACGTATCCGCCGGCTTCTGCATCCGGTGAAGGCCGGGTCTTTTTTGACGGTCAGAAATTCAAAGTCTCAGAAAACGGAGGACCGTATTTCAATGCGTTTAATGCACCTGTTAATTTCTCTGCCAATGGAATAGGCAATGCATCAATTGCCAATGGCTCTGTTATTCCGATTACCTTTTCGACTACCAATTACAATGGCGGTGGAGGATTCGGGGGTACAGTGTTTACCGCACCTGCTCCGGGCGTTTATCACTTTGACGGATGCGTAACAATGGACGCCACAACTGCTACTGGCGCTTTCGATTTTCAATTGCAGATTATGTATGGCGGTGGAACCTATCGCGTTGCCTATAAAAAGATTCCGGCCGGGCAAACCGTTGCGCAAAATAATATCAGCGTAGATATACAGCTAAATGCCGGCGACCAGGTGCAACTGGGAGTTTATCACAACTGGTCGGCTGCTTTGCCGGTTTATGCACCCGTAAATTATTCATATTTCACCGGACATAAAGTTAACTGATGATGAGGAACATTTTTTATATAATCTGTATGCTTGCGTGCCTTACCGGGTTTACGCAATCCCTGCAACCCAGTGTTTTTAACTCTTCCGGAGGAGCCTATACAGTTCCGAGCGGAACAACCACGGTTGAGGTTTTTTATAATATCGGAGAGCCGGTTGTTGAGGTCATCAGCAATGCTTCAGCTAATATGATGTTGACACAAGGTTTTCTGCAACCGGATATTATCGGCAAAATAGGTTTGTCGTTTACAGCCATGGTAAGCAATGAATCGTGTCTGCAACGTGCAGATGGTAAAATTGTTCTTGAACCAAATACACTTCCTGTTGGTACAGATCATAAACTTTTTTACTGGACACCGGCTGCTGTATGTCCTACCAACGATTGTGAAAATCTGGATAGCTTAAGTCCCGGAACTTATTCGGTGCTGGTAATTGCGTATGATGCCAGCAATAATGTGTTGGATTCGTTAAACCACTCATATACGATCACGGCCAGTACAGAACCTTGCCAGATCAGCACATACAGTGGTTTTACACCCAATGGTGACGGAAAGAACGATACATGGTATATTGAAAATATCGAGAATTTTTCGTCCAATCGTGTTTATATATACAACCGGTGGGGAAATAAGCTCTGGGAAACAAATGGGTATAATAACCAGACAAATTGCTGGAAGGGTGAAAATCAGAAAACAGGTGGAATGCTTCCTACAGGAACCTATTTCTATATTATAGAGCTCAACAATGGCAATGGTGTGAAGAAGGGTTGGGTAGAGCTTACGACAAATTAAACGATCATGATGTTTATGAAACACAAAATATTTCTGATAGGCTTTATGTGGATGACTTTGCTTGTAACGGCTCAGCAGGATCCTCAGTATAGCCAGTATCAGTTCAATCAGATGGTGATTAACCCGGCCTATGCCGGTAGCCGCGATGCCCTTTCGGCGGTAGTAGATGTGCGCCAGCAGTGGAGCGGATTTGATGGTGCCCCAAGAACACAGGCTTTCAGTTTGCACGGGCCTTTAAAAAAGAAACGTATAGGTCTTGGATTAAGTGGTTATTCCGATCAGATCGGACCAAAGAAAATAGTCGCTGTTTACGGGAGCTTTGCCTACATACTGCCGATTACCAATAAACTCAAGCTTTCATTCGGTTTGCGTGGCGGAATGGTAAACTACAACATCGACTGGAATAAGATTTCGTATAAAGACCAGTCTGAATCTTTTGTGAACTCGGCGGTGAATCCGAAACCTAAATTTGATATGGATGCCGGTGTGTTCCTGAAATCAAACACATTTTTTGTGGGGGCCAGTATCACACACCTGAACGGAGCTTCTATTTACAAGATACAAAGCTATGGTGGTGGAGCTACAGGAACGGCATACTACGATGTATCATATAAGCTCGATCCACATGTATTCATTGTCGCCGGTAAAGCCTGGAGCCTGGGCGATAACCTGGTATTTAATCCAACCCTTCTTATAAAACGCACCCGGGATGTAGGTGGTGCCGATCTGAATCTTAATTTTCTCATTAAACAAAGGGTGTGGGCCGGTGTATTTTTCCGCTCTGATGCTACCATTGGCTTCCTTACACAAGTATATGTTACGGACAAATTGCGGATCGGTTACGCTTTCGATACAGCCACCAGCAGTGTGCAGCGCCGGCTTGGCGCAGGTCATGAGATCATGATCGGATTTGACTTCAATACATTTAAATCAAAAATGTTATCACCACGAACTTTATGATACTTCATTATATCAGACATATATTTATATATCACCTGGTTGTTGCGCTTTGTCTGTGCATACCTGCCGGCCTCTTTGCCCAAAAGAAAAAGGCCGATAAGCTTTATGATAAACTGGAATACTATAAAGCCTTACCTAAATATGTAAAAGCATCGAAAAAAGGCGATGGCCCTGAAAAACAGGAGAGCCTGATCCGCCTGGCTGATTGTTACCGGATGCTGAAGGATTACAACCATGCCGAAGAATATTATAAGCAGGCTGTTTCTCTGGGAACAGTGACTCCCGAGGTACATTATAACTATGGAAATGTACTCAAAACAAATACCAATTATACCGAAGCTCTTAACCAGTATACCAAATACCTGGCCAGTAAGCCATTTGACAAGAAGGCCGAATATGCTGTTAAGTCCTGCAAGGAAATAAAATACTGGCAGTCGAAACCCCAGGAATACCAGGTAGAACAGGTGAATGGCGTGAATACGAAATATGCAGAGTTTTGCCCGGTTATGGTAAATAACAGATTGGTGTATGCGGGAGAAAAACAAAGTGATATTGTCGATTTTCCGACCAGCGATATGAATGGCAAGCCATATCTCAATGTGTATTATGTGAATGCAAAGGCTATGCATGCCAAACCAAAAGTTCTTTCCAGAAAAGTGAATACAAGCTTTCATGATGGCCCCGTTGCTTTTTCGGCTGATGGAAATACCATGTTTATTACCCGGGTAAATTACATCGTGAATAAGAAAAACAAGGATTTTGTAAACCGTGGTAAACTCTATATTTCTACCGGGCATGACACCCACTGGAGCAAACCGCAGCCATTTCAGTACAACAGCGATGATTATTCCTGTGCGCACGCTTCATTAAGCGCCGACGGAAACTACTTATTCTTTACCTCCGATATGCCTGGAGGCCAGGGAGGAAAAGATATATGGGTTTGCAGGAAAAATGCCGGAGGTTGGGATAAGCCTGTGAACCTGGGTCCCGATGTCAATACCAGTGGTGATGAAATGTTCCCCTGCATCCGGAAAGACGGTCTTTTATTCTATTCGTCCGATGGATTACCCGGCTTTGGCGGCCTTGATATATTTACGGCCCGCCAGCTAAACGATAAATGGGTGATGCGCCGTAATGAAGGGTTGTTCCTAAATAGCAGTGCCGATGATTTCGGAATCAGTTTTGTTTCGGACTCGACCGGTTATTTTTCGTCAAACCGCGAAGGCGGAAAAGGGGCTGATGATATTTATGCTTTTAAATTTACCAACAAATACATTACGGTTTCCGGCACCATTCTCCTGACCGATAATACCAATGATCCGGCGAAGGACGTGAAGGTATACCTGCTTGATAGTAACTCTCAGAAGATCGATTCTACCAAAACAAATGATGCCGGTTATTTTGAATTCAAAAACCTCGAGGCTGATAAAACGTATATGGCCCAGGTTGATGATTCGGATGCACAGTTGAAAAACAAAGCCCGCTTTTATATGGCCGATAAAAATAATAAAGTGGCCCGGGTAACGCACACCACGGATACCAAACAAAAATTTGTTTTCAAAAACCTGCCTATCGACCCCAATAGTATGCCGGATTTGTATGATGAGGAAGACCTGAGCCTGGCCGGTAACCTCCTGGTTGGTGAAAATCCCAGCAAACCCCTGGCCAATAAAAAAGTGATGATTAAAAATGCGTATGGTGATGTGGTAGAAGAAACAACTACCAATGAGTTCGGTGCCTTTGCTTTCCGAAACTTACCAACCGATCAGAACTACACACTATATATAGATGACAGTGAAGTGCCTGCTGATGCCAAAATTATTCTAACCAATAAAACCGGTAAAGAAGTGAAAGTAGCAGATTCGGATTCCCGCGGGCAATTTCAGTTTAATTTACTGAGTGTAGATAAGGAGGCTCTGAAAGATCTGTCGGTAGTTGACGATGACCTGGTGATGACCCTGAATGGCTATATCTACGATCAGGACCGCAAAGCGCTGGCCAATGCCAAAGTGGTGATCCTCGACGGGCAGACTGCAGTGCAGAATATCATGACGGATGTTACCGGTAAGTTCCAGTTTAAAAATCTTGTGGCAACAAAAAATTACATGTTTATTATTGAGGATCCTGAAAATAAATTTACCAATGTTACAAAGATTTTTGTGGCTGATGCACGGGGTCGGATTTATAAAGAAATAAAGCGGGGAGGAGAAGGCAGGTTCCAGTTTAACTTACTCGCCATCGATAAAGATGCCCTGGGCGATTATACTGTAGATGATCCATGGCTGCAGGTGCTCGAAATGAAAAACAAACAGCGCCAGGAAAGCCTCACCATTATAGAGAACCTCTATTATGCTTATGGCGATTGGCATATTGACGCCAGTGGTACAAAAATCCTTGACAAGGTGATTACCGTACTGAACTCGAATCCAAACCTGACCATAGAACTCAGCTCCCATACGGATTCACGCAGTTCAGACCAGTACAATCTGCAACTATCACAAAAGAGAGCCAAAGCTGCTGTAGATTATATGATCTCGCGTGGCATCGATAAAAACAGGCTGAAGGCCATAGGCTATGGTGAAAGCAAATTGTTAAACAATTGTAAAAATGGTGTGGAATGCAGCGAAGAAGAGCACGCCAGGAACCGCCGTACGGAGTTTAAGATTGTGGAGCTTCCAAAAGGATAGAAATTTGGCATAGTTTTTAATTATTTAAAAAAACATAGACCCGGGTCTGTGTTTTTTTGTTTTTAAAACTTTACTTTGCATACGCCTCAGTTGCTTAGTCTGTTTGATAGCCCCGGGTATTTACAAGTTGTTTTTGTAACAGGTAGAATGGCAAAGCCTGTTGCGAAAAATAAAATAAAACGATTACTGAAATAAAGTGTGAAAAAATTAAACATCGACCTATGAAAAAACATTACTTCCTGCTTTTTTTATTAATTCCGGTTTGGTTGTTCTCACAAACATCTGACTACTCCCGTTACTATAACTCCTGGCGCCTTGGTTTGAATATAGGTGCGGCCTGGCAAACATCCGATATCCGGAGCAAAGCCGGTGTAGGCGGTGGTTTCACACTGGAGAAAGGCCTGGGGGAAAATAAAACAAACTTTTTCTCTTTTGCGATCCGCGGCCGTTATCTGGCGGCCAATACATACGGGATTGGAACCTCCCGGAATTATGATATTCAGCATAACGACGCATTGAATGGAAAATACGATCCGTCTGTAAACTTTGTAGACAGCATGCCCGCTTACCGTCGTTATGTATACGACAACTACAAAATGAAATTAGGGGAAGGCTCCCTGGAACTCCAGATTTCATTCAATCGCCTGCGTGAACAAACCCATGTGTTGCTCAACTTATGGGGAGGCGTTGGTATGACAAGCTTCAGAACATATACCAACCTCAAAGATGCAGACAATAAGCTTTACAATTTCAGTAAAATTGACTCCAGTGGAAATTCTACACAAACCCTGAGCTCACTGCGCTCGATGTACGACAAGAGTTATGAATCCAATGCATACGGCAGCAAGGGGGGGAACCTGATCACATTTTCACCATCCTGTGGTATTGGCCTGGGATACCAGTTTTCGCCCGGCTTCTCTATGCTATGGGAATATAAACTGACATTTCCGCAAGGTGTAAATGCGGATTTACTGGACGGCAAACTGGGGCATAACAATGACTGGATTGCAGGAAGCAAAGACTATTATCACTACACGGGCATTAACCTGTTGTTTACGCTCAGAGGCAAAGGCCATAAAAATACTGTAGATACGACACGCGCCTATGTGCCGGTTTATTCCAATACGGTAACCACTACTAATACCGTGGTGCCAACCAATTCAGTAGTTCCTACAAGTACGATAGCTGCCAGCACGAATCCGCCTTATGTGGTTCCAAAACCAATTGTTGATTTTATTAATCCGGCTACAACATCGAGCACTGTGAGCGTTGCACAGTACCTGGTTCGTGCACAGGTTTTAAATGTTGAGAGTGCTTCTCAGATTCAGCTTAAGTTAAATGCCTTTAATCAAAGTAATTTCACATTCAACCCGACTACACATATACTGGAGTATATGGCTACACTGAACGAGGGAACTAATTTTGTGAAAATCAAAGCAACCAATGTGTCGGGTACAGATTCAAAAACGGTATACATTGAATACAGGAAACCTGCCGAAACGCCACAGGGTAATCCACCGCAGGTTACTATTGTAAATCCATCGGTAAACCCTTATACCACCAATCAGCCGCAGTATTCGCTTCTGGCTATTGTAACCGGTGTGAATGGTGCCGCTGATATAGCTGTGACCGTAAATGGTGTTCAGACATCAAATTTCTCGTACAACACTACAAATTATCAGTTAAGTCTACCATTAACACTTATGCAGGGCAACAATACCATTGTTGTAAAAGCAAGTAATGCTTTTGGGGTCGATTCCAAAACGGCTACAATCATATACCAGGTATTGCAGCAACAGCAGCAATCGCCACCACCTGTTATTACATATATTGACCCGGTACAAAATCCGTATACTTCTTTGTCGGCAAGCCATACTGTAAAAGCACAGGTGTTGAATGTAAGCAGCCAAAGCCAGATCCAGGTAAGTCTGAATGGCACAACTGGTGTGTATTTCACTTTCGATAATAACCTGAAACGGGTGGAAATTCCTGTATCTCTTATGATAGGCAGCAACAGCATTAACATTACTGCCAATAATAATTTCGGATCAGATTCAAAATCTACCGCCATTATCTACAACGGACAGGTAAAACAGGGAAAACCGCCACTGGTAACCTTTGTGAATCCGGCTTCCGAAGCAAACTCAACCGATAACGCGGTTTACAATATCAATGCAACCGTGATGAATGTTGCCTCACAGGGAGATATTACAGTGACATTAAACGGTTCTCCGGTGGCCTTTAATTTCAACACCGCCACCAAAGAAGTAACATTAAATAATGTAGCTCTTATTGTTGGAAATAACATGTTTACTGTTTCCGGCAAAAACAGCTTTGGAACCGACAGCAAATCTGTTTACGTGGTTTATCGTCCGCACGAACAAATCCAACTTCCACCACCTGTTGTAACCTTCATCGTGCCTGAAACAGAGGCAAACGCCACCGATAACGCTACCTATAATTTCAAAGCTTCGGTGACCGGTGTAACAGGGAAACCCGATATAACTGTAACACTGAACGGTAATGCAGTTTATTTCATTTATAATCCGGCTACCAAAGAAGTCATTCTGAACGGTGTGGCTCTCACCGTTGGAAATAACGTATTGACTATTACTGCGACAAACGCATCGGGTAACGATTCAAAATCTGTTACGGTGGTTTACAGAACCCACGAGGATATTAAACTCCCGCCACAGATCACATTTAATGCTCCGGCCGGTGGCAATGGTTCTACGTATTCACCATCCTATACCTATAAAGCAACCATCCAGAATATCTCATCTGCCTCGCAACTGGCAGTTACTTACAATAATGTAAATGTTACCAATTTTACATTTAACAATGGTTATTTTGAATTTACGGGTGCCCTTGGTAATGGCCCCAATACACTGCAGATCCAGGCAAATAACAACGATGGCTCTGATACAAAATCGGCAACAGTTACAAAGCAGCAACGCACCGTATTACATCCGCCGGTTGTGAGCATTAGCCAACCCTCAGGAAACCCTACTGTAAGTAATCCTGCTTATACATTCAATTTTAATGTGAGCAATGTGCAGCAAAACCAGGTAATAGTTAAACTGAATGGCAATGTCGTAAGTGCGTTTGCTTTTGATGCTGCAAGCGGAAACGGTAGCTTTACCGACAATCTTCAAAATGGTGCTAACGTGATCATGGTGACTGCAACCAATAATGATGGTACTGATACGAAACAGGCAACTGTAACCTTTGCCACCCGTACCAACTCAAATCCGGGTGAAGGCGGCATTAAAGTGGTGACACATAACAATGAAAAACCTCCGGGGCTTATGTTTACCAATCCGGCCGGAGACAATTTCTCAACCAATGATCAGACGTTTACCTATACAGCAGTAGTATACAACATTACAAGTGCCAGCCAGCTCGAAGTGAAGTTTAATTCGGTTGTGGTTACCAATTTTACATTCGATCCTGCTACCAACCTGGTTTCATTTACGACGCCGCTGAGTAATGGTGCCAATATTCTGGATATAAAAGCTACCAATGCCGGTGGTAGTGCAGATAAGGCTGCTACTGTAACTTACCCTGCCACAGATAGTAACCCTGTTGTAAACCCCGGAGGTAATGGAAATGGAGTACAATCGCCGGTTAAACCAAAACGCCCTTAATAAAATTTTATATGAACTATATTCTGTTTGACGATCCATCAAGAACCGAACTTTTACCATTTACGTTTACACGACCGGTTTGTGCCATACGCATGGGTATTCTGACCATAGAGGAGAAATGGGCGCATTACCTGCAGGCACCGTTGTCTTATCTTACGGCTCCGTGGCTCCAGGGTAAATACCCTCTGAAAAGAGATCGCGATTCTGTTTTTATTAATGGAAAGGTCTGCCCGTCGAAAGAACTGGCCAACATGATCATGAAAATGGAAGTAGGCAATGTGCTTACCAAGGGCAATGACATCATTGCGTTTAAACTGGGCGAAGCTGCTTTTGATGAAGCCAGGCTGCGCGAAAATGCTACCGACTTAACGATCGATGTTACCATGGTAAATCATGTGTGGGATATTTTTTCGAAGAACGGAGAGGCGATCAAACAGGATTTTGAATTACTCACCAAAGGCCGTAGATCGCAGAAACTGAGTGATACGAATACGGTGATCGGTGATGCTTCGCTGGTATTTCTGGAGGAAGGAGCTGTTGTAGAAGCCAGTACCCTGAATACAAAGGGTGGGCCTATTTATATAGGTAAAGAGGCGGAAGTGATGGAAAATTCGGTTGTGCGCGGCCCTTTTGCGCTTGGCGAACACAGTGCATTAAAACTTTCCACAAAAGTATATGGCCCTACAACGATTGGTCCGCACAGTAAAGTGGGTGGCGAAATAAATAACTCGGTGATTTTTGGGTTTTCCAATAAGGCTCACGACGGTTTCCTGGGCAATAGCGTGATCGGTGAATGGTGTAACCTGGGGGCTGATACCAATAACAGTAACCTGAAGAATAATTACGCAAACGTCAAACTATTTAATTACACAAGTCAAAAAGCGGAAGATACCGGTTTACAGTTTTGTGGACTCATGATGGGTGATCACAGCAAATGCGGAATCAATACCATGTTCAATACAGGAACGGTTGTGGGCGTGGCTGCCAATATCTATGGCGGTGATTTTCCACCAACGCATGTGCCTTCATTTTCATGGGGTGGTGCGCAGGGCTTTGAAATCTATAAACCAGAGAAATTCTTTGAAACGGCAGAGCGTGTATATGCCCGCAGGGGTATGGAACTGAGCGATGTTGAAAAAGCAATTCTGACAGAGGTATTCAGGCAAACGGCGGCGCAACGCCAGAAGAAATAGAGTGGGGCAGTATCAGATGATATTGACCTCGCGTTCGAGTTCCACACCAAATTTCTGACTAACGGTTTGCAGTACATGCGTGGAAAGGTTGTAGATGTCTTTTCCGCTGGCCTTGCCATAATTTACAAGTACGAGTGCCTGCAATGTATGCACGCCGGCATCTCCGGCCCTGTAGCCTTTCAGGCCGCTTTGTTCAATAAGCCAGCCTGCAGCCAGTTTATAGGAACCATTTTCAAGTGGATAAGCCACGAGGTTAGGAAACGATTCCTTTAAGCTATTGTATTTTTCGGCAGATACTTCGGGATTTTTAAAAAAACTACCGGCATTGCCTATCACAGCCGGGTCGGGTAATTTGCTGCGGCGGATATGAATCACAGCGTCAGATATGGCGCGCAGCGAAAGTTCTGTTATCCCCATGGCATCCAGTTGCTGTTTAATAGCGCCGTACTCAATGTGGTACACAGGTTTTTTGCTGAGCTTAAATGTAACGGAAGCAATAAAGTACCGGTCTTTATAGTCGCGTTTAAACACGCTTTCGCGGTAGCCGAACTTGCATGCGTTATTATCAAAACGAACCAGCTCTCCTGTTTTCATATCAATGGCTTCCAGTTCGTGAAAGGTGTCTTTTATTTCCACGCCGTAGGCGCCAATATTTTGCATCGGGCTGGCGCCGGTGCATCCCGGAATCAGGGAAAGGTTTTCAAGCCCGCCGAGATTCTGCCCGATGGTCCACATCACAAAATTGTGCCATACCTCGCCGGCTGCACATTTCACCAGGACATAGTCTTCCGTTTGTGAAACAATGCTGATGCCTTTCAGGTTGTTTTTAATCACAATGCCGTCAACATCCTTCGTCAGCAGAAGATTACTGCCGCCACCCAAAATGAGTTTCAGGGGCTGCATAAATGCAGGTTCTTTCTGAAGTTCCTGTAAATCGTTTATGGAGTTTATTTCTGTGAAATACCTGCAGGATGCCTGTATTCCAAAAGTATTGAATGGCTGAAGCGATACGTTGCTTGTAACGGTCATGGCATAAAAATATAATGCAAGTAAGTAAAACAAAAAACCCGGGCGATGCGGCCCGGGTTTTTTTATTAACAAAATTCGTCGTAAACCATTTTGAGGTGTTCCCCGATCATGGCGGCGCTTCGGCCTTCGATGTTGTGTCGCTCTACAAAGTGCACCAGTTCGCCATTTTTAAATAAGGCAATACTTGGCGACGATGGCGGGTAAGGCGCAAAGTGTTTACGGGCTTCAGCTACAGCGTCGGTGTCGAAACCGGCGAAAACAGTGGTTAGTTTAACCGGTTTTTTAGCATTGCTCAGGCTGAGTTTCACTCCGGGACGGCAGGCGCCTGCGGCGCATCCGCATACAGAGTTAACGACCATTAATACAGTTTCAGATGAGTTGATCGCTTCTTTTACTTTTTCAGGCGTTGAAAGATCTTCGAAACCTGCGTCCGTTAATTCGGCTTTCATCGGTTTTACTATCGCTTCAGGATACATATCTTTTTAGGTTAGTGTTGGTTAATAATTGTACATACAAATATCGGGTTTTTTCACCCAAAATCGCCGTTAAATTACTTTAATTTTTCATTATTGTGATGCCGGTCGGTATCGCGGTTGGTCTTTTTATCGAGGTTCTTTACCAGGGCTTCCTCGAGGTTAATGCCGGTTTGATTAGCCAGGCAGATCAGTACGAACATAACATCCGCCAGTTCGTCGGCCAGGTTCTTTCCTTTATCGCTTTCTTTTTCAGATTGTTCGCCATAGCGGCGCGCCATAATCCTGGCAACTTCGCCCACTTCTTCCATCAGGATGGCCGTGTTGGTTAATTCGTTGAAATAGCGAACGCCGTATTGTTTAATCCAGGTATCAACCTTTTGCTGTGCTTCATGAATTGTCATGAAACAAATTTACTTATTTATCATAATCACCGGTCTGAAACCGATAAAAGGTGATGGACTGATATTACCATTGAACTCATCTTCGGCATTGATCTTCAGGAATTTTTTGTTGCTGTTCCAGTTACCGCCGATGGTTCTGTATATTTTAACGTTGTTTTCACCCGGTGTAATGACTACTTCCGACACATTACCACTCATGTTATTGAGGTGAAACACTGCCGAATTCTCGCTGCTGGCTGTTGTAAACACATAGCGGTTTACCGTTCTCACCGATTGTGCATCGCTTGGTTTTGTGGCATTGGTGTCGTCGAGCGCTACGAATTTCCGTTGCGATTCGGCGAAGTTGGCAATATAATGCGTTCTCCAGCCGAGCATTTTCAGGCGTCCATTGGCTGTGCCATATTTGTGACTCCGCTTACCAGCGGAAGCAGCGTATTTCCACTCTGTGAGGTAAGGGAGGCGCACATCGAGGGAAATGGTGTTTTTATTCCTTTTGTAATAGGATTCTATCTGCTGTTTGATCCATGAGCAATACATTTCCATGCCTTCTTTGGAGATGCAGATAATCGGATAATTTTCGAAGGTGTTTTTCTGTAAATACTGCAACAGGAATTTTTTGCTGCTTTTGTCTTTCGGGTCATTCCACACCAATTCGGGCTTCGGCCGGGCTACCTCGTATTCTTTGGATTTACCATGAGCCAGAAGATCGTCGAGGAATAATTTATATTCCTTAATTGTAACCTCATATTTTTTCAGGTAAAACTCGGTTTTAATATTGGCAGCCGGGTCATCTACATGAATAAAGCTGTAATCGTCGAATTTAAGACCGGCCATAGTGCCCATCATGGTAGACAGTTTTATTTCATGCGCTTTGAGTTCTTCGGGGCTCAGTAAAGAGACAGTTTGTGTAACAACAGTCATACTGTCGGTTTTCTGCGCCTGGTTCTGCAAATCGGATTCTGTTGTCGGGTGGGTTTCAGTTACAGAAGCCGTTACTACTGTGTTATTTGAATTTGATACCTGTTGTTTATCGTCTTTTGAAGATACGCTTTGAATGATCGTTCGTGTTGTATATCCGGTGCCATTATACGTGTTTTCCGTATCATTATTTTTTGATATGTTTTTTTCTTTGGTATACGGAACGTTTGATGCGGATTTTTCAGTGACTTTGGAAACCTGTTCCTGCTCCTGGTTCAGAGAGGCCAGGGCTACGGTGGTAGCGGATACAGCTTCGCCGGAAGAGGAAAGTGTGTTTGTCTGGTTAACAGCTGAATTTATAGGTGGGGTATTGTCAGCAATTTCTTCTGTTTCATGACTTGTATTACCAAGCCATGCCCATGCCGCATAGCCGAGTATTGCCAGTAACAGAACCGATGATAAATACCAGATCCACGGTTTGATCGTGCTGATTTTTCCGGGAGTTTTGCCGGTACCGGCAGGGGCTTGTCCGCCCGGCCATTCGCGGCTGTAAATGCTCGACGCAACTTCATCCATCAGGCGGCTGTCTGTGGCATCGTCGGGATTCAGATCAAGAAAGGCGTCTTTGAGCAAGTCGTCTAAATTGTCCGGATTAATATGTTCATTCGTTTGCATGGATAAACGTGTTACATAGGTTTAAAGCTTGGGTTTGTATCTGTATTCGGTTCTAATGATGTATTGGCCTGCTGCACGCGTTTTTGAACAGCCTCAGCCAGTTTATTTTTCAAACGTTGGTAATATACTTTCAGTTGGTCTTCGGGTTTATTTATAAATGCTGCAATTTCGGCATAGGACATATCCTGGCTTCTCATAAGCAGGAGCATGCGTTGCCAGTCTTCAAATTTGCTGAGTTCCTCATTCAGAATCTGCATCTTCGGGTTTTGGCTACGGCTTTCAGGTTTCTGAACAAAGTCTTTTCGGGTCTCGTCGAGCGAAATAAATACGGCACTATTGGTTCTGGTGCGTTCGTCGCGGATATGATTTTTCAGGTAATTGATAAAAACCTTGAAAATAAAAGAGCCGACTCTTTTCTCATCTTCGAAGGTATAGTTATGACTGACATCAATGACTTTGTATATAGACTTATACACCAGGTCCCAGCCGGCATCTTCGTTGATGTGGTAGGTATGGATGGAATAACCGAGAAGCTTGCGGCCAAATTGTTGGTATAGCCACTCGGCTCCCCGGTTTTTATCAGCTAATATGTCTTTGATGCTTTGCACGACGCTCAGACCAAGTTACAGAGATTTATTGACTTCTGCTTTAATTTCATCTTCCGTGGCTTTCACCGGCGACAGGGTTACAGCTGTATTATCGGAAATTTCGATTTGCTGCATGGAGAAAAAATGTTCATTGTTTTTATAGGCACTCACCATAATAAATGCTGTTTCTCCAACCGGTAATACCGGCGCTTCATAATCGCCATGCGTGAATGAATAAGTACCGTCTGCTTTCTGATAACCCGGTAGATAGATTCGTTTCGATTTGAATAACATACTGATATAAACGTTTTGGTAGCTTGTGTTATTTTCTACCATGGTTACAAAATTAACCCGGCGCGACCGGGGATCGCTGCATAAGCGGTCTATATTAGCCCAGCCCATACGGTTGGTCTGCATCAGGTAGCTCAGAGCATGGTCTTCCGAAAAATGATTATTGTTGCCACCCATCATGCCGTCTGTTTTTGTGATCCCGGCTATCCAGCCAAGACTGTCGCGTTTCACGGCAATTTTATCAATGGCTTTTTCCTTGATCCTGCCGATTTTTTTACCGGAATTAACGGTGTTTTCAGAACCTGTTACGATCACATCGTCATTGTAAATAGTACGGGTTGCTATTTTGGCTTCTGCCAACAGTGGTTTTTCTTTCAATACCAATTCGTCGTCGTTCATGGCCAGAGGCTCTGTCCAGTCGAGTCCGGATTCGGTCTGCAAGCCTTTGTATAGTTCCATTCCTTTTTCTTTGGTAGGTGTGGGCACCTCAATCCCCAGTTTTTTTCCCTCTGCCACCACAAGTTCTTCATTATTACTGGTGGCATTCAGGTAAAACATACCGCCGCTTTCGAGCAGGTCTTTTCCTTTTTTGGTGACAAGGTTTGCCATAACAATATCCTGTGGTGTAAACGCTTCTTTCACTTCGAATTTAATGCGTCCGTTTACAGGTTTGCCGCTTTTCGTAACAAAGGCATTCGCCGGGATGGAAACTTTCATACCCTCTTTGGCTACGATTTCCGTGTCGGTATTGAAAGGCAGATTGAACTCCTGCGCTTCGAGGTAGTTGGTACTGAATAAGGTGCTTTGTGGTTTTGCCACTGTTACAGCCGGTTGCTGAATAATCTGCGGGACTTTTTGTAATGTTGGTTTTATTTTCTTTTTGATGGCAATCGTCTTATGGCTGTTTGCTTTTTTTGCTGCCGGCTCCGATACCGGCTCTGATCCTGATGAATGCTTTGCTGCAATGATTTGTTTTTGTTTTGTTCTGGGTTGTTTGGATGTTTCGTCTGCCGATGCTTTTTGCATCATACACACCATTGTTACGGTAATCACGAAAACCGCACCGGTGATAATGGCTATATATTTTGTTTTCATAAGGCTGGTTTAATTTGGTTTATTTTTCGGGTATCCGGTTTACCCGGGATCTGCTGCTTTTCTACGCGTGCGAAAAACAATGAATCCCTTTATAGTATAAAACACAGAATGGTAACACGTAAAAATAAAAACCTGTAAAAGGTTTGTTGTCAGGCGATTATATTGTGTATGTGGAACGTGGACAGGAAGAATCGCCCGGGCTTCTATGCAAAGAGATACAAACCGATAAAGACGAATAGGGAAGATTATTCTCTATTTCGGGAGTCGATCGTGATGGTTACAGGACCATCATTGATGAGTGCTACTTTCATGTCTGCCCCGAATTCACCGGTTTGTAAAGGCATGCCAAGTTCGGCAGAAAATTTACGGATAGCCGCTTCATACAGCGGAATGGCCTGTTCGGGACGGGCTGCTTTGATAAACGAAGGCCTGTTGCCTTTTTTGGTAGAGGCGTGCAGGGTGAACTGGCTGATGAGCAGAATGCTGCCCTGTATCTCTTTTACACACAGATTCATTTTGCCTTCAGCATCCGGGAAAATACGCATGTTTACGGCTTTCTGGGCGAGCCAGTCAATATCATCTGTTGTGTCGGCTTCTTCAATGCCAAGCAGGATCAATAATCCGGCCCCGATTTTGCCTTTTACATTTCCTTCGATAGTAACAGATGCTTCTGATACGCGCTGAATAACCAGTCTCATAATGCTTAGCTTTTAAAACTCTGCATGTCGCAAAGTTTTTTGTAAATGCCGTTCTGTGCGATTAATTCGGTATGGTTTCCGCGTTCTACAATTTCGCCCTTGCTTAATACGATTATTTCATCGGCATTGACGATGGTTGATAGCCGGTGCGCAATCACAATGCTGGTGCGGTTTTTCATGAGGTTATTGAGGGCATCCTGAACGAGGCGTTCACTTTCCGTATCGAGCGCACTGGTAGCTTCATCCAGGATAAGGATCGGCGGATTTTTAAGAATGGCACGGGCAATGCTCACGCGCTGGCGCTGACCGCCACTCAGCTTGCCGCCACGATCACCGATATTGGTCTGGTAGCCATTTGGCTGTTGCAGGATAAACTCATGGGCATTGGCCACTTTTGCGGCTTCCATCACTTTTTTCTCATCCACGTTATCAATACCAAAAGCGATGTTATTGAAAATGGTATCATTGAATAGTATACTTTCCTGGGATACAATACCTATCTGTTTCCTCAGGCTTTCGATATCAATTTGTTTCACCGGTGTGCCATCGATCAGAAGCTCCCCAAGGTCGGTATCATAAAAGCGTGGAATCATATCGGCCATGGTGGTTTTTCCGCTGCCGCTCTGGCCTACAAGGGCAATCGTTTTTCCTTTCGGAATACTCAGGTTAATATCTTTGAGTACATAGCCTTCATCGCCTTTGGTATAGGCAAAAGATACGTTTTTGAATTCAATAGCCCTATTGAAATCGTGAATGGTGTAGGCATTTGCCGCATTGCGTATGGTGTTTTCGGCATGCAGTATTTTTTCAATACGGTCTTCAGAGGCCAGGCCTTTCTGAATGTTGTTATAGGCCTGTGTAATCTGCTTAATGGGCGGGAGAATCTGGGAGGCAATACCGAAATACCCCATAAAGGCCGCCGCCGTGAGCCCGTTGTTGTTAAGAGTCATAACCCCACCGATAAATAAAATAAACATGAGTATGCCCACCACAATGGTTTCGCTTACCGGTGAGCCGAGATCGGCCCGGCGATAGGTTTTTACCGAAAGTTTATAATAGTCCTGGTTTACCTTTTCGAATTTCCGGCGAAGGTATTTCTCTGCCGTAAAGGCTTTTATAATTTTCAAACCGCCGAGGGTTTCTTCCATAATATTGAACAGATGGCCCAGCATCATTTTCCCTTCGGCTGCATTGCGTTTAAGGGTCCGGTTAATCAGGGCCACTATCAGTCCGGCAACGGGCAGTAGCAGGAAAACATAAAGCGTGAGGTAGGGGCTCAGGGCAATAAGCCAGCCAAGGGAAATAACAATGATAAGCGGTTCGCGGAAAACCATTTCGAGGGTTTGCATGATGCTCCATTCAATTTCAATGACATCGGTGGTCATGCGGCTCATCATATCGCCTTTGCGTTCGTCGCTGTAATACGACAAGGGAAGCTCCAGTGTTTTTTCGAGCATTTTATTGCGGAGATCGCGAACCACGCCGTTGCGGATAGGAGCCAGGCAATACATGGCCAGGTATCGGCACAGGTTTTTCAATAAAGTCAGTGCAAAAATAGCGACACAGATCAGGATCAGCGCTTCGGTTTTGCCTTTCAGCAGGGCTTCGGTGGTTGTTCCGTGCTGCACAATCATTTTTGACATCACATGGTAAAACCAGTCTTTCATCTTGAAAAGATCGAATCCATTGCCGGTGTAAGCATTTATATACCCCATGTATTCGCTGTAACCTTTGGTAAATAAGAGATCCAGGAAAGGAATAACCAGCGTAATGGAGAACACAGAGAAAATGGCAAACAGAATATTAAAAAAGATATTCTGGACTGCATAACCCCAGTACCCTTTTACGTATTTGAAAACAGAGAATAATTTCAGCATAAAGATCAGCTAAATTACTAATTTATCGGGAGATGGGCATGTGCCTTACATGCTTAAATTGCTTATCTTCGTGCTATGGAAAGTGTAAGGCAAAGCAAGGTCGCCAAGTTGATTCAGAAGGAACTGGCCGAGTTATTCAGAGCAGAAGCAAAAAATATGTTTTTCGGGGCATTTATTTCCGTGACCGTGGTCCGGGTAAGTCCCGATTTATCGAGCGCCAAGGTCTATGTGAGTATCATGGCTCCCGGCAAAGACGAAAAAGAGATTTTTAAAATCATTACAGATCATAATTTCCTCATTCGTAAAAAACTGGGAACCATTATTG
Source organism: Bacteroidota bacterium (assembly GCA_018267825.1). GTDB lineage: Bacteria > Bacteroidota > Bacteroidia > B-17B0 > Aurantibacillaceae > JAFDXR01. The sequence continues at coordinate 111,422 of JAFDXR010000021.1, read as the reverse complement.
GCAAGCAGGTACGCATTATTCCCGAATTGCATTTTTATGTAGATGACTCCTACGATTATGCCCAGCGGATCAATGACCTTTTGAATAAACCCATCTGAAAAATATCCCAGGAGACAATTGAACCTCTCTTTTTTCATAGCCCGGCGTTACCTCATTTCGAAAAAATCGAATAATGCCATCAATATTATTTCATGGATCAGCATTGTGGTTATAGGGCTTTCTACAGCAGCGCTTGTTATTGTGCTTTCGGCCATGAATGGTCTTACAGCTACGGTTGCCGAATTATATCACGCGCCCGAAGCTGATATTAAAATTTCACCCGCTCAGTCTAAATATTTTTCGGATTACGGCCCGATCGAGGCAAAAATAAAATCAGTGGAAGGCGTAAGGCTTATTGCACACAGCCTCCAGGAAAATGCCCTGATCAAGCTCGACGACAGGCAGGCAGTGATTGTTGTGAAAGGGGTTGATGAGAATTTTAAGAATATCAATCATTTCGATACGGTTGTTACCGAAGGCTCCTACCGTTTGAAATACAAAGGTCTCAATTATGCTGTTTACGGCCGGGGTGTAGCAGGCAGGCTGGGGATTAACATCAACGATTTTTTATCGCCCGCCACCATCTACGCACCTAAAAGAGGCCGGCAGGAGGGTATGGAAACCGACCCCTTTACCAGTGTATCACTTTTACCCGGTGGCGTATTTTCGCTCAACGATGATTTTGATTTTAAGTATGTGCTGGTTGATCTGGGTGTGGCCCAGAATTTATTTGAATGTCCCGGAGAAATAACCTCCTTTGAGATTGCCTGCAACAGCCGCGACGACATCGACAGGGTGCAGGCCAGACTGAAAACCATGCTGGGTGCAGGTTATGAAGTCAGGAACCGTTACCAGATCAATGATGTGTTATTCAAGACCCTGGAAACGGAGAAACTCTGGACGTTTATTATCCTGGCATTCATACTCGTTATTGCCACCTTTAATATTATCGGTGCCCTGACCATGCTTATTATCGAGAAAAAAAATGACATCAAAACATTTTATCATCTTGGTGCCGATACAACGTTTATGCGACGGATTTTTATGAATGAAGGTTTCCTGATTACCCTGGTGGGGGCGGGGAGCGGATTGTTATTAGGCTTATTGGTTTGCTTCCTGCAAATTAAATTCCACCTCGTCAAATTCGACGATCAGTATGTGATCCCATATTATCCTATAGAACTCCAGTTAAAGGATTTTCTGTGGATTCTGGGTGTCGTTATGGGAATAGGCTTCCTGGCGGCATTATACCCGGTAAGGGTATTTACCAAGCACGACCTGGTGCACGATTAATTCATAATGAGCTCGGGCAGGCCGGTAGGGGCACTATCGTAAAAAGCCAGTTCATGAATGTCTACTTTCACGTATTTTATAATCGGAAAAGTGCTCAGAATATCCATGGCCTCTTTTTGATTTTTGGCCTGCATCGTCATCCATACATTATTGCGCCCCATATCCAGGCAGTAGTTCAAAATAACGTGATCTTCCAGCAACTTGTTAACGCGCTGACGCTGTAAAGGGATCAGGGCGGCAAACTGCTGGGTAAAAATATCAGGGAGTGTTATATGGATATGAAATACTTCTAAAGAGTCTGTGGCTTGCATAGTGTCTCGTAATTTTCTTAAACAAATTTAGTGAAGTGAGCACTAAAATCAGCTAAATTTGTCGAAATTTACCTTTTTTAAGACTTTTGAGATATGGGAAGGATTTTTGAAAAACGAAAAGCAACGATGTTCAAACGCTACGCTAAAATGGCGAAAGCGTTTACCAAAATAGGCCGTGAAATTGTTATTGCTGTGAAACTGGGCGGGCCGCACCCTGAAAGTAACCCGCGTCTCCGCATGATCATGCAGAATGCCAAGGCTGTAAACATGCCGAAAGCAAATGTGGAAGGTGCCATTAAACGGGCCTCTGAAAAAGATTCGTCGAATTATGAGGAAGTTATCTATGAAGGATACGGACCTTACGGGGTGCCTGTGCTTGTGGAGTGCGCTACCGATAACCCGACACGTACCGTAGCCAGTGTACGTATGTATTTTAACCGTGCCAACGGAGCCCTTGGAACATCCGGTTCCGTGAGCTTTATGTTTGAACGTAAAGCCCTTTTCAAAGTAGATTCTACCGGACTCAATAAGGATGATGTAGAACTGGAACTGATCGATTATGGTGCAGAAGAACTCAACTGGGACGATGAAAACCATGAACTGATCATTCAGACGGCATTTACCGATTTTGGTACCATGCAGGCCGGACTGGAAGAGAAAAAATACAATGTAAAAGAGTCGTCCAAGATCTTTGTTCCCACTACTACCAAGGAACTCACCGAAGAACAGGAAGTTGAATTTATGGCCATGATCGAGAAAATGGAAGACGATGATGATATCATGGCGGTTTACCACAACCTCCAGTAAGCCCTGAAAATATACCACGTTCAGGCAGATCAGGATAATGTATCCTGATCCTGTTATTTCTTATATATTAATATACTGCCATGGCGAAACGCTGGAAAATTTTATCACACGAAAAACCCGAGGCAGTGGCCCTCCTGCAGGAACTGCTTGGCGTTGATCGGGTAGTGGCCAATTTGCTCGTACAACGTGGAATCCTGAATTACGACGATTCAAAGGCTTTTTTCAGACCAACTTACGATATGCTGCATGATCCCTTCCTGATGAAAGGAATGGATAAAGCGATAGACCGCATTACGAAAGCCATCCAGAACAATGAGAAAATTATGGTGTACGGCGATTATGATGTCGACGGTACAACATCTGTAGCACTTGTATATAGTTTCTTCAAACAGTTTTATGCCAACGTCGGCTATTACATTCCGGATCGTTATGCCGAAGGCTATGGCATCTCTTTCAAAGGAATTGATTACGCCAAAGAGCATGGCTACTCATTAATCATTGCCCTCGATTGCGGTATCAAGGCCGTGGATAAAGTGGCTTATGCCAACGAAAAACAGGTCGATTTTATTATCTGTGATCACCACCTTCCGGGCGACGAAATCCCTGCAGCTCTTGCTGTACTTGATCCTAAACAGATTGATTGCCCTTACCCATACAAAGAACTGGCGGGTTGCGGCATCGGGTTTAAGCTGGCCCAGGCCTATACCATCCGCCACCACATGAACCCGGAAAGTGTGTACCAGTATCTCGATCTTGTGGTAACAAGTATTGCCGCTGATATTGTGCCTATTACCGGCGAAAACCGTGTGCTCGCGTTTTACGGTCTCAAACAATTAAACAAGGAGCCCCGTCCCGGAATCAAGGCTCTGCTTACTATTAACAAGATTGATCGCGAGCTCGATATTTCCACACTTGTATTTGTCATAGGGCCAAGGATCAATGCAGCCGGCCGTTTGGAACATGGCTCAAAAGCCGTGGACCTGCTCGTTTCGCAAAACGAGGTGGATGCTATGGAAATAGCGCAGGCAGTTAATAATACAAACAGCCAGCGTCGTGATCTGGATTTTGGAACAACCGATGAAGCCCTGCAATTGCTGGAACAGGACCCTATGACACCGTTCCGGAAGTCGACGGTGCTTTTCAGTGAAACCTGGCATAAAGGAGTGATCGGGATTGTAGCTTCTCGCCTCATCGAAAAATATTACAGACCCACTATTGTGCTTACCGAATCCGGAGGCAAAGCCACAGGATCTGCCCGAAGTGTGAAAGACTTTGATGTGTATTCTGCCATCGAAAAATGCAGCGATCTGCTGGAGCAATTCGGTGGACATAAATTTGCGGCAGGCCTTACACTGAAAAAAGAAAATGTAACGGCATTCAGGAATCGCTTCGAAGATATAGTATCCGCCAGCATTACAGACGATATGCTTCAGCCCGAGATTGAAATCGACCTGGAGATCAGCCTGGATGAAATATCCGATAAACTGGTACGAATTCTGAAACAATTTGCCCCGCACGGTCCGCACAACATGACTCCCTTGTTTTGCAGCCGCGGGGTGCTCGACACGGGCTTTGTACGCATTGTCGGAAACAATCACCTGAAACTGGAGCTCTATCAGCCAGGTACGCAGCTTCAGAAAATGCAGGCTATTGCCTACGATAAGGGCGATTTCGCGCACTTTTTTCAGAAACAGATCCCGATGGATATTGTGTATAAAATCAAAGAAAATGAATACCGCGGCCACGTCAGCGTGCAGCTTATGATCGAGGATATTCGCCCGGCGCAGTAACACATGCGTTTTTCTGCTGCTCCGACGATAAGAGAAAACACTGTATTTTTGATACATTATCTAAATAGCAAATCATGGCTCAATTTAAGTGTGTACTTCAGAAGTTTGACAAACAAGGCGAGAAGACAGGCTGGACCTATATTCTGATTGATGCCGGAATTGCCGCGCAAATAAAACCGGATCAGAAAAAATCGTTTCGGGTAAAAGGCAAAATCGACAATTGCGCATTCAAAGCGGTAAGCTTATTACCAATGGGAGAGGGCGATTTCATTATGCCCATTAATGCCGATCTTCGGCGTAAAATAAAAAAACAGAAAAACGATACGGTGCTGGTAGAAATGGTTGAAGATAAGGCACCGGTGCTTCTGGATGCTGATCTGCTGGCCTGCCTGGAGGACGATAAAAAAGCCGGGGCCTTTTTTGAGTCTTTACCGGGCTCGCACCGGAATTATTTTTCGAAATGGATTCAGAGCGCCAAAACCCCGGAAACAAAGGCAAAACGCATTGCGATGGCACTGAATGCCTTTCAGAATAAAATGGGCTATGCTGAAATGATGCGCGCCAATAAAGCAAAAAAGACGGACTGAGCAGCCCATCTTTCTCTTGGAGTATTGAAATAACCTGGTTAGTTGTTATCGCCGCCGAAGTATACTTCCTCCACGATATCAGCATTGTAAGCCACATCGTAAATAACTTCATTGAGTATTTCCTCGTTGGTGTATTGGATCGGCTGAACGGCTTGTGCAATCACTGTTTCGCAAGGGCTGCCATCGGCACGTTTGTCGGTTGTAACGGTAATAGAGCAGTATGTTCCGCAACCGCTTTCCTTCAGTAATTTATAAAGGTTCAGGTTCGGGCTGAACTCACCGCAACGGCTGTTCATGTACACCACATCTTTGCCCATGTAACGACCCGGAATAATCCAGATATATACAAACTGGTAGCGGAAAGAGCCGTCTTTCATTTTGAGGGCTACATCCATTCTGAATACACCCGGCGAAAGCTCATCCAGCTTATAATTCCAGCGTGCAGCAATATTCGATAATACAATTTTTAAATCCATGATTTTATTGATTTTTAAAGTAAAAATAAGTGTTTTTCGTTATCTACAAATGGTTGTTTATAAAAGTCATACGACCGTTACAGCAAAGCTATTTTTTGCTATATTTAAGGTTTATTAAGTACTATGGAATATAACACCCAATTACCCCGGTTAGAGATACCGGAATACGGCAGAAACATTCAGATTATGATTGACCACTGCTGTACCATTCAGGACCGGGACGAACGCAACCGATGCGCCAAAGCCATTATTCAGATCATGGGTCAGTTGAACCCGCACCTGCGCGATGTAGCTGACTTTACTCATAAACTCTGGGATCACCTCTTTATTATTTCGAAATTCAGATTGGATGTAGATTCTCCGTATCCGCGCCCCAGTGCCGAAACATTTGCCACAAAACCTGACCGTGTGCCTTACCCTACAGGTCCGATCCGATACAGACACTATGGTCGCACAATTGAACGGATTATCGCCATTGCCAAAGGCTATAAAGACGGTGATGAAAAGAAAGAGCTGACCCGGCTGATCGCAAATCATATGAAAAAATCGTATGTCAACTGGAACAAGGATTCCGTAACAGACGATATCATTATTACCCAGCTTAAGGAAATGTCGAAAGGCGACCTTGTGCTCGATGAAACTGCAGTGCTTGCTTCTGCCAATGACCTGCGTGTGCCGAAAACAAGCCAGACTAACAATGGCAACAACAATAATAACAACAAGCACCGCCATCAGCATAACAACAAGCACAAGCATAAAAACAAACACCACAACAATCGTAAACATTCATAAATCATATAACCGTTTCAAAACTATATGGCCATTTTTGAAGTAACCGGAGGCAAACGTTTAAAAGGAGAATTGGTGCCACAGGGCGCAAAAAATGAGGCACTGCAGATTGTATGTGCTGTACTCCTGACCCCCGAAAAAGTTACCATCAGCAACATTCCCGACATTGTTGATATTATTAAACTGATCGATCTCCTTCGTGATCTCGGAGTGAAGGTTGAAAAAACAGGCCACGAAGAATATACATTCCAGGCTGATGAAGTAAAAGTAGATTACCTGATTTCCCCTGAATTTAAAAAGAAAGGTGGCGGGCTTCGCGGATCAGTGATGATCATCGGTCCTATGCTGGCTCGTTTCGGACGTGCATACATGCCGAAACCGGGTGGTGATAAAATCGGTCGTCGTCGTATGGATACCCACTTCATTGGTTTCGAAAACCTGGGTGCTAAATTCGAATACGACAGCGATAACGAAAATTTTAAAGTATATGCCGATAAACTCAAGGGGGCTTATATGCTCCTCGATGAAGCATCGGTAACCGGTACAGCCAACATCATTATGGCCGCTGTATTGGCCGAAGGTACCACCACCATTTACAATGCAGCCTGCGAACCCTATATTCAGCAGCTTTGTAAAATGCTGAATCGTATGGGCGCCAAAATAAGTGGCATCGGTTCTAACCTCCTCACCATCGAAGGTGTGACATCTCTTGGCGGAACCACACACCGCCTGTTGCCCGATATGATCGAAATCGGCTCATTCATCGGATTGGCCGCCATGACACAATCGGAGATCACCATCAAAGATGTTTCTTATGATAACCTGGGCTGTATCCCCCGCGTATTCTCACGTCTGGGAATTCAGATGGAACGCCGTGGCGATGATATCTACATTCCGTCGCAGGAAAATTACGAGATCGATACATTCATTGACGGATCTATACTCACTGTGGCCGATGCTATATGGCCGGGCTTTACGCCCGATCTGCTCAGTATTGTACTGGTCACAGCCACACAGGCCAGGGGAAATATTCTTATTCATCAGAAAATGTTTGAAAGCCGCCTGTTCTTTGTCGATAAACTCATCGATATGGGGGCACAGATTATTTTATGTGATCCGCATCGCGCTACTGTTATCGGGCTTGACCGCAAAGTGCAACTTAAAGCTATTCAGATGGCATCGCCCGACATTCGTGCCGGTGTATCCTTGCTGATTGCAGCCATGAGCGCCAAAGGCAAGAGTACCATTTTTAATATCAACCAGATTGATCGCGGCTACCAGCATATCGACACACGTCTGAATGCCATTGGTGCCGAAATAATCAGGAAAAGCTAAACATGAAATTGAAATCCGCATACTACCTGTCTCTTGTTTTTTCTGTGATGATGGCTTGCCATACACCGAAAAAAACTACGACTGATACCACTGCACAAACGACCGAAACAAAACCGGCAGTGGGTAATACTGACAATACGCCAAAAATTACCTATGATGTTGTTGAGGGGCTGAATCTGGGAAACACAGCACCTGAAATCAGCTTGCCGGATCCAAATGGTAATGTAATTAAACTATCGTCGTTAAGAGGTAAAGTGGTATTGATCGATTTCTGGGCCAGCTGGTGCGGGCCATGCCGCCGTGAAAATCCTGCGGTTGTTGCCGCCGCTAAAAAATATAAAGACAGCGTTTTCAAAAATGGTACAGGTTTTACCGTTTATAGTGTTTCGCTCGACAAAGGAAAAGATTCGTGGACACGGGCTATTCAGGATGATGGATTATTCTGGCCTTCGCATGTAAGCGACCTGGCACTCTGGAATAATGCGGCTGCAATTAAGTACAATGTTTCTGCCATACCGACCAATGTACTTATCAATGGCGATGGCATTATTATTGGCAAAGGCCTGCGGGGAGAGGAACTCACAAACGCACTCGAAAAATACATCAAATAGCGGCAATGACATGATTGTCCGGCTGAGGAAATAATACCGGTTATGAATATCAGAAAAATAGGTTTTCTTTGTTTTGTCCTGGCATTTGTATCATCTGTCCTGGCACAAAAAGGCGAGAAACTCCGGGTCGGAGAAAAAATTCCGTTTGCCCGTGTCGAAGTAATCGATAAGGATAAAAAGCCCACCAATCTTGACTTTCCGAATGGTAAATCGACATCTGATCGTTTTGTACTGGTTTACTTTTTTGCAGCCAACACACCCGTAAAGGAATTAATTACATTCAATAGCGAGATCGAACGTGTTCTGAATAAGTATCAGAATAATGCCTGTAAGGGCGCCAGCGAAATAGAATACGCTACTATTTGCCTGGAGAAGAATTATGACACCTGGCAATCGATTCTCAACCAGACCAATATCAACAAAAATAAATTCAGCGGTAAAAAAACAAATTACATGGCCTCGGGAGGCATGCAGGACAGGGCTGCGCAGGCCTTTAAGGTAACCAAAACACCGACCCTTTACCTGGTTAATCCCAAAGGGCGTCTCTACCTTGAAACAGACAGTTTCCAGGTGCTGGAAAAAACTTTTCAGAACATCTGCCGCATCAATGCTTCTTATTCTACAGCCGATATTTCCGGTAAAATTCTTTCCGGCGAAAAAGCAAAAACACCTATCGCTAACCTGGAGGTGTACCTCGTGAAAAGTGAAAAAGACACTCTGAAAAGAACGTCGACCGATGGTTATGGCGATTTCGTTTTCAAACAGGTTGATACAACCCAGGATCTGAGTATACGGATCTCGCAGACCGAAAAGGTAAAGGCCATCCCTAAAATATACCTCGCCAAACAATCCGGCGCTATAGTGGCGGAGTTCAAAAAAACACAGGGTGGCTTTGAGTATAAGCTCCTGGAAACAGATGTGGTACGCTTATCGCAAATAGAAGACGAGGATGATGAAGAGGACATTACAATGAAATACCGTAAAATGGACAAGGCCAATATGAAAGACATTTCCATTACGGAAAATATCTACTACGAGCTTGGAAAATTTGATATTGTCCCTGAGTCTGAAATTGTACTTGATAAAGTCATTGTTATTCTGAATGCTAACCCCAAGGTGAGGCTGGAAGTTGTATCGCACACCGACTCGCAGGGTGATGATGCCAGTAACCTGAAACTCTCGCAGAACCGTTCCAATGCTGTTATTGATTACCTGGTGAGCAAGGGCATTGATAAAGCACGTCTGAAAGCCGTCGGTAAAGGAGAATCTGAGATACGAAACCGTTGTGCCAATGGCATATCCTGTTCCGATAAGGAGCATGCATATAACCGGCGAACGGAATTTAAATTTATTAAGAGCTGATGTTATGCGTGCATATAGAATTTTTATAGCCCTTTTTTTTATTTCCTCTTTATTATCCGCCCAGTTATCCGCCCCCAAACAACTCCCGGCCTCCCTGATCAAAGCAAATCCCCAATTGGCCAGCACGAGCCTCAAGAAAGTTTTTATATTTTATAATGTACAAGCCGAAGCTATGGCCGAAGCCATGTACACTGGCACCAACTTCCTTGCCGGTAAAAACAATGTTATTTTCGTTCCCGTGTTTGTAAACTCGGTTACCAATCAGAAATCATCCATTCGCTTTGAAAATGCCGTTACAGTGCCCATGCTGCGAAATCTGGATCAAAGCAATTACAATGTTTTCAGATTCAAGGAAACCGATTTTCCTGTATTGGTGGCCTATAAAGGAAACAATGAATTGTGTGGTATAGCGCAGCATGCCGATAGTCTGCCACAGATACCATGTCTGAATGCCGATAATGATGGGCGTTTCCTTCGCCTCAAAGTACTCACAGAAGATAAGGATGCGAAAAAAACACCCTATGCCAATAAAAAGGTTTATATACTTAATGGTACAAAAACCACAACCCTCTCCATTGTTTTTACCAACACCTATGGCGATTTTGATTATAAGGTGCTTGACGAGAATCAGGATTATGTTCTCAAAATCCCGGATAATGTTGAAGATGCAGATTTTGTAATATTGGCTACCCAGCAGGGCAGGGAAATCGGTAAATTCAATCGTACCGAGGATGGCTTTGAATACCGCCTCCTCAAAGTGGAAATGGCCAAATTGCCCGACCTGGCCCCTGAAGAAGATGTGGACATCAAATTTACCCAACTGAAGAAACAGGATGATAAAGACTTTACCATTACCGAAAATCTTTTCTATGAACTCGGCAAAAGTGATCTCCTTCCCGGATCCAAGGAATTGCTCGATAAGCTGATCATTGTTCTGAAACGCAACCATAAATATAACCTGGTGGTTATATCTCATACCGATTCGCAGGGCGACGACGAAGCCAATATGAAACTATCCGAAAGCCGTTCCAATGCCGTTATTGAGTATTTTATCAGCAAAGGGGTCAATAAAAAAATCCTGAAAGGCGTTGGGAAGGGGGAGACCGAGATCAGGAACCGCTGCACCAACGGCGTAGAATGCTCCGATAAGGAACACGAATACAACCGCCGGACCGAATTCCGCTTTATAAAGAACTAAAATTGTTAGTAAATAGCCCATGTTTCCGGTCTTTCAGGCCGGTATACTGACAATATTTCTACCTATTTTTGTTGGCAAAATTATTGACCTAGAATTTGTACAAATTCACGAAAACCCTTGTGTATCATGGAAAACAACGATAACGACACAATTTTGAATGAGAATTCCCCTGAAACCGGGAACGAACATACTGACAATAAGGACGAAAACACTGAAAATACGTCGCAACAACCCCTGTCCGAAGCTGATGTGGAGGCCAAAATCAAGGAACTGAACGATAAATACCTCCGCTTATATTCGGAGTTTGATAATTACCGTAAACGTACCATCAAAGAGAAGTCTGACATTATCCGCTCGGCCGGCGAAGACGTTTTTAAAGCCCTTTTACCGGTTATCGACGATTTTGAACGAGCCATTAAAGCCAATGAAACAATTACGGATGCCGAAGCCATTAAACAGGGAATACACCTCATTTATAATAAAATGAAATCGGCCTGTACCTCCAAAGGACTTGAACCTATGGAAAGTATCGGAAAAAGCTTTGATTCGGACCTTATGGAGGCCATTACCCATATTCCCGCCCCAAGCGAGGACATGAAAGGAAAAGTTATCGATGATGTTGAAAGAGGCTATAAACTGGGCGATAAAGTCATTCGTTTTGCCAAAGTTGTAGTAGGAAACTAAGCACACATTTAGAGTTTTAAAGCCATGTCTAAAAGAGATTATTACGAAATATTAGGAGTATCCAAAAGCGCTACTGACGAAGAAATAAAGAAAGCGTACCGCAAGCTGGCTATTAAATACCATCCTGATAAGAACCCGGATGATAAATCAGCCGAAGAAAAATTTAAGGAAGCCGCCGAAGCTTATGAGGTACTCAGCAATGCTGAAAAACGCCAGCGTTACAACCAGTTTGGCCATGCGGGTATGAGCGGAGCTGCCGGTGGTGGCGGTTCTTATGGTGGTGGCGGTATGAACATGGATGATATCTTCAGCCAGTTCGGAGATATTTTTGGTGGTGGTTTCGGTGGGTTCGGCGGCGGCGGAAGCCGTGGCGGACGTCGCGTAAACCGTGGATCAAACCTCCGGGTAAAAGTGAAACTGAACCTGCAGGAAGTAGCCAAAGGTGTAGAGAAAAAACTGAAAGTCAATAAATTTGTTTCCTGCAATACCTGTAAAGGCTCCGGCGCCCGCAACGGCGAATATGAAACCTGCCGCTTATGTAATGGCAGCGGGGTTCAGGTGCGCACGACCCAGACATTCCTCGGAGCTATGCAAACCCAGACAACCTGCAGTGGATGTAACGGGGAAGGAAAAATCATCAAGGATAAATGTCACACCTGTCATGGCGATGGTGTGGTCAGAGCCGAAGAAGTTATTTCGATCAATATTCCCGCCGGTGTAGGCGAGGGCATGCAGCTTTCGGTTACCGGCAAAGGTAACGCCGCACCAAGAGGAGGCATTAATGGCGACCTGCTCGTTGTAATCGAAGAAGAAGAACATCCGGATTTGAAACGCGATGGCAACAACCTGTTTTACGAATGCTATATAAGCTTTGTAGATGCTGCGCTTGGAACTTCAATCGAAGTGCCTACGGTGGATGCTAAAGCAAAAATTAAAATTGAGCCCGGCACACAGGGTGGTAAAGTTCTTCGCCTCAAAGGCAAAGGCCTGCCCGATGTAAACTCATATGGCCACGGCGATTTACTGGTCAATATCAATGTATGGACACCACAATCGTTGACACCAGAAGAGAAAAAGACATTGGAAAAATTCAGAGATTCCAAGAATTTCCAGCCCAATCCAAGCAAAAAGGATAAAAGCTTTTTCGATCGTATGAAACAGTATTTTGAATAAACTCAGGATTTTTTCCTGTTCATTTTTTCTATTTTCTCAAGTGTATGGTAGCCCCGGTTTATAATAGCCGGGGCTTCATCATGTTTTAAAAGATCATTCAGCACCAGCTTTAATTCTTCGAGCAATTCGGGGTAGGGCTTCGAAATATTGTAAATAACCGTAATAGAAAATGCACGGATAGCAATTGCATAGGAAGGGTCTTTAAGGAAACGGTAACAGGTGTCGAGTACATCCGAACTACACGATTCCGGAACAGTCCGCGTATTATAAATGCGCAGTATATTGCGCGTTCGTCCGCCTTTCAGGCCCTCTTCCGATTTTAATAATCCCAGGATTTTACGGTCACGGTTTTTCATCACCGATAAATCCAGATCACAGATATGGCCCAGGATCCAGGAAGCCCTGTTGTTTATTTTTTCATCGGGATGAAATACAAGATTGAAAACAGTATCGAGCAGGCCTTTGTCCTTCAAGGCTTTTCGGGCAATGATCCGGACATCTGCTTCGCTGATTTTTGTCGAAAGAATTTCCTGTAACTCCATAAAAAAAGCCGCCCTGTTTTAGGACGGCTTTAAGTTAGCAAGAAAATAATTTATTGTTTCAAAATTTTAAATGTACGGATGCTGTTGCTGGATTCCATACGTAAATAATAAATACCATCAGCCAGTGCTTTGATACTGATGTGTTTTTCATACAAACCACCCGATGTTTCGATGGCATCTGTATATACAACACGCCCGTCGATAGTCATTAATTTCAATGTGGCTTTAATTTCCTGTTGAGCATTTACCACTACGCTGAACTCACCATTATTTGGATTCGGGTAAGCGTTCAGCGTTGCAGATTCACTTAACTCCTCAACACCGGTACAGTTTTTCACTTTAATGGTATCCGAAGCCTGGTTAGAACAATGGTTTGAAGCAGTATAGTTATATGTGATTACATAAGAACCGGGGCCGGTTGTTGCAGGGTTAAATGTGTTTCCGGAAACACCTGCGCCGAAATATGTACCACCACTTGGTGTGCCTTCATTTAAAGTACGCGGAACATCAAAGTGACATAACAATACCGGGCTGTTAAACACGAGCGATACGGCAGGTGTAGCTTTGGAGCTCACAACAACAGTATCTCTTACTACACAGGTTGTACTTAATGAAGATGTAATAACTGCATAGTATGTACCAGGTTGTGTAATGTTTACAGTCTGGGTTGTGGCACTGAAACCACCACCAACTTTGCCCCACTGATGAGATGCGGTTGGGTTACCTGAGTTCAGTACGATGTGCGAACCCTGGCAAACACCGGTATCAGGACCAAGAGTCAGGATAGGTAATGTAGAGAATGTTACAGAAACGGTGTCGTATTTTACACAACCCGAAGTTGTATTGGTCGCAATGGCTGTGTAAGTTCCTGTATTGGCCACAGAAATACTATTGGTAGTTGCGCCGGTGCTCCATTGGAAGTTAGTTGCATTTAAACCACCATTGAGGCCATAGCTTGATAAACAAACTGTCGTATCATGGCCAAGGTTTAGTGTAGGTGTTGGTTTTACAACCAGGTTCACATTACTGCGGGAAATACAACCGGAGTTGGTATTGGTTACAGTAACCGTATAAAGTGCAGAAGCATTTAATGCAGTAATACTTGGGTTCGGAACGCTTGTAGCGGATAAGTTACCCGCCGGGCTCCAGCTATAGGTAAGCGCTAATGGCTGGCCAAAGCTAATGTTAGGGCGTTGTGAAAATGTACCGCTTGTTGTTGTGCTTGTACACAGGTTAGGGTCAGTATCCGAACGGTAGTATACGGTCGAAACGAAAGGTGTATTGCTTTGCAGAACGGATACGTTACTTGAATAACCATTTGGATAGTTATTGAAACAGGCTTCAATAATGATGTTGTCTGTTCCGTTCCATACAAATGGAGTTGAAAAAGTATGAGTATTTACACCTAATACCGGGGTATAGGATGCGGTACTGAATATTTGGGTTAAACCTGTCTGGAATGCAGAGATACTGGTCAGTGTTGTGCTTCCGATCGACATATTATAATTGATCAGCGGGTTAACACTGTTAAGGTTCGTAGCATTAAAGGCTGCACTGGTAATATTACCAGCTGTAAGACCTGCTGCAGAAAGTTCTGATGCCAGGAACAGGAACTGGTGTTTGGCACCGTTGTAGAACTGACCATAAGGAGAAGGGTAGGATGTAGAACTATTGCTGAAAGTGCCAGAACCTACTGTTGGCGCATTATTTACAACTACATTCAGTTGAACCGGTGTGCCTTTACATACTGAATCGTTCGGGGTTGCCGTTACACCAAATACAGGTTGTTTGGTAATCGTGAGAGTAGTCGTATCATTCGATCCGGCAGCATCACCTGCAAAAGCAGTAAAGCCTTTAAATACGTATGTTCCTGTGTAAGACATATCGTAAGTCAGGGTCAATGTTGTATCGAGTGTTGCGCCTGCGGCAAGTGTTCCTGTGCTGAGAGAAAGGCTATATGTTGCAGGATTAGCACCGCTCACAATAACTTTTACCGGAATTGGTTTCGATGTCATATCATGTGGCAGGAAAGAGAAGTTCTTAACACGCACCTGAATGGTATCAACTCCATTGAAACATTTTGAAGGGCTGTTTACCGGTTTCAGAATAGCCGTAACACCCAGGTCAATATAAGCATGAATGCCATCGAACTCATAAGCTCCCATATCAGGGCTGGTATTAGGATTAACACCTGCTTTTGGACGGTTGTTATAAAGAATATCGATGTTTGGTGTTCCGAGACCCGGAATAATAACTCCGCCCGACTCGATCAGGGTATACATATTGTTTGCAATGCGAAGATTTGTATCTGCTATAAACGGAGCTCCACCGTTAGCCGGAGGAATTGAGTTCACATCGTTTGTGGCATTACCTATTTGCGAAGCCGCCTGCCACAGTGAAAGTGTGCTGTATGCACCCGAACCAAGCAGGGCTACATAGTTGTTGGCAGCACTACCCAGGGCAGTATAGGCATTGTAATCCATGTTGGTTGTAGCAAAACTATAACCCGAAGGGAACCAGATAGAAACAAAACGCTGAGTCGCAGCATTTGAACTCATCTTGTTGTTGAAGATATTGTTCTTGATGTCGAGACCCGTAACAGCCGTTGATGTAATCAGGAAAGCCGCAGATGCACAGCTGGTATTACCAGCGTATGTATAAGTTCCAAACATGTTAACGCTATTGTAATAAATTTTGTGACCAGTACCGGATGTTAAACGGATGCCAAAAGCATTGTAAGTTGTTGAAGAACTGCTGTAGTTTGTCGTGGTTACATCATAGATCACGTTATTCACAATCGAGTGGTTGTTTCCCGAATTGATGTTAATACCATAAGCTCCCCAACCACCTGTGCTTGGCATGCGAATGCCGTAAATAATGTTGCGCTGAATAGAATCGTTTGCTGAAACAGCTGCCGTACCGTTTACCTCGATCGCGGCAATATTTGTATTAACCGCAGCAATCTGATTGAAAACACGGTTGTCGTGTATTTTAGCGCCAAGGCAGTTGGCCAGGTATATACCGCGGTATACGTTGTACTCTGATGCAACATTCGATCCGATGCTGTTTTTACGGATAATCAGGGAATCTGTACATGTTGCAGCGGTTGTATTACCTGTAACGACGATACCATAATATGCTTTCTTAACGACATTATTTTCGATCAGGAGACGGTCAATATTATTAACGACGGTAGTAGCGCTGGTAAATGCAGCTACAGTACCACCACCGGCAAGGATACCAACAACGTTTGTACCTGCACCTGAAGTAGTAGGATCTACGTTCCCGCTAATAATACAGTTCCTGATGATATTGTCGCGACACCCGAGTGCTGGTGTTGTTGTAATACCGATTAAACGGATTACAGCAGAAACTGTCACCGAAGATCCACTGGTGTTAACAATAGACAAATCCTGGCCTACACTGCCACCCGGAATGTCACCATCAATGATCAAACTATCTGCACCACGGGTTTCAATAACAGCATGTCCGCTGATTGGAGCACCTGAAATAGTTGCTGTTACCGCCGGACGAATGCGGATTGAAGAGTAGAATGACGCACCAACACCGCTGGCTGCCAGAACAACCGGTGTACTGGGCTCCGTTGTATTCCCGGTAATACTAATGTTAATCATTCCGGTGTGCGTACCTGCATTAATGGCCGTAAAAGCATCACTAAGCGTGGTATACGTTGTAACAGGTCCCCCGGTCGATACATCTACCTGCGAAAATGCGCCATAGGCGAGGCAGAAAAATGAAGCTAGGAGAAAATGTTTAAGTCGAAAGTAATTTTTTTTCATGCGGGCTTTGTTTTGTTGTTTAACAAAAGGTTAAATTGTAGAGTTATTCAGTTAATAGATTTTTACAAAGATAGCCCTAAATAGTTTGATTACCTAAGTATTATTTTGCACAAACTCATTCACAATTTAATATTAAGTAGTTGTAAAACAAACTGTTATGAGAAATGAATAATCATTAGGATTACAGTTCAGCGCAAAAGAAAGAACATCCCCGAAAACAGTTATTTTGGTGAAAATTTTTTATCGAAAAAGGCGAATCTCGACGAATTCAGAATTGAAAAGTCTCTATATGGATTTTCGGTCGTTTAAACTGTTTTTGGAGCGTATCGCCTTTCTCCGAAAATACTGCTACCGATCCGGACCATGTTACTGCCTTCGGCAATAGCGAGTTTATAATCGCTGCTCATCCCCATACTGAGAACAGATAAGTCATGTATCGGTTGCATGCGTTTATAGAATTCATGCAAGGCATGAAACTCAGCACGAACTATCGTTTGATTGTCGGTGTTGGAGGCCATCCCCATCATGCCTGCAATCCGGATGTTTTTAAATGACAGGAACTCCGGCGATGCAAGCAAGGCTTCGCATTCTGCCATATCGAATCCGAATTTACTTTCTTCGCGTGCAATATAAATCTGCAGCAGACACGAAATAACCCGTTTGTTTTTCTGTGCCTGTTTGTCAATTTCGGCAAGCAGTTTAAAGCTGTCGACACCGTGAATCAGGTGAACAAAAGGTGCTATGTATTTTACTTTATTACTTTGCAAGTGCCCGATAAAATGCCAGCGGATATCTTTTGGTAATTGCTCAGCTTTATCTGACAATTCCTGCACGTAGTTCTCGCCGAAATCACGTTGTCCGGCATCATATGCCTCCATGATGGCCTCATTCGGTTTGGTTTTGGAAACTGCTACCAGAGTCACATGCGAAGGCAGTGACGCGGAAATCTGCTTTATATTGTCGCGGATTGACATGCCTTTTTTTAATCTTCGAAGCTATAGATCACCAGGCCGCTCCGCATTTTCGGTTCTACCCAGGTTGATTTTGGTGGCATAATATTGTTGGTGTCAGCAATCCACTTCAGGTGCTGCATGGTTACCGGATATAAACCAAAGGCAACAGCAGCTTTACCTTCATCAACCTGTTTTTTCAACTCTTTGCTTCCTTTGATTCCGGGAATAAAGCCGATGCGCTTATCGGTTTTCAGATCATGGATATCGAGCAGGGGCGAAAGGATATGTTCTGTAAGAATAGCTGCATCCAGGCTGCCAACAGGATCGTTGGAGTTGTAAGTATTGGTTTTTGCTTTTAATGAATACCAGCTGTTATCGAGATACATCGCTATTTCATGTTTCTGCCCCGAGCTGAAATCACTATCATTTACTTTTTTAACAGTGAATTTGTCTTCCAGTTTTTTCAGGAAGGCTGCGACCGACAAACCATTCAGGTCTTTTACCACCCGGTTGTATTCATAAATCCGCAACTGATCTTCGGGGAAGAAAACCCCGAGGTAGAAATTAAAGGCTTCTTCGCCGGTATAGGATTTACGTGAGCTGCGTTTCAGTTTACCAAGCAGGGCCGAGGATGCCGAACGATGATGGCCATCGGCAATATAAATGTTCGGAATGGTGGCAAAACGCTGGGCAATGAGTTGTACGGTTTTTTTGTCATTTACAACCCACAGGGTATGGCGTACACGATCGGTGGTGGTGAAATCGTAATCGGGTCTTTCTTCCAGCACACGATGCGTGGTTTCGTCGATCTGGGCATCGTTAGGATAACTGAACAATACCGGCTCTGCATTAAATTCGCATACTTCCAGATAGTCCTTTAGCTTCTCTTCTCGCTGGGTGAGTGTCTGTTCATGAATTTTAATCACACCACTCAGGTAATCATCTATACTGGTGCAGGCAATGATGCCTGTATAGGTGTTTTCACCTTTCACCTGGCGATAAACATAATACGATGGCTTTTCATCGCGTTTGAATACTTTTTCTCTCACAAAACGTTTAAAGCTGCTTTTTACTTTCTGTAAACGTTCACGTGAGCCGGGTTTTGTTTTCACGCCATCATCAAAATCGGGATTGATAACATGCAGGAATGTATAGGGGTTTCCGGCCAGTTTATCCCGGAGTTCGGCCAGGTTATACCCGTCAACAGAACGGGAGGCTACCAGGTGAACTTTGTCGTTCTCCGGGCGGATTGCTCTGAAAGGAATAACTTTTGCCATAAATGATGGAGCGTATTAGTTAAGTGCTGAAATGATTTTTTCTGCCAGTTCAACGCCGATGCGTTCCTGGGCTTCATTCGTTGCAGCACCGATATGCGGTGTCAATGAAATTTTCGGGTGACTGAGAATCGCTTCACTTGGTTTCGGCTCATTGTCGAACACGTCGAGGCCGGCATGTGCAATTTTTCCGGAGTTCAGCCCGGCAATCAGATCGGCTTCATCAATCACACCGCCACGGGCAGCATTCACCAGGATAACGCCTGTTTTCATTTTTTCAATTTCTTTTGCGGTAATGACTTTACCACCCGGAACATGCAAAGAAATAAAATCGGACTGACTGATCAGTTCGTCCATGCTCACCGTAGCCAGGTTCACATCCACACCGTTTGTACCGGCAATATCAATATGAAGCACGGCATCTTTCACAAATGGGTCGTAGGCAAGTACTTTCATGCCACAGCCCAGGGCTATTTTAGCGACATACTGGCCGATACGACCGAAACCAATAATGCCCATGGTTTTGCCACGAAGCTCTACACCTTTGGCATAGGCTTTCTTAAGTTCTTCGAATTTTTCGGCACCGCTCACCGGCATTTTACGGTTGCTGTCGTACAAAAACCTTACAGCATTGAACAGGTGCGAAAACACCAGTTCTGCTACAGAGTTTGATGAAGCAGCCGGTGTATTGATTACGTTAATGGATTTTGAACGGGCATAATCCACATCGATATTATCCATACCCACACCGCCACGGGCAATAACTTTAAGGTTTGGGCAGGCATCGATTACATCTTTGCGCACCTTGGTGGCGCTGCGAACGGTAAGGCCTATATAACCTTTGTCGTTGATTTCGGTAGCCAGGTTTTCCTGTGCTACTTTGTCTGTAATTACAGTGAAACCGGCTTTTTCAAGCATTTGTTTTCCTACTGCATCGATGCCATCATTGGCGAGAATTTTTTTTGACATATCAGTTTAAAAATTTTGAGAGTTCTTTTGGGTTTGGTAATACTTCCCTGTATTTCTTTGGTAACTGGGCGTAAGAATATTTTGCAACGCCTATCGGATTTTGTTTACTGTGCAGAGAATATTCAACTACGGTTTTGTCTTTATCCTTGCAGAGAATAATACCGATCGACGCATTTTCATGTTCAAGCTTTAATTGCTTGTCAAGAGCAGTCAGGTAAAAATCCATCTGCCCGGCATGCCTTGGATCAAAATCCGTTGTTTTCAGGTCAATAGCTACCATAGCCTGCAGGCGTCTGTTGTAAAAGAGTAAATCTATAAAAAACTCTTTTTTCCCGACCTGCAGACGGTATTGTCTTCCGATAAAGGAAAAATCAACACCAAGCGACATCAGAAATTTTTGAATGTTGGTAATGATAGCATCTTCCAGTACCTGTTCATTGTCATCTTCATGAATATTCAGGAAATTGAGAAGATACTCATCTTTAAAGGCATTGATGGCTTGTTGCTGAATTTGTTTTGGTAATGTCTGATTGAAATTGTGTGTGAGCTTCCCTTGTTTTTTGTATAGATTAGAAGCGATCTGGTATTCAAGCACACGGTATGCCCAGTTATTTTCTGAGGCTTTCTGCATGTAAAAAAAACGTTCTTCAGTGCTTTTGCATTGCCTTATCAGGAGGATGTGATGCGAGAATCCAAGCATGTAAAATACCTCCTGCAGATGTTTGTCTAATTGGCTAGACACTGTCTGTCCAATTGCATTTTTTTTTGTTTTTGCCAATTGGCTAGACACTGTCTGTCCAATTACGTTTTTTGCCGAATGACCTTTTTTTACAGGTGATTCAGGGCTTCTTGCTTGCGGGTATGTTTCAAAAAAAAGCCGCATGTTTTTCAGGTTTTGAACCGAAAAACCACGCATCCCTTCAAAGTGGTTCTGGAGATCTTCAGAAATATTTTCCAGGATTTTATCGCCCCATTTCGCTTCGGATAATTTTTTATGGATCATTTCTCCAAGCGTATGGTATAGCATTAAAACTTCTCTGTTTACAAGCCGCGCAGCTTGGTATCGGCTCCCGGAAATCTGATCCTTCAACTCACTGATGAATTTCAGGTAGGATTTATCGCGACTTTTAGACATGCAAAGACGAAGTTAAAATCAGGCAAATTTGCTTTCGAATTCTTTCATCACATCTACCAGTACCTGTACACTTTCTATAGGCATGGCATTGTAAATAGAGGCACGATAACCGCCAACATCACGGTGTCCTTTGATCCCGTCGATGTTATTGGCCTTTGCCATTTTATCAAACTCTGCTTCATACTCTGGTTTGGTTGGCAGGAAACATACATTCATGTTGCTGCGGTCTTCCTGCACCACCGTTCCTGTAAAGCAGGTGTTACGATCAATCTCTGCATAGAGCAGGTCGGCTTTCTGCTGATTGATCTTTTCGATCCAGGCAACACCGCCATGTTCTTTTAACCAGCGAAGGGTGAGCATACTTACATATACCGGGAATACAGGAGGTGTGTTGTACATACTTTCACCTTTTACGTGTACCTGGTAATCGAGCATGGATAACATTTTCCGGCCCGATTTGCCGAGCATATCTTTGCGGATCATAACCATGGTGCTACCGGCAGGTCCCATATTTTTTTGAGCTCCGGCATAAATAAGGGCAAAGTCTTTGGCATTTACACGGCGGCTGAATAAATCAGAGCTCATGTCGCAAACCATTGGTACCGGGCTTTTCGGGAACTGCTTCATTTGCGTTCCGTAAATGGTATTGTTGGAAGTGATGTGAAAATAATCGGCATCGGCCGGAATTTCATAGCCTTTCGGGATATAGTTGAATTTTTTATCTTCTGAGGAAGCGATAACTTTGGTATTGCCTACAATTTTAGCTTCTTTAATGGCTTTGCTGGCCCATACGCCTGTGTTTACATAAGCTGCATAACCGGTTTCGGTAAGCAGGTTCATAGGAACCATGCCAAACTGGAGGCTTGCGCCACCACCGAGGTAAAACACGTCGTATTCGTCGCCCACTTCAAACAGATCTTTTACCAGCTGGCGGGCCTCATCCATCACTTTTACATAGTTCTTGCTGCGGTGAGAGATTTCGAGCAACGACAGATTCATATTGTCAAAGTTGATACATGCTTCTGAAGCCTGTTTTAAAACTTCCTGCGGTAGTATTCCGGGACCTGCGCTAAAATTGTGGACTTTTGTCATAATGAAATGAGTTAAATTATGACCGTGAATTTAGCTATAAAATCCAAAACAGGCAGGCGCTTTTGTAAATAAAATCACCTGAAATATTAACCGCTGACAGAATTCCTACGAAGCCTATCAATTGGGCTTGTAGACGGGTTTTTGTTTGTCGGGATCCGGTTTATTGACATTGTCTGTTTTGTCTTTTGCCTTACGGATATCAATATCGCCTTCATAAACCCATCGCCCTTTTTTTTCGGTCAGGGCATCAAAACTGCCATCGGGTCCGTAATACTGGTATTGACCTTCCAGCGCAGCATCGGGGTCTTTGGGGGCGAGGTGATTAAACACGATTTGCTTACGGTTCGGATGATACTTGAGCGACATAGATACTTCAGAGGCATATTCGAACATGACCCGCTTGGCAAATTTCCCGGGGTATTTGAACACGTCTTTACCAAATGTGGGTGTACCATCGTCTTTGAAGGTCAGAACATCGATAAACTTCCGTTGTGTGATTTTATCGTTTCCGTCCCATCCCAGCAGGAT
The DNA here is from genome assembly GCA_018267825.1 of Bacteroidota bacterium. GTDB lineage: Bacteria > Bacteroidota > Bacteroidia > B-17B0 > Aurantibacillaceae > JAFDXR01. The sequence goes on along the minus strand of JAFDXR010000021.1, from coordinate 88,674 downwards.
GTAGTAATCATCGCTTTTGATAATATCGTAGTAGAGCATACCAAACCATTTGGTATGGTCGCTTACATAGTTTTCAGGGGTTTTAACAGACGATGATTTATCAGACAACAGAAAATAATGGTATTCGTGAAGGGTGGTTTTTTTGAAGAGTCCGCTTTTTTTGACCGTGGCCTGGTTGCTTTGGATGAAACCGAAATAGGCCTGTGTGCCATCATTTTTAAATACATTCCAGGTTACGATCCTGAAGGATTTGTCGGGTGCCGTGAGGCGCGATATTTCCGTAAGGCTGTCGAAAGGGTATTGAAAGGATTTTTCGTTGGGGATAATTTCATTCCAGATGGCCAGAAATTGTTTGTTGGCTTCAAAGCGATCGGATTCTTTTTTGCTGTAGAACACTTTTTTCTGAAGTATTTTCAGAGAGTCCTCGAGTTTCGAAAAATAGGATAGTTCCGTATCGGATAGCTGGGCCAGGCTTTTCAGGGCGAAAACAAAGCAAAATATAATCAGAAAACGAAATTTCATACAGGCAGGCTCAAAGCTTATATAAGTGTATAACGAAGTTAAATTTTAAAAATTACAAATAAAAAAAGCCACCTGTTCGAAGGATGGCTTTTCTGTTTTTTTGTGAAACATGTTACAGGTGAAGGCTGGCTTTTTTGGCCAGTAATTCATCAGTTGTTTCAACATGGTCGTCATCTTTAATGCAGCAGTCAACCGGGCAAACGGCTGCACATTGCGGCTCATCATGAAACCCTGCACACTCCGTACATTTGTCTGTAGAGATATAATATACATCCATGCTGTACGGCTTTTGCGGAGCATCAGCATCTGTGGCAATACCTGTATTTTTTCCTGTAAAAGGACCTTTTAATGACGTTCCATCAGAAAAGCGCCATTCTGCGCCGCCTTCATAAATGGCGTTATTCGGGCATTCTGGTTCACAGGCCCCGCAATTGATACATTCGTCAGTGATTTTAATAGCCATTTTCTTAGTTTTGTAGTCTTTAAAAAAATTAAGACCACAAATATAACTCATTATTTCATGACTTTAAAACAGCGAAGTGAAGCTTTTGTCCAGTTGGGTTTGTTCATAAACCGGCATTTGGAAGGAAAACAGCGCGAGAAGGAAGCCCGTTTCCATCAGGATCTCGATAAAATTATTGAAACGGCTTTTCTTTATAATGGCTGGTTTACCCATGAAAATGTTATCCTGGCTCTCCGGGGGATCGCCCGCATGTTGGAAGCCGGTGATGTGGAAGCATTCAGCAAACAGGTAAAAGAACCACAAAACCCAAGGAATGTGGCTGTAATTATGGCTGGTAATATTCCTGCGGTTGGTTTTCACGATATGCTCTGTGTGCTGCTGAGCGGCCATTCGATATTGATTAAGGTGTCGTCCGATGATCATGCCATTATTCCTTTCCTGGCAGGCATGCTTATATACTTTGAACCCGGTTTTGCCCCACGTATTGCCTTTTCGGGAGCCAAACTCGAAAATTTTGACGCCGTGATTGCCACAGGCAGCAATAACTCCTCGCGTTATTTCGAATACTATTTCGGTAAATACCCACATATTATCCGCCGGAATCGCACATCGGTGGCTGTTCTCCATGGAAACGAAAGTGACGCGGAACTGAAAGCCCTTGGCTCGGATGTTTTCAGGTATTTTGGTCTGGGCTGTCGCAATGTTACCAAGCTTTATGTGCCGGAAGGCTATACTTTCAACCGGTTTTTCGAGGCCATTTATGACTTTAAGGAGGTTGTAAACAATAAGAAATACGGAAATAACTACGATTATAACCGGGCCATTTATCTGCTCGACGGAGTGAAATTCCTGGATAATAACTTTCTGATGATCCGCGAACATGCCGGGTTGAACCCACCGGCATCAACCATTCATTACGAATATTACAGTAATCAAGATGAACTTGTTAATAAGATCACGGAACTGGGAGACGAATTACAGTGTGTGGCGTGTAATTTTAGCCTTGGAACAATCCCGCGCATAGCGTTGGGCTGCACTCAGGAACCTGGAATTTTTGATTTTGCAGACAATGTGAATACGATCGATTTTCTGAATGGTTTATAAATTGCCACTTATGATTAAAACAGTACTTCAGTTCGCTTCCCTTGTTTGTCTGTCCGGTATGCTCTGTACCACAGAAATGAAGGCACAGACTGTTATTTCGTTCAATACAAACGACAGCATTTCCAATATAGTGCTGCCTAATGTATTTACTCCAAATGGCGATAGCATCAATGATGTATATAAACCCTTCATCGATGAAATTACAGAGCTTCATGCTTCCATATACAATCGCTGGGGAAACCTGATCTATGAGTTTGACAGGGTGAGAGGTTTCTGGGATGGACATACAACCAGTGGCGAGCCTTGCACCGATGGCACCTATTTTTGTGTACTTACTGCTACCGGAATTGATGGTAAAAAGTATAAGGAGCGTATGGCTTTCCAGCTTATGACTAATGGCGACTATTATAAATAAATCCCATTCTTTTCGTCAATAACATATCATTCAATTACCCTGCACCATCGCAGTTTAAGGGCATACAACATGTGTCGCTATCCTTGCAGCCCGGTAAAATACTGGCCATTGTCGGCAAAAGCGGCAGCGGTAAAACCACGCTTCTGAAGTGCATTTACGGACTTGAAGATCTGCAATCAGGTTCTATTATCATGAGCGATGAACAGGTACTCGGGCCTGCACATAACCTGATTCCGGGGCATGAAGCCATGCGATTTGTGAGCCAGGATTTTTATGTGCTCGACAATCACACGGTCGAAGAAAATATCAAGGATAAGCTCAGCGGATATACCGATGCCTATAAGCAGAAACGCAGCAATCAATTGCTTCGCCTGCTCGAATTAATGCCATTTAAAGATCTGAAGGCTATTAGCTTGTCATCTGGTCAAAAACAACGTGTGGCTATAGCCCGCGCTCTGGCTGAGTTTCCGAAGCTACTGCTGCTCGATGAGCCCTTCAGTAACCTGGACCTCCCGTTGCGCGACAAAATATTTACCTGGATCCGCAAACAGATTGCCAAAGAAAAATCGTCGGTTATTCTGGTAACACACCAGCCCGAAGAAGCGCTGCGTTATGCCGATGATACCGCCGTGATGGAGCATGGGAAAATTACCCAGGCCGATACCACGTTTGTGGTGTATTACGAACCCAAGAATAAAAACATTGCCGCCCTGATGGGACGTTACGTGATGCTGACCCAGGACGATGTTGTTTCGTCAAAGGTTAAGTTACCGGCAAAACATCAGTATATCAGGCCAAATCAGCTCCAGATGGTCGAAACAAAGGCAAAAGCCCATATCGAAGTTCTGGTGAATAATGTGTTTTTTAATGGCTATGGTTTCGAATACCTGTGTGAAACCAAAACAGGGAATGATCTTTATTTCTATTCAAAAGACAATGCCATCGGCATCGGGGAAAATGTTTTCCTGAAAGTCAATTTCTATTGAACCTCGTAGGCACCTGCGTCAACATTTGTGCCTATATTCCTTACGCCAGATCCCGTTATATCAGTACTTAAAAATGAATATGGAGCATCATTCTGGTAAGCACCAGTGCCCATATCAATGGCTGCGGAGGTTGATTTTGGTTTCATGTAATAGTTAGCCGGGTCTTCAAAATTGGCATTCGGAGTAATCCTGCAGTTGTCGTAATGGCTATTTGCTGTCCCGTTGGTAGTAGTGAGCATGGAGTAAGAAAATGTGTAGGAAAGCGGCAGCGCGCTGGTTTTTACATCTATTTCCAGTTCATTGCTTTGTGAACCGGTAATGATACAGTTTCCAAAATAAGCACTATCCATGGCAACCACATGATTCACGCCTCCCGAAACGTAATAATTGTCGATATGCACGCAGGGTTGTCCGCCACGTCCGCCATCCTGGTTCCAGTAATTGGCAAAGGTCGTGTTGATGGCTGTGTAGGTTCCTCCCACTGTAAATGCGGCGCAATATTCTTTGCAGTTCATGATGATGCTGTTGCCCAGAAACATTTTGTATCCAACAGCATATAAGCCCCATTTCGAACAGTTTTGAACCACTGTATTGGTTACCTTTAAACGCCCCGGATCAGCGGGATTTCCGTATATCGATTCGGCCTGTATACCGATGTAGCTGTTTTTTATTTTGGCGTAATTAATATAATTATTATTGCTGCCTTCATTGATCCAGATCCGGTCCCATTGTCCGGGCAGATCGGCATAATCGCTTTCGCGCCTGTCGCCCTGGAACGTCACTTCCTGTCCCTGCAAACCATTTACCTGCAGGGTGCCATAGCGGAATACCCACAACCCGGCATTCTGATGGAAATACACACGCACGCCCTGGTTAATAACCAGTTTCTGGGTAGAGTCTACCACCAGCCAACCGTATACCACATGTGGTTTATCGTTGTTCCAGGTTACGGTTACATTGGTTTGGGTCGAAACGGTAGAGTAGGGCAAAAATCCATTCTGGTACTGTATGGCCTTATTAGGCATGTGGTAATAGGCATCCTGGCCCCAGGCTTCAAGCTTTACATGCTCCTCGTTACCGTTTACATTCACCATAATGCGATCGGTAATCACCAGCGGACTATTCTGATTCGTTGGGTTTACATTGACCTGGATGAATACAAAAATACTGTCGTTGGCCGGGATTTCGATGTCCGAAAAACTCTTGCCGGGTGAGCCATCCACATTCAGTGTAAACGGGGAACTCTGTCCCTGTTCAAGATACACTGATGACACTTTTATCTTTTGTTTGTTCTTGTTTATGATGCGGATGTTGCGGGTTGTAGAGCCAATAGTGGTAAACACGGTATCAAACAAAACAGAGTCCTGCGAGAAAACCACTTTGGCAGAAGAATCCGTAAGCAGTTTGTCTTTTTTACAGGAACTGAAATGAATTGAAATACAGATCGTTATGAATATCAGGGCAATGTATCTGAGCATGCTTGCAAATTTATCATTTAAACAACGTTATGAACAGAAAATTATTATTAATATCGCGAAAAATACTTGCATGTAATGATTTTTTATTATCTTTGCAGTCCTAATTTTTAAGAAACGTAAATTTTATATACAATGAAAGCAGAAACTCATCCTGAAAACTACAGATTATGTGTGTTCAAAGACATGACCAATGGTTATTCTTTTTTAACCAAATCATGCGCTGATACCAAAGATACTGTTAAATGGGAAGATGGAAATGAGTATCCACTGGTAAAACTGGATATTTCTATGACTTCGCATCCGTTCTATACCGGTAAACAAATGCTGGTAGATACTGCAGGACGTATCGATAAGTTCCGTAACCGTTACACTAAAAAATAATTTTTTTAGGTTTTTTATTTTTAACCCCGGTGGTCTTCACCGGGGTTTTTTATTTTTTAGGGTATCTTTGTTGTGCTTTTTATGAAAATTCTTTTCCTCTATACCGAAATCGCTGAATATTTCCTGGCCTGCTGCAATAAACTGGCGGCACATGGCGAGGTGCACATTGTGCGATGGCCGGTAAATAAAGAAGCGCCCTTCCGGTTTACATTCGATTCGAATCTGAAGGTGTACAATAAAAACGACTACACCCCCGATACCTTAAAGAACCTCGTCGATAGTATTAACCCCAACCTTATTGTCTGCAGTGGCTGGATCGACAAGGATTATCTCAGGATTACACGTACTTACTCCGGAAAAATACCCACCGTGATGACCTGCGATACGCACTGGCGCGGTGATTTGAAGCAACAGTTGGCGACGTTCCTGGGGCGGATTTACCTGACGCGCATCTTCTCACACGCCTGGGTTCCCGGGCAGATTCAGCGGGAATATGTATTACGTCTTGGATTTAAACCGGATCGTATAGAAACCGGTTTTTACAGCTGCGATCTCGATTATTTCGAATCGGTATACCGGCAGCAATTTCCGGCCAAGAAGCAGGCTTTTCCGAGACGTTTTGTATTTGTGGGCCGCTATTATGAGTTCAAGGGTGTGAAGGAATTGTGGCAGGCATTTATCGAACTGCAGCAGGAAACGCCCAATAACTGGGAATTATGGTGTCTTGGGGTGGGAGATATTGAACCTGTGAAGCATGAAAAAATACGCCATTTTGGCTTTGTTCAGCCAGGCGACCTGCATGAGATAACAGCTCAGACAGGAGTGTTTATTCTGCCCAGCCGCTTTGAACCCTGGGGTGTTGTGGCGCATGAGTTTGCGGCCTCCGGATTCCCATTGGTACTAAGTGACAGTGTTGGGGCGGCGGAACAGTTTTTGACAGACGGAGAGAATGGATACAGGTTTGATTCGGGGCAGGTAAATTCATTAAAAGATGCTATGAAACGTATCATGAACTTAACAGACGATGCCTTACTTTTGATGGCGGAAAAATCGCACAAAAAAGCACAGCAGATCACACCGCAGACCTGGGTCGGTAATGTTCTCCATATATTAGAAAAACATGCATAATATTGAACCCTTTTATAACTGGCGTCATCTTTATATCTCATCAGAAGATGAGAGTTCGCCTTTTTATGGAAGGGAGTACAGTGAATTCGAATACAGCAACCGCGTATACAATTACCTGATTCACCCGCAGTGGGATGATATCGGAAGTGAAACACTCTATATCAAAATCCTGTTTGCCGATTACGATGAAAAGTATGCGATTATTGAAATGATCGGTGAGTGGAACGATTGCATCACTAATGATATCATGTTGCTGAAGCGTGATATTATTGATGAACTGGGCTATATGGGCATCAATAAATACATTATCATCGGGGAGAATATCCTCAATTTTCATCCATCTGATGATTCGTATTATGAGGAATGGTTCCAGGATGTGGAAGAGGGGTGGATTGTATTTCTGAATTTCCAGGAACATGTGATGAAAGAGTTTAAGCATGCCAACCTCGATTATTATTTTATAGCGGGTGGTGAACTCGATGATTTTCACTGGCGTAAATTTTCACCCGGCCAGGTCTTTGGAAATGTGTCCAAGATCGTTGCCAAACGGCTTTCGTAGTTAAACAGCAGATGTTGTTAAATAATGAAATGATCTGAGCAAGACTTTGTTACGTTTTCTTCAGAAGGCATTTTCCAGCAAACAAATTGTTACATTTAAATCTAATTTCTGATCGCCTTGAACAAGTCAATAGATAACCTCGATACCAAACACAACATTATTATAAAAGGTGCCCGCACACACAACCTGAAAGGTGTGGATGTGGCCATTCCGCGCAATAAACTGGTGGTGATCACCGGGCTTTCGGGCTCCGGCAAATCATCGCTGGCCTTCGATACGCTTTATGCCGAAGGGCAGAGGCGTTATGTGGAAAGCCTTTCGGCTTATGCCCGTCAGTTTCTCGGCCGGCTCGAAAAGCCGCAGGTCGATTACATCAAGGGAATTTCTCCGGCTATTGCCATCGAACAAAAAGTTATTTCGCGTAACCCGCGTTCCACAGTAGGCACGATCACCGAAATATACGATTACCTGAAACTCCTGTATGCCCGTATCGGTAAGACATACAGCCCTATCAGCGGCAAGCAGGTGAAACGCCATACGATTACGGATGTGGTTGATTTTGTGAAGGGCCTTCCGGCAGAAAGTAAAATACTGGTGCTTGCCAAACTCATTGTGCCCAAAGACCGAAATGTGGCTAAACACCTGGAACTGCTCAATCAGCAAGGATTTACAAGGATTCTTGTAGATAAAGAAGTTGTACGCATCACAGATTTCGATGCCAAAAAACTGAAAAATGCCGACGGTATTTTTCTGCTTGTTGACCGTATTGTGGTTGATCCTGCGGATGAAGATCTCCCGAACCGCGTGGCCGATAGTGCTCAAACTGCCTTCTACGAGGGCAATGGCGAGTGTTATATATTTATTGACCAGGATAATAAAAAATATAAAGAGCATCACTTTTCCAATTTGTTTGAAGCCGACGGCATCAGCTTTGAAGAGCCTGATCTCAATTTTTTCAGTTTCAATAATCCGATCGGAGCCTGTAAAACCTGCGAAGGATTTGGAAGCATTATTGGCATTGATCCCGACCTGGTTATTCCTAACAAAAGCGTTTCGGTATACGACAATGCTGTGGCCTGCTGGAATGGTGCGACCATGAGCTGGTATAAAGACCAGTTACTGAAGCATGCTCATAAGTTCAATTTCCCGGTTCATAAACCCATTTCACAACTCACCAAAGCACAGTACGATTTGCTCTGGAACGGCAATGATCATTTTGAAGGCATTACGGCGTTTTTCAGAATGCTTGAAAAAGAAAGCTATAAAATTCAATACCGTGTGATGCTGGCGCGCTACCGCGGCAAAACAACCTGTCCTGATTGCCATGGCACACGCCTCCGCAAAGACGCAGGGTATGTGAAAATAGCCGGTAAAGGCATTTCAGACCTGGTACTGATGCCAATTGATGAGTTGCAGGCATTTTTCAAGAATTTGAATCTCGATGAGCATGATTTATCCATTGGCAAACGTCTGCTTGTTGAAATATCGAACCGCATCCGCTTTCTGTGCGATGTGGGTTTGAGTTACCTCACCTTGAATCGTGTGGCCAATACCCTGAGCGGTGGCGAGAGCCAGCGTATCAACCTGGCCACCTCCCTCGGAAGCAGCCTCGTGGGAAGTATGTATATTCTCGATGAACCAAGCATTGGACTTCATCCGCGCGATACGGAGCGGCTCATACAGGTGCTTCGCAGCCTGCAGCAACAGGGCAACACCGTTATTGTGGTGGAACACGACGAAGAAATTATGCGCTCTGCCGATGAACTTATTGACATTGGCCCGGAGGCCGGTAGTGGAGGCGGAAACCTTGTATTCCAGGGAAATCATAAGGATTTGCTGAAGGATACAAAAAGCTACACCGCCAAATACCTGACCGGGAAACTGGAGATAGAAGTACCTTTTAACCGCCGCAAATGGAAAGAGTTTGTGGAAGTAAAACATGCTACCGATAATAACCTGAAAGATGTAACGGTGAAATTTCCGTTAAACGTGTTGTGTTGCGTAACCGGTGTCAGCGGCTCCGGTAAATCAACCCTTGTAAAGAAAGTACTCTGGCCAAATCTTCGTAAGCATATTGAGGGGTATTTTGATACCGTAAAGAGTGATGTGATTAGTGGAAGCCTGAAACAGGTGAAGCAGGTTGAATATGTGGATCAGAACCCGATCGGGAAATCGTCGCGCAGTAACCCGGTAACTTATACAAAGGCCTACGATGAAATCAGGAACCTCTTTGCAGATCAGCAACTGGCAAAGGTTCGCGGGTATAAGCCATCGCACTTTTCATTTAATGTCGATGGCGGTCGCTGCGAAGTATGCGAAGGCGAAGGAATGATTACGGTGGCCATGCAGTTTATGGCTGATATTGAACTGGTATGCGAAGCCTGCCAGGGGAAACGCTTTAAAGCAGAAACGCTTGAAATAAACTATAAAGGAAAAACCATTTCGGATGTACTGGAAATGACCGTAGATGATGCCGTTGATTTCTTTGAAAAAGATCCGGATAATAAAACCTGCCGGAAAATCATTGAGAAGCTGAAACCTCTGCAGGACGTGGGTCTTGGTTATGTACACCTCGGCCAATCATCCAGCACGCTCAGTGGAGGCGAAGCCCAGCGCATTAAGCTGGCTACATTCCTGATTGGTGGCAACAGTGACTCGGCAACTCTTTTTATTTTTGATGAGCCTACAACGGGTTTACATTTTCATGATGTGGCCAAACTGCTTAAATCGTTTGAAGCCTTGTTGAAAAAAGGACATTCACTTATTGTGATCGAACATAATCTTGACGTCATTAAGTGTGCCGACTGGATCATAGATATGGGACCGGAAGGTGGTGAGCATGGCGGAGAAGTTGTGTTTGAAGGCCGTCCGGAAGAGCTTGTAACCAACAAACGTAGTTATACCGGCAAATACCTGAAAGATAAACTGTAGCCGAAACGCATCAAGCGCTTATTGACATATCCGTCACTGTTGGTCATTATTGCCATTGCACTGTTTGTAACGGGTGTGCAAAATAACCTGGGGCGCTGGCGTTCGCAAAATATCATTAAGTGGGATGTGGTCTGTTATTACAGTTATCTGCCTGCCACATTCATTAAGCATGATGTGGGGATGTCTTTTATCAAAGACGAGAATTCTCCCGGGTATTATTCCTACCAACCCATTAAGACCCCCGATGGTAAATGGGTGATCAAAACAAGCATGGGAATGGCTATTTTATATGCGCCATTTTTCTTTGTGGCTAATGCACTGGCTGGTCCAATGGGCTACGAGGCCAACGGCTACTCCGAGATATATCATTTCTGGATCCTCGTTTCAGGCCTGGTATACCTGCTTATCGGGCTGTGGTACCTGCGTAAGTCGCTGCTGATGTTTTATTCGGAACGCGTGACAGCACTCACGCTGGTAGTTATATATTTTGCCACCAATCTGCTTTGTTATTCTACCAGAGAAGCAGCCATGAGCCATGAGTATGATGTTGCCCTGTTCAGTATATTCATCTATGCATCCCTGCGCTGGCACAATCGGGTTCATTGGAAATATAGTTTTGTGATTGGGTTGGTATTGGGTCTTCTAACTCTTATCCGGCCAGTGAACCTGTTGTTTGTTTTATTTCCGTTATTATATGGCGTTGATTCCCGGAAGGCTTTGGTCAGTAGGATAGGATTGTTGGCAAAACAATGGAAACAGCTGCTGTTGATAGCCTGCATTACAATAGCGATATGGATTCCGCAATTTCTGTACTGGAAAATGATCACCGGACATTATTTGTTTAATTCATACATTAATGAACGTTTTTATTTTGCGCATCCGCATATCCTCGAAAGTATGCTGGGTTTCCGTAAGGGCTGGCTTATTTATACTCCGGTTATGCTGTTTGCTTTGCTTGGCATGAGGGCTCTATACAAACAGCAGCGGGCTATCTTTCCGGCCGTTGTTACAATTCTTGTTGTTTATATTCTGGTAATCAGCAGCTGGTGGTGCTGGTGGTACGGCGGTTCTTTTGGGCAGCGTGCCATGATAGATCTTTACCCGATGCTGGCGTTCCCATTGGCAGCATTTCTTTCTTCAAACGTTTTTCAGCGCAATCTCCGGGCCGGATTACTCAAAGGGCTTATCGCAGTGTTCATCGCACTGAACATGTTTCAGACCATTCAATTCCATTACAATATCATTCATTACGACAGTATGACCATGCGTGCCTATTTCAATGCGTTTGGAAAAACAAGTAAAGCCGACTGCGACCGCAGTTTATTGAAAGCGCCGGATTATGAAAAAGCAGTGAGAGGAGAGGAAGAGTAAAACCTTTTACTTCTTCAACGAATTCATGCGCTTAATAGCCACCAACTGGTCATAGTAGGTGCCCCTTTGGCGGTGATACACATAAATGGCATAGTCATTTTCTGTTTCCCAATGGTTGCCTTCGGTGAGCGTTTCATCACCGGCAGATTGTCCGTCTTTTACATACACGTAGGTGTAATTGTAGTAACCCTGTTTGATGTATAGGGTACATTCATAGCCAAAGCGTTTGTAGTTGTAAGTCATCATATTCCCTTTACTGGTGCGCCAGTCGGTGAACTTACCCAGGATGTAAAAATTACCTTCACTGACAGGGTTGTCGAAGGGCACAAAAAAATTGACGTATACGTAATCTGCCTCCAAATCCTGGTTCCCGCTGATATCCTGGTTCTTGATCAGGTAACCACCATTGAGATCGTTGTAAAATAAATAGTTTTTAAATGCGCGCGAATCGTCTGTTTTCAGGTCGATGTGATATTGGCGTGTACTGTCGCGCCAGATATTACCGATTCGTTCCGTATAGGTTCTTACAGAGCGACAATCAAAATAGCGGAATTCATTGCCCCCGTTAAAGGTCGATTTGTCGTCGAGTGAGTAGGTGAGTTGCCTTGGCTCTACAAAGGTCGGTTTGATATTACGTACGGCATTATCCCAGCGGTTGTTTTGGGTGATAACAACCTTGAGATCTGTAAAAGGATTGGTTAATTCATACGCGCTGTTCAGTAGATTGAAATCGATGTGTTGTTTGGCAAATTGTTCGTCATTCCCTATAGCTTGTCTCACGCTGGCAACCACCGTAATCTTATTGTCGTAAATCATGAAGCGCTTGGTGAGAATGAGTTTGTCCTTATCATTATCCTGGTATACATAGGCAATGTAATTCCCCGATTTGGAGAATTGCATGTTCTGCGTCGGAAACAGGATGGAGTAATGCGTATAACGTTGCAGCGTATTAATAGAGAAATCGAAATTCTGAAAATTGGCTTCGTAAAAACCGTTCATGTATTCAGCCTGAACCAGGTTTGAAGGTTGCCATTCGGCATCGCAATGCACAAAACTTACGGTGTAGAATTTTTTGTCGGCATCCAGGTCATCGAAACTTAGTTCAAGTTGTTCGCCGCTGCCAAAGGCAATGGTGGCGGGTGCAAACTCCCAGGATGTTTCGTGAAGCTGAACCGTTTTTATATTTGCCTTGTAATTCCAGTCTTCATAGCGCATCTGGTTATCGTTGGCATAATCATCTTGTGCTGTTCCCCGGAAGGCAAGCAGACACAGGAAAATAAGCCCGGAAATAATTTTCGGCAGGTTGCGCATGTTTAGTCTTTAATGAGTTGGCCTTTACCGGTGCGGGTTAATTGGATAGCAGACGGACTGCCGGTGTAATATACATTGCCGGATTGCTCGATGCGTATATCCATGTTTCCGCTTGGTGGTGCATTGACATAGGCATGCCCTAATGAAACACTGTGCAGGTATATAAAGCTGTTCACCTTCAGGTCTTTGGCATACAGGAAATTAGTGCCTGTGTAGTCGTTTTGTAAATTGTCGGTAACCCCTGCCAGGTATATATCACCATTGCCGTGTGTACTGCAGAGCATAACCTTACTGTTCACATTGAGGTGGATGTCGCCGGAGCTGTGTGTTTTACAACCAATAGTGTCCTGAACAATTGTGCCGTCGGTCCAGATGGTACCAACACCATTGTGATCGATGAATTTAAAACGGGGTGCAGTCACGTACACTGTAATTTTATGTTTATAGCCACGTACAAAATTGCATTTGTTGTTATTCACCACTTTCAGGGTTTCGCCATCCAGTTCGGTCTTAATCAGCTTTTGCAGGTGTTCGCCGGCCTGGACCTTTACTTCAAAATTCGGGCCCTGTTTTATGTACATATCAATCTTATCTTCCAGATTAATACAGGTAAAGCCCTGCACGTCGCGCGTGGTGGTTTCGTCTTTACCGGTTGATTTCACACAGTCGCACCAGTTTTCCTTCTTGCACGACCAGGTAAAAACCAATAACGTAAACAGGCTGAATATGCGTATTCTACTGCTCATTTATTTTTCTTTTTTTAACAGAAAAGCGATAGCCTAAACCATATTCGAAGTGGCTGGCCACGGCCCAATGTGATTTTAAACTGAAGTTGATAACAAGACCATTTTTGCAATAATGACGAACCCCGATCCGGTGAAAGAACAGGCCATCTTCTTTGGGCTTGGAAACGGCGTATACGCCCATTTCTACCGGAAAACTGATTCGGCCTACATTGTAAGAATAGCAGAACTTAGGTCCGATGGTTACAATATCCATCCAGCTTTTGGCCGGATGACCGGCGTTTTCGAGGTGAACATAATTCTGGGTTTCGTAACATATATCTACGCCGCCCCCGAATTTATGGGTGTTACGTTTGTTGTAATAGTAGTTTATGCCAAACGTGTAAGCCGCATATTTTGGCCCTCCCGGGAACCCGGTTTCATTGAATCCGCCGGCTGCCCATACAAGAATTTCATGTTTTGAGGGCCAAACAGAAGCCGAATCGTCCAGGGGTTTCATTTTCTCTTCTTCCTGCAGAAATTTGTAGGTAATGCCAAGGTTGGCAGAGATCACATTCAGTCCCAGGTTTGGCACCTGTGCGCGGCCATTGGATGCATGCGAAAAAGAAAGGCCGGGTTCCAGGCGCAGTCGCTTGGAAACATTCAGTGCCCAGAACCATTTGAAATGCACAAAGGTGTTCCAGTGGCTTCCGATGGCTATATTCTTAGGGTCGGTTTCGATATTGAAATCCCTGTTCAGGTAAGATACTCCCCAGCACAGGCGCATGATAACGCGGCTGGCTTTTATTTTTTTATTGAGCGGAATATCCATGAAAGGCGCCAGGGCATAACAATAGCCGAGTTGCCGCGGATTACCGAAATTGATAAAATTAAAGGTAAGTCCTATATCGGGCATGTTGTTTTCGCGCTGCCAGAGTTTGTTGCCATAGGTTGGCTTTATGAAATCGACCGAAACGCCCGGCACATAACCTGTAACCAGGTGGGCCATATAGGAATGGTGCTCCATAATAAACCCATAATTGGGGTTCACCTTCAGGTAGAAATTTTTCGAACGTGTGAGCTTATTCTGACCCAGCGCCAAAACCGAAAAACAGAGAAAAAAGATATGTAATTTTGCTCTCAACGAGCGGTAAAAATACAAATATTATCCCTACAGAATTAGTACATTTGTTCAAATTTTTTTGAATGCAAGATAAGCTCCAGGCCTTTGGCCGTCTGTTAAAAATTATGGATGAATTGCGGGAGCAATGTCCATGGGACAAAAAGCAAACCATCGAGAGCTTGCGTCACCTCACCATCGAAGAAACCTACGAATTGTCGGATGCCATTATTAAAAATGACACCACGGAACTTAAAAAGGAACTGGGCGATATTTTGCTGCATATTGTTTTTTATGCCCGTATTGCCTCTGAAACCAATCGTTTTGATATTGCTGATGTCATCAATAGCCTGTGTGACAAGCTCATCTTCAGACATCCCCATATATATGGCGATGTAAAGGTGGAAAATGCGGAGCAGGTTACCAGGAACTGGGAGAAAATCAAGCAGAAGGAAGGGAATAAGGGAGCTTTATCGGGCGTTCCTTCATCCATGCCTTCGCTTGTAAAAGCTTACCGTATCCAGGAGAAAGCCCAGGCCGTTGGATTTGACTGGGAAAAACCGGAGCAGGTCTGGGAAAAAGTAAATGAAGAACTGCAGGAGTTCCATGCAGAAGTGAAAAAACAGGATCAGCAGAAACTGGAAGAGGAATTTGGTGATGTATTGTTTTCATTGATAAATTACGCCCGTTTCCTGAACATAAATCCGGAAGATGCCCTTGAAAAAACGAATCGTAAATTTATATACCGCTTCAATTACATGGAGCAGAAAATAAAAGAGCAGAACAAGCAGCTGGCCGACTGTTCTCTGGAAGAAATGGATAAATACTGGAACGAAGCCAAATCGCATTAATGCTCAGAACTTTCCTCAGACATAATCTCCCGTATCTGATTATATACCTGCTTGTATGTGTGGTGGTGGCTTATATCCTGTTGAATAACGATCGCAGCGAGTTGCATATCCGCATAAACTCCCTGGTAGGGAATCGTTATGTGGATACATTTTTTAAATACATGACCTATGTAGGCGATGGTGTATTTGTGATCGCCCTGGCCTTGGTATTGATCCTCCTGTTTAATATCCGGAAAGGTCTCCTGGTATTTTATTCTTATGCCTCGGCATCGTTATGCACCACTATTTTAAAAAGGTGTTTCTACGATGATGTAAACCGTCCTTTTTACGTGTTTACCTATTTCCGGCACGAACAGTTGAAGCTGGTGGATGGGGTAGAAAGGCTTATTCACAACAGTTTTCCGAGTGGTCACTCCACAGCGGCTTTCGCCATGTTCTTTTCACTGATGTATATGACCGAACGCCAGGGCCTGAAGATCCTCTATTTTGTAGCGGCATTCCTGGCGGCATTCAGCCGGACCTATCTTTCCCAGCACTGGCTGATCGATATTTTTGCAGGGTCGATGATCGGTGCCGGATTTGCAACCTGCATGTACCTGCTGGTGTACAACAGGCCGCACATGATTAAGCTGGAGAAGCCCCTGATTTCATATTTTATAAAGTAAGTGCCATGGTAAAGTGGTTAAATACAGACGCGAAAGTTTACACATTCATTGCTCTTGTTGCGGCTTTATTATTTATTCCGTTTATTGGTAACATTCCTTTATTTGACTGGGACGAAATCAATTTTGCGGAATGTGCCCGCGAAATGGTTGTTACCGATAATTATTCAGAGGTTCAGCTGTATTTCCAGCCTTTCTGGGAGAAACCGCCGCTCTTTATATGGTTGCAGGCTATATGCATGAACCTGTTTGGTATCAGCGAGTTTTCGGCCCGTCTTCCCGATGCATTATGCGGGGTTGTAACCCTGCTGGCTTTATACCATTGCGGCAAAAAATTAAATGATCGTCGTTTCGGTCTCATCTGGGCTTTTGTGTATGCCTGCACGTTGTTGCCACACCTGTATTTCAAAAGCGGCATTATTGATCCATGGTTCAACCTGTTTATTTTTCTCTCCATTTATGAGCTGATCCGGCACACCAATAATCCGGCAGGAACGCATGGGTATCGCACGGCTGCACTGGCCGGTGTTTTCCTGGGGCTTGCTTTGCTTACCAAAGGTCCGGCGGCTGTTCTTATTACGGGACTTACGGTCGGCATTTTCTTTCTGTTGTCGCGTTTCCGGAAAATGACATCGCTTAAATTCGTCGCGGTATTTGCCCTGACTTTCCTGGTGGTGGGTTTCAGCTGGTTTATGACAGAGGCTCTGAAAGGAAATACTCACATTATCCGTGAGTTTATCGATTACCAGGTGCGGCTTTTCAAAACCGAGGACAGCGATCATGGTGGCCCGTTCCTGTATCATTTTGTTGTCCTGCTGGTAGGTTGTTTTCCATCTTCACTTTTCCTGATCCTGGCTCATAAACGTTCGGCCACGGATACACCTTTTCAGAAACATACCAAGCGCTGGATGCTTTGTTTATTCTGGGTTGTGCTATTGCTTTTTTCCATTGTAAAAACAAAAATCGTTCATTACTCTTCGCTTTGCTATTTCCCGCTGACCTACCTGGCAGCCTATGCTGTCATAAAATTATACAACCGTGAGTTTGCGTGGAAACTCTGGCTCAAAGCAGGCATGATTACATTGACGGTACTTATGGGGCTTGCTTTTGTGTTGGTGGGCTGCATCAATTATCTGAAACCGATTTTATTGAAACCGGGTGTTATCGATGATGTGTTTGCCGTTGAGAATCTTAAGGCAGATGTTCATTGGGGAGGCTGGGAATGGTTAATTGGCGTGCTTTTCATAGCCGGGATTCTTTTCAGTCTGCGGCAGGTATTGAAACAAAAAATGCAATTTGTGTATGGTATTTTTATTACCTCACTCGTTACGGTTTACCTATTGATATGTTTCATTACACCTAAAATCGAACAGTATTCACAGCATGCGGCGATAGAGTTTCATAAAGCCTGCGCCCGCCAGGGGTTCTATATTGAAACCATTGGTTATAAAAGTTATGCCTACCTGTTTTATGGCCAGGTAAACAACGACTATAAAAAGAATGCTGATTTTGCCGCGTTCCATGCCCGCCGGGCCAGGCAGATCGAGGAAATAGGGGAGTCGGTTACCCGTTCTTTCAGTAAGATCATGATGGAGTGGATGCTCAGCGAAAACATTGATAAACCGGCCTGCTTCGCTACCAAAGTGAATTACGAAAAAGAAATAGACGAGGGCTATACACAGCTCACAAAGCTCTATCGCAAAAACGGCTATGTGTTTTACATACGGATGCCCGGCTCCAAAAAAAACGATCATTGATCATTTAATGTAATGATGATGTGGCCAGCATTTTTTTCTCCCGGGCTTTTTTCTATATTTAGTGTATAAAACGTTTAACTATGAAAAAACTATTTTTTATCGCAGGAACATTTTTAAGTGTTCATTTTGCTACTGCTCAAACCCTTGAAACCAGCAGCCATTCAACGGCAGGGTATATCAAGTCGGATGGAACCATTGAAAGCAGTAGTCACTCCACCGTTGGTTATATCAAATCGGATGGGACTATTGAAAACAGCAGTCACTCTACCATTGGCTATATCAAATCGGGTGGAACCATTGAAAACAGCAGCCATTCAACCATTGGTTATGTGAAGTCCGATGGAACCGTTGAAAACAGCAGCCACTCTACAATCGGGTATATTAAATCCGATGGAACTGTAGAAAACAGCAGTCACTCTACGATTGGCCATGCCAATGGAATTAAAAAAGAGTGGGCAGCAGTGACTTTCTTCTTTTTTAAGCTTTAAGTACAGGCCATTTTTGTACTTCAGGAGCCCCGTTTTACGGGGCTTTTTTTATGTGGCTGACAATCCGTCTGAATCTGACATTGGCATAATAATCGTATCTTGTATGTACGAATAAATTGATTGTGCGTATGAATTTCTTTAATGAGAGTGATAAAATCCCGTTTTCGCCACTGATAGACGAGGATACAGACTTTATTCCCCTTTTGTCTTCTGAGGATGAAGACAATATGCATGCTGAAAAGCTGCCCGAAATACTGCCAATATTGCCGCTTCGAAATACTGTTTTATTCCCCGGTGTTGTTATTCCGATTACCGTTGGTCGTGATAAGTCTATCCAACTGATCAAAGAATCCAATAAAGGTGACAAAACCATTGGTGTTGTAACTCAGAAGAATGACGGTATTGAAGATCCGAAACCCGAGGATTTATACCAGGTAGGTACTGTGGCCCAGATTATTAAAATGCTGCGAATGCCCGATGGTAATACCACGGTTATTATCCAGGGCAAGAAACGTTTCCGGATTAAGGAGTTCGTGCAGTCGGAGCCTTATTACAAAGCTACAACCTCCCTGTTTGAAGAAACAAGGCCTAAAAAAAACGATAAGGAATTCGAGGCCATTGTATCTTCGATGAAGGACACGGCTATACAGATTATCCAGAAGTCGCCGCAGATTCCTACAGAAGCCGGCTTTGCACTGAATAATATCGAGAGCCCGAATTTTGTGGTGAATTTCATTTCATCCAATATGAACGCGAGTACAGCCGAAAAACAACGTGTACTCGAAATTCCTGACCTGAAAGACCGCGCCACACAGATTCTGACACATCTCTCGAAAGAGCTGCAAATGCTCGAACTGAAAAATCAGATCCAGGATAAAGTAAAAACCGACATAGACAAGCAGCAACGTGAATATTTCCTGCACCAGCAGATTAAAACTATCCAGGAAGAATTGGGAGGCAATAATTTTGAACAGGAAATAAATGAGTTCAAGGAGAAGGCCAAAACCAAGAAATGGAATAAAGAGATCCGTGAGGTGTTTGAAAAACAACTGGGCAAGCTGCAACGTATGAATCCCAATGCCGCTGAATACTCGGTACAAACCAATTACCTGGAGCTGATGCTGGATCTGCCATGGGATGAATATACCACCGATAATTTCGACCTTCAGAATGCCGAAGATGTGCTGAATGAAGACCACTTCGGACTGGATAAAGTGAAGGAAAGAATCCTGGAACATCTGGCTGTATTGAAACTCAAAGGCAACCTGAAATCACCTATACTGTGTTTATACGGTCCTCCGGGCGTTGGTAAAACATCGTTGGGCAAGAGTATTGCACGTGCCCTGAACCGTAAGTATGTACGTATGAGCCTCGGCGGACTCAAAGATGAAAGTGAGATTCGCGGGCATCGTAAAACCTATATTGGCGCCATGCCCGGCCGTATTCTTCAAAACCTTAAAAAAGTTCAGTCGTCCAACCCGGTTTATATCCTCGATGAAATCGATAAAGTGGGTTCCGATTTTCATGGAGATCCATCGTCGGCATTGCTCGAAGTACTGGACCCTGAACAGAACTCAACCTTTTACGACAATTTCCTGGAGCTGGACTACGATCTTAGCAAAGTGATGTTCATTGCCACCTGCAATAATCTGTCGACCATTCAGCCGGCCCTCCGCGACCGTATGGAGATCATTGAAATCAATGGCTATACGGTAGAGGAGAAGCTCGAAATTGCCAAACGCCACCTTGTTCCCAAGCAAACCGAAGAAAATGGTCTTAAAAAGAATCAGTTCAAATTATCGGATAAACTGATTGAGTTCGTCATTGAAAATTATACGGCTGAAAGCGGTGTGCGCGGGCTCGAAAAACGTTTATCGAAAATAGCCCGTTACATTGCAGTGCATGTGGCCAAAGACCAGGATGTGCCTAAACTAAATGAAGAGGTAATTACCAAAATACTCGGGCCATCGCATGAAAAGAGCAAGTACCAGGGCAATGATGTGGCCGGTGTTGTAACCGGACTGGCCTGGACTCAGGTAGGTGGAGATATCCTGTTCATTGAAACAAGTTTATCAAAAGGCAAGGGTTCCAAACTTACGTTAACCGGCAACCTCGGTGATGTAATGAAAGAGAGTGCTTCCCTGGCACTGGAATTTTTGAAAGCACATCCGCACATTATCGATCTGAATTATGAAGTGTTCGATAACTGGAATGTGCATCTGCACGTGCCGGAAGGGGCAACGCCTAAAGACGGTCCGAGTGCAGGCATAGCCATGCTTACATCGCTGGCCTCTGCATTAACACAGCGTAAGGTGAAAAAGAACCTGGCCATGACCGGCGAGATCACCCTGCGCGGGAAAGTATTGCCGGTAGGAGGGATCAAGGAGAAAATCCTGGCCGCAAAACGTGCCGGTATTAAAGAGATTATTCTCTGTGCCGACAATAAAAAAGATATCGACGATATTAATCCGGGCTACCTCAAGGGCCTTCAGTTTCATTATGTGACCCAGATGGCAGAGGTATTGCAGCTTGCTCTATTGAAAGAAAAAGTGAAGGATCCGATACATTTTAATTGATCCGGATGCCGATTACACAGATGTCGTCAACCTGTTCCAGGTCTCCTTTCCAGCTTTGAAAGGCCGCCTGAATGAGTTCTTTTTGTTCTGCGGGTGGTCTTTGACTTACGGCAAAAAACAATTGTTGTAAAGGCTTGTATTTGTATTTTTTTCCTTTCGGGCCGCCAAACTGGTCGGCAAAACCATCTGTAAACATATAGATCATGTCGCCGGAAAGTACTTCTACTGTTTTTTGTGTAAAAGGAATATGATCTTTTTCATGTTTACTTACCGGCATTCTGTCTGCTTCCAACTCCAGTATTTCCAGGCTTTCTCCGGCTTTCTGCCGCACGATCCATATCGGGTTGTTTGCAGCAGCATACATAAATCTGTTTGTTTTAAAATCCAATCGTACCAGACTGCAGTCCATCCCATCTTTGCCGCCGCTTTCACTTCCGTCGTTGGCCAGGTAAGATATAATTTTACGGCGCGTGGCATTTAGTATTTCTGCTGGTTCGTAGAGTTTATCGCTGTGAACGGCCTCATTCAGGCAATTCATATTGAGCATGCTCATAATAGCACCCGGCACGCCATGGCCGGTACTATCGGCAATAACAAGTATAAACTGCCCGTTGTTGAGCCGGCTGGCCCAGTAAAAATCACCGCTTACCACATCTTTTGGCTGGAAGTAGAGAAAGTAATCAGGCAGGTTTTCCTGTAATAGTTTGTCGCTTGCCAGCAACGAATATTGGATTCGGCGTGCATAATTGATACTGTCAATAATTTCGGTTTGTTTTTCCTCGACCAGGTGTTTCTGTGTTTCGATGATTTTGTTTTTCTCAGAGAGCAGCTGATTGGATTTTTGCTTGATCCTGTAACTCCTGTAAATAATAACCATTCCAATTGACAGCAGAAAAAGTCCGCCGCAAATGAGGTATATAATCATCTGTTGGTGTTGTTCATGTTCTTCACGTTTCAATCGTTCTTTTTCCTCTTCAATCTTCTGAAGCTCCAATCGCTTCTGGTTCTCGAACTCGGCTTGCAGTTTTGATATTTTTTCGGCCGATTGCTGATTAATCAGGCTGTCTCTGTAGGCTATATAGAGTTTGTAGTTTTTTAAGGCACCGGCATTGTCGTGCGAGATGCTGTCGATTGTTGCCAGCGCCCTGTAAATAGAGCTTTGATTAATTTTAGACCCCACTTCGTTGGAGAGTACGAGTGCCGTGTCGAGGTGCTTCCTTGCTTTGCCCAGCTGATTCAATTTGGTGTAAACCGTCCCTAACCTGAGATTACCATCAATGATACCATCTTTGAATCCGAGAAAATTTTTGAACGTAAGGCTGGTTTTGTAATTATTGATGGCGTCGGTATAATTTTGACGTGTTTCATAAATTTGCCCGGCCAGGCTGTAAGCATCTGCCATTCCGCTCATGTTGAATTTTTTGACAAAAATCAGGATCGAGGTCGTATTGTATTTTTCGGCCTCATCGATTTTCCCCAGGCTAAAATACAGGGAGGCAATATGATTGCAGGTGATGGCTATAAACATGCTGTCGTTAGCCTGTTCAAACAGCTTCAGGGCTTTGAATTTATAGCCGAGTGCAATGTCTTTTTTGTCGAGAAACTCGTTGATGGTGCCAAGCCCTAAATTGGAGCGGGCAATGCCCCAGGTGTCGTGAATAGCCTCGCGTATTTTGAGGGCTTTCAGGTGGTATTCGATGGACGCAGAATAGTCGCCTTTATAGCGGTAAATAATGGCCAGGTTGTTATACGTATAGGCCTGTTCTTTCAGAAGCGATTTATCTGAGGGCGTTTTTTTTATTTCGGCTTCTTCCATGGCCAGCAGGGTATCGGCCAGGTATTTTGATTCTTTATAGTTGCCCATCAACCAGAGGTCTTCAGAAACTTTATTAAGTTGATGTAATTTTTCGGGCTTATTGTCATGACTTTTCAGAATTCGGGTTATTACCGAATCACTGCTCTGCGATATACAGATACAGCGAATGCATAACAGTATAAAAACAAATAGTGATTTCATTTGCCTGCCCCCGAGAATAAAAAGAAAAATGTGTTCTAAAAATACATAAATATTGTACGAACCTCAAAATACCTTATTGGCAGCATTTCGGAGAATAGGGGTAATGCGCCATACAACTGTAGTAATTTTATACTAACGTCTTTTTGGGCTATAACAAAAGAGGCCCATACAATGTATGGGCCTTTCTTTATTTATAAAATCAGTGTTGAGAAACGCTTAGTGTACCTTGTACATCCAGTTGAATTTATCTTCAACTTTTCCTTTACGGATGTTGCGGAGTGTTTCGTCTATTTTCGTAGAGAACTTGCGGTCTTCAACCGGAGGCAGTGCATAATCCTTGCCTTCGAAACCGATACCCACAATGTGAGCAATGGTAGCCGCAGTTCCTACTCCAAAGGCTTCCTGAAGGGTACCTTTTTCGTGAGCCTCTACAATTTCCTTGAGAGATACTTTACGCTCTTCAACCTTCATGCCCCAGTCGCGGGCCAGTTTCAGCACGCTGTCGCGGGTAATGCCCGATAAAATGGTGTCGCTGGTAGATGGGGTGATAACCGTATTGTCGATCACAAACATGAGGTTCATGGTGCCGGATTCTTCTACATAAGAATGCGTTTTGGCATCGGTCCAGATAACCTGCTGGTAACCTTTTTGCTGTGCCAGTTTGGTAGGGTAAAGACTACGGCCATAGTTGCCGGCAGCTTTCACAAAACCAATACCGCCTTCAACCGCGCGGATATAATTGGTTTCTACAAGTACCTTGATAGGCTCTGTGTAGTATTTACCGGCAGGACAGGTAATGATAATGAATTTATAAGTATCACTGGCTTTTACGCCAATGGCTTCGTCGGTAGCAATTAAAAACGGACGGATGTATAAAGATCCTGTTTCAGATGTAGGGATCCATTTCTCGTCGAGTCGCAGTAACTCCAGTAAGCCACCCATAAAAATATCTTCAGGTACCTCCGGCATAGCCATACGCACCGCAGATTTATTGAGGCGATTCATGTTTTCGAGTGGACGGAAAAGGGCTGTTTCACCATTTTCCATTTTATAGGCTTTCATGCCTTCAAAAATGGCCTGGCCATAGTGAAGGGCAGAAATTGCATAACTCATAGGCACATCGGCATACGGAGTAATGTAGCATTTTTCCCATTTTCCATTGGCGTATTCTGCCACAAACATGTGATCAGAAAAACATTTACCGAAAGGGACGTTATTGACATCCTGCTCCGAAACCCTGCTATGAGTGGTTTTTTTAATGGCTATATCAGCGCTTGCGATCATAATGACTTGTTATATATAGCAAATTAGCACATTATTTTTGTTCTGTCAAACATTTTCGTCGATTATTTGGCCGGAATGGTGGGTGCTTTCCGGCTTAAATTTTCACTTGAAATATTTCATTAAAACCAATTGATTATTAGTTTTTTATTATTTTAGCAAACATTTTATCAACACTATGAAGTCCACTGCTCATATCGTGTTCATGATCCTGTTGTTTTCAGGGCGTTTCTTTGGTGCCCCGGGGCCTAATGATACGTTGAAATTAAAATCGGATCCACCGGATGTCCCTCAGAAAACACTGGTTACCAAGCAGCAATTAGTCCACCTTGTTGATTCTCTGCTGGATCTGCCAAGCGTAGATGAGCAACTGATTGAGCTGGTGAATTATTACAACAGCCTTTTATCGAGTGGTGCCGATAAGTTTGAAATAGCACGCGACCACAGCCTGCCGGCAACAAATTTTTACGAAGATTTCGACGAAACAACCGTTTTCCAGATTACACCTGAATTGGAATTACCCGAAAACCAGGTGCTTTGCCTGACCGGTGATTCTCTGGGAGTATATAATCATCCGCGAATTGGCCCGGTGAATTCGAAATTCGGCTGGCGCGATGGACGTATGCACAAGGGTATTGATATTAACCTGCACAAGGGCGATCCTGTAGTGGCGGCATTCGATGGCATGGTACGTATCGCTAAAAATAAAGGCGCTTTCGGCAATGTGGTTATTATCAGGCATTACAACGGACTGGAAACCGTGTATGCGCATCTTTCCAAAATAAAAGTGAAACAGGGCCAGGTCGTGACCTCCGGCCAATTGATAGGGCTTGGTGGCAGCACCGGGCGCAGCAGCGGGCCGCACCTGCATTTCGAAATGCGTTTCAAAGGGCATGCACTCAATCCATCCAACCTGGTATCTTTTACCGAAAATAAACTGCTGGGAGATACGATCAACATTAAACGCTCCAGATATGGTGTCTGTGCCTATCCAAGCAATGCAACCCTGCATACTGTAGAGCGTGGCGACAGTTGGTATGAAATTGCCAAACGCTATGGCTTAAGCATGAAAGAACTTTGTGTACTCAATGGCACCGATCGCCGCTACTATCTGAAAGTAGGGCAGAAGCTTCGTGTGAATTAATTTTTTATTTCAGGTCAAAAAGGTTGTCTACACCGGGAATACGCGTTACCGTATACCCTTCGGCATACATGGCATTAATGGAACGCCCCATGAGTGCATGTTTTGATTTCACGTATTCCACAAAGTTTTTGCTGGATATAGGTGTTTCCGGTTCTTTGGAATTGGGGTCATAGAACTGGGAAGAAAACGCCATAATCGATTCCATCTTTTTATCCATGTAGGCACTGATGTCAACTACAAAATCAGGATTAATGTAGTTGTCCTGAATATAATGATAAACGGCTTTGGGGCGCCAGGCACTCTGTTTCTGGCCATGTTCGAGGGTTTCTATTTTTACAAGGCCGCTATAAAAGCAGGCATCGGCTGTAAGTTTGGCGGCACGCCCATGATCCGGGTGCCTGTCTGAAACCGCGTTGCATAGCACAATTTCAGGCCTGTAGCGACGAATCACTTCAATGATCTGTCGTTGGTATGTTTCATTGTTTTCAAAAAAACCATCAGGCATATTGAGTTGTTCCCTGACATGAACGCCCAGTATTGCTGCTGAAGCCATGGCTTCTTTGGTTCGTAATTCGGCGCTGCCCCGTGTACCGAGTTCACCGCGGGTCAGATCCAGAATTCCGGCTTTTTTGCCGGCAGCAATGTGTTTCAGTAAAGTGCCCGAACAAGAGAGTTCCACATCGTCGGGATGAACACCAATGGCCAGTATATCGAGTTTCATAGTCGTTAATTGAACTACAAAAGTATAAATAAAAAAACCTCCGTGTTAGGAGGGCTTTGTTTAATTATTGCAGAATCAATTTTCTGAATTCGGTAGCATGCCGGCTTTTGAATCTTACGAAGTAAACTCCCTTGGGCAGCGACTCCGTATTATAGTGTATGGTGTGTTCTCCGGCCTCGTGTTCCTGGCTTTCCAGGGTGCCAGCCAATTTGCCGGTCACATCAATCAGGTCTACAGAAACGGAAGATGCTACGGGCAGGGTATAGGTAAAATTCACAAATGCATTGGCCGGATTTGGTGATATGTTAATGTTACGGATGCTGTTTTCATATTCGTGAACGGCAGCAACCACCACATTTATATTCTGGCATACGGTTGTTGTACATGGCGGAAATGTAACGGCTACATAGGTCAGGCATACGCTGTAGGTTCCGGAGGCGGTGTAGGTATGTGCGGTGGTTTGTCCCTGACTGAATCCACCATCGCCCCACTGCCAGGCATAGGCTACAAATGAACCGGTGGGTGTACCTAAGGCATTTACCGAAACATCAGCATTGGTTACGGTGTAGGTAAACGAAGCATTGCATTGGGCCCGCAGCCCAAAGGAGAAAGCGCATAAAGCAAAAAGAAGGAGTAATTGTTTTTTCATAGATTTTTGTTTTCGATAAAAATAAAAAAACAAATCAATGCCACATATATTTCGTCTGGTTAAAATTATAACAAAGCCCTATAACCATGCGTCCGGCATTTTGCAGATCATCCGGCTCTACTTTTTCCCAGGCACAAAACTGGAAACTGCAGTTGATGGAAATGTTTTTATAAAATAAATCGAGTCCAGGCCCGATCAGAAGGCTGTTCATTTTAGTGCCTGGCTGGAGCTGACGCTTTACATAAACGCCTTTGGTATATTCGAAGTAAGCCTGAACAGAAGGAATAACAGTTACCTGGCCGAATTTATGGCGGTAGAAAACATTCAGAAATTCGGAGAAGCTATTGCCGATCCGCTCCTGGTAGTCGTTTTGCCCGTTCATTTTGAAATTACTGTTGGTACTGAATCCTGTTTTTTTGTAGGATACTATGTAATTGACATAAACAAAGCCGTCGACACTTCCTGTGCCGGGTTGAAGCAGAAAGGGGATCCGGTTGCTGAACTGATCGTGGGCATAATAATTCCCCAACGGAAGTTTTATACCAACACCGGATATAAGCCTTTGCTTCCATGTTTTTTCACCGGGTTTTAAAATATGAAACCCTGCAAATACCGATGGATCGCCAAGCCCGATGTGTGAAGTGGTGATGTTATTGGTTTTGCTTTTGATGTCGTTAAGCGGAATAAAGGCATTGAGTTCAACGCGGTGATGAATAAAGTATTTGGCCCGTAGTTCATACACTTTGTACGACTCATAATCCCTGCTCGAATATGTTTTGGTGATCACAGAATCGCCGGCAGCAGCACTTCCGCCGTGTGCCACCTTATAGTAAGCTCCCTGTGGAAAGAACTGACTTTTCTGGTTGTAATTTCTGTAGCCGTTAAAAATCCTGTAGCGATGCATCAGGCAAATACTGCTTTGATTGTCGTATGGCGTAATGCCCATAAAACCACCGCATATATCGCAGGCCCGACCCCTGAAAGGGTTCACTGCCAGAATAAGCAAAATGAGGAACAGGCGTTTAATAAAATTCATTGTACTGGTTTTAAATAAGGGTTCTGCCATGTGGCAGAACCCCGTGTGATGATATAATAATTAATGCGGATCATTATGAATGTGCTCCACACTGAACATGTCGGCGTAGTTGTCGGCAATGGCTTTTGCACTGGAGCCAGGCATATTCACGGTACTGAGTATCGAAAAATCGACAACAGTAGGCGCACTGAACCATTCGTTCAGGTTGGCCGACATGTGTATGGTAGGAGTGATCACACTGGTAACTTTGGCAGTATCGCCATTAAACGATGGGGCTGCTATTTTGAGCGTGTTGTTTGAACCACTGAATCCACCGATGTGGAATTCGAGTTTGTGATTGGTAGCAGTCGACTGTGGTGAAATACCTTCGCATTTGGCCATGATGTAGCCGGTATTCCAGCTCCAGAACATATCTTTTGCCGGATCGAGATCGCCGCTTTGTGCACCGGAAACATTGCGGGCACTGTCGACACCGATCATGAACTGAATGGCTTTGTAATTACTGAACGGCACATTGTTTATGCTGATTGTCGTTGTGTTGTCGTCGGAGTGATCCACTAAATGGTAGCTGTTTGGTTCAGACCATACGGTATTATCCAGCTTGGTGATCTTCACATTGCTGATGTAATACTTGAACATGGTTACTGTATAGGTATTGCCGGCAGAGTTGGTATAGGTTTGTGCCCCCAGGATCAGGTTGCTGTCGCCCACCATCGGTTCGAACAGAATTTTTAATGTCCCGGCAGTGGCCGGCGGATTGGCTGCTGGCATTGGTTCAGGTTCTGCTGCCTTGTTTTTTTTACACTGGGTAATGCCCAGTGCCAGGATAAGAATAGTTGTTATTTGAAGGATTGATTTCATAATGAAAGAGTTTATTGAATGATTTCTTTTTGATTTTGAATAGCCTGTTTATCGAGGCTATCGATACGTTTCAGGTATGTTCGTATGCCGGCAAATTCGCGCACACAAGCAGCGAGCAGGGCAAAACATACCATATATAATATGGTCATGGTGTTGAATGAAATGAATAATTAAAAAGCCCGTCCCTGACGTGATCGCAGGAAGAGGAACAGATTATAAATGCATGTTGTATTACAACACAGCGGGTGGATGGAAAATATCAGCAAAATAAAAGGATGCTGAAGGGGTGGGGTAGAGAAAACGAATGGTTTGAATGAATACGCCAAGCGAATTCATGTTTGCTTTAAAAGTGGTCTGGCGGGAAGGTTTTTCTGTTTTATCTTTCAGTGAGGCAGGAACATCATTTTGTCTTTTTTCTTCCTTGCTGAGTTCTTTATTCAGGTAACATTTCCCTTCGCAGCAACTCTTTGGTTTCATACGGTTTTCACAAATATTTGCAGCGATTTCTTTTTTATTCAACTCGTAATGCAGGTAGATCAATGATTTGGCGCTACACTGCCATACCATGCTAAGGAGCAGGGCAAATGAAAAAAAGATATGGGAAAATCTGATCTTCATATTTTAAGACGATGCAAAGTAACTAATAATTTATCAGTTAAACACATTTACTTCTTTTTTCCTTCAAGCCACTGTATTATTTTTTTACACTCCGGCGATTTATAAGAGGAGACAACACCCACGAGGTTGCCGGATTCGTCGATCATGTATTTCTGAAAATTCCATTTTACATGACTGCTCATTTTTCCATTACGGTCTTTATGTGTCAACCATCTGTAAACATCGCAGATAGAATCGCCTTTTACATGTACCTTTTCGGCCATGGTGAAACTCACACCATAATTTTTCTGACAGAACTCCTGGATCTCCGAGTTTGATCCCGGCTCCTGGTGTGCGAAGTCGTTGGATGGGAATCCGATTATCTCAAAATTTTTGTCCTTGTATTTTTTGTAGAGGTCTTCGAGCTGCGCATACTGAGGGGTAAACCCGCATTTACTGGCTGTATTAACGATCAGTAAACGTTTCCCTTTGAATTTGCTGAGATCAAGCTCTTCGCCCGAAAGCGTGCGAATATGAAAGCTGTATATATTGACCTGCATGAACCATTTCCGGGTGAAAGAAAGGTTTATGACGGCCACAAAAATGAGAGCAGACAGCAGTACAAACCGCAACGGTTTGAAATGAGTAAATGGTTTGTATCTTTTACTGAATCTCATGGTATTGCGTTAAGATTTTATTAAATTTGATGAAATACCCAAACCGTACCCCATGAAAAAACTTCTTAGTATTACTTTTTTGTGTTTTGCAGGGTTTATGCTACAGGCCCAGACAATTTTCCTGACAGAACAAAATTATGAACAATTAAAGAATAGCAATAAGCTGGACAAAAAAATAAATTACCAGATATTGCCCCAGACTCCGATGAGCCATCCCGGAGCAGATGTTGGCCCATCGAAAGAAGTTATTCAGAACTCAAACAGCCAGCTGGCTGCCAAAACAAGCAGCACAGGAGCCTGTCAGTGTATGGTGCCGGTAGATCCTACCTTTACAGTTGTACCTTTTACCATCGGAACATCTCCCGACTATCGTAATGACGATGGCTCCTCACCGCTGGTAAACCTGGGTTTTAACTTTTGCTTTTACGGAACAAATCAAACCAGCTGTTATATCAATACGAATGGTAACATTTCTTTCGGCTCAGCCTATTCAACATTCAGCTCCAATTCATTCCCTGATCCGAGTTTCGTGATGATCGCACCTTTCTGGGGTGATGTGGATACACGCGGAGCTGCCAGCGGACTCGTATACTACAAAGTGACACCAACCTACATGATCGTGAAATGGGAAAACGTAGGGTATTACAGTCAGCATACCGACAAACTCAATACTTTTCAGCTGATCATTACCAATGGTTCTGATCCGATTATTCCGAATGGAAATAATATTGCCTTTTGTTATGGCGATATGCAATGGACTACCGGTGATGCCTCTTCAGGTACAGGTGGTTTTGGTGGTACACCTTCTACAGTGGGTGTCAATAAAGGAGATGGAACCAATTATATTCAGATCGGTCGTTTCGATGCCCCCGGTACAAATTACGATGGCCCTTACGGTGCAAACGACCAGGTATCGTTCCTCGATTACAAATCGTATTTCTTCAATTCCTGCGGAACCAATAACAACCTGCCTCCGATCCTCCAGGATGCGAGCGGTGGGGCATCTGTTTGCGGCGACACCATTTCCATTTGCGCTTTAGGTGATACACTCGTATACACAACATCTTTCCTGGGACCTGAAAATAATCAAACGGTTTCTGTAGTAGGAAGTGCACCGACCCTCGGCGGTAATTTTGTTCCGCTGGGCGTAACATCTACGGCAGGAGGCGTAACAACCTATGCCTGGATGGTAACAACCAACGGGGCTCCGGCCGGAACACATCTGGTAACGGTAACCGGAACCGATAATGGTGTTCCGAACTTATCGACAACAGCCTATTATTATATAAAGATTCTCAATATAGCGGTACCACAACCTTCACTGTCGGTGGCTCCCGCGGGTACGGTCTGCGCCACACCGGGTGCCACACTCACCCTTACGAATTGCGCCAACTACGACAATGTATACTGGAGCAACGGATCCACAGGTTGTTCAATTGTAGTGAGCCAGAGCGGGCAGTATTTTGTGAGCGTCAAGAAAACAGGTTGTTTCAAGAGTGCTGCCGACAGTGTAACAGTATATCCGAACCCTACACCAACCCTCAGTGGGGGATTTAACTACTGCAACGGTCTGGGTACACTTATTTCGGTTAATACCCCAACGTCGGGAGCCGCCTATAGTACATACACCTGGACACCCAACGGAACAGTTCATACATACTCCGATAATATTACCTCACCGGGCAACTACACGGTTACTGTAACAGATACCAATGGTTGTAAAGGTTCCAAAACATTCACCATTTCATCGGCGGCACCATCTGTAAGCGTTACCCAGAATCCTGCCTCTGCCTGCGGTGTGTCGTCTGTAACACTTACGGCATCTACACCAAACGCTACCTATTCCTGGTCGCCGAATGGCGAAACAACCCAGACAGTAGTTGCTACTACAGCCGGTGTGTACAATGTTACGGTTACAGTCAATACCTGTACGGCCACAACGTCGTATACGGTCAATTTTCCGCAAGCGCCTACAGTCAGTATATCGCCCAATCCGGCAGCTATCTGTAACGGGCTCACGGCCACACTCACCGCGGTGACGAACCCACCGGGTGTCTATAATTACGGATGGAGCAACGGTGGCGGAAATAACCCGAGTGTAACAGTATCATCGGTTGGTGTTGTACAGGTAACAGTTACCAACTCCCTGAACTGTGTGGCAACTGCCACAACAATGGTACAGGCGCTTGCCAACCCAACGGTATCGTTTGCAACAAACCCGGTTGAATTTTGTAATGGTTCTTCGGCATTATTATCGCCGGTGGTAACAACGACCAATACTCCAATTACCTATTCGTGGACTCCTGCATCGTTGACCGGGCCAACTCCAACAGTAAACGCTCCGGGTGTGGTTACGGTAACAGTAACTGCCGGTGGTTGCAAAGGCACAGCTTCGGTAACAGTGAATAAAATAACGCCTGTGGTTTCATTTGCCAACACCGATACATTATTATGTCCGGGCGAATGCACCAGTATTGTTGCCAACGGATCATCCACCACACCGGTAACTTATAGCTGGAGCCCTGTAACGAGCACCAGTAATACAGTGTCCGTTTGTCAGACAGGTATTTACGTGGTCACTGTAACCGATCAGAAAGGATGTACAGCAAGCAACGGCATCCATATTGGAGCTGATGTGATACCGGTAGCCAGTTTCTATGGAAATCCACCGTCGCCGGTTGTTCCGGGGCAGGTAATCAATTTCACCAATACATCCACCGTATCGAGCGGCAGCATTACAGCGTCTGACTGGAGCTTTGGCGATGGCATCGGTACATCCACAGTCATGAATCCGGCCTATGCATACGGTACGGTGGGCAACTTCCCGGTTATACTCATTGTAACCAGCAGCAATGGCTGTAAGGATACGGCTGTGGTGAATTATGATGTACAGGCTGTACTCGAAATTCCGAACGTATTTACACCAAACGGTGATGGTGTCAACGATTTCCTGAAATTCAAAAACCTTGAATTTTACGGATCTTCCCACATCGCTATCTATAACCGTTGGGGCAAAAAGATATTTGAACAGGACAACTATAAAAATGACTGGAATGGTGGCGGATACAGCGACGGAACCTATTTCTTCATTTTAACTGTTCCAAATGGTCTTCCAAAAGATCATTTTGAGGGTTATTTCCAGATATTCAAGTAATATTTGGGTAATTTAATTGAAAAATTGGGTCAGGGAGAGTAAATTTGCACCCTCATGCAAAGCCCGATCCAACAGCTTATAAAAAAAGAATTTTTATTGGAATTCCGGCAAAAATCAACCCTTGCCGGAATTGCTGTTTATATAGTATCCACTGTTTTTGTTTCGGCGCTGTGCTTTAAGAAAATCATTCACCCCGTTGTATGGAATGCCCTGTTCTGGGTTATTTTCCTTTTCATTGCAGTTAATGTGTCGGCCAAGAGTTTCATGCAGGAAGGCAAGGGCAGGGGGCTTTATAACTACATCTATTATTCGCCGCGGCAGTTTATACTCAGTAAGATGGCCTATAACATGGTGCTTATGCTGGTACTGAGCCTGCTCACGTTCTTTTTCTATTCGTGGTTTGTGGGGAGCATGGTGCAGGATATGGGCCTGTTCCTGGTGTGTTTATTGCTCAGTTCCACGGCGTTTTCGGCTGTACTCAGCCTCATGAGTGCTATTGCTTCCAAAGCCAACAACAATATCAGCCTCATGGCTATTCTGAGTTTTCCGGTGTTAATGCCCTTACTGCTTGTATCGGTAAGGGTAAGCAAGAATGCCATGGATGGTCTGGCCTGGAGCGTGAGCAGCAATTTTTTGTTGATCTTAATCATGCTCAACGTAGTGGTGGTGGTTTTGGCTAACATATTATTTACGTACCTTTGGAAAGAATGATAAAGTGGTGGAAAATAACGGGAGCCCTGCTCATATTGTATACCCTCGTATGGGGCATGCTGGGACCTGTACCCCGGCTGGATATATTGAATGAAACCATCCGCAATGTGTATTACCACGTGCCGATCTGGTTTGCCATGCTGTTTCAGATGGGAATTTCGTTGTGGTTTGCGGTAAAATACCTGCTGGACCCCACCGCTAAAAACGATATTTTAAGTAACCAGGCGGCCCAGGTTGGTTTATTTTTCAGTATTCCAGGTATTTTAACCGGCTGTCTCTGGGCTAAGTTTACCTGGGGAACCTGGTGGACTTTCCAGGATCCGAAACTCAATGGTGTGGCTATTGCCATGCTGATTTACTTTGCCTATTTTATTCTGCGCAGTTCCATCCCCGATGAACAGAAGCGGGCGCGTATTTCGGCCGTATACAACATCTTTGCCTTTGTCATGATGTTTGTTTTCATCATGATTCTTCCACGCCTTACAGATAGCCTGCATCCGGGTAATGGCGGTAATCCTGCTTTCGGGAAATACGATTTGAACAATAACATGCGCATGGTGTTTTATCCGGCTGTGATCGGCTGGATACTGATCAGTGTATGGATTCTCGATATTAAGAAACGTCTGGCTATTTTAAATTATGAAGCGGAACATGAATAAATGGGTATACACCCTGCTTTTTGCATTAAGCACTATTTTAGTAAAAGCACAGGAACCGGGAAACGGTCCGCAAATGGCTGATAGTTTCAGGGAAGACGGGAAAATTTATGTGGTGATCTCTGTACTCAGTATTGTATTTACCGCATTGATCGTTTACCTGATTTCTATTGATATCAAATTGAAACGTGTAGAACAAAAAAACAAACAGTAACATGAAAAAGATACATGTTGTAGGAATCATTGTTATAGCCGTTGCTATCGGGGTGATCCTGACATCTCTCAGCAACAGTACATCCTATGCCGATTTTAAGGAAGCCATGGCCAACCCCGGAACAGAATACCATGTGGTAGGCAAGCTCGATAAGACTATACCGGTTGAATACGATCCGAAAGTCAATGCGGATCTGTGTTCATTTTATATGAAAGATAATAACGGGGAAGAGAAAAAAGTGGTATTGCACAAAAGCGTTCCCCAGGATTTTCAAAAATCAGAACAATTGGTTTTGATCGGAAAAATGCAGAATGGTGAGTTTCATGCCAACGATGTCCTTATGAAATGCCCTTCGAAATATAACGATGGTAAACCTCAGATCTGATCGATACTCCAGTGACATATACAGGTGAACACATATGGGCCGGCCAGCTTGGGCATGGGTTCGTCATACTCTCTTTTGTGGCAGCCCTTATGGCTACCATAGGGTACTATTTTTCTTCCAAAGAACAATTAACACATTCGTGGAAACGGTTTGCCGATATCTTCTTCAGCTTACATAGTGTGGCTGTTTTGGGTATTGCATGCACCCTGTTTTACATGCTGTTCAACCATTTTTACGAATACTCTTATGTATGGCAGCACAGCAACAACAGCATGCCCATGCAATACATCCTTTCCTGTTTCTGGGAAGGGCAGGAGGGAAGCTTCCTCTTGTGGACATTCTGGAATGTGGTACTCGGCAATATTCTGAAACGCAGCCTGAAATATAACCAAAGCTGGGAAGCCCCGGTTATGCTGGTGTTTTCGCTGGTACAGGTATTTCTGGCAAGCATGCTGCTGGGCATTTATTTCGGCGATTATAAACTGGGCAGCAGTCCGTTTCTCCTGCTCCGCGAAAACCCTGAATTTTCGAATCTGCCGTTTGTCCAAAATGCCAATTACCTCGCCAAGCTCGATGGCCGTGGTCTGAATCCGCTGCTGATGAACTACTGGATGGTAATCCACCCGCCGACTTTATTTCTGGGTTTCTCTTCCACACTCGTGCCTTTTGCATTTGCCATTGCGGGCCTCTGGCGACGCGATTATACAGGCTGGCAGAAAACCGCTTTGCCCTGGTCGTTTTTCAGTGTGGCAATACTCGGAACAGGTATCTTAATGGGTGGTGCCTGGGCCTACGAAGCATTAAGCTTTAACGGTTTCTGGGCCTGGGACCCGGTCGAAAATTCATCGCTGGTGCCCTGGCTGGTAGTGGTTGGTGCTGCACACGTCATGATCGTGAATAAGAACAAAGGCGGTTCACTGTTCACCACACACCTGTTGTCGGTATCCTCATTTCTACTGGTATTATACTCCACATTCCTGACCCGCAGCGGTATACTGGGCAACACTTCGGTGCATGCCTTTACCGACCTTGGCATGCAGGGGCAGCTGGTTATTTACGTACTGACCTTTATTTTCCTGTTTGTAACCCTGCTTATTCACGATAGCCTGCTCAAGGTGTCGTATATTGTATTATCGCTCATCCTTTGTTATTTCGGAATCCTGTATGGCTACAAGAAAGTATTGTTCTTTACATGGATCATTGTTTCAACGGCTGCTACCGTTTGGACCTATATCAAGGATTTTCCGAAAGAGAAGAACGAGGAAGAACTTTTCTCACGCGAATTCTGGATGTTTATCGGGGCCCTGCTGCTGCTGCTTTCATCTATTGTTATTACCTATTTCACATCTATACCGGTTGTAAACAAACTGTTTAACGCAAACCGTGCCCCTGTAAAAATTGCTGATTACAATCTCTGGCAGATTCCTTTTGCCATCATTATTATTCTATTGGTAGCCGTTACCCAGTTCTTTAAATATAAACGCACAGACACGGCGCAGTTCTATAAAAACATTCGTTGGAGCATGGTCATCTCGGTTGTGGCCGGCCTCGTATGCTGCATTCCGCTTTACTTCGTGAAAGACTATAAAACAGCATCTACCGAAGACCGCGTGAATTACATCCTGTATTCCCTGTTGTTTATCAGCGCTATTTTTGCCATTCTGGCCAATGCCGACTATTGGGTACGCATCCTGAAAGGCAAAATACGGCATGCCGGTGCTTCTATTGCACATATTGGTTTCGCCATGATATTACTGGGAGCACTCATCTCTACCTCCAAACGCCAGACCATTTCGCAGAATACTTCCAAAAAACAGGTAGAACGCCTGGGTGAAAATTTCAATGCACAGAAAAGCCTCGTACTCACCCTGGGCGATACCTTGCCTTTGGGACCGTATATGGTAACCTACACCGGTAAAAAACGCGAAGGCATTGATGTATACTTTCACATGGATTATCTGGCCAAATCGAAAGCGGGTAAACTCGAAAAAGTATTTGACCTGAGCCCCATGATCGAAGACAATCCGCGTATGGGCAAGGCTTCGAATCCCGATACCAAACACTTCCTGGGCCGCGATATTTATACGCATGTAACCTATGCCGACCTGAGTGAGCCTGCCGATGTTGACAAAGACGCCTACAAGGAGCCTACCAATTTTGTGGGCCACATGCACGATACTATTCCGCTCGATAATTCACTGGTTGTTATTGATAGCCTACTCACAAACCTTTCGGAGCAGGAGTACCGGCAGAACGACAGCCTGCTTATTATAACAGCAGTATTGCGCGCACTCGATATCGACGGGCACGTTTACAAAGCACGGCCGAAATACATCGTTCGCAAAAACATGATTGATCCCCAGGAAGCGGTTATTCCGGAGCTCGGACTTAAATTCATTTTCTGGAAAATTAACCCGGAGCAGGGCAGTGTGGAAATCCAGATCAGCGAGAAGGTTGGCAATACAAAAGATTTCATTGTGCTGGAAGCCTATATGTTTCCATTCATCAATGTGCTTTGGGCCGGCTGTATCGTCATGGTTATAGGTACTGTCATTGCCATCCGCGAACGCTTCCGCTTAAGGAAAATCTCACAGGCATAATCATGCAAAAACAACAACATATTGTTGTGATTGGCGCGGGCCGTCTGGCATCGCATGTGCTCGAAGCCTTAACACCGCATAAAAACATTGCACTTACCCTCTTTAATCATCGCCGGAGTAAAAAAGCTGTAGCATTGAGCCGGCAATATGCTTGCGGATTCACAGCCTCGTATGCAGAAATTCCTGCTGATGCCGACTACTATCTGGTATGTGTCAAAGATACGGCTATCGCAGAGGTGGCCCGGGCACTTAAACCCAAACAACTGAAAGGTTGTGTGCTGCATACATCGGGTACTGCCGAACTTGCTTTACTGAAAGGTGTTTCGCCGCTCACCGGAGTGTTTTACCCACTGCAAACCTTTAGCGAAGGTGATCATGTGCAATGGAATGAAATTCCGGTACTTGCCGAAGCAGCATCGCTTAAAACATTACAGGCGATCTGGAAATTTGCAAACCTGCTCGGTGCAAAAATAACACCCTGCAAGCCCGGCGAACGCCTGAAAATGCATGCTGCCGCTGTTATTGCCAATAACTTCAGCAATGCCATGTATGCCCTGGCATTTGATTTCGTGTCGGACGAATTATCGGTGAAGCACACTAAATTATTACTCCCCCTGATTCGCCAGACTGCCCGTAAAATAGAACATCTGCCGCCACATAAAGCTCAGACGGGCCCGGCAGTTCGAGGTGATCAGGAGACCATTAAAAAACACCTGTTGCTATTAAAGAAGTATCCGCAGACTAAAAAAGTATATGAGCTCATCACCCGCGTGATTATGGCCCGTAAATGATTCTTATGGAAAATTTTAAACAGAAACTGACCCGTATTAAAACCCTGATGTTCGACATCGATGGCGTTCTTACCAATGGCCAGGTACTTATGATGGAGAATGGCGAAGTGGTTCGCAACATGAACTCAAAGGATGGATTCGCTCTACAGCATGCCGCCAAAAAAGGCTATAATATCGTTATTATCTCAGGTGGCCGCAGCGAAGCTGTAAAAGCTGCCCTGTTGCGACTTGGCGCCAGCGAAGTGTTTCTGAGCCAGAGCGATAAGCTGGCCTGCTACAAAGATTACATATACACACACCAGATCCAGGACGACGAAGTTTTATACATGGGCGATGACCTGCCCGACTATGAAGTAATGAGTCGCGCCGGTATAGCCTGCTGCCCGGCAGATGCCGCCCCTGAAATTAAAGACATCTGTATATACATATCCGGCCGCAAAGGTGGCGAAGGCTGCGTGCGCGATGTGGTAGAACAGGTTCTCCGCTCCCAGGGCAACTGGGAAATTTCAGGTTGGTGATACACAGCCCTGTGTTATTAATTTAAGTACGATGCGGGTTTCCCGCCGCGAAAATAATTTGTATTTTTAGGCCGCTCATGTTTACACTGTTTGTAAAGGAAATACGTAGTTTTTTAAGCTCCCTGATCGGGTATATTGCCATTGGCGTTTTCCTGTCGGTGATCGGTATTTTCATGTGGCTCGTGCCCAACGAAAGTTCCGGTGCCAATGTGCTTGAAAGTGGTTTCGCCAATATAGACCCGCTGTTCATCATTGCACCCTGGGTATACCTCTTCCTTATACCGGCCATTACCATGCGTACCTTTTCCGAAGAAAAGAAAACAGGAACCATCGAACTATTGCTGACCCGCCCGCTTACCGAGTGGCAGATCGTGATGGCCAAATACCTGGCAGGATTTGTACTGGTA
Source organism: Bacteroidota bacterium (assembly GCA_018267825.1). Taxonomy (GTDB): domain Bacteria; phylum Bacteroidota; class Bacteroidia; order B-17B0; family Aurantibacillaceae; genus JAFDXR01. Next base: position 49,430 of record JAFDXR010000021.1, on the reverse strand, counting down.
CTCATCTCATTACTGCCCACACTCATTTATTTCTATTCCGTATACCAGCTCGGTTACCCCAAAGGAAACATCGATACCGGAGGCATGTGGGGATCCTATATCGGCTTATTATTTCTTGGTGCCGGTTTCGTGTCGGTAGGTGTATTTGCTTCTTCTATTTCAGAAAACCAGGTCATTGCCTTCATCATGGCCCTGCTCCTGTGTTTCTTCATGTATGTAGGTTTCGATCTTATTGGCATGGCCGGCCTTTTCGGAAAATACGATGCTTTTGTAAAAGGACTCGGCATGAACGACCATTACATAAGCATGAGCCGTGGAGTAATTGATACCCGCGACCTTATTTATTTTGTAAGCCTTATTGTAATATTTAACCTGCTCAGCAAGCTTGTGCTTGAAAGCCGTAAGTGGTAATATGTCGACAACAACATCCATAAGAAAGCGAAAAGACATCACCATGCTGGTGATTCTCCTGGCTATTCTCCTGCTTGTGAATTTTGTATGTTCTTTCTATTTCAATCGCTTCGACCTGACAACCGAAAAGCGTTACACCTTATCGCCCTCAACCATTAAACTGCTCAAGGAACTCGATGATGTGGTTTACCTGAAAATCTACCTCCAGGGCGACATTAACCCGAATTTTACCCGCCTCGAAAACGAAACCCGCGAGATACTCGATGAATTCAGAGCCTACTCAAACGACCAGATTGAATATGAGTTTGTAAATATCAATGATAACCCCAATAAAGAAGAGGTTAACAAAATTGAAAAACAACTGTACGACAAAGGCATCATCCCCGAGCAGGTGGTAGAACGTAATACCGAGAAAACCTCGGAAGCTCTTGTATGGCCGGGCGCACTGGTTACATACAGAAGCAACGAGGGCGTTTGGCAGATCTATAAACGCCAGGAAGGATTTGCCCAGGAACAAAGCATCAACAACTCCATCCAGGAAATGGAGTACTCGCTTACCAATGCCATCCGTAAATTGAAAAACCGCAAAAAGCCTGAGGTATTATTTGTTCAGGGACATGGTGAACTCGATACCATTCACGGTGCCGATTTCATGCGTTCCCTGTCGGAGTATTATAATGTAAGACTGGTGGACATCAACCATAAACTGTACGCCCTCAAAAATGCCGATGCCATTGTGATTGCCCAGCCCGATTCAATGTACGATGAAAAGGATAAGTTCATCATCGACCAGTTTATTATGCGTGGAGGGAAAGCGCTGTGGCTCATTGACCCCGTGTACACCAATATGGATACCTTCCGTTTGAGAGGCTATACACTGGGCTTTAAAAATGAACTGAACCTCGACGACATTCTTTTTAAATACGGCGTCCGGCTCAACCCCGTACTTGTGCAGGACATGCAATGCGCCAGCGTTCCTGTAAACGTTGGATTTAAAAAAGGCCAGCCGAATTTCAGAATGTTCCCGTGGTTATATTACCCGCTGATTCTGCCTGACCTGAACCACCCCATTGTAAAAAACCTCGATCTCATCAAGCTCGAATTTGCCGGAACCCTCGATACGGTTTCTGCGCGCAATGTAAAGAAAACCATTTTACTGCGCACCTCACGCTATACCAAAACACAACCAACCCCGGCCCGTGTGGCCATGGCCATGGTGAATTTTCAGCCGAAAGAAGAACAGTTCCGTAACTCCTACCAGAATGTGGCCTGCCTGCTCGAAGGAAGTTTTGAATCGGTGTATAAAAACCGGATGACATCGGTAATTATGAATGATTCGGCCATTGCCTTCAAAGAAAAAAGCAAACCCACCCGCATGATCGTGGTATCTGATGGCGATATAGCAAAAAACGACTACCAGCGTGCCACCGGGATGGTTTATCCTTTGGGCTATGATATTTATATGAAGCAGACCTTTGCCAACAAATCGTTCCTGCTCAACTGTATGAATTACCTGCTCGACGATGAAGGCTTACTACAGCTGCGTTCACGCGAGGTGAAACTGCGCCTGCTGGATAAGAAAAAAGTAAATCAGCAGGCTTCCACCTGGAAAATCATCAATATCGGGTACCCACTCGGTATTGTGATTATTGCCGGTCTTATCCAGTTTTATATCCGTAAGCGCCGGTATACCAAATAAATACCTTCTCCTTTTAAAACACAGCACAGCTTCCGCAACTGCTGTATTGCTATCTGCAATTGCTGCATTGCCATCTGCAACTCCTGCATTGCCATCTGCAACTGCTGCATTGCCAACTGCAACTACTGCATTGCCAACTGCAACTGCTGCATTACCATCTGCAACTGCTGCATTACCATCTGCAACTGCTGTATTGCCATCTGCAACTGCTGTATTGCCATCTGCAACTGCTGTATTGCCATCTGCAACTGCTGTATTACCATCTGCAACTGCTGTATTGCTATCTGCAACTGCTGTATTGCTATCTGCAACTGCTGTATTACCATTTGCAAGTTGTGCACTGCTCTCGTGAACTTGTGTATTGCTATCTGTAACTTGTGTGCAAACGTTTGCAACCTGTGCAAGCCTATGGCTAAGGCTCAACATGCCATAAAAAAAGCCGGTCAACAACCGGCTTTTAAAATGATTTTGAATAGAAGGCTATTTAAAAATGCCCATTTCCTCCAGCTGTTCCAGGTACACGCGCTTGCCTTTGTACAGAGCTGTCACGAAAGCATCTTTCTGCCCGGCCCATACCACTTTTTTGTTATGCTCAAAAGCCTCACCCAGCGTATTGAAACTGCCACCGATTGTAATCCTTGTAATACCATCATCCAGCAGCAGGTTCTCCACATTACCCAGGCCTTTCAGGTGGGCATACGTATAATTCTTAGGATATTTATAAGCCGCAATCTGTACCTTAAAAATAAGCCCCTCGGCACTGATCGTTCCATATTTCTTTGCATAATCCATGATCTTCTGCTGGAACACATTGTTCGGTACAAACTCTCGTGGTGTTGTCTCCTTTACCGGCTCGGTTTTCACAGGTTCCGTATGTTTCACAACGGCCAGTGTGGGTGTTTTTACAACAGCTACCACCGTGTCCTTTTTCACAGGCTCCGCCACCACAACAGGTTTGGCTGTATCGACCTGTGCTGAAAAATCAACATTAAAAATTTTCTCCGTAAAATCCGACAAGCCTATCGTTGATACCGTCAGGGTGCGGGTACTGTATGTTTTGTATTGATACGTTATTTTATATTCGCCTTCGGCAGGCAGGCTTATCAGGTAATTTCCGTTGCCTGCATTGGAATGATACGTGCCGAATGATTTATTGTTCTTGTTGGTGATCTCAACATGTATTGCCGCCTCAGCAGCATTGCTGTTTTCTGTTATTTTTCCTTTTACCAGAAACGCAGCCGGTTTTTTACCCACATAGCCCGGGTCAACCAGGTAAATATCCTTAAGCCCGAATCCCCCTTTTTTCCCGCTCGCATAATAGCCGCGTTTACCATCGGCCGACAACACATAATAAATATCATCATCGGGTGTATTGATCGGGTAGCCCAGGTTTACAGGCTGACTGAAAGTAGAATCAAAAACATTCATTTTGGCCTGGAAAATATCATAGCCGCCCATGCTGTTTTTCCCTTTAGAAGAATAAAACAGCGTAATGCCGTCAGGATGCATATAAGGTGCATCATCATCAAAAGGCGTGTTGATCGAGTCGCCCAGGTTCACAATATTTCCCCAGGTACTGTCGGCTAGCAAGGTGGCCCGGTAAATATCCTTTCCACCATATCCGCCCCCGCGTTCACTCGAAAAATAAAGATAACGCCCGTCGGCCGTCAGAGAGCAGCTTCCTTCCCAGGAGTATGAATTCACAAGGCCTTTCAGTTTCACTGGAGCGCTCCAGTCATTGCCAATAAGTGTGCTCACATAAATATCGCCGTGGTCATCGCCATTGTCTTTGTAAATAAACAACTGCTGACCATCTGAACTCATGGCAATGGCAGCATCATGCTCATTGGTATTGATCGATTTAATACCTGTTGGTTTCGTCCACGTTTCATTTTCTTTCAGCGACTGGAATACATCTTCAAAATAGCTGCCATGCGGATCCGGTTGCATAAAATCATTCTGTAAACCACCCGTGCTTTCTTTCCCGCGATATGTAAAAATCATCACAGATTCATCGGCTGAAATAACAGGAACATACTCATCATTCTCTGTATTGATCACATTCCCGATATTGGTGATATTGGCCCCTGTTGGCTTGCTATAGAGTTCTTTCCCGCTCAGGCAGTAATGCCGCAGCTGTCCGGCAGCCGAACGGATTTCAGGATCAATTTTTTTTCTGGCAATGAACTTATCGAGCAGGGCAATAGCTTCGTCAAACTTGTAATTATAATGCATAGCCCTTGCCAGATCGTATTCAATGTTTTCTGCTTTTTTGTTTTTCTCGTAAATCTCCGATAGTAATACGAGCGCCGTATCATGCTTATCGCTGCGGTACAGGGCACATTTACCATAGCAATACTTAAGATATTCTTCTTTGGGATGATGTAAAAACAGGTCCTGGTAAATAGGTAATGCCATCGCAAAGCGTTGCTCATCAAACATCAGGAAAGCGGCCTGCATCGAATCGTTTTCGGTTTTCCGCCATTTACGGGTATTGGTAATCTGGGCAGTGACAGATTGAAAAAGGAAGCAGAGCAGAATGAAAGGGAGTAGTGGTTTCTGTTTCATATCATTCGGCATTTAATTTCTGACGGGTCAGGTCAATCGCATCCATGACAAGTTGATTTTTATCTTTTGCATCTTCAAGAACACGAAGGGCCTTTGCCAGTTCTTCGGGCGCCGGGCTGGATTCCATATTCTCAATAACCGTGTATGCTTCCATGGCACAGGCGTAATCGGCCGAAGTAACCAGTTCCGCAAAGAAAAGATAGTGTGTCGAAAAATCAAGCCCCGATTCCCAGCAGGCTGCAATGAGTGCCGCTTTGTGAATATTCTTTTTGGCTTTCAGAATACTGTCGATCAATAGTTTTCGGGCATCCTTTTCCTTAATAACCTTCAGGGCTTCATCCTTTTCTTCGCGGGTCGATTCCGTAGAAATCACAATATCCAGGAAATCGGCCATCTCACTGTCCTTTTTGGAAAGCCCGTCTTTACTTACAATGATAGTATTGAACTTTTTGTCATCAAAAAGTTGTTTCGGATCAATGTTGGGTTCAAAAAAATCGTCGTTCTCTGCCATGACCTGCTAATATCTCTATTTTAAATGATTATACCTGCTTCAGAAAAAGGGCAGGTACTTATTTTAACTGTTCAATAATGTTTTCTATACTCACACCGTCGGCTTCTGCTTTATAGTTGCGGATAATACGGTGACGCAGAATAGCATTGGCAACAGCTTTCACATCCTCAATGTCGGGGCTGTATTTGCCATGAATGGCGGCGTGGCATTTGGCGCCAAGTACAAGGTATTGTGAGGCACGCGGCCCGGCACCCCACGACAGGTATTTCTTTGTCAGATCTGTCGCATATTCAGAGTTAACCCGGGTTTTATGCACCAGTTTCACGGCGTATTCCAAAACATTATCCGCTACAGGAATTTTCCGGATCAGGTTCTGGAAATAAATAATCTCCTCGGCCGAAATAATTTTACGAAGCTCTACCTTATAATCGGTGGTAGTGGTTTTTACAACCATCAACTCTTCCTGGAATTTCGGGTAATCGAGCCATACATTAAACATGAAACGGTCGAGCTGGGCCTCAGGCAGGGGATAGGTACCTTCCTGCTCAATAGGGTTTTGAGTAGCCAGTACAAAAAACGGGTTTCCCAGTTCGTATTTTTTTCCGGCAGCCGTTACACAGCGCTCCTGCATGGCTTCCAGCAAAGCCGCCTGAGTTTTGGGAGGTGTACGGTTAATCTCATCGGCCAGGATAATATTGGCAAACAAAGGACCTTTTATGAATTTGAAATTACGATGCTCATCCAGAATTTCAGAACCTACAATATCGCTGGGCATCAGATCCGGTGTAAACTGAATACGGCTGAACGATAAACCCAGCACATCCGAAATGGTATTCACCAGCAGGGTTTTGGCAAGCCCCGGAACACCCACCAGTAAACAGTGTCCTTTACAGAAAATAGAGATCAGCACATTTTTTACAGTGTCCTGCTGACCGATAATCACTTTACCAATTTCAGTGTTCAGCTCTTTGTACTTAACTACAAATGCATCTATCGCCTCTACATCATTTTTATAATTCATGTTCCTCAGTATCTTGTCGGTTAGTTATTAATGGTCCAGTTGTGTTCGAGTTTGCAGTGCGAAAAGGTTGGATCCAGTTTGATATACGTTATTTTGGATTTTTTGCTGATCCAGTCGGAAATGGCTTTCTTCTGATGCACATAGGTAGCCATGTTGAGCAAACGGGTATAATCGTCCTTAATGTTTGCCTTGTGTGGCTCTGTACGGCTTTTCAGGGTAATGATCCGCCAGGCCTGTTTGGCATCGGGAGTGGCGTATTGCATAGGAGTACTCACATCACCCACTTCCATTTTATCGAGCATAAATACCATGTTCTGATCCATCTGGCCCACCTCATCAATTTCCCATTTGGTACTGTTCGAGGCCGGGTTTATCATCAGCCCGCCGTTATGCTTGGTATCTTTATCATCGCTGTATTTCAGGGCGGCATCAGCAAAGGATATTTGCCCACGGATAATCATCTGCTGAATACTGTCAAGTTCTATCTTAGCCCTCACCACATCATCGGGCGAAATTTTAGGGGCTATAAGCAGGTGACGCACATCCACACTCTCACCTTTACGGGCCACCAGTTCAATAAAGTGATAACCGTAAGGACTTTCAAAAATCTCGGATATTTCACCCGCCTTTAAACGGAATGCCACCGCTTCAAACTCCGGTACAAACTGACCGCGCATCACGGATTCATAACGCCCGCCATTCTTCGCCGAACCCGGGTCCTCGCTGTAGAGGGCACACAGCACACTCATGCTTTCGCCATTGATTACGCGTTGTCTGTATATTTCCAATTGCTCACGGGCTTCTTTTTTAGCCTGGTCGGTTACACTCGGTCGTTTCACAATCTGTCCGATTTCCACTTCTGAGTTTACAATCGGTAAACTATCAACATTCAGTGTGCCAAAAAAAGTACGCACTTCAGAAGGCGTGAGCTTCGTATCGCCTGTAATTTTCTGCTGCATTTTCTGGGCCACCAGCTGGTTTCTGACATCGTCCCGCAATTCATCCTTAAACGCACTGACACGTTTGCCATAAAACTCTTCAAATTTTTCTTCACTGCCCAGCATACCCACATAGTACTGGATGCGTCGGTTTAATTCGCCGTCCACTTCGTTATCAGAAGCTACCACACTGTCGCGGTCGGCCTGGGCCAGCAAAAGTTTCTGAAAAAGCATGTCTTCATACACATGGCATTTATCCTCGTCCGTAAGATCCGTACGCTGTTGTTTCTGTTGTATAAAGTTCGCCTCCACTTCAGAAAGCAGCATGGGATATTTGCCCACAACCGCTATAACTTTGTCCAGCAGAATAGGCTGGGCTACACCGGCACAGGAGATCAAAATAAACACAAAAAGGAGCCTGAAATTCATCTTACTAAAGTATTAATAATTTATAATTGTTTTGTCGGTTTTCGCCTTCTCCAGAAGGTCTTTTTTATAAGTTTTAATCAAATACTGCTTGCGCTGATCCATAAGCAGATGTTTGATATTGGCCTTCTCAAAGTTTAACGGCGAAAGACTGTTTTTTATTTTAATGTCCTTTATTTTTAAAAAGTAATAACTCAGCGAATCATTGAATTCAAATACCTTTCCGGCACTCAGTCCGTAGTCGGGAACTTCGCGAAGCTGAGGAATTTCTTTTTTAATATCGTCGAGCAATAACCAGGTACTGTTGTCGATAAAGTAATTGTCGGCAAACTGAATGCACATGCTCTTGAATTGTACACTGTCTTTCGGATTGGTCGACAGGCAAAGCTTCCGGAGCTTATCAATATTCGGGATTGTTTTCGGTGCTTTAACGTACACCGCCTTCACAATGTTGTTTTTCAGCAGGAAGTCCTGTGGGTTGTTATTGTAATATGTTTCAATTTCGGCATCGGTAATGCTGGTATCAAGTTGTTCGCTGATCAGCTTCAGTTCATACTTGTAGGCAATCAGATCTTTGCGATACTGTTCCACTTCTTTATCTACATTCAGCGCTTCTTCATCCAGATTTTCCAGTGCTTTTTTATAAAAAAGTTCATTGGCAGCCCAGTTTTCAATAATTTTTTTGCGGATGGCAACACTGTCTTTTGCCGAAAGAGCGTGGGGGGTGAGCCGGGTCAGATCTTCCGGGTAAAATTTACTATCGCCCACAGAAGCTACAGGCTTTTCTTCAGTTGCATTTGTGTTGCTGTTTCTTGTACATGAGCCCATGACGATCCATACGATCGTAAAAAGCAAAACAAAGCTGCCTGGGAAGCTTGTTTTAGAGGGGCAGGTATAATGTTTCTGGCGGATGGGCTCGGGTTTATTTAACGCAAATCCCGATACGCTGAGGCATCGGGATCTGCGAAATGGTATGTTTAACAAGTGTTATTTAATCGTGCTTAAAACGTCTTCGTTTACTTTTACAGTGTATTTATTTTTCAGGTAATTCAACCATTCTTTTTCCAGGTAGTTCTGGTAATCGGCTGTAATAATACCTTTTGCTTCGGCAATGGTTTTCGGTGTTTTAGGAATCACATTATTTACCACGATCACCTGCACTTTGTTCTCTTTTTCATCTTTTACATTGGTTGGCAGAACACCTTTTTTCCAGTTCGCATCAATGTCTTTATTTTCGCCTTTCAGGTAAGTAATATCATCTACCGAAAGGTTCAGCTGAGATGTTTTATTGATGGCTTCTGTAATTTCTTTCGATGTTTTGTTTTTCTTGAGGAGCTCGCGTACGCTTTTTGCGATTTTCTCATCAGCACATTTGTAGATGGTTACCTCTGCACGCTCATCCCACAGATAGTTGTTTTTGTTTTTCTCGTAGAAAGCCTTTAAGCCACTGGTGTCTTTTACGGCTTTGCTCCATACTTTCTGATCGGTTAAATCAAACAGCAGGATTCCGTCACGGTATTCTTTCAACAGGTTACGGAAGTCGGCAAAGTTTTTTTCCAGGTTTTCATCACGGTAGGCAATGGCTGCATCATCCACATAATTTTTATAGGATTGCTGCAGGAAAGAATTATAATCTACCTTGCCACGGTTTGTCTGGTGCGATTCAATATATTTGGCCAGATCGCTCTGCGTGTATTTTTTACCGGCCAATACAAATAATTCCTTGTTACCCAGTTTATCCGCTTTTTTAGCATCCCATTTACCTTCAAATAAAGTACTGTCTAAAACCTTCAGCATTTCCTGGCGGTTTTTTACATTCTCTTTGTAGCTGTATTGTTTTTTGATAGAATCAACCAGTACCACACGGCCCTGGCCTGAACGGCTATCGCGGTTTATACGTGCTTTCAGGTCGCCTTTCATATCGTCGAACTTAGCCAGTTCTTTTTTATCGATACGTTTTACAATGTGCCATCCGTAAGAGGTACGGAAAGGTTCTGAATAGTCGCCATTGTTTTTCAGTGCAAATGCAGCCTTTTCAAATTCAGCAGGCATACGGCTGCTGCCAAACCATGGGAGCATACCACCTTTTTCGGCACTTGGTTTATCATCGGAAAACTGGCGGGCCAGGTCTTCAAATTTATCACCGGCTTTTAATTTGGCATAAATCTCATCGATCTTTGTTTTCAGATTTTCTTTTTCCTTGTCGCTCATATCCTTGCCAAATTTCACCATAATGTGGGCGGCAAGCATTTCACCCTGGTTCGGGCGTTTATCAAGAGTTTTCACAATATGGTATCCGTAGCGGGTTCTTACCGGCATACTGATCTCACCATTATTGGTTTTATAAGCAGCGGTTTCGAAAGGATATACCATTTGCATGGAAGTAAAATAACCAAGATCTCCGCCGTTTTCGGCAGCCGATGGATCTTCGGAAGCAGCTTTGGCAGCCATGGTGAATTTATCGCCACTGCTCACTTTGGCTCCGATATTTTTAACAGATTCAAGTTTATTTTTAAAATTAACGCTGTCCTGGTGAGTAGAGGTCTTACTCAGGTTAGCGCTCTTCTTCAGAATAGCTTCGTATTCGGCAATTTTTCCGGCCGATGGCGCTTTGCCGAGAATGGCATCCCGGATAATCATCAGGCGGGTATACGCTTCGAGTGTATCTTTCGGAAGCGCATTTTCATCGCAGCGGATCAGGATATGAGCTGCGTGAACCTCTGTTTTCATGCGGTCATAGGCTTCGTGCAGAAGTGCATCATTCACATTTTTGTCGGTCAGGTAAGGAGCAGCCAGCTGGCGGCGGTAACCGGCAAGTTCTGTTTTGAAAGCAGTGATGGTATCCAGTCCAAGAGACTCTGCTTCAAACACCTTCATTTTAAAGGTAGAGAAGAGGTCTACATAATCCCTAACCGATTTCTGCTCTTTGCTTACTTCTTTTCCGCTGTTTTTCCTGTAAACGTTTTCGAATTCGCTTTTATACACAGGCTTGTCGTTGATGGTCATAATCACCGGATCGGTGTTTTGAGAGAACAGGCCAGTAGCGATACATGAGAAGGCTAAAAGTCCGAAAGTGCTTTTCTTCATAAGGATTTTGTTAATTTTTGGAAAGCAAATTTAATTATTTATGTGTAATAAAAAAGAGTGAATTTTTACAGAAAAAGCAGGTCAAAAACGCCTATTTCAGGATTTCTTCGAGCTTCTGATCCAGGTCGGCCCCGCGCAGGTTTTTGGCAATGATTTTACCATCCTTGTCAATGAGCAGGTTTTGTGGAATACTTGAAATTCCAAACATTTTTCCAACCTCATTGCCCCAGCCTTTCAGGTCGCTTACATGCGTCCAGGTAAGGTTATCGGCTTTGATGGCCTGCAGCCATTTATCCTTGCTCTGGTCGAAAGAAACGCCCAGCACGGTAAACCCCTTGTCTTTGTATTTGTTGTAGGCAGCTACCACATTGGGGTTTTCGCCACGGCAAGGGCCGCACCAACTGGCCCAGAAATCCACAAGAACATATTTGCCTTTGAAATCCGATAATTTCACAGGTTTGTCCTCGGTATTGTTTTGGGTAAAATCGAAAGCCGGGTAGCCAATACTGGTGCCGCGCAGCTGATTGAGTTTTTCCTGGGCCAGCTTACCGTATTTGGTATTGAGCGAGCTTTTATCAAGATAACCTACAACACGCTCCAGTTCAGCCATGTCAACATTGGCATTCTGGTAATTGTAGTAAATCGCAAAGCCGCTAACGGCTGATTTAGGATGTGTTTTGATGAAATTCTCAACCGATGTTTTTACCTCCTTGTCCAGGGCCTGGTATTCTGCCGCTTTCATATTCATGGTGTTCACATCATTGCTCATGCGGGCTTTGTTATAATCGTTCGTTATGGCCTGCTGGCGTGCACCAAAACTGCCCATCAGGGCATTATAATCGAGGTAGTCGATTTGTGTTTGTCCGCCACTGACTTTCCCGGCCGCAAGACTGTCGGCATCGGCGTTTACGGTTATTTTACCGGCGTCAACAAAGAAAATGAGGTTGGGCTGTGCATTAATATTATCGCCTTTTGTAATCCAGTACATGTTGGATTCAGCACTTTTACCTTTATAAGTGAAATTCCCGTCTTTTACTTTAGCACTATCAGTAAAGTTTTTCCCATCCCATTTGTGATGAATATAAATGGCCTGGTTATCTTTCACATTTTTGATGTGTCCGGAAACAATAAAGTTAAAGTTCGTCTGGGAAAAAACGGCCGAAGTCAGGGCCATTGCTCCAATTATGAGGTGTCTGGTCATTAGGGTTTTCAATTTTAACAAATTTAGGTTTTAATCACCGAAATATGGGGTTAAAAACGTTAAAAAGAACAAAAACCCGAAAACATAATGTTTCCGGGTTTTCAGACTAAAAGGGTAAGCTTTGGTAACAAAACCAATCAATTGTATTCAACAATTTTCTGATACAGCGTATCGCGTTCCACCGGAATTTTGCCTACCTGTTTAATCAGTTCAATGAGTTCGGCCGTGCTCATTTTAGGTGTTTGTTCTTCGGCACCGGCCATGCTGTATATTTTAGTGGTATCGTCGATCGTACCGTCAATATCATCGACCCCGAAATTGAGGGATAATTGCGAAGTGCTGCGACCTATCATGGCCCAGTATGATTTTATGTGATCGAAATTATCGAGGTAAATGCGGCTGATGGCGTAGTTACGAAGATCTTCTATAACACTGACTTCGGCTACATGGCTCATCTGATTATTCTTATTCCTGAACTTAAGCGGAATGAAGGCATTAAAACCACCGGTTTTATCCTGGAGCTGGCGCAGCCGTTCCATGTGATCAATGCGGTGCGCAAATGTTTCAATATGCCCGTAAAGCATGGTTGCATTCGATTGCATGCCCATCTTGTGCCATATTTCATGAATGGCCAGCCATTCTTCAGCACTGCATTTACCACCGGCAATTTTTTCGCGAATTTCAGCGTCAAATATTTCAGCACCGCCGCCGGGCATAGAATCCAGGCCGGCATCACGCATCAGTTTCATGCCTTCCTCATAGCTTACCTTGGCCTTCTTGAAAATATAATGATACTCCACCGGCGTAAGTGCTTTGATATGCAGGCCGGGTCTGTGTTCTTTGATGCGTCTGAATAGTTCTGTGTAAAACTGTAGGTCCTGTTTTGGAATAACCCCACCGGTCATGTGCACCTCTGTTACAGGTTGATCATCGTATTTTTTAATGGCATCCAGAATCTGGTCAACAGAAAGTTCCCAGCCTTCTTCACGCTGTTTGATGAGCCTTGAATAGGCACAGAAGGCGCAGGTATAAACACATATATTGGTAGGCTCTACGTGAAAATTGCGGTTGAAATAAACATAGGCCCCGTTTTTCTTTTCGCGGATGTGGTTTGCCAGTGCACCAAGGTAGCCCAGTTCACCATGTTCAAATAAATGCACGCCTTCATCAAAGCTAATCCGCTCGGCATTCATCACTTTTTGTGCAATATGTTTCAGGTCGGTACTGAGATGTGCCGAATCCATTATTTCTTCCAGATTTTGTGTAGCAATCATGATGCAAAGGTACTAAAGCAAAAAGAAAAACCCTTCTAAAAAATATCAGAAGGGTTTTTGAAAGGTGGTATACAAAAGGGTAACTTACTCAATAATAAGTCGTTTGACTGTATTACCTTTAGCGGTATTTACTCTTACAAAATAAACCCCCGGATTCTGGCGGTTCATATCAATTTTAGTAGCATTATCAGCTGTATACATGAGTTTACGGTCATATACAATCTGGCCAAGCGCATTCACAACTGTGATGGTATAGTCCGAAATATTTTCAGCATCTACGCTTACCGTAAACTCACCATTGGAAGGATTCGGGTATACGCTCACGCTGTGAACATCGGTTTTGTTTTCGATCACATCGGTAGGCAGTGCACAAACAGTTGATGTAGCCAGTGATGTACGGCGGGTGCAATTCTGCATACAGGCCATCATACGGGCTTTCTGGCCATTGGTAAACATTACGAGACATTTATCTTCGGTATAGTCCATATAGTTCTGGTACATATATCCCGGGCTTGTAGCACTGCAGGCATCTGTTTTAACAGCTCCGGAAGTAGTAGGGCACGAACTGGAAGCATCAGCCTGGTTTGGCGTATCAGCTACATTGTCGGAACCCGTGCAGGCACCGTTATCATCACCCCAGATGTGGTATAAACCCAGCCAGTGACCAATTTCGTGAGAGGCTGTACGGCCTTTGTTATAAGGTGCCGCGGCCGCACCGGTGTTACCTACAGCCGAATAATCAAATACAACACCATCGGTATTGGCTGCACCACCCATACCGTACATATCACCGATTGTTGGTGTAGACGTACTTGGTACAGTAGGGAATTGGGCATAACCCAAAGTTCCGTCGTTGAAGGCCAGAATCCAGATGTTCAGGTATTTTGTAGGGTCCCAGCTGGAACCCGGTTTAATGGTGTTTTCGATATAGTTGGATGCAGGAGGTGAAGAATAGGGTGGAGCAGTCCATCCTTTGGCAACGGTACTGATACGCTCAATACCCGGTTCTGCCAGCACGGTACCGGTTGGGCTCACCTTAGCCATACAAAACTGAATCTGGCAATCGGCACCTGCACTTACAAATGAGCTTTGCGTAACCCAGGTACTGAAATCCGTATTTGTTTTTGAATAATCCTGGTTAAGAATGGTAAGCTGTGAGTTGATCTGGGCCTGGCTGATATTATAACCACTGCCCACAGATTGCCCGGAATGAATGATGTGGAAAATAACAGGAATGGTATAAAGTGTTGTGGTCGTTTTTTTAACGTTGGCAAATGCTTCATCTTTTTTCAGTTGTTGCGAAATCCAGGCTTCATAGGCTTCATTAATTCCGCCGGGTGTGGCACATTTGCGTTTTGGTGTTTCGGTCTGCAGCTTGGCAGGATCCACATTCTGTTTAATCTGCAGAACAGTGTTCTGCGATTTCAGGTTGCTGTTTGCGTTGTTCTGCGCAAGTCCGGTAGTAAAGGCACCTGCAAGGAACAAACATAAGGGTAACGTAAATTTTTTCATGATGGGGGAAACATTTTATTCATACATATTTACGGTTTTTTTTTGTTAAAATCAATATCTTCGCTGGTAAATTGAGGTAATAAGAGTAAAAATCGCGGTAAACAGTGAGGCATGAATAAAGTACTGGTGATTGAAGATGAGCTGAACCTTTTGGAAACGATAAAACTGAACTTACAGTTGGAAGGTTTCGACGTGCAGGCTGCCAGTCGTGGTGATGAAGCCCTGGACGCCTTTAAGCTCGGAAATCCCGATCTGGTGCTCCTGGATGTGATGCTGCCCGGTATCAATGGCTTTGATCTGTGTGCTCAATTCAAAACACTTCGCCCGGAAATACCCGTTATTTTTCTCACTGCCAAATCGGGAAGCGTCGAAAAAATTGCCGGACTGAAACTTGGTGCCGACGATTACATTACCAAACCGTTTGAGCTGGAAGAACTCCTCCTCAGAATACAGAATGTCCTGAAGCGGAATCCGCGCCCTGAAAAGGATCCGGTATTCTATTTCGGGGATAATAAAATAGATTTTTCTACCTACGAGATTATCGCTGTAAATGGTGGTAAACTCACAATTTCGAAACGGGAAATAGCACTTTTGAAATTGCTTACCGATAATGTCAACCGCGTTGTTTCACGCGATGAGATCATTGAAAAACTCTGGGATAAAGATGAGAACCCATCGGCCCGTACGATCGATAATTACATTCTGAACTTTCGTAAATGGTTTGAGGTAAATCCCAAGGAACCCCACTATTTTCAGTCGATCCGGGGAGTCGGATACAAATTCACCGGTTAATTTTCTATTGTTTTTTGATAAACTCGGCCAGCTCTTCTTTGGAAGAAGGGAAATTAAAGGAGCTGTACACTTTATAGTAGTTTTGCTTGTCTACCGTTTTGGAATAGGCAAATTTGGCATAATCCATTTTTACTTTTTCAAAACTGAAAACCTTCACAATTTCAGCTACCTGCGCTGAAGTAACGGAGGCATTCTTTAAAAAAGATTTGGCCATCTCCATCCGGGTATCATCAAAACTTTCTTTTTTCAAAGTAGCTACCATATCCTTGTGATCCTTGTCGCTGATTACAGGCGGACCGCTTATTGTGGGAGTACTTACAACCGTTGGTGTATTAGAAGCACTTAAGAGTATTTTGCTTTCAAGTGTCAGTACCAGGCTGCCATAATTGTCTTTGCTCAGGATATAAATGCTTTCATAGCCGGGTGCGCTGTTCAGGTTTAATAATACAGGATTCAGGGTATTAGGCAACCAGATTTTTACCTTGTAATTGGCATCTTCAAGGCAGTCGAATGTGCTTTTCAACGCGTAGTTATTCACCGTTCTCACACCGTTTAATGACACGCTGAAAGGCTGATTCATATTGGTGTGTATGATCACGCGGCCACATTCCTGTGCGCGGATTCCGAAAGCGGTGAGGCATAAAATAAGGGTAATAAACTGTTTCATAGTCGCGTGTATGCTGGTATACATAAAATAGGGTTGTAATCCCCTAAAGTTAAGCAAGAAATTAAGAAAAAGGTATCCTGTTTTTCCATACTTTTTTAGTAATATTGAGCTTATGCTTTAACCAAACTTTTCACTACACTATGATAACTCAATTAAAAAATTATGCCGTTGGACAATGGGTGGCCGGTGCTGATAAAGGCCAGGATTTATACAATGCCATTACCGGCGATGTGATTGCTCAAACCAGCAGCAAGGGACTCGATTTTGCACGCATGTGCGATTATGCAAGAACTGTTGGCGGACCAAAACTCCGGAAAATGACATTCCAGGAACGTGGTCTCATGCTGAAAGCCCTGGCACTTCACCTGCTCAGTAAAAAAGAAGAATTCTATAAAATAAGCTGGGCTACCGGCGCCACCCGCATCGACAGTTGGGTTGATATTGAAGGTGGTATCGGTAACCTGTTTGCCTATGCCTCTCTGCGCCGTCAGTTTCCCAACGAAACATTCTGCTACGAAGGTGATGTGGCCAAACTCAGTAAGAACAATACCTTTATAGGGCATCACATCTGTGTACCTAAAGAAGGAGTTGCTATTCATATCAATGCATTTAACTTCCCGGTTTGGGGCATGCTCGAAAAAGTAGCCGTGAACTGGCTGGCCGGTGTGCCTGCTATTGTAAAACCGGCAACCGTAACATCTTACCTGACCGAGGCCGTTGTTAAAGAAATTATTGCCAGCAACATTCTCCCGGAAGGCGCTCTGCAGCTGATCTGTGGCTCGGCAAACGGATTACTGGATCATGTGATCAACCAGGATGTGGTAACCTTTACAGGATCTGCCTCAACCGGCAAAATGCTGAAATCGCATCCAAGACTTCTGGAAGAGTCTGTACACTTTAATATGGAAGCAGATTCGCTGAACTGTTGCGTGCTTGGTACAGATGTAACACCTGACAAACCAGAATTCGAAATTTTCATTAAAGAAGTAACACGCGAAATTACCACCAAAGCCGGGCAGAAATGTACAGCTGTACGACGCATCATTGTGCCTGAGAATATGGTAGAAGATGTACAGATAGCGTTAGGTAAACGCCTGGCGCAAACGGTTATTGGCGACCCTAATGTAGAAGGTGTACGTATGGGCTCTCTGGCCGGTATTTCTCAATTAAATGAGGTAAAAGAAAAGGTGGAGCTTTTGAGCAAGACACAAAAAATTATTATCGGTGATTTTGAAAAGTTTGAAGTAAAAGGTGCCGATAAAAAGAAAGGCGCTTTCATGCCTCCGATTATTTTCCTGAACGAAAATCCTTTCAAAAATACCGACTGCCATAGTGTAGAGGCTTTCGGGCCGGTGAGTACACTGATGCCTTATAAAACCATCGACGAAGCCATTGAATTAAGTAAGATGGGGAAGGGGTCGCTGGTGAGCTCGATTGTAACAGCCGATGACCGTATTGCACGCATGTATGCCATTGGTGCTGCATGTATGCACGGACGTATCCTGGTGCTGAACAGCGAGTGCGCCAAAGAAAGCACTGGGCATGGTTCGCCAATGCCTATGCTGGTTCACGGTGGACCCGGCAGAGCCGGTGGCGGTGAAGAAATGGGTGGAAAACGCGGTGTATTCCATTATCTGCAGCGTACAGCTATTCAGGGCTCTCCTACAACCATTACTGCCATTACAGGGCAATACCAGCAGGGCGCCAAACAAATTGAAAAAGAAATCCATCCGTTCCGCCAGTACTTTGAAGACCTTGAAGTAGGGGAAACATTAATTACAGCGAAGCATACCGTTACCGATGCCGATGTGATCAATTTTGCGAATGTCAGTGGTGATCATTTTTATGCGCATACCGATGTTACATCACTCGAAGGAACCATATTTACCGGCCGTGTGGCCCATGGTTACTATATATTGAGCAAAGCCGCCGGGTTATTCGTAAACGCCAAAAAAGGACCTGTACTTTTAAATTACGGCATCGATGAGTGTCGCTTTACAAAGCCTGTGTATATGGGTAGTACCATTGGTGTGCGTTTCACCTGTAAAGAAAAAATTGACCAGGAGAAAAAGAACGCTGAGGATATTGCAAAAGGTATTGTAAAATGGCTGGTGGATGTGTATGACGAAACCGGTGAGACAGTAGCTATTGCAACCATTCTTACCATGGTTAAAAAACGAAACCAGGATTAACAGCCCGAAACAGACAATACAAGAGGTATCGCCTGAATCCTCCCAAAGCAGGCGATGCCTATCATTCATGAAATTGGTCAGAACCATATTATTACTCCTGTTATTCGGCACAGTCGCAATAGCTCAGGATGATATTAAACGTGATTCGCTTTACAGCTTATTAAAAACATCTCAGCCGGATACAGTGCTGGTAGATGTTTATAACGAATTATGCTGGCCGGTTTATTCGTTTTCCAATCTCGACTCATCCTTAAAATACGGCCAGCGCGCTATTGATCTCAGCAAGCGAATCGGTGACAACAAACGACTCGTGGTTGCGTATCGTCGCATTGGCATTGCATTTATAAACAAGGCCGATTATCAGAATGCGCTCTATTATGAAAAACTGAGTTATGATCTGGCCAGTAAAATAAATTTCAAAAAAGGGATGGCCAGTGCCCTGAATAATTTCAGTGTTATCTACCTGAATATGTCGGATTATTCGCAAGCCATAAACTACAGCATCCGCACCCGCCAGCTGTATGAAGAGTTAAAGGATTCGACAAATCTTTTTCAGGTCTATTATAACCTCGGTATGCTTTTTCGCAATATCAGGGATTATGATAAAGCCAAGGAGAACGTAAGCAGGAGTTTACTGATTGCCAGTATTCAGAAAAAACCGACTCAGAAATCCTTTGCACTCTCAGCCATTGCCAGTCTTATGGTGAAACAGGCTCAGTACGACAGCGCCTTCGTGTATTTTAATAAAGCCCTGGATTTATTTGGTGCTGAAAAAAACATGTACGGTCTTATTGAAACCGATATAAACCTGGGGAACCTGTTTTCGGTGAAAGGAGAACATCGTAAGGCCCTGACTTATTTTATGCATGCCTGGGAATTGAATAAAACGTATAACAACCAGTCGTCAGAGAGTAATATATATGGCAACCTTTCGGTGAGCTACCTGAATCTGAAAAAAAATGATAGCGCTATTTTTTACGGCAAGCAATCCTACAACCTCAGTAAACGCATTCACGACCTGGGAGAGTTAACCTATGTTACCAAAGTGTTGTCGGATGCCTATCATGAAAAACAGGATGAGCC
Source organism: Bacteroidota bacterium (assembly GCA_018267825.1). Taxonomy (GTDB): domain Bacteria; phylum Bacteroidota; class Bacteroidia; order B-17B0; family Aurantibacillaceae; genus JAFDXR01. The sequence continues at coordinate 30,048 of JAFDXR010000021.1, read as the reverse complement.
ATCGGCCTATAAGTTTTTACTGGAACATCTGGCATTAAAAGACAGCCTGATGAATTCGGAAAAGGAAAAAGAAATCACACAGAAGCAAATGCGCTTTGAATACGAAAAGCGGATCATTGCAGATAGTGTTATGTTCCAGGAACAACAGAAAGCAAACCTTCATAAGATCCAATTGGCAGATGCCAAGCTGAAACAGGAAAAGACCTTTCGTTATGCCCTGATCCTGGGCATTGTGCTGATCATTGTATTCTTTGTGTTTCTCTATAACCGCTTTACGGTTATCAAAGAAAAAAATAAAATTATCCAGCTGCAGCACACCCAGGTCACCGAACAAAAAAATATAATTGAACTGAAAAATAAAGAGGTAACCGATAGTATCAATTATGCCCAGCGGATTCAACAGGCGGTGCTAACGGGCGACGACATCTGGGAAAAGATCTCTGCGGATTATTTTATCCTGTTTATGCCAAAGGATATTGTGAGTGGTGATTTTTACTGGTCTTATATTACCGAGCAGGGCCTTGCTGTTTTTGCAGCCATCGATTGTACAGGGCATGGTGTTCCCGGTGGTTTTATGAGTATGCTCGGCAATAGTTTCCTGAATGAAATTGTGATCGAAAAACACATTGAGACACCCGGCGATATATTAACAGCGCTTCGGGCGAAGGTGATTAAAGCCTTTGAGCAAAAAGGAATTACCGAACAAAAAGACGGTATGGATATGGCGCTCTGCACCTGGAACCCTGCTACACGTGAGCTTCAATATGCAGGAGCAAATAACCCGTTGTGGATTATTGAAAATAATGAACTCCGTGAATTGAAAGCCGATAAATTCCCGATCGGTGTTTATGATGGAGCCGGTGAGCGGTTCAATACACAGAAAGTGGCTTTGAACCCGGGAGCTTGTATTTATATGACCAGCGATGGATATCCTGATCAGTTTGGCGGACCGAAGGGTAAAAAATTCAAATACCGTCAGCTTGAAGAACAATTGCTTGAAATACATCACTTGCCTATGAAAGAACAAAAAGAAATTCTGGCTACCCGTTTTATGGACTGGAAAGCAGACCTGGAGCAGGTCGATGATGTATTAATTGTAGGCATTGCATTATAAACATGCTTAATTGATGATGCGCAAACTCCCCGTAGCATATCTGTTTTTACTTCTCTTATTTATGAGCGTGGGAGTTGTGGCTCAGCATACGGCCGATAGCTTGCTTAAGCTGGCCAACGTACTCTATGCATCCCAACCGGATACATCTTATGCCATCAGCAAACGGGCAGAACTCCTGGCTTTAAAATCGGGCGATAGGGCATCGCTGGCCGAAGCTTACCTGTGCCAGGGGCGTTACATGCTTTTAAAATCATCGCTCGACGATGCAAACAAAATTTTCAATGCAGCACTTGAGATTTATAATGCCACCAATGATCTGAGTGGAAAGGCTCATATATACAGCTTAAAGGCCAATATCCAGAATAGGATCCATAACGGAGAAGAGGCCATGGCCCTGATGCAGGGATCCATAGAGCTGTATCAAAAAGCCAGGGATACCAGCGGATTGATCACCGCTATGCTGAATGCATCGTTGTATGATATGACGTATAATAAATACGATGAAGCTGAAAAAACACTGAATAACCTGGAAACGTATTTTCCGTCGATGCAGGAAAGTACACGGTATTATTTTTATCAGAACAAAGGAAGCCTTTTTCTTGCGCAAGGCAAGGCCGATAAGGCCATTACGCAATACATGAATGCCCTGGATGTAGCCAGGAACCTGAAAATGATCGATAGTGAAGCTACCATTCTCATGAAACTGGGAGAGGCCTACAGGCTCAATCAGGATATAACCAATGCCAGGAAATACCTGTTTCAGAGTGAGCAGGTCTGTCTGACCAATAAGCTGGATCATGAGCTGGTTGAAACGTATGAGGAAATCATTCAGCTGTATCAGCAAACAGGCGATTATGCCATGGCTTATAATTACCTGAAGATTAAAACCGAACTGAAAGACAAGATCATCAATATTGAAAAGATAAACCGCATTTCGGAACTCGAAAAAAGATTGGCACTCACCGAAAAACAAAAGGAGCTGGATGGTGAAAAACTGAATGTACAGAAAGCCAAGTTGCAGAGCCAGCGGCTTTTGTATTTCATTTTTATGATCGGAGCGGTAACTGTGCTTATTGTATTTCTTTTTGTGAGAACCCGTGCCCTGAAAAATAAAATCGAGGAGAAGAGCATTATCATTGAGGAGAAACAAAAGGAAATACTGGATTCCATTCATTATGCAAAGCGTATCCAGGACACATTACTCGCCAATCGCAACATCATCAGTGAGTCGGTAAATGATTATTTTATCCTGTTCAAACCAAAGGATATTGTCAGCGGTGATTTTTACTGGGCTACACGGCGCGACGATACGCTATTCCTGGCAGTATGCGATAGTACCGGGCATGGCGTGCCGGGTGCATTTATGAGTCTGCTGAACATCAACTTTCTGAACGAAGCGATCAACGAAAAGGAAATGCAGGCGCCCCACGAGGTTTTTAACTGGATCAGGCACCGTCTTATCGATAATATGTCGCAACACGATCAGAAGGATGGGATGGATGGTGTACTGGTGAAAATGGACAGGCTAAAAAACAATATCAGTTACGCTTCGGCATACAACGCTCCTGTATTGATTTCAAACGGAGAGCTTGTGAAACTCCCTTCAGATAAGATGCCTGTAGGCAAAGGCGAAAAAACAGAGGATTTTAATACCTACGAATTCCCGGTGAAAAAAGGCGATTGCATATACCTTTTTACCGATGGCTATGCCGATCAGTTTGGCGGACCCAAAGGAAAGAAATTTAAATACAAACAACTGGAAGAATTGCTTCTGGAGATTCACCGGAAACCATTTGCCGAACAGCAGGAAATTCTCAATCAGCGATTTGAATCGTGGCGCGGGAACCTGGAGCAGGTCGACGACGTTTTGATAACCGGAATAAAATGGTAAATTCATATATGCCTAAAAAAATCTTTTTCCTGCTGCTTTATCTGTGCAGCATGTTTCATATAAACGCGCAGGACTCGAGGCATATCGATTCCATCAGGCGCCTTATTCCCACATACCACGAGGATAAGAAACTGGCATACCTGAATGATTTACTGGCCCGGAGTTTTCTGGAGATCAATCCCGATTCGGTGGTGAAGTATGCCAATCGCTCCCTGACCTTTTCGGAGCACGGGAAAATCTATCCATACCAGGTCGACGCTCACAATACACTGGGAATGGTGGCCCGCAAAAAGGGCGATTATGAAAAATCACTGGCCTGTCATTTCGACGCCCTCAAAATTGCAAAAGCACATAAACTGGAAAGCCATTATTTTCACACAACTTATTCCTCGATTGCCCTTGCCTATACCGAGCAGGGAAACTATACACCGGCCATCGAGTACAGTTATAAGGCCCTGCATGAGATAGAAATTCAGAAAGACACGTTGAATGTAGCTCTGGCCAATAATAACCTCGCCAATATTTTTTTCGAAATCAAAAATTACGACAAAGCCCTTATCCATTATGAAAAAGCCCTGGCTTTAGCACGTCAACTCAGTCATTTATACGGACAGGGACTTATTACAGCCAATATCGGAAGTGTATTTTATGAAACCGGGAAGCTCGACAGCGCCAAGGTTTACTTTGACGAATCGCTTAAGATTGCTATAGAGATCGAAGACCTCGCCGGAGAAGGGCTTAATTACCTGAACCTGGGAAGTTACTATCATAAAAAGAAACAATATGCACAGGCTATTGAAAATTTCCTGAAAGCCGAAAAAATATTCAGCGAACAGGAAATGGACCCTGATCTTTCTACTGTGTATTATAACATGGCCGATGTTTATACAGAGCAGGGTGATTATAAAAAGGCGGTGGTGTATGGTGAAAAATCACTCACACTGGCTAATAAAATCCAGGGCCGGGCCCAGCAGGAATCAGCTCACCAGGTACTCACCAATGTGTATGATAAACTGCATAAAACTGCTGAGGCGTATTCGCATTACAAATCCTATATAGCCATACGCGATTCCATATACAGCGAGGACAATAAGAAGGCGCAGTTCAAGGTAGAGCTTGAATATGAATATGTGAAGAAACGCTATGCCGACTCGCTTGATCAGGTTATGGTAACCCGGATCCAGGAAGAAGCATTGGGCCAGGAGCGTCTCCGCACGGAAACCCAGCGGAAATTTACCTATGCGGCTATGTTTGGCTGTTTGCTGCTATTGCTGCTGGCCGTATTTATTTTTAAAGGCTATCGCGATAAGCAGAAAGCAAACCGGATTATTACCCTGCAGAAACATGAGGTGGAGCATCAGAAAGAAGTGATTGAAGAAAAGCAAAAAGAAATCCTGGATTCTATTCATTACGCCAAACGGATTCAGTCTGCTGTTATTGCAAGTCCCGAATACCTGTCGCAACACCTGCGCGAACACTTCATTCTGTTTAAACCAAAGGATATTGTGAGCGGTGATTTTTACTGGGCTACCGAATCCAATGGAAGGTTTTACCTGGCAGTGTGCGATAGTACCGGCCATGGTGTTCCGGGGGCATTTATGAGCCTTTTGAATACAGGCTTTATGAGTGAAGCTATTATCGAGAAAAATATAAGCGGCCCCGAAAAAGTATTTGATTATGTAAGGCAACGACTCACCGATAGCATTGGTAGGGAAGAGCAGAAGGATGGCTTTGACGGAATTTTATTGTGTATCGACAAAGCCGCGCAGACCATAACCTATGCAGCAGCCAACAATGAACCGGTATTAATATCGGGCGAACAGCTTATATATCCGGGTTATGATAAAATGCCGGTTGGCAAAGGAGAGCATCTGCGATCGTTTCAGGTGTTTACAGTGACTTACAAACCCGGAGATATGCTTTACCTCTATACCGATGGGTATGCCGATCAGTTTGGCGGACCAAGCGGTAAAAAATTCAAATACAGGCAGCTCGAAGAATTGATCTTATCGATACATCCGCAATCCATGCAGAAGCAGGAAGAAATCCTCAGGCAGCGCTTCGAAGCCTGGAGAGGTCAACAGGAACAGGTAGATGATGTACTCGTGATGGGAATCAGGTTATAAAAGGTATTGAAACTTCTGACGGATAAAATCCCTATTCAGGCCTCTTCTTTTTTTATCGGTGCCCAGGTTGGTCGACCAGATGAATTTGGCTTCATGTGAACCACTCTGATAATGTCTCAATGGGGATGTTACAAAATCGTAAGAGTACACGATCTGAAACTGATCCATGATGGTATATCCCAGTTGCAGGGCCACGGCATCTTTAAAGCGAATGGCAAACCCCGCCATGAGTTGTTTCTTAATATGCAGACGAAGCGTATAATCAATCAGGATAGGCATGCCGCTTGTGTATACGGCCATAACAGAGTTCTCAAATACGAAATCAGGATTCTCGGCCCAGTTGTAACCTGCAGATACGTTATAATGCGCCGTGTTGGTGTATTTGCCGCTTTTTAAACTGTCTTTTTTATAATGTTTCAGTTCGCTTCCGATAATATTATTGGCGCCTGCTGCCAGGTGAAAACGATCGTTGTAATATACAAGTCCGAAACTTCCGTCGAAGGTACCTGCCGCGTCGGTAATGTATTGGTTAATCGCTCTGTCCTGTTGGTTACGTAGTGTCACGTCTGTTCCAACGAATTTTTGTTTCAGGTAATTTCCCTGAACACCAAATGAAAGTTCCGAATCCGGGAATTTAATATGGTATGCAAAGGTGAGGCTGCTTACTGTATTTCTGAACGGTCCGATATTATCCTGGAACATAAATCCACCCACACCGATACGTCCTTTCCAGAGGCGGCTGTTGATCGAGAGTGCATATGTTTTCGGAGCACCATCATAACCAACCCATTGGTTGCGGTAATTGAGCCTGACATCAATCAGTCGTTTTGTGCCGCAAAAACCCGGATTAAGCATGTATTGCTGTCCGCGGTATTGTGTCCACCACGGATATTGTTGTGCATACAGACCGAGGCTGAGAAGGAGTGAGAATATGGATAGCGTTTTCTTCACGGAGTTGAAGGATACGAATATAACGAAAAAATCCCCTGTTTCGTGTACAGGGGATTTTTAACAAATGGATTCTTATAAGGGGGGATTAGTTGTTGATGCTGATCTTTTTGTCGAGTTCTTCGATATAGGCTTTAAAGCGTTTATCGGTGTCCATGAGGTTGTTAACGGTACGGCAGGCGTGAAGAACCGTAGCGTGGTCTTTACCGCCGCAGTGCATACCGATGGTAGCGAGCGACGATTTGGTCATGTTTTTAGCAAAATACATAGCGATCTGGCGGGCCTGAACCACTTCACGTTTACGTGTTTTGGATTTCATCAGGTCAATGGCCAGGTCGAAGTAGTCGCATACCACTTTCTGGATATAATCGATAGATACCTCGCGGGCTGTGCTTTTCACAAACTTATCGATCATTTGTTTGGCAAGCTCCAGGGTAATGGTTTTCTTGTTGAGCGACGACTGAGCCAGTAATGAGATCAGGGCGCCTTCGAGTTCACGTACGTTTGATGTGATGCTGTATGCCAGATATTCACATACTTCTTTCGGTAACTGGATTCCTTCGTTGTAAACTTTTTTCTCGAGGATAGCGATACGGGTCTCTAAACCAGGCGTTTGAAGGTCGGCACTTAAACCCCATTTAAAGCGGGATAAAAGGCGCTGTTCGATACCCTGCATTTCAACCGGAGCACGGTCAGAAGTCAGGATGATTTGTTTACCCAATTGGTGCAGGTGGTTAAAGATGTGGAAGAACACATCCTGTGTTTTTTCTTTTCCTGCGAGGTACTGAATATCGTCAATGATCAGCGTGTCAATCATCTGGTAGAAGTGCACGAAATCATTCTGGTTGTTGTTTCTTACGGCGTCGATGAACTGAGCAATGAATTTCTCAGACTGAACGTATAATACGGTTTTATTCGGGAAGTTCTTTTTAATTTCAATACCAATGGCCTGTGCAAGGTGGGTTTTACCCAAACCAACACCACCATAGAGCAGGAGGGGGTTGAATGCTGTTCCACCTGGTTTTTGCGATACAGCAAAACCGGCACTACGGGCCAAACGGTTACAGTCACCTTCAACAAAGTTGTCGAAGCAGTAGTTAGGGTTCAATTGAGATTCAACAGAAACTTTTTTGAGACCCGGGATGATAAATGGATTTTTGATGCCTCCGTTTCCAATGTCAACAGGCATAGAAACAGATGGGTTTTTTAAATTGGTGTTAATGTTAGGAACTTTCAGGGTAATTGGTTTTTCCGTTTTACCTGTACCGTTATCCATCACAATGCTGTACTCCAGGCGTCCTTCCGCACCAAGCTCTTTACGAATTACTTTTTTTAAAATGGTAATGTAATGTTCTTCGAGCCATTCGTAAAAGAATTGAGAAGGCACCTGAATCGTTAATACCTGATCCTGGACTTTAATTGCTTTAATGGGTTCAAACCATGTTTTAAAATTCTGCGGGCTCACATTGTCCTGAATCACGCTTAAGCAACTTTTCCACACCGATTCTGCCGTCTTTTCCTTCATAAATTTCTTAATAGGTTTTGTGTTTATATTAGGGTAGTGTTATCAACAGTTAACAGTTTGTAAATATAGATGCTTTATTTAGTTACACAAGGAAAAAAACGATAAAAAATTTCAGAAAATTTTCGGAACCGTGTTGCTTTTTTAAATTTTTCTATTATCTGAATTATGTGTGATTTTTTTCTTATTGTGTGAGAAAAGAACGTCTATTTTTCCGAGCCATATTCCAGCCCATCCAACCTGTGTTATATAAATATCTTCTCCTTTTGCATTGCTTGATTTTACTGGGTGTTCAAGAAAGGTGTGTGTGTGACCACCAATAATAAGATCAATATTTTCAGTTTGTGGTGCCAGTGTCGAATCACTGATTTTTTTGTCTTCATATTTGAAGCCGATATGCGAGAGACAAATCACATAATCGCAACCCATATCCTGCTTCAAAAGACGGGCTGTATTATTGGCACTTTTTACCGGATCTGAGTAAAGGGTATTCCCATACATTTTTTTATCAACAAGTCCTGCCAGCTCAATACCAATACCGAGCACCCCGATTTTCAAACCTCCCTTATTGAATATTTTATAAGGCACAATTTTGTCGTGCAATGGGGTATCGGTAAAGTTGTAATTACAGTTCACAAAAGCGAAGCCTGCATGTGGCATTTGAGTGGCTATATTTTCAATGCCCAGGTCAAACTCATGGTTGCCAATGGTTGTCGCATCATACCCCATCATGGTCATGAGTTTATATTCCAGTTCGCCATGATACATGTTGAAATACGGCGTGCCCTGAAAAATGTCACCGGCATCGAGCAGGAGAACATGTTCATTGTCTTTGCGCAATTGATCGATCACCGCCGCACGCCTTGCAAAACCGCCTTTGTTGGGATATTTGGGATCATTATCCGGAAAGGGTTCAATCCGGCTGTGTGTGTCGTTGGTATATAAAATAGTGAGTTTAACGAGATCGCTTTTCGCTAAGGCTTCTCTCGAAATAGCAGGAAAACCAGCTAATACAGCCGATGTTCCGATAAAATATTTTAAAAAATCGCGTCTATTTTGATGTTTGAAACCGGCCATCCAGATAAGGTTTTAATGTTTTGCCTGCGGCATTCAGGTCTTTGCAATAATTAATAAACATATCACGTACTTTAATACCTGTGGCTTTTCGCTCCAGCGGATTACTGAAAAATGAATAGCTGTCGCCACCATTGGCCAGGTAATCGGAAGTTATTACATAATACGGCTTTGTTGGGTTATACGGCTCTCCATGCACATAGGTTTCTGCCGGCGTGTTATTATTTACCAGCATGCGTATCCCGGCCATCGGAACTGCGCCTTTCTCCGCCATTTTATGTATCATCACACTGAACTGCTCAGCACTCAGCTTCAGCAAAACAACTTCATTTTCAAAAGGCATGAGCTCAAACATGTGATTCACTGTGATATTTCCCTTGGGTAATGAATTTCGTAAACCGCCTTTGTTTAAAATAACAACATCGGCCATTGCCGAATCTTTACCAAGCCACTTTTTGGTTTCAAATAAAATCGCATCGGCAGCAAAATTTCCCAGGCTGTTTTCTCCATCACCTTTGGTAAATGCACCTTCACTTTGAATGAGTACCTGGCTCATTTCTTTTTCAAGACTTTGTTTATAAGGTGCAATGCTTTTGTATAACGACGAGTCAACCGCGTTCTGATCAATACTATAATGGGTTTCGGATACCGAGGATACAACGAGTTTATGCCGGCATGCAAAAACACTGATAAATGCTGAAAAAAGAATGAGGTATCGTAAACGGAAATACATATTTTTAGAACCTGGTTAGACCTATAAATTTAAGATAAAAATTGATGATAAAAGCAGAAACAATGTTAAGAGTTCGCTACGGCGAAACCGATCGCATGGGCTATGCTTACTACGGTGTATATGCCCAGTACTACGAGGTTGGCAGGGTAGAGGCGATGCGAACCTTAGGCTTTAGTTATAAGGAAATGGAAGATCGCGGTATTCTGTTGCCGGTGGTCGATTTTCAGGTAAAGTACAAGAAACCAGCTTTCTACGATGATGAAGTGACCGTTGTAACAAGCATCCGCGAGGTGCCGAATGTGCGGATCACGTTTCATTACGAATGTTACAATCAACACAGGGAACTTCTCAATACAGGCCTTGTAACCCTTGTGTTTATTGATAAAGCAAAGAATAAACCTTGTCAGCCACCGGATTGGTTCATGGAAAGTTTTATGAAGAAATTCTATGAAGATAAATAAATCACTCAACGACATTTTTTGTCACACTGAAAAAGTCTGACATTATTTTTCCGGCATTAAACAAAAAACCCCGCACGAAGCGGGGTTTTTGATTGGCTTATTTTGCAATGACTTTGACGTACTGGAACGCTTTGTATTTTTCGCGCCCGGTATCCCAGTCGCCCATATACTGAGGGCCACGTACCGCTGCATGTTTTTCGAAGATCAGTTTACCGGCATCGCCACCTTTGGCAGCAACAGCAGCTTTGATTTCTTCTTCCATTTTATCGGCACGGCTTTCAGCGAGCTCATGGTTGTTTTTGAATGAATGCGTTGGAACCTGCGACGCACTGGATAAAATTTTAACTGTAGGGCTGCAGGATTTAGTCATGGTTACAAGGCTTTCGATCAGGTTATTCCAGCTTTGCTGATTTTCATCTGTGCTGTTTTTATCATAAGCGAAATTGTATTTATAATAAACCGGTTTGCCACAGGCTGCATGCTGAGCATTGTTACCATTGTTGTCATTACCATTGCCATGGTTATTGGATACAACTGCCGAACCACCTTTAATTGTAATGGTTTTGTTGTAGGCCTTATTGGCTTTTGTATTCAGGGTGGTGATGAGGAGTTTATCAGATGTTTCACCATCTTTTTCAGCAATCACATCGTAATTTACTTCAGGCAGCAGATCAATACCGGTAATACGTCCTTTGCTGTCTGTGGTGCCTTCAAAACGGCTGCCATCATTTCCGGTAACCGTTACTTTGGCTCCCTCCAGAGGTTTACGCTGTTTGTTTACAACAGTGAGGTTAAGCGGCAGGTCAAATGTTTTTGCCGGTTTGCTTTCCATATAAAGAATCTGGTTGATAACCTTGCTGCCTTTTACACCAACAGTATTAAATGAAAGTACATTCGATTTTTTGCCGTTAGCTTCTGCAACAATGGTGTATTGTTTGTCATTGGCCAGAGGTGTTCCTTCTTTTTTGCCTTTTTCATCTACGGTATAGTTCGTGTCAGATCCGCCTTTTTCGGTGAGGGTAATGTTGGCATTCGGAACGGCTTGTTTGTCTTTCGGGTTATTAAGCACAATGGTATTCAGGGAAACCGTTTTTGTTTTTACAGCCACGTGCCCAAGCAGTTTCACAGGCTCCAGGTTGATTTCTTTTTTGATCTCCTGGTAGCTGATGTCGTTGCTTACATATAAGTCTTCATTGTAGAATTCCTGCCCGTTTGACTGGTAAGAGAAGTTATAATTTTTGTTCGGAGGTAAAATAGTACTGTAAGTACCGTTTTGTTTTGGTTTATAGGTTCCGACAATTTCGCCGGTTTCCTTATCCGTTACCACAATCATTAAATCTTCCGGGAGGTTTTCACCGTCAGCAGGAATGATGTGTCCTTTGAATAAAGCGAGTGGTTTTTCTTTGGCATCCGGAATAAACATTTGATAAATATCTTTTTCACCGTAACCACCATCTTTGGCTGAAGAGAAGTAACCGCGTTTGCCATCCGGTGATGTTACAAAGAAGATATCATCATCAGGCGTGTTGATCGGGTAGCCCATGTTCATGGGTTCAGAGAATTTCTTATCCTCATCCATGGTAGAAAAGAAAATATCGAATCCGCCCATTGATTGATGTCCGCGTGAAGCAAAGATCATGGTTACACCATCCGGGTGAATAAATACACCATCTTCATCATACTCGGTATTAATAACACCACCCATATTTTGAGCAAGACTCCATTTGCCGTTTGGTAATTTCACACAACGGTAAATATCGCGTCCGCCAAAACCACCCGGTCTTTCAGAAACAAAGTAAAGTGTATTGCCATCAGCGCTTAAGCAGGCGTGGCTTTCATGGTATTTAGAGTTGATGTCGGAACCAAAGGCCTGTAATGAACTCCAGTCTTTGCCATCCCAGGTACTGTAATAAATGTTTCCACCTCCACCTTCACCGGCATCTTTATACACAATGAGTGTCTGCCCGTCCGGAGTCAGGTTAATGGAAGCTTCCATGCCACTGGAGTTGATATATGGAGAAATAGAAACAGGTTTGGTCCAGTTGCCGTTATCATCTTTGTAAGCGATCACGATATCTTCATTGTACAGTCCGTTCGGTTCTTTTTCTCCACCGGTTGTTGTAGGGCGGCATGTTGTATAAATAATAGTACGCTCATCGGCGCTCAGTGCCGGGCTGTATTCCGGATATTCACTGTTGATGCTGTCGCCCAGGTTTTTCACTTCTACGTTAATCGGAGCCGACACCAGTGTTTTAGCATACTGACATTGCATTTTGTAATACTCCACTTCTTTACGGGTGGCTTTGTCTTTAGCATAAGTGTCTTCAAAATACGTATATTGTTTTAAGGCCTCATCAAATTTGTAATTGATGTGTAAGGCGCGCGCATAGTAAAAGAAAGCGAGCGGGGGAGCACTTTTTTCTGCAGGATTGTCCTGTGTATAGGCTTTGGAAACATTGGTAATGGCTTTGGCCAGGTAGCGTTCTGCTTTTCCTTTTTCGGTTGACGAATTCAGGTAGCAGTATCCCATATTGAAATTGATATTGGCAGAAGAAGAATCTTTATTATAGGCTTCCGTGAAATTTTTCAATGCCATATCAAAGTTTTCCTCCAGCAATAAAAAACTTCCTTCACGGAAATAATCGGAATATGAACCTGAGGGTAACTGCGCTTTCAGGAGATTAAAAATCAGCAACACCGGCAGGATAAATAATAGTCTTTTCTTCATAATCTTGGTCGTTTTACAAGAGAGGCAAAAATATCATTTTTTAGATAAAAACCATAAAATAACGGATAAAAAAGCCATTAATTTTGATTTAAATCAACCCTGTCGACGAAAATCAGTTGTTGTTGAAATGGAGGGTGTGGATTTGTTTTTTGAGAAGGGAATACAATTCCGAAGAACGCTGACTACCGATCCGGTAGGTAAAACCGGAATCGTCACGCATTTCCACAAAATCACGTCCGCTGGTATAAAACCGGATAATACCCCGGGAGTGCAGATTATAAACAGCCCGGCGAAAGATGTGCTTTTTGTATTTGCTCTTCCGGATGTGAATAATGGTGTGAAGGTTGATCTTGATCCGGCGTGCAGTCCAGAAACCATCGATCAGGATATAATCACTGTAAACCCTGATATGGGTATGCAGCACATACGTAAGCCCAATAGATAGCAGCATGATGAAGACGCCCACAAAGAAAAACATGGTACCCGAATTCGGGAGGTTGAGAGCCGGGTAGGAGCCAATGTGAATAATGGAAACCTGAACAGGCTTTGGATTCTCACTCCAGTAATAACCAATAAAGCAAAACAAGGCCAGAATGGTGCGCCAGATAATGCTCAGACGGTTATGTCCCATGTATTGTTTTTCCTCAAATATGATCTTGTCGGTACTCAGGACACTTGATTTTTTGGGTTATTGTCTGGTTATACGTAAATAAAACTCATAGGTTCACTACATCCGTTCCGGCACATCAATGCCGAGTGTATTCATGCCTGTTTTAATCACATTAGCGGTTGTTTCCGAAAGACTCAGGCGTAATTTCCGAATGGCTTCATTTTCTTCTTTCAGAACCGGGCAATCGTGATAAAACTGGTTGAACAGCTTGGTGAGCTCATATATGTAATTGGCTGCCAATCCCGGATTATAGCCGTTGGCAGCTTCACTTAATACAGCAGGGAATTCATATAACGAGCGTATCAGTTCACGTTCCCTCGCATGTAACGTTAAGCTGGTATTCACTTCAAATGTTGAAAACAGACTTTCTGCTTTCCGGAGTATGGAACAAATCCGGGCGTGTGTGTATTGTATAAACGGACCGGTGTGGCCATTAAAATCTATGCTCTCCTTCGGATCAAAAAGCATTTTCTTTTTAGGGTCCACCTTCAGAATGAAATATTTCAGCGCACCTAAACCAACTGTAATATAAAGGTGTTGTAATTCGTGCTCCGCCAGTCCTTCTGTTTTACCAAGTTGCTCAGTTGTTTCCCGGGCCGTTTGAATCATCACATGAATCAGGTCATCGGCATCAACAACCGTACCCTCACGGCTTTTCATTTTTCCTTCGGGGAGTTCAACCATACCATACGACAGGTGGTAACATTCCTTAGCCCAGGCATAGCCCAGTTTTTCAAGTATTTTGAACAATACCTTAAAGTGATAATCCTGCTCATTGCCCACCGTATAAATAAGCTGGTTGAGCTCTGGAAACTCCTTAAAGCGCTCAATGGCGGTTCCAAGATCCTGGGTAATATACACAGATGTACCGTCGCTCCGGAGCACAACTTTTTCGTCGAGACCTTCTTTACTCAGGTCAATCCGCACACTGCCGTCTTCTTTTTTATAAAACACACCTTTGGCCAGACCATCCTGCACCAGCTCTTTCCCGAGCAGGTAGGTATTACTTTCATAATACATTTTATCAAAGTCAACACCCAACATGTTGTATGTCTGGGTAAAACCCTCGTACACCCAGCCATTCATGGTTTTCCAGAGATCAATGGTCGCTGTATCACCGGCTTCCCATTGGCGGAGCATATCCTGGGTTTCTTTCATCATGGGGGCATTTTTTTCTGCTTCTTCTTTGCTTTGTCCGGCTGCAATCAGTTCCTGTATTTCTCTTTTGTAGGCTTTATCAAACTCCACATAATATTTTCCTACCAGGTGATCGCCTTTCATACCGCTGCTTTTTGGGGTTTCGCCATTCCCGAATTTTTTCCAGGCAAGCATGCTTTTGCAGATATGAATACCACGATCGTTCACCAGGTTGGCTTTGATCACATGGTGCCCCTGGGTTTTCAATAGCTGAGACACACTGTAACCCAACAGGTTATTACGAATGTGACCCAGGTGCAGGGGTTTATTGGTGTTGGGCGAAGAGTACTCCAGCATAATGGTTTTACCACTGCTGCCGGCTGCTTTGGTGCCAAAGTGTTTGGTGGCGGCCATATTTTTCAGGGTCTGCAGCCAGAAAGCATCCGTAAACGAAATATTTAAAAAACCTTTTACAACATTAAATGCATGTACATCGGCACAGCGGGCTTTCAGCGCCTCACCGATCTGCTGGGCGGTTTGTTCCGGACCTGCTTTTGAGGCCTTTACATAAGGAAATACAACCAGTGTGAGATCTCCCTCAAATTCTTTTTTTGTCTTTTGAAGAACCACAGATTGTGGCTCTGTTTGCAGGCCATATAATGTGTTTACAATAGCGGCAATATGTTCAGATAAAATAAGTTCGGCGTTCATACCCGACAAAGTTAATCGTTTTTTCGGTGTCAGGCTTTTTTTTATGGCGAAGGGCCCCGTATACCGGCAAAAACAGGGACCTCACCTCAAAAGCACAGGATGTGCCCAACATGCGTTGAGTTTTCAGTAAATTTGTGTATACGATGAATAAGCGTTCAGGCCAGATTATGTTTCATGTATTGGGATGTATTTGTTTTTTGACAATTCCCATTCTGTTTTCGCCTGATTTTGGTTCGCTCAGTAACCTGTTTAAGGTGCCACCGTTTCAAAGAGATTTCCTGGCATATGTTTTATTGGTCGCATACTTCTACTTTAACTATTATGTGATTGTTCCTTCTTTTTATTTTAATAAGAAATTTACGTGGTTCATTGCATGTACCTTACTGGGGTATATGCTGGTGTCATTTATACCTTACCTCCTCATCAATCAGGATTATGAGCCGGTTCCTGTTTCCGGCCTTCCATCCATGATACAGCAGCGGATGTTTGTGCCGTATAGAGGGTCGGCATTCAGACAGTTTTTTTTTCATGAACTAAATCAGCATTTTCCTCAATTCGTCATTGTTTTTAGCTTTTCATTACTCATGCGGATTCGCGACCGTTGGCGTATTGCTGAAAAGGAGAAGGTAGATGTGGAATTATCTTACCTGAAAGCACAGATCAATCCGCATTTTCTTTTCAATACGCTCAATAGCATTTATTCTATGGCTATTGAAAAATCTGATAATACGCCGGAAGCCGTGGTGAAATTATCGGCGATGATGCGTTATGTGCTCAGTGAGGCCAATAAGGATTTTGTACCCCTGGAGAAAGAAATAGCCTACCTGCAGAGTTATATTGCACTTCAGCGGTTCCGCTTTGGCGGGAGTGTGAAACTTTCGTTCGATATTTTTGGTTCGCCGGATGGTTACAGAATCCCGCCGCTGATTCTGATTCCCTTTGTGGAGAATGCATTTAAGCATGGTGTGAATGCCGAAGAGGATTCAGAAATTTTTGTGGAAATAAATATTAAAGAAAATAATCTGAGCCTTTTTGTAGGTAACCGCAAAGTAAAAGTACATATCACCGAAGAAGAAAAAAGCGGGATCGGTATCAATAATGTCAGGAATCGCTTGAATTTATTATACCCCGGGCGACACACCTTATTGATTGATGATACAAACACGCATTATGTAATGCGATTAAACTTAACATTATCATGATAACAGCCATTGCTATCGACGATGAAATTCCGGCACTGAAAGTGATCGAGAATTTCTGTGCAAAATCAAGTCAGATCGAATTGAAGCGCACGTTTAACCGACCAAGCGAAGCTCTGGCGTTTCTGGATGAATCGCCTGTTGATCTGTTGTTTCTGGATATCAATATGCCGTCTTTAAGCGGTCTGGATTTATACCGGTCTCTGAAAAAACAGACCATGGTTATTTTTACCACGGCTTATACAGAGTATGCTGTTGAAGGCTTTGCTCTTAACGCTATCGATTACCTGTTGAAGCCCTTTACCTTTGAGCGTTTTGAGCAGGCCGTGAACAAGGCCTGTGAGTATTATGATTTTCAGCGGAACAAGAAAAATGCAGAACCCAAAGAAATATACATCCGTGCCGATTATAGCCTCATTAAATTGCCATTGATAGATATACTTTACATCGAAGGACTCGATGATTATCTGAAAATACATGTACAGGGTCGTAAACCCATTGTAGCGCGTATGACCATGAAAAATATTCTGACCAATCTGCCATCAAAAGATTTTATCAGGGTTCACCGGTCTTTTATCGTACCTATTCAGAAAATTGAAAAATTATATCGCAAAAGTATATTTATTAATCAGGTGGAGATTCCAATTGGTATTAGCTATGAGAAAGATTTCCAACTGGCTTTCTCATCCCGCACCTGATTTTCTTTAACCTATTGGGTCCTTATCAGGGAGATTCATGCCGCCAGACCAATAACCTTTACAGAATTCAGCGCCCGGATCTTTCGCCCCGGATGTCTTCAATGCTTTTGGTGATGTTGTTTATCATTGTACTGTAACGGGCACACCTTATATAAATACTTCCGCCTGGGCTCAGGGAATCTATTTCCTGAAAATTTCCGGTAGTGTCAGAAAGATTGTAATTTCCGGGCAGGCTGGTTTTTCTTAACAGATCATAGCATCTTTTTTTCTATCTTCGCTAGAACAAGAATAAAGGTGTATGAACAAGATTCTAGTGACAGGTGGTGCAGGTAATGTGGGTGGTGCATTGGTCGAAAAACTCATCCTCGATCCGTCCAATTTTGTGGTTGTGGTCGACGATCTCAGTACCGGTTTTATGTCCAAGCTCCCTTCTCCTGAGTTTCAAAACTGGAAATTCATTAAGGCCGATGTCAATACATTCCATGACATTTCCACGGTTATGCATTCATACAACTTCGACTATGTATTTCATTTCGCCGCTGTTGTAGGTGTACACCGTACACAGGAGAACCCTGTGAGTGTTCTCAATGATATTGAAGGTATCCGCAATGTGCTGAACCTTTCCAAGAACTCATCGGTGAAACACGTTTATTTTTCTTCATCTTCCGAAGTTTATGGCGAACCGGTTGAATTACCACAGCATGAATACCGTACACCGCTTAATTCGCGAGTGCCCTATGCCGTGGTCAAAAATGTGGGCGAATGTTTTTTCAGAAGCTATTGGCAGGAGTTTGGCTTACCATACACCATTTTCCGTTTTTTCAATACATACGGACCCAACCAGAGTACCGACTTTGTTGTATCCCGTTTCCTGGCTTCGGCTCTCAAGCATGAAGATATTACCATTTACGGAGACGGTAAGCAAACACGTACTTTCACTTATGTGGATGATACCGTTGATACCTGTGTGAATATTCTACGGGATGGACTTCTGAAAAATGATGTCATTAACATCGGCAGCGATAAACTCATGACAGTGATTGATCTGGCCAATATGGTTATTTCGATGACCGGATCGAAATCAAAAGTCATTCACCTGCCGCCCCTTAAAGAAGGCGATATGACCCGCCGTCAGCCCGATAACAGTAAAATGAGAAGCATTCTCGGTCGTGAACTCATCACCATCGAGGAAGGGATCAGTAACATGATCCGGAGTCCAAAATTCCGTCAATCCATTGGTTTAGCATAAAATTATGTGCGGAATTACAGGCATTGCAGGCATTCATTCAGACCCGGAAAAAAGAAGATCGGCCGTAAAGGCCATGACAGACAGTATCAGCCACCGCGGCCCTGATGCTGAAGGAATCTGGCAGGATCATGATGTTTGCCTCGGTCACCGCCGCCTCTCGATCATCGATCTTTCCGAAGCAGGTAACCAGCCTTTTTTTTCGCAGGATAACCGCTATGTTATAGTATATAATGGAGAACTTTACAACTTCAGGGAACTGAAACTCGAACTGCAACGCGCTCAGTTTGGAAGTGGACAGGTACCTTATATTTTCAAAACCAATACCGATACCGAAGTTATCCTGGTAGCTTATATGCGCTGGGGAAAAGAATGTCTCAACTATTTCAATGGTATGTTTGCCTTTGCTATATGGGATACACAGGAGAAGCATTTGTTTGTAGTAAGAGACCGCCTGGGCGTAAAACCCCTGTATTATAGCTTCATTAACGGACAGTTTATATTTGCTTCCGAAATCAGAGCCATGCTAAATTCCGGTTGCATCAGCCGTAAATTATCGGCTACATCAGTGGCTGAATATATTCAGTACCAAACGGTGCATGCACCCAACACGATCCTGGAAGATGTCAAGATGCTGATGCCGGGTTATTATCTCGAATTCAGCGGAGCTAAACTCAGTGCGACACAATACTGGAATATTAATCAATACACAAAAAGCAAAGAAGACCTGACGTATCAGCAAACCTGCGAAGGCGTTAATCAGCTTCTCACCGAGTCTGTCGAAAGGCGATTGGTGGCCGATGTGCCTTTCGGAGCCTTCCTTTCAGGTGGTATTGACAGTAGTGCTGTTGTTGGGTTAATGAGTAAGGTTTCTTCGGAGCCTGTAGAAACATTTCATGTAAGCTTTGATGAACGTGAGTTTTCAGAAGCCCATTATGCAAGTCTTATTTCAAAACGCTTTCATACAAAGCATCATGAAATCCGTCTGAAACCATCAGATTTCCTGGCACAATTACCCGAAGCACTGGCAGCAATTGATCATCCAACTGGCGATGGCCCCAATACCTATATTGTTTCAAAAGCAACACGACAGGCTGGAATCACAATGGCCCTCTCGGGTTTGGGTGGCGATGAATTATTTGCGGGCTACGATATTTTTAAACGCTTTTATGAGCTCGACAAAAAATCGTGGCTCAACGCAGCACCAAGGTTTATGCGCTCCATGGCTGGCTCTGTGATCAGCCAGCGTAAGAAAAGTGTCCAGGGTGATAAAACAGCCGAAATCTTGTCGGCACCGCATATCGATGGGTTGAATGCATACCCGGTTAACCGGAAATTATTCAACCCGAAAGACTATGCGGCCCTGATGGGTAAATCATCCGACGATTCGAAATACCTGCGCGAACGCCTGAAACATATACAAACCGATAAGGAACACGTGCTGAGCCGCTGTTCATTGTACGAAATTCAGACTTATATGCAAAACGTGCTTCTGCGCGATACCGATCAGATGAGTATGGCTGTTGCACTGGAAGTACGGGAGCCTTTCCTGGATTATAAACTGGTTGAATTTGCACTTGGCGTAAAAGACGAATATAAATACCCGCATACACCGAAAAAATTATTGGTTGATGCCCTGGTTGATTTACTTCCCCCAGAAATTATTAACCGCCCGAAAATGGGATTCAGCCTTCCCTGGAAGGAATGGCTCAAAAATGAACTCCGCGATTTTTGTGAAAATAACCTCGTCGAATTTTCGAAACGAGGTATTGTTGATCGTGGCGTGTTGCTGGATCTCTGGAACCGTTTCCTGGCCAATGATCCTAAAATAACGTGGTCGCGACTCTGGCATATTGTTGTGCTGAATCACTGGATGAAACTGAATCAGGTTGAAAACTAAGAAAACCATACTCGTACTTTGCGACTGGTTTCTTCCCGGATACCTTGCCGGAGGCCCTATTCAGTCTGTGGCTGCATTGACACACCATCTGGCCGATGAGTTTAATTTTAAAATAATTACATCCGACACCGATTTTAAATCAGAAAAACCTTACCATGAGGTGAAAAGCAATACCTGGACCAACTTTCAGAACCGGGAGGTATATTACATCAGCCGCGAAAACATGCATGCCGCAACGCTTGAAAAACTCATTCGCGAAACACCGCATGATGTCCTGTACCTGAACAGCCTCTTTTCGAAATACTTTACCATTATTCCCTTACAGCTCAAACGCAAAGGCATAATTAATTCACCCCTTGTGCTTGCTCCACGCGGCATGCTCAGCGATGGCGCTTTTCAGACAAAGACATTCAAGAAAAAACTTTTTCTGCTTTATGCAGCCGCCATTGGCCTGTTTAAAAACATTACGTGGCAGGCAACATCGCCCGTAGAAACAGCCGAGATCATCAGACGTATCGGGCCTGACACCGTGGTCCGCGAAGCATCCAATCTGCCCAATGTACCCGCCCGGACCCAAACCATTGAAAAGAAAGCCGGCGAACTGAAATTATGTACTGTCGCCCGGATTTGTGAAACCAAAAATATATTATTTGCTGTTGAAGCAATAATAGCCTGCAAAGCTGGCAGGGTGGAGCTCGATGTATACGGTCCTGTGGAAGATGCGGCCTATTGGGAAAAATGCCAGGCACTGGCAAAGGATGCGCCGGCAAACATCTCCCTGAAGTACATGGGGAGTATTCCTCCATCCCGGGTGGCAGAAGCCATTTCAGAGCATCACGTTTTTTTTCTGCCGACACGTAATGAAAATTTCGGCCATGGCATTGTAGAAGCCATGCTCTGCGGCAGGCCGGTTATCATTTCGGATCAGACACCATGGAGGCAACTCCATGAACACCAGGCAGGCTATGATCTTCCGCTTAACGATAAAAATGCATTTGTACACGCCATTGAATCCTATATTTCCATGACAGATAGTGATTACAGGCAGGTAGGTGAAAATACGTATCAGTATATTACACATAAGCTTTCCATAGAACACATCAGGCAGGCTTATATAAAATTATTCAGTTAAATATGCGATTATTTGTTACCGGAATAGGAACCGATGTCGGCAAAACCCTCGCTGCCGCCATACTAACCGAAGCACTGGAGGCCGATTACTGGAAACCCATACAGAGTGGGAATATCCAGACCGAAGACGCGATGACCGTATGGTCGCTTATCAGCAATAACCGTACACATATTCATAAAGAAGCCTATAGCTTCCGCGAACCGGCTTCCCCGCATTTAGCGGCTGCCCTGGAAAATACAGTTATTGATATGGATGCCGTAAAATGTCCGGCTACCGATAAACACCTTGTTATCGAAGGTGCCGGTGGTATTCTCGTGCCACTGAACGACAAGGATTTCGTAATCGACCTTGCCAAACGCTTTGATGCAGAAGTTATACTCGTGATCCGGAACTATTTGGGTTGTATCAATCATAGCCTCTTATCGATCGATTATCTGCGGCAGCATCACTACAAGCTGAAAGGCCTTGTTTTAAACGGTGATTTTGATGCCGATGTAAAACGCATCATCTGTACACATGCTGCTGTACCTGTCATTGCTGAAATTCCGGAATTGCCGGAGATAAATAAGGAAGCCGTTAAACGTTACGCAGAATCCTTACATTTACAGGAAGTACTTTTGTAGCTACTGTTATTAAAACAACAGCATCATGAGCCTGGCAGAAAAGGATAAGCAATATATCTGGCACCCGTTCACGCATTTGAAATATGCCGAAGAACCATTGAACCTGGTCAGGGGCGAGGGGGCTTATTTTATTGATGATACGGGCAATCGCCTGTTCGACGGCATTTCATCATGGTGGGTCAACCTGCACGGACATTGCCATCCATATATTTCAAAAAAAGTATCGGAACAATTATTTACGCTCGAACATGCCATGTTCAGCGGGTTTACACATCAGCCGGCTGTTCAGCTGGCAGAGCGTCTTATGGCGCATTTACCCGGTAATCAGTCAAAAATATTTTATTCGGATAATGGCTCTACCGCTGTAGAAGTGGCTTTGAAAATGGTGATTCAGTACTGGCATAATCTGCACAAACCGAAGCACACCTTCATTGCTCTCGAAAATGCTTATCATGGCGATACATTCGGTGGTATGAGTGTGGGCGAACGCAATGTGTTCAACCAGGCATTCGGCCATTTACTGTTTGATGTGGTGAGAATTCCCCTGCCAAACAAACACAATATAGAAGCTGTAAAAGAACAATTCTCGGCATATTGCAGAACACACGATGTTGCCGGATTTATTTTTGAACCCCTGGTCCAGGGAGCCGCCGGAATGCTGATGTACGAAGCCTCTTATCTTGATGAGCTGATTGAACTGGCTCGTGAGCAGGATGTGATAACCATTGCCGATGAAGTCATGACGGGCTTTGGCCGTACAGGACGTTTCTTTGCAGTCGATTACCTGGAGCACAAACCCGACATTATGTGCCTTTCCAAAGGCCTTACAGGTGGTTACATGCCATTGGGCGTTACAAGCTGCGCGCAGTTTATTTACAATGCCTACATCAGCGATGATAAAACGCGTACTTTTTTTCATGGACATAGTTATACGGCAAATCCTACAGCATGCAGCGCCGCTCTGGCAAGCCTTGACCTGATGGAGGAGGAGGGGACCTGGAAACGAATTGCTGAAATAGAAGCCGGCCATCACAGCTGCCAGGTAAGTTTAATGACACATCCGCGAGTGAGACAGGTTCGATGCCGCGGGACCATACTGGCCGTGGAATTGCACACGGCAGAGCACACCCATTACCTGAACCGGGCCGCCGAAAGTATCAGCGAATATTTTGTGAAACGGCATATTTTATTGCGGCCACTGGGAAATATTTTATATGTTATTCCACCGTATTGCTCAACCGGGGCAGACCTTGAACACGTATATAAAACAATAACCGAATTTTTAAACCAATTGTAAGCCCATGTTTCTCAAAACCAAACGCGAAGTTCTTTTCACCGTAATGGCCGGTATTTTTATTACATGTGCCATTGTGGCTGAGCTCATTTCATGTAAGTTTATTAACATTGGCCTTTTCGATATCATAGCCGGTATCCTGCCCTGGCCAATTGTGTTTCTGACCTCCGATATTATGAACGAGTTTTTCGGAAAACAGGCTGTCAAGAAATTATCCTATATAACGGCGGGCATGATTGTGCTTATGTTTGTTATAACCAACGCTGCTATTGCCATTCCTGCTACCGAACATTCGCCCGTAAATGACGTGATGTTTAAAAAAGTCTTTGGCAATGCAAGCTCCGTGGCCATTGGCAGTATAGTGGCTTTTCTGATTTCACAGATTGTCGACATCTGGTCATTCTGGTTTATGCACAAACTCACCGGTGGAAAAATGATCTGGCTGCGCGCAACCGGTAGCACCGTTATTTCGCAATTAGTGGATTCGTTCACCGTACTTTTTGTGGGCTTCTTTTTACTTCAGCGTTCCATGACCTTTGAACAGGTAATGGAATATACCGCCAAGGGATACACTACCAAACTGGTGCTGGCCATTGTTTTAACGCCCATGATTTACCTCGGGCATTTCCTGATCAAGCGCTATCTTGGCGATGAAGCCTCCGATAAGCAGGAGCATGATGCTGCTGTAGAATCTCTCGAAAAACCCTGATAAAACTCAGATCAACTGGTGTTGTATTGCCAGTTTGATGAGTGCTGCTGTATTATTGACCTCGAATTTTGTCAACAGATTTTTACGGTGGGTGTTAATGGTGGTGACACTTACAAAAAGTTTATCGCCGATCTGCTGATTGGTTAAACCATCGGCTATACACTGCAGTACTTCTTTTTCGCGACGGGTAATAAACGGTATTTTGTTTTGTCCTTTCGAAAGGGTTTCCATACTCACATTGAGATAAAGACCTCCCTGCTCAACCTGCTGAATCGCATTCAGAATCTCTTCTTTCGAGGAGTTTTTAAGCAGGTAGCCCGATGCACCGTTTTCGATCATCCTTGATATATAACTGCTTTCACTAAAGGTCGAAAGCGCAATACATTTGATGTTTGGATATTCCTGCTTTATTTTTTTACACAATTCAATGCCGCTGATATCCGGTAAGTTTATATCCAGGAACACAATATCGGGTTGCTGCGATTTCAGAAAACCCAGGGCTTCCTTTGCATGAATAGCCGATCCGATCACTTCGATATGATCTTCCCGGTTCAGAATATTGTATAAACCCTCGCTTACAAGGGGATGATCATCAACAATAAATATTCGGGTTTTACGCATGTGTCAGAGGTTAAAATCAATGGTAATGGTTGTGCCAAGTCCTTTTTCAGATTGTATGTCGAGCCTGCCATTCAGATATTCCACACGGTTAATAACGTTTTTGAAACCCATGCCGTGCTTGATTTCGGGAGCATCTTTGTCGAAGCCTATACCGTTATCTTCTACAGTCAGATTGACCTCGTGCTCGGTTCTTACCAACTGTATGTATATATCTTTTGCCTGGCTGTGTTTAATGGCATTTGTAACGAGTTCCTGTACAATCCGGTAAATAACGGTTTCAATATTCTGATGAAGCCTTTCTTCAAGCCCGAACGACTGAAAATGCAAACGGAATGCGTCCGAGCCTGCAAACGAAGTGCAGAAATCCTGTAATGCATCCTGCAACCCAAAACGCACCAGGGCTTCAGGCATCATACTGTGTGCTATACGGCGCATTTCGGAAATAGCATAGTCGAGCTGAAGCATCGATTTGTCATTCATCGCATCATTGCGGCTCATCAGGCTTAGTTTAATACCTGATAGTAATCCGCCAAGCCCGTCGTGCAGATCCCTGGCCAATCGCGACCTTTCGTCTTCCTGCCCTTTTAAAATATAACCGGCCGCCAGTAATTGCTGCTCCTGCTGAAGCGTGGCAATTTCCTTTTCGCGCGCCATGGCCTGCTGTTCGGCCGATTTTTGCTTGGATTGTACGTTGCGGTAAATGAGCAGCGCAATGAGAAAACCAACAACAATAGCGCCTGCAAGACTTATAATAAACAACTGTTGTCTTTTTTTTTCCTGTTCCAGTGAAAGGATCTGGCGTTCATTTTTAGCAACCACATAATCCGATTCCAGCTTCTGCATCTTTCGTTCTACCTCAATCTTATTGATGGAATCCTGCAGGTGTTTCGATTTCTTCAGAAACGAAAACGCATTTGCAAAGTCGCCATGCCCGGCGTATGCCTCTGCCAGCATATCGTAGGTTTTATAAGTATCCGGGCCGTTCTGGAAGCCATTGCCCGAATGCAGAATGGTATTGGCATACACAATGCAACTGTCGTAGGCTTTCAGACTCAGGTACGAGGTCAGTATTGTTTTCAGGGCTTCCGTTTCGGCATACTTGGAATCAATTTTTTTGGCAAGCCTCAGGGCTTCATACGCTTGAATGGCGGCTTCCCGGAATTGATTTTTGCCATTGTATATTCCGGCCAGTGTATTCAATGCAATACTTTCCAGATAGGTGTTGTTTTTTATCCTGGCAATTGCCAGACCTTGCCGGATGTTCTTTTCCGCATCAGCAGTGTTGTTCAACAGGTTGTAGCTGTTGCCGATGTTGATGAGTGTTTTGGCAATGCCCATGCTGTCGTCATCCAGTTTGGCTTTTTGAAGTGCCAGCGTATGATAATAAAGTCCCTTCTGATATTGTCCGCTGTTTGTAAATACCCCGCCGATATTATCATACACAGTAATCAGGTCTTTATGGGCGTGCAGTGTTTCCAGCAGATGCGCAGCATCAATGTAATATGTAAGTGCTTTATCGTAATTGCCCAGATTATTGTAACAGGATCCGGTGTTGAATAAACAATCGGCCACATCCTGATGAGTCCCTTTTTTTCTGGCTATATCCAGCGCTTCCAAATTCAATCTGAGACTTTCATCCAGCTTGCCCTGCTGGTTCAGTACATAGGTGTAATTGGCGTAGTACGACAGAATGCCTGTTGTATAGTTTAGTTTTTGAGCAAGCGCCCCGGCTTTTTTATAATACGCAGCCGCACTGTCCATATTGCTGTCTTCCCACCAGCGGCCATAGCCGAGGAAATTCAGCACTTTACTGGTATCACGGCTTTGATTCAGTTTATTGACCCATGCCTGTTTCATGTCTGCCTGGGCCTTTAAGAGTCCCTGTGCGCAGCATGCCAGCATCATGAATATATATACCCGGAAGTGCATTTTTACAACCTGCATTAAAGATAGCAATTATGCCTATCAGCCCTGATAAGGAAACAAAATATCCTCTTTTTACAGGATATCAAATTCATCCATTCGAAGGATTGCCGGTTTTTTCAGCCTGGTCTAGCTTTGTTCCTGTAACGATATTCAACCCTTATTCACATGAAAAAAACAATTTTACTTTCTGTTTCATTCAGCGTATTGTCGATCCTGGCTTTTGCCCAGTCGCCGCAGTTTGCCTGGGCTCATCAGACAAATAGTAATGGTAACCCCGATGCATCCAATACCGGCGGGATTGTTGCTGATACCGTCAATGATTATATCTATAGCTTCGGGAGTTTTTCCGGTGGCGGTATCGATTTTGGAGCCGGTGAACTCTCAGGAGATGGCGGATCTAAAAACCCTTACCTGGCAAAATACAACCCGAATGGCTCACTGGTATGGGCACGGTCTTATTACAATGTAAGTGATACCTATGCCACTGGTGTTGCAACAGACCATAGCGGCAATATTTTCATTACCGGCTATTCCATAAGCGATACCATTCGCTTTGGAAACCAGTATCTTCTCAATAGTACGCCCAATGATCTGGATCATGCTGTGGCTTATATCGCCAAACTCGATGCCAATGGAAATACCATCTGGCTCAAAGGAAGTACGGGTGGCGGCAGTGTGCTTAGCAACGCTGTAACGGTTGATCCATCAGGAAATGCTTATATCGCGGGATATGTATTCGATAATACGGGTTCTTTTTTATCACACACCATGGTAGGCGGTTTATTTGTGATGAAGCTCGATGCCGCCGGAAATGCCCTGTGGTTCAGCCAGAATGATCCGGCCAGCTTGCAGTCTCCGGCAGGAGCCAATTCTATTGCGATTGATTATGCCGGCAATTGTGTGGTAAACGGCTGGTATGTTACCGACATCACGTTTGGAACAAATACGGTACTGCATTCTGTCGGTAATTCACTCAACGACCGGTTGGTGCTAAAAATTAACGGTAGCACCGGCGCCTTCATCTGGGCATTCGGCAGCGGAATCTGGCAGGGACCCGATGAAAATTATGATATCGCCGTTGATGCGCAGAATAATATCTACATGTCAGGAAGCTTATCATACGCTACCCAGGGACCTAATACATCCACCTATGTAAAACAACAGTTTGTAGAAAAACTCAATGCTTCCGGCGCTTCACAGTGGATCAATACCTATAAGGAAACGTTGAGCCCCTTCAACTCGCTTGTAGCCGATAAATATGGAAATACCTACACGGCGCTGATGATATCGGATACAACGGCTTACGGTACCTACACAGTTCAGCCTCATCTGCCTTTTGGAGCCGGGACAACACTGGTTATTGTACTTCTCAAAATAAACAATGTAGGCCTCGAACAATTTGCCAAAGCAACTGCAAGCCCTGGTCCGTTTTCTATTGCTCAGGTAGCTTCCATTGCCATGGATCTTGGGGGCTATCTTTACATCAATGGTAGTATTTACAGTAATTGCCAGTTCGATAGTTATAACCTGAACACCGGCAATAATACAGAAGCATTTGTGGCCAAGATCGGAAGCTCTGCCACTACTGGGATTCAGGACTTTGAGCAGGATAACACATTTGCCCTGTATCCGAATCCTGCATATTCAATGGTCTATTTAAAAAATGCTGGTGAAGGGTGTTCGGTAAGTATTTTGGATTTAAGCGGACGAACCGTGCATTATAGTATTATGGCCTCCGGCTCGAAGAGTATAGATGTATCAGGTATTCCGGCAGGGGTATATATGGTGGAGATAAATGCTAACGGATTTAGGCATCACCAGAAACTGGCTATAGAACATTAATCAGTCGTCCAGCAAATGCTTATCCCGGAAAGAAATGCACTGCACATGGTACTTCGAACGCTCAGCAGAATTCCTGTTTTACGGTTTTGTATTCGGGTAATGGGGCGGTACCGTTGAATCTTATTCAATAAGGAGGTATTTCAATGCAGCACTGCTTTTATCGGTTGCATTAAAGTGCCACCATTCGCTGGTGATTGCTGTAAACCCCGCTTTCAGCATTACCCGGCGAAGTACCATTCGGTTTTTATAGGCTGCAGTATCCAGTTTTTTCAGTGCCAGAAAATGCGTTTCCCATTTGGGTTCACTCAGGCTGTCGAAACTGTCGAACGCTGTACCCATGTTCAGCAAAACCCCATCATTACTGATAATTCCGACGTCGACCGCTGCACCGTAATTATGCAGCGACAAATCGCTGGGATGTGCCAGGTAATTTATTTTTTTGGAGGCCGGCATATCCAGTTCATCCCACATATTCTTTTGTATCGACAAGGGCCGCACGGCATCAAACACAACAATACTGTAATAAGGATACTGCTGTTTCAGATACCATTGCGCATTGCAAAGTTTAATGGCTACTTCGCAGGGCAGGTAACAGCGTTTTAGACCCTGATACATAGGTTTTCCCAGAAAATTGTGTTCGGTAGAGTAGTGGAGGGCCACATGAATGGTGCTGTCGAGCGAACCAACGTCTGTCAGTCCTTTGGTAATAAGATACCGTTCCAGTGAATCCGGTAATTCCTCGAGTCTTTCTGTGTTGGATTCAGGTTGTTTGCCTGCAATGCTTTGTTTCTGCGTAAACTCGTCATGCTCAACGCACCCCGTCGTAATCAGGGCTATGGCATATATCAGCTGAAAAACAGCAATTCGCATATATCAAATGTCGCGATAAATTAAGCGGCTTCAAAATCGCCTTTCAATTCCTTATCTTCGTTCTTCCATTTTTAAACAACGACCTATGCCATCATTTGACATTACAAGCAAAGCAGATCCGCAAACCATTGATAACTCTATCAATGTAGCCAAAAAAGAAATATTGAACCGCTTTGATTTCCGGGATAGTAAAAGCACGATAGAGCTCAATAAAAAAGATATGATTATTAATATCACGACAGAAAACGATATGCGTCTTCGTGCTATTATTGATGCGATTCACAGCCGTATGATCAAACAGGGACTGGATCCGCGCTGTCTCGATGAAAGTAAGGAACATTATCCTTCCGGAATGGTTATAAAGAAAGATGTTACCGTTCGCCAGGGCATTGATCGTGAAACCTCCAAGAAAATCATGAAGGATATTAAAGACAGTAAGCTGAAAGTAACGGCGCAGATCATGGATGAGCTGATCCGGGTTTCTGCCAAGAAAATTGATGACCTCCAGGCCGTGATTGCCCTGTGCCGCCGCGGTAATTACGATGTTCCACTGCAGTTTGTAAACATGAAATAATATACCGGTATTATTTTTTAGCCGGATGCTATTAAAAAATAAAAACCAGGTAAAAAATAAAAACCTCATTATCAATATGTTCCGCGCATCACTGGAATTGTTAATAAAAATTAGGGCCTAAAAGCTTTTTAGTAAGGAAAAACCATGTATCTTTGCAGCCCGTTATTTGAAGAAGGTTGCTAAGGAGAGCTAAGGAGAGTTGAGGAGAGGAAGAAAAAAAGATATTTTTTTTGTAAAAATATTTTGTGGAATGAGAAAGAGTTTGTAGTTTTGCCACCCCGAAAACAACGGGACGTTCA
>JAFDXR010000020.1 GCA_018267825.1 Bacteroidota bacterium | reverse complement strand
TCACCTGCTGCCCGAATTCACCGCTATCGAAAATGTATGCATCCCGGGTTGGATCGCCGGAAACAAAAAGAAAGAAACGGAAGATCGTGCGGCAGAACTGCTCACAATGCTGGGATTGAAAGACCGGTTTGGTAACAAACCCAGTCAACTCTCCGGTGGAGAACAACAACGGGTAGCAGTGGCCCGTGCCCTGGTAAACAAACCGGCAATCATCATGGCCGATGAGCCAACCGGGAACCTCGACAGTAAGACCTCCGTGGAAATTATGGGTTTATTTGAAGACATTCATAAAAACGGAAATACCATTATCCTGGTGACTCACGAAGAAGATATTGCCCTGCATGCACATCGTATTGTGAGGTTAAAAGACGGACTTGTGGAATCGGATACCCCCAATAAAAATATTACTACTTTCGAAAAACGAAAAGAGCTGCTCGGGTGAGCAGCTCTTTTCGTATAAACATGTTCTGTTATTATTTTCTTCCGAAATTGTAAGAGAATCCCAGAGCAAGTACTTCCTTGAATTGAATATCAGGACCAAAGGTTCCATTCTTAGCTGAACCATAATTTCCATAATTACGCAATACACTGATATCGTTATCGTATATTAACTGAGTGGCTAAGGTTGCCGAAATATATTTATTGACACGGAATGTTGTTAAAGTAGTCCAGTTAACGTCTACGTTACCAAAGTGGGTTTCCATATAATTGGTAAACAACTCGAGTGTTGTGGCAAATTTCACGTTTTCCATAACCTTGGTGGAATACATCATTTTGAGATAAGCACCGAACTCTTCACGATGCTTCTGATAGTTCTGAATTATTTTTCCGTCTGCATCACGCTTCTCAGCCTGTACACCAAATGCACCGTTACGGGCTAAGCTGTCGTCATTTACAAATGTGAATTTACCGGTAAGCGGAGAAATAAATAAAGAGAATTTATCATTTGGTTTATAGTCCATACCAAGCGCTGCTATGGCGTAACCCGGAGCCATGAATTTAGAGATGTAAATGGAATCGTTTGGATAATTATACCCTGGAGCAAACTGTGTTCTGAAATCACCCAAAGCTGAATAATACCATTTTTTAAAAGCTTCGCGGCCATATTTTGTCGTGAACTGAATACGGTCATCGTTTTTCCACCACTTGCGGTTGTTACCTTGTTTGATTACACCATAGGCCAGCTCAAGGTTATTGTCCCAGGTTGATTTACCTTTTTTATAACGGGCATATACGCTTAGCAAACTACCCACTGAAATAGAATTGTTACCACCTGCAGCCCAGTTAGTAAGGGATACCTGTTGTGAGTTGACTGATATAATTCCTCCTATTTTCCAGTGCTTTACCGAATCAGCCTCCAGGGCTTTCAGTTTATCATTTTCAGCCTGCAGTGCAGTGGCTGCTTTTGTTTCCTCCTGTCCGAAAGAAACCTTATACATTGCTATAAGCGCTATGGCAAATACCAGTCTTTTCATGTTTCTAAATTGATTTTTGGGCGAAGATATAAAAAAACAAAAGCAAAAAGAACATGACCTCCATGTTGACATGCAGTTAAACAAGTAAGTAAGTAAATTAGTAAAATATGTTTGAGTCTTTAAGAACTCTGTCCTGCTCAGTTACCCTGTATTTTTGAGTACTTGATGGTGCGCGTAGGATCTACAGTTGAAAGGGTTTCCACGATCTTTGCTTTCTCATCGGGAAGGCCTTTGGAAAATATATTTACAAATTCGTCGGCCTTGGCATTAAAGAATAATTCCATATTGAATGAAGCCGGACGAAGCTTATAAACACCCAGTAAAAGATCTGTTGATTTTAAAATTTCTTTACGGCCATCATCTGGTTTTTCATACATGATATCGAGCCCAAGTCGGTGGTATTTGTAAAGACATTCCCGTATCGGCTGAAATACAGGCTGAAGTGCGTTTTCCACAAGCCAGTATCTGTTCTTATTCGACTCATACGATTTCCAACCCGATTCACTGGCGCCCTGTGCATTACCAACAATGATCTGTGCTTTCTGCAGATACTCGGTTCCTCCGAGATTAGAAAACGTATCATAATCATAACCTATAATAATATAAGCATAGTACGCTAATACGGAAGTGAGGTTATTGGAAAAGTTATTGATGTTAAATTCAAGTTGTTGGTATTGCTGGTAGCGAAACTGAAATTTCTCGTCGATGTAATTGAAAACAGGTGAGTAATACGAACTTTTATAAACCGGGCGGCGGCTCTGAATCTGAATAGTACCGCTATATTCATCGGTACCCAATTTGGTTTGCACGTTTATAAGAATAGAGCAGTCGATGCGTTCCTGAGTCGTAAAATTATCTTTGGTCCACTTGGTATTATTCATGAACTCAAAAATCGATTTCTGCATCTGATCAAAAATCTGTTTTTCTGTTGTTCCCTGAATCTGAGGCGCCACAACACTTACCTGGCAGTTCAGTTCCTGGGCATTGATATAACCCGTAAGCAAACAGAAAACAGATAGTACGATCTTAAAGTATTTCATATCGGTTTTTAAAAAGTTTAAAGAGTTTACGAATACATCAGGCGGGATCATTCATATTTTTCTCCCCATGCATCATATAGTCAAGTGTAGCCTTTACAATATCTCTCGCAATCTCCTGTTTTGTCTTTAACTCAAATTTATACAAATTATTGTGTTTATCGATGATCGTCACACGATTTGTATCGACTCCAAAGCCGGTGCCTGCCTCAGTTGCTGAGTTCGCCACAATCATATCGAGGTTTTTACTTTTCAGTTTTTCACGGGCATATTCCTCAACATTTTCTGTTTCAAGTGCAAAGCCGATCAAAACCTGGTGTTTCTTCGTTTCGCCAAGTGTTTTTAATACATCCGCTGTTTTTATAAGTTCCAGATTCAGTGTACTGTCTTTCTTTTTTATTTTCTGGCCGGCCACCGTTTTCGGTTTATAGTCGGCCACTGCAGCCGAAAGCACGGCTATATCTACCCGGCTGAAATGTGCTGTACATGCCTCCAGCATGTCCTGTGCACTTTCTACATGCTGAACAGACACTGATTTATGAAGTGGTGAACAATTGGAAGGCCCCAGCACGAGATATACCTCTGCTCCTGCTTCGGCAAAGGCATCGGCCAATGCCACACCCATTTTACCCGAAGACCGGTTACCAATGAACCGTACAGGATCAATGGCTTCATAGGTAGGTCCGGCATTGACGAGTACCCGCTTGCCCGATAATGGCAATCCTTTTGAAAGATGTGCTTTAATAAACTCAACAATATGTTCCGGCTCGGCCATTCTGCCCTCACCACTTAATCCGCTGGCCAGTTCGCCGCGTTCTGCCGGTATAATAACTGTTCCCTGTTTTTCGAGCTTTGCTATATTTTCGATCGTTGTCGGATGTCTGTACATATCCAGGTCCATAGCCGGAGCCGCAAATACAACCGAACGGGCCGAAAGGTAACAGGCACATACAATATTATCGCAAAGGCCGTTTGCAAACTTGGCCATGGTATTGGCTGTAAGAGGAGCTACCACAATCATATCGGCCCACTCGGCCAGGTGTACATGATTATTCCAGTTGTCGCCTGCATCAAAAAAACCGGTAACAACTTCATGTTTGCTAAGCACACCCAGTGTTTTAGCCGTCACAAAATCTTCGGCACTTTTCGTCATGATAACGCGTACCTCAGCTCCTTCTTTAACAAATAAGCGGACCAGGCTTGCAGCCTTATAAGCCGCAATACCACCGGTAACGGCTAATACTATGTGTTTATGGCGCAACATATAATAAAAAAGGCAGCTTCTCACAAAACTGCCTTCATGTTTATTTTATCCAAACAGATTAATCCTGTTCTTTTGATGGGTTTCTGTAATACGTTTTATCTTCCAGAAATTCCTGAATAGCAATCAAAGAAGGCTTAGGAAGTTTTTCGTAAAATTTGGAAATCTCAATTTGCTCACGGTTTTCAAAAATCTCTTCGAGGTTATCTGAATGACTGGCGAACTCCTGTAATTTACCCTGTAACTCTTCTTTCATCTCTGAGCTGATCTGGTTAGCACGCTTGCTAATGATCGCCACTGCTTCGTAAATGTTTCCTGTAGGGCCATCAAATTTTCTGATGTCGCGTGTTACAGTGCTTGGTTCAGCGTTTGTCTTTTTAAAATCCATGTTTATTGCTTTATAATATTACTCTTTAACTTCAAACAGCTTTGGTATACGTTTTCGGCTTTGCCGGCATAACTGCTGGAATTAGCGTACAAATCTACGAATTTTTTATAAAAATCTATAGCCAGATTCAATCTTTCTATTTTCTTGGTTTCCAGACTATTAACCGCAAGAAGGTAATATGAATTTATAATAATGTAATACATTTCATCAATGGCCTTTGATTCGGGGAATTCCTTCATGTAGTTTTTGCCTGAAGTAATGGCGGCTTTATAATCACTGATATTAAAATACTGCTTGGTAATATCATATTCCTTGTGCTCCAGTTTTGCCCTTAATAAATCCGAAATTTTATTGCAGGAATCGATACGGCTGCTTTCAGGAAACTGATCAATAAAATTCTGCAACTCAGCCATGGCATTTTTTGTATCCGTCTGATCGAGGGTGTAGTTCGGTGAATTGAGGTAATAGCAATAGGCATTCATGAAGAGACATTCCTCAGCATGCTTTCCGGAAGGGAAATTGCGATAATAGTTTTTGAAATGGTACTGGGCCAGTGCGTAATCTCCCTGGTAATAATTGCAATACGAAAACAAATAATAGATTTCTTCAGCTTTTTCAGTTCCTTTGTAAACAGGAACAAGCTCTTCGAACAGCGTATTGGCTTTCACAAAATTACCCTTATCGTAATAGATTTTAGCCCGCTCCAGTTTTTTTTCGTAATCCTTGCTTTTCAGCAATTTGTTGTATCCATCACAGCTAACCATCCACAGGGATACAAACAATATATATATGATTCCTTTTTTCAAACCGTGCAAAGATAGAGTATTATGTGAAATAATAACAACGAAATTGTTGATGATTAAGTATGCTGAACCTCCCAAAGCCGGTTATTTTTTGTTAATTTTGCAGCCATAACGCATCATCTATATGAAAGACATCTTTGCAAAAATTGAAAAGAATATGGGGCCGATCGGAGAGCATTCAAAAGAATCTCACGGCTATTTTACATTTCCGAAACTGGAAGGTGAAATCGGACCACACATGAATTTCAGAGGAAAAAAATTATTGAACTGGAGTTTGAATAACTACCTGGGTCTTGCCAATCATCCTGAAGTAAGGCAGGCTGATACGGAAGGCGCTCAAAAATTTGGTCTGGCGCTTCCTATGGGGGCCCGTATGATGAGCGGGAACTCTGATTACCACGAAGCACTCGAAAAAGGCTTATCACAACTGGTAAAAAAAGAAGATACCATTTTATGTAATTTCGGTTACCAGGCCATGGTTTCTGCTATTGACGCTTTGGTTGACCGTCACGATGTTATTGTATATGATGCCGAAAGCCATGCCTGTATCCTGGATGGTGTGCGACTGCACATGGGGAAACGTTTTGTGTATAAACACAACGATATTGAAGATTGCGAAAAACAATTGGTACGCGCCAAAAAACTGGCTGAACAAACCGGTGGCGGTATTTTAGTGATTACAGAAGGTGTATTCGGAATGCGCGGCGACCAGGGTAAACTCAAAGAAATTGTTGAACTGAAAAAGAAATTCAATTTCCGTTTATTCGTTGACGATGCTCACGGTATCGGTACACTCGGGCCTAATGGCGGTGGAACCGGTGAACAACAGGGTTGCCAGGATGGTATCGATATTTATTTCGGAACCTTTGCAAAATCGTTCGCGCTTATTGGTGGCTTTATCAGCTCTTCCAAACAGGTTGTTACCTTTCTCCGTTACAACATGCGTTCGCAGATATTTGCAAAATCATTGCCTATGCCACTGGTATATGGCTTGTTAAAACGCCTGGAACTCATCAATAAACACCCTGAATATCGTGCAAAGCTCTGGGAAATAAGCGGTGCACTTCAAAAAGGCCTGGTAGAAGCCGGTTTTGACATTGGTGTTACAAATACACCAGTAACACCGGTTTACATGCGTGGTTCAATTCCGGAAGCTACCAATATGGTGATCGACCTGCGCGAGAACTTTGGTATTTTCTGCTCCATGGTTGTTTACCCGGTGATTCCAAAAGGCATGATTATTTTACGTCTTATTCCAACTGCAGCACATACACTGGAAGATGTAAAATATACCATCGAAAGCTTTGCCAAAATCAAGGATAAATTATACGGTGGCGAATATGCAGCCGATAAAATCCGCGAAGGTTTTGCTCAAAAACTGTAAGCTATCCATAAACTCATAAAAAAAGCCTCCCTGGAATCCAGAGAGGCTTTTTTATTGCTTTGTTTTTGATAAAAGTCGAATTTTAAAGCGAAAATCCCGGGCCACTACCCCCAGGATTTTCTTTTCTAACCATTAATCGATAAAACAAAAACTACACTAAAACTTACACCCTATTGAAACAGCAATAGTCGTGCCAGAATTTGTTAGAATGGCTTTTTGAACGTATTTCGGGTTAAACATGTAATAATTTTCGGTTCCAAACTGTTTCAACAGGCTTATATCCACATAAAATTTATTATTTCTGAATCCGAAACCTCCTGAGGCATAGTTCCTTACGAGAGAACCGGTAAATGTATCGCCATAAGGGCTTCCATACATAGCATAACCCAAACGGATAAACATTGGTTTAATATTTACCTCTGCCCCGACTCTCAAATTGGAGGTCCTTGTGTATTTATTCCGGATGGTGGTATTAACCCCCGAAAAATCAGCCTGATACGTACCTCCTGAGATATTCTGAATACTGGCCTGTCCATAATTCACGCTTTCATAATCGACATTGATTGCCCCGAATTTCTTGTACAGAAAGGCCACACTACCCGTAATACGCTGTGGGGTGATAATCTTGTAACTAAAGCGGCCTCCATTATCCGGCGGGTACTGGGTACTGGAACCGGGGCCTTCATCAAAAGTACTGCTTAGCTGATATAAGTAGGTATCGGTGAGTTTAATGATCGTAGGCGACTGATAACTTGCTCCTACCCTCAGATAGTCTGTAAGCCGGTATATAGCTCCCAGTTTAAGATCAAAGCCGGTTCCTGTTGTTTTATAGCTTTCGGTATAGGTAAACTCCTTGAAACCACCCAGGCCTGTATAGTAATACAATGAATATGGATAGGTAGATGACACCGTATTATTGGATGCATTATAGGTAATCCGCATGGAATCCTTGTCGTCGGTCTCTGTATAGGTTGAGGTATAATTGTAATTTACAATCGGAATCCCCAGGGTGGCGCCGATATACAGTTTATCCATATAGCCATAAGCGTAGTTAAGGCAAAGTTCATTATAATGCCCCGATGTCTGAATCTGGTCCTTTTGTCGCACAGATTTGGTCGGATCCACAAAACTATAATAATGCCCGTCGATGGTATCGAGTATATAATTCTGGAAGGCCAGCCCCGAATAGGAACCATCCAGGTTTTTGGGCGATGTATTTGTGGTTTGGGCCAGCATATCCTGCGTGCGCGAATTGCGGCTATAACCGATGATTGTTGTATTGCTGTTAAAGTTGGCCAGTTGGTTTACCGAAATACCGAAGGCATTATGGCTCTCCGGCTTTTGCTTGCTGTCCCAGGCCGTTGTCAGGCTGAATCCATCATAGATCAGGGATGCTTTAAAATCATTGGTACTGGTATTCTGGTATTTCGAATTAACGCCAAAAAATCTCAATCCGAACGAAATATTTACATCGCCTTTCTTATACAAACCTATTCCGGCAGGGTTAATACTCATACAGGAGCCATCGGCACCAAGGGCACCGAAAGAGCCCCCCATGGCTTTGGAACGGGAAGTACCACCAAATCCGATCTGAGAATACCGAAGGGCGTCCTGATCGTTCTGCGCTTTACCTGAAAGTACGAGAAATAAAGCAATACCGATCAAACTATAACGCAACATATAGATGAGTGTTTAGAGTAAATGAATAATAAAACGATAAGGTAATCATCTCGGGCGTCCACCGCCACCGCTGCCACCCATTCGCGGGCTGTTTCCGCCGCCACCTCCACCGCCGCCACCATTTGACGGAAAGCTATTATTGGCCGGTTCAAAATAACTTCTGGAAGGTTGTGCCTGGTTTTGCTCCATTTGTTGCTTAGGTGTACTTTGCTGATTCTGATAAACCGGCTGATAATCCTTCACATTCTGGTTGCTGTTTTCATTGACACGCGTAGGCTGTGTATAAACGTTAGCCGGTGTTTTCACATTGGTATTACCATTATTCTGCTGATAGTAGTTTTTTGTGCCGGACTCATTGAATGAGTTCTGATTCCTGATATTGGTATTCTGGTTGTAAGTATCGAATGTTTTTCCGGAAATGGTGGTGTGATTCACCGGTATATCCACAAATTTCTGAGTCTGAGCCTGTTTTTCAACTACACTCTGTACAAAATTCTGATAATAGCTATCGCTGCTGTTCATGCCGGGGTTCGACATACGATCGCCGCTGCCACCACTGTGGCTTGAACGAGGGGCATAGGTATACTGGCTGTTCTGATCGTAGCCATTGTAATAGCCCCAGCCATAAGGGTTGCCATAACCACCATAACCATAATAACCGCCGTAACCGTAAGGAGAGCCATACCCGAAACCACTGCCGTAAGGATAACCCCACCAGCCATTGTTATAACCATGGTTATAACCGTTGTAATAGCCCATCCAATAGGCATTGTTGTTATAGCCGTAGCCGCCATACGGGTAACCGTATCCGTAACCAAAGCTGCTATATGGTGAGGAGTAACCCCAGCCATAGCTCGAATAGAAATAAGATGAAGGGAAATAGTTGTAGGTATTATAACTTGGCCAGAAATTATAGCCGTTGTAAATGCTCATACCGTACTGGTAAGGGTTACCACTGTACCAGTATGAGTTTGTATAATAGTTGTCGTAGTAGCCGAGTCCGTTTACCGAGTTATCGAAACGGCGCAGGCGCGCAGCATATTCGTAATCGTAATAATCGTCTTTGTTGTATTGCGGGTCCTTATAGTATGGATTGTTGTTTTCCTTCTCCCGAACGGCTGCTATGGAGTCATTGTAGCGTTTTTCGTATGCATCCCTGATTTTCTTTTGCTGCGCAGCAATGCGGGCAGCCTCTTTTTTATCTTCCACCGGGTTGGCATAAACGTCGTCGTTGGTGGTCATGATCTGTGTTCCCTTGCAAGAAGCCAGCACGGTTAAAACGAGAGCTGAATAAACGAATAACTTTTTCATTTCTAAGCCTTTTAATTTGGACAATCAGATTATTAAAGGTTTAATTGCAGGGATTAAAAAATTAAACTATTACATTCAATTTTCTAATTGTAAATTTACAAATTAAATGCCAGATTCATTTTATAAGTATTGTTAAATATATGAGCAAAGAAATCACCGCACGTGCTGAAGATTACAGTAAATGGTATAACGATTTAGTGGTAAAAGCAGACCTTGCAGACCATAGCGCCGTCAGAGGCTGCATGGTTATTAAACCTTCGGGCTATGCTATTTGGGAAAAAATGCAACAGGCCCTCGATAAAATGTTTAAGGACACAGGGCATGTGAATGCCTATTTTCCGCTGTTTATACCCAAATCGTTTTTCAGCAAAGAAGCAAGTCACGTGGATGGTTTCGCGAAGGAATGTGCCGTAGTAACGCACTACCGTTTAAAGAATGACGGTAAAGGCAATATCGTGGTGGATGAAGATGCGAAGCTGGAAGAAGAGCTGATTGTAAGACCTACCTCTGAAACCATTATCTGGAACACTTACAAGGGCTGGATCCAGTCGTATCGCGATCTGCCTATTCTTGTAAACCAGTGGGCCAACGTTGTACGCTGGGAAATGCGCACACGCCTGTTTTTGCGTACCGCTGAATTTTTATGGCAGGAGGGCCACACAGCACATGCTACCGCCGAGGAGGCTGTAGAAGAAACGCGCCGCATGCTGGATGTATATGCCGACTTTGCTGAAAACTGGATGGCTGTACCTGTGATTAAAGGTGTGAAGACGGCTAACGAACGCTTTGCCGGCGCCATTGACACATATTGCATCGAAGCGCTGATGCAGGATGGAAAAGCCCTGCAGGCAGGCACATCGCACTTCCTGGGGCAAAATTTCGCGAAGGCATTTGATGTGAAATTTGCAGCCAAAGATGGCAAACTGGATTATGTATGGGCTACATCCTGGGGTGTTTCGACACGTCTTATGGGTGCCCTGATCATGAGTCACAGTGATGATCATGGATTGGTTATTCCGCCGAAACTGGCTCCAACACAGGTCGTGATTGTGCCAATATACAAAGGTGATGAAGGCCTTGCTAAAGTATCGGAAGTAGCCTTGCAGATCAAAGCAAAACTGCAGGCCAAAGGCATTTCTGTAAAATACGATGACCGCGACACGCAACGTCCGGGCTGGAAATTTGCCGAATATGAAATGAAAGGCGTACCGGTACGTATCGCGATCGGAGAGCGTGACCTGGCTAACGGAACAGTGGAAGTTGCCCGCAGGGATACGCTTGAAAAAGAAACGCTGAGTATTACAGATCTTGAAAATAAAATAGAACACCTGTTACAGAATATCCAGGACAATCTGTATAAAATTGCATTGACCCGCCGCGAGGAAATGACTCATCGCGCCGATACATACGAAGAGTTTAAGAAACTGCTGGATGAAAAAGGTGGCTTTATTTATGCACATTGGGATGGTACTTCTGAAACAGAAGAAAAAATAAAAGAAGAGACCAAAGCTACGATACGTTGTATTCCTTTGAATAATGTACAGGAGGCTGGTGTTTGTATTTACAGCGGTAAACCGAGCACTCAGCGTGTATTATTTGCAAGGGCCTATTAACATCATTTATACGATCTTCAAAAATGCCGGAACGGATTTTGCGGAAAAGCAATGGTTCCGGCATGGATCATACGATCGGATACATGTAACAGATTTGAATTCACTTCGCATTTTGTCTGGTATTTGCATCCATCTGTATTTGCCACTGAAAGATTTCCGAAATATGGGTCTATTTCAAAAATCGCATTGGTATAATTTGTAATTTTAACAGACATGAGCAACGAATTAAACTCCCAGCGCGATAAGATCATTACTCTGCTTAAAGAAAAATCGGTGATGAAGCAGGACGTGTATAAAAATACACTGGCTGCTTTTGATATGCTGAAAGAAACGATCATGGAAATAAGCCATGATCTGAAAGACCATGTTCATGCGCTGGATAAACGGATCAGTATCGACGGAAATTATGCGAATGCCTATTCCGCTCAGATCAAGGTAGCCGGCGATCTACTGGAGTTTTATATGCACACGAACGTATTTCAGTTTGACCGTTCGCACCCGATGTACAAAACCAGTTACATTAAAAAAGACGAATACAATTCCTATTGCGGGATCATAAACGTTTACAATTTTCTGGCCGATTCATTTAAGTACAATCGTGCCAATGATCTGGGCTACCTGATCTGCCGCATTTTTGTGAACAGGGAGCAGAAGTTTTTTGTGGAGACCAAAACGCAGCTAGGCTATAAGTACAATACATTTTCAACAGAAAAAATAACCAAGGAACAGATTCGTGAAATTGTGCAGGACCTGATACTGTATGCTATTTCGTTTGACCTGTATACGCCACCATTTGAGGCTGTACGCGAAGTATCCGTTAATGAAATCCAGGAGAAAATGAACAGTATGAACCTGCGTATCGGCAAACGTCTCGGTTACGGAGCCTCCGCTTCTACGGAAGAGGATTTCAGTTAATACACGATCTATTTTTTATTGTAGTCATTCATGGCCCGTTCGAGTCCAATGAATGCAAATGCCCGGATGGCGTCTGTGGCTATTTTAATGCGATCGTCGAGGGTCTTTTTTTCTTCATCGCTCCATTTTCCGAGCACATAATTTACCTGGTGGCCTTTGCTGAACTCATGGCTGATACCAAAGCGCAAGCGGGGATAATTTGTGGTATTGAGTGTTTCCTGAATATTT
The DNA here is from genome assembly GCA_018267825.1 of Bacteroidota bacterium. Lineage (GTDB taxonomy): Bacteria > Bacteroidota > Bacteroidia > B-17B0 > Aurantibacillaceae > JAFDXR01. The sequence continues at coordinate 125,639 of JAFDXR010000020.1, read as the reverse complement.
TTTAATCCATTGTGTCCGCCGTCGCTTCCTTTGGGGCCGAGTCTTATTTTGCCAAATGGCAGTGCCAGCTCATCTACGATAACGAGTGTATTTTCGATTGAAATTTTTTCGGCCTGCATCCAGTAGTTTACAGCCTTACCACTCAAATTCATATAGGTTGTAGGTTTCACCAGGATGAGTTGTTTGCCTTTGTATTTCACTTCGGCTACATCGGCCAGGCGGTCGCTTTTAAATTTCCCTTCCAGGTCTTTTGCCAGGCGATCCACAATATCGAATCCGATATTATGCCGTGTGCCTGCATATTCCTCACCAATATTCCCTAAACCAACAATTAAAAATTTACTCATAATCCTTCGAAGTTATCCGGGTACAAAATTACACTAAATCATTCTGCGATAAAATATCCTGAATAAGCGGATAGGTATTTTTGAGCACTTCGTTCCTGATTTCATTTTTATCGAACCACTCCACCCTGCTGATATCTTCTTCCAGTTGAGGCACGAGTTTCCCGGTGTGCTGCGATTTCATAGCATACCACCAGGTTTTTTTCAGGGCGTAATCGCCTTTATAATCGTAGATATGATAGGTATTGCTTATCAGGTGATCGATGCTGAGCTTTGTAATACCACACTCTTCTTCACATTCGCGAATCGCTGCCCGTTCCGGTGTTTCTTTCTTATCGAGTTTTCCTTTGGGCAGGTCCCAGCGATTGTGCCGGTATATGAATAAGTACTTAGCGTTTTGTTCGATAAGTCCGCCAGCCGCTTCAATGACTTTAAAGGCCAGGTTTACTTTGAGCATACCTGCCTGGAGATGCAGGGTTTTGAAATTCAAAACGGATTCGTCGTTTTGTTGAATAAATTTCAGAAAGATCTCTTTAAACTCCAATGGATTCAGCAAATCTAAATCGGTAACCACCTGATCCTGTGAAGATTGATTTATACAAATTTTCTTACCCTGGTAGTATACCGTGATGTTCATAAAAAGATGTGTTTACACGCATGAATCCTGTTAATTTTGCAACGTTATGACGATGACACCATTTGACGATGCGGCGGTTAAAATTGCCGAATTTTTATTACAAATCAAAGCTATCAAATTACAACCCGATCAACCATTTACCTGGGCGAGCGGATGGAAATCCCCTATTTACTGTGATAACCGTAAAACCTTATCGTATCCGCAGATTCGTACTTACATTCGCCAGCAATTTGTGAATGTGATCAATGAATCGTTTGGAAAACCGGATGTTATTGCCGGTGTGGCTACCGGTGGAATTGCACAGGGCGCCTTAATTGCACAGGATATGGGCTTACCATTTGTGTATGTGCGAAGCGAAGCAAAAAAACACGGGCTTACCAATATGGTGGAAGGTGTGGTTGAAAAAAACCAATCGGTCGTTGTTATTGAGGATCTTATTTCGACAGCCGGAAGCAGCATTAAAGCAATTGAGGCTTTACGCGAACAGGGTTGCAAAGTGAAAGGCATGGTTGCTATATTTACCTACAACTTTGATGTGGCAACGGAAAGTCTGAAACAAATTAATTGCCCGACCCAGACGCTTTGCGATTATAACACGCTGGTGGAAGTTGCCCTGAAACAAAACTATATTGCCGAAAGTGACCTTGCTTCATTAAAGCAATGGCGCGAAAATCCGGCTACGTGGAAACAAGCCTAAGGCTATTGCATTAATTTATCTCCTTCATGGCACATTTCACAATACAAAGTAATACCCTTGAAACGGCATCGCCTGTTGAAAAGCTTTATGAGCTCATGGGCGACTTCAATAATTTCAGGCATTTATTACCTGAGGATAAGATCGAAAATTTTACCTGCACTTCGGATCAATGTTCCTTTGACATTAAAGGTATTACCACGCTCACGATTCGCATTAAGGAGAAAGTAGCCCCAAGCCGTATTACCTTCGAAACAAGTGGCCTGGCTAAGTTTGTCTTCACGCTCCATATACATTTAAATAAAACAACGCCCGAAACCTGCCAGGTTGAACTGGAGGGCGATATGAACCCATTCATTAAAGTCATGGCTGAAAAGCCACTGACGGAGCTTGTAACGACAATGGCAACCAAATTAGCTGCGCTAAAACTTTAATTGATATTATATCCAATAAAAAAGCCTTCCCTGCTTAGGGAAGGCTTTTTTATTTCGTTTTTTTTATTGCTTGGTCTGCAGGCGACCTTTATGCTCGCATTCTACGTTTTCCTTGATCCCGACCAGTGTGGTGCCCTCTGTTATTTTTTTGACGGCATCCACAAATTCTGTTTGTTCTTTTTTTGACAGTTCAGTGAGTTTAAAACAATAATCTGTTTCTCCTTCTCTACCCCACATCACCGATTTGTATTCCGGTTTTTTAGGGTGTTGTGCAACATAATCCAGAAATTTCTGGCGTTGGTCTGAATTTGCCCCATTGCCTTTGCTCATAAAAGATACAATAAGCCTGTAAGTTTCTTTAGCGGTATTATCGCTGCTACTTTGCGTCGAAGAAGTTGCCGATGATGCTCCTGCATCCTTATGCGATTTACAGGCTGTAAAAACAGCCAGGAGCGATACCAGGATCAGTGTTTTAGGAAGGTGTTTCATGTGTGTTTGTGTGTTATAGACTATAAATATAAGTGTATTTTTCAGTAGCGTACTTCATGAAATGCGAAAAATTCAGGCCTTCGCCACAGATTTTTTTGCATAATTCCTCAGAGGTAAATCTCCGGCCATACTGATGTATGTTCTCCCGAAGCCATGTGAGCAGAGGGTGACAGTTACCCTCAGCAATGGTTGTTTTGAGTGCCGGAATCTGGTGTGTTGCCGCTGCAAAAAACTGAGCTGCATAAAAGCTACCTACGCTATAGGTTGGGAAATATCCCAGGGATCCATGACTCCAGTGCACATCCTGCAAAATTCCGGTTTTATCGTCGGGTACATCAATGCCCAGATAGCTTTTATATTTCGAGTTCCACAGAGCCGGCAGATCTTCCACGCTTACTTCGTCGAATACCATGGCTTTCTCGATTTCGTAGCGGATCATGATGTGTAAGTGATAGGTCAATTCATCGGCACTGGTACGGATAAAAGAAGGCTGTACTTTGTTCATTCCCCTGTAAAAATCATCGGTTGAAACTCCGGAAAGTTGTGCCGGAAAAACATTAAGGAGCTTACTGAATTGATTTTCCCAGAAAGGAAGGCTTCTCCCGACATTGTTTTCCCAAAGGCGAGACTGGCTTTCGTGAAGGCCCAGCCCTGCTGCTTCGGAGGCCGGCAAACCGTATTCCGATACAGGCAGTCCCTGCTCATAAAGTGCGTGCCCACCTTCGTGTATGGTGCTCCAGATAATTTCGCTCAGATCATGTTCACTGATACGGGTTGTAACCCTCACATCGGCACTTCCGAATGATGTGGTGAAGGGATGTGTGGATTTATCCTGGCGCCCCGTATTGAAATCAAAACCGATATGTTTCAGTACATCCAGGCTGTATTGCCATTGCAAGTCCGACGGATATTGTTTAAACATAAATGCATCATCAACCTGTTTTGATGCTGCTATTTTTTTGATAAAGGGTACGAGCTGTTCCCTGACATCGCTGAACAAAGCATCGAGTTTCTGAATTGTCAATCCTTTTTCGTGTGTATCGAGCATGCCATCGTATACATTGGTGTAACCTTTCCTGGAAGTTTCTTCTTTTTTGAGTGCAATAATTTCTTTCAGATGCGGGGCAAAGAGCTTGAAATTATTGTCCTGGCGGGCTTTCTGCCAGGCATTAAAACTCTGACTTATGGCCTTTGACATTGCTTCTACAAAATCGGTGCTCAGGCAGGTTTGCTTTTTATAATCGTCGATTGTATTGAGCACATTGCTTTTTTCAGCAGCCGAAAGAGAGGTATCGTCTTTCAGGGTGGCAAGCAGATCACCGAATGCGGCATCGGTAAACAACTGGTGGGCAAGGCCCGAAAGGGTCGATAACTGGCGGCTGCGAAGATCTGATGCGCCTTCGGGCATGTAGGTTTCCTGGTCCCAGCCGAGCATGGCACATGAGTAGTTGATGTCGGCAACTTTAGCCATGTGCTTTCTATAGTTTTCGTAATTCTGAATCATATATGATAGATTGTGTAAAAAAAATCCCCTAATAAATAATTACCAGGGGATTCAAAGATGATATTTTGTTCTCTTCTAGTACTGAGAGAAACCCTGCTTATCGGTTACTTTATGGAGTATGAGTAATCCCACACAGGCTGCGTCTACGGGTTTATGTTTATCCTGTTCGGTAGCTCCGTGAGGAACACTTACTTCAATAATAAGCTGACGGGTGGATGTACTCTGGAATTCGAAAGACTGTGCATTCTGAGCAGAGGCATTATCGAATAATAATTCGTTGGTACGTGCATCAAAAATTTTGTAATTCAGTTTATCGCCAAGTACAGTTTCGCAACAAACGCTGATTTTATAATCCATTCCTTTGTAGATTACACAGCGGATCTTAGAAGTCATTCCCTGGTTAAATAAACCGCTTTTAGACTGAGCGTTATACATCCAGGCCTTATCCGTCTTTCCATCTTCTTCCTGGCCACAGTATTTTTTATGAAACTGGCCGCATACACCTGCCTGGGAAAAGGCGAAGCTGGCTGAGAACAGAAGGCTAAAGGCTAATATTAATTTCTTCATAAGATTATTTGTTTAAGGTATAAGAGTTGCGGATCGTTTTGATTTTTTCGACAATAACTTTGTACTGGTCAGCAGACATTACAAGTTCTTTACCGCCACCGAGTATTTTTTTGCCTTTGCTGTCTTTTGTATCAGCAGCTGCAGCATCTTTCTCGGCAATTTTGTTGAATTCAGCCTGCAGTTCGGTGAACTGTGGGATGATAGAAGCTACATTGGCATCGCTTTCGTATTTTTTCAAAAATTCAACGAGGTTATCCAATGTATATTTCTGATCGGCAAGGCGGCTGATGATCGGGCTGTTTTCTTCGTATTTAGCCAGGTTTGTAGCAATATGAAGGCTTTCGATCCATCCACCTGCAACAACCAGGGCGAGTGTCGGGCCCTGCTGACCGCTTTCGAGTGTTTCGAATGACGAGAAATAAACATCATCGGTAATCACTGCGAGTGAATCGGGATTTCCGAGGTTACCTTCCAGGCGTTTTAAAACTTCCGGTTTAATGGCATTGGATACACCGATCTGATCACCCAATTGCTTTACCACTTTAAAGTATTTTAAAGCGTCGGCACCGATTTCAAAAATACTGCAGTAGCTCAGGTCGCAGCTGTAGATACCAAAGTTGAGAGCTTTCAATTTGTTGTCGGTATAATTTTTCTGGTTATCAACACTGTTCAGGAAAGAGGTATTTTTATTTTTTGTACCACCAACCATTTTAATGAAAGTGAGCATTTCGCCCGGTGATGGCACCTGGAAAAATGTTTCATTGGATTGAACAACCGGCTGTTCTGTTTTTGCTGAATCGACGGCATTCACATCACCTTCTTCGGGCTTATCGCCGCCACACGAGGTTAATGCTATGGCCGCAACAATTGGCAACGCTAAGAGATATTTGTATCGCATAATCATAGTGGTATATCCGTTTTAAAAAATTAAGGTTAGTTTACTACAAGTTTTTTAACGAGGTCGGCTGCTTCCTGTAACTGGATGGCAGAGTATACTTTAAGTCCCGACTCATCAATCAGTTTTTTAGCTGCTTCGGCGTTGGTACCCTGTAAACGAACAATAATAGGCACATTGATAGATCCCATATTATTGTAGGCATCCACGATACCCTGTGCAACACGGTCGCAACGAACAATACCACCAAATATATTTACCAGAATGGCTTTAACATTTTTGTCTTTCAGAATAATACGGAAGGCTTTTTCTACACGCTCAGCATTGGCTGTACCACCTACATCGAGGAAGTTTGCAGGTTCGCCACCGCTTAATTTGATGATATCCATGGTAGCCATAGCCAGACCAGCACCGTTTACCATACAGCCTACGTTACCGTCGAGTTTTACATAGTTCAGTTCAGCAGCTTTTGCTTCAACTTCTGTTGGATCTTCTTCTGTAATATCGCGTAAACCTTCGAGGTCTTTATGACGGTATAGGGCGTTATCTTCCAGGGTTACTTTAGCATCTACTGCAATGATTTTATCGTCAGATGTTTTTAAAACCGGGTTGATTTCAAACATAGCTGAATCGGTGCTTTCGTATGCTTTATAAAGAGCAGCCACAAATTTGGTCATTTCTTTGAAAGCATTTCCGCTGAGGCCCAGGTTAAAGGCCACTTTGCGGCATTGGAAATCGCGAAGTCCCACTTTCGGATCAATTTCTTCTTTCCAGATAAGGTGTGGTGTTTTTTCTGCTACTTCTTCAATGTCCATTCCGCCTTCGGTGCTGTACATAATAATGTTACGGCCGGTTGAACGGTTGAGCAGAATACTCATGTAAAATTCTTTGGTTGGGCTGGCTCCCGGATAGTATACATCCTGGGCAATAAGCACTTTATTCACACGTTTTCCGGCAGCACTGGTCTGCGGAGTAATAAGCTGCATACCAATAATGGCTGTTGCTTTCTCTTTCACTTCGTCAAGGTTTTTAGCGAGTTTCACCCCACCACCTTTACCGCGTCCGCCTGCGTGAATCTGGGCTTTCACAACAACCCAGTCGCTGTTATATTTTGTTTTCAGTTCTTTGGCAGCTTCTACAGCCTGTTCAGGTGTATCGGCTACAATACCTTCCTGTATTGCAACGCCAAAACTTTTTAGGATACTTTTACCTTGGTACTCGTGAATGTTCATAGAACTATAAGTTTACAGATTTTGCTTTCAAAAATAGGGTTTTTATCATTATGGCAAACAATTTTACCCTATTTTTTATAAAATCATATAAAAGTGCTTAAAATCGTTAAAACACAGGAAAAATAAGCCATTGCTTTGTACATTCGTGTATATGTTTTTCAGGTATTTTTTTCTCCTCTTTATGGCCAGCCTGGTACTCCCCCTGCAGGCTCAAAATTCGGGTATCGGAGTGGATCAGGCGCATAAAGATATCGGGACCGTTGAGAACATTTATAAAATCCATGCCGATTATGTGCTTGAAAACCACCTGGCAAAAAACCTTTACCTGATGCGGGGAGATGCCGATAAAGGCCTTACCATTCACACTTCCAAAAAAACGTTAAAACCGGGTGACACTGCCCTGATCACGATTGAATTTATTCCGGAATCTACAGGCAAATTCAGCAAGTCTATCAAACTTATTACCAGTGCCGACGGCGCTCCCTTTGTGCTTAACTTAAGCGGAACCATAAAAAGTATAAAAACAGACGATAAAACAGCCTGCTATTATTTCGGAAAACCAAATAAAGCCGGTGTAAAAACCGATATGCCCCTTGCTATCGTAACCGATTCTAAACCCAGGGATCAGTCCAATAAAATACCCGACCATTCGACACCTTCTGCGGCAACAGAGACTCCCGTACCACACACAACAGAGCCTGTGAAACCCAAAGATGAAACGATGCTTGATGCCTCACTTTATAAACCTAATAATATTGTGTTTGTGGTGGATGTATCCAACTCTATGAAAGACTCATTGAAATTGCCGGTAATGCAGAGTTCACTGCATCACCTGATTGATGCCCTGCGACCTACCGACCGCGTTACTTTTATAACCTATGCCGATTCGGTGAAACTGCTGAAAGATAATATCAGCGGCAGCCAGAAGAAAGAACTGCACGATATGGTAGACCGGCTTAAGGCTAAAGGTCTCACAAAAGGGAATAAAGCCATTTTATACGGACTGGATGTGGCTGTGAAAAATTATATCGAAGGAGGGAATAACCAGATTATCCTGGCGACAGATGGTAAATTCAGGTTTTACAGCGAAGACCAGCAGAAATTCAAAGACAAACAACATGATAAACAGGTGGTGTTGTCGACCGTAGCTTTTGGTAATGACAAGGAAGCCATGGATAACCTCAAAGATATTGCACGCATCGGGAAAGGCGATTTTATTCATATTAAAAGCCGCGCTAAATCGCAGGAAGCTCTGCTGGATGAGATAAAAGAAAAAAGCCTGATTCGTTAATTTGTGTAAAGTATGCCGATTTCAAAAATCCGCTTGCTTGCACACAGCGTATGTAGAGTTAAAACAACATGGCCATGAAATATTTATTCTTAATCGCTTTCTGGGTGACTCTGCTCCAGGCCTCGTGCCAGACCAATACAGCGAAGCCCGATAAACACGAACCACTGATCAATACAAAAAAACCTATGGAAACAAATTACACTAAAACAGAAGAGGAGTGGAAAAAAGAACTGACTCCTGAACAGTATTATATTTTGCGTGAGAAAGGTACCGAACGTCCGGGAACAGGCAAATACAACATGCATTTTGAAAAAGGCGTTTATAAATGTGCAGCCTGCGGCTACGAATTATTTAACAGCGATCAGAAATTTGAGTCGCATTGCGGCTGGCCAAGCTTCGATAACGAAATCGGGAATGGCGAACGCATCAAAAAGATAAAAGATACTTCATTCGGCATGATCCGCACGGAGATTGTATGCGCGCGTTGCGGTGGTCACCTCGGACATATTTTTGATGACGGACCAACAAAAACCGGTCAGCGTTATTGCGTCAATTCGGTGAGTATTGATTTTACACCGGCCGACAGCACGAAGGTAAAATAGAGGCAGACTCAAGATTAAGGGCGCAAAGACTCATGACCTAAAGACTCAGGAAGTTTGCTCTACCCCATTCAGGAAAACGGTTTCTATAAGATTGCTTCCGAATGAGTATGGAATAAATGCATAGGAGCTGATTTCTTTGGTAATAAAGAAATTGGCCTTTTTGCCCGGTGTAATGCTTCCGACCTCGTGAACTACATCCATGGCGTAAGCTGCATTGATGGTACACGCATTGATGGTTTCTTCGGGAGTCATTTTATACTGCACACAGCCCAGACTCATCATGAAATTCATGTTACCACTCGGGCTTGTACCCGGGTTAAAATCGCTGGCAAAAGCCACCGGCAGCCCGGCATCGATCATTTTGCGGGCCGGTGGCAGCGGAAGGCTCACAAAGAAAGCCGCACCCGGTAATACAGTTGGCATGGTTGCCGAATTTTTCAGCGCTTCAATATCTTCGTCATTACAATATTCGAGATGGTCCACACTCAGAGCCCCGCACTTTACACCTGTCTGAATTCCGCCACTGTGGCTCATTTGCTCGGCATGTACTTTCCCTTTTAAACCGTATTTTTTTCCGGCCAGGAGTACGCGTTCTGTTTCTTCGGCTGTGAAATAACCCCGCTCACAAAAAATATCGATATAGTCCGCCAGTTTTTCTTCTGCAATTTTTGGCAGCATCTCCTCTATAATAAGGTCGAGGTATCCTGCTTTATTCTCTTTATATACTTGTGGCAGAGCGTGTGCTCCCAGGAAAGTTGCCTTTACAGGCAGCAGGTTCAGGTCTTTAATGCGTTTGATGACGCGCAGCATTTTCAATTCAGCTTCGGTCGACAAACCATAACCGCTTTTTATTTCAATAGCACCGGTGCCCTGTGCTATGACTTCTTTGAGGCGAATCATGGCTTCATCAAAAAGCTGATCCTCTGTGGCATTTGCAACGCGTGCAGCCGAATTCAGGATCCCTCCTCCCCTTTTAAAAATTTCTTCGTAAGAGAGTCCATTGATGCGATCAACAAATTCCTGTTCGCGGTTCCCGGCGTAAACAATATGGGTGTGACTATCCACATAGCATGGCATCACAATCTTTCCGGTAGCATCGATTACCTGTAGATTTTTCCAGTCGGTAATGCCCGGAAAATCATCCATAGAACCAAAATCGGCGATGAGACCGTTATCAACAGCCAGCCAGGCATTATGAATACAGGGCAGTACGGCCATATCTTTACCGCTTACTTTTTCGATGGCTTCTTCGCGAACCTGTACGAGTGTCTTAATATTTTTGATCAGAAGTTTCTGCATATCCAGAGGGAATAGACTGCCAAGTTATTTATTTAATTTTAATTTTCGCTTGCTGTATAATTCGTAATTTTACCGGTATGGCCGGAAATTCATTTGGAACCTTATTTAAACTGAGCACCTTTGGCGAGAGCCACGGGGAAGCCATTGGAGGTATGATTGATGGCTGCCCGGCCGGACTGCTTATCGATTTCGATTTCGTTCAGCATGAACTGGATCGCCGCAAACCAGGCCAATCGAACATTACCACACAACGCCGTGAAAGTGATAGGGTTAAATTTCTATCAGGTATTTTTGAAGGTAAAACCACCGGGGCTCCGATCGGTTTTACGATAGAAAACGAAAACCAGAAACCGGCAGACTACGATCATTTAAAGGATACATACCGGCCGAATCACGCCGACTATACCTATGAACAAAAATATGGTATACGCGATTACAGGGGTGGTGGCAGAAGCAGTGCCCGCGAAACCGCCTGTCGCGTGGTTGGTGGTGCCATTGCCAAATTATTGCTGGCGCATTACCATATACAGGTGCAGGCTTATGTGAGCACCGTTGGGCATGTTATATTGGAAAAAACATACAACAGTCTCGATCTCTCAAAAACAGACGACTCCATTGTTCGTTGCCCGGATGCTGAAACAGCCGACCGCATGATCGGGCTCATTGAAGCTACCCGTAAAGCCGGTGACACCGTTGGCGGGATCATCACCTGCGTTATAAACGGCTGCCCTGCGGGGCTTGGAGAACCCGTGTTTGACCGGCTTCATGCCGATCTTGGCAAGGCCATGCTGAGTATCAATGCCGTTAAAGGTTTTGAATATGGCGAAGGTTTCCGATCCGTTCATCTGAAAGGATCAGAGATGAATGACCGTTTTGTATCGAAAGAAGATGCTGTACACACCGCCACGAATCATAGCGGTGGTATCCAGGGTGGTATCAGCAACGGCGAAGCTATTTATTTTAATGTGGCGTTTAAGCCTGTGGCAACCATCATGCAAAAACAGCATAGTCTCGATAAAAAAGGTAATGACATTATACTGGAAGGCCGCGGCCGACACGACCCATGTGTATTACCACGCGCTGTGCCCATTGTGGAGAGCATGGCGGCTCTGGTTATAGCCGATCATTTATTGCGGCACAAAACATCCCGGATCAATTAAGCCTGTAAGCTATTTCGAACGAAGCGGCCGGAAGTAACCTGACCGAGGAGTAATTACTCCCTGAGGAGCTGTGCGGCCCGGGTGCCGATTCGCTGAGAACCGATGTATATATATTGAGACAGGCATCTGCAATGAGCGAAAGGAACAGGCGTTTGTTTTTACCGAAAGTCCGTTTATAACCAAGCCCCAGGCTTGCCGAGTTGTACCGGTACTTTCCGGTTGAATACGGATACGTGTTTTCCGGATATTTATTTCCAAGTATCCGAAGCCCCATATCAAGCATCAGCGTATTGTAAGGTTGTTTGGCAAACAATACCTGCAGATTGACGGAGCCGCCGAAAAGACTATTATTAAACCCGCTCAAAGAAGCAAAAGATGGTCCGGCAGCCAGGCTCAGTTGATTATTTGACGGTATGAAACGGCACCACAATGTAGATACATTTATAACATCATGACTCACCGGCTTGGCTCCCGCATCAACCTGAATACTCTGCTGTGCCCCGATAAACACCTGTGTTTTTGGAACAGAAGTTTCTTTATCCTTTTTGTCCTGCGCAAAAACAGAGGTGTAAATAAGTGAAATGAATATGAAACAGAATACCCTCATGAATGACCTGCAAAATAAACAACGGTTACCAGACTCCAAAATTATTGGCAATCATTACTTTTCCCCATTTTTCTTTTCCGAAATCTTTTTCGAGCTGGGCTTTTAATTCGGAGGTTGCATATATTTTCTGCCTGATCTTCCCGGGTAGCATCTTCAACGGATCCGGTTTAATGACTTCCACACTTTTGGCAAAGTAAATAACGCCTCCATCCTCGGTTGCAAGGCCCAGGATAGCGCCGGGCAAGCCACTGAAGCTTTCCGGGCCGATTGAATTTTCGATTTCATTGCAATACCATGCGTATATACGTGTACTATCGTTGGCCTGCCATACAGCCTTACGGCATGTGTAACCACAGATCACCCGTTTACTGTCTGTTATTTTCCACCGGCGTTTCCAGAGGCTATCCTGCATGATAAATTCTTCGCCCCATATTTTTTTGAACGTGATGCGTTTGTTTTCTTTCGTGTTCTGATATACTACATTTTTAACTGTTGCCCAGTCGAGTTGCTCTTTGATGTCGCTTTCCTGGGGCTTAAAGGCCGTGAGGGTATCATTGAAATACAATTCAAAAATATCGACCTTGGATTTATCGGATTCCTTAATCCATTCCTTTACATCGGGCCAGTCTTTGAAACGCTTATACAGGTTGGTTTTGCGCTCATAGGTGATTTTTCCGTACGTAATTTGTCCAAGCATGCTCACAGAAATGAGCAGGCAGAAGAGGATTCCATGTATCTGTTTATGTTTAAAAATCGCCTTCATCATCGTTGCCGCCTTCGGTTTTATTGCTGGTAAATTTATAGGTTAAGCGTAACAGGAAATACCTGGAAATAATATTGGTTTTGGTATCTGTAATAATGTTGCTCTGCACATTACGGTTCACGCTGATGTTCTGGTTCAACATATCGAATGCATGGAATGATACGATCAGGCTTTCCTTTTTGAAGAAAGATTTGGAAGCAGATGCATTCCAAACCAGGTAATTGATATTATATCCCTGATTTAGCCGGTTGTTGACGTGATATGTAGCTTCGGTTTCAAGACCGAATTTAAGCGGAAGCTTGGCGCTTACTTTTCCGTAGTACTGCTGCGAGGAATAAGGTTTGTTACTCTGGCTGTTGATCGTTGATTTCGGATCGTTATAGGAATAGGACCCCGAAACGGTCGCTGAAAATTTATCGAGATCGTAACTTAGCTCCAGGTTCCCTGTCACGCTGCGCGTTTGTGTGATATTCTGCAGGCCATTGATATAATTTTTGTATTTGTTATAGCTGGCATCCATATTCGGACTCACCACCAGTTTTTTGGAAAGGAAAGGCCAGTTCATCCCAGCGTATGCATTGGCATTTATATTTCCATTGACGTTGATGGTCTGCGACACAGTACGACCAATGCTATCGTACGATGTGGCAGATGAGAATGCATTGTCAGTCTGGTTTCCATAGAATCCCAGCCAGCTGTACTTACCGCTGACAGGCTTGAATGAGTAGTAGTTAAGTTCTACATGGTGCTGAAATGTTGGTAACAGTGAAGGGTTCCCGATATTGATAAAATTGGGATTGGTATTATCTTTCACCGGTTGCAACTGGCTTACCGAAGGTTGTTCGGAGCCGGTATAATAATTTACACTCAGGTTTTTATTATCTGAGAATTTATAACGGATGCCGGCATAAGGCAGCACATTATTAACATTCTGATTGATCAGTGAGTTTTTAAAAACGTTTTCATTATGAATGGACACATTCCGGAAACGCCCGCCAAAGGCAATACGGTATTTCTTAACCTCATATATGAACTTAAGTCCCGCGCGGTTGGTTTGCTTCAGGGTCCTGAAGTTATTGGTGTACAGGGAGTCCAGGAGGGTATACTCACCGTTGGTGCTGTTGTAGGTAAATTTATCCTGTTTGTTGTTTGTATAAATATAGTCGTAGGAAAATTCAAGTTTGATCTTTTTGGTAAGCGGTTCCACAAAAAGGAGAGAAGGGCTATGGGATTGGCTATTGGTTCCTCCCGTTTTGCGCTGATCGATATAGGAATTCAGCATGGAGCCGGAAAAGAAAATATTGTCCGTTTTCAATTTCCCGGTTGAGCTCAGGTCGGAGTACTGCTGGTTGTACAGAATAGTAAGGATTCGGTCTTTCTTTTTGAAATTACGGGTAAGCTTCAGGTTGTTGGTAATATCGTAGTTTTCGGCATGCTTCACGTTGGAGATATTTGTCTGCCGGGTCAGCTCATTGGTAATGGTATTGAAGTCTGTGAGGTTCAGCTGATTTTCATCTGTGAGGGAATATTTCAGGGCCGATTTAACCTGCAGTTCGGTGAGTGAATCGATAGGCTGTGTGACATTAAAATTAAACGCATGCGATTGATTTTTCTGCAGGGTGACCACTTCATTATTTGTAATGTAGCTTGTATCCTGCAGAAAATACTGTGATTTTGTATCGGATTTGGTATTAAGCTGATTATTCCCATAGGTATAATTCGCATTGATTTTTGTTTTATTAAATAATTTATCTGCGTAATAAAACCCACTTTTCAGGGTCTGTGGAATCCCCTGATTCCGGTTATTGTTCATATAATAATACGTATCACCTTCATCGCTCATGCCTGTATTCATTTCATTATCGAGGCCGTATTTAAACACATCATTCCAGCCAAGCGATGATTTTGGCGTATTACTGGCTAAACCGAAAACTGAGATCTTCTGTTTATTCTTAAATCGGTTGGCCAGTAGTTCTCCTTCATAGAACTTCTGAAAATCGGAGGCGCCACTCACTTTTCCGAAATAGCCTTTTTTGGCATCTTCCTTCAGTTTAAGGTTCATTACCTTGACAGTTTCCTCGCCCTTATCGGATGTAGCATCTTCTTTTTTCTTATCGTAAACCTGCACCGATTCGATGGCACTGGCATTCAGGTTTTTGGTGGCTACAGTAGGGTCCGTCCCGAAAAACTCATCACCATCAACCAACACCTGGTCAACAGATTTACCCTGGGAGGTAATCTTCCCCTGGGCATCTACCTTAATCCCCGGGAGTTTTTTCAACAGGTCTTCCACTGTGGCATTAGCTTTGGTTTTAAAGGAATCGGCGGCATAAATAAGGGTATCGCCTTTATAATATACGGGATCTTTATACGCAAAAATGACCACTTCATTGAGGTTATGGTCTTTGGTGGGGAGGATAATCTTCCCAAAATCATATTCCGTTTCTTTTTTGTTACCGAAAATAAAAAAAGGCTGATCGTTGAATTTTGGATGCGAAACCACTACCTGATAGGTGTCTATGGGCAAGCCTTTGATTTTAAAAAATCCATTGGCATCGGTTCGTGTGAAAGTAACCAGCGTGGAATCGAGCAAACGCGAAACAACAACAACGGCATTGCGAAGGGGAGCCTTTTCGATGGTATCCTGTACATTACCGCCAATACTGATGTTTTGCCCCAGAGCCAGGGCAGGAATAAGCGAAGCAATACAAACGCAGATCAGCTGCCTGAGTAGTGGTTTGAGCATAGACACGTATGAATACGCAAAGAAAAAGAAATAATAACGACTGTGAAACGCAAAAGTCACATGAACTCGTTAAAAAAATGTAAAGTAAGTTAAACACTCAATACGGTTTCCACTCTTTCGTAATGGTGTATATCCTTCACATTGATACTGATGCTTCCATCCCTGTTCGGTTTTGACGGAATAGGAACAAATTTCGCATCCCATACAACCTCTGAAAATTTGTAGGAACTGCGCGAATATACGGTCTGGAAATAGGTATCGTTCACCGACTTGATGAGAATAATAAATTCGGCATCGCCATTGGAAAGATCCTCGCTGGTCATGCCATACATCGGGCTGTTTTCATCGATCGGATGTACAATAGTCCAGGTGAGTGGCAGAAAATTAACGCGGGGTAATTCCAGGTTCAAGCGGTTAAAGTCGCGGCGTTTTGTTTCCGGGTTATTAATCGCCAATACCAGCTGACATTCCGTTTCAATAAGTTCGTTCTGGGTCTTATTGGCAATGCGAAACATAAACGCTGTCATATCGCGGTACGGGGCTACAACCGCTTTATCGCTGTATTCGATATGAGCCACCGGTCGCGAAAAACGTCCATAAAGAATCCCGGTGGCAATGGCAAAGCCAAGCAAACCAAGCATGGATTCCATCGCCGCCACAGTGCCGGTGAGCGATGTGGCCGGGTAAATATGCCCGTAACCTACCGTGGTAAGTGTTTGTGCGCTGAAGAAGAACAACTGCAGAAAGGCATCCATACTGCCTGCTACCGATAGTCCCCCAAAACTCTCAGAGCCAATCGTATAATAAATACAGGCAAACAGGGTGTTTGCTACAATATAGCTGAACAGCACCAATACAAAAAAACGGCTCCACGAAATCGAAATCAGCCAGTGATAAATATCAAAACGATCCAGGAAACCGCCTACATTCCTTCTTATATTTACAGACCCGTCTTTATTGAGAAAACGTACCGAACTATTGTAGTTTTTCGCTCCAAATCCCAGCTCAACGGTCTCTTTCTTTTTGTTGCTAAACATCTCTTTAATCATACCTTTGTGATGTGAATACGAATTTAAACTATATTTGGCTTTTATTGCTGGTCCCGGTCATTTTTGTTGCCTTGTTTTTTTTCAACCGGCACGAACAAAAACCCATGCGCACACTCCCTTATTTTGGTGCTAAAAACAGCATAAACCCGGGAGATACCGTCTTCCATCAGGTCAGTCCGTTTTTTTTCAAAGACCAGTATAATGAACCAGTTACCGAACAAACCGTAAAGGGTAAAATATATGTCTGCGATTTCTTTTTTACCACCTGCCATTCCATTTGCCCAATTATGAGCGGTGAGCTGGAGCGCGTTTACAAAGCATTTGCCAGCAATCCATCGGTTATGATTCTGTCGCACACCGTTGATCCCGAAGAAGACAGTGTTTCTGTTTTAAAGCAATACGCCGGTCTGCATGGCGTGCATGATAAACGCTGGTTATTTGTTACCGGCGAAAAGAAACATCTCTATGAAATGGCGCGAAAAAGTTACCTGCTCAATGCCGAAGAAGGCGATGGCGGGGAAGATGACTTTATACACACACAAAATTTTGCACTGGTTGACAAAGAACGCCACCTCCGCGGGTTTTATGATGGCACCGACAGTGCAGAGGTTTCTCGTTTAATTACCGACATTAATATTTTACTGGATGAATACACCTATAAAGAAAAAAACAATTAGATCCCTTGTTATTTTCTGCCTTTGCACCTGGAGCATGATGGCGCAACAGGTACCGGTATATAAAATCGGGGATCTGCTGAAACGTATTCATAATGCAAGCGACACGGTATATGTTGTCAACTTCTGGGCAACCTGGTGTAAGCCCTGCGTAGCCGAATTGCCGGAATTTGAGAAACTGCATACCCAGTATAAAGACAGCATGGTAAAAGTTCTGCTCGTGTCTCTGGATTTCAAAGAGGACATGGCTGGTAAACTCATCCCCTTTCTCCGGAAAAATAATTACACCACAAACATTGTTTTGCTGGATGAAGTAAACGGCAACAGCTTTATAAACCAGGTTTCCGAAAAATGGTCAGGTGCGATCCCCGCCACACTGATTACCACACGCAACAAATCCCGGCAAGTGTTCCTGGAGAAGAAACTGACGGAGGCTGTGATTGTGGAAGAGATAAAGAAACTACAAACTCCCTGATTCATGTTTAAATCACTCTTTCTTACTTTTTTTGTTTTTTTCCGGCTGATACTTCCGGCGCAAAACAGCCCGTATCAGAAAAAGAGCATGGAGGTTTTCAATCATATGAAAAGCGGCCATCTTTCTGCTATCAATACCATGTTTGATACAACAGGTCTTGGCAAACTGGTTCGCGGACAATCCATGCAAACCATCGCAACAGCCCTTGAATCGCATGGAAAAATAAAAAAAATGTTGCGTTACGAAGAAGATCAGGAAGGTTGCAAAACCAAAACAGCGCAATACATCCGTTTTAAAAATGACACTGTTGTGTTGTACATCCTCTTCAATGAACAGATGCAAATACAGCAGATACATACCGGCAAAGCGGTTGAACAACCCTTTTATATTCTGAAAGGCTACAAGGGACTTGCCGAAGTTACTGATCTGAGCACATCTTTTGTAAGCCGCGATGGTGTTAAGCTTGGGGCCAGCATCTCGTTTTCAGACACCAGCAAAAAACTCCCTGTAGTGATTCTCGTGCATGGCTCAGGCCCTAATGACCGCGATGAAACCATGGGACCTAATAAATGTTTTCGTGATCTGGCCCAGGGGCTATCGCAAAAAGGCTTTGCTGTTTTCCGCTACGACAAGCGCACCTTTGCACATACCTATGATATGAAACCCCGCAGCGATAGCATGACGATTTATACAGAAACCATGAACGATGCTGTAGATGCCGTGAGGCATATCAAAACCTATACATTCATTGACACCACAAGAGTCTATCTTGTCGGTCACAGCCAGGGCGCTATGTGTGCTCCTAAAATAGCAGAACTTGAACCCAGGCTAAAAGCAATAGTGATGATGGCCGGTCCAACCCGCTCTATTGTTGATATTATTCCTGAACAAATAGAATACCTGGCCGGGCTCGATGACTCCATCAGTACCGCCGAACAAATGAATATCACAGCCGTGAAATGGATGGCCGATAAAATAAAACATCCCGATGCAAAAGCGGCGACAATGCCATTGATGGGTGCCAACCTGTATTACTGGAAAAGCTTCATGGATTATAACCAGGTGGCAACCGCACAAAGCCTGAAACTCCCCATTTTAATTATGAACGGAGAGCGCGACTACCAGGTCAGGATGACGGAGTTTGATGGCTGGAAACAGGCACTGAAAGATCATCCGAATGTATCTTTTAAATCGTATCCGGAGCTCACGCATTTATTCATAGAGGGCAGCAGCAAGCCGGGCCCTGCCGACTACGACATTCCAAGACATATTCCCCAGGCCGTTATAGATGATATTGCTGACTTTTTAAAACTGCATTAACATGAAAACCTGCTGCCGGATTCTTTTGCTGATGTGTTTCACCCTGTGGGGGCATGCGCAAATGACCATACGCGGCGTTGTTACCGATAAGCAAAGCACACTTCCTGTAGCCTATGCCACTGTAGGGATTAAAGACAAACCCATTGGAACAGTATGCGACGAAAAAGGTGTTTTTGAATTAAACATCCCTGCAGGCACATCCAATGACAGTCTTAAGTTTTCGGCTATCGGATATAAAAGCAGTGGTTTCGCTATCAGCCATCTGTCTCCCGCTAAACCCATAACCATAGAACTGAAACCCGAAGCTGTGCAGCTAACGACGGTGAATGTAAAACCCGGAAAAAGCATGCAGAAGATTTTAGGCGTGCAGAAATTCAACAAAACAAACTGCTCGGCTTATGGTGGTGAAGAAACCAACTGGAAAGGCCAGGAATCGGCCATTATGGCCCATCACAGCAAAGGGCAAACCGTTTACATGGAAGATTTCAATTTCTACATCATCAAAAATACCCTGAATGATTCGCTCACATTTCGTCTCAATTTTTATAAAGCCAGGGAGAATGGCATGCCGGGAGATAATCTCATGAACAGGTCTATCGTGTTTAAAACGGCGGTGAAAGAAGGACCTGTGAAAGTGAATTTAAAAGACTATTTCATTCATACCGACGAAGATTTTTTCATCAGCCTGGAATGCCTGGAAGATAAAATAAACATGAAATCATTTTGTTTTTCGGGCGAAGTCAGTGAACCCTCTTATGTGAGGGTTACCAAGTTCATGAAATGGAGCCGGATACGCGGGGGCGGACTGGCCTTCAATGTAACCGTTTCCTACGTTAAATAAATCAGGTCAGATTTCAATTTTTAGTCCGTCGTAAGCCAGTTCAATAAACCCCGGAAGCTCCCCGGAAACCGATTCATGTTTCCCCAATTGATGTGAAATATGTGTGAGATAAGCCTTGCGGGGTTTCAGTTCCTCCATCAGTTCAATAGCCTGGTGAAGTGTAAAATGGGACACATGCAGTTCGCGGCGAAGTGCATTCACGACGATAATTTCAGATCCTTTGATTTTCTCTTTTTCCGCTTCCGAAATAAAATTGGCATCGGTAATGTAGGTGAAGTTACCGATACGAAAGGCTTTTACAGGAAGTTTATAATGCAGCACATTGATCGGAACCAGGTTAATATCCCCTACTGAAAAAGGATCGTCGCCGATATCATACAGGTCAATTTCGGGAATACCCGGATATTTCTCTTCGGAAAAAGCATAGGCAAATTCACGACGAATCGCCTGCTGAACACGCGGCGTGGCATAAGCAGGCATACGCATGCGGTTGAAATAATTGAAAGCACGCACTTCGTCCAGGCCTGCAATATGATCTTTATGTTCGTGGGTAAATACAACAGCATCGAGTTTCTTCACGCTTTCACGCAGCAATTGCTGGCGAAAATCCGGACCCGCATCAATGGCTATACGCGTATCTGCACTCTCTATAAGAACGGATGTGCGCAGACGCTGATCACGGGGATCGGAAGATTTACAGACCTCGCAATTGCAGGCTATAACAGGAACTCCCTGGGATGTACCGGTACCTATGAATGTTACGACCAATGGAATATAGATCTGAAAAATTCAACAAATAATTCGGGTTTCATCAAACCGGTTAACACAAATCCAAAGATCGCTCCCCAGAAATGTGCTTCGTGCCCTACATTGTCGCCCAGGCCACGTCCTTCGCGCTGACGCTTGGCCAGGTAATAACTGATGCCAAGAAAAATAATTCCAAAAGCCCATGCCGGCATATCGAAAGGAATTAAGAACATCCGAATCCCTCCAAGCGGAATCATAAGAATACTGCTGAAAATAACTGCATTCACCGCCCCGCTCGCGCCCAGCGATGTATAACTTTCAACTCTGCGATAACGAAAGTACTCGGTAATGGAGGCTGCGTAAATTGCACCTGTATATAATAAAAGATAAAACAACTTCGCCTTCACCAGATTACCTTCAAATAAAACCGGCAAAGCGGCTCGTTCGAGTATATCACCAAACATCCATAAGGCATACATATTAAATAATAAGTGCATGTAATCGGCATGAATAAAGGCATGCGACAGAAAGCGGTAATGCTGCTTATAATGATAAATGGAATACGGATGAAAAATATACTTAAACTTCAGTGCAGGATTATTCATGCAATACAGTGAGAAACCTGTAGTGAGCAGAATAATAGCTATGGTAATAATCGGATAATTCATCCTGCAGTTTTATGTTTATTCAGTAATCACAATCTTCGTGATTTTATCGCCCTGGCGGATTTTATCAACGATTTCAATGCCTTCGGCTACTTTTCCGAAACAGGTATGATTACCATCGAGGTGCTGGGTGTTGCTGCGGTTGTGACAGATAAAAAACTGGGACCCGCCTGTATCGCGGCCACGGTGTGCCATAGATAAGACCCCTTTTTCGTGATATTGTTTCTCAGCATTTACCTCACATTTAATGGTGTAACCGGGTCCTCCGTTACCAATACCGTTCGGACATCCGGCCTGCACCATGAAATCAGGAATCACGCGATGAAAGATCAGGCCGTCATAAAAACCGGATTTGCTGAGCTTAATAAAATTGGAAACGGCAATGGGTGTTTCCTGGTCGTATAGATCCACATGCATGATGCCATGTGCTGTATGTATTTCTGCTTTTGACATGCTTTATTTTTTGCGTTAAGATACGCATTTTGAAGCAAGATCAGTTCCGCCCGCAGCAGGAAATATACAGCTAAATCAATAGCTCATGATGCAGAAACAATAAGCTCTTATCAGACATAGGCTTTACGTTCACCGATCTGCTGACGCCACATAGCATAGTATAAGCCTCTTTCCTGCAGAAGGTCTTCATGCCTGCCCTGTTCAATCATTTTACCCTGTTCGAGTACAATAATGCGGTCGGCATGCATAATGGTCGAAAGACGGTGTGCAATTAAAACGGTGATCTGATCCCGGTTAGACGAGATGCCCCGGATGGTATTGGTAATTTCTTCTTCGGTAATGGAATCGAGCGCCGATGTGGCTTCATCGAAAATAAGCAGGTGTGGATTCCGGAGCAATGCACGGGCAATGGATAAGCGCTGTTTTTCGCCACCGGATACTTTGATCCCGCCTTCACCAATGGTTGTATCAATACCTTTTTCGGCACGTCGCAACAGGTTGTGGCAGGCTGCTTTGGAAAGTGCATCCATAATTTCTTCATCGGAGGCATCGGGTTTCACAAAACGCAGGTTGTCGCGGATGGTACCCGAGAAAAGCTGTGGATCCTGCGTTACAAAGCCCAGCTGCTGCCTTAACTCGTTTATATTGATATCTTCGAAATGAATCCCATTGTAGCTTACCTGACCGGTATTCGGGCGGTACAGCCCCACCAGTAATTTCACCAGTGTTGTTTTACCGCTTCCACTCGGGCCCACAAAGGCCACTGTTTCACCGGCCCGTATGGAGAAAGAAATATTCTCGACGGCATGCGTATTGGCCGATTGATGTTTAAAACTTACCCCTGAAAATTCGAGAGACTCCAGAACCCCCAATTTGGCTGGCATGTGCGGCACACTTTCTGAAGGAGCCTGCATCAGTTTCGCAAAGTTATCCATGCTCACTTTGGTTTCGTTGTAAGTGGCAATAGCATTACCAAGCTCCTGGAGCGGGTTAAACAGGAAAAACGAGAAGAACATTAAAGTAATAAGATCTCCCACCTGGATTTTATTGCGGAATACAAATGTGTAAAGAACAAATACAAGAATGGTACGCATCAGGTGCACTGTAGTACCCTGGATAAAACTCAGACTCCGGATAAACCGTACTTTTTTCAATTCGAGTCCCAGGATTTTCAGCGTGGTTCTGTTCAGGCGGCTTTCCTCCTGCTCTGTCAGCCCGAGGCTTTTCACCAGTTCAATGTTTCGTAATGATTCGGTGGTGGCACCGGCCAGTGCTGTGGTTTCGCCAAGAATCTGTTTTGATACCACTTTGATTTTCTTTCCGAGAAACGAACTTACAATGGCCACAACCGGTACAGTAGCCAGGTAAACCGGGCCCAGCCATGGATCAATGCTCATGGCATAAACGAAAACGAAAATGATTCCCACAATCGACTGGAAAATCAGGGAAATAGCAACGTTTACGAATTTCTCGGTATCGGTTTTCACCTTTTGCAGACGACCCAGTGTTTCACCGCTGCGCTGATCCTCAAAATCCTGGTAAGGCAGGCCTAAGGCTTTTTTAATACCATCGGTATACATATTGGCACCAGTGCGCTGAATAACAATATTGGTAAAGTAATCCTGGAAGTTTTTGGCAATACGGGATGCCATCGCAGCGCCTATAGATAAAGCCAGAAAGAACATCAGGCTCTTCATAAATTCAGTCAAGGTATCGCCTACATGCCAGCTGTATGCCATGGCGGAATCCGCATGAATTTTTCCAAAGCGATTAATCAGCTGACCTGTAATGATGGAGTCACACAGTGAAAAACACTGGTTAATAGCGGCCAGTACCAGTGCAAAGGCCAGCAGTTTTTTATGTTTTTTAAGGTAAGAATATAATAGTTTCATGGATGGCTCTTTTGTTTCAGTCGACCCGCATTTGAAAACGTAAAAGTAGAAAACACCTCGTTAAGCAACCCGGATTCCCCTGAGAAAATTTGAAAATTGAGACCACAAAGGTAATGATAATTGTATATACAAATATCACTCCGCTCTAAAAAGATTTTTACTGATTAAGAAGTTCACGGAGATGCCTGATAGCTTTCTGATTTTCAGGCAGGTCGATGGATTTCATGACCTTTTCCTTTTCCTTGTCGGTCAAGTGCCAGCTTAAAGATATACGATCATTGGCTTCATTCCGGAGTTGAAAATCAATAATTTCGACATTCGATTTGGTCCAGAGCTCCATGGTTTGAAGTTGTTCATTCTGGTTGAAATCCTGTACCTGGAAAAGATTTCCGTAGAAACTACCCATAGGTCGGTTTAAAGTTTGCGCCAGGGTTTGCGGCGGATTATCATCTATTTCTGCTTTTTTATGTTTATCACGAATCTGGATAATAATAACCCCGGAAGTATTCTCCGCAATCCAGTCGTTGAATGTTTTAATAAACTGCAGACTTGTTTCCAGTCCATAATTATCGCGCAAACCGGCATCAATCATTTCAATGCGTGGTTTACTTGGCAGAGAAACCATCGGCATAATGTAAGGGAACGTAGCACTCATTCGCATCACACTCGTAAAAAGTGTTTTACCGGCATCCTGTTGTTTAAAGAACCGCGAATATTCAATAGCATCAAACAGCGGATCATATTTCACATGGTATGTCCGGCGGTTCTGCGTCAGGTAAGATATACCCAGGGGAGAGATCAACAGCTTGCGGCCATCGTTCACAATAGTCGATGAAAATACCATCATCGGAATTTCCGAATTCATTTCGGGCTGGCGATAATCCTCCAGGCGCTTATTGAATACATTTCCCACATTATCCTGGAGTGTACGCTCAAATACATAACCCCTGTCCTGCGGATACTGTTGCTGGTCGACGGTAAACGACCGAAACGGAAATACCCATTCATTGGTAACAATCGAAAAAGCAATTGGACTCAGAATATCCTTAGCCATATTACGCCGGTATTCATTCGAATAATAATTTTCGATCTCTCCTTTACATTTACGCAGGTAAAGTTCACGCATGTATGCGGCACCTATCATACCACCGGAAGACCCGGTAATCATTTGGATGTGCTTCAGTAATTCACCGCCACATACACTATCGGCATACTGCAGGCTATATAAAGACCATAATGATGAGCGAAGCCCGCCGCCACTGGTATTTACCAGTATCAGCTTGGGTTTTTGTTCCGGATGACCGGTTATCTCATTTTTCTTTTTCCACTTTCCAAGAATATCGAGTGTTGTGTTTATATCAAAGTTCAATGCGGTTTCGCGGGTCGATGTACTGCGAAGTTGCTGATAACTGTAGATAGCTGTTGACGAATAATTCAATCCATAGGCCCTGTTTTCGGTTCGCAGAAAATTGACCTTATGCATATAATTGAGTGCCACCAGGAACAAAATAAAAACAACGGTTGTCCAGCCACGGAACCAGATATAAAAGGAACTGAAAAGCATCACAAACACGGTAAGAAAAAGAAGAATACTGGCACTTGTAGGCAGAATAAAAATGGTTGAATTGGAAACAAGCCCCATGGCAATGAGGCTGAGTATAGCGAGGAGCTGAAAAATAAAAGCAGAGCGTTGATAGCGTTTCAGTACTGCATTCAATACTTCTTTTTTATAATGCCGTACTGATCTGACACGACGGGCCATAAAAGGCACCGTGAGGTATGTCTCAACATACCAATCGCGCGATTCCTTTACCAGGTAAGGGTTACGGTCGCGATCCGCTTTTTTGGCGACAGATGCTTTTCGCTCAGGCTCATCGGTATTGATAATGCCATAGGCTTTATGAACATTTTTATTGGCACCGAATAAATAGGTATTCAGAATAAAAATAAAAACCGCAATCCCTACCCAGAACGAAAACAACATGAGCAAAATTTTACCGAAAGGCATCAGTTCCTCATGTTTCAGAAAAACAGCAATCTGGTAACTATAAATGATAATAAACAGCAAAGGAAAAAAGAAATTGTTCAGACTATATTTGGCAAACGGTCTGCGCAAAGTAGCCAGGAACGGGAATCGAAAGGCATTTTTAATAAAACTGGCCATGTTATAAGCCATGATAAATCCACCACAGGCAAAGCCTGTAATAAAGTAAGAAAAGAAACTTATTTTATTGAGGTATTCGGGTCCCAGGAAAATAAATGCGATCCCATAACGCGGAAGCACCTGGCTTGTAACCATGCCAAATAACAACAACCACAACGCCAGTAAAAAATGATTCTTTTTAAAATCGAGCAGGAACAAACGGAAATAGAAGGAATAAAAAAACCTCCTGAATGCAGGGTGTGTCCTGAAATACTTTTTGATTTTTGATGTGGCAGATACTGGCATAAACGGAACGAAGCTATACTAAATATACTGATTTAGTATGGCCTGTACAACTATTACTGGGCATTCCAGCCTCCATCTACCGGGAGGGCAGTACCTGTAAGGGTTGTAGCCCCTTCAGATGCCAGGAAAAGAGCCAGTTGACCCAGCACTTCCACAGGCACAAATTCTTTAACGGCCTGCTTATAGAGCATTACCTTATTCACAATATCAGCCTCACTCATCTGGTGGGCCTTCGCCTGGTCGGCAATTTGTTTTTCCACGAGCGGTGTTTTCACGTAACCCGGACAAATCGCATTGGCCGTGATATTGAAAGGTGCGCCTTCCAAAGCGATGGTTTTGGTAAATCCGACAATACCATGTTTAGCCGCCACATAAGCACTCTTGAACTCCGAAGCCACAAGTCCATGCGCAGATGCTATATTAATGATGCGCCCGAATTTACGCTCCTTCATCCCTTTCCAGACAGCCTTGGTAAGGTGAAACACCGAAGTCAGGTTAATGGCAATAATAGCGTTCCATTTATCTTCCGGAAAATCTTCGATGGGCGATACATGTTGGATACCGGCATTGTTCACGAGGATATCGATAGCTCCGAATTTTACGATAGCATCATCTACCATTTTCTTCAGCTCTTCCGGCTTCATCATATTTGCCGGAGAAAACATCACCTGAATTCCAAATTCTTTCCCTACCCCCTCTGCAATTTCAGGGCCATTCGGCTCAAGTCCGTTAAATACGATATTATACTGTTTGGTTTTGGCAAATTCGCGGGCTATACCCAATCCAATACCGCTGGTGCTTCCTGTAATAAGAATTGTTTTCATGATGAAATATGGTTTAAGATGTCAATACTATCGAAATTGCTTACGACACGTAAAGCTACTAAATTATTTAAAAAATAAACGGCCCTGTTTCCAGGGCCGTTCTCACCAAAACAAGTACTGTTTCAAAATTACCTTAGTAAAGTAATGTATCCCTGTTTTTCCAGGGTTTTACCAGCCGAAACAGAGCTGGTAGCCGTCAGGAGATAGAAATATGTACCATCCGGAACCTTTGAGCCATTCGGGCTTGTTCCATCCCAGGTAGCATGAATTCCATCGAGTGTTGCCAGGATTTGCCCCCAGCGGTTATATATCTCAACCCTCAGATCTTTATAGCCTTTACTGTTAATAAGGAATACGTCGTTGGTGCCGTCACCGTTGGGTGTAAACACATTTGGTATTTCAATGGCGTCTTCTTCGTTTACAATGATTATTGTTGTTGCCGTATCATTACAGGCAGCATTACCCGCAATACCTACCAGTACAACCGTATAGGTACCCGGTGTATTGTAAACCGTCGATGGATTATTTGCTGCCGATGTATCCTGATTCCCGAAACTCCACCCAAAACCGGTGAAGCCTCCGGTGCTTGTATTTGTAAAGCCGACATTCAAGGGCGCATAACCCGTAGAAGGCGTATTGGTAAAGCTCACCGCAGGATTTGTGCCTTGCGTAACAGCCAGTGTGGCTGTTGACGTACAACCATTCGTGGTATCGGTTACCGTAAGTGTATACACCCCGGCTGAATTTATACCTGTCGGATTTTGCTGTCCGGAGTTAAATGCACCCGGCCCTGTCCAGCCGTAAATAACATTGGGACCGGAAGACGCCGTAAAGGAAGTTGACGGATTTGCACAATTTATGGTATCGGCCCCTGCTGTTGCAGTAACTGCCGGTGCCATGGTATTCGTTGATACAGCGATGGTATTTGTGGTTGTACAACTGCTGCCGTTATCTGTGGCCGTTACCGTATACACTCCAGCCGATGAAACAACAACCGGGTTTCCACTTAATGCACCTGAGGGTCCGGTCCAGGTAACAGATGTATTACCGCTGGCAGTTCCTGTAAATGACACAACACTGTTGCTGCAGGTAATAATGGTGCTGCCCGTTCCACCGACATTGATACTCAGGGTTGGGACGGTTGTATTAGTGCTCACACTGACCTGCAGTGATGCCATGCAGTTATTGTTCGGATCCGTCACGGTAAGCGTATAAACACCTGCGGAGGATACTGTCGTCGCCGATGTTGTTGGTGCTGAACCTGCCGGTGTTCCCGCTGATGGCCCTGTCCATGAATATGCCACATTGGTATTTGTTGAACTCCCCGATAATAAAACAGAAGATGCTGCACAGGTAATGGTCTGGTCGGCAACCGCAGTCAACTGCGGTATAGCGGCATCTGCAACAACATTGACCGTGGCAGAATCCATACATCCGTTTACAGGATCCGTTACCAGCAATGTATATGTACCTGCGCTGGTCACCGTCGTCACGGATGTTGTAGGAGCTGAGCCCGCAGGCGTACCCGCAGATGGCCCTGTCCATGAATAGCTCACTCCCGCTGTTGAAGAACTGCCATTCAAAGAAACAGATGTACTGCTGCAGGTGAGTGTTTGCGAAAGTCCCGCATTAACATCGGGTAAAGTTGTATTGGTCGAAACCGAAACCACTGCTGTATTCAGACAGGCATTACCGGCATCTGTTACGGTTAATGTATATGTACCGGAGCTGTTCACCGCTGTTACAGAACCCGTTGGATTTGATCCCGCAGGTGCGCCGGCCTGTGGACCGGTCCAGCTGTAGTTTACACCCGGTGTTGAAGAGCTCCCCTGCAACTGCACACTTGAGCTTGTACACGTAATCGTCTGTGATGATCCGGCATTCACATTTGGAATTGTTGTATTGGAAATCACCGTTACCGGATATTGTGCCTGGCAGCCATTCGTAGGATCAACCACCGTTAATGTATAGATACCCGGCGCTGTGACGCTCGTGCTGTAAGTATTGGGTGTGGTGCCTGCCGGTGTTGCTGTAGCCGGGCCTGACCAGGCGTATGTAACTCCCGATGTGGATGATGTTCCGCTGAGTACGGCATTCAATGCTGCGCAGGTAATCGTCGGATTTGCATTGGCTGTAACCTGGGGAATAGATGAGCTTGTGGAAACCGAAATAACCGCCGAGTTAGTGCAACCATTAGTCGGATTCGTTACCGTTAATGTGTAGGAGCCTGCCGATGATACCGCGGTAGTGGATGATGTCGGGGTAGTACCGGCAGGCGTTCCTGCTGAGGGACCAGTCCATGCATAACCGGCTCCTGGTGTGGATGAGCTTCCGCTGATAGTGGCGGATGAAGCTGCACAGGTAATAAGCTGATCGCTGCCAACACTTACCTGTGGTTGTGTAGAATTTGTAGTGACCGCAACAACAGATGAAGCGGAACAACCATTAGCCGGATTGGTTACCGTAAGGGTATATGTTCCGTTTTCAGATACGGCTGTTGTGGATGCAGAAGGTGTTGATCCTGCCGGGTTTCCGGCCAACGGCCCGGTCCATGCATAGCCTGCGCCGGGTGTAGATGAACTTCCGTTCAGTGTAACAGTAGAACTTGTACAGGTGATGGTTTGTGTGGAGCCGGCACTTACATTCGGGGCTGTCGTATTAGAGTTCACAGAAACCATTGCGGTTTTTACGCATCCATTGGAAGGGTCTGTGACAGTGAGAGTATAGGTTCCATTTGCATTAACAACGGTGGTCGAGTTCGTAGGGGTTGATCCTGCCGGTACTGCACCAACAGGCCCTGTCCAGGAAAAAGTGGCACCGGATGTGGAGGAACTTCCATTTAGCGTTACCGTGTTTGCAGAACATGTAATGGTAGGCGATGTGCCTGCATTGGCATTGGGTAGTGTGGTATTGGAGACAACACTCACCACTGTATTTGACTTACAACTGTTTGAAGGATCAGTAACGCTAAATGTATAATTCCCTGCCGATGAAACCGATGTCGTTGCTGTTGTCGGTGAAGTTCCGCCCGGAGACCAGGAATAGGTTGCCCCTGAAGTAGTAGATGTACCCGATAGAACAGCCGTTGTTGCGCTGCATGTTACTGTTGGATTTGCAGCCGCACTGATATTCGGCGTAGATGTATTGCTGCTTACACTCACAATGGCCGAAGTACTGCAACTGCCTACAGCAGCTGTTAAGGTATAAGACCCCGGCGCAGTTACAGCAGTGGCTGTGGTAGTGGGGGCTGAACCGGCCGGAGTTCCTGATGTTGGTCCTGTCCAGGAATATGTGGTACCGGGTGTGGATGACGATCCGTTTATAATAACGGATGGTGATGCACAGGTCAATACTTTATCTGTTCCGGGATTCACTGTTGGATATGGATTGATGGTAATCGTAAATGTTTTGGCCGGGCCTGTACAACCACTGAATGAAGGCACAGCTGTAATAACACCAATCTGCTGGGTACTCACCGTTGGTGATGTATATGCACTGATATCGCCGCTGCCCGTTGCCGGGAGTCCGTCTGACACGTTGGTATTTGTCCAGCTCACAGTAGCTCCTGCCGGGTTACTCGTGAATGTCATTGCAGAAATATTACCCCCCGAACAAACGGTCTGGTTTGAAGGAATAACGGTAATTGACGGCGTCGAAAGTGAAACGGATGTTGTAAATGTTACCGGGCAGGTTCCGCCCACGGTGAGTGTATATATCCCCGAAGCATTGACGGTTGCAGAGTTTGCCGAACTGGCTGTAATACCACCTGCAGGGCCCGCCCAGGAATAGGTGCTGCCATACTGCGTAGGACCGGTAAGAGTAATCGGTCCGACACAACCTGCACCACCTGTTTGTATAATGGATTTGGGGCCGGCAGAAGCATCAATATATGCATAACCGAAGTGCCCGCCTTCATCGCAACCACCTGCCGAAAACTTCACTGTTACTGTTTGCCCGATTACAGACGTAAGGTCAAATATTTTCTGCTGCCATGGCATATATACTACCACAGAAGATGTGGCTGGTGCCGGATACCAGCAAGGTGACAATGTTGATTTTGCGGATCCTGCAGGCAGACCCGATGTATTCAGTACAAATGTATAAGTCAAACAGCTCGATATCGGATTTCCGCTGCTGTTCAGTACTTCTGCCCTGAACCAGGGATTTACAGAGGCAGCTCCGCTATGGGTTCCGTTATTAAATACGGCCGCATACTGAAGTGTTACCATGGCATTGGCTGGTGTGACGACAAACGATTGCTCGAGCGATTCTGCACCCGACCATGGCGCCGGTACAGGTCCATTTATAAAATCGGTACCCGGACAATAGTAAGCAGGCGTAATACCTGAACAGTCTGCCGGCGAATCGCCGGTGGTATTTACGTTTGTACCCATGTTTCCGAGACGAGCCGAGAAACTGCCACCCGGAGCCACGCGTGGAAAAGGGCCAAAATAATCGTTACCCGCACCTGTCATAATGGTATGATAGGATTGTACATACAAATTGGCGTTCACACCGGTTGTCCATATCGTTGGTGAACCCACTGCTGTCATCTGACCTACTCCACTTGTATAACCCACTCTGCCAGTCCAGCCGGTGAAATTTCCTGATTCGAAATCCAGGTTTACCTGGGCGGTTGCTGCAAGGCCCAGCACCCAAACAATAGAGAAGAATAGTTGTTTTTTCATCAAAGGAAGTTTTTGATTTGGTTTGAAAAATCGGGGGTACTTTATAAGAGTAAAATTTGAGAAATACGATGCCAAGCACAATGGGGCTGCCCCCCCATTGAGTGAAAACAAAAAACACTAAAAATTTTAGCTTACTTCTTCAGCCCGGAAAGACTGCCATTATTGGCAAAGAGGGCATCCACTCTTTTTTCAACAGCTGCATCTTTTTCAAGTGCAGGTGCGTGATGTGGTTTTATACGCGCATCAATAATCACTGTATCGCATCCCCAGTGTTTGAATTTTGTTATGGCATTGATCCCGTAAATATCATGACTTGGATTAGATCTTGTGAATGTAACCCATAACCAGTTATTGAGTGTTTCTGCTGTAAACGAGGAGTCATCGGCAATTACAAGCATCGGGACATTTCCGAAATCCATATTTTTCTGAATGCATTCTTCCTGAAACGCTTCGAACTCTTTTTGAGCATGCGTATAATCCGAAAATTTATCCATTTGCATCACGACCACGCCCGGCAGAGCAAGTCTTGGATTACGCGCCGTCCGAAGTTCCGAAAGTGCCTGCGGTGCCTCAATCGCCAGGCTCCGTTTAATTTCACCATAAGCTGCAAATACTACTTTACTTCCGCTGTTGAGACCGGTACCACTGTAGTCGAGTGTGTCGATGCTGGTATTTGTATAGAAATGAATATCGCGGCGAAGATCGATGCGCTCCAATATGAATTTATAAAAATCCGCTTCCGGATGTGTGCTTAGTTTCTGCGAATCATCGGCTGTAATGAACAGGTATTTCGCGAGGCTCAATTGTCCTTTTCCTAAAATGTGATTGGCAATGGTGAGCAATTCGGCCGGTTGTTTTGTCTGGCTGTATGGTGTATAACGTTCACTGCCGATGGCCAGCAATAAAGGATGAACACCGGCAGCATCTACGGCGTTTACTTCTTTCAGTCCGGGAATTTCGAGTTGCAATGCATTTCCTGCAATTTCATGAATCAATGCGCCAAAGCTGGTATCTTCCTGCGGAGGCCTGCCCACCACCGTAAAAGGCCATATAGCATTTTCGCGATGATAAACTTTGTGCACACGCATCACCGGAAAATCGTGCTTCAGGCTATAATAACCGAGATGGTCGCCGAAAGGTCCTTCGGGTTTATTTTCGCCGGGATATACTTCGCCGGTGATGACAAAATCGGCATCCGTACTGATGCAATAACCGTCGATGTATGTGTAACCAAACCTTTTTTTACCGAGCGCACCCGCAAATGTCATTTCACTGAGTCCTTCGGGTAAGGGCATAACAGCCGCAAGGCTGTGGCTTGGCGGGCCTCCCACAAACACCGATACTTTCAGGGGTTTTCCTTTCGCATTGGCTTTAGACTGATGTACCCCTATACCACGATGCAACTGGTAATGCAGACCAATTTCCCGGTCTTGTACATAAGTATTTCCACTTAGTTGAATACGGTACATGCCCAGGTTGGCATTCATAATGCCGGGCCTGTCAATATCTTCACTGTATACCTGCGGCAAGGTTACAAAAGCACCGCCATCCATAGGCCAGTGCTTTATCTGGGGCAGCTTGCCGATGCTTGTTTCCTTAAACAATACGGGTTTCGAAAATGGATTCTTCTTTGGCAAAGCCGAAAGTGCCGTAAGCGACACGTTCATATACCTGAAGGGATGTCGGATCGCCTGCATGGGATTATTTTTAATATCCACAAGGGTCTGCATGTGCGATAGCGTATCTCTGAAAATAAACTTACTGCGCTCAAGGGTTCCGAATATATTGGATGCACACTGAAACGACGAGCCTTTTACATTTTCGAACCACAATGCCGGTCCGCCCATTTCGTGCACACGCAAATGAATTGCAGCCATCTCGAGGTTAGGATCTACTTCCTCTTTCACCCGGATCAAATGACCGTGACGCTCCAGGTTAATCAAACATTCACGTAAACTCTTGTATGCCATATCTTTTGTTTTAAGGCCTGTTATCAGCGTTTGTAAACCTGCTCTCCGTTTATAAATGTACCGACAACCTTTGTATTCAAAATCGCGTTCTCATCGCAGGTCATCAGGTCGGTATCCAGAATAATAAAATCGGCGAACTTCCCTTTTTCAAGACTTCCTTTTTCCGACTCTTCAAAGTTAGCATATGCCGCCCAGATTGTCATCCCCCGGATCGTTTCCCGGCGCGACAGTGCATTCTCTTTCTGAAAGCCTCCGGCCGGAAAACCTTTGCTATCCTTGCGTACGGCAGCCGCATAAAAAGTTTTGAACGGGCTGATATCTTCTACCGGAAAATCCGTTCCGAGCGCCACCATACCAGCGGCATCCAGTAACTTTTTATAGGCATAGGCCTCGCGGATGCGGTCTTTTCCGAGACGCTCTTCTGCCCAATACATATCGCTGGTTGCGTGAGTTGGCTGTATAGAAGGAATGATGCCATGGTTATTTTTTAAATCGGCCGTATTGCATACCTGGTAATGCTCTATGCGCCAGCGCCTCTCTTTTACAGGAGTTTGTGCTGTATTCGGTGTAGCGATTACCATTCCGTTTTTACTCAAACTGATATTTCCCGGATGATTATAGATCCATTGCAACAACCTCACAGCCGAATCACCGATGCAATGTGTGTTCATCTGGAATCCCCTATCGTAAAGCAGTTTTGCATATTTCATAAAATGTTCAGGGTTACTTAGCAGAAAACCTCTCCAGCCGGGTTTGTCGCTGTAATCCTGTAACAGGCAGGCTCCTCTTGAACCCAGCGCACCATCTGCATAAAACTTAAAAGACCGCACATTCATCCGGTCGGTTTTATAAGGCCCGGTATTCAGGTATGTGTAATTGGCCGAATCGTCGCTCAGCATGGCATAGATTCTCATTTTCAGCTTTCCGTCTTTTTGCAGCTTGTCCATGAGCTCTACATCCTGTTTATGAATGCCGGCTTCATCCACTGTGGTCAGTCCCATTTCAAAACAATTCTTCTGAGCCTGAAGTAAAGCAGATTCCGTGGTTCCGGCAGTAGCGTCGGGGATCACCTGCTTAACCATGTCAACGGCATTATCGATCAAAATACCCGTTGGCGACCAGTAAGGATAATGAAGATGTGCTATATCCTTCCGGTATTCGGGCAAAGTCCAGGTACTGTCTTTTTCAAAGGTGTATTCGATGACACCACCATCTACTTTTGTGGCACTGTGAATTCCGGCTCTCAACAGGGCTTCGCGATTCGCCAGAGCCGCATGGCCATCTATGCGAACCAAAAACACCGGGCGATCCGGAAATAATGAATCCAGTTTTTTACGATTGGGAAATGTCTTATCGGTCCAGTCGTTCTGATCCCAGCCACGACCAACAATCCACTCAGTTTTGCAGGTTTGCGAATACGTAACCAGTTTCGATAACACATCCTGAAAAGATTTTGTACCCACCAGGTCGCATTGCTGTAATCCCATAGCATAGCCCAGAAAATGGCAATGCGCATCAATAAAACCCGGAAAAACAGCTTTGCCTCCAGCATCAATAATCTGCTCAGATGAAAAACATTGCATGATAGAGTCATTTGTATTTAATGCAATAATTTTCCCATCTTTGATGGCCATAGCCTGGTATACTGTAAATGCAGAGTCTACCGAATAAATCATGGCATGATGCACAATGAGGTCGGCCGGTTGTTTGGGAGCTCTACAAGCCACAAACAAACTGCAGATGACAGCAAAAAACAGGAGTTTTTTCATACCGGCTAAGGTAACACTTATAAAGAAATATGACTGCAACAGACAATAAACAAATAGCCCATCAGTGGTTCAAAGCATTTAATGATCATCACCTCGAAAATCTGCTGGCACTGTACGACGAGGATGCGCAACACTACAGTCCCAAACTAAAAGTCCGGATGCCCGAAACACGTGGTTTTGTGAAGGGGAAAGATGCATTGCGCAGCTGGTGGAAAGATGCGTTTGACCGCCTGCCAAGTTTGAAATACGAGGTAATCAAACTCACCGCCGATGAAGAACAGGTATTTATGGAATACACACGTTATGTGGATGGTGAAGAGCCTCTTTCTGTGGGCGAAGTACTTCAGATCGAAAACGGAAAAATTGTTGCTTCCCGCGTATACCACGGTTAATTTATAAAAGCTTATAGAGCTTTGTCTGTTGTAATTTCTGATACAGTTTTGTCGGCTTCATATTGAAACGGTAGCCCAGGGAAAAGTTTACCGAAGCATACTTGGATAATACATCAATCCGGTTGTTGTTGTACCAGCTGAAATCATTGGTTCCACTCAACAAAATAAAAAACCGGTGATAATTCAGTCCGAACGAAGCCCTGAAATCCCCGGAAATAGACAGATAATTGAGTGAAGTGGAACTGGCACTGCCCAGGTAATGATACGTGCGCCACTGCTCCTCTGGTCCTATAACCAGAGTAAGATTCAGGAAGAGTGATTTCCAGATGACAAAATTGGCACTCCCGCCTCCATACACAGAAAACGCAAAAACATTAAGGCCGTTGATATCAGCAAAATTACCATAATAGGATCGCACCTGGTAAGGAATAAACGAACTGTCTGAATTCAATCTGTTGTAATAGATATTGCCCGTGAGTACAAACGAAGCCGCAGTTCGCACCTGGCGGTAACTGCAGGAATAGCCTGATTTAAAAGAGAATTTATTGTGGTTCGTGAAAAACATGAACCGCATTTTATATGCCTGCGATTCGAGCAATGGCAGCTTGGTGTAATTGCCTGTTTTGGAGGTTAAAGTATCGTAATGCGACGTATTCAGATCATAAAACCCTTTATAACGCCTGTAACTGTTTTCCCAGACCCATTCATTACCACCCACGTTAAACATCAGGTTGGTGTACTTCGTATTTCCTTTGGCACTCTGCTGACTCGACGAATTGGATTTGAATCCAACTGCAATATTGAACTTATCGTAGTTCAGCTCAAGCCCCGTAATATGACTTGCTTCCGCCTGGTACGACAATTTTGATTGCGCCAGGCTGTCTTTCATCCCGGTTTGACTAATGCTGACATTATAATAGCGGTACGATTGAAACACGGATACAATCAGCCGGTCGCGATACTTTACGTAATACACGGAGTCACGAACTCTTTTCTGGGAAAATGAGTTCATGCAAAAAACGCTCATAAAAAGTATCAGCGGGATATACCTCAAACAATAAAATGAATTATTTTTGGCAAGTTAATTTTTTTTCCTGAATTGTTATGAATATGGACAAACATCTTGAACACCTGATGAACCTTGTAGTAGAATATACACCACATGTTCTGGGTGCATTGCTGGTATTGATTGTGGGGATGTGGCTCATTAAGCGGGTAACCCGTTTGTCTGCCAAGGCTATGGAAAAACGGGACCTGGATGTTTCACTCCGCTCTTTTTTGCGCAGCCTGATTTCAATCGGGCTTAAAATATTTCTGATCGTTACTGTTGCCGGTATGGTTGGTATCGGCACCACTTCCTTTGTAACTATACTGGGTGCCGCGGGTCTGGCCGTAGGCCTGGCATTACAAGGCTCACTCTCTAATTTCGCAGGTGGTGTGCTCATCCTTATTTTCAAACCATATAAAGTGGGCGATACGATCGAGGCACAGGGACAAACCGGGAGTGTAAAAGAAATCCAGGTATTTAATACCATCCTGCTGACAGGTGAATTAAAAACAGTGATCCTTCCGAACGGTGCAGTATCAAACGGAACCATCATCAATCACAGCAAGCATGGCACTATCCGTACTGAAATAAGCATCACCGTATCGGCCACCAATGACCTGGAAGCCCTGCGCAAACTGATTATTGATGGCCTTCTGGCTGAAGAAATCGTTTCCAAAATCCCTGCTCCTACTGTGGTTGTTATCCGCATAAATGAAGGGGCCGCCATATTATCCATCAGAGCCTATTCCGATCACGCCAATTCAGGCGATATGCTCACGCTTACCAATGAAGTGGTTAACGGTATTCTGCTGAAAAACAAAATTGCAGGACCTCCCCTGCAAAAAATCATGGTGAGTGCCTGATCTAATCTGATTCAAGCCGAATCAGTTCACGGTAAAGAAACTTTTGCTGTGTACTCTCAAATGGCCGGTAAATGTAATACGCATACCCATCGCGTATCTTGATTTTATCAGCACTGTGAAACTGCAGGTTATAAAGACCTTTATTTTTCCCGGTTCTGTAATCGATTAAGCGCAGGTATTTATGCCCGTTCCGGTCATACACTGCGTAAATGGTATTTTCAACATCATCTTTTACCATCACCCGTTTCCACTCCTTCCAGTTCTTCGGATGGTTATACGATATAACTGTAGAATCAATTTTATTACCCTGTTTATCGAAATGAAATAACATATCTTTGTAATGATCAAACACGCACATGGTATCTTTCACAATAAACAGCGGTGCATACAAGGGCTCATAAAACAGGCTCTTCGTAAATCCGCTCATCAGAGCTGCTACAATGCGTTTATCGGTTTTCAGGTCCATGGCCATCCTTCTCGCCTCCAGTTTCTCACGGGGTTTCAGGGAGTAGTACTCAAAATTATAAGCCTCCAGCAAATCTGCGTTTGTAATGGTAATCAATTGCCTGCGGGCACTGTCTTTCTCAGAGTAGCTATAATAATTAAACATCGGGTAATCTTTCCAGTAATCCGAAAAGATCAGCTTCCCGTGAATGGTATCGACGATAGGCTTCACAAACGCGTTGTAGTCTTCGGGATTCAGTGAAAATAAAACAAAAGCATCATTGTAAACATTGATCCGATAGATTGCCTGTTCACAAATAACATTCACAAAGCCCATGTAATCGCGGTATAATTCCTTGGCTATACCGGCATCGGCAGGCAGTTTCACAGAGTACAGAATTTTGCGGCTTCTGTCGGCCAGCTTCAGTTCTGCTTTATCGAGGTTCCTCTCGGCAGTCAGCAGAATAAATTTATCTTCATAAAAATCAAAATCATAAATGCTGTATTGTGGAGAACCCACCAGTGTATCGGGTTTCGACCGTGCCGACACAGAAATACCTTCCAGGTCGACCGCCTTTTCCTTCATCACCACAATACAATGCAGGCTATCGGATACAGGATCAAGTTCTTTCACACGATTCTGATAGGCCACATGCGAAAACAACAGGGAAACATGCTTTTTGAATGGGATCGTCAGCCGGAAATACCCCTGCTTATCACTGGTTGTGGCATAATTGGAATTGAGCACCTGAACAGATACGGCATAAATACCATTTCGCCCCCCCGACTCCTCAAGCACCCTCCCATAGATCACACAGTTTTGCTGGGCCTTCAGAGCTCCCTGGATCAGAAGAATTGTGAATATGATATATATAAAGCGGTTCATTTTTTAATAAGACGTGGAGCTTTAAAATCTCCATAAAATCCGTCTAATTCCTTTTAACTTTTTTAACAAAAAGCTGAGCAGAATCAGGACTTTTACTGTTTAAATTTACGTACATTTGTTTTATAAATTTAAAATCACATCTCATGAAAAAATTATTTTTAATGGTTGCTTTCGCCGGAATGGTAGGAAGTGTTTCTGCTTCTGTTGTTAAAACTACAGGCGACGGCGATAAAGATAAAGGTAAAAAAGAGTGCAAAAAAGACGGTGAAAAATCTTGCTGTAAAGGTAAAGGCGAAGGTAAATCCTGCTCTGCCGATAAAAAAACAGCTGGCTCTGAAAAAAAATCATGCTGCAAAGACAAAATGCAGGCTGAAACAAAACCTGAAACAACCAAATAATTTTTTCAGAACTATATATTCGGAACCCGGTGCGTGCACCGGGTTTTTTTATTAATTTTCGTCACTCCAATCATCCTTATGAAAGTACAGTTACACAAACCTCACCCCTGGCATGGAATCTCTTATGGTGCCAAAGCACCAGATATTGTTACAACGTATATCGAAATGGTTCCTGATGATCATGTGAAATATGAAATCGACAAGGAAACCGGGTATCGTAAGGTAGACCGTCCTCAGAAATTTTCCAATATCATTCCGGCACTTTACGGTTTTATACCACAGACCTATTGCGGCGAAGGCGTTGCGGAGCTTGCCAATAAAGCCACCAACCGTACCAATATCAAAGGCGATGGTGATCCGCTCGATATATGTGTACTCACCGAACGCAATATTACCAGTGGCGATATTATCCTGGAGGCTATACCCATTGGTGGTTTCCGCATGATCGATAAAGACGAGGCCGATGACAAAATCATTGCCGTCATGGCCAAAGATGAAATATACAGCCAGTGGAAAGATCTCAATGAATGCCCTGAATCCCTCATCAATCGCTTAAAGCATTACTTTCTCACCTACAAAAATATTCCTGGTGCTGAGAAAGCCGTGGTTGAAATTGCTGAAGTATACGATAAAGCCAAAGCACACGAAGTGATTCTAAGGAGCATCGACGATTATAACAAATCGTTCAGAACACACATGGATCTGGGGATGTAAAAATTTCGCGTTATTGTATGACGTATAAATACGCACATACGAAAGGCGACACAAACAACAGGCTATCGAAACGGTCAAGAATTCCGCCATGTCCGGGCATGATACGTCCGGAGTCTTTTACACCCGCCTGACGTTTGAGCATGGATTCAATAAGATCACCAATGGTTCCAAATACACAAACCATCAGGGCAATCACGATCCAGTGTTTAAATGCAATTTCAGGATACCAGGATGCAATGACATACGAGCATCCCATTGTAATGAGTGCACCACCAATAGAACCTTCCCAGGTTTTACCCGGCGAGATTCGTTCATACAGTTTATGTTTCCCGACAAGACTTCCTACGAGGTAAGCTCCTGAATCGGAAACCCAGATGAGCAGAATAACTCCCAGAATAATATGCGGGTTATACGGTGCTATCAGAGGGCCTATAGCCGGCACAATATGTATGGAAGCAAATGCTTTTTGAATGCATGTGGCATAGGTAAGCATTGTAAATGGCAACACCGCATAAACCACACCTGTCAGTGTATAGGCAATATTGAGAACAGGATTTTGTTCTTTTCCGAAAAGGGCACGAACAAAAAATCCGAAGCCGGTCAGTAAAGCCAGCAACCAGAAAACCTTAGCCAGTTTGTGAATTTTCAGAATGAGCACGGGGTCTCCCAGGAAATCGCTGTTGTTCATATTGGCCAGGATACCAGCCCCGAAAACAAACACACCACAGATATAGCCCGGCCACCTGTAGGGCTGTGCACCGAGCTTTTCGGCCAGCTGATAAAATTCATAGAGCCCCCATAATGATACCATAAAAAACAAACCTGCGAAACTCAAAAAACTCAGGTTGATACAGGTTAGCAGTACTGCCACAAATACAGCAGCTGTAAGGGTTCGGGTGGTGAGTGTTTTTATATTAAGTGCCATAGAAAAGGTTAAAAAAAATCCCGAACATAGATTCGGGATCATTTTATGCCGGGTTAAAGCATGAATTATTCTTCGATGCGAAGTGCCTCGTAGCAACGCACATCGCCTGCCGTACCAAGGTACTCAGCTTCAATATTTACGAGACCTACTTTTTTGAT
This sequence comes from Bacteroidota bacterium, assembly GCA_018267825.1. Lineage (GTDB taxonomy): Bacteria > Bacteroidota > Bacteroidia > B-17B0 > Aurantibacillaceae > JAFDXR01. Next base: position 84,731 of record JAFDXR010000020.1, on the reverse strand, counting down.
CTGCTCTTTGCTCATCGGCTTGGCAGGGTACCAGCGGTCATCAGTTAATTTCAGGTCAATTTCTTTATTGATCAGAACCTGGTTAAGTTGTTTCTGGGTCAGGAACACACAGCCCTGATCTTCTTCTTCTTCTTCGGCAATTAAAATACTGCCTACAACTTTTAATTTCGGAACCTCTGGTTTGTATTTAAATTCAAGACCTTCCTGAGTGTTTTGCTCTACATATTTAATCCCTAAAATGTGAATCTCTGCCATAATAATCTTCGTTTTTACAATTGGCAATTTTATGAATTATATGTGGTTAATCAAACTAAATAAAGGCTTTTATTTCAACTAACACCATAATAAATGTTAATAAAAAAAGCCTTTTCAGCTATTCGAAAAGGCTTTTAAACAATTGACTACGAGTTAATTACACAATAGGAGGCGGAACTGCGCCAAACATAGCTATCAATTCCGGCTGTGTTTCGGCTGCTAACCAACCACTCATGCCTTGTTTCCAAACGAGCGATTGCTTATTGAACTGTCCGCTGGTGGCCATGGCCTGAAGTTGCTGGATATTAAATGGTCCTGTTTGCTGCCCGTTTACAGCCACAAAAAACTGTACTACCGGTGGTGGTGGCGGCGGTGTATTCATCCCGCTTTGCGCATTAAATTGTTGATTTTGAAATGCATTTCCCATCTGGTTCATCATTCCAAAGCCCATACCGGCTCCCATGCCGGCTCCCATCATTCCACCACTTGGGTTCTTGGCGGCATCTTCCATCGCATTCGCGGCCTGGAATTGCGTATAAGCCCCCAGGTTTCCAATAATTCCCATGCTGCTACGCTTATCGAGTGCAGCTTCCACTTCCGGTGGCAGGGAAATATTTTCGATCAGGAACTTCGTCAGATCCAATCCGAGTTCATTAAACTCCGGACGGATTTTATCCGTAATGAGTTTCGACACTTCATCATAGTTCGATGCTAAATCGAGCACCGGAATCTTACTTTCAGCCACTGCATCCATCCCGCGTGTTACCGCCAGGTTGCGAAGCTGCTCGTTGATTTCATCGGTGGTAAACTCCTGGTTGGTACCAACAACCTCCTTCAAAAATTTAGCACTATCAATCACCCGGAATGCATAAGAACCAAATGCACGCAGGCGGATCGGCCCGAATTCAGCATCACGCAGCATGATCGGATTTTTAGTACCCCATTTCTGGTTGGTAAACTGTTTGGTATTTACATAAAATACATCTGCCTTGAACGGGCTGTTAAAGCCATATTTCCAGCCTTTCAGCGTGGTCATAATCGGCATATTCTGCGTCGTCAGGTTGTACATGCCGGGTTTAAATACGTCGGCAATAGTTCCTTCATTCAGAAAAATAGCTTCCTGGCTCTCGCGAACCGTAAGCTTGGCGTTCATCTTGATCTCGTTCTGGTAACGAGGAAATTTCCATACAATCGTATCGTTTGAGTTATCGGTCCATTCAATAATGTCGATAAACTCATTCCTGATCTTATCAAATAATCCCATGAATTTTGTTTTTAAAAAGTAAACATAAATGTATAACTTTTTTAGGAATTGCCATGCGTTAAAAAAACTTTAAATGCATCTTTGCAGAGCGTGAAACACAAAGATATAATAGTGATTGGTGCCGGAGCTTCCGGCTTCTTTGCGGCCATTAATTGTGCTATCCGTTTCCCGGAGGCAAAGATCATCATGATCGAAAAAAGCAATAAGATTTTATCGAAGGTGCGAATCAGTGGAGGTGGCCGTTGCAATGTAACCAATCACTGCTTTGATCATGCCCAACTGGTAAAAAATTACCCACGGGGTGAAAAAGAACTGCGGCAGGTATTTTCACGTTTCGATGTACAGCATTGCATTGCCTGGTTTGCGGACAGAGGTGTTAAACTTAAAACCGAACCCGATGGACGTATGTTCCCGGTGAGCAACTCCTCGGAAACCATTATCGCATGTTTTCTGAGAGAAGCCGATAAACGCCATATCCAAATCCGGATACAGGAAGAAGCCCTGTCGATGAAATCATTGCCGGACGGGCGTTTGACGCTTAGTACAAGTAAACAGGTTTATGAAGCTGACGCGATCATCTGTTGTATTGGCGGACATGCACAAAGCAAACATTACGACTTTATAAAAAAAACCGGACATACCTTATCGGAGCCGGTGCCCAGTCTCTTTACATTTAATCTGCCCGGCGATCCGGTTTGCGAACTCATGGGTTTAAGTGTAAAGTCGGCCACTGTAAAAATTCTTTCGACTTCTTATAAATTCACTGGCCCTCTGCTGATCACACACTGGGGCATGAGTGGGCCGGCGGTTCTGAAACTATCGGCATTTGCGGCCATCGATTTATACAACTGCCGTTATGATGCCGGCATTTCAGTGAACTGGACCGGTGAGCTGAAAGAGACCGATGTGAAAACCATCCTGGAAAAACAACAGGGCTCCAAAGCCATGATCATCAATACACCCTTGTTTGAAATTCCGCGCAGGCTCTGGGAATACCTGGTATCGAAGGCCGGGATTGCTTCACAAAAAAGCTGGATGGAGCTTGGCAAAAAAGAAAATAACAAACTCGTTGAGTTCCTCATCAACGATATTTATCACATGCAGGGCAAAACAACATTCAAGGAAGAGTTTGTTACGAGTGGCGGTGTAAAGCTCAATGAGATTGACTTTAAAACCATGCAAAGTAAAAAAATACCCGGCTTGTATTTTTGCGGCGAGGTGCTCAATATCGATGGTATTACCGGCGGTTTCAACTTTCAAAATGCGTGGTCTACAGCCTGGATTGCCTCACAGCTCGGGAATTAGCTATCACTGTTTTTCCCTCCACACAACCCCATGTTCGTCGTTGATTTTTAAGGCTTTAACGACAGATAAACCTGATTTTATAAAATGTTAATCAAAAAGTATGAACGGGGCGACCATAATTGAACCAAAACCTTACATTTGGCGGCGAAAAATAATCTCACAAAGCTTAAACACAACTAAAGAATAACATGATGAAAGAAGTATATATCGTATCTGCCGTAAGAACTCCAATGGGTTCATTTGGTGGAACACTGGCAGGTGTACCTGCTACAAAACTGGGCGCTACAGCTATCAAAGGTGCTATTGACCGCATTAAACTGGATCCAAACAGTGTGAATGAAGTATTTATGGGCTCTGTGCTCCAGGCAAACCTGGGTCAGGCTCCTGCCCGCCAGGCCGCTAAATTTGCGGGTTTGCCGGATCATGTAAATTGTACAACTGTAAATAAAGTGTGTGCCAGTGGTATGAAATCTATTTCGCTGGCAGCACAAAGTATCATGCTGGGCGACAATAGTATTGTAGTGGCCGGTGGGATGGAAAACATGAGCCAGGTTCCATACTACCTCGATAACAATCGCTGGGGAGCAAAATATGGTCATGGCCAGGTGATCGACGGTTTGGCCAAAGACGGTTTAACCGATGTATACGGAAACGTAGCCATGGGAAATTGTGCTGAGCTTTGTGCCAAAGAAAAAGGATTTACCCGCGAACAACAGGATGCTTTTGCCATTGAGTCGTATAAACGCTCTGCAGCCGCATGGAGCGCCGGAAAATTCAAAGAAGAAATTATACCTGTAGAGGTAAAAACCAAAAAAGGAGATGTACTTTTTGCCGAAGATGAAGAATATAAAAATGTAAACTTCGATAAAATCCCGACACTCAAACCTGTGTTTGTAAAAGACGGTACTGTTACCGCTGCCAATGCATCGACTATGAATGATGGTGCTGCGGCCCTGGTATTGATGAGCAAAGAACAGGCTGATAAACTGGGATTAAAACCACTGGCTAAAATTATTGGTTATGCCGATGCAGAGCAGGCTCCTGAGTGGTTCACTACCACTCCATCTATTGCTGTGCCTAAAGCCGTTGAAAAAGCCGGATTGAAATTAAGCGACATCAGTTACTTCGAATTAAACGAAGCGTTTGCTGTGGTTGGTCTTGCCAACATGCAGCTGATGAACCTCGACCCGTCGAAAGTGAACGTAAATGGCGGCGCTGTTTCTTTAGGTCACCCGTTGGGAGCCAGCGGTGCACGCGTTATTGTAACCCTGATCAATGTACTGAAGCAAAACAATGCCAAATACGGTGCAGCAGGTATCTGTAACGGTGGCGGTGGTGCTACAGCGCTCGTGATCGAAAACGTGCAATAACATATTCCTTATAAAACTGAAAAGGGAGCTGATGATTCAGCTCCCTTTTTTATTTATCATTTAGAACGCAGCAATCACGGTGGAGACATCTCTGCACATGGGATTTCCCGACAAGTCAGAAATATCAGCGTATTTAAACCAACTGCTCAAGCGGTGTACACACACCGTTTTCGCACACATAGCACTTCAGCTTATCTTTAAATACCCAGGATTTGTATATCGATTTGCCAAGCAGCATACGCAAACATTCCTGGATTCCTTCAATAATACTTGGGTGCGGGTGCATCATATCGGCCAGGTCGCGGATGCCCTGGTTGGTATGGATCAAATAGGCCACAGCCTGGATCGCTGAGCTGGCATGCTCTCCCACAGCACGCATACCTAAAATACGCATCCCATTATCGTTGGTTACAATGATCTTGAAAAAACCTTTGGTCTTACGCATGGCTATGGCCCGGGCATTGGTACTGTAATCGAGCTTCACTACTTTATGCGGAATTCCTTTTTGATTGAGTTCCTGTTCGCTCATGCCCACACAGGCCACTTCCGGATTGAGGAACATGATGGTGGAAATATTTTTATAAGAGAGTGGCTTCACAATAGGCCCGTACATGCGCACAACAGCATGGCGGGCTTCACGCTCACCAACATTCACGAGCGCCATCTCTGTGGTAACATCGCCGGCTACAAATATGTTACTGATATTGGTCTGTGTATCATCATCCCAGATACAGCCGCGCTCATTGAGTTTCACGCCTGCATTTTCGAGTGCCAGTCCTTCAATATTCGGCACACGGCCCACCGAAACCAGGGCTTTCTCTACGCGCAATACTTCGGTGCTGCCATCTTTATGAGCCAACTCATACTCCACTTCACCATTAATGATTTCCATGCGTTTAAGTGATACACCATGATGCACGGTAGCACCCTGCTTCTCGAGATTCTCGGTTACAACAGCTGCTACATCCTCATCTTCAAACGGAAGAATCCGATCGGCCTTATCAATGAGGTATACTTTTGTTTGCCCGAAATTCGAAAAGATCGTTGCAAACTCACAACCTATAACCCCGGCCCCAAGCACCACCAGGCTTTTCGGAATATCCGTAAGATTGCGGATGCCATCACTGGTCATGATTATTTTTTCGTCGATCGGAATATGTGAAAGATAACGGGGGCGGCTTCCTGTAGCAATCAGAATATTGTCAGCAGAAACAGTCTTGAAATTCCCATCTTCTTTCACGATGCAGATCGTATGTTTATCTATAAAGCGGGCTTCTCCTTTTTCATAGGAAAACATTTTGTTATCCATATAGTTCTGCAGCAACTGAAGGTGAACTGTCATTTGCGTCTTGCGCTCAAATACAGCCTCTTTCATGGTCCTGACAATATCGGCGTAATCGACTTTATAATCCGGGAGCATTTCACGGATAGACGATATTTTTTGTGAAAATTCCCAGAGTGTCTTCGATGTGAGTACGCCTTCATAAATGCCGGCTCCGCCAATTCGTTTTTTCTCAACCAGCAGTACTTTTTTCTTAAAGTCTACAGCCCGCATGGCGCCTGCATACCCGCTGGGGCCTCCTCCAATCACAATCAGATCATAATGTTCCATAGCTGTGCATTCCAGTTTTATAGTTCAATCGCTGTGTAAACCTCAGGGCTTATACTTCGACTTTGAAAGGATTTTTTGAACGTCCTTTTCTTTCATCAGTTGTTCCGGTGTTACTTCCGGGTTATTGGCCATATACGCTCTCACAATCTGCCAGCCCACCCACATCGCTATACGCGGTGGGCATTCCTTGCTGATAGCACCTGTAAAGGGCCCATCGGTTGTATATTGCGCAATCAGTTTCAGGTCGTTTTCATAGAGCTGATTATCTTTCACAAAATAGCCCCAGAGATTCTTCTCGTATTCATGGCAGTATTTCATCTGGGCCGTGGTATAACCTATTTTAAGTGAATCGTCGGTATCGGGCAAAAGCACATCGCAGAGGTAATAAATTTTACCATAAAATACCATGTGATTCAGCAGATTGTTTACGGGGTCTGAATTATCAAATTCGGTAATCATCCAGCCACGCACCACATCGGGCACAATGTAGGGTTTGTCCATAAGGCGCACCTGGAAACGAGGCCATTGCAGCATGCTGTAAAAACGATTATCGGCTCCCAGGTATTTGTCGAGACCAATACCAATTGTGGAATCGACATACACCACGTTGTAATTGAAACCACTCATAAATGTAACATAACGGGCCGGGATGCGGCGGGCCGGAAACAAAGCCTTGAAACGTTTCACCGGTTCTTCGAGTGCCTCGCCGATCAGTGCCACATCGTTGTCTGAATATTTTTTTTCGATTTCGCGATAGGCTTCGCTCATGTCTTTATCGTTCACAAAACGAAGCAGGCTTTCGGAGTAGCTGGAATCAACAACACCACCATTATTGAGAATATTGGATACATAACGGTTGTAAAACTGTTTGTATTTTTTCTGGTACTCTTTTGTCCGGGCATCGATGTTGGCCGGTGTCAGTGAGAACACATCCTTGTCGAGGCGCATAAACTGCACCGGAGGTATCGTCACTTTACTGGTGTCGACCTCGGTTTTATCGGGGTGACAGGAGTAAAATATTACTATTAACAAAATACTTACAATTGGCAGGCAGCGTCGCAGCATAAACAAATTTGTTTAATTTTGTAAAGTTAATTTTTTAATACACGTAAAAATGAAAAAAATTTTATTCGCAGTATCCGGCTTATTACTTCTTTCCAATAGCTTCCGTGCCCAGGATGATAATTTCGATAAGAAATTCCGTTTTGGTTTAAAAGTAGCTGGTCAGCCGACCTGGCTTAAATCCGGCGACAATAATACCAAAGGTAATGGTGCCGGTTTTGGGTTTGGTTTCGGTTTGATTACGGAGTTCAAATTATCGGACATCGTACATTTCAGCACAGGTATTGGGGGGGATTTTGAAACCGGTAAAATCAAATACCGCAACGATTATACTGCTACCAATCCGAATAATTATTACGTTGGTTACGTTCTGGACAATAACAGCTCTTTGGTGAAAACAGAAAATGGCATGCAACAATCATCTTTATACAGTAGCGGTAACACAGCTTTCTATCCTATTACGGAACGTAAAATTAAAACAACCTATCTTACTATTCCCTTATCACTTAAACTCCTTACAAATGAATACAGTGGCTTTCGTTACTTCGGTATGTTCGGTGGCGAAATTGGTTTCCGTTTAAAAGCAAAAGCGGAAGACAAATACCTGTATAACATCAATAGCGGTTCTTCGACTGTTGGAGGTAGTGGTACGAATTCAAACATCAATATTGGTTCCGATGCAACCTTAATACCAATGCGGGTAGGTATGAATCTGGGAATCGGTACAGAATATCGTATTGCAGGTAGTACCTCATTGATGCTGAGCGTAAACTATTTCCATAGCTTTACCAACCTCATGCGTAATGAATCAAAATATGCTGTTACTAATTCAAGTTACAATGCAACAGACGGCACCATGAGCTTTACCCATTTAAAACAAAATCTCCTGGCGAATGCCATCCGTATCAATGTTGGTATCATGTTCTAAATCATCCATCTTATCTTATTGAAAAATCCCGGCCACAAGCCGGGATTTTTTGCTTCTGAAAGAAAGTCTTATTTTTAGCCATGCGCAAACAGGAAATCATTAAACACATTGTAAACTGGCTCAATACCTATGCCGATAATTCCCGTACGGAAGGCTTCGTTATCGGTATTTCAGGAGGCATTGATTCAGCCTTAACTTCTACATTATGTGCCCTCACCGGCAAGAAAACACTGGTTCTGAATATGCCGATCCGCCAGCATAAAGCGGAATTCGACAGGGGCAGCGAACATATTGAATGGCTTAAAAAAAATTTCAGTAATGTATCCTCTGCTGAAGTCAACCTGACAAGCGCTTTTGAATCCCTGGAAAACACTTTTGAGAAAACAGTTACCGACGATTTCCTGGCGATGGCCAATACCCGCGCCCGACTGCGCATGACCACCCTGTATGCCTATGCCTGCCGCTATAAACTGCTGGTGGCCGGAACAGGCAATAAAATTGAGGACTTTGGCATTGGATTCTTTACCAAATACGGCGATGGCGGTGTAGACCTGAGTCCCATTGCTGATCTTATGAAATCGCAGGTATACAGCCTTGCTGCTGAATTAGGCGTAACCCCTTCTATATTGAATGCCCGCCCTACCGATGGTTTGTTTGCAGATGGCCGTACCGACGAAGAACAGATCGGTGCCACCTACGACGACCTGGAATGGGCCATGACCTACCTCGAACAGAATGGTTCACCGGATGAACTGAATGCCCATCAGAAACACGTGATGGAAATATACACCACACGCCATAAAGCCAATAAACATAAAATGGAAGCTATTCCAGTGTGCCTGATCCCGAAGGATCTGTTTCATTAAAGGCTGATCAGGAAAACGATTCGATTGTTTTACGGATAATTGCGGCACACTCCATGATCTGGCTTTTTGTAATAACCAGTGGCGGTGCAAAGCGAATGATATCGCCATGTGTAGGCTTGGCGAGCAGGCCGTTTTCTGCCAGTTTCAGACAAACATCCCAGGCTGTTTTACCATTTTTTTCTTTGATCACAATGGCATTGAGCAGGCCTTTGCCTCTCACTGTGGTGAGTATATCCGATTGAATGGCTTTCAGTTCCGCACGAAGAATTTTACCCATTTCTTCGGCATTTTCAGCCAGTTTCTCTTCTGTAACAACCTGCATGGCTGTCATGGCAACTTTACAACCGAGCGGGTTTCCACCATAGGTAGAACCATGTTGTCCGGGTTTGATACATAACATCACTTCATCGTCCGCAAGAATCGCTGACACCGGATACATCCCACCACTCAGGGCTTTGCCCAGGATCAGGATATCGGCACGCACGCCTTCATGGTCGCAGGCCAGCATTTTACCCGTACGGGCGATCCCGGTCTGAATTTCGTCAGCTATAAACAATACGTTTGCATCTTTACACATCGCCTGACAGGTTTGCAGATAGCCTTCATCAGGCACCATGACTCCCGCCTCGCCCTGTATAGGCTCTACCATGAACCCTACTACATTTTTATCTTTCAGGGCTTCGGCCAATGCCGATGTACTGTTGTATGGAATGGTAATGAAACCCGGGGTATATGGACCAAAGCCGCCACGGGAATCGGAATCCGAGCTGGCAGAAATAATAGAAATGGTACGGCCATGGAAATTACCGGCACATACAATAATTTTCGCCTGATTTTCGGCCACGCCCTTCTTCTCATATCCCCATTTGCGGGCCAGTTTCAGGGCTGTTTCCACACCTTCGGCACCGGTATTCATCGGCAATACTTTATCATAACCGAATAAACCGGTAATAAATTGTTCGTACTCACCGAGTACATTGTTGTAAAATGCACGCGAGGTCAGGGCCAGCTTCTGGGCCTGATCTACCATGGTTTTAACGATGCGTGGGTGGCAATGTCCCTGGTTCACCGCACTATAAGCCGACAGAAAATCAAAATAACGTTTTCCCTCAACATCCCACACATAAACACCTTCACCCCGTTCGAGCACCACCGGCAAAGGATGGTAATTATGGGCTCCGTGTTTATCTTCCAGGCTGATCAGTTGTTCGCTTTTTGTGTTCATTTCGGTAATCATCGTTAGTTATTTTTGATAACCAAAAGTACGAAAAGCCTTTCATATAGCCTAATTCAGGGCAAATGCGGAACGAAGAAACACATTTTAAAATCACGGTTTCCAGCCACAATAAAGGAAGCAAGAGGCATTAAAGGGGTTTTAACTATTTTTTCACTCCTCCCAAATATCGTTAAACCCTATTGTGTGGTTAACAAATTTTAACAGGCTGTTAAAACGCTAAAACCCTTGTCAATGCTAACTTTGTCGACGTTGTTTATAATTATTTTCTTATGGTAGATATTAAAGAGCTGAATGAGCGTATTCAGCGTGAAAGTGCATTCGTTGACCTGCTCACAATTGAGATGGACAAAGTGATTGTGGGGCAAAAGCACATGGTAGACCGTCTCCTGATCGGGTTGCTCAGCAATGGGCACATCTTACTGGAGGGTGTTCCAGGGCTCGCCAAAACACTCGCTATTAACACGCTGGCCAAATGTGTTGACGGCCAATTCAGCAGAATTCAGTTCACACCGGATTTATTACCGGCCGATTTGATCGGTACACAAATCTACAATCAGAAACAGGAGCAATTCTCCATCCGCAAAGGACCTATTTTTGCCAACTTCGTACTGGCTGATGAGATCAACCGTGCCCCGGCAAAAGTTCAGTCGGCCCTGCTCGAAGCCATGCAGGAGAAACAGGTTACCATCGGCGATCAGACCTTTAAGCTGCCTAATCCATTCCTGGTTCTTGCCACACAAAACCCGGTTGAACAGGAAGGTACCTATCCCCTGCCGGAAGCACAGATGGACCGTTTTATGCTGAAAGTGGTGATTAATTATCCAAACAAAGAAGAAGAACGCCGAATTATTGCCTCGAATATATCGCCTACTGGTATGCCTGCACCCAATGTGGTTTTAAAACCCGATGATATTGTAAAAGCCAGAGCTGTGGTGAAAGATGTATACATGGACGAGAAAATCGAGCGTTACATTGTAGACATTGTATTTGCAACCCGCTTCCCTAAAGAATATAAACTGGAGAAATTTGCTCCGCTCATTTCTTATGGTGGTTCGCCACGTGCCAGTATTAACCTGGCATTAGCTGCCAAAGCTTATGCTTTCATTAAACGCAGAGGATACGTCATTCCGGAAGACGTTCGGGCCGTGTGCCCGGATGTGATGCGGCACCGTATTGGTCTGACGTATGAGGCCGAAGCCGAAAACATTTCTACCGAACACATCATTAATGAAGTATTGAATACCGTTGAAGTTCCATAGTCGCCACGAAGGAACCGTACCGAATAAACCGTTTCATTTAATATTTCAAGTGTGGATACAGCCGAACTTTTAAAAAAAGTCAGAAAGATTGAAATCAAAACCCGGGGCCTGAGCAGTCAGGTCTTTTCGGGCGAGTATCACTCTGCCTTTAAAGGGCGCGGTATGGCTTTCAGCGAAGTGCGGGAATATACGCCCGGCGACGATGTACGCACGATAGACTGGAACGTAACAGCGCGTTTTAATTCGCCTTTTGTGAAAGTGTTTGAAGAGGAACGTGAACTGAGCGTTGTGATCATGGTGGATGTGAGTGCCAGCGGAAATTTTGGAACCAGTAAACAACTGAAGCAGGAGCTTATTACAGAACTCTGTGCCGTTATTTCATTTTCGGCTGTTCAAAACAATGATAAAATCGGGGTGATTTTTTTCAGTGATAAAATTGAAAAATTCATCCCGCCTAAAAAAGGGCGCACCCACATTCTGCGGATCATCCGCGAGCTGATCGACTTCAAGCCCGACAATACGGGCACCAACCTGGAAGTGGCGCTAAGGTACATGACCAATGTGATCAAAAAGAAAAGCATTGTGTTCCTGATCTCGGATTTCCTGGATACACATCATTACCAGGATGCCCTGAAAATTGCCAACCGCAAACACGACCTTGTTGCACTGCGTATTGCCGACAAAAACGAATTGAATCTGCCGGATGTAGGCCTTGTGAAACTGCGCGACAATGAAAGCGGCAAAATGGTCTGGGTAGATACTGGCAGCAAATCGTTCCGGAAACAAATGCAGTTGAACCAGGTGAAATTGGAAGCCACCCTGAAAGATCTGTTTACCAAAAGCGGCGTAGACTATACAAACATATATACACACGAAGGGTATATAAAACCCCTCATGACCTTATTTAAAAACAGATAATCCAGAACCTGCTTTTATGCTGAAAAAAATTCTCCTGATATGTTTATCACTCCTTGGACTGGCCCGATTAAATGCGCAGGTTACAGTAAATGCTGTGCTCGACACCGGAAAAATACGTATCGGAGAACAAGCCAAAATTGATCTCTACCTGACCTATGATGCCAGGGAGCAGAAAAATCTGCAGATCAACTGGCCTTTAATTGAAGATACCCTTTCGAGAAAAGAACTCGAAGTGGTTGGGGTTACTGAAGTGGATACGACCATTCCGGATAAAAACAAACCCAATATTGTTCAGCAGCACCTGCGTGTTACGGTTACAGCATTCGATTCGGGATACTTTGCCATAGCACCGTTTAAGTTCGTTTTAAACAATGATACTGCCAAGCCATTGTATACAGAAGCCATGTTATTGGAAGTACATACCGTGCCGACAGATTCAACACTCACTAAAATAAAAGATATCAAGCCTCCTTTTGATGAGCCATTCGACTGGCGCTGGTATTTGCCTTATGCTTATATCGGGCTTGGGATCCTGGCTTTCATCATTATCCTGATTCTGGTGATCCGCTATTTGAATAAAAACAAAAAGCAACAGATCGTCGTTCCGGATGTTCCAAAGATTCCGGCGCATATCCCGGCTCTTGAGTCGCTCGAAAAGATCAAACAGGAAGCTATCTGGAAGGAAGGGAAAGTAAAGGAATACTATTCGGATATTGCCGATACAGTACGTCAGTACATCGAAGGGCGCTTCCATATCAATGCGCTTGAATTAACTTCGGATGAGATTCTGCACGTGTTCCGCTCACAGGTGGTGGATTCGGAAAGTAAGGAAAAACTGCGCCAGCTCTTAACTCTCTCGGATCTTGCCAAATTTGCCAAACAAACACCTATTGAAGCCGAACACACGCTCACGCTGAATAATGCCTTTGATTTTGTGAATGGTACCAAACGCGATATGGACGATCCGGCTATTCAGAAACCATCATCTCAAACAAACAACTAAACGTGCTCAGTTATTTTAAAGATATTCAATTTGCCGAAAAGCACTGGTTCTGGTTGTTTGCCATTGTCCCGGTCATGATTGCCTGGTACATCTGGAAATGGCGGACCCAGGAAGGTGAATTAAATTTCTCTTCGTTCAGCCTGCTTGGTGGCATCAGGTCATCTTTAAAGGCCAAATTCAGGCATGTGCTTTTTGTATTGCGCCTTATTACCGTATCGCTGCTTATACTGGCTATTGCCCGCCCGCAATCGCGCAGCAGCTGGAAAGATGTGAAAACCGAGGGAATTGACATTGTGGTGAGTCTCGATATTTCATTATCGATGCTGGCAAAAGATTTTAAACCAAACCGGATCGAAGTTGCCAAAGATGTACTTAAAGATTTTATTGATGCCCGTCCGAACGATAAAATAGGCCTTGTGATTTTCAGCGGTGAAGCATTTACCCAATGCCCGCTCACCACAGATCATAAGATCATTAAAAACATGTTCAACGACATAAACCCCGGCAGCCTGAATAACGGAACAGCAATTGGCCTCGGGTTGGCGGATGCTGTAGCCAGGATCAAAGACAGTAAGGCTAAAAGCAAGGTTATTATTCTGGTATCCGACGGGGTGAACAACGTGGGTGAAATTGCTCCGCTGACTGCTGCCGAAATTGCCAAAACATTTGGCATCCGCGTATATTGCATTGGTGTTGGTACCCGCGGCAAAGCCCTCCAACCTGTATATCTTAACCCGGACGGCAGCCCTGAGTACGACTATGTGGACGTGAAGATAGATGAAGAAGTAATGACACAAATTGCGAAGATGACCGGCGGAAAATACTTCCGGGCCACCGATAAGGAAAGCCTCGAAAAAACATACGCAGAGATTGACAAGCTTGAAAAAACCATCATCAGCGAAAAGAGTTTCACCAATAAAGCAGAACACTTCTTGCCGCTGGCCATTGGTGCACTGATCAGCCTGATGCTTGAGTTTTTATTAAAACGTTTTGTATTCAAATCCATCCCCTAATGTTCAGATTTGAAAATCACATATTCTATTATGCTTTTGCGCTTATCCCGCTCTGTATCGGTATTTATATCTGGTATACCCTACGGATCAGGCGCAAGCTGAAAAAACTGGGAGACCCTGCGCTTATCAAACAGCTTATACCAAATGTGTCGAGGGCCAAACGTAACACCCGGTTTATTTTATGGACACTCGGCCTCACACTGCTGATCCTGGGTTTATGCAATCTGCAGAGCGGTACCAAAACCCAGAATGTAAAACGCGAAGGTGCTGACATTATCGTTTGTCTCGACGTATCGAACAGCATGCTGGCTCAGGATCTATCACCCAACAGGCTGGAACGTGCTAAATTTGCCCTCGAAAAAATGATCGATAAACTCGAAGGCGACAGACTTGGCCTGGTTGTTTTTGCAGGTGATGCTTATGTGCAATTGCCGATTACAACCGATTACAGTGCGGCCAAATTATTCCTGGAAAGTATCAACACACGTATCGTTCCGACACAAGGCACCAATATTACCGCTGCCATTAACAAAGCCATGGAAAGCTTCGGCAAGGATGAAGGCAAGAACAAGTCGATCGTTATCATCACCGACGGGGAAGATCATGAAGAAGATGCAATTACAGCAGCTAAGGAGGCTGCCGACAAAAATATCATGATCAATACCATTGGTGTAGGTTCAGAAAGCGGTGTTCCTATTCCGCATGTGGTCGATGGTGTGGTGAGCGGATACAAAAAAGACAAACAGGGCAATACGATTGTTACCAAGCTAAACTCCGATATGCTGAAAAAGATTGCAGCAGAAGCCAATGGCGTATATGTGCAGGCTACCAACTCGGATGTAGGCCTCGATGCTATTATTACCAAAATCGGGGAGCTGGATAAAAAACAGATGGAAGAAAAGATGTATACCGATTATGAAGACCAGTTCCAGTGGTTCCTTGGTGCAGCTTTACTTTTTATTTTTATCGAAAGTATGTTATCGGAACGTGTCAGCCGGATCTGGAAAAAATTAAATGTATTTAAACATGCATAAGCTATTCTCATATACAGCTTCAGCTATTTTGTTTTTACTGGCGTTTCATGTGAATGGTCAGGAGGAAAAGAAAACGCTGAGAAACGGCAACCAATCTTACTTTGGAGGTAAAACCATGGAGGCTGCCAACTATTACCGTAAATCGGCCGCAGCCAATAATAATTACCATAAAGCGAATTTCAATCTGGGAGATGCATTATATAAAACAGCGTTGGGAATCAAAGAAAAAAAGATTCAAAGTCCCGATCCTAAGATGACCCCCGACAGTGCTGCCAATCTTATTTTCGATCAGGCTGCCGATCAGTTCGAAATCGTCGCGAAATCAGTGGCAAGCCCTGATACGGTTCAGAAGGCCTGGCACAATTACGGAAACGCACGCCTGATGCAGAAAAACTATGAAGATGCCATTTCAGCCTATAAAAAATCATTGAAGATCAAACCCGATGATGAAGACACCCGCTACAACCTGGCTTATGCACTGACACAGTTAAAAAAGCAACAACAGAATCAGAATAAGGATAATAAAAACGATAAGCAGAACAAGGAAAATCAGAAACAGGAAGATAAACAAAAGGTAAACAATAAAGACGACAAAGACCAGCAAAATGCGGCCCAGCCACAAATGAACAAGGAACAGGCCGAACAGATGCTTAATGCTCTTAAAAATGCTGAGCGTAAATTGCAGGCCAACCGTAAAAAAAGTAATGAGTCGGGCTCAACAACGAAACCCGATAAAGATTGGTAAACCAACATTTAACCGGATAAAAAAACATGAAGTACAAAGCGCTGATATATTTTCTTTTTATCTCAGTGATGGCTATTTCTCAAAATGCCGCTTTTGTTGCCCAGGTGAGCAAAAACAAAGTACAGGTAGGTGAAACATTCCAGATTGCATTTACCATTAATACCAATGCTTCTAACCTGAAGTTTCCGAATTTTTCAGATTTCGAAATTCAGGGTGGTCCAAACCAAAGTACCAGTATTACCATGGTGAATGGCAGTTTCTCGCAAACCATTACTTACTCGATTTACCTCGCTGCAAAAAAAGAAGGAAAGTTTACAATCGGCTCTGCCAGCATTATGGCTGGCACACAAAAACTGGAAACAAAACCAATTACCATAGAAGTAAGTAAAGCTGCTGCCAGTCAGCAGGCCCAGGGATCAAACTCACAGCCTGCCGAAAAAAATCAGTATGCCTCACCGATCGATAATGATGACCTTTTTATTCGCTCTTATTTAAATAAAACCAAAAGTTACCTGGGCGAACAAATCGTACTTACCCAGAAAGTGTATTCACGTGTATCACTGGTTGGATTCCAGGATGTGAAATTTCCAGCTTTCAACGGTTTCTGGTCACAGACTGATAATAACTTCCAGTCGAATTCAGTACATCAGGAGAACCTGGATGGTATTACCTATAATGTAGTGGATTTACAGCGTACCTACCTGTTCCCCCAACGCGCAGGTACGCTTAATATTGAACCTACGGAGCTCGAATGCGTGGTTCGCCGCCAGGTAAAACATGCTCCCCGCAATGTATTCGAACAGTTTTTCGGCTCCAGCAGTTACGAAGATGTTGTAATCAAAATAAAAGGTGGTACGGCCAAGGTAGATGTAAGCGAATTGCCGGAGCAAAACAAGCCGGAGGGTTTTAATGGTGCTGTGGGCGATTTCAATTTCAAAACCGAAATCAACAAGCAGGAAGTAAAGGCCAATGAACCTGTTAATCTGAAAATAACCCTGAGCGGTAAAGGCAATATCAAATTGATTGAGCCGCCGCAATTGAACCTGCGTGAGAGCTTTGAGGTTTATGACCCGAAGATCAATGAAAAGATCAATACCAACGGAGGTGTCAGCGGTGCCAAGGTATACGATTACCTGATCATACCACGCGAAAGCGGCGAGTTTAAACTCGAGAACCTGCAATTCAGTTTTTTCAATGCCGAAAAAAAACAATACGTAACCATTCCTTCGCCCGACATCTCACTGCATGTGCTTCCCGGAGACCCTAACAGCAGTGCTCAGGTGATGACTCCCCGCAAAAATCATATTGATGAGCGCGAAAATGATATACGTTACATCAAAACCGGCGACCTGGCTCTGCAACAAAAAGGCAGTGAGTTCTTCTCTTCATGGACACATTATATTTTACTCATCCTGCCGGGTATAGCATTTGCCGGACTTGTTTATTACAGGCGCAAACAACTTATTCTGAACAGCGATGTAGTGGCTGTGAAACAGCGTAAAGCAGCCAAAATGGCGAAAAAACAGTTGGTCGTGGCCGATAAACACATGAAAGCCCATCAGAAGGAACTGTTCTTTAACGAAGTAGATGCTGCCCTGAACCGCTATATCAGCCATAAGCTGAATATTCCGGTGGCTGACCTGTCGCGCGAAAGCATTAAACAGAACCTGGTACAGAAACAGGTGAAAGATACAACGCTGCAGAAACTATTTGAAACGCTTGACACCTGCGAATATGCACGCTACGCGCCTGGTGCCGTGAGTGGTGACCTGCAGCAGGTTTACAACAACACCATTGAGCTCATTACCAGTCTCGAAGAAGAAATTAAACCATTAGCCTCATAAGATGAAAACGTTTATATACATAGCGCTGCTCATCCTTGGAGCTTATCCTTTAAAAGCCAATAAGGAATTACAAACCGAAAAGATCGAACGGGCCGAAAAAGCCTATAAGTCTAAGAAATACAAAGAGGCTGTTCAATCGTATGAAGACCTGCTCAAACAGGGCTTCGTTTCCGATAAGCTGTATTACAACCTGGGTAATGCCTATTATAAGGATAATCAGCTTGGCAAAGCGATCTATAACTATGAACTGGCTCATGAGTTGAATCCATCGGATGAAGATATTAAAGTGAACCTGGCCATTGCCAATGATAAAACGATCGATAAGATCGATACAAAAACAAACTTATTTGCCGGCGTCTTAAAAGCGAAACTGGTTCATGGTATCAGTACTACCGGTTGGGCCTGGGCCAGTATTATTGCATTTGCAGCAGCATTGCTGATGATATATATGTTTGTAGCCTCGCCCGTCATGCTTCTGAAACGGATCGGTTTCTTTGCCGGAATCCTGTGTGTGATTGGTTTTGTGATCAGCATGGTGTTTGGCTTTATTTCACTGCGCGATAAAAAACAAACACAGTTTGCCATCATCCTGGCTAAAGAATGTAAAATTTACAATGAGCCCCAGGAAGATGATAAGCAGAAATTCAGTCTGCACGAAGGTACACGCCTCAAAGTGATGGAAACAAACACCGAATGGACGTCGGTAAAACTTGAAAACGGAAATGAAGGCTGGGTGAAAACAGATGCTATCGGACTGTTTTAATTCCGTTCGATCAGATCCCAGAGATTGCCATACAAATCGGCAAATACAGCCACGGTGCCCCAGGCTTCCTTCACCGGCTCCCTGACAAAGCGAACGCCTCTCTGTTTCATTTCGGTATAATCGCGTTGCAGATTGTCTGTATATAAAAATAAAAACACCCGCCCACCGGCTTGATTCCCGACGCGGCTCCCCTGCTCTTCACCCACTGCTTTTGCCAGCAGCAGATTCGTTCCCGTTGATCCCGGTGGCGCCACCAATACCCAGCGTTTGGTGTCGCTCAATACCGTATCCTCTATCAGTGTAAAGTGAAGGGTTTCCGTATAAAAACGAATAGCCTCGTCGTAGTCGCGCACCACAAGAGCTATATGTGCCAGGCTTTGGTTCATGGTTTCCCGTATTGTTTTTCAATCAGTTTAGCCCGTTTCTCGTCAGCAGCAGCCTGTTGGGGCTTGTTGAGTTTTTCGTAGGCACGGGCACGACCCCTGTATGCGTCCACACCGTATGGATTAATCTGAATTGCTGAATTAAAATCCGACAGGGCTTCCTCGTATTGCTTCATATCCAGCTTTACCAATCCACGGTAATACCAGGCTCCTGCATTTGTTTTATTCAACTCAATACTTTTATTATAATCGTTGAGGGCCTGGGTCAGGTCCCCGCTTTTATAGTATACATAGGCTTTACCATACCACGATGAAAAATCGCGGGAGTTTCGTTTCAACGCTTCTTCATACCAGCTAAGCGCCTCTTTGTAATTGTTTTCGATGCTCCGCAGGTTTCCGAGCGCACAATACCCGAGTGCGGAATCCGGTTGCGCGGTGATCAGTTTTCTGAAATCGCGCTCTGCCTCTTTATATTTTTTTAGTTCAGTGTAAATCAATCCACGGTTGTTGTAAGCCCTGATATAGGTTGAATCCAGCCGGATGGCAGCATTCAGATCCTGCAATCCCTCCGGGTATTTTTTCAGGTTGTAGCGCGACAACCCCCGGTCGTTGTATGCATCTACAATAGTCGAATCGAGTTTCAGTGCCCAGGAATCATCCGTTATTGCGCCTTCATAATCCTGGAGTTCCCAGCGGGCATGACCCCGCATGTAATAATCGCCACTCCGCGAAGGCGCCAGTTCGAGCGATTTATTGAAATACGTAATGGCTTCTTCAAACTCACCGAGGTTAAGCTTCGCTTCCCCTATGCATGAATATACCGAAGGCAATTTAAACGCGGCGTAGGCCTTCGGATCCGTGCCATTGACGAATATCGTAAAATCGCGTACAACATTTGTATAATCGTTCAGTTTGTAATAGGCCCTTCCACGATTATAATAGTGCGTGATGTCGTGCGGATTAAGCCGGATGGCTTCATCCAGATCGCTGATGGCTCCTACGTAATCGCCCACCGTAAATTTCACATTCGATCGTTTGCTGTATACCAGGTCCGATTTGGGATCAAGTTCTATGGCTCGTGTATAATCCTCCAGGCTGCCCTTGAAATCGTTGAGTTCAAACTTACATTCGGCACGCCGCATATAAGGTTTAGGATTAGATGGATTGTTTTTAATAAAAAAATCCTGGTCTTTGATCTTGTTGCGCAAATTGGGAAAGGCCGTGGTATCCTGCATCATTTGGGCAGAAACAGAGGTCACATAAAGCAAGAGTATATAAAAAAACAACTGACGCATTTCTCTCTCAAAACAAAAAGCCCCAACAACCGTCAGGGCTTTATGGTATTTGAATTTGTTTTCTGTTAATTATTCAGCATCACCGGCATCACCAGCATCAGGACATCTTCAGCCGGGTTTGCTTTTTGTGTAGGCACAATAATACCTGCGCGGTTTGGTGCGCTCATCTCAATGGTAATCTCATCACTCTCGAGGTTGGTGAGCATTTCGAGTACAAACTTGGAGTTAAACCCGATTTCCATGTCTTCACCCACATAGGTACAAGTCAGTGTTTCATGACCTTCGTTTGCAAAATCCAAATCTTCGGCAGAAATGGTTAAACGGCTGCCTGCAATTTTCAGACGGATCTGGTGTGTGGCTTTATTGGCGAATACACTCACCCGGCGGATAGCCCCGAGGAATGCACTGCGGTCCATGGTGAGTTTATTCGGATTTTGTTTTGGAATAACCGCTTCGTAGTTCGGGTATTTTCCGTCAATGAGTCGGCATACCAGGTTTATGTTTCCAAAGCTGAAATAGGCGTTTGTTTTGTTGAACTCTACTTTCACGGCATCATCAACACCGGCCAGGAGGTTCTTCAGAACATTCAGCGGTTTTTTAGGCATGATGAAAGAGGCGGAAGCGCCTGCTTTTGCATCGTTGCGGGTATAACGCACCAATTTGTGAGCATCCGTAGCCACAAAAATAGAGTTATCGTCGCTGAACTGGCAGAACACGCCACTCATTACAGGGCGCAGATCGTCGTTACCGGTTGCGAAAATGGTTTTATTGATGGCAGAAGCGAGTACGTCGCTTTTGATCACCACAGATGTAGCTGAATCTACTTTTGGCAGCTTAGGGTATTCTTCGCCATTGTGACCGGTCAGGGTATAATCACCGGTTTCTGTTTTCAGTTTGGCCGAAAATTTCTTGTTATCGATAATAAACGATACCGGCTGCTCGGGTAAATTGGTGAGGGCTTCGAGCAGGGTTTTGGCCGGAATAGCAATCATTCCGCCATCTTTGGCCTCCACCTTCAGGGAGGTGGTGATGGTGGTTTCCATATCGCTGGCACTGATGGTTAAGTCGCCATTGCCAAGGTCAAATAAGAAACAATCCAGGATTGGTATAGTGTTGCTGGTGTTCAGCACACCGCTTATAGACTTTAAGTGTTTTAATAAAGTAGTTGAGGATACGACAAAATTCATAATGGTTATACGATTTTAAGCAAAATCAAATATAACCATATAGCCCGGTCTGCGCGGATTGCCGTGATTGATTTTATAAACTACTTTTTAACAGGGGGCGGCATAAAATATCCCCAGGTCTGAAGCAGTTTTCCGAACACATAGTACTGAATAATTGCCAGTTCTTTGTCGTTGTCAAATTTCAGGAACAGGCGATCCGGATCGTATTTGTAATCGACCCCGTATTGCTGGTTTTTACCGGCATTCGGCTGCCTGTGCAGGAAATTATAAACGTGTGTTTTTCCGGCTGTTTCAGTAATTGTCATGGTGGCAAAAGGCAACGCATGCTGCAGCGAATCGGTTACATGATCCTTGATACCGGTGAGTAATTTTTCGCAGTGTATATTCTGGAAATAGGCCAGGTATTGTTTCATACGCATCGGATCAAAGTTCAGCGGTTGTCCTTTGCCTGATTTCAGGCTATAGGACATGGCGTTGTTACTCAGGTCGATGGTAAACGATGAATCAGGTGTTTCGTGCAGATCCAGCCGGATGGACTTCATTTGCGGCGGAATAAAATTAATTACGAGGCGGTTGCGCCATTCGGCGGCATCGGTGAGGTAACGGTTTGTCAGAAATCCCTCAAAGCCGGGGATATAGGTTACAAAAGGCTCTTCGAAGTTTTCACCGCTCTCCGGGTCGCTCAGGAGCATATATGTACCCGTATAATCCTGGGTTGAACTCCCGACGTAGTATTGCCTTATTTTGTCGCCTTGGCTGTAGATCTCTACCTTAATGCCCTGTGCGGCCATACGTTTGATCACATTTTTCCTGGCAGATTTTGCCACAGGCGATTTTACTTCCACACTGAAAATAGTTGCGAGTAATTCACGCATGATATCGCTGCGGGCTTCAAACTTACCATCGACCATCCAGGTTCCCTTTTCGCGGGTAAGCGTTACGGATTTTCCATTTTTATCAGCCATAAAAATCTTATCGATAGAGGCTGTATCCTTTACTTTGAAATTGCTGGCATCCTCGTCGATGGTGCCACTCCGCGATTTATGGATATAAACGGCAATCGAAACTCCTACCAGTGCGACGAGCACCAGCAGGGCAATCAGGCTGGAACGTTTCATTAAATGTGTTTTAAAATTTCATTTTCTACTTCTGCGCTGTCCCAACGGCTTTCGATATCAGGCATGGCCATTACCTTGTCCATGATCTCCTGCTGGCGTTTTCCGTAAGACATCGCTTCATGGTAACGAATGTGCGGGCTAAACGTTACCATGGAGTATAAAGGTATCCATTTATCCGGATACTTTTCACTGAATTTTGCTTCAATTTTTTTCTGTAAGAGGAAAGTCTTGTCAGCTGTTTTATCGCGCATTTCCACAAAGTTGGCAATAGCCAGGTCGGCTATAGCATCACCGTCGGGTTTACGCAGGCGCTGGTATTCATCCAGGATCGCCGGCCAGTTTTCCTTGTGCTTGCTGATCAGTCCGTCGAGCACTACACAATCTTCGAAACCACAGTTCATACCTTGTCCGAAGAAAGGAACAATGGCATGAGCCGCATCTCCGATCAGTGCAATACGATCATCAAATGTCCACGGAAAACACTTAACGGTGACCAGTGATGATGTCGGGTTATTCATGAAATCATCAAGGAGCGTTGGCATCAGCGGTACAGCTGAAGAAAACTCTTCATCAAAAAATTTCTTCACGGCTTCGCGGGTCTGAAGTTTCGCAAATGATTTCTCGCCTTCAAATGGCAGGAACAATGTACAGGTGAAGTTCCCATCGGGATTAGGCAGGGCAATCATCATAAAACTGCCACGCGGCCAGATATGCAGGGCGTTTTTCTCGAGCAGGAAGCTGCCGTTTTCTCCCGGAGGAATAATCAACTCCTTATACCCGGCAGATATGTAATGCTGGTTGTATTCGAAGCGGTCGGAGCTCAGCTGCATATTTAAACGCGAAGCTGCAAAGGCCCCGTCTGCACCAAACAGCAGGTCGCTTTTGGCTGTAGTTACCTGGTGCGTGTCATTGTGTTCAAAATGCACCGTATGATCTTTCCGATCGACACTGGTACAGCGTTCATTGAAATGGATTTTCACGCCATTCTGCTGCTCTGCCAGGTCCATCAGTTTCATATTGATATCGGCACGTGAAACCGAAAAAATAGCCTGGTCTTTCTTACCATAAGGCTGGTAGGCAGATGAACCGTCGCGGTTATGGATATAACGCCCGTACATCGGGATGCCTATCTTGCGGATTTCTTCGGCAATGCCTATTCCCTCCAGTCCGCGCCAGCCACGATCGCTCAGTGCCAGGTTGATGGACTTTCCGGCCGAAATGCTTGTTTTACGCATATCCGGACGACGTTCATAAATATCAATTTTATAGCCTCTTTTGGCCAGGTATATCGAGAGGAGTGAGCCTACAAGACCAGCTCCGACAATGGTTACATGTTTTGATTCCATAATGGTTCCAAAGCTAAAAAAATATTTCGTTTATAGAAATGACAGTTGTCATTAAATACGGGCATTGAACCGCTCCGTCTGGTATTCTGTTTTCACAACTCTTTATTTACTTTTTTTATATTTATCGTGAAGCATTTCCTGCTCCCCCAATTTAGAAATGGCTTTCTGAATGCGGTTTATACGTGTCTCCTCTCTTTTGGCGTCGTTGATCCAGCGTACATATTCCTTGCGGTGCGAAAAAGCCAGATTTTCAAAATACCCCAGTATACCGGCTGCTTTAAGGGCCTTCTTCATGTCTGTGGGAATGTCGACGGTTTTATCCGGGCTTATTTTCAGGACTTTGCCTTTCCGGTTATTATCAATGGCTTCCATCAGGTATTCCAGGATCACATCTTCATCTATCTGTTTAATGTCTGTGAACCGGATGTGGCGGTTATGCAAAGTACCGGGATTCGACAGCAGTATTTTCCGTTTATCTTTGAGCATGACACCCTGAAAAAACGTCAGGTTAACAAATTTCTGAAAACCCGCAATCCAGCAAACCACGCCGTCGCAGTAATAATTCGGACCCCATTTCCAGTCTTCAATCATCGCGGGATCGCTCTTCATAACAATCTTCCGGAGCTTTTCACAAATTGTTCGGCTCCAGGCGGGCATGGTTTCAAAATACCCGTCGACCCTTTCGGAAGCATCTGCCACATGTTTTGTTTTCGCCATTTTAGTAAATTTGCATATGGTACAACAATTCCTCTCAAACATACAGAATTGCGGGCTCTTCAGCAAAGGAGACCGGCTTTTGCTGGGATTCAGCGGCGGAGTGGATTCTGTTGTACTGGCCCATCTCCTGCATAGCCAGGGATATCATTTTGCTATTGCGCACTGCAATTTTATGCTGCGTGGTGCAGAAGCCGATGCCGACGAAGCATTTTGCCGCCACATGGCAGAAAGCCTTGGTGTTGTATTTTACCATATTCGGTTTGATACAATGCATTATGCCGAAGAAAACGGACTTTCTATTCAAATGGCTGCGCGCGAACTTCGTTACAACTGGTTTTCCGAACTGCAGCAGCACTATGGTTACAGGTATGTGGCCACAGCGCATCATGCCGACGACAGCATTGAAACATTTTTCGTGAACCTGATCAGGGGTTCCGGTATCAACGGACTCCAGGGGATTAAAGCCTTACAGGGATTTGTGGTGAGGCCGCTACTGTTTGCGTTCAAAGCCGATGTGATGGCTTATGCCCGGCTGCATAACCTGCCTTACCGCGAAGACAGCAGCAATATTGAAGTGAAGTACAAACGGAATTTCATTCGCCGGCATATTGTTCCCGAGTTCAAGAAACTGAATCCGGCTTTTGGCAGAACGATGATGCAGAATATGGAATACCTCAGCGAAAGTGAAAAGATTGTTTCTGAATTCTGTGCTTCAAAGTTTCAGCAGCTCTGCGAAAAAAGTGATGGTTTGCTCTGGATCCAGATGGAGCGCCTGAAAGCGGAACCTCATCGGAAAACACTTATCTACCATTGGCTGCATCCTTACGGTTTTAATTCGAGCCAGCTCGACACCCTGCTCAAAATGCTGGAAGCCGGAACACTGCCGGGTAAAATGATTCACGGCAATGGCCATACCCTGACGCTGGACCGCGGCTATATTGTTGTGAAAAAACAAAATCCGCAGGATGATGATATTTCGTATATCATTCAAACGCCAGAAGACATCCATCATCTGCCCATAGAGCTAACTATTGAACTTATTGCCGAAGCTGATCTGATCCATGCGCCCCACGTGGCTTTGCTGGATGCTGAAGTCGTTTCATTTCCGCTGATCCTGCGGCATTGGCAGAAAGGCGATAAGTTTAAACCGCTGGGCATGAACGGATTTAAAAAGCTGAGTGATTTTTTTACGCAGGAAAAAATGAATCGTTTCGAGAAAGAACAGGCCTGGCTGCTGGCAAGTGAAAATGATATTATCTGGATTATTGGTCACCGCATCGACGACCGTTTTAAATTAACCCAAAACACAAAAAGTATTCTCAAAATTACCTACATTTAACTATGAACATCGGAATTGTTTGCTACCCTACTTTCGGGGGTAGCGGCGTAGTAGCCACAGAACTCGGAATCGCCCTTGCCAAAAAAGGACATAAAATACATTTCATTACCTACTCACAGCCATTCAGGCTCGATCATTTTACCGAAAATATTTTCTATCACGAGGTAAGTGTAAATGACTACCCCCTATTTGATTACCAGCCTTATGAATCGGCACTGTCCAGTAAAATGGTGGACGTGGCACGTTATGAAAAACTCGACCTGCTCCACGTACATTATGCCATACCTCATGCAGCGGCGGCTTACCTGGCGCAGCAGATCTTAAAACACGAAGGCATTGACATCCCTTACATTACCACCTTGCACGGTACCGACATTACACTGGTAGGGCGCGACCCGTCGTTTGAATCGGTGATCCGTTTTTCGCTGAACCACAGCGATGCCATCACCTCCGTTTCACAAAGCCTGAAAGATGACACACTGGCCCAGTTCCATATTGAAAAAGACATTCATGTGATACCGAACTTTATCAATATAAAAGAGTATACCACCGCCAAACCGTTATGTCACCGCAACCATTATGCTGCGCCCAATGAGCGGGTCATGGTGCACGTATCCAATTTCCGTAAAGTAAAGCGCGTGGAAGATGTGCTCCGTGTGTTTGACATTGTGCGTAAGACCGTACCAAGTAAACTGATCCTGGTGGGTGATGGTCCTGAGCGTTCCAACATAGAAAAACTCTGCCGCCAGCTCAACACCTGCAATGATATTATTTCATTGGGAAAAATTGCCAATCCGCGCGATATCCTGGCTGTGGGCGACTTATTTATTCTGCCATCTGAAACCGAAAGTTTCGGCCTGGCCGCACTGGAAGCCATGGCTATGAAAATGCCTGTAATATCAACCAACACGGGTGGTTTGCCGGAGTTAAACATCCATGGTAAATCAGGTTTCCTGAGCAATGTGGGTGATTATGAAGACATGGCAAAAAATGCCATTCATATTTTAAAAGACGATCATACCCTGAAACAATTTAAGAAGCAGGCATTTGAACAAGCCAAAACATTTGACCTGGAAGTAATCCTGCCAAAATATGAATCGATCTACGAGCACGTGGTAAGCCGCATGGCTGCCACCACCTAAATGTATGAAGCAGTTTCTGCCGGTTATATTATGCCTCATTGTTCTGGTTTCGTGTACACAGCCGCGTGTAACGCAATCCCGGAATGAAAAGCTCTACAAAAAAGAAAACAATGAGCTCAATGCCCGTTTTTGTGTATATCACCTCAACGACAGCATCAGCATGGTGTATTATGACATCTACAATGAAGCTCTTATTTATAAGAAAACCGATACCAGCAATTATTTTTACAGCGGGTGCCGTTTGTTTTTCAAAAGTGCTTTTGAACCCGATTTTAAACCGCTATATGATTCCATCACAGTTCACATATACGATAGGCAGCTGAATGTAGGCACAAAGCACCTCACGGGTAACTTTGCCATTAAAGCACATCACGGCAACATGTATTTCGGGGAAATAACCGTAACTGATGTCAATAAACATGCGCAGTACGTATACCCCCAGTTTATTGATAAATCGTCGCATGTGACCCGGCAGAACTTTCTGATCCGGAATGCCAATGGCTCCATTCATTTCGACTCCTATTTTTCAGCCGGTGAAAGCATTAGTCTCGAAACACAGACCAATCCTGATATGGTATTTACCGTTGATTATTTTTATAAGGATTTCAAAATTGCCAAGCCTCCGTTTTCGGCAGAGCCCATGGAGCATTTTTCGTACAAACCGGATTCCAGTTTTACTATCAGCAAATCAAACGATCTCCTGCATTTAACACTACCCGATAAAGGTTTTTACCATATACGTACCGATGCCGAAACGAAAGATGGTGTTACCTGTTTTGTGTATGAGCCCTCCTACCCCAAAATCAGTAATACCTACCAGATGATCCTGGCCACGCGTTACATTATGTCGAAAAAAGAATTTGATGCTGCCATCAATGCCCCCGACCAGAAAACCGCCATTGACAAGTTCTGGCTCGATATTGCCGGAAGCAACGAAAGGGCACATGAACTGATCCGGAAATATTACGGCCGTGTGCAGGAGTCCAATAAATTATTTACCAGTCACCGCGAGGGCTGGAAAACAGACCGTGGTATGGTATACATCGTATTTGGTGCACCCAATATGGTTATTAAACGTAAGAATGGCGAAGCCTGGGTCTATGGAGAAAGTGGGAACCCCAACTCACTGGTATTTTCGTTCCTCAAGGTTTTGAACCCTTTTACAGATAATGACTACACGCTTGAACGCAGCGAAATTTTCAAAACACCCTGGTACCAGGCCGTTGATTTCTGGCGGCAGGGGCGGATTTACCTCGACAATTAAAATGGAATAAACGCCGTTCAGGAACCATGTGCTGCAGGATCAATAACCCTTAGCTTCACAAGTTCCACTGTCTGCTTTTTGCGTTGAAGAATAATGATCTCGTAGCCGGCGTATATACGCTTTTCGTTCACAGCCGGGATACGTCCCCATAAAAAGTTAATGAAGCCCGAAACCGTTTCATATTTCGGATTCTCAGGAAGCGCCATTGGTAAGGCCTCATTCACATCAATAATATTGCTGTGTGCCTTTACAATAAATTCGGTATCGCTCTTTTTCTCCACGTCCGGTTTTTCCTCATCGTGCTCATCCTGGATTTCGCCCACGAGTTCTTCGATAATATCTTCCATGGTAACAATCCCGGCTGTGGCGCCAAATTCATTGGTTACAATGGCAATCTGGATATGGAGTTTCTGAAAATCGCGCAACAGATCATTGATCTTCATACTTTCCGGGATAAAGTGAGCCGGGCGCATGATGTCTTTAATCGTTTTGAATTTTTTGGATATAACATCCTTGAATAAATCCTTGGCGTAAATAACACCAATAATATTATCGATATCGCCCAGGTAAACCGGGTAACGCGAGAAGCCTTCTTCAGTAATTGTCTGGATGATCCCGTCTTTATCCAGTGCCTCTACATCAATGGCTGTGACGCGGTTCTGAGGCACCATAATCTGGCGCACAATGCGATCATCGAAATCAAATACATTCTGGATCAGCTCATTTTCACTGGGTTTGATAGCGCCGCCCTCTTCGCTTTCGGTCAGGATCAGGCGAAGTTCTTCTTCGGTGTGTACCTCTTCCTCCCCTATTTTTTTAACGCCCATTAACCTCAGCAGAAAATTGGAGGATTTGTTGAGGAACCAGATAAAAGGACTGAATATGAAATAGAAAATACGTAAAGGCCAGGCTATAAAAAGCGTCGTTTCCATGGAATATTTGATTCCGAACATTTTCGGAATCTGTTCACCCAGGATCACGTGAAATACCGTCAGGAAGGTTAAAGCGACCGGGATAGCAATGCTGTGCGCCGTTACAGGATTTGAGGCATAGCCGAAACGGTGCAGAATTTTGATGACAATTTCCGAAATCACTTCCTCGCCCACGGCACCCAATGCCAGACTGGCCAGTGTAATACCCAGCTGGGTGGCCGATAAATACGCATCCAGCTTACTCACCAGTATTTTGGCAATTCTGGCCCGGTTGCTTCCTTTCTGTGCTTTTAAATCCAGTTGTGATGACCTGACTTTAACCAGGGCAAATTCTGCTGCTACAAAAAAACCGTTGAGTAAGATTAATAAAGAAGTTAATAAAAGGTCACCGCCCATATATAGAAATAAATACTGTATAGCAAATATACACTTTTTTAGCTGATGTCAAGCGATACGGGCTACTTGCCCTTCCCCGGCTGCTTCAGAAGGGATACTGCAAAACCGCCAATGAGTATAATAGATGCGATCATCAGTCCCCAGATCCAGGCATTGCTTTTGAAAAAGGGTTCATTTTTCTCCACCGGAGTCACCTGGTGCTCAATCACATGCATATCTCCCAGTTTGGCCGTACTGATTTTTCTCGGCAGTGTATGCCTGAAATGCTCAATGTCGTACTGTGGTTCATGATCTTTGTCTTTTCCATAAGCCAGCACATATTCTTTTCCTTTTTCCAGTTTGAGTCTCAGCATCTCCGTGTTCGTGTAAACAATGAGGCCAATGTCTTTCAGGGGCTGATCATCGAGGTTGTCGATCTCTATTTTCAGTTCTTCCACGTTAAGCTCATTAAGGTATGGGTCGGCCAGAGGGATATAATTATATGCGTTTGAAACCAGGTATTCGTCGCGGTAGATGTACCATTCCTTTTTCTTCTGTATATTCAGTCCGCTCTGGTATACATGTATGTCGCGCCTGAAAAACGGCGCATCATGTTTTATATCAAATTTAAGGGCTGTAACATTGTAGCGGCGGGAGAACCGGCACATCAGCACCGTTTTTTTTGCCTGTTTATCTTCATAACGCTTCATCGTCATCGGAATAATCTCCTCTGTGGGATCGTCGGGCACCTCGTATGTACAAAGCAGGGAAGCTTCCTGCAGGTTGACACGGGCGCTGTGACTATCGTCTATACTTACCCGCAGGTAACGGTAGTTTTGCGGCGGAAAATAAATACGGCTCCTGGTATAGCGATCGCTGGCAGAACGGTTAAAACTGAACAGCTTATCGTATTCAGCAATCGTTTTCCAGATCTTATTATCATCGCTTCCCTCCAGCACAACATCCTTATCGTATTCGCTTTCCCTGAATGTCAGGTTCAGGCTCGAATACACCAGGTCCGTATCACACACAAATGTGTAATAGGATGTTTTGTGAGATATAAAACTCTGATTGATCGTTTTGATTGGATACACATATTGATCGTACTTTCCGTAACTGTCGGTTCCACGGAGGTAAGGCACTTCCAGTGTATCTTTTCCGGACAGTTCATAAACCCGCATCACCGGGGGTTTACCGGCATGGAATAAAACACTATTCGGAACCGGCAGTTTATAATACGCGGTCGTATCAACCGGAAAAATGGAATTGTAATAGCTGTATGATTTCAGCTGGGCCCTGGCTCCGAAGGATACAAGCAGTAAAGTAAATATGCAGGCGGTTACTTTATTCAGGTTTTGTTTCATGATTCTCTTCACTGTCATTTCCAAATAAAACGTTTTTAAACTTCTGGTACATAAAGGATACAAGCAGGAGAATAACTCCAATGGTAATAAACACAATAAGCCTGTAACCCTGTGTCATGCTCAGGGCATCGATAGCCAGCTTGATAATGGTAACCCCGAACAATACCATGGCCAGAATACGGAGCATTTTATGCTGGCGTATAATACCATATACAATGAGCAACATGGAATACACACCCCACAGAACCGTGTACCCCATCCTGAAAGATACTTTACGGAAGTGCAGGTAATCCAGCGGATGCGAAGCGATCATTTGATTGGTTAACTCCGAGCTCAGGAAGATCAGCAGAATAACATGGAACAGGGCCGTATTAACCGGTCGCAACGGTTTCATCAGGTCTGAATTGCGGTACAAATAAATCATTGCCACCGGCAGGGCCATAAACAGGAGATACACATAACGGATGCCTGTGTTCCATGACGTTATTACAAACTGCGTATCGCCATTCAACAGGTGTGACTCCGGCCTCAGTGATGACAGTGTGATAAGCCCTACCAGCATGGAGCCAAAGATAAACACCAGGGTGAGCCCCCAGCTGATATAGGTGCCTATACTGTCCTTAAACCGTTTCATCGCAGTAAGGCCCAGTACCACGAGAAACACAGCTGTGTAATTCAGAATCCAGATGGCTTTAAAACTCTTCCAGGTATGATCGTATGTTTCGTAACTCCCCCCATAGCCATCTTTAATCATGGCCACACTGGCTTTATACTGCTGCTGGAAGTACAGGGATATTTCGTTTTCAAATGTGAAATAAGTCACGAACAGGGCCATGACAAGCACCATGTAGCGGATTCCGGAAACAAACCCGGCATAGGCAGGCTTTTGTTCTTTGCTATTACGTAACAGAAGCCAGGCGCCCCAGTAAGCTGCTATACCAAACAAACCGGTTATAAAATAACGGTTTGTGCCCAATGGAAGCAACAGGTCGTAACCATCGAAATACATGGTCCAGTCGTTCATGAGGCTACCAAAAGCCAGAACACCGACAGCCGAGGCCAGTATAAAATACAATAGCGATTCAAAGCGTCTCCACATCCAGAGCAGCACCATCAATTCCATGAACCAGATCAGGGTTACGTAGTTTCCGTCGAGCTGAACCGGCACGGCTATAGTCAGGAAACTGATAACCATGGCCAGGATGAAATGAAAAATGGTTTTATCGGCCAGTTCTTTTTTACGGCATAAAAAGGCAAACGATAAATGAATGGCTGCATTAAGCACACAGAATAAACCCTCGAATCTTTCGTATGTATTATGTTCTCCCCTGGAAAGAGCATTGTAACCAACCCCGAAATAAATCATACTGTTGCTCATAACCAGAATCACATCCCAGGCAGAGAAAGGCTTGTTGCGGAATAGTTTGTAGGCAATAAAGGATAAGTAAAACACCAGGAAGAATGCTGTTGCAAACAGCATGGTGCGTCCAAAGTAAACATGAGGATCATAAGACACGGTCATCCACGATACAAAAATAAGCCAGGTTAATGCATAAGCCACGTGGTTTACAAACTTCCAGTACTTGAGGAACGACAGGGCCAGCACGCCCAGGTTCAGCAATAACATAAAGCCAAACATATATTCGATCTGTCCGCCGCCTGTGCTAAGCAATGGTGGCAATGCATAGCCTCCCACCAGGCCAATGAGTGCAATAACCTCGAAGTTGTAAATATTGGCGGCTAATACCGTAAATACCGTAAAAAGAGCCATAACCGCAAAAGCCACACCTGCCGGATATTTATGATAGCTTGAATACCCCAGGTATGTAGTAAAATACATGATGGCCATGGCCCCACTCAGAAGTACGGCACTGAACACTGTATATTTCTTTTTGAAGAAAAACGCGAAACCCATTAAGATTAAACCTGCAGCGAATCCGAGAACCAACCTTCCTGTTTCATTGATCATGTCTTTATCGATGGCGTATTTTACACCAATCGACACGCCCAGTACGAGCACAATAATCCCGATGATACTGAACAGTTTCGAACCGATTTTCTCTTCGAGTGTGGTTGTCTTTTTTTCTTTTACCGGTTGCTGATATAGTGGCACAGGCTGTGATACCTGTTTTTGTGGTTCGCTGACAGAAATAACAGGCTCCTTCACAACATCTTCTATCTCTTCTACCGGGATTTTCTCTTCGAGAACCGGTGGTGTCACCGGTTGCTGAACATGTGTTATGGGTGGCGCAGTTGTCGTAACCGAAGAGCCCTTTAGCGCTTCGAGTTCCCGGGCCAATTGATCCAGCTCATGACGATGCTGGTCAACCTGTTTCGACAATAAAAGGATTTTTTGTGCAATCAGGTTGATCTTCTGTTCGTTTGTCATATATCAGAGTGGTATTATGTATTCCATTTTTTCAGCTCCTGCTCTTTATAAGCAAGGGCTTCACGGAGCAGGTTAATTTCTTCCTGCAGTTTCTGAGGGCTTTTTTCCTCCCCATCGTCATCCCAAAGCCGGTTTACAAAATAAGGCTTCTCACGAAGTGTCGGGGGGTGGTCTTCTGATCTGAAAAAACTATAGAGAGGCACTTTCAGATTTTTAGAGATTTCTTCCAGGTAACGCAATTCAAGTGTACGACTCTCCAGAGCTTCTGATAGTATCTGTTCATCGAGCTTCAGGTACTCCGCCAGTTGCGCAAATGTATAGTGTTCCCTTTCTAAAATCTCTTCGATCTTCTTCTTTAAAAGCATAGGAGTAAAAACAAATTGATATACGAATATAATAAAATAGCCGGAGTCATGGCCGGCTTCAATCGTTAAACAAATTAAAACTACTTCAGCTCAGAAGTAAAGGCATTTTTGTAATCTTCCCAGGTAGTTTTCTGGTAATCGCCTGAACCATAGTATTTAAGAATAGGCTCGAAAGATTGAGGCGGGTAAAACCCTTTGATGATGTCCAGGCGTTGAATCTGGTTATTCAGAAACACGATAGACGGGTATGCCAATTGGTTATCGAGTATCGACATGGCAAACTGATGTGGTGATTTTGGGTTTGAAGCATCGCTCGACACAAACACATACTTATCGAATAATACACTGTCTTTGGATTCGGCATCAAATTTCACGGCATAAAAGTTCTTATTGATGTACTCGGCAATCTGCGGCTGGTTGAATGTCTGAGCGCTCATCATTTTGCAGGGACCGCACCAGGTGGTGTATACATCTACAATAATGGGGCGTGGGTTTACTTTACACTGCTTATACGCTTCATGAAAACTAATCCAGTTTACAAGATCGTTTCCGGTTTTTGTTTCCGGCGACTTATGAAAAGCCGCTATCTGAGCCGGCACAGGATCTTTGGGCAAATAATTACTGGCGCGATGCTCGGGTGATTGGATAGATGCCTGAAGACTGCTCCGCTTGAAAGCGAAAAACACGATAGCCACCAGAATCAACGCGGCCATTGATATATCTTTCCAGGTAAACACCGGCCTAAAATTAACAAAATTTATGCCAGTGGAGAATTCTGTCCTACAGTTCAAGTAAAATTTTACTAAAGCATTATATTATATCACTCAATTAGACTCTGAAGCAGTCCGGGAAAGCGGAAGATTGGGCTATTTAACGCCCCCCATGAGTTTTTTGATAAACGGAGACGCAGCAATGATCACAACACCGGCGATCAGAGAATATAAGCCTAACTGCCCATAGCCTTCGGTGTATACCATCAGTTTCTGGTGATTTGTTGCATTTTCTGAGGCCTCTGCAATATTGGCTCCGAGTAGGCCCGCAAAATACTGTCCGTAAGCGCTGGCCAGAAACCACATACCCATGATCACTGCCTGTAATTTATGCGGCGATAATTTTGTCATCACCGACATACCAATCGGCGACAGGCAAAGTTCGCCAAATGTAATGATGAGCCAGCCCAATGTAAATACATTGAGGGAGGTTACGCCATTGGCATCGCTGAACAGGTTGGTGAGCTTAAATACATAGAAACCGCCGGAAATGAAAAGGAAGCCCAAACCGAATTTAACAATGGTATTGGGTTCAATGCGTTTTTTATTCATCCATACCCACATCAACCCCATGATTGTAGCAAAAATAATGACAAACACCGAGTTGGCAGAATTGTTAACGCCATTGGGATCGAGGTTAAAGCCGATCAGGTTATGGTTGAGATTGTTATCGGCAAAGATGCTGAGCGATCCTCCACTCTGCTCAAAAAAGGCCCAAAAAATAATGGAAAAGATCATGAACAATACTGCAGCCAAAAGCTTTTTATTTTCAGCGGCCGTGAAGTTCTTCATCTCATAAATAATATAGAGTAGCGATGCCGGACCAATGATGTACATAAAAATATCGGTATACTCGGTTTTGGATACCATGATCATAATAACCGGAATAAGCGCCACTGACCCGATATAAGTAAGGATTTCGCGGAGCAGGCGTTTTTTGGAGTCGAGGTGTTGCAATGGCGACAGCCCGATAACACCCAGGCTCTTCTGGGTATTTGTAAAGGTGAGCAAACTCACCACCATGAATACGGCCGCCAGTCCGAAAGCCACATTCCAGGCCAGTTTCCCGGGAATCAGATTTTCGAGGAACGCATGTTTTCCAATAGCAATACAGGCATATCCGCCAAACAACGCCCCCAGGTTTACACCGGCATAAAACAATGAGAAACCGGCATCCGTGCGGGGATCGCCTTCTTTATAAAGCCTGCCTACAATGGTGGAAATGTTGGGTTTGAAAAAGCCTGTACCAACAATATTGAAGCCTATCCCTAAAAAGAAAAACCGTACGGGATCAATAGCCAGTACAACACTGCCAATGATCATGAGTATACCACCCCAGAACAGGGAACGGCGATAACCCAGGATTTTGTCGGCAAACATGCCACCAATGAATGTAAAGGCATATACAAATGCCTGTGTAGCGCCATATTGCAGGTTTGCTACTTTTTCATTCATACTGAGCTGGTGAATCATGAAGAACACCAGCATGCCGCGCATACCGTAAAATGAGAAGCGTTCCCACATCTCACTAAAAAACAAGTACCACAATTGCCTGGGGTACTTGCCTTTAAAATTCTGTATTTGTTCGAGTGATTCGATGTGGTTTATTAAACCGTTTCAACATTCTTGGCTTTCTCATCCATCATTTTCTCAAGCAGAAAGCTTAGTCCGAAAAGAATACCTGCTGCGATACCAGTCATAACAATGAAAAGCATAAAGAACTCATAAAGATTGGTTATCTGCATTCCAAAAATAGATGGATATTCAACAGGTCCATTAACGCCGTCTGATGAAGGTGGGATCAATGCACTTAACGTTCCTGCAAACTTATTAGCCGCAGCATTTGCCAGAAACCATGTCCCCATCATCAGGGATGATAAGCGAAGTGGCGCAAGTTTAGACACCATGGATAAACCAATTGGTGAAAGGCAAAGTTCTCCCATAGAATGTATAATATACAATGCAAATAACCACATCATGCTTACTTTTTCTGATCCACCTAATCCTTTAACAGGAATTGCTATCACAAAATAACCCAAAGCAACAAGAGCAAGACCAATAGCCATCTTTTTAGGAGAAGACGGTTCTAAATTTCTTTTATAGAGCATTCCCCAGATAATCGAAAATAATGGAGCGAGAATAATCACGGCAAGAGGATTAACAGATTGGAAATACGATGCCGGCATTTCTTTACCAAAAATATGACGATCCGTTTGTCTGTCTGCAAAAAGCGTAAGTGAAGCGCCTGCCTGTTCAAAAGCCCCCCAGAAAAAGATTACAAAAAAGGCGAGAATAAATACGACAATAATTCTATTTCTTTCCAGTCGATTAAGACTTTTATCGCTCAAAATGACAATTGGCATAAGGATCATCGCACCATAGATAAAATAACTGATTATATCCTTGTCTGATTTAAAAATCTGTTTAAAGTTGAGCATGAAAAAAATTATTCCTATGGACCCGACTATTAAAAGGATTCTCTGTAAATCCAGTTTTTTAACGGGCAATCCAATTTCTTTTCCTTCTTCTGAAACTAAATATTTTTTCTGGAAAGAAATAAAGCTTATGAGACTAACTATCATACCTATACAAGCAGCCAGGAAGCCCCATTTAAAATCAATAGAACCACAGACCAAAGGCGAAAAGAAAGCCCCAAGATTAATTCCCATGTAGAAAATTGTAAAAGCACTATCTATACGTCTGTCACCCGCCGGATATAGTTGGCCTACCATTGTTGAAATGTTGGGTTTGAAGAAACCATTGCCAATAATTAATGCTGTAAGACCAGCCCACATAATTGTAACGCCAGCACTACCAGCTCCAACAGAAGCGCTCAGGAACATGCAAAACTGTCCAATAGCCATCAATATGCCCCCAACAATAATACTTCTGCGGTTTCCCAGAAATTTATCGCACAGATACCCTCCAAGTAAAGGTGTAAGATACACTAACCCAGTATAACTTCCATAAATCTCAGATGCATTTTTATCCTGCATCATCAACACCTTCGTCATGAAAAGAATGAAAATTGCTCTCATTCCATAATAACTGAAACGTTCCCACATTTCAGTAAAGAAAAGAAAATATAATCCTGATGGATGTCCTTTACGTTCACTTGTTTGTCCCATAGAGCTCTTTTGTGTGTCTAGTTTAGCCGCCTAAAATACCTTTTTTTGCCGTGAAAAGAAAGTTTAGAGGTTCTTTTTCACGAATTCCAGCATCTTATTGTATAAATGGGTACGGGTATACCCGCCATAGATCCCGTGGTTTTTATTCGGGTAGGTCATAAACTCAAACGGGATATTGTTTTTCACAAGTGCTGCGGCCAGTTCCATACTGTTCTGGTAATGCACATTATCATCGCCACTACCATGAACCAATAAAAATTTTCCTTTGATCTTATCGGTAAAATTCACCGGCGAGTTGTCTTCATAACCGCTTTTGTTGTCCTGAGGTTTGCGCAGGAAACGTTCTGTATAAATGTTGTCGTAAAATTTCCAGTTGGTCACAGGAGCCACGGCAATCGCCATTTTAAACTGATCGGCTCCTTTGCTGATGAGGAGGCTGGCCATATATCCGCCAAAGCTCCAGCCCTGGAACCCGATGCGGGCTTTATCCACATAGGATAATGTGCCCAGGTATTTGGCTACTTCAATCTGATCGATGGTCTCGAGTTTGCCAAGCTGCAGGTAGGTGCTGTGTTTAAACTCACGTCCGCGTCCCAGTGTTCCGCGTCCGTCGACACACACCACGATGTAGCCTTCCTGGCACAGGAGCTGATGCCACCAGTAGTCGAATGTTTCCCAGGCATTGTTACACTCATTGCTGCCCGGACCATTGTATGCAAACATGTATACCGGGTATTTTTTACTCTGATCAAAATTGGCAGGCTTCATCATCCAGCCATTGAGCTCAATACCCTCCGAGGTTTTAAATTTGAAAAATTCCTTGGTGCTAAGTTTATATTCTTTCATGGTGGACTTTAATCCGGCATTATCCTCCAGTACTTTTATAAGTTTACCGTCGGCACTATGTAGCTCGTATACAGGCGGTGTGTTGGCATTTGAGTATGTGCTTACATAATACTTGTAGCCGGTACTGAATTCCGCATCGCTTGTGCCATCGACCGGCGATAAGCGTTTTTTAGCGCTTCCGTCCAGTTTAATACTGTATACATCGCGGTTTATTGGGCCCTGTTCAGTCGAGACATAATACAGGG
Source organism: Bacteroidota bacterium (assembly GCA_018267825.1). Classification (GTDB taxonomy): domain Bacteria; phylum Bacteroidota; class Bacteroidia; order B-17B0; family Aurantibacillaceae; genus JAFDXR01. The sequence continues at coordinate 46,048 of JAFDXR010000020.1, read as the reverse complement.
TATTTGTTTTATCGTCAAAGCCTTTGAATTCAATAATATCCCATTTGCCTGATGTGATTTGCTTCACCAGTTTTCCGTTGATGTCGTAATGATACAGGTGGTTGTAGTTATCTTTTTCGCTGCTCCAGATAAAGCCTTTATTACCAGGCAGGAAAGTGAGATCGTCGGTGATATCGATATAGGTTTGTGCATCTTCGGTAAGAACTGCTTTTGTAGATCCATCGGTTACATTGGCAAACAGGAGCTCCAGTTTATTCTGCAGACGGTTCATGCGCTGGATCGATAGGGTGTTTTTATCGGTGGTCCATTGAATGCGCGGAATGTAAATATCGGTTTCCTTACCTATATCGCAGGTAGTTGTATTACCGCTGGCCAGGTCGAATACATGCACACTCACGATCGAATTATCTTCGCCTGCTTTCGGATATTTAAAGGTTACCTTATCCGGATACAGGTGATTGTTGTAGGTATCAAAAGAATATTCGCGTACGCGGCTTTCATCAAAACGCACAAAGGCAAGCTTGCTGCCATCTGCATTCCAGCAGAACATATCGGCTTTACTGAACTCTTCTTCATATACCCAATCTGCCCAGCCGTTTTTAATTTTATTATCGGCGCCATCACGGGTAACCTGTGTTTCCTGGTCGGTATCGAGGTTTTTAATAAAGAGATTGTTATCGCGTACAAAGGCCACTTTGTTGCCAACCGGTGAAAAGGTCGGGAACATCTGTTTCCCATTGGCCGAAAGCTCCACGGTTTTTTCCGTTTTGAAATCGTATACGTAATTGCGGGTTTTAGCCGAACGGCGATAGATGTGTTCACTCTCCGTGGTGAGCAGTAATTTGCTTTCATCAGGACTGAATGAATAAGCATCAAGCGAAATCATTTTTCCATTGACCTTTACCTGGCTATCTTTTACAAGCGTGGCTATTTTTTTTCCGGTCTTCAGTTCATACTTCACCAGGCTGCGAACCTTGGTGGTAGTATCATCTTCTATATCGGTATAGTGCAAGCCATCTTTCATGGCATTAAACCCACCTGCCGCTGAAGGATAGAACACATAATTGGTCCAGATATCTTCAACAGTAATTGTTTTCTGAGCGGCCACCGTCAGGGATAAGATGATGGCACAGGCTGATAATAGTTTACGCATATTCCTAAAAATTTTTCGCCCTGAAGATAGTAAAAATATGAGCGGCGGAGGGCGAATTGTGACGACTGGTATTTTAGCCTGTTTTGAGGTTTTTATTAACTCAATGAAATAGTCTGTTAAATAATTCGTAAATTAATGGGAGATTTATTTAGTAGTTTAGCAACATCAAGCACCATCAATTATGCAGACATTCAAAACGATTATCATTGACGACGAAGAGAACAGCCGCAGCAATACGCGTAACATGCTTACCAATTACTGTCCTGAGATTGAAGTGATTGCAGAAGCAGGAAGTGGCATGGAAGGAAAAAAATTAATCCAGGAGTTAAAACCCCAGGTTGTTTTTTGCGATATCAATATGCCTGGCATGAGTGGACTTGAAATGATCGATAGCCTTGTTCACCGTGATTTTTGCCTGATCTTTCTGACGGCCTACAGTGAACATGGGATCAATGCTGTAAAAGCAGGTGCCACAGACTACCTGATGAAACCCCTTATTTTAAGCGAGCTTCAGGGTGCCGTAAAAAAAGTAATCCAGTTTTACGAGCAAAAAGGCGGAGCAACACCAGGTGGTTCCAACGATAAAAACCTCGTTCTTATTAATCACAGCAAAGGCTTTACACTCATCGACTATAAAGATATTGTATGGCTCGAAGCTTCTGACAATTATACAAACCTCTTTTTGAATACCGGTAAAAAAATCGTGGCTTCCAAAACGCTGAAAGAATTCGAAGCTATTTTGCCTACAACCGTGTTTTTCCGTATACACCGTTCGTCGCTCATTAATGTTGACTATATCAAGGAATATTCCAATGCCGAAGGTGGTACCATTATCATGAGCGATGGCACAAATATTCAGGTTTCCAAGGCACGTTCGCAGGAATTTGCCGAGTTTATCCGTACCAAGGCTGTAACCCCTAAATAATCCATTCGTCTAGTTTCCATCTCCTTATTAACAAATAATCTGTATTTTTAATACTAAAATTATTTGTGAGAGCCCTCCTTATATTTTTGTGGCTTAGTGTTGTGCCATTATTTTGCCTGTCTCAAAAACGGGCTTTTTCATTTCAGCACTACGGACCCGAAGAAGGCCTGAGCAATACCAATGTATTTTCGGTTAAGCAGGATCATAACCATGTTTTATACCTGGCTACTGAAAACGGTGTATATACCTATGATGGTTACAACTTTGCAAAAATAAAACCGAAAGCATCCCTGAAGTCCAATTTCATCCGGAACATCGAATTCAATGAACAGGGGAAACTCATGATCATTAACCGGCGCGAAGGTGTTTATACTTATGATGGCATAAACAACGAAGCCAGTCTCCAAAAAGATATTCATTTCCGGGAGGCTGTGGATGAACTCGTATACAACGACGCGTACTACTACTCCCTGACCGATCAGATCTCTGTATCCTCTCTCAATCGTAAGACAGGCGAAGTCATTGATGATGAAATAAAAAAACTGAATAAGAACAACCAGGCTTTCTCATTGTACAAAACCAAATCGGGACATGTTTATGTGGGGCGTACTGACGGTTTATATGAATTCAAAGACGGACACCAGCAACCGGTTAAATTACCGAAGAACTTCAGCGTATTCTCTATTGCCGAAGATACCTCGGGTGTCCTCTACCTTGGCAGCACCAATGCTGTGTATTGCCTGAAGGACCTGCAGATCATAAAAACCATTCCGGTAAGAACCAAGGCCACCATGAGCATTTTTGGCTTCAATGAATCGAATGTGAGCAAGCTCCTGGTCGATAAGTACGGTAAAATATGGCTGACAACCCAACCTGAAGATAACCTCTATATTCTTGAAAACAACAGTCTCTTCGATGCCTTCGACCTGCTTGGTATTGATAAAGTGCTGATCAATTGTTTATATAAAGATAAGAACGATAACATCTGGGTGGGTACTTTCAACGAAGGTGTTTATTTTATTCAGAATCCAAGCCTGCAAAACACTTCTTTTTTCTCGGGACGCAAAACACTGCCTGTTTCCTGCGGGACTTTTATCCAGGATCATATTGCCATTGGTACACGTAACGGTTTTTTTATTTTCGATCCAAAAAGTGGCAATACACAAACCGTTATCCAGAGCGACAATGTTTTCAATGAATCCATTTATGGTGTTTTCCAGGATGGCAATACAGTTATATATTCCAAAGACAACTCACTGGAAAACGAGTCGCGTAATTTTATGGTGGGCGATGTGTACTACAAATTCATCCCGATTGCATCGCGTGTTTTTACGCTAAGCTCAGACCACATGGCATACCTCGCCGACTGGTCGGGAACACTCTATAAGATTAAAAACTATACCGAGAAAAAATACACGGTTCTGGATACAACAGTTTCATTTCCGGATTATAAAACCAGGATCAATGCGGTATACGAAACAAAAGACCGGATTTTTGTAGGGACCTCCGATGGGCTTTCGGTTTTCTCGAAACAAAACCACCGTTATGCCAATTACAACAACCCCAGTTTCAATTTCGGAATCAATTCAATTACATCTTTCGAAAACAAAACCTACATTGCCCACGAAAATGGTGTAAGCGTATTTGAAGACAGTACCTTTATACAACAGGCCGGCGAACACAGGCTCAGTGCTGTAAAGCGCATCAAATTCTATAAAAACCTGATCTGGCTGGCTACACTCGATGGTCTGTATATCTGCAACCAGAAATTTGAACCCATAGTTATTTACAACAAATCGAATGGCCTGCTGTCAAACACCATTAATGATATCTTTTTCAGTGGCGACTCCTGCTGTATCTGCAGCGATAAAGGCATAACCGTATGTACCATTTCAGAGCTTACCGGACATGTTGTTCTTCCCAATCCGGTATTCATCACGTCGGTCGACATCAACGAAAAAACAATCCCATTCAGCGGAAGTCTTGATCTCAAAGCCGATGAGACAGATGTAAATATTAATTTTTCGAGTCCTTTATTTTCGAAACCCAACAAGCAGTTTTTTAGATATAATTTCGACGGCGGCAAATGGACAAACCTCGAAAACACACAGGTTCATATTACCTCCATTATCGGTGGCAAACATAATGTTCAGATTATCTGTTCCTACGACGGGATCAACTGGTCGCAACCGGTGCAGATTACCATCAATAAAGCGGTGCCTTTCAAAGAAACACCCTGGTATGCGGCATCTATTGTAGCGGCCTCACTACTCATAATTATACTCATTGCCCTGATCTGGATCAGGCGGGTACGTGTCAATGCTACCAAGCGCATCCAGGAGGAACGCCAGGTCAATCTGCTGAAACACCAGGCTATGAACTCACTGATGAGTCCGCATTTTATTTTCAACTCCCTCACCTCCATTCAGAATTACATCAATATGAATGATACGTTGCGTGCCAGTGAATTCCTCGCAAAATTTTCGCGGCTTATACGTATGATCATTGAAAAAGCTTCTCAAAGCGATATCCCGCTTCATGAAGAATTAACACGCCTGAGCTATTACCTGGACCTGGAAAAGGAACGTTTCAAAGGGAAATTTGATTTTTATATTGAAGTACATGAAGCTGTTGATACCACCACGGTACAGATTCCCAATATGATTATTCAGCCTTATGCCGAAAACTCCATTATTCATGGGATTCTGCCGACACATGCACATGGCAATCTTTACATCCGGTTCCGGAAACAAAGCCAGAACGAATTATTGATTGAGATTGAAGACGACGGGATTGGCTATAACAAAGCCCGCGAAAATGTGAAAGTCGGGCACCGGTCGCTGGGAACCAAGACCATTGAAAACATCCTGGACCTCAACACCAAGCTTACCGGTAAAAAACAAAAAGTATCTATTGTCGATAAATCGGATATAGGCAAAGGTCAGGGCACAATCATCACTATTAGTTTACAGATATGATGCACCATTTTAATATCAACCTGACATATTTAATATTTAAGACAGGATTAACGCATAAGGCATAAAATTGGATATACATTTACACAAAATTGAAGCGTAGCTTTTATATAATCATTTTTGTTCTGCAGTTTGCCTGGGCTTATGGCCAGAAACCCCTCAATATCCTTCCCGATACCATGGGGGTATGCCAGGGAGATTCGGTATTGGTGAAATTTCCGGAAGACATTATCAGCAGCAAGGCAACCTACGAATGGACTACCAAATATGGCATTATTGTCAATGTCAAACAATTGTATATTAAGCGCAAGGGACGTTATTCTGTGAAAATATACGATGGCAGTTATGTTATACTCGACTCTACCTACCTGAAAGTTTATGAGCCTCCAAAAATTCACCTGAAGGATACAACACTTTGCTGGGGCACCTCGGTCAAAATGGAACCTCCCAATAAAAGCTACCGTTATATTTGGAGTACAGGCGATGTCAATGAATCCATTAAAATTGATCACCCGGGTAAATTCTGGGTGAAAGCTGTCAATAAAGGTTGTACATATACCGATACTTTCCGGGTGACCCTCAACAACAGCGTGATCCCGAATTTCGGAAAAGAAGTACTATTCTGCGAAGGGGATGAGAACAAAACACTGAGTGTAAAAGCTGCAGCCGATGTAAAGTTGTACTGGAACACAGGTGCGCAGACCCCATCGGTGAATGCAACCCGTGAAGGAATCTACTGGGTTAAAAGCATTTCAAAAGCCTGTGGTAAGCATACCGACAGTGTAACTGTGAAGTTCAAAAACTGCGATTGTGAAATGTATATCCCTACCAGTTTCACACCGAATGATGACGATAAAAATGATTACTTCTTCCCGGTATGCCAGTGCGAATACCAGTATTTCAGTTTGGTTATATTCGATCGCTGGGGAAACACCGTATATGTATCAAACAATATAAACGGGAAGTGGGACGGCAAGTTCAAAGGGAACCTTTGCCCCGATGATATATATGTATACAAGATAGAAGCGCTGCAGAAAAACAGCGATAAGAAAATAATACGGAGCGGGCATATATCCCTGTTCCGTTAATCCTGCTCTCTTAAAGAATTACTCAACGCGCTTGATGGTACAGCCTATGGATTTGCTTTCCTGGGTTTTAGGCGTAGCCCCTTTCAATACGGCATCAATCGCATCTTTCAGAAAATGTTCCTTAGCCTGGGCCGCATCTTTCACGTTATCGTCGATAGCGCCTTTATATACCAATCCTTTGGCATTAAACAGGAAACACTGCGGGGTGCGGGTAGCTCCAAAAGCATCAGCCAGTTTTGAGCCCTGATCAACCACATACGGACAGGTCAGTTTTTGTGCCTGGTAGTACTTCACCATTTCGTCAAAACTATCATCTTCGGCACGTTGTGCTTCGTTGCTGTTTACTATAATACAGCCCAATCCCTGTTTCACACAATTATCGGTAATCTCTTTAATGCGGGTTTCGCTGAGTTTTACATAAGGGCAGGTGTTGCATGAGAAAATAACGAGAAGGCCTTTGGCCGTCTTCGCGTCATTGAGACTCAACTCTTTTCCGCTCACGTCTTTCATTTTCATATCGGCCATGGGAACTGCAGCATTTAAGCCCAGTTCGGGTCCGGCGCCACTGGTATTGATAAACGACAATAAAAAGCCGCAAACAACTAATAAAACGATTGCAAAAAAACCTTTTTTCATGTGTAAGTGGTTATTTGTTAATATGGTAAATATAATAGTATAACATTCAAAGTAAAGGTTTGTTCCTCGAATATTTAACCGTTTTAGTCTAAAGTCTGAAGAAAGACTGAAGAAAAACCTCAGTAAACTGCTGATTATTAATAATTTGTTAATTTATAAACCTCCATTTGTTTATTAATTTGACTTAAATTTGCAATAGAGTAAGTGATCACCCTTGAAAGGGTTTTGAAGTACCACATTCAAAGCCAGCTGAAACCGCTTATTTTTTTCTCGACTTTTTAATTTATTAAAACGATGATGAAGAAAATAATCCTTTTTTGCTTTGTGTTATGTGGTATAACCACAGAGCTCTCTTCCCAGGCTTATATTGTAGACGAAGAGTTTAACTCCGGGGCAACAGCTCCTCCGAACTGGACATTTAGTGGCGGTGCATTTGGCTCGTCGACCGGCAGCGGAAATTTTGGAAGAAATTCGCCTGCGCCAAAATTCGTATTAAATGCACAGGTTATGACCTACACATGGACCGGTGTTTCCAATGCCCCTGATAATGTATGGTTTGTTTACCGTGGCGAAGGTAGTTCTACTGATTGTGCTGCCAGTTCAATACTTGTAGAAGAATCTTCCAATGGTTCTGCATGGACAACGGTAGGAGCAACTATCAATACAATCCAGTCATCGCTTACCAGTGCGTTTTCAAATGCTCTTTTATCCACCACACGGTATGTGCGTTTAACCTATACAAGGAGTGGTACAGCCAATTGCTACATCGACGATTTCAAAATCCGAAAAAGCGGTTCCTGCTCGGGTACTTCACCATTTGTAAAGCTTATTGTCGTCGAAGGTAGTTGTACCAGTGGCTGTGAAGGTGGGAATGAATTGGTTTTTTGCCAGAATGGAAGCACTGGTCTATCAGTTAATGACCTGGAACTAGCCATTCAAACACAGGGAGGAACTTCCCCGAAAGGAACAATAATTGGCGGAAACACGATTAATACCAATGCAATCTGGACAAACAACAGTAGTTACACGGCTGCCCAACTTGGCTATATAACAAGCCTGAATACAACGGGGAGCTGTGCCGCCGGCACATTTACAACAATACCTGCCAGCAATACTATTCCTGCAAATGCCAATTTTCTTCTTGTTACCGGTGCAACCCCCACGCACACCTATAACTTCAGCACTGTTTGTGGTTTGGGGCCATTTTACGTTTTATTTTCCAATCTCGATTGTACCGGAAAATTTTCCAATGGTTCATGTACACAATGTTACCGCACCATCAGCCTCACCAATAATGCAACAGGTTGCGTGAATACAGAAACCTATACATCCGGTGGTTCCAGTTCTTCAGGTTCGGGTATCGGCTTTAACCCAACCGGTTCCGGATGGAGCAACGTTACCACTTCCTGCAACAACTTTGTTGTTCTCCCGGTAGACCTTATCGACTTTTATGCCACACAGAATGGCGATAAAACAGAGCTTACCTGGATCGTAGAATCTGAAAATGCACTGAAGAATTACCTGCTCGAAAAAAGTGAAAACGGAACGGATTTCCAGGCACTCGAATCTGTACAGCCCCGCAACCGCGATGGCAAAATCACCTATACTGCCGAAGATCTCCAACCCTTCGAGAAATTAACCTATTACCGCTTGAGTTCCACAGATATTGAAGGTGGCGTGGTGCAACACCGGATTATTTCATCCAACAGGCATGACAAGAACTGGAAAGCCATTGTTTACCAACAAGATGCCCGGTTAATTGTTGAATTTAAAAACTGCCTGCCTGATCACACCAGTATAAGCATGCTTGATATGACCGGTAACACTTTATTTTCAGAAACTGCCGCTTCGGGTAAAAACACCTATAATATTTCCGATATGGCCAGTGGCTTATATATCATTCATATTCAAACACCTTATAAAACAGAAAATATAAAAGTGGTTATTCCATAATGATTTAAACACTCAGGCTTTGCATTACAGAAAACCACGACGTTTTACTTTGTATCTAAATAAACACACAATGAAACAACTGCTACTGATTATCGCTCTTTTTACAACGTCATTCATTTCAAAAGCGCAATGTTTTGAAATAGAAAGCATCCTGGTAGATGCCTGCGACGGAAGTAATGAAGGAAAAAATGAAATGGTTACGTTTAAAGTCGGAAGCACCGCTTTAAATACGGCAAATCTGACTGTAGCCTGGCCAAATAACAGCTGGCTGGGCGTGTGCCAGAATGCGGGCACAGCTGCCGATATAGCCACCGTGAATGCAACCATCACAAAATGTGGTTATTTAAAAGAACCCGTTGGAGGCGTCCTTCCTGCCAACTCAAGAGTGTTGCTGGTAACCAGCACCGCCTGGAATCCACTCGCTCAAAGCTTTGTAAACCTGAGCGATACACTTATCGTTATTTTCCAGTGTGCCGGAAACACCTCAGGACACTTCGCCAATTACGGAACAGGTCTGCGGACACTGACCATGGCCTTTACTACACCGACGTCGTGCACCGATGCTGTAACTTACGATCGTAGTCTTTTACTGACCCAGGCACTTACTGTTGGTGCCCAGGACGGTGGAGCGGTTGAATATGATCCTGCAGGAAATCCGACCTATGTAAACCATGGCTGCCAGGCTCCATACATTCCCCTGTCTGTAAATGCCGGACCTGATCAAAGTATCTGTTACAATGCACATAGTGTACTTACCGCTACCACCAACGGTATTTATAACGGTCTTAACTGGTCGGGAGGCACAGGTACTTTCTCAAACCCTACAGCTCTCACTACAACCTATACACCCGGCGCCGGTGAAACAGGCCCTGTAAAACTTTACTGCTCACTCACACGCTCCTGTACTGCTTCCACAACTACAGTGAAAGACAGTGTTATGATCAATGTGATAGCATTACCACAGGCGGGAATCAGTGCCAGCAATGGTTATTCACTTTGTCCGGGAGCAACCAGCGTACTCTCCTACTCGATTACCAATGCTGCTGTAGCCAGCACGGTAAATCCAACCTGGAGCAGCCCTACCTCTACCCTTTCGACCTACACGGTATCGGCACCAACAGGCACTACTTCGAATACCTACACATTAAACCTGGCAAACAGTTGCGGTACATTTACCCAAAGCTTTACAGTATATGCACTTTCCAACCCTTCCGTAACACTTGCTGCACATACCTATACAGCCTGTGCCGGAAGTACGGTAGCTATAAGTGCCAGCGGCAGCCCAGCCAATTACAGCTGGAACAACCCGGCCGGAGCGACTACAGCAACCGTGAGCCTTACAGCCAGCACATCAACAACAGGCGTGGTTACAACCACCAACAGCTGCGGATCTGCCTCAGATACATACAGCCTTGTGGTAACTCCGATTCCAACCGTAACAGTGAGTCCGACCAGCTTATCGTTATGCAGCGGACAAAGCGGCACCTTAACCGCCAGTTCCAACATTTCATCCTTTAACTGGAGTACTGGTGCTACAACCAATACGATTTCTGTAAATACATCCGGTGTTAAAACTGTTACCGTATCGAATGCCTGCGGTACAGCCACTGCTTCTGTATCTGTGACCGTAACGAGCCTTCCTACACTGTCTATCAGCAGCACTCAAAGTCTTATATGCGGCGCTCAAACGGCCACATTGAGCCTTAGTGGCAGCACCGGGACCTATACATGGAATACCGGAGCGGGTACAAGCTCCATAACAGCTAACACCGGTGGCATATACAGTGCTTCCGTGACCACCAGTTGCGGAACAGCATCTGACAGCTATACACTGGCCGCACTTCCGGTGCCAACCGTTTCCATTACAACACCAAGTGTTAGTTTGTGCAGCGGGCAAAGTGCGACGTTGACTGCTGTCAGCAATGCAAGCACCTATGCCTGGTCCAACTCTGCAACATCCGGCAGTATAAGCGTTAACAATGCCGGTGTGAGTACTGTGACAGTTTCCAATGCATGTGGCTCTGCAAGCGCTTCTGCAACAGTAACCGTTAATAATACGCCAACGCTTTCGATCAGCAGTACACAAAGTGTGATTTGCTCCGGACAAAGTGCCACGCTTACCCTCAATGGCAGCACAGGAACCTATACCTGGAGTACAGGATCCGGAAGTACATCGATCACCGCCAACACAGCGGGTGTTTATACAGCTACAGTGACCAGTTCCTGCGGGAATGCCTCTGCAGCATACACCCTTGCGGTTCTTCCATCACCTACGGTTTCCATCAGTACGCCTTCGCTCACATTATGCAACGGTCAAAGCGAAACACTTACTGCTGTTACCAATGCCACTGCAGTCGCCTGGTCTACCGGGGCAACAACGAATACCGTGCTGGTAAATACCGCCGGAATTGAAACGGTAAGTGTTACAAATCAATGCGGCACTGCCACAGCCAGTGTTAATATCAGCACATCACAAACCCCTACATTGAACCTGGCCGCCAGTTCACTTAGCTTATGTCCCGGACAAACAGCAACGCTTACGGTGAGTGGAGGCTCTGCACCTTATGCCTGGTCCGGATCATCATCAACCGGAAACTCTATTACCGGGGGCGCAGGAAGCTATACAGTATCAAATACGAACGCCTGCGGTACGGGTACAGCCTCTATCACGATCACGCAAACCACTCTGAATGCTGCCTTCACAGTGAATCCATCATCGGGTGTAAAACCTCTGTTAGTTGGCTTCAACAATACCTCAACCGGTGCAACTACCTATGCCTGGGGTTTTGACAATGGCCATAGCTCAACGGCCCAGAATCCAAATGCTGAGACTTATATCAATTCAGGAACTTACACCGTTGTACTTTTGGTAAGTAACGGCACCTGTACGGCTACTGCTACGGAGACGGTAACAGTACTCGAAGAAGAGCCATATCTTATCATACCGAACGTCTTTACGCCAAATCAGGACAGTGTGAATGATATGTTTCATGTATCGGCTCTCAATATCAAGGATTTCAACTGTAAGATCTACAACCGTTGGGGATTATTGCTTTACACAATGGAAGAGATTAATTCGGGATGGGACGGAAAGATAAACGGGCATGATGCTTCTGAAGGTACTTACTTCTATATTATCGAAGCAAAGGATATATTTGATAAAGACCAGAATAAGAAAGGTACTTTCCTCCTGATCCGTTAAGGATCAGAGGGCAAGTTCTTTCATAGGGTCCCAGAACCGTTTTGCAAAATCGACAACCCGGTCGTTTTCTACTTTTACTTTTTCCTTTTCCAGCAACTCCTGCATCTGGGATGGTGTGGCAAAATGATGTTTACCGGTAAGCTGTCCGTTGCGGTTTACCACACGGTGCGCAGGAACCTTTGGTTTTTGTGCATGGGCCGCATTCATGGCATAGCCTACAAGCCTGGACGAACCTTTGGCTCCAAGATAGGCTGCAATAGCACCATAGGATGTTACACGTCCTTTGGGAACCAAGCGTACAACCTGATAAACCTGTTCGAAAAAATCGTCGCCATATACTTTCTGCATGATCAGAATAAATAATGTTGTAAAAAATCGTGACTTGAAAGTACTTCTATTTTTGAGAAATAAAAATCGCTTTTATTCTCCGTGACGATGCACTGGCATCCACTATCGATAGCCGAGTAATACTGCATGCCGTCTTCCAGGTCGTGAATCATTTTGTTCTCAAGTACCTGTGTTACCGTTTTCGAGTCCATGCGTGTCATATAAAGTTTTTGAGCCAGTAGTGAAATCCGGTGGCGTGCAGAGGCATTGCCGGTTTTCTTCTCTGCAAAATAAAAAGCAATGGCCAGGCATAATGGCGAAGTATAAACCCTGAATCTTTTATGATCAGCCAGGCTTAAAACCCTGGAGCTATAGGTAAATACAGGATATTCTTTATTCAGCACGGAAATAAGAATATTGGCGTCCAGAAAAATCTTCATCGGTTATTTTTTCCGGGAGCGGTATTCGGTTTTTTGTTTCTTATACTTTTTGGGAGAAGTGTTGTATTCGGCAGGGCCTTCGGCAACTTCGTTGACCCAATCGGAGATTGGAAAATCTTCGAGAGATGCGTACTGATTGCTGGTAATCCTGTCCAGGATCAATTCCATCATGCGCGAGAGGCTCATATTCTGGCTTTCGGCGTAGCGCTTGGCTTTTTCGATAATGTTTTTATCGAAAGATAAAGTAACCTTGGCATCCATGGAATTTAATTTTTATACGACAAAGATAATATATTTATACGTATAAACCAATTATTGAACCAGTAAATTACAACCCCGGATGTCGCTGTTGTCGAAACGGCCAAGCACCTCAAAGCGTCCGGATACCGATGTTTTTCCAAGGTCTTTGGTTTCTATAAACGCACAGGAGTATAAATTGGCAAGATCAATCACATTGATTCCACCCGAGCGTCCGGCATCAACATATGTGAACGGATCATTGGTATCTCTTATCAATACTTTCATCCAGGGAGGTGTTGCAAACAGCCCCCCACCCGATGAATAGCCCTGTGAAAGTAATTCGGTCATACCATATTCGCTATGAATCTGCTTCACGCCGAGACCACGGCAAAGCACTGCATGCAATTCTTCGCGCACCATCTCGCGTCGTTTTCCTTTCATGCCGCCGGTTTCCATGACAATGGCATTGTTGCCCAGCTGCAGATTATTTTCAGCCAGATCGAGCAGCGCGTATGTGACGCCGAGAAGAATAAATTTCCGGTTTTGCTTATTAAGTTCCTGAATTGTATGAATGAGTCCGACATGATCGTGCAGAAAGAAACCACTTTCCGGCTGTCCTGATAACTGTATAAGTTTTTCGGCCATATATACCAGTGAAGACCCACTGCGTTCCAGGTAACCCGGCAATAGCGCCAGGATACAGTAGTCGCGCACATCGCTATAAAACAATTCGAAGGCCTTCAGGAATGAAGTTTCATAAAGGCTGAGTTTTTGAACGTGATGCTTTGAAACAACCATGCCGGTGGTAGCGCTGCTTGTGAAACAAATTTCCTCGTGGAGTGTCTGTCCGCAAAACACATCGGCAGTTTTGAAAAACTCAATGGGTATACAAGGAATCTGTTTATAGTGTACGATGTCGTTGGTATGGCGGTTCAGTGCATGCACATAACGCCTGTAAATGGAATTGGTTTCGACCTGATAGCGGAACACATCAAGTGCAGCGCGGTTAAAATCATCTTCGGTTCGGATGGCAAATACGTCGGTTTCTATTTGAACTGGATTTAACAAAAGTATTTACAAAATTATGTGTAATTTTATGATAGTTGTACTATGAATTCAAGATATAAAAAATATATCGTTGCCGGGTTGGGTATTGGTCTTGTTTTTTGGGCCTGTGTCAAGAAAAAAACCTATTCGACGACCCCGGAAATTGAATACAAAGCCTTTTATCCCTATACGGGCGATTCTGCCGATTTCGTAATTAAGTTTATGGACGGCGACGGCGACATCGGTGTCGGCCAGGATGACACTACCAAAACACTTTATGTAAATTATTATTACAAGGATACGGTTACCGGAAAATATGTGGGTTATTATTCTACATTCCTGAATGATACCGTAAAGACAGGCTATATTGTCAAGAAGCCATCCGATGCATACAATGGTAAAGCGATCAGTGGTGAGATCAGCGTGCGGCTTCAGCAATACAGGCACAGCAAAAAGATCAAGCATGTAAAATACGTATCTTACCTGTATGATAAGGCAGGTCACAAAAGCAATGTGATCACTACGCCGGAGATTACCGTTCCATAATCCTATTTAAAAACGCATAAAAAAGGCAACCGTTTTCGATTGCCTTTTTTTATTTATTTCCTGAAAAAACGATTAGAATTTCGAACGTAAGCGTGCGCGGCCTCGTTTCGGTGTTATAAAGCGGCCTACAGTGATCTGGAATGACATATAATTATCGTGATGATGCTCGCCACGTTGTGCACCGGTTCCATCCGCATTCGGAGCAGTTGCTCCCGGGATATCCCCCTTGCTTGGATCGGCCATACGTACAGCCTGGGGCCCATATGCAGCCAGGAGTGCATTCTTGTCGTAATAGGTTCCGTGTACATCATCGATATAATCGGTGAACGTGAAACGGTAATTCAATTCCGCACCAACGCTCCATTTTTTAGAGAGGATCACGCGGTATACCAGCCCAACAGGAACACATATAGCAACCCTGGAGTAGTTTTTTGGTCCACCCGGAAGGCCTTCGCCCTCGGTATGTAATGGTTTCAGCTTTACCCACTGGCCGGTAAGAGGATCTCTACCTTTCGGGTTAAAGTAGAAAGCGCCAATGCCCACAAAGCCCATTACTTCCCATGAGCGGGATTTCATACGGCGTGAAAGTGTTTTCTTGATTCCGTAACGGTGGCCTACCTTATTAGACAAATAGGCTAATTCCAAGCGGGTACCGAATTCGAAAATATTGGATTTGAAATTAAGATTACGGTTATTACGATAGATATCTTTGGTCAGCTTATCATCACCGGCAACTAACATGTAGTTAAAGTTGGTATGAACATTCAGTCCTTTGAAGATTTTATAGCGGTATGCCATTGATATGGCTGGCCTGGTAAGCACCAGTTCCATATCAACCGGGCTATAGTCGGTTCCGGCACGGTTACGTCCACCCAAATCTCCAAGGAACTCGGATACTCCAACCTGGATGATTACTTCCTTCCGGTACTTTTTCCAGTCGGTAGACCGAACAAAGTTCTGGGAAAACGCATGAACGTAAAATGAGCAAACTCCTAATACTATGAATACTATCTTCTTACTAAACATTCAGACTCTAAACGCAACAAATATAAAAATATTTTTATTATGGGAAAGTTAAACTTACCACAACTTTGTTACAAAGGTACTAATCGGCAAGCAAAAACGGGTAACGGTAATCCGTTACAGGAACAAAGGTCTCCTTAATCGTTCTTGGGCTTACCCAACGGAGCAGGTTTATTTTTGATCCGGCTTTATCATTTGTACCACTGCCACGGGCTCCCCCAAATGGCTGTTGACCTACTACGGCGCCGGTTGGTTTATCGTTGATGTAGAAGTTACCGGCTGCATTCTGAAGGGCTTTGGTAGCCTGTTCAATCGCATAACGATCATTGGCAATGATTGAACCGGTTAAGGCGTAAATACCTGTCGTATCGACCAGTTTCAGGGTTTCTTCGAATTTGGCATCATCGTATACATACAACGACAATACAGGTCCGAAAAGCTCTGTACACATAGTGGTATAGAGGGGGTCTTTGCAATTGAGGATGGTTGGCTCTATAAAATAGCCTTTGCTCTTATCGTAGTTACCGCCGGCAACGATTTCCACGGCCGGATCTTTTTTGGCAGCATCAATGAAAGATGCCAGTTTATCGAATGATTTTTCGTCGATAACAGCATTTACGAAATTGGTGAAATCTTCGGTAGGCCCCATTTTAAAGGATTTCAGGTCTTCCACCATGTATTTTTTCACATCGGCCCAGAGGCTTTGCGGAATATACGCACGTGAGGCGGCTGAACATTTCTGTCCCTGGTACTCAAATGCCCCGCGGGTAAGAGCTGTGGAAACAACTTTGGCATCGGCACTCGGATGTGCCAGCACGAAGTCCTTACCTCCTGTTTCACCCACAATTTTAGGGTACGATTTATATTTATGAATATTATTTCCGATAGATTGCCAGATATTCTGGAATACTTCTGTACTTCCTGTAAAGTGAATACCTGCAAAATCGCGGTGATTAAAGATCACCTCCGCTGCATCCGGTCCGCTCGGATAAATAAGGTTGATAACACCATCCGGTACGCCGGCTTTTTTGAAAATCTCCATCAGCACGTTAGCGCTATACACCTGGGTATTGCTTGGTTTCCATACAACCACGTTCCCCATCATGGCACAGCTGCTGGGCAGGTTGCCGGCAATGGCCGTAAAGTTGAAAGGAGTCAGGGCATATACGAACCCTTCGAGCGGACGCCATTCCACGCGGTTCCACATACCCGGACCGGAGATCGGTTGTTCGGAATAGATCTCCGTCATGAAATGCACATTGAAACGCAGAAAGTCGATGATCTCGCAGGCGCTGTCGATTTCGGCCTGGTAGGCATTTTTACTTTGCCCCAGCATGGTAGCTGCATTTAATTTGGCACGGTAAGGTCCGGCGATCAGGTCAGCTGCTTTGAGGAAAATAGAAGCACGGTGTTCCCAGCTGAGATCCGCCCATTTTTCGCGGGCAGCCATCGCTGCGGCAATAGCCTGTTCGATATGTTGTTTTTCACTTTTATGAAAATAGCCCAGGGTATGCTTATGATCGTGCGGAGGAGCCAGGCGTGAGGTTTTACCGCTGCGCACTTCGTCTTTACCGATATACATGGGAATATCCAGTTCTTTGCTGCGTAATTCTTTCAGCATAGCCTGAAGTTCTTTGCGTTCAGGGCTTCCGGGCATATACGATTTTACGGGTTCGTTTACCGGTGTTGGTACTTTATAAATTCCTTTTGGCATGGTATAATGATTTTTGAAATGAATGTTTGACTAAAAAAGAAGCACAAATTTAATCAAATATAGCATATCAAAACAGCAGATAAAGTGATGAAGGTTACAGAAAAATCACAAATAAAGTCTATATTTGGCCGGTTCAAATATTGCTCAAAATGAATACTTTACGTTTTAGTAGCCTGTTTTTAATTCTGTTGCTGGCTTCCACGGTTTCCTGTAAGAAAAAGAAAGTGATTGACCAGTCGACCGAGGATCATAATATCATTACCAAGTATATTTCGGATAACCATCTCAATGCCCAGCAAGGCAGTGATGGTTTGTATTACGTGATCACGACCCAGGGTACGGGTGCCCAACCCAACATCAACTCCAAAGTCACCGTGAGCTATAAAGGCTACCTGACCAATGGCAATGTATTTGACCAAAGCTCGTCGAGTGGCGCCACGTTTAACCTGAGCGGCGTTATCAAAGGCTGGCAGGAAGGTATTCCGCTGTTTAAAAAGGGCGGTGTTGGTAAACTGCTGATCCCATCGGCATTGGGTTATGGCGACCAGGCCCAGAATGGTATTCCGGCGAATTCGGTTCTGATTTTCGATATTAATTTATTGAACGTGCAGTAAGCCTTTGCCAAGGCTTCGGCTTATGCGTGAGAGCTTCTTGTCATTGCGGGCGTGGTGTAGTGAAGAATCTCAGGTTATTCGCAGCCCGATCACCAATACATCATCCACCTGTTCAAGGCTGCCTTTCCATGCATCAAATGCATCTGCCAGGCGTTGTTTCTGAACGTGAACAGGTTCTGTTGAAATCTGCAGCAGCAATTCATGCAGGGCTTTGTATTTGAATTTCTTTCCTTTTTCGCCTCCGAACTGATCGGCATAGCCATCGGTATAGAGGTAAAGCATATCACCGGTACGAACCGGTAATTCGAAGAGGTTGAAATCGTTCATGCGTTCTCCTTTACCAACCGGCATTTTATCGACATCAAGGCTTCGGATGGCGCCGCCGGAAACCAATACAGGCGCGTTGTTGGAGGCGGCATAGGTAATATTCCAGGCGTCCTCCTGTTTCTTCATTTTGAGGAGAATGCCGTCAAAACCATCCTTCTGCTCTTCTTTGCTGATGGAGCTTATCAGGCGCCGACGCACATAATTAAAAGCCTCATTGGGCTTGTCGATATTTTTTTCGTTCACCGCTTCGCTGAGAAAGCCAATATTGAGCAGGCTCATAAAAGCTCCGGGAACACCATGTCCCGTGCTGTCGCAGCAAGCCAGGTAAAACGCATTTTCCTGGGCAGTGGCCCAATAGAAATCACCACTGACAATATCCTTTGGTTTAAAAAACACAAAATGTTCAGGGAGATACCTGTTCATCATCTCCTCATTGGCCAGTAGTGCATATTGGATTCGCTTTGCATAATTAATACTATCTACAATTTCTTTCTGTTTCTCATCTACCATGTGTTTCTGTACCTCGATGATGTGTTTTTGTTTCTGGGTTATTTTAAACCGGTTGAACATAAAAAGCGCAAACACAGCAATGAGGGCAAGCCCGCCATACAATACATAGCGCAGTGTTTCTTCCTGGCGCAACATGGCTTCCTGGCGTGAGAACTCTGCATCACGGATTTGCTTTTCGTTGGCATGTTTCACACTATCGGCAGTGGCTTTGCGTGCATATTCAAACTGCAATTCTTTTTGGGCAATGTCTTTCTGATAGTCTCCTTTAAAAATGCTGTCTTTCAGGATAACGTATTGTTCATATTCTTCAAGGGCTTTTACCGGATCGTGTTTCTTTTTATAAATACGGTAAAGTGTTTCGTGAAGGTTTTTCTGAAAGCTCAGCTCGCCTACTTCCCTGGCTACTTCGTTTGATTTTTTAAGGTATTCGATGGCCAGGTCAAATTTCTGCTGGCTATAATAATTATTGGCAATGCCCTGGAGGCAGGCAGACAGTATGCGGTCGTTGTTGATCTCGCGGGCTATCTGCAGGGCCTGTTGCAGGCTGGCGATCGCTTCTTCGTATTGTTTGTTATGTCCCTGGATACTGGAGATATCGATCAGGCAAACAGCCTCTCCTTCCCTGTCGCCGATCTCTTTCATGAGCGTAAGGCTCTGCTGCTGATAATCGAGGGCTTTGGGATAATCTTTGGCACTGTAATACACAAGTCCTATGTTTCCCAATGCGCGGGCAATCCCCACTTTATTTTTAATCTCCTGCATGATATGCAGGCTTCTTAACTCATAGTCGAGTGTTTTTTTATCATCGTGAATGGCCTGGTACACATTCCCGATGTTTCCAAGCACGACAGCCACACCATAGCGGTCTTTGAGTTCCTCGCGAACCTGCAGGCTTTGCTGGTAATTTTCGAGGGCATGCGGATAATCGGATTTATTGAAATAGGCGGTTCCCTTCATGTTATAGGCTTTGGAAGCCCATTTGAGTCCTTTTACTTTCCGTGCATATTGCAACAGTTCCTCCGACATGATGATGGTTGAATCGGGGTTCACGGAAAGATAATCCCAGGCGATGTCGTCGAGTGCCTGAAGCCGCACCGAATCGGCGTTCTTAGCATTGTGGTATATTCCGAAAAGCGAATCTATTTCATGCCGGATCTGGGCTTTGGCTATACCGGCTGCCAACAGCAGCAACAGCATCACGCGGCACTTATTCCAGACATGTAAGCATTTCTTCATCCTGCTATCTGCGTATTATATAATTTTCACGCCAATCACCAGCACATCATCTACCTGCTCTAGATTACCTTTCCATTCGTGGAAGCGCTTCTCGAGAACGATTGCCTGCTCATGCACCGGCAGTTGATGTATGCTGAGTAAAAGTGCTTCCAATTGCTGGTATTTAAATTTCTTTCCTTTCTCTCCGCCAAACTGATCAGCATAGCCATCGGTAAACGTGTAGATAACATCGCCTTTCTGCAATTCCACATGATGGCAGGTAAAGGGTTCATGCTCTTTATCGTGTTTTCCTACGGGCATTTTATCGGGTTTGTATTCAACCATGAAATTGTTGCGACACAGCCAGAGCGGATTATTCGCCGCAGCAAAGCTCAGGTGCATCTCCTGCAGGTTAAACGCGCAGAGCACACAATCCATCCCGTCTTTCGATTCGATCGTGGTGCCGTGCGGGTTCAGTGCTTTGATCACTTCTTTCCGGATGGCATGGAGTACCTGGTCGGGTTCGCGGATATTACGTTCGATCACGGCTTCATTGAGGTAGGAGATATTGAGCATGCTCATAAATGCTCCAGGAACCCCATGGCCGGTGCAATCGGCAGTAGCGATATAAAACATATCGTGATGCTGAAGCCCCCAATAAAAATCGCCACTCACAATGTCTTTGGGTTTATGAAATATAAAATGTTCGGCGCCAAGGTTCGCTGTAAAGTAAGAATCTCCGGTAAGCAGGGCCTGCTGGATCCGGCGGGCATAATTGATACTATCGGTGATCTCTTTATTTTTCTCTTCTACCACTTCTTTCTGGTGCTGGATGACCGCATTACGCGCTTCGAGTTCGGTAGCCGAGCGGCGTTTGAGGCGGTAGCGGTTAAAGAGGCTGAAGCTGAGCATACCCAGCAGAATTAAACCGCCGATGCCCGAATAGATAATCCATTTGCGTTTTTTATCGCGTTCGTTGAGCAATACAATTTCTTTTTCCTTCTTGTCGGTTTCGTACTGCGTTTGCAGTTCGTGCAGGGATCGCTGCATGTCGAGGTTATACAGGCTGTCGTGCACCGCCACGTAATCGAATAAGCGTTCGAGGGCCAGTTTATACTCTCCCTTTTTCTGCAGAACTTTGGCAAGCGATAAAAGTGCGGCATGCTGATTCCGCAGGGTTTTCATCTGGATAGCCAGGTACAGGGCCTTGTTATAATAGGTATTGGCACTATCCAGATTATTATAGAGATCGTAAACATTGGCGAGGCCCTGGTAAGATTCACAGAGAAAATCCGTATTATCGATCTTCTGTGAGATGGCCACGGCTCTGTAGGCAAAGTAAAGGGCCGAATCGCGGCGATTGAGCTTCACCATGATTTCGCTCATATTTTTATAGGAATACACCAGGCCATAATCATCGTGCATATGCTCTTTCAGTAAGAGGGCTTTCCGGTGGTATTCGATCATTTCGTTTTCGCGTCCCAGTGCGGAAAACACTTCTGCTATATTAGTATATAGGTAGGAAACTGTAACGGAGTCTCTGACCGAGAGAAACAGATCGAGTGATTTGTTGTAATAGTTCAGGGCTTCCTGTTTCAGGTCCATGCTGCTGTATACATTTCCAACACCCATCAGCAGGGAGGCTTCGTCGCGTTTACGGTCTGTTTTCCGGATGATCTCGAGGGCCGCCAGGTAATCCTGCAGGGACTCTTTGTAGCGACTCAGCGAATACAGGCTATTGGCACGGGAACGAAGCAGGTTGGCATATTGCACCTGTGTTTCTGTTTTTTTGAGGTAAGGTTCTGCTTTTTCGAAGTATACCAGAGCCGAATCGAACTCGCCGAGGAAATCGTGGGAAACGCCCATGTACTCGTATGACTGTCCTATTTGCAGATCGTCGTTATTACGGAGGGCTTTTTGCAGGGCATGTTCCGCGTATCCGAGGGTGCGTGCAGGGTCGGTCTGGTAGAACCGGGCGCATACATGCAGTATACTATCTACCGGTTGTGATAAAACGGGATCGGTTTGTGCACACAGGTTTACCGACAAGAGTAAACCGATGCAAATCCATAAGCATAGAGGTTGGGAGCTCCGCATATGGTACCTAATATAAACAAAAATCCCGGCTTTTGAAGGCCGGGATTTCATTTTGGATAATTATTTCATCAGGCTTTTGCTTCCTGTTGGGCTGCTTTGATTTTTGCCTTGATGTTTTCGGTTGTTGTGGAGTTCGGACGCTCGATCGGAGAACCGGTTGCACGGTCCCAGATAAGGCTTGCCAATACACCCAGTGCACGTGACACACCGAATAATACAGTGTAGAAATCATACTCATGCATACCGTAGTGAACCAGTAAGGCGCCGGAGTGTGCATCTACGTTAGGCCATGGGTTTTTGATCTTGCCGGTAGATTCCAGAATCGGAGGTGCTACTTCATAGATCATCTGAACGATCTCACAGATGTCGTCGTGTTTGATATAGGTTTTATAGAAATCCTGCTGAGCTGTAAAGCGTGGATCTGTTTTACGTAATACAGCATGGCCGTATCCAGGTACAACTTTACCTTCTGCGAGGGTTTTCTTGATATAGTCTGCGATCTGTTCTTTGGTAGGTAATCCGCCACCCAGGGTTTCTTTCAGTTCCATGATCCAGGCTAATACTTCCTGATTGGCCAGACCGTGGAGAGGACCTGCGAGGCCATTCATACCAGCTGCAAAAGAGAGGTATGGATCGCTGAGTGCAGAACCTACGAGGTGTGTGGTATGGGCTGATACGTTTCCACCTTCATGATCCACGTGAATGGTGAGGTATAAACGCATTAAACGTTTCATATCAAATTCTTCGAAGCCGAGCATGTGTGCAAAGTTTGCAGCCCAATCGAGTTTATGATCCGGCTCAATGTGTGCGCCGTTTTTGTATTTACGACGATAGATATAAGCTGCAACGCGCGGTAAACGGGCGATCAGGTTCATTGAATCTTCGTACACATAGTCCCAGTAGTCTTTTTTATTGATGCCTTTGGCATAGGCTTTGGCAAATACGCTTTCGGTTTGTATAGCCATCACCGCTATCACAAACTGGGTCATGGGATGTGTATCCACAGGCAGTTTCTCGATCACGTCGAATACGTGTTTCGGAACGTGACTGCGTTTCATCCACTCATTGGTAATAAAGGTCACATCATCCTGGGTTGGCAGTTCGCCCACCAGCATGAGGTAAAATATGCCTTCCGGAAGCGGTTCGGTACCACCCGGTGCTTTTGGTAATTGTTTACGTAATTCGGGAATCGAGTAACCTCTGAAGCGGATTCCTTCTTCGGCATCGAGTTTAGAGGTTTCAGTAACCATTCCTAACATACCGCGCATCCCTTGGTATACCTGCGCTACAGTAATGTCACCTAATTTCAGATCACCATGATTCTTGATAATGTCTTTGATCTCAGCGTTAAGTGCTGTGGCTTTTACCTGAAATTTTTCTTTCAATCTGTCCATTGTTTCGTCTTTTAAAATCCCTGTAAATTTATGGGTTGTTTTGGTATGTGCAAATAAATTTTGCCCAATTATCTTTAAACAACCATTAAGTTTTCGTTTGGTTCTCTGCGGGCTGAAAAACCCTTGCCCGACTGCAGAAATAATGGGGTCCCGGGGCCCTGCACAAAGCAGTGCTGATGGGGCTGGTTGTATAGAGCAGATAACAAAAGTTGCTTTGTGGTGGAACAATGTTCATGATCTTAACAACAGGGCTACAAAAAGTTATAAATGTTTGGCTCCTCCGGAGCCAAGTGTAGCAAATATATGTCTGTATTAATAAGGTCTGGCCCCTCCGGGCCAATGTGTGTAGGTTTTGAATGATCATTCCATTTTTCGAGTATGAAAATTCAGGTAAGATACCCGATCCATGGACCCAGCGGGGTCAAATATGATTAATTCTCAAACCCAGGCAGGAGATCATTGCTCTGCAGGAGCAAAACATGGATTTACGTCAATCAAGCGAAAAAATATATGCAGATTCATGTTCGCTCCTCCGGGGCCTCATCTGGTCAAACATAATTATATGACCCGGTAGATAAGGTATCGCGCTGCCTGGCTTGCTATGATAGGAGTTAAATAAAAAAGGGAGAGCTTTTGCCCTCCCCCGATTCGGATATTATTTTTTCAGGAATTTGAAGTCCTTACCCAGGAAACGGGCAGAACCGCCCAATTGCTCTTCGATACGGAGTAACTGGTTGTATTTTGCAATCCTGTCGCTGCGGGAGGCCGATCCGGTTTTGATCTGCCCGCAATTAAGCGCTACCGCCAGATCGGCAATGGTTGTATCTTCGGTTTCTCCGCTGCGGTGACTCATTACAGATGTATAGCTGTTGTTTTGTGCCAGTTGCACGGCATTGATGGTTTCGGTCAATGAACCGATCTGGTTTACTTTTACGAGGATTGAGTTCGCCACACCTGTTTCGATACCTTTGGACAGGAAGTTCACGTTGGTTACAAAGAGATCGTCTCCCACCAGCTGAATTTCAGAACCTACCTTATCAGTCAGCTGTTTCCATCCATCCCAGTCTTCTTCGGCACATCCGTCTTCGATGGAGAGGATCGGGTATTTTTTACACCAGTCGGCCCAATAGTCTACCATTTGAGCTGCGGATAATTTATCGCCGGTTGATTTTTTGAAGTGATATACTTTTTCTTCGGCGTTGTAAAATTCCGATGATGCTGCATCGAGGGCGATATAAATATCTTCACCGGCTTTATACCCGGCTTTGTCAATGGCCTGCATCACGGCTTTGATGGCTTCTTCGTTGTTTTTGAAATCCGGTGCAAATCCACCTTCATCACCTACATTGGTAGCAAGTTTCTGCGATTTCAATACGGCTTTGAGGTGATGAAATACTTCGGTACCCATGCGCAGGGCCTCGCTGAATGTTTCGGCACCCACCGGCATGATCATAAACTCCTGAAAATCGATACCGTTATCGGCATGTGCTCCACCGTTGAGGATATTCATCATTGGGATCGGAAGCAGGTTGGCATTTACACCACCTACATAGCGGAACAAAGGCTGGCGTGCTTCTTCGGCAGCAGCTTTGGCCACGGCAAGCGATACGCCCAGGATGGCATTAGCACCCAGGTTCGATTTATTTGGTGTACCATCGAGTTCGATCATGGCAGCATCGATACCGCTCTGATCGAAAATATACATGCCTTTTAAACGTTCGGCAATGGTTGTGTTCACGTTGTTTACGGCACGTAATACGCCTTTTCCGAGATAAACGGCTTTATCGTTATCACGCAATTCACTGGCTTCGTGAATACCGGTAGATGCTCCGCTTGGAACGGCAGCACGACCCAGGACACCCTGGTCGGTGATAACATCTACTTCAATGGTTGGATTTCCGCGTGAATCAAGGATCTGGCGGGCGCTGATGGTATGAATGTATGACATAAAAATGGGATTGGGTTAAAAACGTGCGCTAAGTTAGGCATAATGTAAAAAACAGAAAGGTTCTGTTCAAAATTAGTGGATAACCCGTAGTTTACTCCCAGAGCCTCCATTTATCGGGGTTGTAATCGATCTGTTGCAACCTGAAATGCCGGATGCGCAGAACAGCCTTGCTGCGCTTCCAGATGTAACAGGCAAACTCTCCGCTCCTCCTCCACTCATCGCTATCGGAGCCGATGAACACCTGCAGGTAAAGCCGGTTGTGTGACTGGCCCGTTTTAAAATCGGCGAACTTCGCGGCTGTGAAATAATTTTTGGTACTGTCAGCCGTATTTACCGACACACACACTATATCGTCCGCCAATGGCAGTGAATCAGCATCAAACTCCACATCGGCCAGGAGCCACTGCCCATGTCGGGTTCCGAGATCCGAAAATTTAGCTTTAAACGTCAGGGGAAATTCACCGGCCATTGAATCCACTTTACAGATACCATCCGGTGCAGGCTGAATGCGGCTCTCCATGGTGAAAGGTGATGCTTTATGCAACAGTTCCCAGGACTTCAGAAGGCTCTGATCGGATTGCATTTCCTTTGCAGGAGTGGCCGATGACAGGGTAAGTGCGTTGTAGAAATACCCCTGTACATGGTCGTGCAGATACGGGAACCGTTCGCGGCAAAGGGCTATCAGCAGCGGATCGGGATCTCCCAATACCATGTGCTGTTTAACAGCCGGCAGATGACTGATGTAATGGCGAATATGCTGCACATCAGCCAGCGCCGTATCTGTCGTAAGTTTATACGATAAAGGGGTTTTATACTTGAGCTCATAAGCCGTGATAAAAAACTGTTCGGCTGCAAAGATGGATGTAACGCAGCTGTCTCCATGGTCGTTGCCTTGTTGCAGGCTCTGTTTCACCATGGTTTCGTAGGCCTGGTAATGAGCCTCCCGCAATTCATGTTTCTGCACAATGCCCTGAAACAGCAATAAAACGAGACTAACACCCATAAACAAATAGAACAGTGTTTTGGGCAAGGCCCTGTAAAAAGAAGCCATGAACCACAGCAGGCAGGTACCCGGAAACAACAATACCGAATACTGCAGAACGGGCGATTTGTAAATGGAGTACAGGTGTATGACCAGGTAATTGACAGCAAATAAAAACAGGAGCAGCCATTGACGTCCGCTTATACGCACCTTGCTGCGGAAGCTGAACAGCACCACCACCGCCAGGAGCATGAGCATGGCCAGGCCGGCTTTACCGGTACCGAACAGTACCCGCATAAAATCGACGAGTACACCGGGTTTAGGCGGAGGCAACCAGCCATTGTCGGCCACACCAAGTCCACCGAGTTGAAATTGTGTGAGTGTAACGGGCAGATGCGGCAGATACACCAGCACCACAGCTACGCAGGTAAGCAGGTACGGCCACAGGCGTTTGACCCGGATCGCCAGAAAAAGTCCTGCCAAGGCGCAGGTCATGGCAAAGAGTGCATTGAGGTGATTGTTGAGGGCACTCAGCAGGCAGAAAAGACCGAACCAGGCATATACTTTTTTAGGAACCTGCTCATCGAAGGCGATACGGAACAGGTAGCTAACGACGAGCATGGAAAACAATACACCCGGTGCATACATGCGGGCATAGCTGCTGTATATGATAAAAACAAACGAACAGGCGGTGATCAATTGGGCGAACAGGGCAGCCTGCTTACCAAACCAGCGCTTTGCAAAGCGGTAGGAAACGATCACGGAGAGAAGCCCGCAGAATATAAAAGGCAGTTTGATTCCGATTTCGGAATAACCCACCAGCTTGACCCAATAATACAGGAATACCTGCACCAGGATGGGGTGCGTATCGGTATACTGGGCGCCGTAACGGATGGTTTGACCGAGGTCGGGGAAAATGGTGCGACTCAGGGCGCTGAGTTCATCGTGAGAGAACTGGTACTCCGGGAGGGGAATAAGGCGTAAAAGTGTGGCTAAAAGGAGTAAAAAAATAAAAAATGCGTTCTCTTTCAGCGAATTATAATTCATGTTATGCAATATTAAAAAAAATTCCCAAATTTGCGGTCCCTTATTACACCTGCCCAGGTGTTGGAATTGGTAGACAAGCACGTTTGAGGGGCGTGTGCCGCAAGGTGTACGGGTTCGAGTCCCGTCCTGGGTACTGAGCGGGACTTTTCAATAAAAATTTGAGAAGTCCCGTTTTTATTTTCGCTCCAATCCTTTGATAAATCAGCGATTAGAGAGAAAATGCAATTTACTTCTGCGGTTCGATAATGCTCAATTTTTGCATCATAACCCAAACCGGCAGGAAACATGGTGTTTTGAAACATCTGTTTTTGGTAGAAGTCGCCACAATCCCACATTTTACTAAGGTTACAGGCCATTTTGCAGGTGTAATTGATGAGCTCTTTTGGGTTCGATAAATTTTGTTCCAATTTTGCTAGTTCTTCAGAAATAGCTTTTACCTTCTTTTCCATTTCCTCGCCAAACTCTGTATAAACATCCAAACTTACCTGCCCTAAAGCATGCCTTTTACGTAGGATTTTGAATTCTTCCTCTGCCGAATGTAATTGCAAGGAAAGCCCCTTTTTCTCGCTTGTGTTGGTTTCTGTCAGGTTTTCCCAAGTATAACCTAATTGCGCCTTTAAAGGCTCCAAATAGGCAGGGTTTATCTCATATTGGGATAATAACTCATGAAACTTGGAATGCATAATCTTGACGCTTCTATTGACGTGTATTCCAATCTTATTGACTTTATAGTAATAAAGCCCTTTCTTTTTTACAAGATAGCCAGTGAATGGAACGCCCGTTTCTGCATCCTTTACAAATACCCGAAGCGGCAAGTTGTCATTTACCTTGTTGCATTTAAACCCATCTGTTTTCTTAAGTTCATTCACCCTAAAAAACAATTCCTCGCTTATAAGTGGAGGATGTTTCCCTTTAGCTAACTCACCATTCAGAAGATTATGCGAAAGATAACCACAGTAAAAAGGATTTCTGAAAGTGTCTGTTAAGGTTTGCTTTGGCATTTTCATTCCGTAGTTCGCTAATTTCTCTACAATGTGATCGTAGGTCATTCCATTGGCACGCCACTCAAAAGCTTGCCGAACCAACTCTCCCTGCTCATTGATAATGATGGTTTGCTTTTCGGCTCCTTTTACATACCTATAACCTTTGGGTGCAACACCAATCCATTCTCCACGAAGTAATTTTTCACGCATGCCGTCAATGGTTTTTTGTCTTCGCAAATCATTATCGTATTTGCTGAAAATAAACTGGATGTTTTGTTGCAAAGCACCTGCGTGTGAATTGGTATCTATTGGCTGTGTAACAGCCATGATGTTAACACCAACTTTCTTTAGTTCACTGGCAATATAAATGGCGCTATCTCCTGTTCTGCTAAATCTATCCAAACTGTAAACAAGGATATAAGTTATCTCTTCTTTACTGGCTTTTACAAATTTTAGCATCCGGTTGAACTCCTTACGCTCATCACTTTTTGCACTTTCATAAGTTCCGCCAAAGTAACCCTTGATGTTGAGTTTATTTTTGATTGCATACTCTTCGCAATATTTTTTTTGCCATTCAAGACTTTGGTTTGTGTCCATTTGCTCTTTTGAGCTTACACGGGTGTAAATGACACAATTTAATACCTCTGTAACTATGGTATCCGATTGTTTGCCTTTTGCAAATTTATTAAGCAGCAAGGCGTTGTTGTTCTGTTTCATGATTTTCTTCTTGTTTTAAATGTTTTACATTTTCATTCTTTTCTTTCATGAACAGTTCGTAAAGAAGAATAGACAAGCTTTCTAATGTTTTAATAGCTTGCTCCGCTTCTTCTTCCGTAAAAATTTCAAAGCCCGGATAACTCTTTAGTTCTTCTATGCTCAGTCTTTTATGTTTTTTCATTTTCACCTCCCAGCATGTCAAAGAACTCTTGTAAAAACCCATAGAATTCAGGGTTAATGTCTAAGATAATCAAATCTTTCCACACACAAAAGTTCTTTTTTTAACAGCCCGAAAAGGCTGTAAATACTGCTAATTTATTGTTATTAAATTTGCTTATTCAAAATTTAGTTGACTGAATTTTTCTTTCCTGAAAAATTGGGCAAGTTCATAACGAACTACTATCAACTCTATCTTATCCTTTTCTTGCATCCTGAATTTTATCTGTTCATTTTTCTTGCATTTTAAACACAATGTTTTTAGTTTATAATTTAGGTTTTCTATTACGGTTTTATAAGGAAATATTTCATTCATACTTTGGTAGTGAATTGATTTACGTAGATAAGTAAAAGCATTGCATAATTCCATAAGGTCAGTTACGGGTGTAAGGTTTGCTTCTGAAAACAATAGCAAACATTCTATTAAGCAACGCAAGCGTTGTCCTATCCAATAATTATGAATGTCTTGGTGGGTTTTAAGGCATTTGTTTAAAGCTAATAGTTTGTCATTATCTACTGTTTCTAACCTAATTTTTTGCAAAAATCTACTATCGTGATTAATATACTTTTGCGCTGTTTTAATGAAAATTGGTGTTTCGGTCATACTTTTTTCAGGCTGAATTTTAGTGGTTATTTGATTACCACCACTTAAAATCTCATTTGAAGAAATTGTTTTTGCTGCTACTGCTTTTCTGAGCATATAAGCCATTTGTCGGCAAGAGCGAGAACAATAAATCGCATCAATTCTTTGAATTTTGTATATTTTCTTACAATGCAAACACTCTTTTTCCATCTTATTCTTTCCAGTTTAATTCTTCGTTCTGTGAATACCTGTACTCGTTATATTCTTCCATTATAGATTGAATATTATCTAATACCTTTTCATGTTTTGACGTATCATTACTTAGGTATAAAGAAATTTCTACGATTCCCCTGTTTCCGTATACTTGTGATATTTCGTGACGTAAACGTTCTTTAACTATTACAGTTAATACATCCAGTAGTATGTCTGACGGTACTTTGATAATTTCTTCTTTCGTATTTCTTGGTTTCATAGTTATAGTCTTAAATGCGTGGGTCTGTTTGCCTTTGAATGTGAAACTGGTTTTCGTTTTATGCTAAACAACTCATTTTCATCATCGTCTTCATCTTCTTGAGTGGTTCGGGAAACTCTCTTTGTTTTTCGAGGGCTTTGCAATAGTTCTTCTAATTCCTCAATACGTTCTCCATATTCTTTTATTAATTGTGTTTGCAGTTCCATTTTTTCTTGCAAGGGTTTAATAAATAACATGTATTCTGCGCCCATAGTGCCAAGTCCCGTAAGCAAGTGCATTACCCATTCGGGGATATTGGCTGCTGAGTTATTGGGTGTTGTATTTTGATTAGTTTGTGTTGTCGCTTCCATTTGTGTTTTGATTTAGTGGGTTGCTTTCTGAATAGTTTTCGGCTGAATCTTTTTTTGCATACTTTTCTTGCAATTGTTTTAAAGCTGATTCTGCTTCTTCACCAAAGGCTTTTAAAAATTTGATTGCTATTGGCATGAATAAGGCAAGCACATCTTCAATGAAATTAATGAGGACTTGAATATCATTAACAAGAGGCTTTTGCTCATCTGTATAAGTTACTTGAAGAACGGTGTTTTCTTTCTGGTCTTTACCAAGCTCTTTGTAAGCTATTTTGTGTTCTGTTAAGATTTGTACTACCATGTCGTGTGATGCGCAGTTTGTACTAATCATTGTGGTGTTTGCTGTGTTTGTTTTTTCTGCTGTTTTTTCCATTTTCTGTCGTTTTTAATTGTTAATTGTCGTTTTGATTTTTTAGTTTAACAACACAAAGGTGGGGGCAGATTTTTGGCATGGGCTTAACCTATGGGTATACCCAATTGGATTAATTGCATGATAATCAGAGTGAAAATTTTAAGAATTTATTTTTTAAACATCAATACTCCATTTCGGGAGCATTATGGGAGGAATTGAAAACAGAAAATGAATTAGGCAGCAATTGACGGATAAGAAAATAAATTGACGCTTTATCTTTTTACAATTGACGACTAATTTGATTCATTGACGCTTTAAAATGAATTTATTGACGGATAAGTTAAACGAATTGACGATTAACTTTATGGAAATTGACGGATAGAATTACTTTTTGCTGGTTTTCTTATCAATTTCGGCTTCTTTTAAGTCTTTATTGATGAGTTCTACAATGTTTTTGAGGTCTAATTTCTCAAAATACGGGCGGATATGTTTTAAATCCTTAATTAATTGTGATGTGCTATCGAAATTAGGTAGCTTTTTATATTTTTTGTAGATACTTGAGTTCTGTAATGAGGTAAATTTTTTACCCAGTAGTAAATGTGCCAGTTGAGTTAGTTCACTTACAGAGTTACTACCTCTAGCCTCCATATTAAATCCTGCTTTTAAGAGATAATGTAAAGCGAGTAGTTGTTGCATCTCGGTACTTTCTTTTTCTACGTCTTCTTTTGATTCATTTTCGGTCGTAGGAAATTGAGGCTCTCGATCTAAATAAAGAAAATGTAATTCGCCGTTCAGAAAATTACGCATGGATGTTGTGAGTTCATAGATGTCTTGCTCTGTTAAATCGTCATTGCTTTCTAATTGATTATATTCTTCTGCTGTATAATAATCTTTTATGCTTAAAATGCGTTTAAAATCAAAATAATTATCAAAGCGTTTATTTGCAAAGGGTTTAAATAGTTTGCCATACTTTTTTAATAGTTCCTGTTGGCGTTCAGCGTAATTTTTATAAATGTTTTCACTATTAGTTTTGAAATATTCAGTCACTTCTTTAAACATTTGTTGTAAATGTTCAATCAACTCTATCTTTTGTTCAGTGTTATAATGTGATAACACTTCTGTAATTTCCTTTATTGCAATGTCAGACAAGTAAACTCCTTTTCGGGGCTTACGCTTGTTTAAATCTTTGTCTTTAGTCTTGGACATGGCATAAAATTAGAAAATATATATCAACCATAATAAATTTATGTAGATTTCAACATATTTCTACTTTCTGTTTTAATTTGAGTGGTGCTTTTTGGGGTATTTAATTGTTGTGACTGATAAAATACTTAGTTACATATTATCCAAAGGACTTTTCACATTTTGAATTTCCTTTTTTCCAACCTTTGCATATATCATGGTTGTTTTCATATCCTTGTGTCCAAGTAGCTTTTGAATAAAGACCATATCTGTTCCATATTCCAAAAGATGTGTAGCATAACTATGCCTTAAACTATGAATACCAACTGATTTATTTATTTTAGCAATTAGCATGGCATTTTTAAAAACGGATTGAACACTACGAATAGAGTACTGTCCGCCATATTGTCCTTCAAATAAATAATTTTTAGGCTTGTAAGTTTTATAATAAGTGCGGAGTAAAGCCAAAACAGATTCGGGTAAGTTAACATATCTATCAGATTTTCCTTTTGAGTTTTCAATTAGCACTTGCATACGTTTACTGTCAATATTAGTAATTTTAAGTTCCACCACTTCACTTACACGCAAACCCATTCCATAACACAATTGCAACATCAATTTATGTTTTATGTTAGTTGTTACTTCAAATAATTTTTGAATATCCTTTGTACTTAAGACCTTTGGTAAAGTGCTTTTGGATTTTGGACGAGGTATATCAAAAAAGAATTTTTCTTTATGGAGTACTTGCTCAAAATAAAATTTAATAGCATTCAGTCGGCTATTTAAATGGGTTTCTGATAGCTTTAATTCATTAACACAATAAAGTAAGTATGATTTTAATCTATCGGCAGTAAGTTCGTTTATAGGATGGTGTTTTAAAATTACCAATAACTGTACAAACTCTGTAAGGTAAACCTTTATTGTATTAGAACTATATGCTTTAAGTTGTAGTTGATTTTGTATATTTTGCAGTGCAACCTGATTGATTGGATGAACTTTATGAATTAAATTTTTTGTAGGTTCTGCTTGAGAAATATTAATTTTTTTTCTAATCTCTACGCTATCAGTTATATACCAGCACTTGTTTGTATTACTCCATCGACAAAAAGGAAATTGCTTTTTGAGAGCAGATAATACCAAATCATTTTTAGGAAATTTACACCATATGACATTTTTATTGTTGTGTTGCCCAGCCGTAAAGACTATTTCTTGCATTAAATTCATCACGCGTATTTCGTATATTTAAATAGTAAATACAAAAATAGGAATATTTAAAATACGATAGCGTATTTTAAATATTATTTGATTTTATAATCTGAAGAACAAGTAGTTATGTGAAAATCGATTATTTGAGATAATTTTGTATTTTTGCGTATAATAAAGAGTTAGGCGCAATTGCAGGACGACCCTAAATCAACAGACAGACTGGATAACTTTTGACAGAAAATGAAAGCACATAAAGACCAAAATATTAACTTTGACCAACTAACATTTTGACAATGGAAAGAATAAAATTTATAGACCTTTTTTGTGGCATCGGTGGTTTTCGGACAGCGATGGACCAAGCCTGCATAGAAAACGACCTCATTCCCGAGTGTGTGTTTTCATCTGACATTGACAAATATTGCCAAGACAGCTATGAAGCCAACTTTGGGCATAGACCGACAGGCGACATCACAAAAGTTGACGAAAAAGATATTCCCGACCACGATATTTTGTTTGCCGGTTTTCCTTGCCAACCTTTCAGCATAATCGGACAGATGCAAGGTTTTAATGACATCAGGGGAACTTTGTTTTTTGACATTGCAAGAATAATAAAGCACAAAAAACCAAAGGCTTTTGTGCTTGAAAATGTCAAACAACTTGTTGGACATAACGGTGGTAAAACGCTAAAAACTATCATTAAGACTTTAGAGAAAGATTTAGGCTACTCAGTAAAATTTGCAGTCTTAAACGCACTTGATTACGGACTTCCTCAAAAACGGGAACGTGTAATTATTGTTGGACACAGAGAGCCTATTATGTTTAGTTTTCCCTCTCCAGTTAGACCATTCAAACCACTTTCAGAAATACTTGAAAAAAAGGTTGACAAAAAACATTACGCTTCTGAATACATTGCACAAAAGCGCAAAGAAACTCACAAGTCAGCTTACAAACTTTCTATTTGGCACGAAAATAAAGCAGGTAATATTTGTTCTTATCCTTACTCTTGCGCCTTGCGTGCAGGAGCATCATACAACTATTTGCTTGTAAACGGAGAAAGACGATTAACGCCAAGAGAAATGTTTCGCTTACAAGGTTTTCCCGACAGCTATAAAATTGTTGTAGCAGACGGACAAGCAAGAAAACAAGCTGGAAATGCAGTTCCAGTGAATTTAGTAAAAGCAGTTATTTTAAAACTATTACCGTTTGTAGCAACCACTATGGATATGACTTCGGTTTTAAGAGAATATGAAGTCAGATATGGAGAACAATAAATCACCGAAATTAAGAACAGTAAATAAGTCTGTTTCGGCTTTTCCGTTAAATGAATTTCCGAAAGACTTTCCCTTTTTGCTCGGCAAAGAGTTAATCTATTTGTTGGCTTCAAAAGGCAAACCCGAACTTGAAGGTTCTGAATGGGAAAGCATTTTTGCAACTTGCATTGGCGCGGACTGGAAACCTTCAAATGTTGGGCTTGACGATGTTGTAATGGGCAACACCGCTTGGGGTGCAAAGACTGTAAAAGCTACAAAGCCATCTACTCAAAAACGTGTAAGACTAATTTCGGGACGAAACTCACCGAACTATTCATTTGGAGAACGAAGCGACCAAAAAGCAGACCCGACTTTAATTGGCAAACTTGTTCTTGAAATTTGGAACGAAAGAGTTTCAGCAATTAGAGAAAAACACAAACATTTAAGAACGGTAGTATTGGTGAAGTCAAACGACCTCTCCGAAGTTGTTGTATTTGAGTTTGACACCATTCGTTATGACTACGAACTATACAATTGGGAATGGAACAAGAATAATAACCTTGTAGGGACGCATAAAAAGACAGGAGAACATTGTTTTACATGGCAACCGCACGGTTCACAGTTTACAATTGTTGAAGACGTTCCAGAAAAATGTTTGGTAATAAAAATCAAACAACCAAAAACGCTTGACAAAGACCAAATCTTAAAGGCACTTGGGTTCGACAAATCTTGGGTGACAGTAACTCAAAAGACAGGTAAACCTTGACCACAGAAAGAGCAACAGCGCCTAACAGCGGTTTGGCGTAATGGCGGGTGCAGTGCTTCGTATGACAGTTTTGTGGTAGGTTCAAGTGCAGTTCTTCGATTGAACATTTGTGCTAAAAATCCGCCACTACGCCAAGCCGCAAAACGTTAGGCGCAATGCTCACAAGGTCCCACTGACGCCTAACATTCTGTTTACGAAAATAAAAGACGACCTTTGTTGTTTGTTTTTTAATGGTTACTTTAATCTTCGCAAACAGACGGGCCGTTAGTTGCAATATTAGAAAACAGCAGTACAATAATATAATAAATAAAAACGGACAAGCCGAACACCGTATTAAGAAGTAGGCAAAAAATAAATATTCATAATTATGGCAAAGAAATTATCAGAGTTGTTAGCAGATCTGACAGCTAAAGCAAAACAATTGGAAGACAAATTTCAAACTTCCAAAAACGATTCTAAAGAGCAACTTCAACAATGGCAAAACAGTGCTAAAGAAAATGTTGCCGAAACTAAAGCGGCATTTGATGCAAAAAAAGATTCTCTTGAAAATGAAGTTAAATCTCATTGGGACAATGTAAAATCAAATTGGGACAATGGTGTTTCAAAAGTAAAAGCAGACTTTAGGGAAGCGAAGTATAATTTGAAAGCTGCGGATGCAGAAATGAGTGCAGAGTGGGCAGAAGATGACGCAGAAATGAGTGTCTATTTTGCATTAGATGCAATATCGGATGCTCAAGAAGCAGTCATTGAGGCAGTTAAAGCTAGAGCAGAAGCAAATTCTTATAAATCATTAAAATAAACTACAATGGCAAATTTATTAAACACGTTAATTAATTCAATCAAACATTGGTATGTGCCACTTATCTTGGGCATTTTGTTTTTAGTTTTTGGTATATACATTTTTACAGTGCCTCTGGAAACTTATGTAACGCTGTCAATATTATTTAGTATATCGTTTATTACTTCTGGATTATTTGAAATATTTTTTTCCATTCAAAATTCAAAAACACTTTCTGGTTGGGGTTGGTATTTAGTTGGAGGTCTTTTTTCATTAACAATGGGTGTTTATTTGGTAATTTATCCTGGAATTTCAATTGTTATTTTACCATTTATTGTAGGATTTACGGTAATGTTTCGTTCTTTCCAATTGTTAGGAATTGCATTTGATATGAAATCTTTGGGTATTTTGAGATGGGGAAACCTTGCCATAGCAAGTGTATTAGGTATTGTTTTTTCGTTCATACTTTTGGCAAACCCAATATTTTCAGGGATTTCAATTGTAACAGCAACAGCATTAGCATTTATTTTTATTGGTACTGCGTTAACTATTCTTTCATTTGACCTTAAAAAAGTGAAAGACATACCAAGCAAAATAAGTAATAACCTTAAAGATAAAATTACTACTTTGCAAAAGGAAATTAATGAGAACACGAAATAAGAAATACTGCAACTAACAGCAGTTTGGCAAAATGGCGGGTTTAGTGCTAAATTCAACAGCAGTAATTCTATTGAACTTTTGTGCTAAACCCAACATTTGTCCTTCGATTTCCGCCACTTCGCCAAGCTGCAAACCGTTGGCGGTAATGGCACAGCGACCCTTGCCGACAAACAGAAATCCCAACCTGATACGAAAAAAAATAGAAATACTATAAACCAAAGCCCACCACCCAGCAAGTAGAAATCAATTTTGACTACAATTATTTTTAATTTTGTGCAGTGGTTTGAAACAAAATGAACATTGCAGAATACTTACAAAAAGACGCAGGATTTTCACCTGAAACAGCAAAACAGATTGACGATTTGTTTGACGATAAATCATTGCTGAAAGGACATCAACTATTGAAAGACGGCAGTCGCTCAAAAAAAGTGTTCTTTATTGAAAAGGGATTGCTACGACTTTATTATGTAAAAGACGGCAAAGATATTACCCGGCATTTTTATACAGAGGGCGGTATTTATGTTCCGATAGAAAATGTTTTTCTGAACCAACACTATCCCTACAACCTTGAGTTGTTGGAAAACAGCATCATAAGAACGGTGGATTATTCAACATTAGAAAAACATATAGACGAACACGTAAAATTGCAGCACTTTGCTCATTATGTTGCTATTTCTGCTATTAAGCAGCTTTCAGAGCATCTGTATTCCCTGCAATTTCAGTCTGCACTAGAGCGGTACAACATTTTGCTCAAAACAAACCCCGATATACTTTTTCGTGCCCCACTTGGGCACATCGCTTCCTACCTTGGTATCACACAACAAACTTTGAGCGTAATCAGGTCAGCTAAATCCTGATTTTATTGTCAAAATCATTTTTTAAGATAGATGAAAAACTATCCTAAAATGTATGCCGAACTTTGCTGTATTAACTTTTAAATTAAAAAGCAATGGGATACAAAAATGTAACAGTCGCAGGTAGCGGAGTTTTGGGCTACCAAATTGCGTTTCAAACAGCATTTCACGGATTTAATGTAACCCTGTATGACATCAACGATGAGGTTTTGGAAAAAGCAAAATCCAAGTTTGATGTTTTGAGCGAAGCGTTTAAAAACGACCTCAAAGCAACGCAAGAGCAATTAGATGCTACTAAGTTAAGACTTAGCTATACTTCTGATTTGGCAGAAGCCGTAAAAGACGCAGATTTATTGGTGGAAGCTGTTCCCGAAAATCCTGCAATCAAAACTGATTTTTACAATAAACTATCTAAAGTAGCTCCCGAAAAAACAATTTTTGCAACCAATTCTTCTACATTATTGCCAAGCCAATTTGCTGATGCAACAGGTCGTCCCGAAAAATTTGTGGCGTTACATTTTGCCAATGAAATTTGGAAACATAACACAGGCGAAGTAATGAAGCACGCTCGCACATCACAAAAAACATTTGATGACGTGTTAGAATTTGCAAAACAAATAGGAATGGTTGCATTGCCAATTTACAAAGAACAACCCGGCTATATTGTAAACTCATTGCTCGTTCCTTTATTAAATGCAGCAATGAATCTTTGGGTAAACGAAGTGTCAGATATTGAAACCATTGATAAAACTTGGATGGTGGCAACAGGAGCGCCTATTGGTCCTTTCGGAATTTTGGATGTGGTAGGTATTACCACAGCATACAACATCAATAAAATGGAAGCGGAGGCTACACAAAACCCGGTAAAAATAAAAGCGGTAGCAACGCTTAAAGAACAGTTTATGGATAAAGGGAAATTAGGCATATCAACAGGCGAAGGTTTTTATAAATACCCTAATCCTGCCTACAAGGACAAAGATTTTCTTAAATAAAAGAGAGTAATTTTTTTCAAACTATCAAAAACAAAATATTATATGAGTGCAAACAATTCAACAAAACACGCTTACTTAGTAGGAGGCGGTTTGGCAAGTCTTTCCGCAGCAGTTTATCTTTTGGAAGATGCTGGATTTAAAGGCGAAAACATACACATCATTGAAGCCCTGCCGATTTTGGGAGGTAGCAACGATGGTGCAGGAACAAAAGAAAAAGGATTTATTTGTCGTGGCGGGCGTATGCTCAACGAAGAAACCTATGAAAATTTTTGGGAATTAACATCCCGTATCCCCTCTCTGGATGTCCCGAACATTTCAGTAAAAGACGAAATTCTGGCATTTGACCACGCGAATCCGACAAAGGCAAAAGCTCGATTGATTGACAAGAACGGAAACATTTTACCTGTAACGGATATGGGTTTCAACACTCAGGACCGGATGAAATTTTTGAAATTGTTTTTTGCCGATGAAAATGATTTAGACAACATTACCATTCGTGATTGGTTTGACGATCATTTTTTTACGACCAACTTCTGGTATATGTGGCAAACCACTTTCGCCTGGCAGGAATGGAGCAGCATTTTTGAATTTCAGCGCTATATGAAACGTATGCTGTTGGAATTTTCAAGAATCGAAACACTCGAAGGCGTTACCAGAACACCATACAACCAATATGAATCCGTTATCTTACCGCTGAAGGCATTTCTGGACCAGCATAAAGTGGACTTTTCATTAAGAAAAACCGTTACCGATTTGGATTTTGCCGATAATGATGGCATTACCGTAACGGAAATAGAATGCATCAATGCAGAAGGAAACACAGAGAAAATAACCGTGAATGAAGGCGATTTGGTATTCTTTACCAACGGATGTATTACAGACAATTCTAATAACGGCGATTATAACACGCCTGCAAAATACTTGCCTTCAAATCCGCCAAGTTTTGCATTATGGCGTAAAATTGCCAACAAGAAACCCGGCAAGTTGGGTAATCCCGACCCGTTCTTTACCAAACCTGACGAAACAAAATGGTATTCTTTCACACCAACATTCAAAGGAAATAAATTTCTGAAACTTATTGAAGAATACACTGGAAACAAACCCGGCAGCGGAGCTTTGATGACATTTAAAGATTCATCGTGGCGGATGTCAATTGTGGTGGCTGCACAACCGCATTTCAAAGCGCAAGGCGATGATACTACCATTCTTTGGGGCTACGGATTATTTCCTGATAAAATCGGGGACTTTATTAAAAAGCCGATGATTGATTGCACGGGCGAAGAAATTTTGACGGAGTTGATTCATCATTTGCATTTTGAAGAACACGAACAAGAAATAAAAGATAGCGTTATCAATGTTATTCCTTGTATGATGCCTTACATTGATGCGTTGTTTCAACCGCACGCTAAAGCCGACCGCCCCTTTGTGGTCCCAGAAGGTTCTACCAACTTAGCAATGATTAGCCAGTTTGTAGAAATACCTGAAGATATGGTTTTCACGGAAGAATATTCGGTTCGTGCAGCAAGACAAGCGGTTTATACGCTTTTGAATTTGAATAAAGAAGTGGCGCCTGTTACTCACTATTGGAAACGCCCGGACGTTTTGGCAAAAGCAATTCATACTTCATACAGAAGTTAGAATTGAAACTTGTAAAAACAATACAGGGGCAAACACATTAGAAGTTTGCCCTTTTTATTTTAGGCAAACAAACGACCAACAGTGGACAACAAAAGCCACTAACCGCCAACAAGGGTTTTGCGAAATTGGGGCAGAACTGCTAAATTTGAACATTGGTAATTCTATTGAGCTTTTGTGCTTTATTGAACATTTGTGCCTTTAATGCCCCAACTTCGCAAAGCCTTTTTCCGTTAGCGGCAACCCACAACAGACGCATTCATGAACTTTGATTTGATCATATCAAATATATCAAGAGACATAAAGCTCACCAACGAAGAGGTTGATTTCTTCATTTCTCTTTTGGAATTTAAAGTGATAGAAAAAAAGAAATATCTATTAAGGACTGGCGACATTTGCCGATATGATTATTTTGTAAATTCTGGATGCCTTAAAGTGGGATATGTTGATGATAAAGGGACTGAATCAATAATAAAATTTGCATTGGAGGACTGGTGGGTTGTGGATTTAGACAGCTTTCTCCACTGTAAACCATCATTTTATTTCTTACAAGCAATTGAAGAAACAACAGTATTTCAAATTAGCAAGTCAAACTATGATTTATTGCATCAACAGATACCTAAATTTGAAAAATTTTCAAATGCCCGTTGGCAAAATGGATTTATAGCCCTTCAACAACGAATTATGCAAAACCTCTCGCTTACGGCAGAAGAAAAATATCTTCATTTTAAAGCCAAATACCCCAACCTTGAATTGAGGATTTCTCAAAAACTTATTGCATCTTACTTGGGAATCAGCCCGGAATTTTTAAGTGTTTTAAGAAAGAAAAGAGCGACATCACTTTCTTAATCTACATTAACGTTTTTTGTTTTTTTTGCTATTTCTTTTGCATAAAAAACAAGACATGAAACAGCTATTCTTTTTTTCAGACAACTCATGGACTGGGTTAATTCTTAGACTGATACTTGGTACAGTAATGCTTCCACACGGAATGCAAAAGTTATTTGGTCTATTTGGTGGTTATGGTTTTAAAGGCACTATGAGTTATTTTACAGATACGATGAAACTACCGTGGGTAATTGCTTTGCTTATAATCTTCATTGAATTTTTTTGCTCCATTGCGTTTATTATTGGATTTAGTAGCAGAATCTGTGCT
Organism: Bacteroidota bacterium; assembly: GCA_018267825.1. Lineage (GTDB taxonomy): Bacteria > Bacteroidota > Bacteroidia > B-17B0 > Aurantibacillaceae > JAFDXR01. The sequence continues at coordinate 4,493 of JAFDXR010000020.1, read as the reverse complement.
TTACTATTTATAATAATTATGATAGGAGCAATTATCACAACAAATTATAAGTTTGGGTTCTTTATGAATTGGTTTGGTGCTCAAAAGGGAGAAGGATTTGAATATCATCTTTTAGTTATTGGAATTTGCGTCGCTCTGCTGCTAACAGGAAGTGGAAAGTATTCGTTAGACAGTTTAATCAGTAAATTTGTATAAGTTACATCCTTAACATGAATAGAAAAGGGTGTGCCGCTAACAAGGTATTTATGAAAGGCGGGCTGAAATCTAATCCTCAACTTTTGTACTACTATTTCGCCTTCGCCGTTTTTATTTGCTTTTTTGTAATTTAGCAAAATAAAACGGCTTCGGCTTGCTGAAGTGCAAAACTCAACATTTGTTCGTTGATTTTCCGCCCTTCATAAATACCCAAACCGTTACCTGCAACCAGCCGACAGAAAAATCAAACTTTAACTTTAGACACAAAACTTCAGTTCGACCTCACTAAACTCGCTAGACCTGTATGTGAAATCCAAACTGTTTTATCGGCTTGAAAAAGCCGTTTTTGCTATCCCATAATTTAGCACATTTGTTTTTGCAAAAGGCAGGCAAAAACCAAATAAGCTAAATTACCTCCCCACACAATAAGGTGTGCTTTCAGCACTTTTTTGCGCATCTCACGTCCGTTCAGTCAAAGGCGCAGAAGCCACAGGCGTGCGGTATTTATTTCTAAATTATTTATTGAAATGAACTTAGAATTACGATATTAGCATAATATTAGTGATTAAAAAACATTTATTAAATAATTACGGAAAACTTAATCGTACGACTTAAATAAATTCATTTGAAATATTCTTTATTGATATTCTTTTCTCTTTTTATGATTAAATCTGTATCAGGACAGATAATAAAGTGTAAAATAGTTGATTCAACACAAACACCCATTCCATTTGCTGTAATTGGAGTTTTAAACTCAAATGATAGTTCGTTAATTGGCGGTAATATTGCAGACTACAATGGCAGTTGTTTAATTCAAAATCTTCATAAAGGTATTTATTTTCTTAAAATTACAGCTGTTGGGTTTGCACCTCTGTATAGTAGTATGATAAATTTAGACACGACATCTGTCATTGATTTATTAAATATTACATTGAAACAACAAGGAAATAATTTAAATGAGATTTCCGTTTCAGCCATTCAAAAAAATATTGAATTTAAAAATGGAAATATTATTATAAATATCGAAAACAGCCCTTTAGCAAAGGGTAATACTGTTTATGATCTTCTATCCAAGCTACCAGGTGTAAGTATTGATAACAATGTGATATTATTAAATGGAAAATCGGGTGCAATAATTATGATTGATGGGAGACCGCAGCAGCTTACAAATGTTCAGTTAATAAACATGCTTAAAAGTATGAATGCTGAATTGGTTGAAAAAATAGAATTATTAAAAAATCCTCCCGTTAAATATGATGCTTCTGGTACAGCTGGGGTAATAAATATCAAAACAAAAAAAACAAAACTTATTGGTTTTAGTGGAAGTATTTATACATCCAGTTCGCAAGGGTTTTATGCTAGATCTATGTCAGGAATATCACTTAATTATAAAACCAACAAAATAGCTTTATTTTCTAATTTAGATTACAACAATGGATATTATCAAAGAAATGAAAAATTTAATAAAAAGTTTGGCTCTGATTCATCTATCACAGAGTTTAATTCGGTTAATACAATCAAGGATTTAGATAACAGCTTCACCTATAACTTTGGTGTTGATTGGTTTATTAATAAAAATAATATTATAGGGTTTAAAATTGATGGTGGTCCTGGTTCATATAATTCTAATGGTAATGGAACAAATACAATTACGCAATATAATAATTTGGGTTTCGAACATCTAAATGCCATTGTCTATACACCTGATAAGTGGAAAACAAATAACTACAATATTAATGCAGAACATCATTTTGATACGACAGGAACCGTTCTAAATTTCACTTCCGATTACACAAGATTATCTGAAAATTATTCTAGTAATATTCAGAATTATTTCTTAGACGCCAATAATAAAGAGATTCTCCCCGCAAATATCTACCGTAGTGATAATTTAAACACTACAGAAATATTTGCTTCAAAAATAGATTTCTCAAAGAACATTGACTCCAAATCTTCTTTTGAATCTGGTGCAAAAGCAAGCTTTATTAATACAAATAATAACTATTTATTTGAACGAAAAGACAACCTTTCAGGCAATTATGCTAAGGATACATCACTAACAAATAACTACACTTATTCTGAACAAACTTATGCTATATATTTTAATTACATAAAATCATTTAAAAAAATTAATTTACAAATTGGAGTAAGAGGAGAGAACACAAACTTATTAGGTCGAAATACAATCAAATCATTTAAACTTGAAAGAAACTATTATAATTTGTTTCCAAATATGTCTATTGAATATTCTTTATCAAATAACCATACCCTACAATTAAATTTAAATAGACGAATAGATCGTCCTCAATATAGTGACCTTAATCCCTTTAGATTCTATAGAGATCAATACTCGTATGACGAAGGAAATCCTTTTCTGCAACCTCATTACAGTAACACTATTGAACTTACTCATATTTACAAAGAACTTATTACCAACTCATTTACATATACTCGAATAGATAATGTTATGCTCTATTATACAAAACAAAATGACAGCACAAAAATCACCACAGCTACAACAAAAAATATGAAGTTAAATAATAACTATTCTTATGCATTATTTATACAACACAGCTTAAAACCTTGGTGGGACATAACAGCAAATAGTGTTTTTTCATACATTGAATTTGTAGGCGATGTAAATAGTATACCTTTTAAAACAACAGCTTTTTCATATGCACCTTCATTAATAAATACATTTATAGCTCCAAAAAATACTAAAATTGAAGTAACGGCTTTATACAATAGTGCTCAAAACATAGGCTTAATACAATTGAAATCTAGATGGATGATTTCTCTGGCGATTAAAAAAACATTTCTCAAGGGAAACTTAGACTGTAGTATAGGACTAAATGACTTATTTTATTCATATGTAGGTCGTACATCTGTTAATTTTGAAAATCAAAATTGGAATTTTAGTGCTACTACAGATACTCGTCGTATAGTTGTAAGTATCAATTACAACTTTGGCAAAATTAAGATAACAGCAAGGGAAACAAACAGTAACGAACAAGAGAAGGATCGACTCAATCACTAATTCGATTCCAAAGGACACAGTTATTGGAACTGGTAGATTTTTGTCTTCACATAACTTGCCAAGCACATTTGCAAAACGCACAAATTGGCCGCACAATCAAAATTTCGCAAAAAAGCTTTGCAAGTTCTCCCCCGCTCTGGCAATTTTCCAAATTGCTAATAGGTGGCATTCGGTTTCTGTCAGACATATGGGTTCGTAATTAGTAACATTGGCTTCTATTGGTACTGTTCTCACTAAATGCGGCTGGCATCAGGTAACAGCAAGCAATTGCACAATGCGGGCGGACGAATAAGTTTTTTGCTTACAATTTTGCCTGCTTCGCAGAAAGTTGTATTTTCATGTAAGCAAAAAGCAAGCATGGTGTTCCAATAAAAACATTCGGTTGACGAGTGTTCCAAAACCGCACTGTGCAAGCTTGCAATCCGTTGGGTGTAATAATAGGACGCAAAAACTTGGTGGTAACTTATCAAATAAAGATACTTTAAAATATGAAAATTGAAAATTTAACTATTCAAGAAGCTGAAGAAAAAATCGATCAAGCAAACTTGCATATCAAGCAGATTGAAATAAAAAAAACAGAATTACAGCAAACGTTAAATAAACAAAAAGATGAAAAAACAGATTTAAAAAATAAAAAATCTACAACACTAAAATCTATTCAAGAAGAAATAAAAAAGCAAAGAACACCTACAGCGAAGGAAAGTAAAAGAAAGCAAAAAATAAGGGAATCTAATTCATTTGACAATAGAATAAAGTCAAAAGAAAATGAAATAAAAAAAACGAGGGACAAAATCGCTGAATTAAATTCTGATAAAGCACATATCAATAAAATCAAAGAGCTTATAAAGCAACATGTTAAACAATTAAAAAAGACAGAAATATGAATGCAAATGATGCAAGACTAACAGCAGATGGTTTGAATAACTATTCCAAAGACGAAGATTATATAGACGATAGAGTCTTAGATGGAATATTTATGGATATTACCGAACAATCTTCAAATGGAAAATATTCATTTGATTATGACAAAACCGCAGGTCTAACTTCAAAAGACTTAAGATATTGTAAGGAAAAATTAGAGTCTTTAGATTATTCAGTTTTAGTTGACTATGAAAATGGAATAATATCCATAAGTTGGTAGGAATAATTACTACACCCAACAGGCGTTTGGCTCAATGGCGGGTGAAGTGTTTAATTGAACATTCCACCTCGAATCAACTTGGTGGTACATTGATAATTTTGTGCTCCGAAATCCGCCACT
>JAFDXR010000001.1:389447-399635 GCA_018267825.1 Bacteroidota bacterium | reverse complement strand
GAGTGATTACTACGGCGCCCTGGCGAATGATGTGAGCAATGCTAACTTCAACATCATTCCAAGTAATGACATTACCGTAACCGCCCCCAATGGTGGGGAGAACTTAACGGGCTTATCGACCTACACGATTACCTGGACCAATTTACCGAGTGCTTCAGGCCAGTATCAGCTGCAATATTCCACCAACAACGGATCCAGCTGGACGAACATTGTAAGTAACATAACAGGTAATGCCTACACCTGGACAGTGCCGAATATCCCAAGCACACAATGTTTAGTGAAAGTGATCGACTATGTAAATACCTGTAAATATGATGTAAGCAACAGTACATTTACTATTTCACCGGCCACGCCGATCCTGATCACACCAAATGGAGGCGAAATTCTCTATTCCGGTACATCGTATAACATTACCTGGAATGCGGCCACATTCTTTACAACGGTGCGTCTTGATTATTCTATTGATAATGGACTAACATGGACTAATATTACAACGGCCACCTCAAATAGTGGGTCCTATAACTGGACAGTGCCGAATGTATCAAGCACGCAATGTCTGATGCGAGCCAGCAATAGCACAAGCGTGACTATTAATGATATTAGCAATGCTACGTTCACCATTAAGCCAGCCGTTACTGTTATTACACCGAATGGCGATAATGGTGTAACCATCTGGGGTGGTTGTACCGTAACCTCGATTACATTTGACCGGTCACCAGCCTGGAATACTTACCTTATAGAATATAGTATCAATAACGGGGCAACATGGACAACCATTATCAATGGCTGGGTTACTTCGGCCAACCCGGCGACTTACAGCTGGAATATACCAAATACACCAAGTTCGCAGGTACGCGTTCGTGTAACACCGACTTCCGTGCCTTCTTATGCCGATCAAAGTGATAATACGTTTACCATTACCAAACCGGTAACGATTATACAACCGAACTACGGCGGTATTATGCAGGCCGGTACGGTATATCCGATTAAATGGCAATCGGATGGTATTTCAAACATCTACGATATATTCTATTCTACAAACGGCGGTGCTTCCTACACAAATATCGTGATGGGTTATGCCACATCTACCAATACATATTCGTGGACTGTTCCGGCAACGGTTTCAAACAACTGCAAAATTATAGTTCGTGATAACATCAACACCTGTAAAACCGATACAAGCGACCAGGCCTTTATTATCCAGAGCACACCTCCTGCAATTACGCTCCTGACGCCAAACGGGCAGGATACACTGAAAGGATGTTCAACCTATAATATTACCTGGAACGATTCACCGACTATAGGCACATACAATATCCTGTACTCTACAAACAGTGGTTCAAGCTGGAATACAATTGTGTCAGGCTATGCTACATCCACTCATAATTACAACTGGATTGTGCCTAATACCATTAACTCTTCCAATGTATTAGTACGTGTGCAATCAACAGCTACAACAACTGTTTACGATCAGAGTGATGCTTTGCTGAGTATAGTCAACGGAACATTGTTGGCCACACCTCACAGTACGGCTATTTGTAGCGGAGGCTCTGTTCAGATCAATTCATCCGGTGGTTCAAACTACAGCTGGTCGCCGGTAACAGCACTCAGTGCAACCAATATTCCAAATCCGGTAGCGACACCTACTGCGAATATTACGTATACCGTTCAATCCAACAACGGTGGTTGTATTCTGAAAGATACTGTAGCGGTAAGTGTAAGTCCGGCAAGTGCAGTAGCCGGTATTACCATCACAGCGAGTCCATCAAGCACAGTATGTCCGGGCACACTGGTAACATTTACGGCAAGTACTGCCAATGGAGGAACAACACCTGGCTATCAATGGAAATTGAATGGTAGTCCGGTTGCGACAACCGCAACCTATACAAATAATACACTGACGAACGGGGATATTGTTACCTGTGTGATGACGTCAACATTGGGCTGTGTTGTGAGCAATACAGTTGTTTCAAATGCTGTGACCATGAACATTGTTTCGTCTGTTACACCTTCGGTAGCCATTACAACCAGTCCTTCAAATACCATTTGCGGAGGTAATACAGTAACGTTTACACCTTCACCGACTTTCGGAGGAGCTTCTCCAACGTATATCTGGAAGAAAAACGGAACCAACGTAGCAACTACCGCCACCTATACCAGCAATACACTGGCAAATGGCGATGTCATTACTGTGGTGATGACTTCGAATGCAGTATGTTTAAGTACGACGACTGCTACATCAAGCCCTGTAACCATGGTTGTAAATACAATCCCAACCATTACTACAGCTATCAGCGGAAGCACGGTAGTATGTGCCAATGCTTCGTATACCTATAGCCTGGCGCCGGTAAATGGGGCCAGCTCATATAGCTGGACAGTACCCGCAGGCTGGTCGGGAAGCAGTACAACAAATACAATTTCCGTAACCTCATTTACCAATAACGGAACGATTACAGTAAATGCATCGAACTCCTGCGGAACCAGTACTAATAAAACACTCACAGTAAATATTACGGCACCGACGGTGTCAGTAGCAGGCCCTACTGTTGTATGTTCCGGCTCCAATGCTACACTTACGGCATCGGGTACAGCAACCAGTTATACCTGGAGTACATCTCAAACCACAGCTTCGGTAGTGGTGACTCCAACCATAGCAACAAGCTATACAGTAACCGGTACAGATGTAAATGGCTGCACAAATACAGCTGTGAAATCCCTGGCAGTGAATGCGCTGCCTGTTGTTTCGGCCGGCAGCACAAGCATTTGCGCAGGCAGTACAACAACACTCACGGCATCAGGAGCATCTACATATACCTGGAATACCTCGGCTACAGGCGCTAACCTGGTTGTAACGCCTACGGTAACCACCATATATACTGTTACAGGAACATCGTCGCTGAGCTGTGTTAACACGGCCACGGCATCAGCAACTGTCAACGCACTTCCATCGCTTACGGTAACATCGGCTACAGTTTGTGCCGGTGGCACAGCCACACTGACTGCTTCAGGAGCATCTACCTATAGCTGGAATACAGGAGCAACAGGTGCTTCGCAGGTTGTTTCACCAACCGGTAATACCAATTATACGGTTACCGGAGTATCGTCAGCAGGTTGTTCAAAAACAGCTACCACATCTGTTGTAGTAACAGGCTCGCCTACAATTACGGTTACCAGCACAACAATTTGTCCGGGTGCCACAGCAACCATCACCGCCAGCGGAGCATCAACCTACACCTGGAATACCGGTGCAACCAGTGCATCCCTTGTAGTGACTCCAGCGGTGAATACAACCTATACAGTTACAGGTACTTCTGCAGCCGGATGTACAAATACAGGAATGGGTTCTGTATCCCTGGCAGCATTACCGGTTGTAGCGGTTAACTCACCTACACTATGTGCCGGTGCATCTGCTACCCTCACAGCTTCAGGAGCTACAAGCTATACATGGAATACTGCGGCAACAGGTGCTAACCTGGTAGTTTCACCATCGGCGACCACCATATATACAGTAACAGGCGCATCTGCTTTAGGATGTACAAATACAGCAACAACAAGCGTTGTCGTCAATGCCCTGCCATCAGTATCGGCCACTTCGGCTACTGTTTGTGCCGGAAACACAGCGACACTTACAGTCACCGGGGCCAATACATATACATGGAGCACAGGTGCTACCGGAACTAACCTGGTGGTAAGCCCATCGGCCAATACGGTTTATACGGTTACAGGTTCATCTGCATCCGCTTGTAATGCCAGCGCTACAGCTACAGTTTCTGTCAATGCACTGCCGCTCGTTTCGGCAAACTCCGTAACGATCTGTACAGCGGGTACAGCTACTTTAACAGCTTCAGGGGCTTCCACTTATTCATGGAGTACAGGCGACATGACTGCTTTCGCTGTCGTAAACCCGTCATCAAGCACAGTTTATACAGTTACCGGAACAGATGGAGCTGGATGTTCAGCTTCTGTAACGGCATCCGTCAATATAGCCGGACCACCCTCTGTTTCGGTGGCGTCAGCTACAATCTGTGCAGGCGCTACAGCTACACTCACAGCAACGGGAGCTGCTACGTATACATGGAATACAGGTGCTACAGGAGCTAACTTAATTGTAACTCCGACAGCCAATACAGATTACACAGTAACCGGAACATCTGCTTTTGGTTGTGTGAACACAGCCACCGCTACTGTATTTGTAAGCAGTGCACCTGGTATAACTGTGAACTCTGCAACAGTTTGCGCAGGCAGTACAGTAACATTAACAGCAAGCGGTGTTACAAGTTATACCTGGAACACAGGAGCCAATACATCATCTATATCAGTGACACCAACCGCCACAACTATATATACGGTTAATGGTAACCTGACAGGTTGCCCTGTAGGAGCTAGCAGCACGGCAACCGTGCTCGTGAATAACCTGCCAACCGTGTCGGCGATGGCAAGTCCAAGCCTGATCTGTGTCGGGCAAACTGTAAATCTTACAGCAAGTGGCAGCGCCGTTAACTACACATGGAGCTCTGGTTCTGCGAGCAGTACAGAAACGGTTTCGCCGACGGCCACAACGGTTTATACAGTAACAGGTACAGATGCGAATAACTGCTCGCAACAGGCTGTTGTTACCGTTACGGTTTCGACATGTACCGATGTGCAAAATATGTTGGCTGCCGGAATAATCCAGGTATATCCGAACCCTGCCAGCAATGAAGTAAATGTTGAAAGTAATTCGGAGATACAATCGGTAACGATTATGGATGCACTTGGTAAACTGGAATACCAGTCTGAACAGGTAAATTCAAACCAGTTAAGAATCAATATTGAAAACTACCGTGCAGGAATTTATTTTGTGATCGTGCGCAGTGGTGAGCATATCCGGAAATTCAGACTTGTGAAACAATAAACCCCGGACTATTTATAAATAAAAAGGCCTCCTGAGCAGGGAGGCCTTTTATTGTGGGGGCTATCAGCTTAGTCTTTGATGAATTTTTTCACACTGCTTGTACCGTTGATGTTCAGCTTTATAAAATAGACACCCGGATTTAATGAAGTAATATCAACCACGAAAGATTCCTGCTGGCTGGTTTGCATGGATATAACCGTTCTTCCAAGCATGTCGGCAATTTCGCAATGGATCTTGTTGTTGGCTTTGTTGCTGCAGCTCACCGTAAGTTGTGCCGTGGCAGGGTTAGGGTAGAGGCTAAAATGAAAGGATTCGGAAATCTGTTTTACACCCTGTTGAATCCCGGGATTACAGGCACTCGCCATGCCTGTCTGGTAGAACTGACGGATCTTATCCACATCCGATTTCAGTTTTATAACGGCTGCTCCGGGGTTTCCTGCATTGGTGCTGTCGAATGAGGTTACATAGGCATATTCTACTTCCTCGACGGCTCCCGGACTTAATGTAAAAGGCCCGGAACTTAATATAAACATACGATCACCCGGTACATTACCGGCACTGGCCTCTGTCCAGCCGGTTCCACAGAAAGGGTATTGTGCTGAAGGATATGAATTTTCAGGGTATACATACGAGGTCGCTGTTGATCCGCCATAGCCATTTCCACCGCAGCTAAACGGCGTACCATCTTTCCAGTAGGCAGTTTGGTAATTTCGATAATCAGCGGCAGTTGCAGGGAATGTCGTTTGCATTGGTATACCGGGAAACGAATTGTTACAATATATAAGCTTTGTCATTCCGATTGTTTCACCAAGTTCATCAATGAGGCCGTCCATATCATTATCAATGGCATCTCCCGGATCTGCAAGAGGCCCATTCAAAATAGTTACGCCCTGGGCAGGCGGATAGTTTCCATAACCGTTTTGACCGGAACTGCTTTGGTCTACAGCATCACCGTTGTAAACAAAACCCATTTGCCGGTTAATATCAGAACCCAGGAAATCATCGCCATAATACCCAAGATCCACATCATTCCATAAGCTCACATAAGTACTCCTTAATGTATTGGCACTGCGGTTTATAATTTTGTAATCATAAAATGTGGTATAAGCCAGCTCATTATGTCCGGCAAGTACCTGCGGGCAATTATAAGCATAAGCCATGACCTGCATTTCAATTCCGATCGAAGCACCTCCGGATGATGTATGTGCTGCCAGTTTATCATTCACAATGTAAAATATGGCCTGATCGCCTTTAATCTTCGGGTAGTCGCCGTTGGCCGGATCGTAGTGACCATCGGCGTTTACATCAACATACGGCGCCTGTAAAGAGGCCTGGCCAAGTGATAGATCACCGTTACCCGGCCATGCCAGAATATCATTGGATGGTGCATTACCGGAAAGAAAACTGGCAATATCCGAGGCGTTTATTTTCCATACTTTATTCCAGGCAGCCGATACGCTGGGTGTTATCGAAGCATTTGTTATATCCAGCGGACCGGGCCAGAAATCCTGACCACTTTGCCTGTAGGTTTGAGCGGCAGTATGCAACACATTGCCTGCATCGTATCCGCTTATCCAGAGTGATGCGCCAATACCGCTGTGTGTATTGCTTCCCTGTGGTACTTCATAAGAAGGCCCACCGGTGAGCGAATCAAAGTGCATGAGATTTTTGCAGGATACACCGGCTTTTACACGGTTAATATCGAGATATTTGAAATTGGTTGCGTTTTGTTGAGCCTGCAAAAGCATACTGCCTGATGCAAAGGCTAAGCCGAGTAATAGTTTTCTCATGGTTTTAAGTTTTAGGAGATATATACACGATGTTACGTTTTGCAAAATGATTCCGTTATCACCTTTTGGTAAGTGGTGGTATATTTTAAATAACTGGTCGGAAATCGGTCAAATCAAAAATTAGATTATCTTTGTTACCCTGAATTCTAACCTATGTTGTAGGTAGGCAAAACAAAATTTATGATCAACATTACTTTACCCGATGGCTCGGTTCGCCAGTATCCCAAAGGAACCACGTCGCTTCAGATCGCACAGAGTATCAGCGAAGGATTAGCAAGAAACGTATTATCAGCAAAAGTAAACGGCGAAGTGTGGGATGCCACACGGCCGATCAACACAGACGCCACGCTGCAGTTACTGACCTGGAACGATGCCGAAGGAAAATCGACTATGTGGCACTCTTCCGCGCATTTAATGGCAGAAGCACTCGAGGCTTTGTATCCCGGTGCTAAATTTGCCATTGGTCCTCCGGTTGAGAACGGTTTTTATTACGATATCGATTTCGGTGATAAAACATTTTCACTCGACGACGTGGAAAAAGTGGAAGCAAAAATGCTCGAACTTGCGCGCAATAACAGCGAATATATCCGCAAGGATGTATCCAAAGCCGATGCTGTAAAGTACTTCACCGAAAAAGGCGACCCTTATAAACTGGAACTGATCGAGGGTTTACAGGATGGTCAGATTACATTTTATACCCAGGGCAATTTTACAGATCTCTGTAAAGGACCCCATATTCCGAATACCGGTTTCATTAAAGCCGTAAAACTGCTGAATGTGGCTGGCGCATACTGGCGTGGTGATGAGAAAAATAAAATGCTCACCCGTGTTTATGGTATTACATTTCCGAAAGACAAGGAGTTAAAAGAATACCTTGTATTACTCGAAGAAGCCAAAAAACGCGATCACCGCAAACTGGGCAAGGAACTGGAACTGTTTACCTTCTCCGAAAAAGTAGGGATGGGTTTACCCCTGTGGTTGCCAAAAGGTGCTGCCCTGCGCGAAAAACTCGAACAATTCATGCGTAAGGCTCAGACCAAAGCCGGTTACCTGCCGGTTGTTACACCACATATCGGAAACAAGGAGCTTTACGTGACTTCCGGTCACTATGAGAAATACGGGAAAGATTCTTTCCAGCCGATTAATACCCCGGCCGAAGGAGAACAGTTTTTCCTGAAACCAATGAACTGCCCGCATCACTGCGAAATTTATAAATCATCACCACGTTCTTATAAAGACCTTCCGATCCGTTATGCCGAATTCGGAACCGTTTATCGTTATGAGCAGCACGGAGAGTTACATGGATTAACCCGGGTTCGGGGCTTTACCCAGGATGATGCGCACTTATTCTGTCGCCCCGACCAGGTAAAAGAAGAGTTCTGTAAAGTGATCGACCTGGTGCTTTACGTATTCAATGCCCTTGATTTTAAGGACTATACAGCGCAAATTTCGCTTCGTGACCCCGAAAATAAGGCAAAATACATCGGTAGCGACGAAAACTGGGGCCTGGCTGAAAAAGCGATCATCGAATCGGCTGCCGAAAAAGGCCTGAAAACGGTTGTGGAGCTTGGCGAAGCCGCATTTTATGGGCCGAAACTCGATTTTATGGTAAAAGATGCCCTTGGCCGTAAATGGCAATTGGGTACTATCCAGGTGGATTATAACCTCCCGGAACGCTTCCAGCTCGAATATACCGGCTCGGATAACCAGAAACACCGTCCGGTGATGATTCACAGGGCTCCTTTTGGCAGCCTGGAGCGCTTTATTGCCGTGCTTATTGAGCATTGCGGGGGTAATTTCCCGTTATGGCTCACCCCCGACCAGGTGGCGGTGCTCCCGATCAGCGAAAAATATAACGATTACGCACAAAAAGTTTTAAGTTTGCTAAATATTTCCGATATTCGCGGCCTTGTTGACGACCGCAACGAAAAGATTGGCAAGAAGATAAGGGATAATGAAATGAAAAAAATCCCGTTTATGCTGATCGTCGGAGAGAAGGAGGAGGCTGAAGGAAAAGTAGCTGTGCGTCAGCATGGTAAAGGTGATATAGGTGTTATGGCGATTGAAGAATTTGCCAAACATATTGAAGCCATTATCGAAAATGATTTTAAACAAAAATTGAACTAAAAGCGGAGGTCATTATCAGCGGATTTAAAAAGCCCGGATCGAATTCCGGAGGACACAACAAACCATTTGTGAAGCCATCAGGCCCTAAGCCTTCAGGCCCAAACACAAATACCAACAATGCAGGTACTGGTGCGCCCAGGCCACCAAGAGGACTTAAAGCCGGGTTCAAAAGACCAGGCGTAAAAGAAAATGCTCATAATATCAATACCGATATCCGTGCCCGCGAGGTACGTGTGGTAGGTGAAGGTATTGAGCCGGGTGTTTACCCGATCGATAAAGCCCTCGAAATGGCTGCAAAAGCTGGTCTGGACCTTGTTGAAATTGCTCCGAATGTAGATCCACCGGTATGTAAAGTAGTAGACTACGGTAAATTCTTATACGAACAGAAAAAGAAAGCGAAGGAAGTAAAAGCCAAAGCTTCTAAAGTGGTTGTAAAAGATATCCGTTTCGGACCGCATACCGATGATCATGACTTTAATTTCAAAAAGAATCACGCCATCAAGTTTTTACAGGATGGTTGCAAGGTGAAAGCCTTCGTGTTCTTCAGAGGTCGTGAGATCGTGTTCAAGGAACAGGGTGAAATTTTATTACTGCGCTTTGCCAATGAACTCGAAGAGTATGGAAAAGCAGAACAGTTACCAATGCTCGAAGGGAAGAAAATGCTGATGGTCATTGCCCCGAAAAAGAAATAAGAAAATTAAGTAAACCATAAATAATAAATCGCAACATGCCAAAAATGAAAACAAACTCCAGCGCCAAGAAGAGATTCACGGTAACTGGGACCGGCAAGATCAAAAGAAAGCATGCTTTCAAACGTCACATCCTGACCAAGAAAGCCACTGCACGCAAGCGCGCGTTAACAAAATCAGGTTTAGTAGACCACTCTGATTTAAGCAACGTGAAGTTCTTGTTAGCTATGTAATCTTTTCATCAACCCGAGTAAAAACGGTTAGTAAACCAAAATGTTTAACCAGGCCTTACGTTAAAAAGATTCCCATGAAACGGAACGCGTAAAAGCCAAAAAACGAAAAAAAATGCCACGTTCAGTCAATCACGTCGCGAGCCGCGCTCGCAGAAAAAAAATCCTTAACCTCACAAAAGGTTACTGGGGAGCAAGAGGTAATGTATGGACCATTGCTAAAAACACCTTAGAAAAAGGTTTAACGTACGCTTACCGCGATCGTAAAAACAAAAAACGCAACATGCGTAGCTTATGGATTCAGCGTATTAACGCGGGTGTTCGTCAGCACGGCATGAGCTACAGCGAATTTATCGGCAAACTGAATGCTAAAAACATCCAGCTGAACCGTAAAGTATTAGCTGATTTAGCAATGAACAATCCTGAGGCGTTCAAAGCTGTAATCGATCAGTTGAAAT
>JAFDXR010000001.1:876-389409 GCA_018267825.1 Bacteroidota bacterium | reverse complement strand
ATTGGCAGAATTTGTAAATTTGATAATATACACCGATAGAATCCAGCTATGATATCGTTGAAAAAGACTGTTTATATTCTTTTGATGATGAGTAGCTTTTGTTTTGCACAGAAACCAAAACTCAAACATCTGAAACAGCCTTTACCATTACTGGTTCAATGGTGTGACAGTCTCGCTGGTGATTTCACATTTACCAGGCAATGGAGTTACCCATGGGGCGTTGAAATGAAGAAAAATGGACATGCCGGATGCGCAGATGGAGGCTTTTGCCCCGAACGATGCTATAGAATGATGGATGATCAGGGAATTGTACTTAAGGATTCTACAGAGATATTTTATCGGTTGCTCGATACCACACATCTGTTTCATACACTTGAATGCGAGGCTAAGATGAGTGAGTGGGACGGCTCCGATTTCATGCACGTTTACCGATCGACCCCAACCAGTGTTTATGCATACTCCGAAACAAGTATTTCTACGCATTGCAGTTTGCAATTAAGATTCGAGCATGATACGTGTTATGCTAGTGTTGATCTGAACAGCATTATGCCGGAGGGAAGCGCGGTGTATTATTGCCTAAAGGGTTTCGTGCAATTGGACAGGATTTATTGGGCAAAAGGAATGATGAAAGCCAGATTTGAATTTTATTTCAAAGAACCCGGATCATCAAAAGAGTTACTGTACTGGAAAGGTCGGATCATGGCACCGATAATGCTAAAGTAGATAGTTCTAATGCTTCCTACATATCCACATATAGAGATGATTTGTTTCTTACCTTTAAACTAAATTCATAAACGGTTTTTGGATTGCTTATAATTCTTTGCCGGGAAATTATATCGGGCGCTTATATAAAATCGTTGTGGTTATTTAAGTACAGTATTGTGAAATATATTTATGCATACTTATTCTGCTTTATGTTTTTGAGTGTAGCATATGCTCAGAATACTCCCCTTCAAATCACCCACCTGACAGGCAATTGCTATATTTTCACAACCTTTCATGATTACAAGGGCAGTGCGGTTTCTGCCAATGGAATGTACATGGTCACTGATGCCGGCGTTGTTTTATGTGATACCCCCTGGGACACAACACAATGCAAGCCGCTTTGCGATAGTATTTTCAGGAGGCATCAGCAGAAAGTGGTACTTTGCATTTCCACACATGCTCATGAAGATCGTACCGGTGGCTTACCTTTCTTCAGGCGCTATGGTGCCCGGACTTATACAAGCGTATTTACCGATAGTCTGTGCCGGATAAAAAAAGAACACCGGGCGGAGTTTTTATTTAAAAACGATACGGTTTTCCGCGTAGGTGAACAAACCATTCAGACCTATTATCCGGGGCCCGGGCACGCCCCCGATAATATTGTGCTCTGGATCAAAAATGCCGGAATATTATACGGAGGTTGTTTTATTAAAAGTACCGAGGCCACAGACCTTGGGAACCTGGGCGATGCCAATACAAATGCATGGCCACAATCCATTCAGAACGTAAAGCGTAAGTTCAGAAATCCGGCTTATGTTATTCCGGGGCATCAGGGCTGGGCCAATAAAGCCTCATTGGACCATACACTCATGCTTCTTCGTAAGTATAAAGCGAAATAAATTATTTCTTTTTTCAGGAATCTTATGGATTTGTAATGGCATGCGCATCTGTATTTAAAAAAATAAGATGCGTTTTATACTTTCTACCCCGGTTTTCGTGCTGGTTCTTTTACTTCAGGGCCATTTCTTTTATGGCAAGACCCGCGAATCAATGCCATTGTACTATATTTCAAAAACGGAGGTCATGCCCGGACTCAAAACCTCCGAAGCGTTGTTTATTCTTCGCTTTCATGATGATGCCGGAAATATAGTCGCCAATAAACAGATTAAACTATCGGATAACGGTGTCGATAAACTGGTAACACCGGATGCAAAAGGAGATGCCGGTCTTCACGTAAAACCCGGTAAGCACCGGTTTCAGTTTTTTTATTCAAAAGACTATTTCGAAATCACCACCGATTCTATCGTTATAAAACCCAGGAATCAGGCGACGCTTGAAGTTTACTTCCAGTCTTCAAAATACCCGGTTATTTGCGACAAACCGGTTATTTATCTGTATCCGCAACAAAAGATGCCGGTGCATGTAGAACTCGACTTCAAGGGCACTTTGGGTTTCACCTATCCCTTGTATAATAAAGGCTGGAATATGGAGGCTGATCCCGATGGAATACTTCATGCGGGTGGTAAAACATATAACTATCTTTTCTGGGAAGGCAATACAGAAATTCAAGCATCTACTGTTGATTTGCGTGAGGGTTTCATGGTTAAGAAAGACAGCCTTGTTTCATTTTTCGAAAATAAACTTTCGGCCATGGGCCTGAATGCAAAAGAAACCAATGATTTTATAACCTATTGGTGCCCGCTGATGCAAAAGCAGGATCAATATTATATACATTTTATGTTTGAAACGGAATACAGCCAGTACGCCAAACTCACGATAGAGCCAAAGCCGGATCAGTTGTTCAGGGTTTTTATGCTGTGGGCCGAAGTCAAATCCACAGGCAATGTTCCGCTCAGGGAGCAGGTCATAAAACCCTTTACCCGCGAAGGATTTACAGTTGTAGAGTGGGGCGGTGCCAGGGTTGAGAAACCGGCATATACCTGCCGCGAAAATTTATAAAGGGCTTATGAAAACAGTTTTGATAAAGTATGCGGTTCTTGTTTTTTGGGGTTTGAACATTCTTACATCCTGTGCGCAGCCTGGTCCGGTACAGCAAGAGAGATCAGCTAAGACCGAAGTGAAGAATGTCTACCGTTTCGGAGAGACATTTTTATTACCTGATGAGCTCAGGATGCTCGATACAAATGCAGTGGCCGGGTACCATGAAGTTAAACATGAATCTTTTTACGCTCCCATGTTCGGATACGAAGGTATGCCCCGTTCTGTCTCATACCAGGGAAATGTATTTACCTTGAAAGACACCCGTGATATTGTCGTAGCGGATTCATCGGGTAAGATCATAAAAACAATACCTTCATTCGAGAAAGCCCCTAAGGCTGTGCATTTATCCGGCGATGCTATTTTGTTTGCAATACCCTCGGGCGTTATTTATGTCAGCAGGCTTCATTCGGGTGTGGGGTATCATGTATTTAAATACGATGCTCATGGAAATCAACAGAAGGTGTGGGAAGTGGGTACTGTTACCGAAACACAAAACGGGAAGAGCGTAGGAGCCTCGCCTTACCTTTATTATTACGGGCATTCAGCCGATGTTATTGTTTTTGCAACCATGCATGAATGGGAACATCCTGCCAGTGTGTTTTTAAACCTCCTGAGCGGAAAACAGACACGGATAGCATCTTCTACAGAAGGTATGATCCTGGGGCAGGGAGATTCGCTGAAAGGCCATTTGCATATCCGCGATAAAAAAATAGAGGTAACATACAATGGAAAAAACTGGGGCACTGAAAATGAATTTTATGGGAATGCTGCCAAAACGGTATTATGTGATTCTGTATTGGTTGTAGCCACTTACAATCATATTGCTACCGGGTGCCGTGTAAGTGCTTATATCGTATCTACGGGCAGGGTTTTATGGAACGGCGAGGTCAGGCAAATGATGGTAAGCCATTCCAAATATTTTAACAATGTGTACCTCACACGTTATAAGGATAAAATTATTCTGGAGGGTAACGAGGCTTACGGAAACTACTTACAAGTACTTGATCTGAAAACCGGAAAGAATATATTCAGCCGGATGCCGGAGTAAAAAAGAACATGCGGACTTATATGGTTTGTGTTTCGTGCCGGTTGCTTTTAGTTATAGAAATAAAAAATACATTACTCCCTTTTCTTTTCAGAGAGACTTTAGTAAATCAAATGCCTGAAAGAAGACTTCTGAAAAGGTGCTGAAAACTTCTTAAGTGGTTACCTTTTTCTTTTTGTAATGCCTTACTTTTGTATGAGAATGGAAAATGATGCATGATTTTGGAGAAAAAAGATAATCGTTTTGGGGTTCTTCTTTATAGACTGATTTTACTTTTTACTTTCAGTATTTTTGTGCCTTTTCATGGCGCGTCTCAATTATGCACAGGTAGTCTTGGCGCTCCGGTTTTTCTGGAAGATTTTGGTTCTGGTTCAGCATTGTATGGTCCTGCCTTGCCGGCAGGCGTTACAAATTATATTTATCAAACCGGAAATCCACCTAATGGAACCTATGTTATATCTAATGTAAGTAATCCTTCAGGTGTTAATTTGGGTTATGTTAATGATTATGATCATTCCGGCACAACTACAGGATATATGATGGTTGTTAATTCAGATTACCCTCCTTCGGAAGTGTATCGCAAGCATGTCACTGGTCTTTGTCAGAATACAACGTACGTTTTTTCCGCTTACCTTGCTAATAACAATACGCCGTCAACACCGACAACTGTTTGTCCTGGATATGTTTATGCAAATGTTAAATTTCAGGTGGAATATCCGCTTTCTGTTGTTCAGGCCTCTGTAACCTCAGGGAATTTACCATTAGGTTATACCAATACAAGTTTACATTGGGTTCAGGCTGGGTTTGTTTTTACAACCTTGCCTGGCCAGACAAGTGTAGACATTGTATTAATAAATAATGCCCCCGGAGGATGTGGGAATGATTATGTGGTAGATGATATTTCGCTCTCGCCTTGTGGTCCTGGTATTGCATTAGGAATTTTACCATCTCAGAATTCCTATTGTTTAGGCGACTCCCTTATATTAACATCTTCATACACATCCGGAGCGTATGTATCTCCTCAATATCAATGGGAGTTCAGTAATAACAACGGTGTAACATGGACAAGCCTGACAGGAGCAATTACACCTAATTATACAATAAATCCACTAACATCCGCTCAGTTGGGCCTGTATAGACTGCTTGCGTCCGAAAATGGAAATATCAGCTCAGCAAACTGCCGTATTATTGCGGGTCCAATAACATTCTCTGTAGCTGGTGTGGCTGTGAACTCTGCTACAATTTGCAGCGCTCAGCAAGCTACTTTGCAAGCCACCGGTGCAACCAATTATACGTGGAGCACCGGTGCAACTACCAGTTCTATTGTTGTAAATCCTTCTTCAACCACAACATATTCTGTTTCTGGTGGTAGCGGTAGCTGTATGAATCAGGCTATTTCTACAGTTAGTGTTATTCCGAGTCCAACATTAAGTGTGAGCGGGAATTCAACACTATGTGCCGGGCAAAGTACAACGCTTTCTGCGACAGGAGCGACGTCATATACCTGGAACAACGGTAATACTTCAAATTCGATTGTGACGAGCCCAGGCATAACAACTACCTATAGTGTTATTGGAATAAATGGACAATGCACGTCACAAAGTACGATTACAGTTAACGTTCTTCCCATGCCTGCGCTGGTTTTGACAGGAACGAATCATATATGTCAGGGACAGCAGACAATTCTTAATGCCTCTGGGGCGACAAACTATACGTGGAGCAATGGTGCTTCCACGCCTTCAGTAAGCTTAAATCCAAACAGTACGTCGAGTTATACAGTTATTGGTTCTATTGGTTCGTGTACACAGAGTGTTGTTACGACCGTTACGGTTGATCCAATACCTATAATAACTATATCAGGAAATACAACCATTTGCTCTGGAAATACGGGTACACTCAACGCGACAGGAGCAACAACTTATAGCTGGAATACTGGAAATACGGGAGCATCTTTATTAATTAATCCGGGAAGTGCCAGCGTATATTCTGTCACAGGGATAACAGGGATATGTAGCAATACAGCAAGTATTCAGGTTAATGTCAGCCCGACACCTTCACTTGGTATTACTGGCAGCACTGTTATTTGTTCCGGGCAGGCATCAACCTTAACTGCCTCTGGCGCCACATCTTATACATGGAATACAGGTGTTACAAGTTCTTCTATTCAGATTAACCCGGCTTCTGCGACGGGTTATACAGTCATTGGTTCTGTAGGTAGCTGTACAAGTCAGGCGACTACCCATGTTGTTTTATCATCAGTATATATTACAGGAACTTCGACAGTTTGTGCGGGAGGTCATACGGTTTTAAATGCTAATGGAGCATCGACTTATACGTGGAGTAATGGTTCATTACAGCCATCCATAAATGTGAGTCCAATAACAACAACTATATATACACTGACAGGAACTACCGGAACATGCACTACCCAGACAACACTCACTGTTTTTGTAAATCAAAGCCCTGAACTTACAATTTCAGGGAATAAAAATATATGTGCAGGCGAAACATTAACATTGTCTGCCACTGGGGCATATTATTATAGTTGGAACAATGGATCATTGGATTCTGTAATAGTCGTCTCACCTATAACAACCTCCAATTTTATGGTTATAGGGGGAATCGGAACATGTACAGCATCGGCCATAGCAACTGTGAGCGTTTTTCCTATGCCTTTGGCACAATATACTGTTAATCCAAACCCTGTTGATTTACTTGAGCCATTGGTGTTTTTTCAAAATGAATCTTCGAATTATACGAAGTGGAACTGGAATTTTGGGGATAATTCCACCCATGATTCAGTGCATGTAAATCCTAGCCATATATACAATAGTGAGACAGCAGGAACTTATAAAACGTCCCTGACTGTCGAAAATTCATTTGGATGTTTTTCGACGGCTTATGTAATAGTCGTTGTCGAACCTCAGTTTGTGTTTTATATACCAAATTCATTTACACCTGCGAATATGGATGGTGTGAATGATACTTTCAGCGGTAAAGGAATCGGTATTGAAGATTATATGATGTGGATATACGACCGTTGGGGAACGTGTATTTATAAAACTGATGACTTGTCAAAGGGTTGGGATGGAAGAGTAAATGGTAAAAACCCTGTAGCTCAGAATGAGGTATATACGTGGAGAGTTTTAATAACGGATGTATCGGGTAAAATACATGAGTATACAGGAAGCGTTACAATTATTCAGTAAACTGACTAATACTCAATCTCCAGGTCGAACCGTTTCTTGAGTTCCAGTAAGGCTGGATTTTTCTCAGCAAGCATTTTGAATTTATCGGTAGGCTTATAGGCTTTGGTTTCCTGGTGGTGTTGCATCACACGGATATCAATTAAAACACCATTATTGGACAAATCCTTCCGGATGAAATCAAGCATGTCCTGTTTTATTTCATTGAGTTTTTCACGCTGGGCTTCATTGTGTACTTCTACACCAATGGTCATATCCTGTAATTGAATGACAGCGGTTGATAATGTGGCAAACAGCTGGCGCGCACCGGCTTCGTTTTTCAGGTTCGCAAATTTGACGATGGTTTCTTTTGCCGAAGCCTGGGTGAGTTCTACAGGTTCATTGCTTATAACCACTTCGGCAGCCACCGTGGTTTGTTGTGTAGCCGCATTTTCGGCAGCTGCAACACCCATCGAAAACTGCGCTTTTATCTTCAGTTCACTGAATGGAACAACCGGTTTGGAAACGGTTTGAACGCTGGGTTGTAGTGTGGCTGTAGGTTTAACGGGAGGGGCAGAGGTCGTGTTTTGTCCGAACCCCGGATCTAACTCATCTTTTTTTTTTCCGCATCGGCCGATGCGGTATTTAAATAACTGATTTGCATGAGGGCCATTTCGACCTGCAATCGCTGATTCTTCGCGGCTTTGTAATTTACATCGCACTTGTTGATCACAGCGAGCGCTTTCAGCAGGAATGGCATGCTGCATTTTTGCGACTGTTCGGCAAAACGTTGTTTCAGGTTTTCACTTACCTCGAGCAATTGCACGGTGTATTGGTCTTTGCATACAAGCAGGTTTCGCAGATGTTCGCCAAAACCAATAATGAAATTATGACCGTCGAACCCTTTATTTAAGATATCGGCAAATGTTACAAGTACTTCCGGCAGATTGCCGGTGAGTGCAGCCTCTGTAAGTTTGAAATAATAATCATGATCCAGTACGTGGAGGTTTTCCACCACCAGCTTATACGTGAGGTTATTGCCGGTAAAAGCAACCATCTGGTCAAAGATAGAGCAGGCATCGCGCAAACCACCGTCAGCCTTCTGGGCAATAACGTGCATGGCTTCCTCTTCGTATTTTACGTGCTCGGTTTCGGCAATATATTCCAGGTGGTTGGAAATGTCTTCCGCTTTGATACGGTTAAAATTAAACACCTGGCAACGCGACAAAATAGTCGGGATGATTTTATGTTTTTCGGTAGTAGCCAGGATAAACTTGGCATGTTTTGGAGGCTCCTCCAGCGTTTTGAGAAAAGCGTTGAAAGCCGCTGTAGACAACATGTGCACCTCGTCAATGATATACACTTTGTATTCGCCGAGTTGTGGTGCAAACCTTACCTGGTCTACCAGGTTACGGATATCTTCAACGGAGTTGTTACTGGCGGCATCGAGTTCATATACATTCAGGGAAGCACCTGTATTGAACGACAGGCAGGATTCGCACTGGTCGCATGCTTCACCCTGATCACTCAGGTTGGTACAGTTAATTGTTTTGGCGAAAATACGGGCGCAGGTTGTTTTTCCTACACCACGTGGTCCGCAGAACAAATAAGCCTGGGCAATTTTTCCATTACGGATGGCTTGTTTTAATGTATTGGTAATGTGGCTTTGCCCCACCACTGTATTAAAGTGCTGTGGCCGGTACTTCCTCGCCGATACAATAAAATTATCCATAACAGAGCCATAAATTTACGATATAATGGGCATTAAAAAAGGTTAAATTATTAACCTATGTGAATAAATTATATGTTTGCAACGTTGCATTTGATAGATTTGCAGAAACAGTAGAAACATGCCTCAACGGGTTCCTGTTGCTCCGGAAATACAGGAAAAGAACAGGGAGTCTATTTTGCTTTATTAGAACGAAACGGCCTGATATGAAATTGAAACATACCATCCTTGGTTTTTTGATCTGCTTCACCTTTTCAGGTATGGCGCAGGTGGTTACTGTCAAAGGGCTTGTGGCCGATGTGGATAGTGTTTCGCCTATGCCTTTTGTATACGTGATCGATCAAACAACCGGTAATGGACTCATGAGCGATTTCAACGGGAAATTCGTTATTAATGCCGACCTGAAAGACACCGTTTTATTTTCGTTTGTAGGCTATCTTAAACTCCGCCTTCCGGTAAAGTCTTTATACCACGAAGATGGTTCGGAGACCAAAGTCATTATGAAGCAGATGAGCTATAACCTGAACCAGGTGGTGGTGAGCGATTTTAAACTGAAACCCTACGAAAAAGATTATATGAAACGGGTGATCGAAGGCAGCCATATGCCTGTTGTAAATGCCCTGCAAAGCCCGATCAGCGCCTTGTACCAGCAGTTCAGCAAAAAAGGAAAGGAACAGCGTAAGCTGGCCAGGATTTTTGAGGAGTTATTCGAAAAAGAAGAGGTCGCCAAAAAATTCAATCCGGAAGTGTTGCGTAAACTTACCGGCGACGAAAACATAGATTTTGAAGAGTTTCGTAAATATTGCTTTTACCTGAGTAATGATTATATCTTGACCCATGAAGGTTACGACCTGTACTACCGGGTGATGGACTGCTACTACCGCTGGAAGTCCGAAAAACGTTAGAAAAAATCAGATTACTTTTTTGATAACCCGCAGCATGTGCGAGTATTTTTTTGTGTCGGAATGAAAGATGCCGTAGTGGTCAAATTTATCGACCCTCACAGAACCGCTTGCATGTATAATGCGTTGCTCATCGAGTACAATACCCACATGCACAATCCGACCTTCTTCATTGTCGAAGAAAGCAAGATCACCGGCCTGTGCTTCCTCCACAAAACTTAAGGGATGTCCCATTTCAACCTGTTGATAGGCATCGCGCGGAAGCTTGTAACCATTGAGTTTATACACGAGCTGAACGAAGCCTGAACAATCGATCCCGAAAGGATTTCGGCCACCCCACAGATAAGGGGCGTTCAGAAACAGGAAAGCCGTATCAATGAGTTCTTTGACACCCTTTTTATGTTGGGTATTGCTTACCTGGCCTTCGAATGTATAATGTGTATGTTCAATTTTACAGGTCCGGTCTATATAACCTGGGAGTGTAGCACCAATGGTGAGCGGAAATACCGTATGATCAGTAGTATTGGCGATAATCTGGACCAGCTCGCTGCTCAGAATCGGGTTCTGCAGGTTCAGTAATTTATAAGCTGATTCTGGAATGGCCACATGCTGTTTGGCACTGATCCAGCATTCATAACCGTCGTAGGCTATTTTGATGCGGAGCCAGTCTTCCTTATCCTCGATAACGGCATAATGTTCGCCGAACAATAGCTGGGTTACCATTTCGCTGGCGCCGGAAGGCTCCTTGCGGCAGGGTACAACACTCAGGTTGCAGATTCCAAAACTCATACGACTAAATTACAAATTAGTAAATACACTGGTATACGTGAACCATGAAATTATGCACAGGGGATGTATTGAAAACAAAAAACCCTGACGCAATCCGTCAGGGTTTCTGTAATTTTGAGATAACTCAAAAATTATTTTCCTTTTTTAGGACCTTTTGCAGCAGCAGCTACTGAATCAGCCATTTTGGTTGAATCTTCTTTAGCTTTAGTTGCAGCTTCAGCAGCAGCAGCAGCAGCAGCGTCAGCAGCAGCGATTGAATCAGCTTTAGCTTTTTCAACAGCAGCAATTGAATCATTTTTTGCTTTTTCTTTAGCCTCTAATTCTTCTTTAGAAGGACCACAAGCAACGAAAGCAGCTGATAAAGCAGCTACAGCAACGATTGATAATACTTTTTTCATTTTTGTTTTGTTTTAGGTTTTATAAATTTGGATGCAAAGATATATGTTTTTTGACAATTTGCACATTTTAACAAAAAAAAATGCACTTTTTTTAATTATTTCTCTTGCCCCGGGTTTTAGTCAGCAACAAGCCCTAACTTTGTAGCCTATGTATAAGTGGTTATTAAAGCCTGTTCTTTTCCGTTTCAACCCCGAAAAAGCTCATTATTTAACCTTCGATCTGCTGAAACTGGCCCTGGGTAATGCCCTGGGAAGAGGCCTTGCAGGCAGTATCCTCTCTGTTGAAGATCCCCGCCTGGAAAAAGAGTTGTTTGGCATCCGGTTCAAAAATCCCGTTGGCCTTGCGGCCGGCCTGGATAAAGACGCCAAAGCCTTTGATGAACTGGCATCTCTCGGTTTTGGATTTATTGAAATCGGAACTGTTACACCAAAAGCACAACCCGGAAACGATAAGCCGCGCCTCTTCAGGCTGCCTAAAGATGAAGCCCTGATAAACCGTATGGGGTTTAATAACGAAGGTGTTGATGCCGCCGCGCTGCGACTTAAAAAACGCAAAACGCACGTGATTATCGGCGGGAATATTGGCAAGAATAAAGTCACACCCAACGAAGAAGCCATTGCCGATTATGAATACAGCTTCAGGGCCCTGTTCGATGTGGTCGATTATTTCGTGGTAAATGTAAGTTCTCCCAATACGCCCAATCTCAGGGCTCTGCAGGACAAGGAACCATTAACCGCCTTGTTGAACCGATTGCAGGAACTGAATTCGAAAAAAGCAAAACGTAAACCAATCCTGCTGAAAATAGCGCCGGACCTGACCGACAGCCAGCTCGATGATATTATAGCTATTGTAAAAGAAACAGGCATTGATGGCGTAGTGGCTACAAACACCACGATCAGCCGTGAATTGCTGACGTACCCGAAAGCTGAAATTGATGCAATCGGGGCTGGTGGTCTTAGCGGTAAACCGTTAACAAAACGCAGCACCGAGGTGATCCGTTACCTGAAACAGCATTCCGGTAATGCATTCCCGGTAATCGGCGTAGGGGGGATTCACAGTGCGCAGGACGCTCTCGATAAACTAAATGCCGGAGCAGATCTGTTGCAGCTGTATACAGGCTTTATATACGAAGGACCGGCACTGATCAAAAAGATTAATCAAGCAATTTTGAACACTCAAAAATAAGGAAGCCATGAAACTGGTAGAATGTCCAAGAGATGCCATGCAAGGCATCAAAGAGTTTATCCCAACCGAATTAAAAACGGCTTATATCAACCAGATCCTGAAAGTAGGATTTGATACGATTGATTTCGGGAGCTTTGTTTCGCCCAAGGCTATTCCCCAGATGCAGGACACTGCTGCCGTATTGAAAGGGCTCGATTTATCGGCTACATCTTCCAAATTGCTGGCAATTATAGCCAATACCCGTGGTGCCGAAGATGCCTGTGCGTTTGATGAGATCAGTTACCTGGGCTTCCCGTTTTCTATTTCGGAGACCTTTCAGCAACGCAATACCAATTCCAGCATACAGGAGTCGCTGCTGCGTGTGGATGAAATCCAGAACCTGTGCCTGAAACATAACAAGAAACTGGTGGTGTATATTTCCATGGCTTTCGGAAACGATTACGGGGATCCATGGAACAGTGACATCGTGATTAACTGGACTAAAAAATTAAGCAGCATGGGTATCAAAATCATTGCCCTGGCCGATACCATTGGTTGCTCTACACCCGAAAACATTACGTATCTTTTTTCCAATATCATTCCCGAGTTTAAAGATGTTGAAATCGGGGCTCACCTGCATTCGACCAAAGAAAAAGCCCAGGAAAAAATAGATGCAGCGTTCCGTAGCGGTTGTCAGCGCTTTGATGTTGCCATTCATGGTTTTGGTGGCTGCCCGATGGCGAAAGACGATCTGACAGGGAATCTGGCTACAGAAGATCTGGAGTATTATTTGAAAAAGAATGGTCTTCCGTTCAATGTCAATGAAACCGAATTACAGCGTGCTTATGAAAGCAGCTGGGATATTTTTAATAAGTACCACTAATAAGTATCACTAAAAATCTGAACGCAAAATTAACTTCTTCTTTTTCTCTTGCGGTGTTCTTTTATTCTATCCAAATGGACAACAGG
Organism: Bacteroidota bacterium; assembly: GCA_018267825.1. Classification (GTDB taxonomy): domain Bacteria; phylum Bacteroidota; class Bacteroidia; order B-17B0; family Aurantibacillaceae; genus JAFDXR01. The sequence goes on along the minus strand of JAFDXR010000001.1, from coordinate 376,521 downwards.
GTAACACGTTGCGCCTTCTTTCAAAATTATCGGAATAAATTTACAGGTAGAATAGCCAGGACATGCTATTTGTAAACTGTATTTACCAGATTTTAAGTTGGTAAGTGTATAGCTGCCTGTGCCATCAGTAATTATTTTAAAGGTGTCCTGATTAAGAATAACCTGAGCACTACTATTGGTAATAGGTTGGTTGGTTTGGTTGTCAGCAATCAATAGTTTGACACTGCTCTGGTTTATTTGGGCACAGATGCTATTTGCTATTATAAAATAAGTAATGGTGAGCCGGAAAATTTTTTGGAATGGCTTCATGGTTTATTTCTTTTGACCATTGGTCGCTGGTGTCAGTGTGCTGGTTTTGGGCGCATCACTTACTGACTGAATCGGTGGCTGTACCTTGATGGGCTTATTGAAAGGCTTGTCGGCAGCCTGTACTTCACAGCTGGTGACAATAGCCTGTTTTATAACCTTCATTACACAATCTGTAGGCTGCACGTAAATGGTTTTTATTGTGCTGTCTGGCATGGTAAAGGTCATGTCGGTAGCCAGTGTTTTAGGACCTTCAAACACAAATGGGTCCTTGAAATGATCTTCGAGATGTATGTCCTTGATGTGAATTTTTTTTCCGAAAATAATGGTATATAATTCGAAAATAGCCCGGGTAATGCGGATCGAAATTTCATTTTTTTTGGAATCGTAACCAATTTTCACAACACCAACTACCTGTGTTTTGTAGTTAAAAGGTCCCACATCCACTTTGGCATCGCAGGTAAAATCGCTACTGTCGGGTTTCAGGTTGATCCGCGGGTTTATGATGGTCCAGGTGTAGTGCCCCTTAATGAGCATAACCTCATACTCATTGGTGCCTTTGATTTCACCTACAGCGGTAAATACCTTATTGATGGCTTCTTCGTGAAGTACGACCTGGAAATCGTTGTAATTCTGGGCGAAACCGTTGCCCCTGTATAAGAAGAGAAAAAAAAGTATCGGGAAAATATAACGCATTATTTTCTGCAGAGATAGATCAGTTCACCTTTTGGTAAGCGATAGCGTTCTACGAGTTCAGGGCTCAGTTCTTTCGTGAAATCTTCTGTGGTTACTTTAAAGCCTGCTGCTTCCAGCCTGTCTTTATAATCACGTCCATAGAGGCGTACGTGGTCTTTCTGCCAGAAATGTATTTCACGGTCATGTTCGCTCACAATGCTTTTGTCTTCGTAGGTTTTTTCGCGGCTCAGATCCTGCGGGATCTGGAAAATACCCCAGCCGCCGGGTTTCATGATCCGGTATAGCTCGCGCATACATTGAGCATCGTCTTCTACATGTTCCAGTACGTGGTTACAGAAAATCACATCAAAAGTGTTATTCTCAAAAGGCGCTTTATGCAGGTCGAAATGTACATCGGCAATAGGGCTGTTGTAGTCGCCTGTTGTGTAATCGAGGTTTTTCATGGCTCTGAAAAGCTTGTAGAAGCATTGTTCAGGGGCGATGTGCAGTAATTTATGCGGTGCTGTGAAAAAGTCAGTTTTTTGTTTCAGGTACAACCACAGCAAACGATGCCTTTCGAGCGATAAGCTGCCCGGGCACAGCACATTGTCGCGTTTGGCTTTGCCGCTGTATCCATAAGGTAAAAACTTGCGGTAGGTTTTACCACTGATTGGGTCTTCGTAGGTATTGCCGTAATAGAGCAGGGGGGCAATTTTACTGAATACAAGACTCAGCTTAATAAGTATAGGGCGCGGAATGGTGCGTAGGATAAAATGAAACATATACGTATTGCCCTGAAAAAGGCGGTGTTAAAGCTTTAAAAACAGAGTATAAAAGTAGAAAAAAACTGCATTGCTATTCATGTGTATAGCTTATTTTATTTGCTATTTTTGTGGGTTAAGATATTCGTATGGCTAAAACCGCAACCATAAAAACCACCCGTACAAACAATGCAAAAACCATTTTCGATACATTCGAAAGCTGGGGTTCCAAAAACGATAAAAAGCTTTTGTATGCATTTATATTTCTGAGTCTGTTGTTTTCGGCCCTCTTGTTTAATGCCCGGATCAGTGAAGCACACGATGATGCCCTTTATCTGGAAGGAGGCTGGCGCTATGTACACGAGTTTCCGTCTTATTTCTATACGCAGAATGCCCCGTTGTATGTTATGTTTCTGGGGCTCCTGGTTAAAGTATTTGGGTTCAAACTGCTTTTGTTCAAGATTTTCAACGTTATTTTCAATCTCCTTTCGGTTATTTTCTTTTATAAAACATTTAACAAGCGCATCCCTTACCTTATTTTATTGCCTGTTATGCTTTTTGTAAGCTGCAATTACCTGATTCAGTACTTTGCGAGCATGACTTTCACCGAAGCGTTCTATCTTTTCCTGCAGTCCTTATTCTTTTATTATTTCTTTAAACTTTACGATGCTCTGCGTGAAAACCCGCAGCCTCAGAAACACATTAAACTCTGGCTGATGCTGGGGCTGTTCACATTCCTGATCAGTGCCTGTAAAAGTGTCGCCATTGTTGGTGTACCAGCCCTGATTCTTTTTTTCCTTATCGAAAAACAATGGAAAAATGCGGCATTCTCACTGGGAGCTTACCTGGCATTTAAAATTCCGTATGAGCTTATTGTCCGCTTAATATGGGGCTCGCAGAACCAGTTTGATGGCCAGAGTAAGATCCTCCTTTTGAAAGATCCATACAACAAAGCAGCAGGAAACGACGATCTGTCGGGCTTTATCGGTCGTTTTTTTGACAACTGTGAACTGTATCTGAGCAAACGTTTTTTTCAGATACTGGGCTTTCAGGATGAACATTCGATACAGCTTAATGGATTTCTGGCCCTGTTGGTGATTGTATGTACGCTTGCGGGACTTTATTTTGTGTTTAAGAAAAAAGAGAAACCGCTTTTCTTTTTGGGGTTGTTTACCGGTGCCCAGATACTGCTTTCATTTATTATTCTTCAGGCACGTTGGGATCAGCCCCGCATCATCCTGATCTGTATGCCTGTGATGCTGATTCTTATTTTTTATTTCCTGTATCAGCTCACGTATAACAAGGATATGGGACGGATTATATATATAGCAGTAATTGCCCTGATCTCTTTTTCGGTTATGATGTCGTCTGTATCAAGAGGTATGACGAATATACCTGTTGTGAAAAAAAACCTGGCTGGAGATATTTATTTTGGCTATACCCCCGATTGGCGTAATTTCCTGAAATGCAGCCGCTGGTGCGCCGACAGTCTTCCTGCCAATACCCTTGTAGCCAGCCGGAAAGCACCTATGAGTTTTGTGTACGGGAATGGTAAAAAATTCTTCCCGATATACAGTGTTATCAAAAAAGATTCGCTGACAGAGCAATCAAATCCCGATAGTGCATTAGCCTTTTTCAGACAGAACGGTGTAACTCATGTTATGCTTGGCAGTCTCCGGATTGACCCTACAAAAAACACTGGTCAGATTATCAATACGGTGCATAATATAGTACAACCCATTATGCAGAAGTATCCGGAGAAACTGAAACTTATTCATACCGAAGGCGATGTGGAACAGTCTTATGTTCTTGAAATAAAGTACTAAGCACAACACAGCATGGCTTCATCATTCAGTATAGCACTCGGTAATTTTCTGTATAAAAATTGTTTTCCTGTATATAAAGCAGTTTACTCGCGGTTTAAGCGCCGCCAGGATGCGTTTGAAATGTCTTTGTTACAACGCTTTATTAAACCCGGCGATACAGTGCTCGATATCGGCGCCAATATCGGATTCTATACAGAGTTTATTTCCGGGCTTGTTGGCCCTACCGGCAGCGTGCATGCTTTTGAACCGGAACCCGGTAATTTCGGACACCTTCGCAAACGCGTTTCAGGCTTAATAAATGCGCATATCCATAACAAGGCTGTTTCCGATAAAACAGGTATCATTAAAGTGTATACATCCAAACAACTAAACGTCGATCACCGGACGTATAAGCCCGATGAGTACGACAGTGAAATTGATATTCCGGCGATTGCCATTGACGATTATCTCGCTGGTAAACCTGTGCAGTTTATTAAAATGGATATCCAGGGTTTTGAACTGAGTGCCGCTAAAGGCATGGTACATACGCTGGCATCGCCCGGCCTGGTGATGCTCTCCGAATTCTGGCCTTATGGTATGCGTAAAGCAGGAAACTCGGTTTTGGAATATTTTACATTACTCAAACAGGCCGGTTTTTTTGTTTACCTCATTAAGGATAATGCACTTCAGGAGTTGAAGGAAGAAACTGTAAAAACGTTTCTGGATCTTCCGGAATCGGCATATATGAACATCATAGCATCGAAAGCCCGTGTTTAAAAAATACCATATTCCTTATGAACTCGATGATCCAAAAGCTACACTGGCACATCGTGATATTATTTTACAGAAACCATTTCTGAAACGGCTTTACCTGGAATGGTATAAAACATTTATAGAGGTTAGTCGTTCCGTAGGGAAGGGGATTTACCTGGAGATTGGCTCTGGTGGCGGATTTCTGAAAGATGTGTTCCCTGAAGTTGTGACTTCCGATATTCTGGATCTGCCTGTGGTTGATAAAGTATTCAGCGCAGAAGAACTTCCTTATAAGGAAAATGAACTGGGCTGTATCATGATGCTGAATGTGTTTCATCACATTCCTCGACCTTATCTGTTTTTAAAAGAAGCTGAACGTACACTTTTAAAAGGCGGAAAAATTGTAATGATCGAACCGGCAAATTCCCCGCTGAGCCGCTTTATTTACAAGCGGTTTCACCATGAGCCGTTCGACGAAAAAGGACCGCGCGAAATCAAGGCCGGCAACCCGTTAAGTCATTCCAACCAGGCTTTGCCGCATATTTATTTCGAACGCGATCTGGAGCAATTCAAAACGGATTTCCCACACCTGCGGATCAATTCGATCAAATATCACAGCCCGTTTATGTATGTGCTTAGCGGAGGCGTATCTCGCAGTGCCATGCTGCCTTATTTCATGTATGGTTTTGCCAAAGGCATAGAGAAAACCTTTTCGCCCCTGGCTAAACAGGTGGGACTTTTTTGTACAATTGAAATAGAGAAGATTTAAGGAGGTTGCTCTCATCACCGATTTTGTTAATTTAAATTCCCACTGAATGATTATCTTTGGTGGCTTTTTCAGTAAGAAGAAACTTGGAAAATATAAAGACATATTTCAATACCCTCGCCAAATCCCGTAAAAACAGGGGTATAAACCGTTATTACTGGAAAGAGATCACCAAGTACTGCCAGTATTTTTCGCATGAGGACAGCTCTGTGCTTGAAATCGGTTGTGGAAGCGGGGATCTGTTGGCTGGCATTGACGGAAGCCGTCGTGTAGGTATCGATATCAGTGATGAGTATATAGCCTGGGCCAAAGAAAAACATGCCGGTAAAGGCATCGACTTCAGGGTCATGGATGCCAATAATATAGAACTCGAGGGCACATTCGACCTGATTATATTGAGCAACCTGGTGGGATTTGTGGATGACGTACAACAGGTATTTGAACAGGTGAAAAAAGTATCGCATGCCAATACCAAGGTTATTGTGCAGTATTATAATTCGCTGTGGGAACCTGTCCTTAAATTTGCAGAGCTGATTGGCCTTAAAACCAAAACACCACTTCAAAACTGGCTGAACTCCAAGGATGTGAATAACCTCCTCTTTGTTTCGGGCTTTGATGTATACCGCAATACCAAGCGGATGATTTTTCCGTTCTACATTCCGCTTTTATCGGAGCTATTGAATAAATACCTGGCTAAATTTCCTTTTTTCCGTTTCTTCAGTCTCAATACCTATTCATTTGCCAAACCTTTACCGGCCAATGATCCGGCCGAATACAAAACAAAGTATTCTACCACCGTGGTGATTCCGGCGCGTAATGAAAGCGGCAATATTGAAAATGCAATCCTGCGTTTACCGAAATTCGGAAAACACGTAGAGATTATTTTTATTGAAGGAAACAGCACCGACGATACCTGGGAGAAGATAAAGGAGATTCAGAAAAAATACGCTGCCACCCACGATATTAAAATAGGTCAGCAAAAAGGCAAGGGCAAGGCTGATGCCGTGCGCGAAGGTTATAAAATAGCAACCGGCGATATCCTCATGATCCTGGATGCCGATCTGACCGTACCACCTGAAGATATTCCGAAGTTCTACGATGCCATTGCCAGCAGCAAGGGTGATTTCATAAATGGTACCCGCCTGGTGTACCCGATGGATAAAGAGGCCATGCGCTTTCTGAATTACCTCGGCAATCACTTTTTCAGCTGGGCTTTTACCTGGTTGCTCGAGCAGCGATTTAAGGATACATTGTGCGGCACCAAAGTGATGTTCAGAACGGATTACATCAAGCTGACCAAGAACCGTAAGTACTTCGGGGAATTTGATCCTTTCGGGGATTTTGACCTCCTTTTCGGCGCGCATAAGCTGAATCTGAAAATAGTGGAAATACCTATCCGTTACCGCGAACGTACTTATGGTACCACCAATATTTCACGGTTCAAGCATGGGCTTATCCTGTTGCGCATGTGTGCTTTTGCCAGCCGCAAGTGTAAATTCATCTGATTTTTATCGATTAATTTCTTTTTTGAGCAGATAAACGCCTGTTTTGGGCGTGTAAAAAGCTAATATTTATCAGTTTTTTCATTTTTGTGTTTTTAAATAATTGATTTTCATTTAATTACACTTTTTCAACAACCGCCCCCCTCAGGCAACTTTTAGTAATTTTGATCTGTCTTTTAAGTAATGAAGTAGTAAAAAAATTCCTTCAATTATAAACCAACCTTTTATTCATGAAAAAACACATCTACCTTTTTAGTGTATTATTTATTGCTTTCCTGGCCTATCAACGCCCCCTGATGGCCCAGGCTCCTACTGTTCAGGCCTCCAATGTGCAAATGTCCTATAAGTTTTCAGGAACAGCTGTTTCGATCAGCTGGACCCGCGGAAATGGACAGAATTGCATGGTTGTGATCCGTAAGAACTCCAGTGCGGGGTATGTGCCGTCTAATAACTCAACAAACTATTCGGCCAGTGCAAGCTACGGATCTGGCTCTACAGTAAATGGCGCTGTGGATAATTATGTAGTTTACAAAGGAACCGGCAACGCAGTTTATGTATACAACCTCACGCCAAATACCCTTTACGATTGTTATGTATATGAGTACAACACACTTCTGGGGATTTACTATTATAACTCGAATTATTCTGTGAGTACTCTTCAGTTTAATACACTGGCGGCTTTACCCGCTACGTGTAGTTCTCTCAACTCAGTTACCGGGATTAGCGGGTCATCAGCAACAATCAATTTTTCGGCAGGAAGCGGTTATCGTTTCCTTACCCTCGCTCCGGCCAGCGTATCGCCCGGTGCTCCTGCCAACGGCCACTATTATGCCTCAAACGTAAATTACGGTTCAGGAGCACTGGTTGGCTCAGCTTATGCTATTTACGACGGTTCGGGAACCACCATGACGGTGAGTGGTCTGGCCGGGGCTACAACCTACCAGGTAAACGATTTTGAGTACATTCCGGGGAGTTATTCTACATCTTCTTCATACGACTATAATTCCAGGATGTATAATTCCTGCGATACATACACGTTCAATACACTGAATGTGGCGCCGACTGTAAATGCGATTTCTTCTGTAACCGTTTGCCAGGACGCGGTTCAACAGGTGGTGAGCATTTCCGGTTTATCCGACGGTTCTACCAACGAAACCCAGAACCTGAGTATTACAGCTTCATCCGGCAATACCTCTTTAATTCCGAATCCAGGCATCAGTTATGTAAACCCTAACAGCACCGCGTCTTTATACTTTACACCGGCAGCCGGGCAGTATGGTACTGCTGTTATTACGGTCACAGTGGATGATGGCTGGTCGGTGAATAACATCACCACCAGAACATTTTCGGTAACGGTAAAACCAAAGCCATCGGCTGCTGGAGCAATATCGGGAGCAACAACGATTTGTGCCGGTGTGAGTACACCAAATTACAGCATAGCACCTACGGCCAATACAACCGGTTATGTATGGACAGTTCCATCGGGATTTACAGTAACTGCCGGCGCTACAACAAACCAGATCACAGTGGCAACCGCATCTACAACGGGTAATGGTCAAATCTCCGTATACCCGATCAATACAAATGGTTGTGGCAATGGCGCCGCTTCATTATTCAACATTACCGTGAACCAGCAGCCGGCTGCACCAAATGCAGGACCTGATCAGAACATTGTATGCGGAACAACCGGTTTCTTAAATGCAACAGCACTCAGCGGAGGCGATGCCGGCACCTGGACTTATATAGGTTCGCCTGCTCCGGCAGTAAGTAATCCTACAGTAAACAGCACTTCGGTTACAGGATTATTCGGTTCAACACCCAATACCTATAAATTTATCTGGACAGTGGTTCGCAATGGCAGTGTATGCCCGGCGAAGCGCGATACCATGATCCTGATCGCGGACTTCAATAACCCGGCCTGTACCCCATCTGCCAATTTCTCTTACGGCCCTACAAGCGATGCAGGACCAACGAAGGTGTGCGTAAACAGCCCTGTTAATTTTACAGACCTTTCGGTGAGTGCAAACAGCTGGAACTGGGATTTTAATTTCACAGGCACAGCCAATTATACATCTACCCTTCAAAACCCTGTGAAAACCTATACATCGGTTGGTACATATTCAGTTCAGTTGAAAACACACAGCAATGCCACAGGCCTGGATTACATCAAAACACAGGTTATCCAGGTTATCGGTGCGCCGGCAACCCCGGGCGCCATTGCAGGCAATACCACCGGTATCTGTGCAGGTAATCCTAATCAGTTTATTTATTCAGTGGGTGCTGTTACCAATGCTACAGGATATTCATGGACGGTTCCTTCGGGGGTAAGTATACCGTCGTATCCGTCGGCTACTTCTATTGCAGCTTTATTCGGAAATCATGCGCAAAGCGGAAACATCACCGTGATTGCCGGTAATTCATGCGGTTCCAGTGCCACATCATCACTCGCCGTGGTAGTGAGCCCATTGCCATATTCGGGAGGAACAACTATCAGCGGTGCGGCTACCGTGTGCCAGGGACAGAATAACGTGACCTATAGTATAAGCCCTATCAGCAGCGCTGCATCGTATGTGTGGACAGATATGAACGGCGTTCAGACCACCACGCAAAATACATTCACCATGAACATCGGTGCCAATGCTGCTGCACATGGCCAGATTTCGGTATACGGCTCAAATGCCTGTGGTATGGGCGATACAACCCTGCTGCAGATCACTGTAAATCCATTGCCGGGTTCAGCATACAATGCCAGCGGACAAAACAATGTTGAACTATGCCCGGTACCGGGAAGTATTAAATATACTGTGAATACGATCAATAATGCCAGTGCCTATACCTGGAACCTGCCTTCAGGTGTTTCTGTGGTTGGTGGCAATGGCGCAGATACCATTAAAGTAAATTATAGCAGTAGTACGGCCCTGGGAGGACACTACATTGTGGTATACGGAACCAACAGTTGCGGAAACGGTATTGCCGACAGCATCAGTGTGAATGTAAGCGGAGCATCGGCTCCACAGATCTGTATGGTGAGTGTCGATAGTACATCTGCCAATAATATTATTTTCTGGGATAAGACAAGTTACATGCATGTCGACAGTTTCTTTGTATACCGCGAGGTAAGCACCAATAACTATGTGAAAATAGGTGGACAACCTTATGGCGTGCTCAGCCAGTTTATAGATACCGTACGTACGATTGGTCCTGCGAATGGTAACCCAAATGCCGGTACATACCGCTATAAACTTCAGCTCAAAGACAGCTGCGGAAACCTGAGCGCATTGAGCCCATACCACAACAGTATTTATTTTGTGAATAATGCAGGTTCGTTTACCTGGAACTCTTATGATGTGGAAGGTCAGGCATTGACGCCGGTTACACAGTTTGACCTGATGCGGGATGATAACAGTAATGGTACATGGCATGTGGTTACTTCCGTAGCCGGAACTCAGAATATACTGAACGATCCGCAGTACGGTACATACCAATCGACGGCATCGTGGAGGGTAGAGGCGCAGGGCTTCAGCTGTACGCCGATAGCCAAGCCAACATCGCCAATGGCACAGACATACGCCAAATCGAAATCGAACGTGAAAAATAACCTGGGTAGTGTTGTGACTACAGTGCAAAAAGCAGAGCTGGAAAAAAACATCGTATTATCACCGAATCCGGCCAACGATTTTCTGTTTGTGAAATCGCAGTATGATATCCGGAAAGTAAGTATTTATAATGTATTGGGCGATATTGTATTTATGCAGCCCGGCGACTCAGAGAGAAATATGTCTATTGATATAAGCACTCTGTCGAAAGCTATTTACACCATTGTGATAGAAACACCCGGTGGAAATCTCACCAGGAAAATAGCCAAAGAATAAGACTTTAAAGAGATTGCAGAGCCCGCGACACTTTTGTCGCGGGCTTTTTTTGTTAATGGAACTCCACGAGTGCTGCCAAAATGAAGAAATACAGGAATAGATTTATGCGTATCTTTATTACATGAACGAACGTATTTGGATATATACACTCAGTAAACCACTGGCTGATACTCAATGGAATGAGTTTAAGAATATGTGCCAGGGTTTTGTGTCGCACTGGACTGCACATGACGTGAGCCTCGATGCTTCTTATGAACTGAAACATGACCGCTTTCTGATTATAAAAGTGAATGAACAAAAATACAATGCCAGCGGATGCAGCATTGACAAGCAATTGCGGTTTGTGAAACAACTGGAGGAACAATTTGGTATTGAGTTGCTGAACCGCTTGCTGGTGGCTTACCTGGATGCAGAAGGAGCCGTGAAGGTGGCGCCTCAGACTGAAATCAGGGCACTTCTGGCCAATAACAGCATTCACCCGGAAACGATTGTTTATAATAATACCATCATACATTCAACAGAACTGAGCACCGGCTGGGAAGTTCCATTAAAGGAGAGTTGGCTTGCCAGATACCTTGAAACATCAGTAAAATAAGGTTTTTGAACATGGAGTTTGTTGTATGGCCTGCTTTTCGTTAAACAGAGGGGCAGGAGGGGGTAGCCCCATACGGAAAAATAGATCTCTTTTTTTGCGTTATTCAAATTAATACTTATACTTGCACTGTCGTTTCTATACCACATGTTCTTGTGGTTAATTAAATCAGCAGAAACATAATAACAATACTTACATACTTAATAGTTTCTATTTAATCATTTCAATATGTTTGAAGTCATGGATTTGAGCGGTCGCACTTTGCCGCAACTGAAGGAAATTGCAAAGCGTTTCGCCGTAGATGTTAAAGGACTGGCAAAAGGTGATCTTGTTTTGAAAATTATTGATGCCCAGACAGCCAATCCTGCATTGGCCGGCCAGGTTTTCGGTGAGTTTCAGAAAAACGGTAAAGAAGACCGGAAAGAGGAGAAAGACGTTAAGCGCGCCAAACGTGTTCGCCTGGAACCGATTATCGAAGATGCTATTTCTGATCCTATTGCAGAAGAAGAAATTATTGAACCGGTTGTGCAACCCGTTGTAAATACCGAAACCAGCGAATCTAAATTCTCAGCCGCAGAAACCAACAATGGTCCTGCTCAGAATGAAGAGTCTGATTTTGTAATGCCAAAAGAGCAACACGAAGAGAAGACACATCAGAAACAGGAGCGTGTTTATTATAATTTTGATGGTATTGCCGTTGGTGAAGGTGTGCTCGAAATCATGCCCGATGGTTATGGATTTCTGCGCAGCGCCGATTATAACTACCTGAACTCACCGGATGATGTATATGTATCGCAATCGCAGATCAAATTATTCGGACTTAAAACCGGTGATGCTGTCAGAGGTGGTATTCGTCCGCCAAAAGACGGTGAAAAATATTTTCCGCTGGTAAAAGTAGAGAGCATCAATGGTCGCGAACCTTCTTATGTAAGAGACCGTGTACCATTTGATTTTCTGACACCTTTATTTCCAAATGAAAAAATAAAACTGACCGGTCACCCGCAAAGCTCGCTCAGCACACGTGTGATGGATTTATTTTCCCCGATCGGAAAAGGCCAGCGCGGTTTAATCGTGGCCCAGCCTAAAACAGGTAAGACCATGTTGCTGAAAGATGTGGCCAATGCCATTGCATATAACCATCCTGAAATTTACCTGATCATTTTATTGATCGACGAACGTCCGGAAGAGGTAACGGATATGGCCCGCAGTGTGAAAGCTGAGGTTGTATCCTCGACCTTTGATGAGCCGGCTGAGAAACATGTTAAGATTGCCAACATTGTGCTTGAGAAAGCCAAGCGCATGGTTGAGTGCGGACACGATGTTGTCATCCTGCTGGATAGTATTACACGTATGGCAAGGGCTTACAATACTGTAGCGCCGGCCAGCGGTAAGGTATTATCGGGTGGTGTGGAAGCAACAGCACTTCAGAAACCAAAACGGTTTTTCGGGGCGGCCCGTAAAATCGAGAACGGAGGTTCACTTACGATTCTGGCAACAGCGCTTACTGAAACGGGATCAAAAATGGATGAGGTTATTTTCGAAGAGTTTAAAGGTACCGGTAACATGGAGCTTCAGCTCGATCGTAAACTGGCTAACCGCCGTATTTACCCGGCTATTGACTTACTGGCTTCTTCGACCCGCCGCGACGATCTGTTACTGGATAAAGATACCCTGCAACGTCTCTGGATATTACGTAAACACCTGGGCGATATGAATCCACAGGAAGCAATGGAGTTCCTGCTCGATCGTATGGGCAAAACACAGAGCAATGAAGAATTTTTAATCAGCATGAACGGATAAGGGATTATGAAAAAATCAACAGCGCTGGTTTTCGGCCTGATCTGCGGCCTCCTGGTTATTGTATTTAAACTGATCATTGTCCTGGGTGGTTTTGCTATTACCAATTTCGGATTCAAGTGGTCGCAAATAATTTCTGTACTTCTCGTACTTCCGTTTATCTGGCTGGCGATTCGCCAAAGCCGTATACAGAACGGCGGCTTTATTGGTGGTAAAGAAGCACTCCGCACCGGCCTGCAAACGGCTATACTGGCTATCCTTATAATCAGTGTATATCATTACATAGAACTGGAGTGGAAATGGAAAGACATTGCCGCTGTATACTACAACAGTGAGACGTTTCTGAACATTCTGAAGAGTCACGCGGATTTGAAACAGGAGCAGTATGCGAAGATTATTAACGACCAGATTCAGAATATTCAAACCCTGTCGCCATTTAAGTATGTGACATTTAAAATGGTACCTTTCCTTCTTTTTTCAGTGACTACAGCCTTTATGTGCGCTGTTTTCATGAAGAAAAGTCCGCCACCTTCCTATACCAATAACTAGGCGTTAAATGATGTTAACATTTTTCTTTAAACATTAGCATCATTTAAATATTAGTTTAAATTTGTATCCTAAAAGCTGTACCTTCCTTCCGGATGAAATTTAAAAAAGCAACATATCTGAGTATTTTATTGTTAAGCAGTTTTCTGCTTTCAGTATCTCTCAATATTGCTTTTGGGTTTTATTCAAATCCGCTTGATGGTTCTTTATCCATGAAACATCAAACGGTTTCCAGCTCAGATAACGGGCTTAATATTTCCAGTAGCTTTAATAATGCCAAAGCCACAGAGTCAGAAAATGAAAGTGACTTTGAAGATGCTTTTACCATTCAGGAATTTATCATTCCTTTTATCTTTTCTTTCGCCCAGATTGAAGAAATTCAACCTCTTACTGTAGCGAACACGGAGGTTTCCTTAGCGGAAGCCAATCCTATTTACATTTCCGTGCACAATTTCCGAATCTAGACCAGATTTCCGGGTGATTTAAAACCACCCACTCCTGACATGCTGCCTGCCCGGTTCAGGTTTCAGCAGGTGTGTTCTTCTTATCCGGATTATCAATTAAAAAAATAAACGCATGATGCACATCACCAACCTATGGGCATTTCAACCGGTTCAAATGATTGAAAAATCATTTCCTGTTGCAGGCCTTCAGTTTGAGGGATTTTTTATAATCGCGGCGTTTATCATTATAACAGGAATTTGGTCAATTAAAGCTTTTCAGATATTCAATAAAGACGTGGCTACCGGGTTGTTCGAAATAAAAAACGTAGAAATAAGCATGAGAAAACTCTCTTTCAGCTTTTCTTTGCTAAGCAGTTCTCTATCACTCTTTTGTTTTTTCTACCACATCGGCTACTTTCAAAACTACGGCCAAACAAACGCTAAGACTGCTTCAATTTCAGGGGCATTTAATAATATATGCTCTGCACTTAGTCGTTTGGATGTATTTCGTCATGCTATCTTGTTTTTTAAAAACCCGGTATGCTGGTCTTTTGTGTCACTACGCCATCCGGAACGTTTTAATAGGCTAAATTCCTTTGTTACCGAAAAATCAAATTCATATATACTGTCCTGCACTCCCCTTTTTAATTGTAATTACTAAAAAAATAAAACTATGTCAAAAAACAATCAAATTCCAAAAGATGGTATTGCAGGCTTAAAAGAGAATTTTCTGGGAGACCTCCAGGCCGGCTTTATGGTTTTCTTATTAGCACTGCCACTTAGTTTGGGTATTGCAAAAGCCAGCGGATTTCCGAATCCTATATTTGGCGTTGTTGCGGCGATTATCGGTGGTATTGTGGTCTCATTTTTTGCAGGTTCCCGACTCACCATCAAAGGTCCTGCTGCCGGATTAATCGTTATTGTTTCCGGTTCTATTGAAGCATTTGGCGGGGGAGAACAAGGCTGGCACATGGCACTGGGTTGTATTGTTGTAGCGGCCCTCGTTCAGGTTTTATTCGGGGTTTTGAAACTGGGTAACCTGGCTGATTTTTTTCCCGGTGCGGCTATACATGGTATGCTGGCGGCTATCGGTTTTATCATTATCATAAAACAAATTCCTGTATTATTGGGTGCTGACCCTGCTTTATCAAAAGATCCAATTACACACAAAGGTTATGAGGTACTTCCTCTTGCAGGGCATATTCCTGATTTTTTTGCCAATATGAGTCCGCACCTCGCGATCATAGGTGCTATCAGTCTGGGTATTATGTTCTTTTTTGCATACGTTAAAATACCTTTCCTGAAAAAAATTCCCGGACCACTGGTTGTGCTTATTGTCGCCATTCCATTAGGCATTATGTATGCTGTAGGAACCGACGAATCAATCAGTAAATACTCACTGGTAAAAGTGGGCCATATTACAGAAATTTTAGGCAAACAGTTTATTAATGTCGATTTTTCAGGGATGACGACCAATGCAGGTGTTTTCATCCAGTATGTTGTGTTGTATGCCCTTATCGGTAGCCTTGAGTCTTTACTGACAGTGAAAGCGATCGATGGTCTTGATCCATACCACCGTAAATCCAATGCCAATAAAGATCTTGCGGGTCTTGGTATCGGAAATGCCGTAAGCGGTATCATCGGCGGTTTACCCATGATCTCGGAAGTGGTTCGTAGTTCGGCCAACGTAGGCTTTGGTGCTAAAACACGTTGGGCAAATTTCTTTCATGGATTGTTCCTTTTAATTGCAGTTCTTGTGGCAGTGCCTGTTATCGAAATGATTCCTAATTCGGCCCTGGCAGCACTTCTTATTTTTGCCGGTTACCGCCTGGCTGGTCCGAAAGAATTCAAACATATGTTGCATATCGGTGGCGACCAGTTGATTATTTTTATCATCACCATTATCATGACACTGGCAACGGATTTATTGATTGGTGTGGGAAGCGGTATTTTACTGGAACTCCTGCTGAATCTTTTCAGCGGCGCGAGCCTTACCAACTTCTTTAAATCAAATTCGACAATGAAAGAAGATGGGAATAATGTTACCGTGATTGTAACCGGTGATGCTTTATTCTCAAATTACCTGGGACTTAAGAAGAAAATTTATGCGATTGAGAAAGGTAAACATGTAACGATTGATCTTTCATCGTGTAAAGTGATTGATCATACGACATTGCATGCGCTTCATGGTTTTCAGCACGATTATGAAATGGATGGAGGCAAAGTAACCATCGAAGAGCATGAGGCTCATAAACCTAAAGGTAAAGCCGCCACATCAACAAAAGTATTGAGAGCCGCATAGGCCTCAAAGAACCTTGCCCGCCCTTGGAGTTTTACACTTAGCGATAAGTTTTTTCATAGTTTTCTTCAGGGGCCGGGCAAGACCATTTTTTCACGCGGGTGTATTCGTGTTACGATTGCTACAACAGGTATAAGTATTGTAACAAACCGGATGTCCTATGTAATAATTTTGTGACCTGAGTTAGTAATGAAAAGACTGCATTTCTGATGAGCCGGATAATCCGGATTCAGAACATTGATACAATGAAAAACAACTTTTTGAAAATTATAATATGTGTTGCTATGGTTGCTCTGAGCAGCGTAGCCACAGCGCAATCCCTAAATGCAAGATTTAAGGATGGCCTGAAAATTTACCTGAACGACGATAGTACGCGTTATATTAAGGCTACGGGACTGGCGCAGATCTGGTTTCGTTACAACGATAATAACCCGGGCTCTGTTATTTATAGTACACCTAAAAAAGAAACATTCGACGTGGGTTTACGCCGTGTTCGCTACCAGGTTATGAGCCAGGTTACCAGGAAAGTGTTTTTTTACACACAACTTGGAATCAACAGCTTTAACAGTATATCGTCGCGTAAACCGGGTTTGTTTTTTCACGATGTCACAGCGGAATACAGCGTCTATAAAAATTACCTGACCATTGGCGGAGGTTTAAGTGGCTGGAATGGCACATCGCGTTATTCCTCTTCGGGTGTGGGAAATATTTTAGGGCTTGATTTACCTGTTGTTGAGGAAACAACGAATGATGTCACTGATCAGTTTGTTAGAAAACTCGGTGTATATGCCAAAGGTAAGATCAGGGGCTTTGATTACCGCCTCTCGGTGGCTAACCCTTTTCCGATTCAGAATGCACTGACGACTGTGGCTACCTTACCGGCTTCTCCAACGGCAACAAATACGGCTTATTTTTCTTCCAGGGCTCCGGAGCTGCAATATAATGGCTATTTCATGTGGCAGTTCCTGGATAAGGAAAGCAATCAATTGCCATACATGACCGGCTCTTATCTTGGTAAGAAGCGCATTCTGAATATTGGTGCTGGGTTCACCTATCAGAAAAATGCCATGTGGTACAGGGCAGCGAATGGGGATACCATTTCAAAACCGCTTCAGCAATTTGCTGTAGATGTGTTTTATGATTCATACCTGAATAAGGAAAAACAAAATGCCGTTACTGCTTATGCTGCTTTCCTGAATTATGATTTCGGGCCAAATTACCTGAGAAATGCCGGAGCCATGAATACGGCTACAGGTGTGGCAGGTATATCCAGTTTTAATGGTGCCGGAAATGCATTCCCGTTGATTGGTACAGGCCAGGTTGTTTATGCGCAGGCAGGCTATTTATTCAGGCATGATCTCCTGAAAAGCCAGGGTACGCTTCAACCGTATGCATCGGCTATTTATGCGAATTATCAGAAACTCAAGGATCCTGTTCTGGTATATGATCTGGGGATTAACTGGATTATGTCGGGACAAAACTCGAAACTTTCTCTGGATTATCAGAGTCGGCCCATATTTAACACGGATGTCAATGGTGATGTCCGTGAAACGAAATCTGCACGACGAGGTATGGTTGTTTTACAATACCAGGTTGCCTTTTAAAATTAAGCATGATGAAAACAGGTATTCATAGGCCTGTTTTTTGAAAAAAGGCGTGCAGATCAAAAAAGTGGGAGTGTACTCCCACTTTTATTATTATGAACCTTTAAAAGCACTACTACCATGCTTCTGAAACTCCACAGATACCTGGTTTATTACAATTTTTTTATTTCGTGTTGTTCCATAGCGCTTCTTTTTTACTTTTCACTGGTGCTGCACAAGAACATTGAAGCACCTGTTTATATTTTTACGTTTTCTTCGACTCTCTTTGTATATAATCTTTTCAGGCATTACCAGAGCGTGAAAGAATTCTTAAGCTCCTACAGAACACCGCTTTTTGTTATTACGACATATGCCTTTGTTATCAGCATAGCTTGTTTTACACTGCTTCCAAAATCATTGCAGCTGGCTTATGGAATCCTGGGAGTATTGACACTGTTCTATAAGTTCCCCCTGGTTGGTAACGTAAGCCTGAGAGCTTTACCTTATATCAAAATTGTGGTTATTGCTGTCGTGTGGGTGTTGTCGGCTCTTATCTCTTTTATGAAAGCTCCCGGATTAAAACCTGATCCGGGGTCTGCCGGTATTTATATACTGATGCAGTTTTTGTTTTTTATTTCGATTTGTATTCCTTTCGATATTTTCGATATGCATCGCGATACCATGTCTACAATTCCGCAGAAAATAGGCGCAAAGCGCGCAATTTTAGTTTCATACCTGGGTATGGTTTTTTATTTAGTCCTGGCTTTTTTACTTCCCTGCGGTCCTATTCAAAAAGGGGGTTACTTTTTGATGACCATGTGTACCTGTTTTGTATTAAGGTATTCGAAAGCGCTGAAACATAAGTACTCAAGGTATTATTTGATCGATGGTTTGATCATTCTTCAGACAGGAATCGTATTTTTGTGCCAGTACCATGATCAGATTGTTGAACTATAAGGCAAAGAATATCAGGTTGATCTGGAGAATGGCCGGAGTCGCAGTGATGACAGGCCTTTTTTCAACGCTGATTGCCGGTGCATTGAAAGTTCTGACCGAGCATTACGAGCATCGGTTTTACGAATATGTCAGAGAAAATAAAGCTGTTATTTTTATTCTTCCCCTGGGGGCTTTTGTCTCTATACTCTGGTTAAAGCGTTATCTTTTTAGCAATAAACCAAACCTTGGGATACGTGAAATACTGGATGGCATCCGCCGTAAAAATCACAGCCTTGCATCCTATAAGATCCCTATGCATTTCTTTAATGGGTTTCTTACTGTTATTTCGGGAGGTTCTACCGGTATTGAGGTTTCTACGGTTGTGGCGTCGGCTTCCGTGGGTGCTGTTTCCTGCAGCCGGCAGAGTATTTTAAGGAAATATAAAACAGAAATGGTCTGTGCAGGTGTGGCTGCCGGGCTTACGGCATTATTTAATGCACCGGTGGCGGGCCTTTTGTTTGCACTGGAAATTTTCATGAAACGTATTTCTGGCATTGGACTTTTTTGCATTTTAATAGCGATTACCACGGCTTTTTTTATGAACCATTATTTTTTCGAAACGGTTTTATTTCATTTTCAGGTCAGCCAATGGAATTCCTGGGCTTTGCCCTATTTTATTTTGCTGGGCTTTTTATCGGGGCTCCATGCAGTTTACCTCACGAAAAGTGTTCTTTTCTTTAAGAAGCTTTCCGGCCTTTTCAGAAAAAATTATCAGCGTTTTTTGTTTTTTTCAATGCTTATTTCACTGGCTGTTTTTTTTCTGCCGGCATTATACGGAGATGGGTATATCGCCATTGATCACGTTGCGAGTTATACCTTGATCCCGGGAACAGCTTTTCTTATAACGATAGTGGCTATTCTCCTGTTGAAACCGCTTATAACTGCGGCCACCCTTGGCGCCGGCGGCGATGGTGGGGTGTTCGCACCAAGCCTCTTTCTGGGAGCCTTCCTTGGCTTATTGGTAGCATATATTCTGAACAGGTATTTTCATGTGGAAGTGATTATGGTTAATTTTATTGTGATTGGCATGGCAGCGGTATTAAGCGGTAGTATACACGCACCATTCACAGCTATATTCCTGGTTTGTGCAATTGTCGGAAATTACAATCTCTTTATTCCCATTCTGCTGGCCTGCCTTGTTGCCCGCGTGACCTCAGGCTTCCTGTATCCATATACAGTATATACATATTCGTCGGCCAAATAAGGCTAACGAACCATATTAGCATTTTTTAATTTTTTATGTTTCAAATTATCGATAGATTTGCTTTCAAACCTTGAAATCGAGTCTGTATATATTTGTAAGTGTCTTCCTGTTGGGTATGTTGTTCACAGTTGTACAATATGTTCCTGTGCTGGAAGAAGAAGCACCCCATGCCAAGGTTGATTTCTCAAAAAAAATCAAAGATACTTCTGAAGGTGATGGAGGTGAAGACAGTACCCCGGATTCCGATGCAGATTCAATGACATCCGAGGGAATTGTATCGGGGTTTAACATCAACTGGGCACTTGCTGTCAGCAGTGTAAATATATACCGTACAAATCCGGATTTTTATTCGTCACTACCCGGTAATATAAACACCCCTCCACCAAAGATCTGAGATTAACACCCTATCCTACCGGGATTTCTGTCCCGTTTATTGTTAATCTTTAATCTTAAATTTTCATGAATTCTAAATTTCATTATGCAGACATCAGGTCTGGATTAGTAGTCTTTCTTGTAGCTCTGCCACTGTGCCTCGGAATTGCACTGGCTTGTAATGTGCCTTTATTTTCAGGTATTCTTGCCGGAGTGATCGGGGGAGTGGTTGTGGCCCTTTTCAGTGGTTCGCAAATGAGTGTGAGCGGTCCGGCAGCAGGTCTGACATCTATCGTTGTAAGCTCAGTGGCGATTCTCGGTTCTTATGAGGCGTTTATCGCTGCTGTTTTACTTGCTGGTATACTTCAGATCGTGTTGGGGATTATAAAAGCAGGGAGTATTGCCAATTATATTCCAAGTGCTGTGATCAAAGGCATGCTCGCTGGTATTGGCATTATTTTAATTCTTAAACAGATGCCACACCTGGTAGGGTATGATAAAGATCCTGAGGGTGATTTTTATTTTGATCAGCCCGATGGTCACAATTCTTTTTCCGACCTGGTTTATATGCTGAACTATATAACGCCGGGAGCAGCCATTACAGGGCTTATTTCGGTGCTTATTCTGTTACTGGCCGACAGGCCTTTTTATAAACGTAACAGGATTTTGTCTATGTTCCCAGGCCCTTTACTGGCGGTGCTTGCGGGCATAGGCCTCAATGTGTTTTTTTCTTCATCCGCTTTCTGGAAAATAGCGCCTGAACATCTGGTTGTGTTTCCACGGATCGGGAATTGGTATGACTTTAAAACCATATTGCTTTCACCCGATTTCAGCATGTGGAATCATGCATCTTTTTGGATCATCGTTGTGACAATAGCTTTGGTAGCCAGTATCGAATCTCTGCTGAGTGTGGAGGCAACCGATAAGCTGGATCCCGAAAAAAGGAAGACGGATACCAACCGGGAATTGATGGCACAGGGTGTCGGAAATATTTTATGCGGACTCAGCGGCGCCCTGCCTGTTACTGCTGTGGTGGTGCGGAGTTCGGCAAATATACAAGCCGGAGCTAAAACAAAAATATCGGCAGTGATTCATGCTCTGCTCCTGGCAGGCTGTGTATTAATGGTGCCCGGTATACTCATGCTGATTCCGAATGCTACACTGGCAGCCATACTTATATTGACAGGGTATAAGCTAACAAAATTATCCCTATTCAAAGAACAGTATCGTCGCGGACTCGATCAGTTTCTGCCATTTGTGGTAACGATTGTCGTGATGCTGTTGACTGACCTGCTGAAAGGTGTGAGTGCAGGACTGATTGTGGCGGTTATTTTTATTATCAGGGCCAATATCCGGAACTCGTTCGATATTGCAAATGATTTTATTGATGGCAGAGTACACTATATTATCCGTTTACCGCAGCACATCACTTTTTTCAATAAGGGCTTCATGATCCGTTATTTTAATTCGATCAGGCCGGGAAGCAAGGTGATTATTGATGGTACGGTGAATAAGACTACCGATAAAGATGCCCGCGAAATATTGGAAGAGTTTGTAAATTCAAAAGATGAAAAATACCTAGATATTGAAATTGTAAAATATAATCTATAAAAAATGGACAATACACTGATGTTAGATTCATACAAAAAACTGATTGACGGAAACAGACGTTTCTCGTTATCAAAAAAATTTGAAGACCCCGAGTATTTCAAAAAACTCTCACTGGGTCAGAAACCGGATTACCTGTGGATAGGCTGCAGCGATAGCAGGGTTCCTGCCAATGAAGTGACCAGCACAGAAAGCGGGGAAATCTTTGTGCACCGCAATATTGCCAACCTGGTAGTGCATACAGATGCCAACCTGTTGAGTGTGCTCGAGTATGCTGTAAATGTACTGAAAGTGAAGCATGTCATTGTCTGCGGGCATTATGGCTGTGGTGGTGTGCGTGCAGCCATGGGCAATACCATGCATGGTTTTGTGGATAACTGGCTGAGGAACATCAAAGACGTTTACCATAAATATGAAACTGAGCTGGATGCTATACAGGATCTCGATAAGCGTGCCGACCGCCTGACGGAGTTGAACGTTGTGGAGCAGGTAAGAAACCTCGCCAAGACAGTGATTGTGCAAAAGGCCTGGAAAGAACGCGCATTGCACCTTCACGGGTGGGTGTATGGTATCAATAATGGACTGATAACCGATTTGAGTGTCATACACGACGAAAAAGAAGATATAGAACCAATATACAGGTTTGAAATGTAACAGACGGAAGGCTACCTGATAAGCGTCAGGTGGCCTTTTAATTTATAGGATTTGTCGTCGTAACCGGTGGCTTCCAATACATAAAAATAAACGCCTTCCACGCAGGCTTCACCGGATGTGGTTCGCCCATCCCAGAAACCATGTGGTCTTGTAAATTCATAGATCTTAATACCCCAGCGATCATAAATGGTACAGATCAGTGATTTGATACCCGACAACATGGGCTTGAACACTTCGTTGATGCTGTCTTCATTAGGTGTAAACACGTTTGGCATAATGATGTATGAACTGTCGCTTATGATGTATATGCCGCTTGCTGAAGCTGCACATCCTGCTGCAGAAGTGGCGACAAGCGTCATGGTATGTGTACCTGAATTGAAAACCTGGACAGGGTTTGTAGCGGTTGATGTAAAAGACGGAGAGCCATCTGAAAATGTCCACAGGTATTGAACGGCGCCGGTGGAATTGTTGATGAATGTTACGGTTACCGGTGGCGTATTCCCCGAAACGGTGTATGTGAATGCAGCTGAAGGAGTAGGATTTACAAGAACCTGTACGGTTTGTGTACCGCTGCATGAACCACTTGTGCCCGTTACCGTGTAAACCGTGGTGCTGGCAGGTGCGGCAGCCGGATTGGCTACAAAAGAATTACTTAATGATGAACCGGGTTGCCAGGTATAGGAAGAGGCTCCACTGGCGAGTAAGGCGGTTGAGTCTCCGGAACAGATCACTGTTGGAGATACAGATGCGAGCAGATTCATGCCGCCTACAGTAATGGATACGATGGCAGTGTCGCTGCATCCATTGGCTGCAGTGCCGGTAACCGTATATATTGTATTGGCTGTTGCTGCGCAGGTTGCAGATGCAGTGTTTGTAGAGCTAAGTCCTGCAGCAGGTGTCCACGTATAATTTGCGGCGCCTGTTGCACTGACATTAACTGGTATACCTCCGCAGATGGCCCCGAAGTGTGGTGTGGTATTTACTGTGGGGGTCGGCAATACTGTAATGTAATTGCTTTTTGTTGCCGTATTAGAACCGCTGGTGTTTGTGGCTGTCAACGATACCGTGTAAGTGCCTGCAGTATTATAGCAAATATTCGTTGGGTTTTGAAGCGTAGCGGTTGTTACGGAAGCGCCCGGAAAAGACCAGCTCCAGGATGTAGGCGTGTTGGTAGAATTATCAGTAAAGTTAATGCACTGACCAGCACAGATTGTCGTGCTGCTTGCCGCAAAATCCGCAACCGGCGGAGCAGCTACGGTTGCTGTAGAAAGTGCGATATCGTCTACCGCAAAAGATGGATCAGAACCGGAACCGTCGCTATCATTGGTCCAGTTGAAACCGATTTTCACATTGGCATTATTATTTGCACTGGCTGGCAATGCCAGTGAGAATGCCGTCCATTTACCCTGGCCGGAACAGCTCGTATTGACTGATTTTGCTATAGGATCAATGGTTGTCCAGGTTGATCCGTCAAAATAGAGCAGGGAGGCATCGTCGTTGGTACCCTGCCCCTCTTCCATATATTTAAATGAGATTGTAATGGATGATTTTCCGGTACAGTTGATCACAGGAGATTCAACACGTTTGTTGGTGGTGGTATTGGTGATGAACCCACCAGCATCATAGGCAGCCCCGCAATCGCCGCTTGGGCATAAAGAAAAACCGGAACCGTTCGGAATGCTTGCCACATGAAGTGTACGGTTGGTGCCGCAGCCACTGCCGCAAGCCCCTACGGCATTGCCGTTTTCTGTGGCACTGATATACCACTCGTTGGCATCGGCATCGTTGGTGCCGGTTGAAACAACCGTCCATGTTCCGTTACTGCCAGGGTTCAGGCCGTTGGCCATTTGCAATTGATTACAGCCTGTGCCGAAAGTTTCAGTCCAGAAGACCTGTGCTTTTGCATATAGTCCTGATAACAGGAGTATGAAAAATAAGACTCTTTTCAATGGGGGGAGTGATTGGTTATACCAATTTAATGAAAAAAAACAGTTTTGCAAGACTTAATGCGCAAAACCAATTTCCGGGTTCGCAAAATGATGTATTCATGATTACGGGAAATAACAGCCCGGATCAGAAGTCAAGGCTTATTAATCCAGGGTGACGGAGGTTTATGAGATGCAGCTGGTTTGTGTTTTCAAAAGTGCCGAGAATGATCTGCAGCGTAAACAAAGCCATGTAAGTGCCAATAATACCGGGCACAATACCAAGCACGCCATTTTCGTCGCAGCTGGGTACATCTTCCGGATCAGGGGCTTCCGGGTATATATCACGGAGATTTTTTCCACCCTTGTAATTGAACACGGCCAGCTGCCCTTCGAAGGTCAGTATTGTACCATAAACAAGGGTTTTCCCGAGCTTTACACAAATATCATTCACAAGGTAACGGGTCGCAAAATTATCAGATCCATCAACAACAATGTCGTAATCAGCTATGAGTGTTTCGGCATTATTTTCATTCAACATCTCATTAAAAGCATGAATGGTGTTATGTGGATTCTGGGATCTTAGCTTTTCGGCAGCCGTGTGGGCTTTTGATTTGCCTACGTCATTCGTATGATATAAAATCTGGCGATGCAGGTTATGTAGTTCTATCTTATCGAAATCCACAATGCCAATGGTGCCTACGCCGGCTGCATTGAGGTATTGAAGAACAGGGCAACCGAGTCCTCCGGCACCGATCACAAGAATGCGGGCCAGTTTTAATTTTTCCTGCCCTTTTGCCCTGATTTCGGGCAGCATCATCTGCCGGTTGTAACGTGTTAATTCCTCTTTTAAAAAAATACCCATGATACCATTATGCTAAAGCATGATCCCAGTCTTTCCATACCGGTTCATAACCACTGCGATTAATAAGTTGTGCAATCTGATGCGCATCGCGTTCATCACTGATTTCAAATTGTTCAAGCGATTGAGGCTCCACGGCATATCCACCAGGATTGGTTTTAGAGCCGGCACTCATACTTGTAACACCCAAGGGAATAATATTGTCTCTGAATTTTTCAGATTCCCGCGTCGAAATGGATAGTTCCACTTCTTCATTCAGTAAACGATATGCGCAAATGAGCTGCACCAGTTCTTTGTCTGTTACAATTACATTCGGTTCAATAATGCCTTCTGCAGGGCGCATGCGCGGGAAAGAAATGGAAAATTTACTTTTCCAGTAGGCTTTCTGCAAATAATCCAGATGCATAGCACAGAAGAAGGAATCTGTACGCCAGTCTTCCAATCCCAGAAGTATGCCCAATCCTATTTTGTGAAATCCGGCTTCACCAATGCGATCGGGGGTTTCGAGGCGGTAATTGAAATTCGATTTTTTTCCTTTCGGGTGATAGGTTTTGTAAACATCCTGATGATATGTTTCCTGGTATACCAATACCGAATATACGCCACATTGGTGCAGTATTTTATATTCATCGGTATCCAATGGCTGTACTTCAATGGAAATATTGGCGAACTGATCCTTTAATAATTCCACAGCATGTTTGAAGTAATTGACATGTACCGTATGATTGGCTTCGCCGGTAACGAGGAGCACATGATTGAACCCCTGTTTTTTAATGGCCTCTGCTTCGAGCAGTATTTCCGCATCACTGAGGGTTTTGCGTTTTACTTTATTGTCGAAACTGAAACCACAATAAGTACAGATGTTCTGGCATTCATTGCTGAGATACATAGGAGCATACATCTGGATGGTTTTTCCGAAACGCTTCTGTGTAAGTTTATTGCTCATTTGTGCCATTTGTTCCAGGTATGGTATGGCGGCAGGAGAAATGAGCGCTTTAAAATCTTCAAGGCTCCGCTTTTCTGCAGCAAGAGCCTGCTCGACATCCCTGGTGGTTTTGGAGTATATAGACAATTTAATTTTGTCCCAGTTTTCTTCTTCGAATCTCTCTTTGAAGGATTTCATGCCCGTTTTTTTCCTTTTATAAATATTTTATAAGTTGTTTGCAATTCTAACGATTGAATGTGCTAATGTTGAAGCATTAAAATTGATTAGTATACCAAGTCTTTTGTCTGTTAATCGGAGATATGTCAGTAGCTGCTTATGATGTACAGCTGTTAATCCTTCCACCGATTTTATTTCAATTATGACTTTTTCATTTACCAGAATATCCATTCGGAATCCAATATCCATTTTTATATTCTCATACATCATGGGCACGGCAACCTGGGTTTTTATATGGTATCCCATTTGCTTTAATTCATATGCCATTGCTGTCTCATAGACAGATTCAAGCAAGCCGGGTCCTAGTTTAGAGTGAACTTTAAATGCAGCCCCTCTGATGTCGTAGGATATGCTATTTTCCTCCATAAGGTAAATCGTATTTTGGTTTTTTTGAATATGGATAGGGAGTAGCATCCTTTTGAATTTAGTGATTATTATTTTCTCGTTGATTATTTTATTCTCTGCGTGACTTTGCGTTTCATCTGCGTATTTCTTCTTTCAATTGTTTTATATTATTTCTCGCTGATTTTCGCTGATAGATTCGCTGATTTTGCCGAGCTGTGTTTTATCTTCCGCGTGCATCTGCGTGTCCTTAATCTGCGTATTTCTGCGTGAAATTGGTTTTATATTATTTCTCGCTGATTTCCGCTGATGGATACGCTGATTTTCGCCGAGCTGTATTTTATCTTCCGCGTGCATCTGCGTGTCCTTAATCTGCGTATTTCTGCGTGAAATTGGTTTTATATTATTTCTCGCTGATTTTCGCTGATAGATTCGCTGATTTTCGCAGAGCTGTGTTTTATCTTCCGTGTGCATCTGCGTGCCCTTAATCTGCGTCTATCTGCGTGAAATTGGTTTTATATTATTTCTCGCTGATTTCCGCTGATGGATACGCTGATTTTCGCCGAACTGTGTTTTATCTTCCGCGTGCATCTGCATGTTCTTAATCTGCGTCTATCTGCGTGTTTCTTCGTTTAATTGTTTTGTATTATTTCTCGCTGATTTTCGCAGAGCTGTGTTTTATCTTCCGTGTGCATCTGCGTGTCCTTAATCTGCGTATTTCTGCGTGAAATTGGTTTTATATTATTTCTCGCTGATTTCCGCTGATGGATTCGCTGATTTTCGCCGAGCTGTATTTTTATCTTTCGCGTGCATCTGCGTGTCCTTAATCAGCGTCTATCTGCGTGAAATTGTTCTATCTCGGTTTACTGTTCTTTTTAAAACTATATATAGTATTAATCATTCAAAAAAGACGTGAGCGGACTTGAAGCCACAGCATGACTAACCTGTTTGGCCAGTTTTGCTTCGTAAGCCATACGACCGGCTTCCACAGCCAGTTTAAAGGCATGTGCCATTTGTTCGGGATTTCCTGCAACGGCTATTGCAGTATTCACCAATACAGCATCGGCCCCTATTTCCATAGCCCAGGCAGCATCCGAAGGAGTGCCAATTCCGGCGTCCACAATCACTGGTACTTTACTTTGTTCAATAATGATCTCCAGGAAGTCAATGGTTTTCAATCCTTTGTTTGAACCGATTGGTGAACCCAGTGGCATCACCGCAGAGGTACCCGCATCTTCAAGACGTTTACATAATACCGGGTCGGCATGAATGTATGGCAGCACAACAAAACCAAGCTTCGCCAGCTCTTCAGTGGCCTTAAGAGTCTCTATAGGATCAGGCATCAGGTATCTCGGATCGGGATGGATCTCAAGCTTCAGCCAGTTTGTTTCAAGTGCTTCGCGTGCCAGTTGCGCGGCAAATACAGCTTCTTTGGCATTTCGCACGCCCGAAGTATTTGGTAATAAATGAATGTGCGGATGCTGAAGATGCGATAGCAGCGAGTCTGTTTCTGTTTCAAGATCCACGCGCTTGAGTGCAACGGTTACAAGCTCAGAGCCCGAAGCCAGTACGGCCTTTTCCATTTGTTGCGGTGACCCGAATTTCCCGGTGCCAAGAAATAAGCGGGAGTTCAGAGCTTTATCAGCTATTTGAAGTGTTTGCATGTAATGAGTCATTTAATTGTTCAACCAGTTCTTTTTTGTTTGGTGCATTGGTAATGATGCCTGAAACGGCAATGCCATATACACCGGTGTGCATAATGGTTTCCACATCACCAGGTGTAATGCCGCCAATGGCATATACAGGTGTATTTATTTTCCGGAGCTGCAGTGCCTGCATAATTTTCTGATACCCTTCTGCACCAAGGATGGGGCTTAGCTTTTCTTTGGTGCTCGTGAATCGAAAGGGGCCAAGGCCGATGTAATCGCATTGTTCGCGTACCCGCATTAAAACATGATCAAGGGTATTGGCAGTACCGCCGATAATTTTTGAATTTCCGAGTATCCGGCGGGCTTCAGCTACGGGCATATCGTCAAGCCCGATATGAACACCGTCTGCCTGTATTTTCGCAGCGATGTGTACATGATCATTGATGATGTATGTGGCTTTGTATGGCTTGCAGAGTTCCAGCGCTTTCGCGGCTGTTTCCTGAAAGGTTTTTTCATCGGCCTGTTTAAAGCGGAACTGAATCCAGTCGCAACCTGCGTCCAGTGCCGAAGCAATATGAGACAGTTGTTCACTGGCATTATTCCCCTGCGATATGTATTGTAAGCGGCTAAACATGATGTAATCCTAATAATGAATGATGGCTTTGTAAAAAATGTTCGGTATACTGTTTTGCATGTATGCACGCATCTATAAGGTCATATCCTTTGGCAATGTTGGCTGTTATGGCGGATGAGAGTACACAGCCCGAACCGTGTTTGGCATATGTCTGACCACTGCCAGGCTTCAAAACCGTACATGTATCACCTTCATAGAGGTAATCAACACCGGGAGTGTCTTTCTGGTGGCCACCTTTCAACAGTACCGCGCAATGCTTTGATAATTCAGCGGCAGCAGCATGGGCGTCCTGAAGTCCCGTGAGTGCTATGGCTTCCGGTACATTAGGGGTTATCAGAAAGCAATGCTTCCACACTTCGTTCATTTTTTCTTTTTCGGCGGGCGCCATAAAATCGAAATGGGTACTCGAACGTACAATGGGGTCTGCAATGATTTTCATACCCGGCTGTTTTGATTTTGCACATAATACAACATTCAACAGTACATCCATAGACGGCATAATGCCCGTTTTCATTGCTGTTACAGGATATGAATCCAATAGCACCCGAAGTGTTTCCAACATCTCTGAAGTGTCGCTCCATCGCATGGAGTAGAACCGATCTTCTGTCTGAATTGTGTTTCCGGTGTTTACAGCGAGACCATAAACGTTGTTTTGCTCAAAAGTTTTAATGTCGGCCAGTATACCTGCGCCGCCCGAGGGGTCAAACCCGGCTACGGTTAATGCGTATGTAAAAGCTGCTGACATTCTTCCAGTTGTTTAACAGATTCTGATGTGTTTTTCCAAATGATTCCCAGTAACGCTGCACCACGAAAGCCCATTGTTTCCAGCTGGCCAAGCTTTTCGGGGCTTATGCCGCCAACGGCTACTAGCGAAAGCTTATTCCGGAAGGCATGCATCCAGGTAAGGTCTGCATGATCATGACCATATCCCGGCTTTGAAATGCTTGCAAATACAGGCCCGCAGAGTGCATAATCGAAATGAGCCGATATGGTTTCAGCGGGGGTATCGCTATGCACCGAGGTTGATAAGGTAAAACCACTTTCTTTCAGATGTCTGAATTCATCTTCGGTTTTCGATTGCCGTGTATGTTCATTAAAGTGCAAACGGCGGATGTTGAATTTTGATGCAAGTTCGTGATGCTGGTGCAGAACCACACGATTGTAATACGCCGGATTTAGCTGCCGCAGAAATTGTTCCGTGAATGACGCATCCTGACCGGGTTTTCGGATATGAAGCAATTCCAGTCCATGCTCAAAAAGATCATGGATCGTGGACACTTCATGTTCCAATGGTTCCGGGTATGTAATAACAATCAGTTTCAAGGTATTTATGAATATATTTCTTTACCGTTGTCAACAAACTCTTTTGATTTTTCTGCCATACCGCTCTCTGCAAAATCACGCACTTCCTGAGAAATTTTCATGGAGCAGAATTTCGGTCCGCACATGGAACAGAAGTGAGCAACCTTTGCACCATCTGCAGGCAGTGTTTCGTCGTGAAATTCGCGCGCTGTATCCGGATCAAGGGCCAGGTTGAACTGGTCGTCCCAACGGAATTCAAAACGGGCTTTACTTAACGCATTGTCGCGGTATTGTGCACCGGGATGGCCTTTGGCAAGATCCGCCGCGTGAGCCGCAATTTTATAGGTAATCACACCGTCTTTTACGTCTTTTTTATTCGGTAAGCCCAAGTGTTCTTTTGGTGTTACATAGCATAGCATCGCTGTTCCATACCAGCCAATCATAGCAGCACCGATAGCCGATGTGATATGATCGTATCCTGGAGCAATATCCGTAGTCAGAGGGCCTAACGTATAGAACGGAGCTTCACCGCAATGTTTTAATTGCTTGTCCATGTTTTCTTTGATCAGGTGCATTGGCACGTGACCCGGACCTTCGATCATCACCTGAACATCGTGTTTCCAGGCAATCTGTGTCAATTCGCCAAGCGTTTCCAGTTCGCCAAACTGTGCGGCATCATTGGCATCGGCAATTGATCCCGGACGTAAGCCGTCACCTAAAGAGAATGCCACATCATAAGCTTTCATGATTTCGCAGATGTCTTCGAAATGCGTATACAGGAAGTTCTCTTTGTGATGTGCCAGGCACCATTTGGCCATAATGGATCCACCACGCGATACGATACCTGTGACGCGTTTGGCAGTTAATGGGATATAGCGAAGCAGTACACCGGCATGGATGGTGAAATAGGAAACACCCTGTTCAGCCTGTTCGATAAGTGTGTCGCGGAAAATTTCCCAGGTCAGGTCTTCGGCTTTACCATTTACTTTTTCAAGCGCCTGGTAAATAGGTACTGTACCAATAGGCACCGGGGAGTTGCGGATAATCCACTCGCGTGTTTCGTGGATGTTTTTGCCGGTCGATAAATCCATAATGGTATCAGCGCCCCAACGGCAGGCCCATACGGCTTTTTCAACTTCTTCTTCAATGCTCGATGTCACGGCACTGTTACCGATGTTGGCATTGATCTTCACCAGGAAGTTACGGCCAATGATCATGGGTTCACTTTCCGGGTGATTGATATTGTTAGGAATAATAGCACGTCCGGCTGCAATCTCATCGCGCACAAATTCAGGGGTGATCAAACCTTTTGGTGTGTTGGCACCGAAACTGTTTCCGGCATGTTGCTGGCACAGGTTTTCATACTGACCGTTCAGTTCGTTGCGAAGTGCATCTATACGTTGATTTTCGCGAATAGCAATGTATTCCATTTCCGGGGTGATGATCCCTTTTTTGGCATAATGCATCTGCGACACGTTTGCACCTTTTTTAGCGCGCAGTGGTTTGCGGATGTGCTCAAAACGCAGGTGATCGAGTGATGTATCATCCTGGCGTTCCTGGCCATATTCGGATGATACAGCATCCAGCTGCTCCACATCTCCACGGTCCAGGATCCACTGTTCGCGCAGACGTGGCAATCCTTTGCGAATATCAATCTCGATGTTCGGATCTGTATATGGTCCGCTGGTGTCGTAAACAGTTACGGGATGATTCTTTTCTGTTTTGCCGTTTGCCAGTTTAGTATCGGCCAGGCTTATTTCGCGCATGGCAACTTCAATCGGATGAAGTGTCCCTTTTATGTACACTTTTTTAGAGCTGGTTAAAGGGGTTCTTGAAATAACTTCCTCGTTTGGTTTTTTATCCGTTTTTTTCATATGTTGATTTTTTATTTTTTACAGTGACACTCTATCGCATTTAATATTTTTTATTCAAAATTTCTCATTTAACATCTATCATTTAACATTTCTCATTTCCACTATCCTCCCTGGGTTGCTTTAATGATCAGGATATTGTCTTTGTCAACAATGCCATGGCGTGTCCATTCGGCTTTTGGAACAACGGTATTGTTAATAGCTACAGCTACACCCTTTTGTTTTTCGGGAATTTCAAGATCCAGCAATTGCTGAACCGTCAGACTTGCTGAGTGAATTTGCTTCGGTTGATTATTAATGATGATTTCCATTCCTTTTTTAATGAATTGTAAAACTTTAGGAATGGCTGCAATAGACGGAAACCATTTACTTTTCCCTTCGTCAGTACTAACTGCATCAGGTTCAAAGGGTATTATCTCAGTTCCATGTCAAAAGGAACACCCCTAAAGTCTCATAAAGGTAGTCATTATAGCTTATAAAAACAAGGTTAGGGGTATGAGTTTAACGGCTTGCCGTGAGCCCAGTATTGGCAAGGGTTTTAAAGTAAAGTTTATGGGTAAAATATTTAAGAGAAGCATAATACAGACGCTTAAAATGTAAACATACTATAACGTTTTGCTGCCGGCTTTGCATGGTCCGACGGGTAACTTTGCCGCAAAAGATTTTTTAATGAAGAAAGTCATTCTGACCCTCAGGCATAACAATGAAATCAGGCAAACCTGCCTGTTGATCGTAATCGTTGTGTTGATTGTTTTAGCGGGGGTACTTAAACCACATAACTTTTAATTTTTTAAACATGATTCAATTTTATTCTCCTAAACTGATCAAAAGGTCATTTCATACTGTTTGCTTGAGTCTGCTCGGAATGGCTTCGGCTATTGCCCAGGTGAGTGTTCAGAATTTCGGAACGACAGCCAATAGTAATTGTTCGTGTTCCAGTGGTAGTACCTCTTTTATTCCGTCGCCTGTCGGTTCAGGAACGACTTATGCGCGGACAGGGGGAGGAGGTTCTCCTATCATTAACCTTGTAACAAGCTCTAATCCATTGGGAAGTACAGGGGCTTATATTAAGGGGTCAGCATCTTCAACCAGCTCTGTTACAAAAATTTCTCCGTCTCTTGGCTTTACAGGTACGAAAGTGTTTTACGCAAAGTTTAAAGCCTTGTTCGGTGATGCAAGTGGCGGAAATACAGCAGTGGATGGTGAATGGAAAATTTTTCTTGGAAGCGGAACTATGTATTCGGATAATACAGATTTTACTGGTAGTATGGTGTTTACCGGATTGCGATTTACCTATGGCTCATCCGGTGCATTAGCGTTAAGCAATAGAAATGGTTCAAACTGGAGTACGACAGGAATCACCACAACATCTTTTGATCAGGGAATTTACTATGCTTTTGAAATTATTGGGAATAATCAAAGTAGTGGAATAGTTTCTTATACATATAATGGAGTATCTCAATCATTGGCAACAAATAAGTTCGATCTATATATGAATGGGGTTCTCATTGGAGATGATCTTGCTGCTGCGCAATTACCGGGTAATACAAACATCAATGGTATGACATTTACAGGAGCCAGCAGTACCGGTAATGCCGCAACTTTATATTTGGATGATGTAAGCATTTTCAACGCTGTACCTGCTACTCTTGGTGGAGCGAGCAATCCTGCCGCTTTTAATCTGGCCTCAGGCAATTACAGTTTCAATAACTGGCCTACTACCAGCGCTATCGGAACGTATCCTCCCAATATGATCTTTCATTATGGAGACGTGAACCAAACGGATCCGACACTGTCGCAGGTTAATGCTACCCAGGACTATGTTTATGGATATAACTATACCGCACAATCGCGTATCAATGCAAAGGGAAGTAACGGTTTTTCATTTATCAATACCAATCCGGGTCATGTCAGTGCTACTTCCGGAAACGTTGGAGAAGCTGTAGTGGCAGTGAATACAACCTGTCGTAATAATATTCAGGTGTCATGGACAGCAGGTACGCCTACACTCAACTCACGTGTATACAAGCTGCGCGCTCAGTATAGAGTGGGAACAAGCGGAAGTTACACCGATCTCCCCAATTCATCTTTGTCGCAGATCGAATATACGAGTACAATCAATGCGAATACCAATTTCGGACCGATTACCTTACCGGCATCCTGCGAAAACCAACCTGTAGTGCAGATCCGCTGGGGATATTACTGGTCTTCGGGTACAAGCAGTTCGCGCGATGAGATCAATCTTACCAACATCAGTATTACCAGTGCTTCATCCATCCCTTCTGTTTTTTCTGTTACCGGTGGCGGAAGTTATTGCTCTGGTGGAACAGGTGTGGCAATTGGTTTGAATAACTCCAGTACCGGCGTTAATTATCAGTTGTATCGCGGCGCTACTCAGGTAGGATCGCCGGTAGCAGGAACAGGTTCTTCCATCAGCTTCGGAAACCAAACTACCGCGGGTACCTATACAGTGCTGGCAACAAATGCCACCAGCTCATGTACAGCAGTGATGAGCAGCAGTGCTGTGGTAACGGTGAAACCACTGCCGACAGTCAGTTCTATCAGTGATAAAACAGTGTGTGGCGGTAAAGCGATTTCTACAATTACATTCAGCAGCTCACCCTCAGGGGCTACATTTTTATGGACAAATACCAATACCTCGATAGGCCTTGCTGCTTTGGGAACGGGAAATATTTCGACATATACCACACCGGTATTATCATCGCCACCCGATCAGACTGGTAATATTGCCGTGATTGGCTCATTGAACGGATGTTTCGGATCACAAACTACATTTAACATCACCGTGAAAGGACCTCAGGTTGCCAGCAATTGGTTAGGTGCTGTATCTTCTAACTGGAATGAACCTGATAACTGGAGTAATTGCGTATGTGGTACAGTTACGAATGCTTCCATCGCTGCCGTTTCAAGTCCCAGCTTTAATCCGGTTCTCACAACCGACGTTTATGTTAATGATATTACACTGGGTACCGGGGCGCAGTTATCGTTTACAAGTGCTGAAACATTGAATGTATATGGTAACTGGACCAATAACGGGGCGATTGTACCGGCACAGGGTAATGTCAACTTTATAGGCACAACTCAACAAGCCATCAGCGGGAGCACAGCATTTTATGACCTCACACTGCAAAATTCTGCGGGTGCTGTTTTAAATAATGATCAATCGGTTTCCGGAACTCTGCAATTGAATTCAGGAACACTTGATCTCAATAGTAAAAATTTGACACTTCTGGCTACAGCCAGCAGCAGTGGCCGTGTTGGACCTATCAACAGTGCTGCGGATGTCAATGGCAATATAACGGTGCAGCAATATGCGCAGGCGGGTTATACAGGTTGGGCTTTGTTAGGTGCTCCATTCAGTTCTGCATTAACAATGAGCAGCTGGAACGATAATTTCCCAATTACCTGTACCTCTTGTCCGGATGGCTCCAGCATTGGTGGTTCACCTTTCACATCAATCTATACCTACGACGAAACGGCTGCAGGAGCATACGGCGACGCCGCAAAATATGTAGCCATTAATTCTATTACCGATCCCATTGTGAACGGTGTCGGCTATTGGGTTTACCTGGGTAATGGTTATCCGAATACAACCGGAATTATGTTTGATGCAAAAGGGAGTATCGCTAAAAGTAGTTGTTTAAGTTGTTCTTCACCGGTGAGTATTCCGGTATCGTATACGGATCATGGCTCACCTGCAGACGATGGCTGGAACCTGATTGCCAATCCTTTGCCGTCGGCTATCAGCTGGACTGCTTTACTGAATAACAACAACTCCGTCGATAACGCAATTTATGCATACAATACGGATCTGAACAATGGCGCCGGAGGTTTCGTATCGTACGTGAATAATGTGTCGAGCCAGGTAGGCGGCGGAATTAATGATACGATTCCCATGTGTCAGGGAGTATACATTCATGCTACTGCTGCCACTGCTCTCACTGCCGGTGAAAATACAAAGGTAAATGCGAACCCCACATTTTTGAGGAGTTCACAGGCCTTATCAACGCAAGCAAAACCTATCGTGCGCCTTTTCATGACAGGACCATCCGGTTCATCAGATGGCGCTGTTTTTTATTTTGAAACAGGTGCTACTCCGGGTTTCGATAAACACTATGATGCATATAAACTGATTTATGATCCAACATTACCTTATCTGGCAGGGGTGAGTGATACTGTATTGACAGGTATAAGCGGCTTGCCGGATATTGGTGCGCCTGTCGTAGCGAAGGTTACAGCAATTACTCCTGCGGCCAATACATTTACATTCTCTGCAATTACGGAGCATTTTCCTGCATACACATGCCTGAACTTATATGATACATATACCGGTACAACAACAAATCTTCTGACAGATTCTTATGTATGCATACTTTCTGATACAACAAAAACCTCGCGTTTCCGGTTAAGCGTAGGCACGGGAACTTTAGCGGCCAACCTGAGCGTTCTTCAGCCGGATTGTGCGCATCCGCACCAGGGCCTGATTACCGCCGTGGGATCGAATGCCGGGCCCTGGGATTTTACCTGGAAAAGTGTCACGCAAACAGTTGTGAAGAATTCATTGCAAAAGCACACAGCCGACACACTTCATGTTCTGAATGGCGGGGATTATACTGTTGAAATTCATACTTCGGGAAGTTGCGATGCCTTTTCGCAACTGGTACATGTGGATTCGATGGTAATTCCGGTTGCCCAGTTCAGTTTGAGTCAGGATACGGTTTACCTGAGCTCCGGAGCCAGTGCGCAGTTCACAAATAACACGTTATATGGCAATACCTATTGGTGGAACTTTGGAGATACGCAAAACAGCAGTTTTTCTGATCCCTTGCATACATACGGTGCTGCTGGTGTATATACCGTATCACTGATCAGTACAAGCACAACGATGTGTCAGGATACGATGGCACAGCAGGTGGTTGTATTGAATAGTCTGATCACAGGATTAGGAAATAATAGCGCGGGTCAGGGGCTGGTATTGAAGTCGTTGCCGGCGAATGCATATCGACTCGGTTATTCCTTTGGAATTCCTGCTGACATACACGTCATCGTGCGTGATATGAATGGTGATGTATTGCTGGAAGAAACCAGGGCATATTCACAGAGTGATGAAGTACTGGTCCAGTTAGAACCTTATGCCTCGGGATTATACCTGCTGGAAGTTTATTCCAGGGATGCCTTACTACACGTTTTCCGACTGATCCGCGACTAATGCATCAGTCTTTTTCCCAGACCCTCGTTTGGCGTCCTTCCTGGCGTATCACCTGGTAATGATTGCGTGACGCGAGTTTCAGCAGGCGTTTACGCAGCTTTTTAGGGTAAAATGTGGTCAGGATGGTCGATGTTATTCCCTTTGGTTTTGAAAGCCCTATGATCTCCAGGATATGCTCTGCCGAGGCGGCACAACGCATGCCGAAAAAAGCATAATCATAGGGCGTATTGGCACAATAGCAGGCATGCACTTCATTGATCAGTGCATATTGCTGTGCGGTGAGCGGAATCAGGATGGTCGTCATTTTACTGCCCTCGCCATAACGCGGCACCGGAGCCTTCCGGGCTACAAAATCACTTTTAAAATTTTTGCGGTGTGCGATCACATGGAAACCATTAGCCGGTTCGAAGCCATAGTCGATGCTGTCGACCTCAATGGTGACATGCCCTCCGTGAAGCCCACCAAAATATTTCGGTTCGCTTTTTTTTGCCATGTGTTTCGGTTTGGAACCATAGAGAAAACGAACTTTGATAATATGGATGCTGTCAGTCTGCGCATAGGTACCACAGGCTGCGATCAGAAGTAAACACGTGATTATGTTTAGTCGACGATACATCCCGGAAAGAAAAAAAAACAGATCAGGTATAATTCGGAAATAGTGTCGGCAAAACAGTGGAAAACGCGAAAGTGTTTTGTAAATATCCCGTTTAGTGAGCATGTTTATAATTGAGCAGCCACATTTGCATGGGTGCAAACATGGCTGTCTATTAAAGATACAAAAAAATGCTGTTAAAACATAAAGCCGATCGTAGCTGTAGCCTGTGCCACCCAGAACGTGTGATTGGCTTTGCCATTGCCTTTACCGAGAACGAGGCATTTCATATAATCGGCATAAGAACCTTTGGCTGTAAATTCAAATACACCGTGTTTCAGGAACTCGGTACGCAAACCGGTTTCAGCGCCAACGATCCAGCCTGAGATATGCCAGTTGTTGTTCAGGCGCTCACCGAACATGGTAACGTCGGTACGCGGATATACAAAGCCCGGACCGGCTTTCACCACCCAGCCCACATTGAAGTTTTTGGATGGCTGAATAAATTTCCAGCGTTTCACAAAGTTGAACATCCAGAAATTGGCTCCATCGGTGTGCTCAAAATGCACCAGGTGCTGAGGATCCAGAATCGTATCCTGATCAACGTATTTTCCGTTGATATCGCCTTTGATATGTACACGCTGATAATCATCTACCACATACTTGGCGTGGTCGTAGTTCAGTTCAATACCAAAGTCCTGTTTGTTGTTGAAATAGTAACCGATCCGGAACACAAACTGGGGTATGGTAATATTGATAACATCTTTGATTTTATCAAAATCAGGACGGTCGTGAGCTGTGGCGTTATAAATAGTGAAATCGTAATTGTTGTATGTGTGCGATGTTTCGTGGTATTTACCCGAACGGTCTACAAAATGAATCGTGCTTTTGCTGTACCATGCACGGGTGTATCCCCAGCTTCCGTAAAAATTTCCTTTATGTGTTTTTTTTAATTTCAGGGTGTCTGTTTGTGCAATGGATATACTTGTGCAAAGTAAGAGCAGAAAGAGAGTAATGTTACGCATGCGCCGTTATTTTTTCGGCGTAAAGATAACGTTTTTGGTTATCCGTTTTTATGATAATTCTCAGAAATTGGTCGACGAAACCCATGGATAGTTCCGGCCATTCTATAAATACATAAGCGTTTCCCGAAAGGTATTCCTCAAAGCCCAGATCGTATAGTTCCGAAGCATCCCGGAGCCTGTAAAGGTCAAAATGATAGATTTTCTGCCCGTTTTCAGACTCATACTCATTCACAATAGAGTAGGTGGGGCTGCTGAGGCCGTTTTTCACCCCTAATTTTGTACAAACGGCCTTAATAAAGGTGGTTTTACCTGAGCCCATAGGAGCATCAAATAACCAGACCCGGTCGGGGCCGGCAAATCTGATCAATTCTGAAGCTGCATGATCCAGTTGGTTAATATCTGAAATATCGAGCGTAAGCATATCAGGCCTATTTCGGCTGCAGGGTAATGTATGGAATGATCATTTCCTCGAGGCTGATCCCGCCATGCTGGAATGTATTCCGGTAATAATTGACATAGTGGTTGTAATTATTCGGATAGGCAAAGAACCTGTCTTCTTTTGCAAAGATAAAGCGGCTGCTGACATTTTGTTTCGGCAGAAAAGCGTCCGAAGGGTTTTTGACTTCAAATACTTCTTTAGGATTGTAATCAAGCGCCTTGCCCTGTTTGTAACGCAGGTTGGTATTCACATTACGGTCGCCAACGACTTTACTCGGTTCTTTCACATGCACGGTACCATGATCTGTAGTAATGACTACGCGCACTTTTTTATTGGCGAGTTGTTTAATGATGTCGAGCAGGGCAGAGTGCTCAAACCACGACACTGTAAGGCTCCGGTATGCAGGCTCGTCATCGGCCAGCTCACGGATCACCTCCATATCGGTACGCGCATGACTGAGCATATCCACAAAATTGTAGACGATCACGTTCAGCTTGTTTTGCAAAAGGTTCGAAATATTGTCTGCCAGTTTTTTACCGGCAGCAAGGTTCGTAATTTTATTATAGCTGAATTTAATATCCTTGCCAAGGCGTTTCAGTTGTGCCTGCAGAAAATCCTCCTCGTGCATATTCTTGCCACCCTCATCTTCATCGTTCAGCCACCAGTAGGGGTGACGTTTTTCCATTTCACTCGGCAGTAATCCCGAGAAAATGGCGTTGCGCGCATACTGTGTGGCTGAAGGCAGAATGCTGTAAAATGTTTCTTCAGATTCTGTAATGAAATAATCGTTCACACTCGGTTGAATCATTTTCCACTGATCGTAACGGAGGTTATCGATCACAATGAGGAAAACACTTTCGTTTTTATCGAGTTCCTTCATGAATTTATTTTTCAGGAGGGTATGGCTCATGGTTGGAGCGGTTTCCTTGCCATTCAGCCAGTTGATATAATGCTTCTCAATAAATTTGAAGAACTGGGTATTGGCATCGGCCTTCTGCATTTTAAGTACCTCAATCATACTCTTATCCTGGGCTTTGTCCATTTCAAGCTCCCAGTACACAATTTTCTTATATACATCGGCCCATTCTTCCCAGTTCAGGTTATCGCTCAGGCGCATGCCGATCTGTGCAAATTCCTTGCGGTATTCGGTATTGGTTTTTTCGGAAACGAGGCGTTTGTTATCCAGGTTTTTTTTTAGTGAAAGCAGGATCTGGTTTGGATTTACAGGCTTGATCAGGTAATCGGCAATTTTGCTGCCGATAGCATCTTCCATAATGTATTCTTCTTCACTTTTGGTGATCATAATCACCGGAAGTTCATTCTGTAACTGCTTAATGCGTGTGAGTGTCTCAAGGCCCGTAAGGCCCGGCATATTTTCATCCAGGAGGACAGCTGAAATATTTTTATTTTCCTTTACAATGTCAATGGCCTCATCACCGCTCACGGCGGTTAGCACATCATATCCTTTACTATTCAGGAAGAGTACGTGTGGTTTCAACAATTCAATCTCATCATCGGCCCACAAAATGGTTGTTTTATCCATAAAATTCAGTTTTAACTATGACGTTTAAATGTATTTATTTATTGCCTCAGTGTGTATTTATATATTCCTAAAATATCACAAAAGTAACAGGGTTTTTCAGAGCACTACGGCTAGTGTATTGCACACGTAAAGGCCGGCTGTTTCAGTGCGCAGGCGGTTTTCACCGAGGCTCACCGGAACAAAATTTTTTTTCAGGGCCTGTTCTATTTCTACGGGCGTGAAATCGCCTTCGGGACCGATGAGCACCAGATGCGATTTACCGGCTTGCGGGCAGGTTTTGAAATCTCTTTTCTGATCTTCTTCGCAATGTGCAATAAAACAAAGATCTGCACCTGCATGCTCCATGAATTGCCCGTAGGGAATCATGTCATTTACTTCAGGCATATAGTACTGCAGGCTTTGTTTAACGGCGCTTTCCGCAATTTTATGGATCCTGTCTGTTTTGATGACGGTACGTTCCGAATTTTTGCATTGCACAAAACTGATCTCATCAATGCCTATTTCAACGGCTTTTTCTACAAACCATTCTATACGGTCTATGTTTTTGGTTGGCGCAATGGCAATATGCAGGCGGTAATTACGGTTTGGTTCAAAAAAACGGGTTTCGTGGAGAGTAATTGTGCATTGCTTCGGATGAGCCATCGCAATAATGCCCTCTCCGCGTTGTCCTTTCCCGTCGATTACAGTAACAGGATCTCCGGCTTTTTTACGCAATACCTTCACACAGTGCCACGATTCTTCTTCGCTCATGGTGGCTTCTTTCCCGGAAATATTGGCAAAAAAAATGTTCATGCGGTTTTATCTCATAAATTTACAGTTTATAAGCGTTCGTGAATTACCTGGCACATATTTATTTGTCTTTCGGAAACGAAGAGTTGATGGTTGGTAATTACATTACCGATGCACTGCGGGGCATGAATATCAACCGCTTTTCTCCGGCTGTTCAGAATGGTATTCGTTTGCACCGGAAAATCGATGCGTTTACCGATTCACATCCCCTCTTCTGGGAAAGCAAGCGGAAGTTCAGCGGCGAGTTCGATAAGTTCAGCGGGATCCTGGTTGATATATATTATGACCATATCCTGGCGCGGTATTTTGAACGTTTTTCGGAAATCCCCCTCGAACAGTATGCCAGGCAGCAGTATGAGGTACTGCGCAAGTATTATCCTATATTTCCCGACCACGCACAGCGTTTTTTTGATTACATGACTTCGAGAAATATTTTGTTTGAGTATTCGAAACTGGATGGCATTGAACTCGTATTAACCCATTTGAGTAAGCGTTTGGAAAGACATGGCTGTAGCCTGCAGGATTCTGTTCCTTTGTTCAGGGAAAATATGGAGCAGATTGAAAAGGAGTTCTTCGCTTTTTTTGACGAACTGCATGCTTATAGCAGAGATCAGGCCGAGCTGCTGCTTAAGTGATAATGCTTTGAATAGCGGGTTACAAGCCTGTATGAGATGTAGGCAAAAAACGGTGCAGCAATCACATCATACGAATAATGCACGTGTTGTATGATCACACAGGCCGAAACCAGGAAGGCTGCCGCCAGGAAAAAGTATTTCAGGAAACGATTTTCGGCAAAGAAAAAGAACATGAACAATGTAGCGGCATGCCCGCTGAAGAACAGATCTTTCACATTTTCCTTACCCTGGTAAAAAGTGCTGCTCAGAAATTTGTCGTGAAGCGGAATGATCTCAACCGGTGGATCGAGCGGCACGAAAAAAAGTGTGATGATCCGCAGGGCTGTCAGCATCGCGTACATCTGTATGAAGTGAATAAATTTATAGGGAGTCCCGAGGGCATAGGCAATGGCAATGATGGCCGTGCCATATGTGGTGAGGAAAATGGAATCGGATACATCACGTGGTTTAATGAAATTGAGCACAGGATCGTAAAAAACATGTCCCTGGCGGGTTTCGATATAATTCAGTAAATAAGCCAGGCCGGAGAGCAGGAGGGCCTGGGCGATCATATTCAGAATGAACTTATTCCGGAAATGCGGATTTCTAAAAGCTATTTTCCAGGTATAAAACACAGACAAAGATACCTAATTAATCAGTATAAACGGGGCTGGTAACAATTTGTTTACAAACAAATG
Source organism: Bacteroidota bacterium (assembly GCA_018267825.1). Taxonomy (GTDB): domain Bacteria; phylum Bacteroidota; class Bacteroidia; order B-17B0; family Aurantibacillaceae; genus JAFDXR01. The sequence goes on along the minus strand of JAFDXR010000001.1, from coordinate 333,310 downwards.
TCTGTTGCAGGCTGGATTGATAACAAATAAAAAACCCCGGCAGTACCGGGGTTTTTGTTAGTACAAGAGCTTGACGCTTAGTTAGCTAAAGCTTTGAATTCAGCATTTTCGCGTAATTTGATAAATTCTGCATCATCTTTCGCCATTGCTTTTAAAGAACCGTCTTTTTCGATAGCTGTTTTTAAGTTGTTGATCACTTCGGTATTGTTACCGTTGCGGGCAGCAGCTACAGCTTTCAGGTAATATGATAAAGCCATATCTTTTTCATTGCTGGCATCGATTGTAGCACCAACTGAACCGGCGTTACCATTCAATAATTCAGCTAAAGCTTTGTTGAAACCTTTGTAAGAACCAAAGTTACCAACAGCATCAGCGTATTTACCATCGCGTACATTTACGATACCTTTGTTGTAGTTCACTTCAGTACCTGCACCGTTTGCTTTGTCGTAGTATTCCATTGCTTTACGACGATCGCCGTTTTTAGCAGCAATGATACCCAGGTTGTTCATCACGATTGGGTTACCGTTTGCTGTTTTCTCAGCACGTGCAAAAGCATCACCGGCTTCAGAAACTTTGTTCTGCATTAATAATGTAGCACCTAAGTTGTTTGAAGTTCTCCAGTCGCTACCGTATTTTTTCTCAGCTGCAGCATAAACCTGAGCTTTGGTATTTAAGTCGGTAGTTAAAGTAGCACCGTATAATAACTCTTCAACAGATAAACTGTCAGGGTAAGAAGTCATTAATTTAGTAATCATCTCATCTGTACGTGATTTTTTGTCAACGTTTACAGTTAATACAGAGCGACGTAATTTTGGTAAAATTTTCTCAGCAACTTCTGTATAGGTTTTCGATAAATTTTTGATTTCTTTTTCGCGTTGATCACCATCAGAATACATGGTTAAAACACGTAAGATCAGGTCTTTATCGGCAATTGAAGAAGTTTCCATCAGTTTTTTGAAGCCATCCCAGTCTTCAGCTGTTGTTTGTACTTTGTAAGTACCTTCTTCTTTACCAAAAGTCTGCTCTTTATTTTTGTTCTTTTTGAATTCGTTTTGTAAAGCTTTTGATCCTGATTTAGCACGGTCTTTTGCCAGGTTTTCGTTTAGGCTTAATTCACCGTCTGGTGAAGCATAAGCAGACACGCTGATGTCTTTGAACTCATACCACTGGTTATTGATATTCTGATCGATGAAAGAAAGTAAGCTTTTTACTTCTTCGCTTTTCAGTTCAGAAGCACGAACATCTGATTTATTGATCAGGTAGTAAATGCTTGCAGTTTGATTGGCAGGAGTTGTTTTAACGAAAGCATCTTTTGCATAAATGCTTTTTTCGTCGTTACGAACCAGTAATGGGGTTACAACAGTTCCATCAGCCAGTTCAACAGCTTTGAAATCTTTTGTTTTCTTTTTTACTGCACCCTGAGCGCGTATTTCCACTTTTGCTACTTTCATAGCAGACTCATAAGCAAATTTTTCTGATGTGTAGCTGAATGTACCACCTTTTTCGTAACCAATTTTCTGGCCGCTTCCGGTAGCTTTTTCACCAACCAGCACCACTGGTTTCAGGGATTTTTCACCACCATTGTATTTATAAACAGGTGTTACAGTTACCACCGCTTTTTTAGCAAATAATTTAGCAGGGTATTTTCCGGTTACACTGAAGGTAATGCTATCACCGTGCATTTCCACAGGATTAGGCTTCACATCGTAAGTGATCAGGTTTTGCTTTTTAACCATTTTGCCAAGCCCGTTACAGCCAGTTAAAAACACAGCTGTTCCTACGGCCAGACTTAAAGTTTTAAGGGTTTTAGTATTCATATTTTAATTGGGATGATGTTTACAATTTCCGACAAATATATAAAAATATTATAAATATATCCTGTATGCTTAAATTATAGCAAATTTATTGAGGTTTTGCATTTATCTGCAAATGATAACCACGACGGGTATAAATGAAAAAAATCCCGCAGCCTGCAGGATTTTTTTTTTGCCTATCGGGGTTGCCCGGTAATTATTTTGCCAAAGCATTCACCCGTTTAGTCAGTTTTGACTTCAGGTTAGACGCTTTGTTTTTGTGAATCACATTTTTCTTAGCTAATTTATCAAGCATAGCTACAATTTTAGGTAACATAGTGGTAGCTTCTTTTTTATCCGTTGTGCCACGTAATTTCTTTACAGCTGTTCTTGCTGTTTTGGCATAATAGCGGTTATGTAAACGCTTAGCGTTATTAGCTCTGATTCTTTTAATTGCTGACTTGTGATTTGCCATTATCTTTAATAATTAGTCGTTTTCAAAATTGGACTGCAAATATACAACTTTTTTATTATTTACAAATGTTCATAATAAATATTTAGCTAATTCCTTCTAAACCCTATTTTTGCCACAATTACTGATGAATTTAGCTAAAATCTCTATATATCTGCTCTTTTTTCTGCCTGTTTTGGTGTCAGGCCAGACCACCGGCACCGATGATGTGCGGAAAAACCTCGTCCCGAACGGTAGTTTTGAGAACTATCGTAAAAAATCGGCCAGTATCCGCCAGGCTATCCCATGGCAGCAAATAGCCAGCGTGGATTATTACCAGGAGCCTATCAGCAACGATACCACCCGCGATAAAGGCGCTCACAGCGGCAATTGTTACGCCGGGCTTCGTTTTCAGAAAAAATACAAGGAGTTTCTCCAGGTAAAGCTTGCCGATGCCCTGCACAGGGGCACTGTATATGAGTTCGAAATGTATGTACGACTGGCTTTCTGGAGCAATGCCAGCCTCAAGTCATTTGGTGTGCTTTTCAGCAAAGCGGGCTACAAAAGCCAGGGTGATGCCATAAAAACCTGCATTATAGACTCCGTTTGTAAAAAAGGCAGTTTCATTAATGGCTACCAGTGGTTTAAAATCCGGGGGCGTTACCAGGCCGATGGCGGAGAAAAATATATCACCATTGGTAATTTTATGCCACGTGTGGGGAAAGACATGACCCGCATCAACGTTTTCAAACTAGGCTTTAAAGAGGCTTATTATTTTGTGGATGATATTTCACTGATGAAAGCCAGGGAGCCTGAGCAAAAGGTTAAAGTGGAAATTGTGGGTTCCTTTGTGGCCGATGAAGACTCTGTACTCGAAGTGAAAACCGATATAAAAGTAGGGGAGAAGGTACAGCTCAAAAATATTTTCTTTGAAAACGGCCGTTATTACCTGTTGCCCGAATCGTATGCTGAGCTCAATAAACTGGCACAGTACCTGATCCATCACCCGCAGATGGAGATCCGGATCAACGGCCACTCCGATAACAGTGGCTCCAAAGCCAAGAACCAGAAACTTTCGGAACTCCGGGCCCGCGAGGTGTTTGAATACCTCATTAAAAAAGGAGCACAGAATAAAATGTACTTTAAAGGTTTCGGCAGTAATTTCCCGGTGGCCAGCAATGATACTGAAGACGGTAAAGCCAGGAACCGCCGCGTAGAGTTTGAGATCATCAAAAACTAATTAACCACTACCATTTCATGGAAAAAAATAATAAAAAAACAATCAATGCCTGGACGTTTTACGACTGGGCCAATTCAGTGTTTCCGCTGGTAATCACCTCGGCTATTTTTCCGAATTTTTACGATGCGGTAACTGTGACCAAAGATGCCGCAGGAGTCATCACCAGCCACAATGTGAGTTTCCTGGGCATGCAGTTCGAAAATCAGAATATCTATTCGTTTGTGTATGCCTTTGCCCTGAGCATTGTTGTATTGATAGTGCCTGTGCTCAGCGGTATTGCCGATTACCTTGGAAATAAAAAACGATTTCTCCAGTTTTTCTGTTACCTCGGTTCATTGTCCTGTATGTGTCTTTACTTCTTCGATAAAAAGAATCTGGAATTGAGTTTTATCCCGTTTATTACCGCCACAATAGGTTTCTGGGGGAGCCTGGTTTATTATAATTCGTATCTGCCCGAGATTGCAACCGAAGACATGCAGGATAAGGTAAGTGCCAAAGGCTTTGCACGCGGATATTTCGGAAGCTCCCTGCTGCTTATTATTTGTCTGATTGGAATTATTGCTTTTAAATATGAAGAAAAAGTAGTTGACGGCGTTTTGGTTACTACAGGCTTTTTCAGGGTAAAATATTCATTTTTGCTTACCGGTTTGTGGTGGCTGGGTTTCGCGCAGTATACCTTCCGTATATTGCCTAATACAGCACACAAGGCACATGGTGAGAAGAAAAATATTTTATCCAAAGGATTTATTGAGTTAAGATCTGTGCTAAAGGATCTGAAACACCGCAAATCATTGAAACAGTTTTTATCTTCGTATTTCTTCTACAATATGGGTGTTCAAACAGTTATGGTTGTGGCGGTTTTATTTGCACGTAATGAAATTGACTGGGGTACCGGTGAAGCTGCTGAAAAGGCAAAAACAAATTCACTGATCGTCAGCATCCTCCTGATCCAGTTCCTGGGTATTGCAGGATCATACCTCTTTTCTTTTTTATCGCGCAAATTAGGGAACATTAAAGGGCTCATCATTGCTATTCTGTTCTGGATAGGGATATGTGTATTTACTTATTTTGTGGTTTACAAGCCGATCCAGTTTTATATTGTGGCAGCCTCTGTGGGCCTTGTCATGGGTGGTGTGCAGGCACTGTCGCGTTCTACCTATTCCAAATACCTGCCCGAACGAGATGATCATACAGCCTACTTCAGCTTTTACGATGTGGTTGAAAAATTAGGGATGATTATCGGTACTATTTCTTTTGGATTAATCAGCCAGGCAATGGGAGGCATGAGACAATCTGTATTGTCGCTTATTGTATTTTTCATTCTCGGATTTGTGTTGATATTACCGTTACTGAAAAAACGCCACGTATCAGAATAATATGAAAAATCTGTTCTTGTTTTTAACCTTACTCCCTTTTACTTTTTTTTCTCAGAATGAACTTGAAATTTCTTTTGGCAATCTGGCCGATAAGAGCAATTATGAATTTACAAAATTTATAGGTCAGGATCATAATGGGTTTTATGTGGAACGGTTGGAATATAAGATCATGAAGACTAATCTGGGCACTGTTTTCATGCCAATGCTGTATTACGATAAATATGATAAAAGCACTCTGGCATTTTTGTACAAGATTGATTTGAATCAGGAAGATGATCTCGACAAAATAGTTGACTTAAGGAGCCGTAAAATATATTACCCGTTATTAGCCAGCAATCATTTCTATTTATTTACACAAAATTATGATCCGTTGAAGAAGACAAATGTTCTGAGTTTTCAGGAGATTAATACGACTACGGGACGTATCAATAATCCGAAGGTACTGGACACATATAATCTGGAAATGGATAAATCTCATTTTATGGATTATGTTATGACACTATCGCCGGATAGTACGAAATTGATTATAACCACCATTGAATCTGAGATAAAAGGGGAAAATAAGAAACTCTATGAGAATAAATACAGGATCAGCTGTTTTGAAACGAGAAATATGAATTTGGTTTATTCAAAAACACTGAATTCTGATTATGATGGTGAAAAGCTGAAATTAGCCACAAAATATACACCAACCACCCGGAAGGCGGGATATAGCTTTGAGGGAAGTGAGGTATTTCAAAAAATGATATTCGTTAACAATGCCGGTGATACATATATGGGATTTGAAGATAATTCCAATATAACATTGGGGTGTATACGTCATCAAAATGAAAATATTGATTTTCTGAACATTCGGTTTCCAAGTCATTCAATCAGTAATTGGAATGCGATACAAAGCGATGATGCACATATACTGATTTCCGGAGTTAAAGAGGATGTGGGCGAGTATGATGTCTTTCTGAAGAACATTGATGCAAATAACCTGAAGGTTGAATCAGAGGGAACTATAGGAATGGATTCTGCGTTTGCCAGTGCAGTTGAGACATTACAAAACCTGAAAAAAAATACACAGATAGCTCCTGTGAAATTTCAGGTAAATAATATCCTGAAAATTCAGGACTATACATATGTAGTTGCAGAAATCTCGCAGTTGGTTGAGTATTATAGTATTAATGGTGTTTCTCCAAATGGCAATGTATCTATGGCTTCTAATACCGCTAAAACAACGGATCGGAGAAGAGAACTTGTCGTTTTAGTATTTGATAAAGATCTGAAGTTAACAGGTAGAGCTCTTTTGCCTAAATGCACGGTGAATGGCGGAATTGGTTATTCCTGTTTTGTTATAAATGATTTGTTGAGAGTGATGTTCCTGGAGGATAAAAAAACAACAGCTATTATCGACGGGAAAAAGAAGAAAGAACTGAACGAAGTAAATAAAATAAGAGGCTCTCATGTAGTATGCTATACTGTAAACCCGGCCGGTCAAATTTATAGGCAACTTTTGTTTACAAACGATGCTCCTGATGAGGTTTGCATAGAACCTTCGTTAGGAATTTCGGGTGTTTTTCCAGGTTTCCTGACCGAGCTTGATGGCAGGGGACATGTGAAATTTGCGCTTATAAAAGAAAAAAAATAAACAAATGAATCTGAATGCCGAATACTGGAACAAACGCTACCTCACCGATGATTTTGGCTGGGATATAGGTTCTGTATCTACACCGCTGAAAAACTATTTTGACCAGCTCAATAATAAAAACCTGGAGATCCTGATTCCGGGTGCCGGCAATGCCTACGAGGCAGCTTACCTTTTTGAGAACGGCTTCACGCGTGTACATATCCTCGATTTCGCTGAAGAACCACTGAAACAGTTTGCTGCAAAATATCCGGCATTCCCAAAAGAGAATCTGCACCATGAAGATTTTTTTAAACACCGGGGGCAGTATGACCTCATTATAGAGCAGACCTTTTTCTGTGCGCTCAATCCATCCTTGCGTGAGGCCTATGCAACCCATATGCACGAACTCCTGAAACCCGGAGGAACACTGGCGGGCCTCCTGTTCGATAATCCCATGAATGCAGACCATCCGCCATTCGGCGGGAACCGTGAAGAGTATCAGCGTTATTTTGATCCATACTTTACATACAAACATTTCGAAGCCTGTTACAACTCCATCAAACCCCGTGACAGCAAAGAGTTGTTCATGGTACTGGAACGGAAACCATGAGGATTGTTTGCGGCCTCATAATCGCGCTGCTCTGGCTGTCTGGAAAGGCCCAGAATACTTGTGCTGAGCGTTTGGCGAAATATGGCTTCAACATCGATAGTGTACAAAATCCCGTATTGTTTTACACCACCTGCGATTGGCTGGGAACGCGGTACCGCTATGCAGGCAACAGCAAAAAAGGAATAGATTGCAGCGGATTTTCGCAGGTATTGTATAAGGAAGCATTTTGCATCGAAATGGGCGGCGGTTCGCGCGATATGTGGACCCTTGTAACACCCGTAGCCAAAGACAGTCTGCAGGAAGGAGATTTGTTGTTTTTTAAAATTAAAAAAGGACGTATTTCTCATGTGGGTGTCTACCTGGGCAAGCAGAAAATGGCCCATGCCAGTGTGAAGTCGGGTGTAATAATCAGCGACCTCGACGAACCTTATTATAAAAAATACTACTTTAGTGGTGGAAGATTAAGACCCGGTTATGGCAAACACTAAAATACTGAGTGCGGAACAAATCAGTCAGAAACTGAACCGCATGGCCTATGAGATTTACGAGACCAATTTCAAAGAAAAAAACATTTTCATTGCAGGTATCGATGGCAACGGATATAAGGTTGCAGAGCGTATTGCCGCTATCCTGGGAACCATTTCGCCGCTGAATATAAAAGTGGGTAAAATCACCATGGATAAAGAAAATCCATGGGCCGCCGAGCCCCGTGTTAATTTTGAGGAGAAAGACTTTAATAATAAACCGGTGGTTCTGGTAGATGATGTACTGAACAGCGGTAAAACACTCATTTATGCCGTGAAACTTTTCCTGGATAAACCCGTGAAACGACTGAATACATTGGTACTTGTAGATCGCAGCCACACACGCTACGCGGTAAAAGCCGATTTTGTCGGGCTCTCATTATCCACGACCCTGCAGGAACGTATTGATACAGACTTTTCTAAAAAAGGAAAAGAAGCGGTTTACCTCGTTTAACCAGGTCTCAGAAACGCATGTTGAAACCCATCTGGATAATCGGATTGGGATACGGCGAAAGCGGTGTCTGATTCAGGTTCCAGAATCCCATGATAACAAAACTGCCGTAATCATTAAAGGGTTGCCGGTAACCACCACCAATCAGGAGATTATCGACCCAGGCTCTGTCGTTGGGTAAAATAGAATTGGGATTAAGCACACTCAAATGATCCCATTGTGCCTGTACAAAGAGATTTTCCATGACTCTGTAACGCACAAAAGGCCCCATGCCATAGATGTAATTACTGTATTTGACCCCGGCATATTTCTGCTGGTAATAATTATAGGTAAATGTACCACCCATCGAAAAATTTCGTGAAACCTTTATCCCAATCATGGGAGAGGCATTGATATAGGTAGGGTTACCGACCCATAATCCAATATTGCCGCCATAGTACACGCGATCTATAAAGCGGGGGAATGCATTGCTTGTATCGGGGCGGAATGGAGCAAGATTGTACTGGCTGAACCCCATGAGTCCGCACAATACAAAGGCAATTAAAAAAGAGAGCTTACGCATCAAAACAAAGATACGATTATTAGGGATGAATGCCGGTCCGGTTAAACTGAATTAACAAAATTTTATGCGTGATGCAGCGGTTTCAGCTAAAGCGAATAGCTTTGATCGGTGTGATCCGTGTGAGAATAATTGTCGGTAAAAACATCATGAGCAGGCAGAAGAGAATAGTACCTGCATTGATCAGGATAACATGCAGCAGGCTGAAATTGATAGGTACATAATCGAGGTAATACGTTTCGGGGTTCAGCGTAAACGGTTTCAGGTAAAGCTGCAGGAAGCAGAGGCCAATGCCGGCTATATTTCCATAGATAAGGCCCCGCAACAGCATATTGAATGAAACATTCAGAAAAACACCCCGCAGGGCCTGGTTGTTCATGCCAAGGGCCTTGAGAATCCCCACCATATTGGTGCGTTCCAGGATAAGAATCAGCAGGGCCGAGATCATATTGATAGCCGCCACAAGTGCCATGAGGGCAATAATGATGATGGCATTGACATCAACCATACTCAGCCACGAGAAAATGTTGGCCTGTGTGTTTTTCACGGAACTCACGGTATAGTTATAACCTACCAGGTCGTTCACGACTTCGGTTTCGGCGTCGATGGTCTTAAAATCATTAAGGTAAATTTCATAACCGGCCACCTGTTTCGGGCCCCAGTAGTTGAGCTTACGGACCTGGTTCAGGTCAACAAACACCAGGTTTTTATCAAAATCGGCAAAGCCTGTATTGTAGATGCCGGTAATTTTAAAAGAACGTTCACGGGGCTCATAACCCTGGTAACTGTCGCCGTATTCGGTAGTATCGGTTTGTTTTTTCCGGGTCATGAAATACACCAGGAGCTTTTGTCCCATTTTCAGGTGAAGCTTATCCGCCAGTGTTTTCGATACAAGTATATTGTTGCTGGTGGCGGTATCATTCAGTTTTAAAGGTTCTCCCCGGGTAATGTAGGGCTTTAACAACGACCAATCGAAATCGGCACTGATGCCCTTGAGTACAATACCCTCGTTTTCGGTTTCTGTTTTCAGGATGCCGTTTTTGGTGGCAAATGGCTGTACATGCTTCACACCGGGCAATGCGCGCAACTGGTTCAGAACCGGTGTTTCCAGCTCTATAGGATTTGCTTCCAGCGAATTGTTGAGGTCATAATCATTGATGAGCAGGTGCGGACTGAATGTGGTGATTTTCCGGATGATTTCTTTCTGAAACCCGGTCACAATAGCCATGGTGAGGATCATAACGGCTACGCCAAGCGAAATTCCGATAATCCCGATTTTTACAATAGGTTTAGAGACCTTATTTTTGTACGATCTTTGATCGAGAATGCGTTTGGCTATTTGATGCTGAAAATTCAAAAAAAGATTATCTCTTTGTAAAGCTAATGACAAAAATATACATATCCATTTTATTCAGCGTTTTTATATCCGCAGCATCTCTCAGGGCCCAGGTGCAATTATATACTGATATTACCTGTGGTGCGCAGCGCATGGACCAATATCTGCCCAAACTGAAAAATAAAAGAGTGGCCATAGTAACCAATGCTTCCGGCGTGGTTGGCAACAGGCACCTGGTTGATACATTGCTGAAACAACACGTTAAAATTGTGAAGATATTCGGTCCCGAACATGGATTCCGTGGTGGGAGCGATGCAGGTGTGAAGGTAAACAGCAGTAAGGATTCCAAAACAGGCTTGCCTGTGGTATCACTTTATGGAAACCATAAAAAGCCCACAAAGGAAGATCTGAAGGGAGTGGATATCGTACTTTATGATATACAAGATGTAGGCGTGCGGTTTTACACGTATATCTCCACCATGAGTTACGTGATGGAGGCTTGTGCCGAAAATCATGTGGAAATGCTCATCCTGGACCGCCCGAACCCCAATGGCTATTATATTGATGGCCCGGTGATGACACCGGATTACAAATCGTTTCTGGGCATGCATCCCGTGCCCATTGTGTATGGTATGACCTGTGGCGAATATGCCAGGATGGTAAACGGCGAAGGCTGGCTTAAAAATGGCGTTCAATGCCAGTTAAGTGTGATCACCCTGCTCAATTATGATCGGAATAGTTTTGTATCCGGCTTGCCGGTCAAGCCATCGCCCAATCTGCCAAACGACACGGCTATATTGCTGTATCCGAGTCTTGGCTTGTTCGAAGGTACCATTGTGAGCCTGGGGCGTGGCACCGATTGCCCGTTTCAATATATTGGCAGCCCCTATACAGATCCGGGGCTTTCGTTTGCATTTACCCCAAAAGCCAATGCGGTTTCCAAAAAGCCGAAGTATATGGATACCGCCTGTTATGGAATTAACCTAAAGCCGCAGTTTACAATTACCCTCCGGTCGCATGCCATCAATTTGCAGTGGCTGAAATATTTCTATGAACACAGTTCTAAAAAGCAGGATGAATTTTTTGATAAGAATTTCAATTACCATGTGGGCAATAACATTCTGAAACAACAAATCATAGATCATGTGAGCGAAGAAGATATAAGGGCTTCCTGGAAAAAAGAGATTGATGCCTTTCGGGCGATCCGACAGAAGTATTTGTTATATAACTAAATCAAAATATCATTTTATATGCTGGGTTTAAAACTGGAAACCGACCCGAGATGGGTCAATATTGTGGAAAAGAATATAGACGAAATTCTGACTGATCATGCCTATTGTGAGCAGAAAGCAGCCAGCAATGCCATATACCTGGTGGTGAATTACCCGGAGCATACCGAAATGGTAGATGCCATGCTGGCACTGGCCAAAGAAGAGCTCACGCATTTCGAAATGGTTCATCAGAAGATCAAGGAAAGAGGCCTGGTGCTTGGCCGTGAGCGGCGCGATGAATATGTGAACGAACTGTACGTGTTTATGCGTAAAGGACATAAACGTGAAATTGCCCTGATCGATCGCCTGTTATTTTCGGCCCTGATTGAGGCCAGGAGCTGTGAGCGGTTCAAGTTATTGTCGGAAGAGATCAGCGACCACGATCTGAAAGAATTTTACAGGGAGCTTATGATCAGTGAAGCGAATCATTATACGACATTTCTGGGCTTTGCCCGTCAGTATGGAGCGGCTTATGAAGATGTGAATGTGCGGTGGGCCCAGTGGCTGGATTATGAGGCCTCTGTGATCCGGAACTATAGTAAAAAAGAAACAATTCATGGTTAGCTTTTAAAATTTTGTATTTTTATACATTATAACTTCAGAAATATGAAAAAGATTTTGATCCCAGCCTTGTTTGCCATCGTTTTTACTGCCTGTAAGAAGGATCGCGTATGTGAGTGTACATATCCTGATGGCAGTATTGCCAGCCAGACGACGTTTACGCATGTTACTAAAAAAGAGGCCAGAAATTCCTGCACAACAAGTCAATCGGGAATTACCTGCACGGTTAAATAATTGCCTTTAAAGGTGTTTTCCGCAACCCAGCGGCTTTTGAAGCCGGGGTTTCAAAGCGTTCATATTGATATTTTATGACAATGAAATATTTATGGCTTATCCTGCCGTTTATTCTCCTGGCTTCCTGTAGAAAAAGCTATACATGCACCTGTACAGTCGACGGGAATTCAATAACCGGTGGCTCTGTGGTGGTAAAAGGTACTAAGAAGAACGCCCGCAAAACCTGCGACGATTATGAAGCGAATTTCAAATCATATGGCTCAGGGGTAGACTGTTTTTTGCAATAAATTTCTGAACCGGCATGATAGCCACTAAATGCTTTCGTAATAATGGTATTTTTTCTTATCAAAAGGTGATATTTTTACTAATTGCTTAAAAAAGTGTCAAAAACTGACAGAACGGCAAAAAATACCCATTAATACGTAGTTGTTATTCATGAAAAATCTTTTACTTTTGGGCAAACATTAAAATAATCTCATGAAAAAAACAATTATTCTTGCAGTTGCTGTTTCAGCTTTAGGCTTTGCAGCATGTAAAAAAGACAGAACATGTACTTGTACAAACTCTAACAGTTTAACATCAGCGACAACTCAGGATGTTTACACAATCACAAAGTCTTCAAAAGCTGTAGCTAAAGCCAATTGTGCTTCAACTAAAGAAACAACAAATGGTGTTACTTCTACACGTGATTGCAAACTGAACTAAAATTAGTTCTCGGTTTTGTCAAAAAGCTATCGTTACGGTAGCTTTTTGTATTTTTGTACCTGCCTCAAATGACAAAAATAAGCTGTGGATAAAAAAAATATCATAAAAACGTTGCTGTTTTTATTAAGCTCTTTTTTTGGCCTCGTATTCTTATATTCCGGCTGGACGAAACTCGATCCCATAGAACCCTTCGAATATACATTTATAGACCTGGGTGTTGCCGGCTGGAAAACCGCACCGTTCATTGCCCGGTTTATGATCGGCCTCGAATTTTTTATCGGATTTCTTCTCATTTTCGGACTTTATATAAAACGGTTTACGATCAGGTTGACGATTGCTACACTGGTCGTTTTTTCGGTATACCTAGCTGTCATCCTGATTCACAGCGGTAATAACGGAAATTGCGGTTGCTTCGGAAATGCCCTGGCCATGACCCCGCTGCAGGCACTTATTAAAAACATCGTGATGCTTGCCCTTTGTTTTGTGATCTATAGGTTTTACGATGGGTTTAACTTCGGAAGGATAGGCAGGTGGCTTATGGGACTTACGGCTATAGCTGCCTTCGCACTGCCGCATATTTTAAATTACGTAGATCTGGATTATTCAGAAGCCTATCTCAACAAGCCGGAAGATCAGTTTAAACTGGAACTCGACAGTTTATACAAAAATGCCAAAATAAATACCCCGCCCCAGTCTCTGAGAACAGGCAAACATATTATTGCCTTTATGAGCCTGACCTGCCCGCATTGCCGGATTGCAGCCAAAAAAATGAAACTGATTCACGACCATAACCCGAATATCTCCATATACTTTGTACTGAACGGGGATAAGGAAAAATTCAAACCATTCTACGACGATACACATTCTGAAAGTATCCCATACTGCCAGCTGAACGGCCGTGCCTTTGTATACCTCGCCGGGGTAGAACTCCCTATGATTTATATGGTCAATAATTCGACTGTGGAAAATTATGTCAATTATATGGAGCTCGACCAGACTGAAATAGAAAAATGGCTGGCTAAGCCCTGACCGGCTTGTCAATTTGTCACTTTTTTGCGGTATGGCATTATTTTTCAGGAAAAATTTTAAAACAGTTTAAACGATTATGAGTACAGGAAAAATTAATGTTCAAACGGAAAACATCTTCCCCATTATCAAGAAATTCTTATACAGTGATAATGAGATTTTTTTACGCGAATTGGTGAGTAATGCAGTTGATGCGACTCAGAAACTGAAAGCCCTCTCATCCATGGGTGAAGCCAAGGGCGACCTGGGTGATCTGAAAGTGGAAGTAGAGGTCGATAAAGTGGCAAAAACCATTACGATCCGTGATAAAGGGATTGGTATGACCGGAGAGGAGATTGAAAAATACATCACACAGATTGCTTTCAGTGGTGCCGAAGAGTTTGTTCAGAAATACAAAGACAAGGTCGATAAAAATGTGGTGATCGGGCATTTCGGCCTGGGATTCTACTCGGCCTTTATGGTGGCCAAAAAAGTGGAAATTTTTTCATTGTCGTTTAAAGAAGGATCCAGGGCTGTTCGCTGGGAGTGCGACGGCAGTCCGGAATATACCCTGGAAGATATAAACACAAAAACAACACGGGGTACCGATATTGTACTTCACATTGCCGACGATAGTGAAGAATACCTTGATAACTATAAGATACAGGGACTTCTGACCAAGTACTGTAAATTTTTACCGGTAGAAATAAAATTCGGCACCAAAAAAGATCACGTTAAGAAAGATGGCGAAGAAAAGGAAACGGAAGTGGAGGTTGATAATATCATCAATAACCCGAATCCGGCCTGGACACGCAAACCCGCAGATCTCAAAGATGAAGACTACAAAGCCTTCTACCGCGAGTTGTATCCGATGCAGTTTGAGGAGCCTTTATTTCATATTCACCTCAATGTCGATTACCCGTTTAACCTCACCGGGATTCTGTATTTTCCGAAACTCACCAATAAGTTTGAGGCACCGAAAGACCGCATTCAACTATACTGCAACCAGGTGTTTGTAACAGATAATGTAGAAAACATTGTTCCTGATTTTCTGACCCTGCTCCGTGGTGTGATCGATAGTCCGGATATTCCGCTCAACGTGAGTCGCAGCTATTTACAGGCCGACGGAAACGTGAAAAAAATATCATCGCATATCACCAAGAAAGTGGCCGATAAACTGGAAGAAATTTTTAAGAAAGACCGAGCAGATTTCGAGAAAAAATGGAACGATATTAAAATATTTGTCGAGTACGGTATGATCAGCGACGAGAAGTTCTATGAGAAAGCCGTTAAGTTCGCACTGTTGCAGAATACCGACGGGAAGTCATTTACATTTGAAGAGTATGAAAATCATGTAAAAGGCAATCAAACCGATAAAGATAAACGCCTTGTATATCTTTACGCCACCAGTACCGATGAGCAGCATGCTTATATTGATGCAGCCAGGAATCGTGGCTACGATGTGCTTCTGATGGATTCTCCGTTGGATTCACACTTTATTAATCACCTGGAAAGCAAACTGAAAGACACCTCGTTTGTGAGAGTTGACAGCGATACTGTTGAGAAACTCATCAAAAAAGACGATGGTATGCCAAGCAAGCTTACCGATGAACAGCAAAAGCAGGTGCAGCCGGTTATTGAGGGGGTTGTACCGAAAGAGAAATTCACGGTTGTTTTCGAGAGCCTGAGCGAAACAGATGCACCAATGCTCATCACACGCCCTGAATTTATGCGCCGGATGAAAGACATGAGCGCGATGGGTGGCGGGATGAATTTTTATGGCAGCATGCCTGATATGTATAACCTGGTGGTAAACAGCAACCATCCGATTATTTCAAAAATCCTTGCAGAAACCAATGCCGACAAGCAAAAACAACTGGCCAAACAAACGACCGACCTGGCCTTATTGTCGCAGGGGCTGTTAAAAGGAGAAGATCTCACAGGCTTCATTAAACGAAGCGTGGATATGATCAATTCATCCAATTGATTTCAAAAAACAACGATAAAAGAAAAGCATCCCGAAGGATGCTTTTTTTATTTTTTAGGTGGTTGATTTGGTTTCGAAGAATGTGGTCTGCGCCTGTTCCCATTGCGATTTCCCTGGGGACGACGCTTGAATGAAGGTTTCGACCTCTTCTCTTCCGGTTTGTATTCAGGGCCTTTACCCAGTATTTCCGGGATCTCACGTTTGTCGATATCTGCACCGATAAGATCCTCAATGCGTTTAAACTTGTGCTGATCAGCCTCGTTAATGAAGGTGAGTGCAATGCCTGTTGTAGCTGCCCGGGCTGTACGCCCTACACGGTGAATATAGTCTTCGGCATCATCAGGAACATCGTAATTCACCACAAGTCCAATAGAGTCAATGTCAATGCCCCTTGATAAAACGTCTGTTGCCACAAGGATCTGTAATTTTTTATTTTTGAAATTACGAAGCACCTCATTCCGCTGATCCTGTTCCAGGTCGGAGTGAATAGACGCCACGTTGAATTTGGCCCTCGCCAGTTCTTTCTCCAGATTTTTCACCCGCTCTTTTTTCGAAGAGAAAATAATCACACTCGAAATTTCCTTTTCACTGAGAATACTTTTCAGCAGAGTGAGTTTCTGGCCATCGTAGAGTACATAGGCGCCCTGCGTAACACCTTCGGCAGGTTTGGATAATGCAATATTGATCTCGGCCGGGTCGTTTAAAATCAGTTTTGCCAGCGTCCGTATTTTGGATGGCATGGTAGCCGAAAACATCAGGGTTTGCCTGTTTTTAGGCAGGTAGGTGATAATTTTGTTGAGGTCGTCGCTGAATCCCATGTCGAGCATGCGATCGGCTTCGTCCAGGATAAGGTGTTTCAGTTTATCCATCTTTACATAGCCCATGTTGAGGTGAGCGATAAGACGGCCCGGGGTTGCAATAATAATATTGGTACCTTCGGTCAATGCTCTTTTCTCCTGTTCAAAGGCAGAGCCATTGCTGCCACCATAGATGGCAATGGAACTCACCGGTGTGAAATACGAAAAGCCCTGTAAGGATTCATTGATCTGTATGGCCAGCTCACGTGTCGGAACTATAATGAGCGTATCGACGTAAGTGCCGTGGCTTTTGGTGAGTTTGTTAATGGTTGGTAAGAGGTAAGCCGCTGTTTTACCGGTACCGGTCTGGGCACAGGCAATGAGATCGCGGTCGGCCATAATAATGGGAATGGCCTGTTCCTGTATAGGTGTTGCATTGTTGAACCCCATATACTGAAGGCCCTCCAATAAATCAGCTTCGAAATTAAAATCGTTGAAAGTCAAATTGTTGTAATTAGACCGTAAAGATAGCTTAAATTATGGATTAAACCCGCATATCGTCGGCCTGCCAGTTTTTGATGGAACGTTTAATGGCATCGGCTGCGAGGTGTTCATCCACGGCTTTTGCCACCAGGGCTTCCAGTTCCTCGTCGGAAGCAAAACGCAGGGCTGCGATCTGACCGAATGATAATTTTGCTTCCAGGGGCTCAAAGCGTTTTCCGCAAAGTGCAAAATACCGGAAGCGCATTTCCAGACGTACGATCCGGTTTTGAAGCATGAGTGCATAATGCTGGCGCAGCATAAATGACAGCCAGCCTACCAGTACAAATAAAATGCAGGCAATGATCCAGCCTACGGAACCATGGTGAAAATAGATCATGGCGCCACTGAAGGCCGTTCCGGCTATGATGCAGGAGTAGAAATAAACATGATGCGGGAGGTAGTAGCGGATGTGATTGGTATAGGATTGTTTGCTCATAGTGTTTTTATTCCAGTCAAAGGTAGGCAGCAATTGGCATTCAGGCTAAAAAAAGTGGTTATTTATGATTTACAATCATTCATTGGGGTTTGTTAGGTACTTGTTTTGACTCTTGGTGATGAACCGGGGCCGGGATGCAACAGACCGGGATGTACATGTAAAAGCCCCGCGCCATGTCTGGCTACAGGGCTTTCAGAAATGATGCGTGTCTTATACAAGACTGGCTTCGTATGTAATGGTAGCATTGTATAGCTTAGACACCGGGCAATTGGCTTTGGCATCTGCTACCAGTTCGTCAAATTTTTCTTTGCTGATACCCGGTACTTTTGCTTTTACAACCAGGTGCGACAGTGTAATGGCGCTCTTTTCAATGTCGAGCGTAATTTCGCAACGGGTGTCAATGTTCTCAGGAACAAAGCCCGCACCGGTCAGATTAAAGCTCAGTTTCATGGTAAAGCATCCGGCATGTGCAGCAGCGATAAGCTCTTCGGGATTTGTGCCAATGCCGTCGGCAAAGCGTGTATTAAAAGAATATTGGGTATTGTTGAGGACAGTACTTTGCGATGTCAGCAGGCCTTTACCTTCTTTCCCGCTTCCTTGCCAGTTGGCTGTTGCAAATCTTTTCATGGTTTGATTTATATGGTTGTGTTAAATGTATTACTATTTACGGTTTATATTGTTATGAATGCTTTAACTTATCCGTTACAGTTTTCATATCTACCTCAAGACCTGTAGCTACAGCCATGCCCAGCTTCATGTCGGCTCTGAAGAAATGGCATAACTGGCGCATGATGATCATGTCTTTCTTTTCGCCGCTGATACCTTTCATGGCATTTACAATGTTTTCAACCAGGTTGTGCCTGTCATAATCATTCATGGCTTTGTTGAATAAAAGACCGGGTTGCGTATAATGATCATTATCGCCCGGGCCATTGCGGTCGTACCAGTCGGCTACCAGCGAATCCAGTTGAACCGGGGGTTCTTTGTAACTTTCGTCGGTATAGATATCGTCAAAACTGTTCGGGAAATAATTCGGGCTGTCTTCTCCATTGCCATTTACAGCCATGGCTCCATCGCGTTCATAATTGTTGACCATAAACGGACATTTATTTACCGGGATCTGTTCGTAGTTGGCGCCCAACCGGTAGCGGTGAGCATCGGGGTAGGAGAGGAGCCGGCCCTGCAGCATTTTATCAGGAGAGTACCCAATGCCATCAACCACATGTGCCGGAGCAAATGCTGCCTGTTCCACATCCGCAAAATAGTTTTTGGGAATTTTATTGAGTTCGAGAATGCCGACATCGATCAACGGGAAATCGCCGTGTGGCCATACTTTTGTGAGGTCAAAAGGATTGAAGGGAAACGCTTTTGCCTGTTCCTGTGTCATGACCTGAATTTTGAGAGCCCATTTCGGGAACTCCTTACGGTCAATGGCTTCTACGAGATCACGCTGTGCAAAATCAGGATCCTGGCCTTTCATGTCGGTGGCTGCATCCCCGGTAAAATTTTTGATCCCCTGCAGGGTTTTAAAATGAAATTTAACCCACACCATTTCATTTTCAGCGTTGATCATGGAGAAAGTGTGACTTCCATAGCCATTCATGTGCCTATAGCTATATGGTGTACCACGGTCGCTCATGAGGATCATAACCTGGTGGAGGCTTTCGGGATTCAGGCTCCAGAAATCCCACATCATGGTTGGGTTTTTGCAGTTGGTGCGCGGATCACGTTTCTGGGTATGAATGAAGTCGCTGAATTTTTTCGGATCCTTGATGAAAAACACAGGTGTGTTATTGCCCACCAGGTCCCAGTTTCCGTCTTCGGTATAGAACTTCAGGGCAAAACCACGGGGATCGCGCTCTGTATCGGCACTGCCTTTTTCGCCACCTACGGTACTGAAACGTAGAAACACGTTTGTTTGTTTACCGATTTGATTAAATAGTTTGGCTTTGGTATACTGGCTGATGTCGTGCGTTACGGTAAAAGTTCCGAATGCTCCGCTACCCTTGGCATGTACAACCCTTTCCGGGATGCGTTCGCGGTTGAAGTGAGCCATTTTTTCGTGCAGAATAAAATCCTGCAATAACAATGGGCCTCTTGCTCCGGCGCTCAGCGTGTTTTCGTTTTCAACATAGGGTTTCCCGGATGCTGTAGTCAGTTTACGGTTTTTGTTTTTTTCGTTTTTCATTGTATGGTTTTTAGGCGTGGGTATTGAGATAGGCTGAGTACATCCAGATCATTTTTTCCTGTTCGCGGATATAATCGCTCATCAGTGCATTTGTTCCCTCATCGCTGGCGTCGGCCGACAATTGCAGCAGATCGCGTTCGCGACGTATGATCTTTTGAAGGGCGTCGACAATCAGCTGTACGGCTTCGTGCGATTTATGGATATTCCGGGCTTCTTTCAGCTCGCTTTTTTTGAGATAATCCGTGTAGGTGTGAAGAGGTACGGAACCAAGCGTCAGGATGCGTTCAGCCACTTCATCCACCTTAAGCAGGAGGTTGTTGTATAGTTCTTCGAATTTGAGGTGCATTTCAAAGAATTTTTCGCCGCGGATATTCCAGTGAAGGCCTCTCACATTCATATAGAATACCTGGTAATCGGCCAGGAGTTTATTGAGTTTTTCCGACAGGATCTCCGCTTTTTTTGCATCAATGCCTATTAAATTGTGTTTTGCCATGATTGTTTTATTTACTACAACAAATATCCTGCTGTTTAGGTTATTGAACAAACTGATAATTTCTATATTTGTATAGACAAAATCTATATTTATGAATTTGCAGCAACTGGAATATATTATAGCGGTCGATCAGCACAGGCATTTTGCAACCGCCGCCGACAGGAGTTTTGTGACCCAGCCTACACTGAGCATGATGGTGAAAAAGCTGGAGGATGAACTTGGTGTGCTTATATTCGACAGGTCGAGGCACCCGGTTGAACCTACACGCGAAGGCATTGAGATTTTGAAACGTGCCAGGGCTATTGTGGGCCAGGTGAATTCGCTGAAGGAATATGTGAATGAAACAAAGCATGAAATCCGGGGTGAGTTGCGCGTTGGAATTATACCTACACTGGCGCCTTACCTGCTGCCCTTATTCCTCGAGGGTTTTCACCGCAAATATAGTCAGCTGAAATTGCAGGTACGCGAAATGGTAACGGATGAGCTGTTGGCAAAGCTCGAGTGTAGTGAGTTGGATGTGGCCATTATGGCAACGCCTGCAGGACGCAGCCATTTCCGTGAGCATCATTTATTTTATGAAGAGTTTGTGGCCTATGCTTCAAGAACCGAGAAACTGCCAAAGAAAAAATACATACTTCCACGGGAGATCGATATTCAACATCTTTGGTTATTGCAGGAAGGGCATTGCCTGCGCAACCAGGTATATAACCTGTGTGAACTTAAAAAACGGGAGACATCCCTGAGTTATGAAGCAGGAAGTATAGAAACCCTGATCAACCTGGTAGATAAAGCCGGCGGTATAACGATCATCCCTAAACTGGCAGAATATCACATGCGGCCCCAGCAACGGGAGCATATCCGTGAGTTTGCAACGCCAAAACCGGTGCGGGAAATCAGTCTTGTGGTTACCACGTATTTTCCGAGGGAGAAACTTTTAAGTTGCCTCAAAGAGGAAATCATGGCAGCTATACCACATGGCATGAAAGAACCTGAACAGGTTCAAGTAGCACCCATCCGCTAGCCTCAGGCCTGTGTCCGCTCGTTCCAGGCACGTTCCAGCGCCCCTAAAAATGTTTCGGGTTGCTGAGCTCCGGAAACAGCGTATTTACGGTCAATTACAAAAAAGGGTACACCGCGCACGCCAATATTCATCGCTTCCTGAATATCGTTTTTTACGTCTCCGGCAAATGCATTTGTTTTCAGTATCTGCTCTGTTTCAGAGGCGTTAAGGCCTATCTCTTTCCCAAGTTTCAGTAAGGTATCGGTATCATCGAGGTTTAACCCGTCGGTGAAATAAGCCTTAAACATACGTTCTTCTGCGGCATCACCGAGATTTTTTGATTTAGCGAACTGAAGCAGGCGATGCGCCTGGAATGTATTGGCTACAATTGCTTTTTCAAAATCGTAATGAAGGCCGGCGTCCATAGCCATATCGGTTACCTGGGCATTCATGCTGCGGGACTGTTCGAGCGACCAGCCTTTTATGTCGGCCAGGTACTGGTGTATATTTTTATCGGGTTGGGTTACCATATCGGGATTTAACTGGAAGCTTTTCCAGCTGATCTCAATGCAGTCTTTATGCTCAAACTGAGCCAATGCGGCTTCAAAACGTCGTTTGCCGATGTAGCAGAAAGGGCACATCATATCAGACCATATTTCTATTTTCATGAGGAAAAGGAGTTGTGACTGGCTCAAAGGTAAGTATTAAAGATTTGGTGAAAACTGTGCTGAAATGCCAAAAAAGAATAAAAAAACGATAGAAATGATTAAATGCAGGTCGAAAAGTGGCGTTTTTTGTTAAATTTGGCTTCGATTCTTCTGCGTACCGCAGTTCAATTCTCTGAAACTACACCGTATGGCATTTACCTTCACAAAGAATATTTTCATTACTGCAATGATTGTCTTGGTGATGGCTTTAAATATGCAATTCTATTTTTTCAATAACCCATCTTCCTACGGGCAGTCGACCTCGAAGCATATGTATTCCAAACAGGCTTCTGATGGGGGGCGAACATACCTGAGTGAAGCCGGTATTGTTGACGAAGATGAGAATACCGAAACAGAGACACCTTCCACTTATTTTATGGAGTCTTTCCTTCATCATTACCTGATTTCAGATCATCTGAACCAGGTCGTGTCTTCTTTTGCCCATATACTTTCTATACAATCCAGGGCACATCCACTCTATATTCAAATACATTTGCTACGTATCTGATCTGCTTTCCAGGGACTTCCCGTCCATGTACTCCCCGGTTCCTTTTACTGTTAGTATTCATCTGAATTAAAATTCAGGCAATTTTTCATCATTAATATATGAAATCACAACATTCTTCTTTCGATGAACATGAAGTTATACATGAATTGAAGCATTACCTGCCGGCACAGGCTCCGCTTAAAGACTTTATTCATCACAATACCCTGCACGCATTTCAAAACAGAAAATTCACAGAAGCCATCCGTTGTGCCTCTGAAATGTTCGGATATAAGGTATCCCTGTCGCTTGCCGAATACAGAAATTTATATAAGAGCAAACGCATCCGGGAGAATATTCTCACGGATATTATTATCCGCAAAAAAGGAAAGGAACAACTGGGCAGCTGGATGGAAAAGCTTTTGACAAAGCCTTACGATACATCTGCATCTCCCCGCATCGGCCAGTTGCGATCTTACTGGAAAGTGCAGTATCATGTGAACCTGGATTCGCTCGTACACCCCATTCTTTTCAGAATTCTATGTAGTTACCTCGATCAGGGAATATCTATATGGA
Source organism: Bacteroidota bacterium (assembly GCA_018267825.1). Lineage (GTDB taxonomy): Bacteria > Bacteroidota > Bacteroidia > B-17B0 > Aurantibacillaceae > JAFDXR01. The sequence continues at coordinate 310,368 of JAFDXR010000001.1, read as the reverse complement.
ATTTCCCGGTACATACATCGGGGTTTCTGTCCTCATTGCGTGAACTGGAGCGAAACAGCTTTACCAGTTTTTTCAGAACGGAAAAGATACGCACGCTTTTTCTTAATAATCATATAGAACTGGAGTCTCTCCTGAAAACACTGGTGGGCGATGAAAGTTTGTATGCGCAGTATCTTTACGATCAGCAGTTTGCCCACCAGGGTTGGTCGGGTATGGTTTCTGCCATTGAAGATCAGCCACAGACGCTGCTCGATACCAAAAGTATCTCCTTAAAAGAACTGATCATTCTGGAGTTGTTGCTGGAGATAGATGCACTTAATTATAAGTTTGGTGAAAACTGGTCGCCTCTGGGCACGAAACTGGAACAACGTCCTGTCGATTTATTTGCGCCGGTACCCGAAACAGAGCTTGATGAAGTAATGACCATCTGGCAGGATGCTTTTGAATGGAGCTATTACGATGAAGTGCTGGCAGGGATTAAAATGCAAAAGCTGTCCGGCAAAAAAGCTGAAACCAAAAGCTTTCAGGCCATGTTCTGCATCGATGATCGTGAATGTTCGATTCGACGCTATCTTGAAAAAACAGATCCAACCTGTGAAACCTTTGGTACACCGGGTTTTTTCGGGGTAGAGTTTTATTATAAACCCGAGCAGGGAAAATTTTACACCAAACTTTGTCCGGCACCCGTAACTCCCAAATACCTGATTAAAGAAGAGGGGGCGATGGAGAAGCGGAAAAAAGATGCGCACCTTTCCAAACACTCACACTCTTTGTTCCGCGGCTGGCTGGTTTCCCAGACGCTTGGTTTCTGGTCGGCCTTCCGGCTTTTTGTCAATATTTTCAGTCCATCCATGACACCGGCAACGGCTTCGTCATTTAAGCACATGGATCGTTTTTCGAAGTTAACCATTGAAAATAAAAACACCGGCGATCGTGAAAATGATCTGCAGATCGGCTTTACTGTAGAGGAAATGACTAACCGTGTGGAAGCCTTACTGAAAAGTATCGGCCTGGTAAAGGATTTTGCTCCGCTCGTATATATTGTTGGGCATGGATCAAGCAGTGTGAATAACCCGCATTACTCGGCTTACGATTGCGGAGCCTGTTCAGGACGCCCGGGTTCTGTAAATGCCCGTGTAGCCTGCTTCATGGCCAATCATAAAGATGTAAGGGCAGAGCTCGGAAAACGCGGCATCGCCATTCCTGAAACAACCCAGTTTCTGGGCGGACTTCATGATACCACACGCGATGAAATTGCTTTTTATGATGAGGATGAATTATCGCCGGCGAATAAACAAAACCATAAGCGCCATGAGGAAGTTTTCAGAAAAGCACTTGATTATAATGCCAAAGAACGTTCCCGTCGCTTTGAGTCTATCCGTACAGATCAATCGCCTGCCAGGATTCATGAGAAGATCCTGAGACGGTCGGTGTCTTTGTTTGAGCCGCGCCCGGAACTCAACCACGCCACCAATGCCTTATGTATAGTGGGTAGTCGTGAGCTTACGAAACACCTGTTCCTCGATCGCCGTTCGTTTATGAACTCCTACGATTATAAAATTGATCCGGATGGCGGCCTGCTTGTCAACATTATGAAACCGCTTGGGCCTGTATGCGGTGGTATTAACCTGGAATATTTCTTTTCGCGGGTGGATAATCAGAAGCTCGGAGCCGGCACCAAACTGCCGCATAATGTGATGGGATTATTTGGTGTGGCCAATGGCATAGACGGTGATCTTCGTCCGGGCTTACCGAGCCAGATGATAGAGGTACATGACCCGGTACGTTTATTAATCATTGTTGAACATTTTCCGGAAGTGGTTCTGAAAACCATTCAGTCGGTAGATGCAATGTATGAATGGTTCATCAATGAATGGGTACACCTTGTGGCGATGAATCCTGAAACGCATGAGCTGTTTTATTTCAGGGATGGCGCTTTTACACCGTATAAGCCACAGCAGGAGCGGGTAGAGGAGGTTGCAGATGTTGTTCCTGTTCTCGAAAAGCACATGGATAATTTACCGGTTTATTTAATCAAATAATAGTTAGTGTTTATGATATCGTTTCTTCAGTTTTTTATTCTTGTACCGCTGGCCGGTTTTATTATCAGTGTACTGATCCCCGGAAAACAGGAAACCCTGCTTTCGCGGGTGACTTTTTCTGCTGTCGGGATCAATTTCCTGGCATTTATTGCCTATGCGATCTGGTGGCTTATAGAGGGGCATGTGCCTTTGAATTTCAAAGACATCGTTTTATTTCAATCGACGGGGTATGAGTTTTATATCGATTTTTATTTCGATAAGATCACAGCGGTGTATATGTTCGTTGGTGCTTTTCTGACGCTGATGGTGACGGTTTACAGCCGTTATTATTTGCATCGCGAAAGAGGGTATAAGCGATTTTTTAATACGATCCTGTTTTTTTATATGGGGTATAATATCACTATTTTTTCAGGAAACCTCGAAACCCTTTTCATTGGTTGGGAAATCCTTGGTATTTCTTCATTTCTGCTGATTGCCTTTTACCGCGATCGTTATCTGCCGGTGAAAAATGCGTTTAAGGTATTTTCGATTTACCGGATCGGTGATGTAGGTCTGATCCTGGCTATGTGGATGATGCACCACCTGTGGCACTCCAACATTACATTTCAGCAGCTCAATACAGCGGAACTTGTGCATGAGCATTTGCAAAGTCATACATTTATCGGGGTTTTTATTTCGCTGATGATCCTGGTGACGGCAGCAGCAAAATCAGCCCAGTTGCCGTTTTCCTCATGGCTGCCGCGGGCCATGGAAGGGCCAACACCTTCCAGTGCTATTTTTTATGGGTCTCTTTCAGTACACCTTGGCGTGTTTTTATTGCTCCGAACATTTCCTTTCTGGGAAAATCAGCTATCGGTTCGTATTCTGATAGGTGTGCTCGGTTTGCTCACGGCCTTTGTCGCTACCGGTATTGCACGGGTGCAGTCGTCGGTAAAAAGCCAGATTGCCTATTCTTCTATTTCGCAAATAGGTTTGATTTTTATTGAAGTTGCTGCAGGCTTTGAAAAGCTTGCCCTGATTCACTTTGCTGGCAATGCCTTTTTGCGTACTTACCAGTTGCTGGTATCACCATCGGTGGTGAGTTACCTGATACGCGAACAGTTCTACAACTTTGTGCCGCGCCAGCATACGATCGAAGATTCTATTCCGCGTAAAATACAGTATACATTCTACATGCTTTCGCTGAAGGAATGGAACCTCGAATCGTTTATTTATAAGCTCTGGAGACCTTTGAAAAAAACAGGCCGCCAGATGAATTTCATGACGCTAAAAAATGCGATGGTATTCTTTGTGATAACTTATGCCATTGGTGTTATCTGCCTGTTCAATGAAGATAAAATCCCGTCCCAGATTCATCCGTATCTCCCGACATTGTTTTCGCTGGTCGGGTTTATTATGGTTCTGAAATCGTATACCGAGCGGAAAAATGTTTACCTGGCCTGGGCGCTTATTTTAATGAACCATTTCTGGGTAACACTGGCTATTTCTTTCAATGAGCATTTTAAATATGACCAAACGCTGTTGTATCTAAGCGGTATTATACTGGCGGGCATTGTTGGATTCCTGTGTCTGAGTCGCCTTAAATCGTTTGAGAAGGATGTGGATCTGAATCAGTTTCACGGTCATGCCTATGAGCATCCTAAAATTGCTTTTATGTTTCTGCTGGCCTGCCTGGGTTTAACGGGTTTTCCGATTACGCCGACGTTTATCGGTGAAGACCTTATTTTCAGTCATATCCGGGAAGATCAGGCGGCGCTTGCGTTTTTTACAGCCTCCAGTTTTATTATTGATGGTATTTCGGTAATCCGGATTTATGCACGGATATTCCTCGGCCCGCACGTTAAAACATATCACGAGTCGGCTTATAAATCGTCCTGATAAAACCCGTTTTGGTTAAAAGCTTCCTGATTAAAACGGGAAGCTTTTCTGAATAGAAGACCGTTTGTCCGAATTTTAAGAAGCTGCCTGTATAAGCATTTATGAGTTGTGCAGCAGCTTTTTCAATTCCTCATCCAGTTCTACCACAGTTCGCATACAGTGGTCCTGGGCATGCCGGATCATTTTATGGAGTGTTTCTTCTTCGGGATTTGTTTTGGCAGTCAATTCTATTTCGGCATACAGGGCTCTCACGCTTTCAGCACCCATAAGGGCTATAGGGCTTTTCATTTTATGCGCCTGCTTGCTCACTTCCATCCAGTTTTTACTTTCAAAAAATGCATTCATTTCTTCGAGATAAACGGGCATTTCCACAATGTAGCATTCCAGCATTTCTTTCAGAAACTGGATGTCGCCATCAGCACGTTCCCGCAGCATGTTCAGGTTACTGAGGCGTTTTTTCATTGCCACAGGTCTGGGCTCTCCCAGGAGGGTTTCAATTTTTTTAAGAAGGTCTTTTGGATCAAATGGTTTGGAGATATAATCGTTCATGCCCGCGGCCAGGCATTTTTCACGGTCACCTATAAAGGCGGCGGCAGTGTTGGCAATGATAGGAATATGGCAAAGCGGTTCAGGCATAAACTGCCTGATATACTGAGTAGCTTCAAATCCGTCTATCTCGGGCATGGTAACATCCATCAGGATCAGGTCGAATGGTTGCGCTTTCAGCAGGTTGTATGCCTGCATGGCACTGTCGGCCAGTTCAACAGATGCATTCCACTTCTGAAGTGTTAACAGCGCAACCTGTTGGTTAATTTTATTATCGTCGACCACCAGGATGCGTGCTTGTTTAAGATCTCCTTTCACCACATTGCTCACATGCACTTTAGGCTCGGGATCACTTTCTTTTTTCGGTTGCGGTTTTTTGAAACCGAGGTTAACTGTAAATACAGAACCGACATTTAACTCACTGTTTACAGAAATATGTCCGCCCTGTTGTTCAACCAGCTGCTTACAAATGGAAAGCCCAAGGCCTGTACCACCATATTTTCGGGTTGTTTTGGCATTTACCTGCGTGAAGTGATCAAACACAGCGTCCAGTTTATTTTTTGGAATTCCAATACCACTATCGGTTACTTTAAATTCCAGGTTTACCAGGTGTTCTGTTTCACTCAGCAAGGTAACATCAATGCGTACAGAACCCTTATTGGTAAATTTAACTGCATTCTCGGACAGGTTGAGGAGAATCTGGTTAAGCCGGATGGCATCACCCACAAGTGTTTTGGGAATTGCAGGATCGATGGTGTATTCCAGAATTATATTTTTTTCACGCGCTTTGAAATCAAGCAACTGGACCATATGGCGGATAATGTCGCGCAGATTGAATGGTTTCTTGTCAAAAACAATTTTCCTGGCAATGATTTTTGACATATCGAGCAGTTCATTGATCAGGGTGAGCAGGTTGTTGGAAGATTCCTTAATTGCATTGACATACTCCCGTTGCCGGCTGTCGAGATTGGTATCCATCAGGTGGCTGGTCATACCGATAATCCCATTCATGGGCGTGCGTATTTCGTGGCTTGTATTGGCCAGAAACTGCTCCTGTGCTTCTTTCGATTGTTCTGCGAGCTCTTTTGCCTTCAGAATCTCTTTATTAAGGCGTTGTTTCTCCTGATAACGGTAATAGATAAAAGCAAGGATACAAAGCATCGCGGCAATAGCAATCATGAGGATGTTCCGCTGAATGGTCTGATTGGTGAGTTTCTGGTTCTGAATCTCTGTGTTTTTTGTAAGCAGTTCAATTTCCTTATCCTTGCGCTCCATGTCCAGCTCCGTTTGCAGGCGTGAAATATACATGGCAGAGTTTTCATTGATCATACTGTCTCTGAACTGGCTGTATAGCTTATGATAAGCATATGCTTCTTCATATTTTTTTTCATTGCTGTATATGTCAGCCAGCAGCTTATAGTTGTTGGACAGATATTGCGTCAGTTTTTGTTCCCTGGAGAGTTCAATAGCGGCCTTTATATGTTCAGCAGCATGGGTGTAATCGCCTGCGGCATAATATGTTTTTCCCAAAAGGGCATGTGTATTCAGGATCCATGATTTATCTCCGATTGCATTGTATTCTTTCTCTGCGCTTTCGAAATAACCGATGGCCCTGGAGATATTATTGAGTGCAAGGCATGCCTCGCCCAGATTCAGGTAGCTCAAACCTATGTAGTTCGGGTGTTTGTTTTTTGTAGCCAGCTTCAGGGCCAGTTGCCCATAATCCATCGACTTGTACAGGTGGTTGTTGTTTTTTGCCTGTTTGCCAAAAATCATGTAGGCATCGGCCAGGCTTTCGCAGGAGTTTATATAGAGCTGTATGTTTTTTATAGAGTCGGAAATGTGTTGAGAACGCTGGTATATTGAGATGGCTTTCAGGAAGTAGGCAGAGTCATTGAGTGCCCCTCCTTTATCCATATTCCGGTTGCCCTGGCGGTTCAGGCTTACAATGGCATTTTCGAAATTATGGATCTGCCAGCTGAGCTGAAATGATTTTTCATAGTTTGGAATTGCTTTGTCGTAATGCTGCAAGACGGAATATACGTCACCGATACCCAGGTAACATTTAGCCTCATTGCTGATATCATGCCCTGATTCAGCAATATGAAGGGCGTTTTTGAGTTTGATAAGTGCTTTGGAAAATTTCCCTTCATTTCTGTCGAGTGCCGCTAATTCATAAAGCGCATCAATTTCAGCGTTTTTGTTTTTGCAATCCTGGGCCAGTTTAGCAGCCTGCAAGGCATATCTTTCGGCTTTTCGCCTGTCGATGTTTATATACTCGTGGGCGAGTTTACTCAGGCATTCAGATTTGAGAATAGGGTCTTTTATTGTACTCAGAGACTTGCTCAGGGAATCGATAATAGCAAAACTTTGAGCTTTTACGCCAATAGAGAATAGCAGAACTATAACAATTGTAAACCGCATTTGTCAGCCTATTGTAAACCTGTTTTTTGGAACAGCTAAATTTACTACAATGAAATGACATAGGTTTCAATTTTTGTGATACTTACCGTGAAAACCCCCATATTTGAAGAGTATGAATGACTAAATTTTTTTAGATACTCTTCCGGATCTTCAGATTTATACGTAGCTGTATGATTTTTTAGCAGATCTGTGATGGCTGCGTAAATGAGATTTATGTGAAGGATATTTCAATGCTTTGAATATAGCTTCGCTCATTTCCTCTTTTATGACCGGCTTCAGATACAACTCATCGAAGCCGAGTTCTATAAACCGCTCCTTGTTATCAGCATAAGCAGTTACAGCAAATATTTTGATGTGTGCGAATTCCGGTTTGCTCCTGATGAGCTGCATCAGTTCAATCCCGTCCATGGACTGAGATCCAAGGTTGATGTCCATCAGAATGATATCGTAATGGCATTCTTCAATGGCCTCTAAAGCTTCGGTGGCATTGGTGACACTATCCACATTGAATTCTTTTTTTAATAGTGTTTCTGCGACTAGTCTGTCCCATTCATTGTCTTCTACAATGAGAATGTTGCCCAGGATGTAAGGATAATTTTGCATGAGTTCTTTTATTAGATGTTATTTAATCAGTTTTTTTTGAGTGATTTTTCCATTCATGTTAACAGTAAGCAGATAGATGCCACTGGTTTCAGGCAGGGAAATCCGTTCGGTATTTTTTGAAGCGATTGTAGTTGTTTCGTAAAGTAATTGCCCACCAACGTTATACAGACTGATTTCCGCATTTTTTGGTTCCGAAAGATCAAAAGCAACGGAAGCGGTGCTTGCATCATTGTATATATTGATGCTTTGGTTTCTGTCAGGCGTGTTTATTCCGTTTACCGTATTTATATAAATGGTTTTTCTGGCTGTATCACTGCAATTGCCTGATTGAGCAATCAATGTGATAGTGTATGTGCCAGTCATACTATAGGCATGAGTTGTGTGGGTTGTATTGGATAATGACGAGCCATCACCGAAATCCCACCACGAACCGGTTTTTCCGGTCGAATGATCGGTTACATCGATGCTCGCTGCACCTGCAATCAGGGTGGCGCTATCATGATCGACAGTGAAGGCAGCATGAAGGGCTGAAGCCTGAGCAACCACCTGAAAACTGGTGTCTGTACAACCTTTATGGTCGGTTACAACCAGTATGTATACTCCGCTGTTCAGTTGCTGAATGCCTGAGTTCTGGGAACCGTTTGACCATTGGAATGTATATGGAGCTTCACCACCGGTAACCTGATTAATATCTATTGATCCGGTTTGTGTATGCGGACAGTTCACATTATTGATTTGAGTACTCACCTGGAGGAGCTCTGCGCGGTTCACATGAATGGTGTTTTCCGTGGTAGTGCAAAAACCTGAATTTCCGCTGATCTCAAGGGTGTAATCACCTTCAGCAAGGTTACGCAGGGTGTCTGCAGTTGTGCGGTTATGCACAGTAAGGGTGTTGCCAATAGCGTCTTTCCAGGTATAAACCCATGGGCCGTTTCCTTTTCCCTGCGCTATGGCCATGCCATCCTGGCTATAGTTGCAGCGTGTCGAAATCTGTGATACAACAGGTGAACTGCCAATGTGAAGCAGGAAGCGTGCAGCTTTTGTTGTGTCGCTGATGTTAAACGAATATGCTGTTGTAGTCTTCAGATCCAGGAAGCTTCCGGTCAGGAGGTCTTCCAGATAAATACATGAACCTTCAGGTATGGCCACAAGTTGTATGTGGGTGAGAGTATAGTTACCGCTTAAGCCAACATGTATATAAACAGGGATAACGGTGTCTGAATAATTTAAAGCCAGGCTGTTTATGGCAAACTGAGTATTATTGTTCTCTGTATATATCTGCGGAGCAAGGTTATTGGTTGACGGTATTTTAAGAGCGTCTTCGCCGGCGTCGTAAGAAGCAGATGCATTGGCAGCGAAACAAATGGCGGCTTCATCGGTAATGTTATTCCCGTTGATTCCCAGTTTAATGTAACTTTTACCGGAAACGCTGTTGTTGGTGCGTTGTACTCTGGTATCAGCATTTGATTTTACTCTTTCATCACAGCTGATAAAGGCATCGGACTGCGCTGCTTCCACCCAGAAAGCCTGCGATGAAGCAATGATATTGGAACCTCCGTTAACGCCAACGCCGTTTACATAAGCAGAATACTGATTGGTGATAGGATCCCAGATATAGATGGCGTCATTGATTCCTGTTTTGGACCACATCGGTGAGTCCCAATCGATAGAAGACGGATATGGATTCGAAATCATATTCCATCCATCCTGACCTTTACCGGCAGAAGGAGTCAGGGTTAAGGAAAAATTTTGTGTAAAACGTGCAGGGATCCCGGTTACATCTACTGTAAGCGGGGCATTGTTGATCCAGCACCAGTAGCCTTTTCCAACCTGGATGCTATCGGTTACAGATCCGGGATTTACATATCCCGAATCACTTGGCCCGGCAACCGTTTCATCGTACATGTTAATAGAGCAGAATGAAAATCCAGGGTTGGTTGATCCCGGAAATCCGCAGGTCATGAAATCGTCGGTCCAATCCTGAAGTGTGGCTCCGTATACCGGAGATGCCAGAAATCTCCAGCCTGGCACCTGACTGGCAATATACCTTTGCATGGTGATAGGACCAATAAAATTACTTCCATTTGCAATTGAGCCAATATTTGCTGTTTTATTGCTGTCCGAAAGAAGTGTGAAAATATGGCCGGTTGTTGTGAAAGTTCCCTGCTGGAGGCTTAATGTGCCTCTGAGGTTCGAGTTGGTATTAAGAGCAACAGAACTGTTGTTTATAACGAGTATGTTTTCGAAAGTTGTAAGAGATGTACCGTTGATGGTCTGGTTGATCCCACCGTTGAATTGAATGGTTGAACCTGAACCGTTAAAGGTGCCGCTGTTATCCCAGTTTCCGTTTAGTGTTAATACGGCACCGGAATCAATTGTCAGGGAGGCGTTGGTATCAATAAATAAATGGTGGCAATAGCCAGGAGAGTTTATATTGAGTGAATGGCCGCTGCTTATAATAACATGGTCGTTTGCACCCGGAATGGTGCCACTGTTCCAGGTGCCAGGGCTATTCCAGTTCCCTGACTGAACAGAGGCAATGACACTTTGGGAGTATCCTGCAAACGCGGTGCAGATTAAGAGAATTATTGTTGTAATGACTTTCATAGTATTATTTTGATACAAAGTAACGGCGGTTCCCGCGGGTATTAAATCCCGTTACGGAAGCCTTATTACGGATGTAAGATTTATGGTGAAAAAGAAAAATATGCGGATTTCCGTAGGATAGCCTTAAATTATTTTAAATGGCTGTGTTCCTTGTTTTATAAGGGGTGTAGGTAGGGTAGATGTGGTGACTGCCTTTTTTCGATTGTATTTTGATAAGAAAAATGACATGAAAGAAATAGGTATTTATACCTACCACTGTTTGGTTTTATTTTTCTAGTTTTGCTTTAATACTTACTCCCGGTATGAAAAAGAAGTGTTAAATACAAGTTTGGTTTTTGTATTTCAGCCCTCCCACTTGTTTTTCGTGCTTTACGATTTAAATAAATCCCGCAGCAGATGCGGTGTTTTTAGAATACAGGCTTATGATTAAATTGAAAAAAGTAATCAGTCAATTGAATGATACAACATACAGTAGCATTCGTGATGCTCTGGTGAAGAATAATGCGGAAAATTTTCTTTTTCTGTTTGAATCATATCGCCATGGCGATATAAGCGATGATGATATTAAAACAAAACTGAATCTGAATCCCAATTCTTTCTATGTTTTAAAATCACGTCTGTATGATAAGGTTCAGAATAACCTGGCCGGGGATATCCAGGTTAACCAGGCAGATATATTACGTCAGTTGCAACAAATCCCCGATATATGCTTCAATACTCCCCGTGAAATAGCTGTAGCTTTTCTTCAGAAACTGGAGAAGGATCTGCGTTTATTCGATATGCATAATGAACTCCTGATGGTGTATGCTGCGTATAAAAAAATACACCTGTATTCAGATAAGTATTTCCACTTTTCTCAGTTGTATAATAAACATATTGCCTTCAGTCTTTCCATTGAAAAATCAGAAGAAATTCTGGGAAATTTCAACAGGATTCTGGCTCAATACGATTTTTCGAGGTCTACAGCTCTATTAAACGAATTGTTGTTTTTGCGTAAGGAGATTCTGGATCACTTTGCCCTGAATAACTCCCGTCAGATAGAGATTATTAAAAATATGATTGAGTTACAGTTAAGACTTCTCTTTACCAATGCCATGCCTAAAGAATATGACGCGAAGGAAGCATTGGAAAGAACACAGTTTTTGCTGGATGAACTTCCGGACTCGTCCCCGTTGAAAAAATGGCAGATCTCCCTGGATTATCTCTTTTTTGAATATTTCAGAAAAATAGAGCATTCGAAAAACGCTGCACTTTATTATGATAAAATAGTTGCTAATCTGGAATGCCTGCTTCTACAGAGTCACATATGTATTACCTCCGGGTTTCTTGTTTCCAAAATAAAATACCTGCAGGAACTCGAAAGAACCAATGATATGGTTGAGCATTGTCTCCAGGTTTTATTGATCGATTCTGATGATATGCATTCCAAAGTGCATCTGGCCCTTTACCAGGCAATGACCAGTTACTATGCAGGGAAATATAAAGAAGCCATTAATAAACTGAACGATGTGATCAATTTATACAGCTTCAAGGATTTTTTTCATATCAGTGCAGATGTGAAGTTGACGCTGGCTTTCTTTTATATAAAAGTGAAAGAATATGAAATGGCAGATAATATCCTGAAGAGTATTTACCGTAAAATCAAATCTGATAAATTGGATCAGTATGTAAATGCGCTTGACCTGATAAAAGTATTCACCGCTGATCTGAGCGAAAGTGATGATAAGCGCTCACAGGCGAAACAACGAGATCTGTTCACACTGTTTATGGCAAGAAACAATGGTGAATATGAGCTTTTGAAGCACTTACAGCTTGAATTGAACAAACGTTATTTAAAATAATCTGTAACTCTGTCTAATATTTAATTTGTATCCTATGAAAATTAAAATGCCTAAGTTCAAGTATAAAAGAGTGATGTTACTCGATGACAATGAACTGGATAATTACATCAATGAGAAAATTATACAGGCAAGTCATTTTTCTGAAAAAATATATAAGAATACAAGTGGAAAGAGCGCGTTGGAATTTCTCAGTAATATCAGAATCCCTGAAAATGGTATGACGGATCTTTACCCGGAGATTATTTTTGTGGATCTGAATATGCCGATGATGGATGGGTTTCAATTCATCAATTACCTGAAAAATACGGAAAAAGCCCCTCTGAAAAGCCGTTTTGTAATACTGACATCGTCTATTAACGATGAGGATCGACGTAAAGCAGAAGAGCTTGATAAGGAAATTGTTTTCCTGAATAAACCCCTGAATGAAATGATGCTTAGCCAGCTATAATTTAGCTAAATAATCATGAATGATAATCCTATAGCCCCCAAAAATCAGGGAATTCATGTGCGCATACAGCACTGGATTGTTTGGGTCAACAGTCTGGTGATTCTTATGGCTTTATTGGTCCTTTTAGGTTGGCGTTTTGATATTGAAGTGCTCCGCCAGCCATTCCCCGGTCTCGTGGCCATGAACCCCATGTCGGCTGTTTGTTTTATGATGGCGGGCACGGCATTTCTTTTGATTTTGTATGAACGAAGGAAATCTACAAATACGTATTTCCCGCAATTACTCTCCATTTTGATTGTTTTCGTCGGTTTTTTTCGTGTTATGGTTGATTTCGGAGGGTTTGACGTTGGGGTTGATAAATTGCTTTTTCAAAGTAAAATGAACGCAAATATAGTTGGTGGCAGGCCCAATGTGATGGCTACCAATACAGCAATTTGCTTTATGCTTACGGGAGCATCCCTGCTTTTTGTCTGGAACAAAAAATATTTCTGGGCTCAATTGCTGACGCTTTTTGGCGTTTTTATCTCCCTGCTTTCAATCATTGGCTACACTTATGGTGTTGTGCAGTTTTATGGTATTTTGAGTTATTTTCCCATGGCTGTACACACGGCTATCTGCTTTCTCATGCTTTCTGTGTCTATCCTGCTGTTCGATGGAAAAGAGGGCTTTATGTCAGAAGTATTCAGTCCTTATGGAGGGGGGAAACTCGCCCGTGTACTTTTGCCGCTGGCTATTCTCATACCTGTTGTTCTTGGTTTTTTCAGACTCTATGGCGAACGTATGGGGTATTACCAGACAGAATTCGGCACTGCTTTATATGCTACTATTATTATTGTTGTTTTTGTTTACCTGATCTGGCGGTCTATCGTTTATGTAAACAAGACGAGTCATGCCCTGGCTTTGGAAATTGCAGAACGTAAAAAAGTTCAGGAGAGCCTGGAATCCAGCAATAGATTTCTCGAAACGGTACTGGACAATATTCCGAATATGATCTTTGTGAAAGAGGCAGATCAACTTCGCTTTGTAAGGATTAATAAGGCCGGAGAGGATCTGTTGGGACTTAAACGGCAAAATCTCATCGGAAAGAATGATGCTGATTTCTTTTCCGCCGAACAATCTATGCAATTCCGGAAAAAAGACCTGGAAGCCTTTTCAAAAAAAGGTGCTGTTACGGTAGATGAGGAAATTATTCATACAACTCGGGGTGAGCGGGTTCTTCACACAAAGAAAATACCGGTTTTTGATACCAACGGTGTACCGCTTTATATTGTCGGAATTTCGGAAGATATTACAGAAAAGAAGAAAAAGGATAGCCGTTTGAAAGAGTCTGCCCGTGAGATTTTTGATCTTTACAATAATGCTCCTTGCGGCTACCATTCCCTGGATGCAAACGGAATTATTGTCGATATGAATGATACGGAACTCCGTTGGCTGGGGTATACCCGGGCTGAAGTTATCGGGAAAATGAATGTCTCAAATATCGTTTCCAGACCCGACCTGGAGCGTTTCATTAATTCATTTGAACAGTTTAAAAGAGAAGGGACTATTCATGATCTGGAATTAAAAATGCGGCGGAGCGATGGATCAGAGTTCCCTGTATTATTAAGCGGTACTGCTGTTTATGATGAAACCGGAAACTATATCCGTAGCAGAACAACCGTGTTTGATTTCACAGAACGGAAAGCCCTTGAGAATGTTATTCACCGGTTTAACCGCGATCTGGAGAATAAAGTCAATGAACGTACGGAGGAATTAAAGCAACGTGCCCATGAATTATCTGTTTCGAATGCTGAGCTGGAGCAGTTTGCCTATGTTGCTTCCCACGATTTACAGGAGCCGCTTCGTATGGTTACCAGTTTTTTAACCCAGCTGGAGAAAAAATACGAGGGGCAGCTGGATGAGAAAGCCCGCCAATATATTCATTTCGCTACCGATGGAGCGTTGCGAATGCGAAAGATAATACTTGATTTGCTGGAATACTCACGGGTTGGAAGAAAGGAATTTGAACGCGAAGACGTTAATATAAATGAAATTATTGAAGCTGTACTTGTGCTGAATAAAAATCGTATCACCGAAAAAGAAGCGGTTGTCAGGTGGGATCCGATGCCTACAATTAAAGCATCGAAGAGCGCCATTCAGCAGGTATTTCAGAATTTAATCGGGAATGCATTGAAGTATCAGAAAAAGGGAAGGAATCCTGAAGTGTACATTCATGCCACAGAAACGCCGGGTTATTGGCAGTTTGCAGTGTCGGACAATGGTATTGGTATTGAACCCCAATTCTTTGAGAAAATATTTGTTATCTTTCAGCGATTGCATACCCGCGATGAATACTCCGGAACAGGAATTGGATTGGCTATCTGCAAAAAGATTGTCGAAATTCACAAAGGAAGAATATGGGTAGAATCAACTCCTGATGCGGGAAGTACTTTTTATTTTACAATCAGTAAAAACTGAACATTGCCTAAGACCAAATGATATGAAATCAATCAATATTTTGCTTGTTGAAGATAACGACGGGGATATTATCCTGACCCAGGACGCTTTAAGTCTGGGCATGATAAATTGCCATACTTCAGTCGTTAAAGATGGGTGGGAGGCCCTACAGTATATATGGAAGCAGGGAAAATATGAGAATGTTCAGGCTCCTGACCTGATTCTGCTTGATATTAATCTACCGAAGATGAACGGACATGAAGTATTACACCGGTTGAAGGAAAATCTCCATACCCGGCATATTCCTGTTATTATGCTTACAACATCGTCCTCAGATATTGATATTCAGAGTGCTTACCTGAATTATGCGAATTGTTATATTACCAAACCGGTTGATGCGGATGATTACACCGGCGTTATATTGAGTATTGAAAATTTCTGGGGCTCTATAGCTCAGCTTCCCGGATCTTATAAGAACTGATCATGGTTATTCAGAAAAAGGAATTGGAGTTTCTGGTTGTTGAGGATAATCCCGGTGATTTTATGCTGATTCGCGATTACCTGACGGAATCTATTGGCAGAGTGGGAATTCAGCAGGCAACAACCTGCAAAGAGGCCAGGCAATTTCTGGGGTCCGCAAAATTTTATGACGCGGTGATCCTCGATCTGACTTTACCCGATTCAAGTGGTCTGGATCTGGTGCAGGAGATTATGAAGTATCGGGGAAAGTCACTGGTGATCGTATTAACCGGCTTTTCGGATAAAGATTTCGGAATCAAAGCTCTCTCACTGGGGGTAGACGATTACCTTCTCAAAGATGAACTGACCTCTTCGCAGCTCTATAAAAGTATTGCTTATAGCCTGGAACGGCAGAAAAGCAGCCTGGAACTGAAACGCTCCGAGGAAAAATACAAAAGCCTCTTTCAGATCAGTCCGATCCCGGCCTGGATTTTTGATGAGGCAACATATCGTTTCCTGGACATAAACCACGCCGCCATTGAACATTATGGATATACCAAAGAAGAAATAAATAGCATGACGGTATTCGATCTGTGGCCGGCCTCAGATCATAACCGCTTATTAAAGGCATTTGAAAAAAATGCAGATGCTAAAACACTTTTCAAGGAAATTTCCCGTCATGTCACGAAAAATGGTGATCTCATTCATACAGAGATTCAAAGTAATGAAATTGAATATGGCTCTGTTAAAGCCCGGTTGCTGTTGGCTATTGATATTACAGATAAACTGCGGGCCGAGGAATCTCTGAAACTAAGCGAACAACGCTTTAAAGCGCTTGTGCAGGACGGCTCGGATCTGATCTCTATTTTGGATATGAATGGCAACTACATTTACGTCAGTCCAACCTCCAAAACCGTATTAGGGCATTCCGCCGAAGATTTCTCTGGTAAAAATGTGTTTGATTTTATACATCCCGAAGATCGGAGCCGTGTGATGAGACAGTTTAGTTTACTGGAATTGAAACGTCGCGTTTATATTTCTCCTTTTCGCTTTCGTGATCGTGATGATAACTGGCGTTGGATAGAAACATTTGTCACGAATCTGACCCGGGACCCTGCAGTAAGGGGCGTTGTTGCCAACTCCAAGGATATTTCGCAACATGTCAGATTTGAAAAGATACTGAAAGAAAGCAATGAAAGGTATGAAGCTGTAGCAAGAGCGACCAGCGATGCAATATGGGACTATAATATTGCCGCTGAGAAATTATATCTGCTTGGCACCGGTTATAAAAACATGTTTGGTTACGATCTGGCCAATCAATACACGGATCATAAACAGCAGGAATCATTATTGCACCCGGAGGATAGAATACGTGTTATGGACACTTTCAGAGTGGCAGTGTCAAAACCAAATGAAAAACAACACGCTGTTGAATATCGCTTTTTAAGGGAGAACGGAGATTATGCATATGTGCTTAATCGTTTTTCTGTTGTATACGAAGGTGAAACCCCGGTACGTCTCTTAGGCGCTATTCAGGATATTACAAGGCAGAAAGAAGAAGAGCACCGGTTAAAACTGCTCGAATCGGTTGTTACAAATACAACAGATGCTATACTCATTACAGAGGCAGAACCGATCGATGCTCCCGGACCCCGCATCGTATACGTGAATCCGGCGTTTACAAAAATGACAGGATACCAGCCGGAAGATGTTATCGGAAAAACGCCCCGTCTTTTGCAGGGCGAGAAAACAAGCCGGAAAGATCTGGATGCTATGAGGCAAGCCCTGAATCGCTGGGAGTCATTTGAAATAGAACTGATTAACTATCGCAAAGATGGCGAAGAATTCTGGGTAAATATGGCTATTACGCCCATCGCAGATAGTAAGGGCTGGTTTACCCACTGGATATCCGTTCAGCGCGATATCACAGAACGTAAAAAGCTGGAGCAGGAGAAAGAGAATCTTATTACGGAGCTAACCCATACCAACGAAAACCTCCGTCAGTTCTCTTACATCACATCACATAACCTTCGCGGACCAATAGCCAATTTACTGGGACTTACCAATCTGATTGACGAAAAACAGATTGCTGATGAATCGTTACGCATGATCATGAAAGGGATCAAAAAGGCTACAAATATGTTTGATGAAACCATTAAGGACCTGATCAAGGTACTTGTTATAAAAGACAATCTTTCCATTCAGAAAGAAGAGCTTGACCTCGATCAGGTATTGAGCAAAATATTGGCCCAGGTCAGTTTGATGGTTGAAGAGGCGGGCGTTGTTATCGACAGCAATTTTGATGAGGCTCCGGTGGTGAGTTTTAATAAAGCTTACCTCGAGAGCATATTTCTGAATCTGCTTACAAATGCGATGAAGTACAAATCGCCGCTTCGGAAACTAGAGGTGAAAATCCGGAGCTATGATGAGGGCGACAGCGTTGTACTGACCGTTCAGGATAATGGTATTGGAATGAACCTGGCGTTATATCGGGAAAAGGTGTTTGGACTTTATCAGAAATTCCATGATCACCCCGATAGTAAAGGGCTTGGATTATTCCTGGTGAAATCGCAGATGGAGGCTTTGGGCGGAAAAATTGAAGTAGAAAGCCAGGTAAATGTCGGAACAACCTTTATTTTAAGATTTAAAAAAGAAAAGAACTAAGTTAATGTGAGTGCTTTTTCTTCCTGCTGAAAATAAGCACGAAGAGCATTGATGACCATATTTGAATCAAATGGTTTGGAATAAGCTCCAACAATAGTAAGCTGTTTATCCAATACCAGAATATCGTTTTTCAATATCAGGGCTTCCGTTATGATTTTACCAAAAGGTCCATGATTTTGTTTTTGCAGGTACTTAGCACTGTTTTCATGTTTCAGAGCCTCCGTTTCAAGGATAATCAGATCCGGAACATGGGTTTTAACCATATCCCGGATGTTGAGCATGGATGCGAAGTAACTTGTAGTATAACCACTTTTTTTAAGCTGCGATAGCAAATCCAGATAAAGAATACCGGGCCGTTGAATCATGAGTATGTGTTTTGAAAGACTCATTTTTAGTGTTTGAAGCATGATGGATATATTTATAAATTGTTTAACGTAATGAACTGAAAGAAAATGATGTTCCGAGAATTACCATCGGCATAATGCGGTCTTTATACATGCCTTGTGTGTATTTGGTGTAATAATAAGTTCCGGCACCAATGTAATTTCCCCAGATAAGATTTTTACTTAATTTGAAATTCAGACCAATTCCTGCACCACCTTCCACGGTCGATAATTTAGCTTTGGAGTAGTTCGGCATCACGCGATCTGTTCCTGATGTTGCTATATCTTCGGTTTGAGCACTGCGATAGCTTAACGGAATGTTATTTACGTACTGTACGTAGCCGAAAATAGTCAGCTGCACGCGTCTGAAATTGTCTGAAACATTATAGTTCTCATCCAGGTCCGACGAATCGCAATCGTTTAACTCTTTGCCGGTAAGCACACGGGTAAAGGTAAACCGACCGCCACATAACTGGGAAGAGCGTTTTTGGAGGCATGCACCGAGAGAAAAGATATTGTTTCCGGTACGAATCTGACCATAAGCGGTGTAGAAGGTTCCGTGTCCGTCACCTGAAATCTGTGCATTAAGGCCTGCACCGAAAACAGGTTTCCTTTTTACAAAATCCTGTGATTTAACATGAAGTGTTACCAACATAAATATGCTGATAAAGAATAAAGCTAAACTTGCTTTATTGAAGCTGTCTTTTGCAATTTCTGTTTGCTGACATACTGTGGCTGTTGTGAAGTTGAAGTTTTTCATATGGCTTGTTTTTATGGGTCAAAGTACCGCCATTTAAAAAGGCTTATCCAGCCGCTTATGTGCTTTATATTAAGGATGTAAGATTTTGAAATAAATAGTAAATAGAAAAAAATGCCGAATCCTTCCGGAGATTCAGTATTTACAGGGGGGTTCACTTATTTTTCGGAAAATAAAAAAATCCCCGGATTTTGCCGGGGATTTTAAATAAATCATCAAAAAGAACTAGGAAGTGTATTTTTTAAAGATTGAACTGGCTGTATGACCGCCAAAGCCGAACGAATTATTCAATGCATATTGAACCGGTATGTGTTGAGCCTGACCATGAACAACATGAATACCCTCCGGAATGGTTTCATCCAGGTTCTCAATATTTATAGTAGGAGGTATTATATTGTTCTGAACGGCCAGGATACAAACGAGGCTCTCAATAGCACCGGCAGCACCTAAAAGATGTCCGGTCATCGATTTTGTGGAACTTACAGCCACCGGTTGAGACCCAAAAGCCTGCTTTATACCAATAAGCTCACTGATGTCGCCTACAGAAGTCGAGGTAGCATGTGCATTAATATAGCTTATTTCAGCTGGTGTAATGCCGGCTTCCTTCATCGCTTTCCGGATTCCAATGGCAGCACCGATTCCGTCGGGCGCTGTACCTGTTAAATGATAGGCATCGGCTGCCATACCGCCACCGACAATTTCAGCATATATTTTCGCGCCGCGTTTTTGCGCATGCTCCAGGTCTTCCAGAATAAGTGCCCCGGCACCTTCGCCCATCACAAATCCATCCCGGTCACGGTCAAACGGACGCGAAGCCCTTTCCGGATCATCGTTTCGTTTGGACAGGGTTTGGGCTGAACTGAAACCGGCTGCAGCCGACTTTGTGATAGCCGCTTCAGAGCCACCGGCCAGCATAATGGTAGCTTTACCCATCCGTATCGTGTCAAATGCATTGATAATGGCCGTATTGGATGACGCACAGGCAGAAACCGCACAATAATTAGGACCATGGAGTTTATGACGTATGGATATAACGCCTGCAGCAATATCCACAATAATTCTGGGGATAAAGAAAGGTGTAAACCGCGGTGTGCCGTCGCCCGCATGAAATTCTCTTAGCTGATCTTCAAATGTACCGATTCCACCATTGCCCGACGACCAGATGACTCCGAATTCGATACGCTCTTCCAGGCTCATGGTTTCAGGATGCAGACCCGAATCGGCAATGGCCTGATCGGCAGCGGCAATAGCATAATGCGTGAAAAGGTCATATTTCCGGACTTCTTTTCTCTCCGAATAAGCTTCCGGATCAAAGTTCTTTACTTCGCAGGCGAAGCGCGTTTTGAATTTAGATGCATCAAATTTGGTGATCGGCCCGGCTCCGCTTTTACCGGCAACTATATTGTCCCAGAATTCGGAAACCGTATTGCCAAGTGGTGTAATGGCACCCAGGCCAGTAATAACTACTCGTTTCATGATGGTGTGTTTATAATTCAGATTCTAATATATCTCTTTCTTTTAAAAATACCGGTGTTATT
The DNA here is from genome assembly GCA_018267825.1 of Bacteroidota bacterium. Lineage (GTDB taxonomy): Bacteria > Bacteroidota > Bacteroidia > B-17B0 > Aurantibacillaceae > JAFDXR01. The sequence goes on along the minus strand of JAFDXR010000001.1, from coordinate 289,742 downwards.
TTTTTCACGGCGCTATATTGAAAATAAAATTCATTATGGTATCAGAAACCGATTTATCCCAGAGAATCCGTTGATGCCCCAGCCCCTGCGTAACATGAAGGGTGGAGCCTGGATTGGCCTCGTGAATGGCTCGCGCATTAGAGCAGGGGAGTATCTTGTCTTTTTCGTCGTGTATAAGTAAAACCCTTTCCAGCCCGGTATTCTTCAGGTAATGTTCTAACTGAACGCTTCTCATATCCCGTTTGAATCTGTTGTTCATATAATGCAGGATGCTATGGTAACCGCTTCTGCCAATGCCTGCCAGCGAAGTGAAACCATTCAGGATATCGGTCAGTTTATTGGGTGTGCCGATCATGATGAATTTTTTTGGTGTATTCGCAAACGTATAGTCATGCAGGGCAACGACTGATGCCGCACAACCAAAGGAGTGAGCAATAATTGTGTCGGGCTTTTCAGATTCTATAAAATGCCTTAGCAATTCGGCATACTCAAACAGGTTGGTTTGTTTGCCGGCACTTTGAAAATGCCCGGGACCATCAAATGATACAACCTCATAATGATTTTGTATCAGGGGGCCGGCAAAATACCCGAGACTTCCTCCGTTTCCTTCCCAGCCATGAACCAGCAAGGCCTTTCGCGTACCGTTTCCCCAGCGGTAAATCTGAATTTGTGTACCATTTATATTCCTGGTTTCGGTGCGTGAGTTTTGCATGGCCTCCGCTTCTTTTGGCCTCGGTGCTAACCGGTTGGGTGTTGCAAAACGAGAAAATGCTTTTTTAGTAGCATAGCCTGGTGCAACCGAAAACAGCAGGCGAATGTATTGTTTTTTTAATGTCATGATCTATAAGTTTATAGCTCCCTGTCCGGAAGCCACCAGGAATGATTCTTTTAATGCTTCAGAATATGTCGGATGCGCATATGGCATCCGGAACATATCTTCATCGGTTGTTTCATAGTGCATGCCAAGCACCGCCTGTGCTATAAGATCTGCCGCTCTTGGGCCTATTATATGAACGCCGAGTACTTCACCATATTTTGTTCCTGTAAGCACTTTTACAAAACCGTCCGCTTCCATAGCTGCCCTGGCTCGCCCGCTGGCAATAAACGGAAATTTACCAATACGGTAAGGGATATTGTCCGATTTCAGTTGTTCTTCACTTTTTCCCACAGAAGCAACTTCGGGCCATGTATATACAACACCCGGAATCAATTCGTAATGTATATGCGGTTTTTGCCCATGAATGTGTTCCGCTGCAAATATAGCTTCTTCCTCGGCTTTATGTGCGAGCATAGGTCCCTGTATCACATCACCAATCGCATAAATATTTTCTTCAGCAGTTTGCAGAAATTCGTTTGTTTGAATCTGGCCTTTTTCGTTCAATGCTATTTTCGTGTATTCAAGATCAAGTCCTTTCGTATAGGCTTTACGACCCACAGTAATAAGGCAGTAATCAGCTTCTCTTTCAATAACACTTCCGTCTTTGTCAATATAAGAAACATGAACATGATCGCCCATGTTTGTTACCGCCTGAAGCTTATGATTCAGCATAATGTCAATTCCCTGTTTGCTGAGTATTTTTTTAAGCTCACGGCCAAGCTCCTTGTCCATGGCCGGGATCAGACTGTCGGCATATTCAATAATACTGGTCTGTGTCCCGACCCGTGAAAACACGGATGCCATTTCTACGCCGATAACACCACCACCGATAATGATCATGCTAGCCGGTTTTTCAGTAAGCGATAGGGCTTCTGTGGACGTTATAATGCGGTTTTTGTCGATGTTGATGCCAGGTAATGAAACCGGTTTGGAACCGGTTGCGATAATGAAGTAGCTGGAATTATACTGTTTCTCTTCCCCGCTTTTTGTGTGCACACGGATCGATTTATTATTTATGAAAGAGGCTTTGCCTTCGATGACAGTGATTTTATTTTTCTTCATCAGGAAATTCAGACCGGACACATTCTGTTTGACAACCTCCTGTTTGCGTTTCATGAGCTGACCGAAGTTCAATTCCATACTATGTATAGCGATCCCATGATTGGCGAATTTATGCTTCGCTGTATAATAATGCTCTGTGCTGTCGAGGAGTGCTTTCGAAGGAATGCATCCAACGTTGGTGCATGTGCCGCCGAGCGCACTGTATTTTTCGACAATGGCTGTGTTATAGCCCAGCTGCGAGGCTCTTATGGCTGCGGCATATCCGCCGGGTCCGGAGCCTATAACGATGATATCAAAAGTTGTGTTCATGATACTGATAATTTATAATTTTTCAATGACGATCGCAGATGCACCGCCACCGCCATTACAGATCGATGCCACACCGATGCGGCCATTTTCCTGGGTAAGAACCGAACAGAGAGTCGCTATAATTCTTGCACCCGAAGCACCGATTGGATGGCCCATAGCTACGGCCCCACCATAGATATTTATTTTTTTGGAGTCGAGTGATAATAGTTTCTGGTTGGCAAGGATTACCGCCGCGTATGCTTCATTGATCTCAAAGTAATCGACTGCATCGATACTTAATCCCGCCATCTGTAGTGCTTTGGGAATAGCCTTTGACGGGGCTGTCGTAAACCATTCCGGAGCCTGCGCAGCATCGGCGTAGCCTGTAATTTTTGCGATCGGTGTTAAACCGTATTTTTTTACAGCCTCTGCTGAAGCCAGTATCACAACTGCAGCACCGTCATTTAAATTACTGGCATTAGCTGCTGTTACAGTTCCTCCTTCCTCAAAGCTGGGTTTCAGACCCGGTACTTTTTCAAAAATAATTTTAGACAGATCTTCGTCTTTATCAATAACCAGTGAACCTTTTTTCTGAGAAACCAGCACCGGGATTATTTCCTGTTTAAATTTACCGGACTCCGTAGCCTTGATGGCTTTTTTATACGACTGGATTGCATACTCGTCTTGTTGTTCACGCGAAAGACTGAATTTACGAGCACAAAGCTCAGCAGCACTGCCCATGTGGTATTTATTGTACACATCGGTAAGCCCGTCTTTTAAGAGTCCATCGGTAAATTGGAGATGACCCATTTTTACACCCTGGCGCTGGTAGCTATAGTGTGGTACGTTGCTCATGCTTTCCATACCGCCTGCCACAACAAGGTTTTCCAAACCAAGCTGAATCTGTTGTGCGCCAAGCATCACCGCTTTCATACCCGAAGCGCATACTTTGTTAATGGTGGTCGCATCTGTTTCGTCGGGAATACCTGCAAACTTGGCACTTTGCCTGGCAGGCGACTGCCCGAGGTTGGCACTTAAAACATTGCCCATGTATACTGAATCAACAATGCCCGGATTAATACCGGCCTGCTGACAGGCTTCGCGTATAGCAATTGCCCCCAATTCAGTGGCTGTCAGAGATGATAAACTTCCGAGGAATCCTCCGATCGGAGTTCGTTTTGCTGAAATGATGAATACTTCTTTCATATGGTTTGGTTTATGTTTTCGATTAATATAGCAGTGCCCTGGCCAACTCCCACGCACATGGTGGCAATGCCATAGCGTTTGTTCCGCCGGATAAGCTCAAGTGCAAGGTGTCCTGTAATGCGTGTTCCCGAACTGCCCAGAGGATGTCCGATGGCAATGGCACCGCCGTTAACATTTACAATCTCCGGGTTAATAGCAAGTTCTTTTATGCAATGAATAACCTGTACAGCGTAGGCTTCATTGATTTCGAACAAGTCGATATCTTTTAACTGAAGCCCGGTTTTAGCCAGTAATTTCTGAACGGCCAGTATTGGACCTGTGCCCATAATATCAGGGTGTACGCCGGCCACAGCAAAGCTCACGATTCTTGCCAGTGGTTTCAGGTCGTGTTTTTTTATAGATTCTTCGGAAGCAATAAGCATCGCAGCAGCACCATCATTAAGGCCGGAAGCATTGCCAGCTGTTACAGAACCTCCCTGCCTGAAAGCAGGTTTCAATGCACGCAGTTTTTCCATAGATGTATCTTTACGTGCAGCCTCGTCGGTTTCAATGAGCATGCCTGTTGCCGATTTCAGTATTATGAGCTCGTCGCGGAAAACACTTTTTTGAGTGGCCTGTATATATTTCTGATGCGATTGCAGGGCAAAATGATCCTGTTGCTCACGGCTCCACGACCACCGCTCAGCAATATTCTCGGCAGTTTCTCCCATGGAGTAGGTTTTGTAAACAGCTTCAAAAGCTTTATTGATAAACCGCCAGCCAAGGGTGGTGTCGTACAGTTCCACAGAACGATCAAAACCTTTTTGGGATTTTGGTAATACATAAGGAGCACGACTCATGCTTTCGACACCACCAGCCAGGATCAGGTTATCCATTCCGGCCTGGATTCTGGCTGTGGCATCCATCACCGACTGCATGCCTGATGCACACAAGCGATTCACCGTTGTGCCCGGAACGTTGATGGGCAGGCCGGCCAGCAATGCTGCAAACCGGCCAATGTTACGGTTGTCTTCTCCGGCCTGATTCGCGCATCCGAGGATCACATCGTCTACCGATGCCGGATCAATGGTGGGATTGCGCTCTGCAATGGATTTAATCACCATGGCCGCCAGATCGTCTGGTCGGATATGGCTCAGAGCGCCGGCATATTTGCCATAAGGGGTTCTCTGATAGTCTGTAATATATATTGTTCTCATGATATTATACCAATCGGTATATTTTAAAGCAAAAAAAACTATTTTTTCATTTCAGTTTCAATAATGGCATCAATTCTGTCGAGGGCAGAGTAGAGAAGTTTATGATTATTCATGATTTTGCCGAGCATCATGCCACCCTCCAGCAGCATAATGATCGTATAAGCATACTCTTCGGGTGAAATATTTTTTCTGAACTCTCCTTTTTTCTGACCTTCTTCAATGAGCCCGGCAATTCCTTTTGTCCAGCCGGAAATGCTGTGTTGTACATGCCTCTTCAGAAAAGCAGCATTATCGTCGGCTTCTACCGATGCATTCTGAATCGGGCAGCCCCCGTGTTCAAATACGCTTTTCCAGTTTACCCGGTAATAATCTGCCAGGCCTTTTAATTTTTCGGTCATGCTTTCCCGCTCACGCAGAAAATTTGCAATACGTTTATTCAATACATATACATGGTATTTGTAAACAGCCGTTGCTACTTCATCTTTATTTTCAAAGTTACCGTATATGGCGCCTTTGGTCAGTCCTGTAGCTTCTACCAGGTCTGCAAGAGAGGTGCCTGCATAGCCTTTCATATTGAAAATCGGAGCCGATTTTTCAATAATGAATTGTCTGGTTTTTTCAGCTTTTGACATCGGTAGTTTAAAATCCTTACCAAAGGTAATAAAAAAAATACCAATTGGTATATTTATTTTAATGGTATTTATTTTATGGAACACAGGGTTGTGTGCTTTTGTTTGGATACTATAGGTAATTATTGGGTTTTACTCAGAATAACTGAAGGATATATCCTGATATTCCACCGCCGATAACAATCCAGGCTGAATTGATTTTTTTCAGAAAGAGCAGTAGAAATATGCTGATGCTGCCTATGCATAGGCCCTGCCAGCTGGTCATGGTATCACGACCCATCTGGATACAGGTAAACAGGATAAGAGCAACCGAGGCAACATTGACGGCATTCAGAAAAGCAGACATGATTCTTGATTTTCTTAAAGCAGGAATCAAAGGATTAAGAAGTGCTACCAATAAGAAGGAAGGTAGAAAAATGCCAATAGTTGCAGCCAGTGCGCCATAACAGCCATTGATCTGCCAGCCGATAAACGTAGCTGAAGAAAATACCGGGCCTGGCGTAAACTGACCTACAGCAATGGCATCGGCGAGTTGCTCACGGCTCAGGTAACCCTTTTGAACAAGCTCTGTGTCGAGAAAAGAAAAAAGAACGTAGCCACTTCCATACAATATAGAACCAATTTTAAGGAACGTCAGAAACAGTTTTGTATTTGAAAGAGCAATACTCCCCATAGGTGCAAATAAAACCGGGGTATTCCTGTTTATTGTCAATGCATGAAACAGCATGCCAAGGAATCCTGCTCCGAAGAGAACCAGTATTTCGGGAAGCCCGCAGAAACAAGCTGCTAATACGGCAAATCCCAAAAGAGCATAAAACCAGCCGGTAACGGATTTTTTAGCGAGCGGGATAATAGCAGCAATGACCACGGCGATGATAGCCGGTTTGATGCCATATATAAAGGGCTTTACAGAAGGCAGCTGGCCATAGTTTGCATAAAACCAGGCAAACAGCGCCGTAAGCAATACGGCCGGTGTGATAAAACAAAACCCGGCAACGATAAGCCCTTTCCAGCCGGCTTGTTCGCGGCCACAATGCATACTCATTTCCGTTGAATTGGGCCCCGGAATCAGATTTGTTGCACTGATGAGATCCAGGAAATGTTCGTGACTCATCCATTTTCGTTTTCTCACGACCTCTTCTTCCATCATGGCAATATGCACGGCAGGTCCGCCAAAACTGATGAAGCCAAGCTTCAGGAACAGAAGGGCAATATGACGTAAAGAGTTTTTCAAAATGGCAATCAGTACTTATGTTAAAATAGCACCTGAAAATACAAAAAAGGATTCAATGACTTATACTCAGAGAAACCTGATCGTGAGGAACAATTCATTCCTTTAAGCCTCTTTTTTTTGCGGAAAATGCGTATGTATTATATTATCTCCTTACTTCAATGCCGGAATCAGCTTTTCCGGTGACTTCCAAAATCCTCAAGAAAAAACGGGAAAAGTTATATGATAAGGTGATTGATCTGTATAATGCAACGAATTGACTATTTTCCTTAATTTCAAAGGCATTCGGAGCATTTTCCTTTCAGATTAATTAGGATTTTCTTTTCTTTTTAATAACTTGGTTAAGTGTTGACATGTGTAAGATTTAGCCGAAATTTGATTGTATTTTCCGCACCAAACGCAGCATCTTTACTCCCGAAATGTTACTTCACACCCATGCGTAAATAAACAATTAGAAAGCTATGAAAGCACTCCTATTTACATTGCTTACTCCGGTTCTGGTGCTCTGGACGTCTATCGAAAACCTGGATCAGAAAAACGGATTTGGTATTTATATTTTTGGCAGTAGCCCAAATACCTATAAAGATCTTTACCTCGAAATACAGGAGGGAAATACCACCCTGTACAGCTCCGATGAAGATTACATTAAAGTAGACGGCGTCAAATTCGATTATGTACGCGTGACGTTTATCAAAAACAAACTGGCAGCGATTGCCATGGGTACTAAGGATAAAAGCGGGTTTAAAATGTACCAGTACCTGATCGATAATTTCGGGAAACCCTTGCAGTTAAAAAAGAGTGCGGAGTGGAATGGAAGTAAAGTGCAGCTTAGTTTTGAGAAAACAGCCGATAGTAATGATGCGGTAATTACCTTATACAGCAAAGAAATTTATGGCGATCAGAAACCCGGAAAGTAATCCGGTTTATTTTTATCTATTATTAATAAAAAAAGGCTGTTATGCAGCCTTTTTTTTATTGTGTGAGGTTTGTAGTATGATTTTTTACGATGCGTTCAAATAGTCTGTGTTTCAGAATTTAGCCATAGTTTTGAACACCGGGCGACCCTTGATGCCAATAACCTGAAGCGTGATCTCAAAACCACCGCGCCCGCCGGTATAACTATTCAGGTATGATGTGTTAAAATCATAACTCATTCTCACCGCCAGATTGTCTTTCTTTACACCAAGCTGAACAATGCAGGCATCTTTCACACGGTAATTCAATCCGCCGATAAGATCGTAATGCACATCTGATTCTTTGCTGTCATTAAGCCTGTAATAGGCCAATGCCCCGATGTTACACTCCCAGGCTTTGGCCTGCGTCATGTATAAAATCTGCGGCGTGAGTTTGAGTTTTTCATTCACCTGGAAATCGCAGCCACCCTGTATGTTGAAACGAATAGGAAGACGGCTTTTATAAGCGTAGAAATTCTCCGTTGGTCTGTTGACGTGGTACAAGGCTACTCCTATGAACGGCCAGTATTTTTTCTGCTTGTCACGGTATTTATAGAAAATACCCATGTTTGCATCAAAATTGGTGCGATTCATCCGGTTCAGGTTTTCGCCACTGGCAATATCCTGATTGAGTGTGCCCGAAGAATAATCGTACTGGCTTTCGAACAGGTATTTTTGCGGATTATAGCTTTTATAAAAAAGCCCAAGCTGAATGCCTGTGCTCAACAGGTGTGGAGAGGTTTTAGGGTCAGTAATGAAATACGACCCCGATAATTGAAAATCGAGTGTATTGAAATTTCCAACCCCTGATTTATTGTCCAGTAAATAACCACCCACTCCAAAACGCTTATAAGGCATATCATAGGCAATACCATAGGTTGTATAGGGTTTTGGCGTAAGGGCTTTCCATTGGGTACGGTAAACCGACGAAACCCTGTAGTCGCCCTGTTCACCCAGGTAATTCCCGGTAAGAGAAGGGTTCAGGTACAAAGGGAAAGCATCGTACTGTGCCAGGTGAAAATCCTGTGCATGTGCCTGTAAACAGGCAAGGCCACAGATCAGCGAAGTGATATATAATTTAGCTTTCATAGTTTATCGGATTATGTTTACTTCTCCTTTTAATTTAATGATCTGGCCATCAGCCGTTTTTCCGTTGAATACGTAGATATACGTACCTGACGGCTGATCGGTCAGCTTGAATGTTCCGTCCCATTTGTTGCTTTGCAGACCGGATGAGAAAACTTCGTTACCCCATTCATTGAATACATGCAGATCGTATTCATCAAACGGACCACCCATCACGTAGAAGTAATCGTTCAGACCATCGCCATTAGGTGTGAAGCCTGTTGGAACGGTATATCCTGTTGTGTTGATGGTGAATACATAGCTGGCTGTATCGCTGCATCCAAGGCCATTGTCAGCAACCAGTACAACTGTATAAGTGCCGGGTTGAGAGTAGGCGTGCGATGGATCGGTAGAACCTAGTGTGGTGTTATCTCCAAAAGTCCAGTTATAAGAAGAAGCTCCCGTCGACTGGTTGGTGAATGAGATGCTTTGATTCACATTATAAGTTCCGCCATGCGGTATATAATCGGCAGTTACAGATTGTCCTGGGTTTACAATATGCGATACAGTATCCTTACAACCGTATGCTGATGTTACCATCAATGAAACGGTGTATGTACCTGCAATACCGTATACATTCGTCGGATTCTGTTGTGTCGATGTATTACCATCACCAAAGCTCCAGTTCCACACCACAGGGCCAACAGAAGAGGTGTCGTGGAAGCTTACAGACAGTGAACCGCAATTCGATTGAAGACTGAATCCGGCATTTGGTGTAGGATGTATGTCAACAGTTTGTGTTGATAAAGCCGTACAGCCTGAATCCGATGTTACGGTTAAGCTTACTGTGTAAACTTTTAAACTGTCATATACATGTCCCGGATTTTGTTGCGTAGATGAACCTCCGTCACCAAAGCTCCAGTTCCAGCCTGTAATGCTGCCTCCTGAGATACTGGATCCGTTATTGAAATGAAGCGTATCATGCAAACAACTGCTGGTGTAGCTGAAAGTGCTCACCGGGCTTGGATGCACATGGATAATTTTTGTGATAGAATCACTGCAACCGTTGCCTGTGGATACATGCAGGCTGACAGTATAGGTGCCTGTTGTACTGTATGTATAGCTTGGGTTTTGAACGGTAGCCGTATTACCACCGCCGAAATCCCAGTTCCAGCTTGTAATAGTTCCGGTGCTTGCAGCTGAGCTGTCGGTAAAAGCAACGGCTTTACCTGTACAGAGCGGCGAGTATCCGAAATTGGCAATTGGCTGTGCATTGCGGAAAATAACGACAGTGTCGTTTACTGCATAGCATAAACCGTTTCCTGTGGTTGTGAGCACAAACACAAGCGTGTCATTGTCGCCGGCTACCGGAGTATAAATGGCATTCATGGTCGAGTCTGTAGGACTGAATGTGCCGTTACCATTTGTTGTCCACACCGCACCGGTTGGTACAGTATTGATGCTTCCTGACAAATTGATCGGAGATAAACCTCCGCACATCGTAACATCACTGCCTGCACTCACTGTAGGTGATGGCGTAATTGTTACCACAATCGAATCTGATGATGGTGCGCAGGCATTTATCGGCGATAATACCAATACAACCTGTCCGCCCGAAATATCCGCAGAACCCGGTGTGTAGGTTGCGCCCAATGTAGTATCAGTCGGAGCAAATGTTCCGTTACCATGACTGGTCCACTGGCCTTGCCCTGTGCCGCCGGTAATAACACCAGCAAGATTCACAGCGCTGTGATTAGCACACACGGTTACATTATTACCTGCATTTGCTGTAGCAGGTGCAGTGATAGTTACGGTAATCGAATCTGCGGCACCACCGCAGGAACCATTATTGGTAGATGTCAGTATCAGTTTCACAGCGCCGGCTGTTGAATCTGCAGTGCTCAGTTGGTAGATGGCATTCAGTGTCGTTGCCGAAGGCAGGAAGGTTCCGCTGCCGGTTGTCGTCCATTGCCCGGTTGTACTGCCACCGCTTACAGTTCCATTAAGGGCTACTGTCTGCGTGGAGGCACAGATGCCGATATTGGTACCAGCGTCAACAACAGGCGCAGGAGCAATTGTAACAACAATAGAATCGGCTGTTGGCATACAACTGTTTATCGGCGATAATTTAATGCCCACTGAACCTGCGCTTATATCAGCTGCACTTGGTGCATAATCTACAGTAAGCGATGTTGTGGATGGCGTGAAGGTTCCTGTACCTGTACTGCTCCATTGACCGGTACCGGTACCGCCCAGGATAATACCCGATAAGTGAACTGCGCTTACACTGGCACAAATCGTTGTATCGTTTCCGGCATTGGCAAAACCTGCAGGGGTTACTGTAATTAATACGGTATCGGTTATGGCATTACAGTTACCATTATTGGTAGATGTCAGAACGAGCGATACACTGCCTGCTGTTGTGTCGGCTGTACTGAGTGTATACGTGCTGCTTAGATTTGAAGGATTGCCAAAGGAGCCACTGCCCAGTGTTGTCCAGCTGCCTGTTGAACTTCCTCCGCTTACAGTACCATTTATATTTACAGAAGTAATGCTTGAGCAGATAAACTGGTTACTGCCGGCATTCACAACCGGAAGCGCCTGGATCTGTATATGCATGGTATCGGTAGCGGCACGACAACCTCCGTTTCCGGTCGATGTTATGATCAGCGTGGCCGTACCGGCAGTGATATCGTTTGTGCCTGGTGTATAGCTGGCATTCAGTGAACCTGCATTTGTAAATGTCCCATCGCCAGGGCTGGTCCATTGTGCACCACTGGCAATACTTTCGGTTCCGTTAAGACTTACCGAAGTTGTATTGGCACAAATGGCCTGATCGGCACCGGCATAAATAGTCGGAGCAGGCGTAATGTTCACTGTCATCTGATCTGTTGCTGCCAGGCAACCACCGTTATTGGATGATGTCAGTGTAAGCACAACCTGGTGAGCAGCTGTATCCGCATTGCTTGGAATATAGGTCGCATTCAGGGTATTGGCATTCGGACTGAATGAGCCACTGCCATTGCTTGTCCATATACCGGAACCGCTTCCGCCGGTAATTGTACCATGAAGCACGAGTGTGTTGTTGGCACAGAAACTGGTATCATTACCGGCATTGGCTACCGGTGGCGGAGTAATGCTTAATACAAGTGTGTCAATCGCAGCATTACAGGTACCGGCGTTCGTAGATGTAAGGATCAGGTACACAGAGCCTGCTGTAATATCTGCTGGGCTGGCTGTATAATTGATATTCATACTGGTGTTGGATGGACTGAATGTACCTGTACCGCTCGACGACCAGATGCCTGTGGTTGTAGCACCGCTGACAGTTCCGGTGATGCTTGCTACAGCATTGTTGGCACATACCGATGTGTTGGCACCGGCATTGGCTACAGGAGCATCTGTAATAGTGATGCCGAGGTTGTCTGTTACAACCACACAACCATTGGTTGAACTGAGGGTGATGGTGACATTACCTGAAGCCGTATCTGCCGCACTTGGTATATAAGTAGCATTGAGTGAGCTTGCATTCGGAGTAAATGTTCCGGTACCGGAACTGCTCCATATACCCGCTGAACCTCCTGCAGTTACAGTACCGCTCAATGCTACGTTTGCATTGTTGGCACACACAGTCTGGCTTGAACCGGCATAAACTGCCGGAATATCAGCATAACTTATTTTTACGGTATCTGTTACGGCAATACAACCGCCATTATTTGAAGACGTGAGTACAAGCAGTACACTGCCTGCCGAAGTATCTGCAGTGCTTGGTACGTATGTACTGTTCAGCGTATTGGCATTCGGTGTAAATGTTCCGCTTCCGAGTGTTGACCAAATTCCTGTATTGGTAACGGTTACTGTTCCACTCAGGGCAGCATTGACAGATGCTTTACATTTTATCTGGTCAGTTCCTGCATTTACAGTTGGTGCACCGGTTATGTTTACAGTCATCTGCGAGCTTACAGCAAGGCATTGACCATTTCCGGTAGATGTCAGTGTAAATGTTACGTTACCGGCCGCAATGTCAGTAGCACTTGGTACATACGTCGCGTTCAGCGCGTTTGCACCCGGTGTGAAAGTGCCGGTACCCGAAGTTGTCCATAAGCCGGTTGTACTTCCGCCGCTGACACTTCCATTTAAGGAAACATTAGGATTATTGGCACATACCGACTGACTGGCGCCTGCGCTTACAAGTGGTGCATCACTGATGGTTAATGTGATAGATGATGTGGCCGCAGCACAGGCACCGTTATTGGTGGATGTTAAGGTTAACACAACGCTGCCGGCAGCAGTATCGGTATTGCTTGGTGTATAGCTTGCGGTGAGCACTGAACTCGAAGGGCTGAATGAGCCCGTGCCTGTACTGGTCCAGTTACCGGTTGTCGATCCGCCACTGATTGTACCACTTAAAACCGCCACAGCATTATTCGCACATACGGTCTGCGCACTACCGGCTGCTGCAATAGCAGGGTTGTTCACAGAGGCCGTTGTCACAGCGGCTGGACTTGTACAACCGTTTTGAGTTACCGTTACGGAGTATGTTCCAGCGTTTGTTGCTGAAGCTGCCGGAATGTTTGGATTCTGTATTGTGGCTGTGAAACTGTTTGGTCCCGACCAGTTATAACTGGCTCCGGCTACATTGGATGCAGTCAGATTCAGTGTTGAACCCTGGCAGAAAGGAGAGTTGTTGCCGGCAACAGGTGATGATGGTGTTTGATTCACTGCTACTGAAACAGTTGCAGGGGCACTGGCACATCCGTTATTGGCAATGACAGTATAGGTACCTGCATGGCTCAGTGCAACCGGTGTAATGCTTGGTGTCTGGCTGGTGGAAGTAAATCCGCCCGGGCCGGTCCAGCTATAGGTTGCGCCGCCAACGGTATTGGTGCTGAGGAATAATGTATCGCCTGTACACACAGGGCTGTTGGCACTTGCCGTTGGTGTGGATGGTGAAGAGTTAATGACAACATTCACAGTTCCTGTAGCACTTGTACAGTTGCTCACAGTGACATTCAATGAATAAGTACCGGCATTAGCAACAGATACGTTAGGCACAGATGGGTTCTGTATCGAAGATGTAAATGTATTCGGACCATTCCATGAATAAGTTCCACCGGCTACTGCAGATGTGCTCAGGTTCAGGGTCTGGTTAACACAAAGCGGGCTATTGCTGGTGACGGTCGGTGTCGCCGGAATAGGATTTACAATCACCGTGGTTGTACCGGCAGGACCTGTACAACCATTGGAAGTTGCTGTTACCGAATAAACACCTGCATCCGCCAGGCTGATATTTGACAGAGTCGGATTCTGTACTGAAGAGGTAAATGTATTCGGGCCACTCCAGTTAAAGCTTGTGCCGGCATTGCTGGCCGTGAGGCTGAGTGTGGCACCCGCACAAACAGGTCCGTTGTTGGATGCTGCCGGGGCTGAAGGTGTTGCATTTATAACAACAGCTACAGTGCCGCTTCCACTGGCGCTGCAACCTGGTACAGTTGCATTGAGCGTATAAACACCAGCAGCAGGAAGTGTAACATTCGTAATGCTTGGGTTCTGCAGTGCTGAACCGAAACTATTCGGGCCAGACCAGCTGTAGCTTGCTGCAGGAATAGCAGCAATACTTAAACTGAGCGTCTGCCCGGTACATACAGGACTGTTGGATGCCGGAGATAAGGTAGAAGGAGGAGGCGTATTCACCACCACATTCACCGTTTGGTTTGGACCTGTACAACCATTTACAGTAACATGTACGGAATACGTGCCTGCATCGGTAAGTGCTGCATTGGTGATTGACGGGTTTTGTAAAGATGAACTGAAACTGTTCGGACCACTCCACGAATAGGTAGCGCCTCCCACAGTGCCAGCCGATAAGTTAATTGTATTGGTGATACATACAGGACTGTTTACAGATGCTGTCGGGGCAGCAGGAATAGGATATACTGTTACAGTCACCACAACCGGACTTCCGGAGCAGGTGCCTGCTGTTGGTGTAATTGTATAGGATGCAGTACCATTACTGCTCGTAGTAGCTGTTAGTGTTTGAGAGATGGTGCTTCCTGAACTATTGGATGCGCCACTCACGCCCGATTGTGCCGAAGTCCATGAGAATGTAGCACCTGTTACATTGCTGGTTAAAGCAATAGACGTTGCACCACCGGAACAAAAGGCCTGTGATGAAGGTGTGGCAGTAACCGATGGTACAGGATTTACAGTAATTGTCACCGCAACTGGTGTACCCGAACAGCTGTTAGCTGTTGGAATAATGCTGTACGTGGCTGTTCCGGAACTTGTACCAGCTGTTGTCAGCATTTGGGCAATGCTTGTACCTGCACCGTTAGAGGCACCATTAACACCTGCCTGAGAGGTTGTCCATGAGAATGTCGTGCTGCCAACATTGCTTGTTAATGCAATAGCCGTGGTGCCGCCCGAACAGAAGCTTTGCGAAGACGGAGTTGCTGTAGCCGTCGGAACAGGGTTTACAAATACAGTAGCAGTAGATGCGCTGCCGGAACAGGTACCGATAGTAGGAGTGATAGTATAAACTACTGAACCGGTAGCCGTTCCTGTTGAATTAAGTGTTTGAGCAATGGTTGTTCCGGTGCCTGCACTGGCACCACTGACGCCGCTTTGTGCCACTGTCCATGTGTAGGTTGTGCCACTTACATTACTATTCAAGCCAATAGAAGCCTGGTTTCCTGAGCAAAGTGTTTGTGATGTCGGTGTAATCGTTAATACAGGAGTCGGGCTGATCGTTACATTGATGGTTTGTGACGTGCCCGGACAGCTACCGAGTGTGGATGTTGGTGTTACCGTATAAACCACAATCTCTGTAGTTCCTGTACTGCTTGTAATGGTATTGTTAAGCGTGTTGGAGCTTTGTGTGGTGATGCTTTCACCGCTTGTATTCGGATTGTTTGTGGCAATCCATGTATATGTAGAAGGTACATTGGAGGTGAAAGGAATATTGACCGTGCCACCACCGCAGATTGTTGCGGAACCGGCACTGGTCATTACCGGTGCCGGATACACGGTTACACTGGCTGTAATAGCAGTACCCGAACAGCTTCCTGCCGTTGGTGTAATGGAGTAGGTAGCAGTACCGGTGCTTGCACCTGTTGTACTTAATGTTTGAGCGATGCTTGTACCAGAACTGTTAGATGCTCCTGTAATGCCTGTTTGTGTGGTGGTCCATGAGAATGTAGCACCAGCCACATTACTGGATAAGGCAATGGCTGTTGTTCCACCTGAGCAGAACGCCTGCGATGCAGGTGTAGCAGTGGCCGTCGGAATCGGGTTCACGGTTACGGTAACCACCAGCGGAGAACCATTACAGCCTGATGCACCTGGTGTAATCGTATAATTTGCTGTACCGGATGTAGCACCTGTGGTGGTCAGTGTTTGTGTAATACTGGTGCCGGAACTGTTGCTGGCGCCACTTACACCGCTTTGTGAGGTTGTCCATGAGAATGTAGCACCTGCCACATTACTGGTTAATGCGATGGATGTAGCACCACCAGAACAGAAACTTTGAGAAGATGGAGTGGCTGTCGTCGTTGGAATCGGGTTGACAGTCACTGTTGCTACGATGGCTGTACCGTTACATCCTCCGGCGGATGGTACAATGGTATAGGTAGCTGTTCCCGGAGTAGAGCCGGTAGCAGATAATGTTTGTGCAATGCTGGTGCCCGAATTGTTTGAGCCTCCACTCACACCACTCTGGGCAACGGTCCATGAAAAAGCGGCTCCACCCACATTACTGCTGAGCGCAATGGATGTTGTATTTCCTGAACAGATACTTTGTGTAGCCGGAGTGGCAGATGCAGTCGGTGCCGGATTCACATTCACTGTGGCAGTAATATTGCTGCCCGCACATAAACCTACCCTTGGAGTTATTGTATAAATGGCTGTACCTGCAGTAACTCCTGTGGTGGTTAAGGCTTGTGAGATAATGGTGCCCGAACTTGCTGATGCTCCACTCACACCGGTTTGGTTAACAGTCCAGTTGAATGTAGTACCGGTTACATTGCTTGTTAAGCTAAGTGAACTGGTGCTACCCGAACAAATAGTTTGTGAGCCTGGTGTGATAGTGGCGCTTGGTGTCGGGTTTACAGTAATCGTCACCACAATGGGTGTACCCGGACAGGCGCCTGCGGTTGGTGTAATAGAGTAGGTGGCCGTACCAGTGCTGGCGCCGGTTGCTGTAAGAGCCTGTGAAATGGAAGTGCCTGATCCGTTGCTGGCACCACTCACGCCGGTTTGGGCAACCGTCCATGAGAACGTTGTGCCGGCTACGTTGCTTGTCAATGCTATAGTACTTGTGTTGCCTGAGCAAAGGCTCTGCGATGCAGGTGTTGCAGTGGCAGAAGGAATTGGGCTTACCGTAACAGTTGCTGTAATCGGTGAACCCGTGCAACCGCCGGCCGTTGGTGTGATTGTATAAACAACAGTTCCTGTGGCACTGCCTGTAGTTGTAAGCGTTTGTGCAATGTTGGTTCCGGAGCTGGCAGAAGCGCCGCTCACGCCGGTTTGCGTTACGGTCCATGAGAATGTTGTTCCTGCTACATTGCTGCTTAATGCAATAGAGCTGGCATTGCCCGAACAGATGCTTTGTGAATTAGGTGTTGCCGTAGCTGATGGTACCGGGTTCACAGTTACTGAAATGGTTTGTGCCGTTCCCGGGCAACTTCCGGTACTTGAGGTCGGCGTTACTGTGTAGGTCACAATCTGTGAACTGGTACTGTTATTGGTAATAGTATTGCTTAAGGTGGCCGTGCTTTGCGCTGTTAAGCTTTCACCGGTTGTATTCGTATTGTCTGTTGCAATCCAGGTGTACGTTGATGGCACATTGCTCGTGAATGCCAGGCTGGTTGTATTGCCGCTGCAAATCGTGGCATTACCTGCGCTGGTCATAGCCGGTGCTGGATTTACAGATACCGTAATGGTTTGAGGTGTACCGATACAACTTCCTGCGGTAGATGTAGGCGTTACCGTATAAACCACATTCTGTGTGCTTGTGCTGCTATTGGTAATCGTGTTGTTGAGTGTGGCAGTTGTTTGTGCAGTTATACTCTCACCGGTCGTATTCACATTATCTGTGGCGAGCCAGCTGTAACCGGATGCGACGTTGCTGCTGAATACAATAGCTGTTGAATTGCCGCTGCAGATAGTTGCAGAAGACGCACTGGTCATAGCCGGTTGCGGGTTTACACTTACCGTAACGGTTTGTGCAGTTCCTGCACAACTTCCGCCGCTTGATGTCGGTGTTACCGTATAAATAACATTCTGAACCGAAGCACTGCTGTTGGTGATGGTATTATTGATCGTGCCGGTGCTTTGTGCGCTTAGGCTCTCTCCGGTTGTATTCACATTGTCGGCGGCAATCCACGAATAACTGGATGCCACATTGCTGCTTAATGCAATATTCACAGCACCGGCACTACAAATGGTAGCCGATCCGGCACTGGTCATGGCTGGTGTTGGATTTACAGTCACTGTCACGGTTTGCGGAGTACCCGGACAGGCACCTGCAAATGGCGTTACAGTATATACAACGCTTTGGGCATTGGTTGTGGCATTGGTAATCGTATTATTTATAGAAGAAGTACTTTGTGTTGTCAGACTTTCCCCGGTCGTATTGGTATTGTCTGTTGCGATCCAGTTGAATGTCGTGCTTCCGACATTGTTCGTGAGCGGAATATTAACGGTTGCCCCTGTACAGATCACAGCTGCATTCGTGCTGGTCATGGCAGGTGTAGGATTCACTGTAACCGTAACCGTTTGTGCTGTGCCCGGGCATCCTCCTGCCGTTGGCGTCACGGTATAGATAATATTTTGTGCACTGGCAGAACTGTTATTGATGGTATTGTTAATAGTGCCTGTGCTTTGTGCTGTTAAACTTTCACCGGTTGTGTTGGTGTTATCGGCTGCAATCCAGGAATAGGAAGAACTGATATTGCTGGTCAGCGGAATATTGACAGAACCGGCACTGCAGATGGTAGCTGCATTGGTATTGGTCATGGCCGGTGTCGGATTTACAGTCACGGTTACCGTTTGTCCGCTGCCGGTACAACCTCCGGCACCAGGCGTTACCGTATAGATAACATTCTGTGCGATGGTTGTGCCGTTTGTAATGGTATTGCTAAGTGTAGCGGTATTTTGTGCGGTTAAACTTTCACCGCTTGTATTTGTATTGTCTGTAGCAATCCATGTGAATGTGGCCCCTGCAATATTGGAACTTAAAGGAATGTTTACGCTGGAACCTGCACAAATGGTTGATGTACTGGTACTGGTCATGCTTGGAGCCGGATTCACAGTAATGGTAACCGTTTGAGGAGTGCCTGCGCAGCTACCGAGTGTTGAAGTTGGTGTGACCGTGTAAATAACGGTTTGCACACTTGTACTGGTATTCACAATCGTGTTATTAAGTGTGCCAGTCGATTGTGCCGTTAAACTCTCGCCGGTAGTGTTTGGATTATCGGCGGCAATCCAGCTGTATGTAGATGCCAGGTTGCTGGTTAATGGAATGCTGGCAACAGCACCACTGCAAATAGTCGCAGAACTTGTATTGGTCATCACCGGTGTTGGATTCACAACAACCGTCATTGTCGATGGCCCCATGATACAACCGCCATTAAAGCCGGTTACCGTATATGTGGTGGTAACAGATGGTGAGGCTATAGGTGTGCAAACGGTCGTGTTAGTTAATCCAGTCGCAGGCGACCACACATAAGTGGCTCCTGAGGCGCAAACAGGGCCGATCGTAACACTGGAACCCGAACAAATGGTCGGGTTGGCAGGTAATGCAATCGGGAATGCTGTCGGGCGGTGTGCCGGAATTAATGTTGCATTCAGATACATCCTGATCCCGTTGTCGTTACCGATGGTTCCGGCAGCATACTGGTGACCGCCCAGGTAAAATACGTTTGATCCGACAGAATCAGGATCTGCCAGGTGTACAGCTGTTGCAACAACCGTATTGGTCACGGCAGGCGTGCTAACACCTTTATAAGTTTGCGGCTTAAATACAGAACTTGCCGCAGGCCAGAAGCTGGCAATGGTACCATTTTGAGAAGTTACTGTTCCCTGGTACTGGAAATATGCCATGTCAGGATTATAGTCGGTATTGGTCAATGTGGTATTGGCAAAGCTTACACCGTTCGTGCTTTGAAAGTGCCCGCTCGTTGGCTGGTGATTTTCATAAAGATCGATCCCTGCACATTGAGCAAGGAAGTTACCGCCCTGGCTCACAAAATCCATAACCCGCTGTACAGGCCGTGTATCGGGGTTTTTGGAGTAGTCCCAGTGCGACTCTGAACAGAATGTATAACAGGCCGCCAGCCCTGCAAAGTCGCCCGCATCCTGAACAAAATAATTTGTAACACCGGCTGCGTCGAGCATTGTAGTTTGAATGGCCTCGTTACCACCATTACTAAATACAGCAATTTTCGGGCGGTGATTTAACGTGTAACGTACATCTACAGCAACATCGGCGGTTAATTGATAAACTGAAACGCTGTTTGTTATAGCAAATGAAGTCATGACCTGGGTGGCTGTTAAGCCGCCGGGATAATATGCATGGTCGGTCCAGAAACTGTCAACGGCAAAAGCACTGGCAATGAAAGTCTGCGATGCTGCAGCCGAAGTTGTAGGATATATTTGCCCTGCTGTTGCAACAAAGTCGGCGGCATCCTTGGCTTTCCCGGATTTAATGATCCATTTTACAGGAATGTCGTTTTGCAATAAGGCATGAACCAGTCCATAAGCTTTCAGGTTAAATGGTGCTACCAGGGCCTGGTGCGTATTATCCATGGGAATAATCAGTGAGCCTGCTGTAATGGTTTGTGTGTTTGTAGTCGGTGGTGTTAAATCGGCCGAAGGAGGGCAGGTTCCGGATATGATCTGTCTGCCGCCAGTTGGATTCGGTGTGCTGATGCTTGTTGTGACAACAGATCCGTTGAATGTAAAAGAATTCATTTGCGCATCCACCATATTACCCGAAGTGGCCGTGCCAGGAATTGTATAGGTCAGATAAAAATAATACGGCCCGGGACCTTTATTAAGTGGCTGTGAGCCCGTTACTGTAAAGGTTCCGCTTGGACTGTTAACCGATCCGAAATAATTGGCATTTGTAAACCCGCGTGTTGTATCTGCATAATACACTTCGGCTTTACTGATATCAGTGGCAGGGTTTGTAGAACCTGCATCGCCGGTTGTGTTAAATACAAATTGTGAAATCGCGTCGTTTGGAGTGCAATAGCCACCGTTAATGTTGACTTTAATTTCGAGGATAGGATTGCTTGTACTCGTACAACCTTTAATGATGCTGGATGTAGTGTATTGACTAACAGCACTACTGCTGTATGTAGAGGGACTGCTTGTGGCAAGATGCCCGAATGACTGCGTGGATGTAGGAACAGCCGAGCTGGTATTGATGCTGAATGTGCCTCCGGTTCTCACCAGATCGCCACTGCCCGCAGCCGTAGCACGTATTTGAAAATTATTAAAGTTAATTGCGTCTACATTGGCCTGGGTTGCTGCAGTTGTAAGAGTTACTGTAATGGCTGAAGTAGTCATGCTGAAACCGACGATGGTAATGTCCTGTGCCGCGGCAGCTGTATTACGTGTTACAGTAGATCCCGCAGCTGTATTAAATGCAAAACCAGCCGGCAGTGTGAGCACCAGCGTTTGATTGGTTTGGTTGGCATCAAAATTTGTGGCGGTTGTTTCTATTAAAGAGAAAGTAACTGTATTGTATCCGGACGGATATGTAGTTGTACAGAACGTTTGATTCAGGAAATTCTCGATAGTAGGAGCGGGGTTTACATAGGTGAGCACAACTTTGCCGGCTCCACCGGCTCCACCGGCGCGGTTGGTAGTTGTACGACGGGTACCGGCGCCTCCCCCTCCTGGAGCAGTGGCAGCCGCAGGTACTGCATTGCTAACCCCGGTAGCACCGGCACCACCACCGGTTGTCCCACCTGTACCGGCCGTTGAACCGCTGGCATTGCCACCATTAGCAGTATTTCCGGCACCACCACCTCCGCCGCCACCGATACTCGAAACCGTTCCGGCTGCGCCGTTACCGCCTGCAAAAATAGAACTTCCTATACTCCCGCTGCTTGATCCTGTAGCGCCTGCGGCACCTACGAGCGTTGTGGCCCCTGTTCCACCCGTACCGCCAACGGCAAGTACTGTTGTATTATTAAATGATGAATTTCCACCGGCCCCCCCATTACCGCCAGTGTTTGCGCCACCCGTTCCGCCTGCACCTACAACAATAATGTAGGAGGTGCCTGGTGTTACGGAAATGATATTCAGTGCATATGCTCCACCAGCGCCGCCGCCGCTGGCAGCACCACTGGTCGTAGCCACACCGCCGCCGCCGCCGCCGCCGCCCCAACATTCAACAGTAAGCGTTGTGATACCCGAAGGACAACTCCAGGTATAGGTACCGGCTGTTGTGTATGGAAAAGAAGCAATCTGGGCAGATAATTTCTGGAGTCCGGTAAGCAAAATAAGTAAAGGCATCATGATGCCAAAATATTTCCAGCGTGTCGTTTGAAAACGATTGCCGGAAGCAGTACAGGAACCAAATGGCACAACTCGGATTAGGACGTGTTTTTTGAAAATAGAAAAGTTCCTGTTAAATAAAAGCAGGTAGAGTTTATTCATATATGGGAGTTTTCGGGATCTGAATGGGTTTACGCGAAATGTTAAAAAAAGTTACAGGCGGACTTTTATTTTTACATGAAATATTGTTGCTTAGGTTCTTGATAATCAATGGTTTTTGGATAAATGGCCGTTTGAGAAGGTTGAAATACCTAGACGAGTTGCATGAAAAACTAGACGAATTTTTTTTAACCGAAAAATGCAGCGGGAGCATATTTCAGATGCTGCCTGAAAATAAATACAATGACACGTTGTTCAAACCATTCGCGATAATCTTTGCTTTTCCAGGGTCGTTATGAAATCAATCCGAAACCTATTCCGGACTTAATACCCTGTATGTCCCTTTTTTTCGATATAATGGGAATGAAGGTTCTTAAAATGAAAGAATTTCGTCAAATCAAAAGGAAATCAGGCCCATGGACCTTACAGTTTTACAAACCTGGAGGTCCAGATTTTCTGATCACCACAGGAAAGCTGAACCGTATAAACACCCTGCGGCATGGTTTTGCAGGGCACTTCAATCACCGTTGCATTTAACCCGGCATGCAGTTCCGAATACACAATATGGCCCAGGGCATCGTAACAGGTTACGCGCAGGTCACGCCATTTCTGGTCTGCCAGCTCAATGTAAAAGCCGGAACCTGAAACCGGGTTTGGATACAGTTTAGCCTGGCAGCTTGTTTCGGAATTTGCCTTGATACCTGTTGCCATAGGATTAGCCAATATTACAGCTGTGATCGACAGGGGTGGGAGCGAGGCGGTAAAGGTGTTTCCCGCAGTGAGTACGGTGCCGGTTGTGAGTGCATTATTTGTGTGCGATACGAATGTTTCCTGTGAAGGCAGCTGGTATAATCGTTTGTAGGTATAGGTTCCATTCGGCACAGGGAAGTTGGATAATGAAATGCTGGCTGTTTTAGCAGCACTGAGCGATCGGTTTACAAGAATCACAGTCATGGAGTCGCCGGGTGTATTTACCGATGAGTAGGCCGATACATTGAGTTCCTCGCTCGAGCCGGATTGCACACGGATGTTTTTACCATAGCGGCTGAAAAGGTGCATGGTTTCCCACATGCCCGGATACCAATCCCAGGGCGAGAAAAACTCCACACCATTATCGGCAAATGTACCAAGCGTTGATCCATAACATGAGGCCGTAACATTTGCATTGTTGTTTGTAATACCAAATTCAGAAACACTTAATCTGACACCATGGTTGGGGCCCATGTATTGATTGAGCCACTGGTTGCAGCGTCCGAAGATATATTCCTTGGTAATCGATGGATCCCAGCCCGAAGGGCTTGTGGTTTTTACACCATTGGCCCCCGGATAATTGTAGGTTGTATCAAAATAGATCCTGTGCAATTGCACGATATCGCTGTTATTAGTCTCATTGGGGTAGTTGTGAATGTCTATCACATCGAGCAGACGGATACCGGTGGCAGCTTCCTCTTCGGAAATGCGCTTGATGAAAAACTCGAGCCATACATAACTCTGGCCACCTACCGTTATCTTGTTGTTATCCCAGGCATACCATTGCCACTCGCTTGCCGGAACAGGACCTACGAGTTTAATGCCCGGGTATTTGGCCCTCGCTTTTTTGGCTACGGCAAAATACAGCTGCATAAAAGCTTCGGCATTTGGCTGTGCACTCAATACATCATCGTGTGTGCCGCTCCAGATATCCACTTCATTGTCCATGCTCCAGTACCTTATTTTGGTGCTGTCGAGGTTAAGACCGCCGGTGCCGAACCAGTGATTCAGAATGCCAGTGGTAGAATCGGGTGTCCAGTTTTCAAGATAAAGATTTGGATTTCCCTGCACCTGCGCCACGCTTCCGCCGCCATTGTTGGGCGTACCGCCGCCTGCCAGGTTTTGCTGTACACCCGACCACCATTGCGACATGTTGTATGACCAATCGTCGAAGTTATGCGTGGTATTGCTCGCCGCCTTACCCAATAACTGAAAGGCCCACATGCCCTGTGCTGAAGGCAGGCTGTCTTTGAGTTTCTGGGCCTGGTAATCCCAGTTGGTGGCATATACATTATTGTACCAGTCGGGATGGCTCGTGATTTTTAAGCGCCAGTTGTATTTTGTAGCATTGTTGCCGCCGTTCTCGCGGGTGAAATGTAAACCTGCATCCCGCATCAGTTTCCATTCTGCAGCGGACGTCGGAGATCCGGGATCATTGGAAACATTGTTATTCTTGCCATAGATGTATGGTGAAATAGGCTTACGCCCCTGCAGGGCATTTACCTGTATGTTCACAACCTGCGCCAGCAGTGAGGAAAAACAAGAAGCGAGGAAGAAACAGAAAACAGCGTATGTTTTTTTCATGAGAAAAATATTTCTGGGGTTAAATAATAAATAGCGATCGTGTTATATGAAATTACGGATTTACATTGTGATTAGAAAACACAAATGTGATTTGCTTCATTGGAATAACTAAATCGATAATGGTATAAAAAGCCTTGAAATCCCTGTGAAATATAATATAACCGGCATGGCAGGTTTTTTATTTTTTGTAAATTGCCTGTTATTCTCCTCTGATATGATGAAGAAAATATATACACTTTTGTTTTTAGGGATCCTTTATTTCGGTCAGTCACAGGTTTCATGCAGTTTAACATACGAGCGTACACTTCAGGGCTTTGATGTTTATATTCATAATCCCTCCGGCGCGACGATGTACAGGGCCAAAATGTATATTGATGCCGATGGAAGCCCGCGTGCTTATGGGCCAAACAACAGTGGACTTGATTATACAGCAAATGCCGGTTACACTGGTAACTGGTGGGCGCTCGTTACCGATGCCAGCGGAAATCCTATCCTGCAGGGGGCTTCAGATCCTTATCCCGGAATGTACGTATCTACTACGTCGCTTGTCAATTCGCACTATGCTTCTGCCAATCCATTACGATATGTGAATTCAGAAACGGTACCTTTTATTGCTATGCCAACCAATGTACTGGCTTCGGGCAATATTATTGTAGGCGATGTGGCTTATGTATACAATACAACCACCGGGCAATCGTGTTTTGCTATTTATGCAGACGCCGGAAATACTACCAGTATCGGCGAAGCATCTATTCTCACTGCCAGCCTCGTCGGCGTCAATCCCAATGTACGCACCGGCGGCACTTCGGCCGGAATTATCGACTATGTGGTGTTTCCGCATTCTGGTTTTGGCCAGGGATACATTCCTACCATCGCGCAAATTGATAGTATCGGCAATGCACGCCTTTATGGGGCTACAGTGGGTGGCCCGTGCATTGTGTCGTGCCTTGGTCCTATGTTCGATCAGACAGCGCCAACCACGCAGGTAACCACACCCGCCGGATGGGATACAACCGCTTTTACAGCTTCGTTTACCGATGCCGATAATAATTGCCTGGGTATTGAGCGTCGCTTTTACCAGGTGAGTGATCTCAATGCTTCTAACGACTGGCGGGCCAATAGCACGCATGGTTTTTTTAATGATGATTTTAACGGACCTTCCATAAACAGTGACTGGACGCAAGCTGCAGGCACCTGGAGTATTAATGCCGGCCAGGCGCTTGTGCAAAGCGATCAGGTTTCATCAAATACGAACCTGTATGCATCGCTTACACAAACGCTCTCAAATACATACCTCTACAATTGGGCAGGTACAATGGGTGGAACAGGTACTACGAGGCGTGCGGGTTTTCACTTTTTTGTGGATCAGCCGGATTCGAGCAACCGTGGAAACTCTTATTTTGTGTGGTTCAGGCTCGATGATGATAAAATCCAGATTTATGAAGTTACCAATAACTCATGGGGTTCCGGGCCGGTAAAAGACACAGCCTATAATTTCACGGCAAACCAGACATATGATTTTAAAGTGCTTTATGATCGCATCACGGGCCTGATCCGCGTGTATGTCAATAATGTGAAATCGGCTGAATGGACAGATGCTACACCAATCAGTGGCGGTGGCTACGTTTCGTTCCGGAGTGCATCCTGTACCTATACGGTCGATAATTTTAAGGTATATCGCTCGCGAAATGCAACGGCATCCATTACCGTGGGTGCGGGAAATACGTATGATGTCAGGTATCAGAACCCTAACCCGGCGACACCTTCAGGGCACGTCAATTCACTGGTAACTGATCCTAACGGAAATATCAGCAGTGTTGCTACACAAACGCTTAATATCGATTACACGCACCCTGTGGCGATGACGGTAATAAAAGACGGAACCGGAGGTGATATAGATACAACGTATAATGGTTCGCAATTGCAGGCTAACTGGACTTCTGCGAGTGATCCCAATTCGGCTGTTACCACGTATTACTATGCTATAGGCACTGCGCCCGGTGCCGGCAACGTGGTGAACTGGACCAGTAATGGCAATAATACGGCGGTAACGGTTACAGGCTTATCGCTGGTGCCACTCCAAACCTATTATGTAAGCGTGCAGGCACAGGACGGTGCTTTGATGAAGTCGTCGGTGGTAACATCGGATGGTCAGAAATATGTAGCCACTGTAACCGGGGTGGAGCCTTTAAATCAGCAATTGCAGGTAGCCATTTATCCGAACCCGAATGCCGGGCAGTTTACGATCAGCAGTTATGCACCGCAGGGCCATTACAGGGTATCGGTGGTAGATGTGCTGGGTAATGTAATTACAGAAGCACCACTAGAGGTCGGACAAATGCCACTCGACATATCCTCACAAAGCAATGGGATTTATTATGTCATCATTACCAGGCAGGAAACACAGCAGCGCTTTAAGGTGATTGTAAGCCGGTGATGTTGTGATGAATAATCGAAAGCTTTTTCGGGATTCACTAGAAATCGCACAAGTCTTTCTGTCCGGATAGTTCTGCCCATCTGGACGCTAACAATTTAGCATAGTCAATATAGAAAAGGCCGTAATTACCAAGAGAATAGCCATCATTTGCTTCTACAAGCAGTAATTTTCCATCTTTTGTGAGGCCAAAGTCAAGAGCAAATCCGGCGGGTTGATCCTGATAAGTGCCTACAGCCTGTTCAATAATATCGGCATCAAAGTGTGCTTTCCAGTCTCCTTTATATTGTTTGACTCCAAGTATTTGCTTGTGTCTTACAAAAGTGCGCCATTCGGCAACGAATTCTACAGGTTCAGAAACCCACACGGGAGTATTGAGATTGACATCGCCGCAGCCAATCAGGTCTTTGGTGCCTCTTATAACCCGACCGGTAAATTTTTTGGAAATCCCTTTTGGTTTGACAAATACATTCCATGAGGAAGGATTATTTGCAATATCGTTAATGGTGGATGCAAAGAGTTTCCTGCCAAGAAATGGAGTTAAGCTTTCCGGGTAGTCGAGCGGTTCCGGAATGGGCTTGTTAAGTTTATGCAAAGCCTGATGAATGAACTGAATGCTCCCGAGGAATATGTTTGACTCTTCTACTTCTGTGAGTTTATCAAAACTTTCCACTTCACGAACTTCGAATCCCATATTGTAATAAGCTTCCAGAGCTGCGTAAAAGCTTAGGTTTGAAAAGTGACCGGTTTTTATTTTTTCCAGATAAAGGATCATTCTGTAAAATTAACCAAAATAGATTTGTGTTGTATTTAATCCCTATTGGTGTTATCACCAACAATTTTTTTGATAACAGAAATGATAAACATAAAGAAAAACGCAGAGTGTTTTTAGTTTACCGAAAGTAATTCAACGAGGTATATTAGTGTTGAATTAGCAGGGACATTGCCTGAAGGGCTATCTCCATAAGCCATTTTCGGATCTATTTTTATAAGGGCAGTTTCTCCTGGTTTCATTTGCTTAATACCAATAATAAAGCCTTTCATCATATAATTTAACTGAGTTTGCATTGGACAGCCTCTTGCAAAGGAATTGTCGAGCATTTGGCCATTAGCGAAGTAACACTGGTAATTCAGGACAACAAAAGAACTGTCATTTACAACAACGTTAGTGTCTTTTTTATTGAATTGATATATAAACACACCATCCGTTACACTCTTCCAGTTTATTTTTGAGAAATCCTTTTTCGGGTACTCTTTATAAAGCTTAGAAAAATCCTCAATAGAGAGCAAATTTCCATATTGATCCCATTGAGAATATTTTGTTATGACATGGTCTTTGTCATAGGCTACCTCTGACTTTATCTGCCCGTTGGGGTAAGAGAATTTTTTAACTTCTTGCCCATAAATGGATATAGTGATAAAGAATAGCGCGCTAAGTAGTTTTTTCATTTTTGATGAATACAATTTGGTTTGTTCTTTATTATTGATGATGCCGTTCATGAACTTTGCCATTGTCAGGAGTCTTACTTCAACCGGAATGCCTCGTCATAAGTTGTATAAGCTTTGCGGCTGATGGTATACATGGGTACACCGTTGCCGTCTTTGATAAGTCCCAGGCTTTCGTCGTGGGCAATCGGGAAATTGATCTGGTAAGTTCTGCCATCGCTTAACTGGATACCATAGGTTTCTACGGAGTTTTCAATATGTACCGAGTTCTGGGTATAGCCTATGGTGGAGCTGTTGCCTGTACTGTCTTTAATAATGAGGCTTTTGGCATCAAACACCAGATCGTATTTGGCACCATCGGCATCCATGGCCTTCCAGGCACCTCTGTAGGTGTCGGAGCCGGCGCAGCTTATCAGAAATACGGTAAACAGGGCTAATAATAATATACTGATCTGTTTCATGTTTTTGGTTTTGAGATTGAATATGAATGTACTGAATCTGGTGATTTTTTTGAGCATGTTTTTTATAAAGATAAACCAAAAGGTTAAGGCCCTTGTTTTTCAAATACAAAAACCCGGGTTCGTTTTTCCATGCGGCTTACCGAAAGCAGTTTAAGTCCGGCCTTTTCAATTTGGTCAACCAGGTCTTTTTCATTCAGCAGGAAATATGTTCTGTCGCAGCCGTAGCTCGATTCTTTGGATTCGGTAAGGGAAACATGGTCTGTGATGATCAGTTTGCCATGCGGCAACAGCACGCGGTATATTTCTTTCAGCATGATATCCTTGTTGTCGAAGTGGTGATAGGCATTCATGATCATGACCTTATCGGCAAATGCATCGCGGAGCGGGATGGTTTGGCTTGTACCGTATACAGCGCGAAAGGTGTTGGTCAGTGGGCTTTTGCGTTCGCCTGCAAATTCGGTTTTTGCCCTGGTAATGTTTCGCTGATTCAGGGAAAGTGAATCCAGATCCTCGAGGTAAAAGTTCAGGTCATTGGTGAGCAGAGACAGTTCAAACTCGCGCCAGCCATTCCCGCAACCGAGGCTGATGATGGTATCATGAGCCCTGAGATCAAACTGTGTCAGCCATTTTCCCCATTTTTTAGAAGCTTTCAGGCTATCGGTTTGCGGGTAATGCAAGCTGGCACTTGCCTGCAGGCTTAATATGGAAATGAGGAGTAGGTAAAGTGTTTTTTTCATCAGATAGTATGGACTATATCATCTTAAATATATAAAAAATCCAAGTCAGCCTCTGAAGGTTATGATTGATCTGCAAAAAAGTAATTTTCGCCCCTGTTGGTGTTATCACTAACAGGAAATGGAGATGGCTCATTCACTTCGGTCGGAACAGCAGAAAACAAAAAAGCCTCACATGTCTGTGAGGCTTTTCGTGGGCTCTACCGAAGAAAAATCGAACCAGTTTTTGAGAGATTTGAAATTAATCTACCGGCTAAAAGACTATATTTTATTTAATAGATCTATATAAAGTAAGCAATTTATCAAAGTACAACTTTTAATCTATAACATGTAATCGCATGAAATGGTCATATTTTCGCATTTTTAAATAGAATTTTCCTATTTTTGTGGAAAATCTGCATAAAATGATAATTTATTTTAAGACTTCTAATTATAAATCAATAAACGAAGAAGTTACATTGAACTTTAATGCAGCATCTATTGGAGAACATACTGAGTCAAATGTTATAGAAACAGACAAGTTTTCATTATTAAAGTCTATGATGCTCTATGGGCACAATGCAAGTGGTAAATCTAAGATATTAGAAGCACTAGTATATTTTAGATGGTTCATTAATAATTCCGCAACAGAAAAGCATAGTTCTGAAGAAATTGATGTTGAACCATTTGAGTTACTACAGTCTTCATCTAAAAAACCGAGCTTTTTTGAAATTAGTTTTTTATTGGGTAAACAAAGATATCGATATGGCTTTGAGGCAGATAAGAAGATTATTCATAGGGAATGGTTATTAGAATCTAAAGCAACTAAAGAATATCCAGTTTTTCTTAGGATAGGCCAAGATTTTGAAATAGATTTTAAACGATTTGAGAATTCCGAAGAGTTAGAAAAAAGAACCAGGAAGAACGCGTTATTTCTTTCAGTTGCATCTCAATGGAATGTTCAGAAAGCGCAGAAAATTGATAATTGGATAGAAAGTATATTTACTGTCCATGGTCTTGCAGATGAAAAATATAGAGAATACACTTTAGATTTACTTAAGAATGATAGATATAAACAACTAATTAATAAATTCATTCAGAAAGCCGACTTAGGTATTAGCTCAATTGATGTTGTTGATGTTCCAATTAAATTAGAAGATATTTTAAAACAGGTTCCTGATGAGTTAAAGGGAGTTTTTAAAGAAAAATTTAAAGAACGTTCTGAAACTGCGGTTTTAGCGATTCATAGTAAGTTTGATGATAAAAGGAAAATAATTGGAAGTGTTCCTTTTATTCTTGATAGGTCAGAGTCAGAAGGAACAAAAAAATATTTCAACTTAATCGGTTTATTTGTAAAGGCTATTTTAGAAGGAAGATTAGTTGTGATTGATGAATTTGACGCGAGATTGCACACGTTGCTGTCTAAAGCTATTATAAAACTATTCAACTCACAGAAAGTTAAGTCAAACGCTCAATTACTTGTTGCAAGTCATGATACTGCTTTATTGGATAGAAATCTATTAAGAAGAGATCAAATTTACTTTGTTGAAAAAAACGAGTATGGTGCAACGAGAGCTACTTCACTTGTTGAATATAAGCCCAGAAAAGATTCTCCATTTGATAAAAACTATTTGGAAGGTAAGTATGGAGGAATCCCTTTTATAGAAGATTTAGAGAGTTTAATTATAAATGGGTAATAAACAAAAACATAAACAAGCTTCATTTAAAGATTTTCTTAATGAACTTAAATCAAAAACGGTTTTGGAGCCGAAGCAAATTGATAAGTTCGAGGAACGAAGATATTTCTTGATTGTTACAGAAGGAGAAAGAACTGAACCCATATATTTTAATCATTTTAAGAGTTACTTGCCAAAAGAATTACTGGAAACTATAGAGATAAGTGGAGAAGGGGATAATACCATTAATGTTGTTAAAAAGGCAATTGAATTACGTAATTTAAGAAATGCGTCTTTCAAACCAAAGTATGATGAGGTCTGGGCTATTTATGACAAAGATGATTTTCCTGATAATAGATTTGATAGTGCAGTTTCACTTGCCAAACGTGAGAATATAAAAAGCGGGCACTCAAATCAATCTTTCGAATTATGGTATCTTTTGCATTTTCAATATTTAACCAGCGCTCTTCATCGAGGGGATTACATCAAATTACTTTCAAAAAATCTTGGATTTAAATATGAAAAGAATGATACCCAGGTCGTGAATCATTTATTTCAAAAATGCAACATTAAGCAGGCAATTGCATGGGCAAAACGTCTTGAAGAAATGCACATAGGGAAAAGCCCCTCGCAATCTTGTCCGTCAACTAAAGTTCATGAACTTATTGAAAAGCTTTTGTCGTATTGTGATATTAACCCTTAATCTTATTCGCTTAATTTTTTAAATTCAAGAGAATTCAGTTATTAGTAATTAATCGTCCTTAATAGTTTTAGGAAAGCTCATTGTGCGAGTAATTTACCACGCATTTTAATTCTAATAGCACTAGTATTAAAAAAAGCCACTCGTATGAGTGGCTTTTCGTGGTCACGTAGGGAGTCGAACCCCAAACCTTCTCATCCGTAGTGAGATGCTCTATCCAGTTGAGCTACGTAACCGATTTGAGGTTGCAAATATACGGATTTTCTATTTTCCTGCAAGAATTTTTTTATCATATCCGGTTTATTTGAAATAATGCCGTCAACCCCCCGTTTCACCAGTCGCCGGGCTGCCCGGGGCTTATTCACCGTCCAGGCATACACCGTTTTGCCCGATTTATGCAATTTGCGGACAAGCCGCCGCGATATAAACCTGTAATACACATTCACCCCTTTCCAGCATTCAAAATCGTCTTTGCTGAAACGTTTGGCATAGGTCAGACTGCTCAGAGGTAGCTTAAATACAATAAGTTTCTGCAGGGTAATGCCTGTATGCTGCCTGTTGAGCTCCAGCAGGGCTTTTTTATCGAAAGAATGGATCACGCTGACCCAGTCTTCAGCCTGGTTTTCATGAATCACCCGCAGAATCCGCGCCTCTATACCCGGGTAATAATCGCTGCCTCTTTTTATTTCGATAAGCAGTTTGCAATGCCCTTTGATCAGCTTAATAGCCGCATCGAGACTGGGTGGAGCTACCTGACGCTGATGAATACGCAGGGCCGCGAATTCGGCATAAGTCAGATTCCGGATCAGTAGTTTTTTTCCCGGATGACGGGCAGCAATACTATCCGGTATATCGCAGGTCCGGTTTACCGAAAGATCGTGCATCAGCACCAGTACACTGTCGGCCGTCTGATGCACATCCGTTTCAATAATATCGGCATGCATATCGATCGCTTTCTGAAAAGCCTCAAGGCTGTTCTCCGGTGACCAGGCACTGGCCCCGCGGTGCGCAATCACAAGCGTCTGGGCAAAAAGCCCCGATGCGAGCAGGAAGAGGTATGTGCTTAGCAGATAGCGCATGTACACCGGGCAATATTATCAATTTCAAACGGTAAATTGGTATATCCCCCCAACCTAAATATTTATTACCTTGCGCTTTTAAACCTATGCAAGAGATTATAGAAGCAGCCTGGAACAACCGGGAGCTGTTGAAAGATACGAAAACCCGCAGCACGATCGATGACGTGATTGCCAGCCTGGATGCCGGCAGCCTGCGTGTAGCAGAGCCCAAAGCAGATGGAAACTGGCAGGTAAACGATTGGGTGAAGAAAGCCGTTATCCTGTATTTCCCGATCCGCCAGATGGAAGTAATGGAACTGAAACCCTTCGAGTTTCATGATAAAATGGCCCTGAAAACAAATTATGCCGCTATGGGCGTACGTGTAGTGCCGGGTGCTATAGCCCGCTACGGAAGCTATATCGCCAGCGGTGTCATCATGATGCCTGGTTTTGTAAATATCGGTGCCTATGTCGACAGCGGTACCATGGTTGATACCTGGGCTACGGTAGGAAGCTGTGCGCAAATCGGTAAGCATGTGCACCTGAGTGGTGGCGTGGGAATCGGTGGTGTGCTGGAGCCTGTGCAGGCGGCGCCGGTTATTATCGAAGACGATTGCTTTATAGGTTCACGTTGTATTGTGGTAGAAGGTGTGCGTGTAGGGAAACAGGCTGTGCTTGGCGCCAACGTGGTACTGACGCAATCCACCAAAATAATAGATGTCACCGGATCAAGTCCCGTTGAAACAAAAGGCTATGTGCCCGAACGCAGCGTGGTGATTCCCGGTTCCTATACCAAATCATTCCCGGCCGGTGATTACCAGGTGCCTTGCGCGCTTATTATCGGTAAGCGAAAAGAAAGTACAGACCTGAAAACCTCGCTGAACGATGCCCTGCGGGAGCATAACGTCGCTATTTAAATTATAAACCGATAAAAAAAAACGAAATGATCCGATCGCTTATCATTGCACTTTGTGTAATACTTACAGGACAAGGGCTCTATGCCCAGAATGCACGCGAAACCAAACTGCTCGATAAAATGTGCAGCGAAGCCTGTGCCGAAATTGAGAAACAGGATTATTCCAAAAAGGACAAGCTGTCGGATATAGAAGTGAAGCTCGGCATGGCCCTGCTGCCATCCTTCAGCAATAATAAAGACGAAATTAAATCGGTATGGGGTCTTGATGTCAACAACCCCGACGATGCCAAGAAAGTAGGGGAGAAGCTTGGTGCAGTGATGGTATACAAATGCCCGAAGTTCCAGAAGCTCGCATTTCAGCTGGCAGGCGATGATAAATTCCGCGAGCAGATCATGGAGAAAGACGAGACTCCTGCAACACCACCGGCAGGTACCGAATCGGTGGCAGGCAACATTGAGAAAATAGAAGGAACCGATGTGAATTTTGTATTTGTAAAAAATGATGATGGCGAAACCATGCGCCTCATGTGGCTTGATAAATGTCCTGGTTCGGAGTTGCTCGAAAGCTACCTCGGCGGTAAGAAAAATATCCGCTGCCGTATAGAATACCGCATAACGTCGGTTTATCAAGCTAAAACAAAAGCATACCAACCGGTTAAAGTAATTACCAACATTATTGAGCTATAATCAATATAAACGCATTCTTGTTATTCAAACCGCGTTTATCGGCGATGCCATCCTGGCTTCGTCGGTAGCCGAAAAACTTCACCATCATTTTCCTGAAGCGGAGATCAGCATGCTGGTGCGTAATGGCAATGAACACCTGTATGCCAATCACCCGTTTCTGAAACAAACCCTGGTCTGGAATAAAAAGGAACACAAACTCCGCAACCTGTTTTCGTTGCTTGGATTTATCCGCAAACAAAAATTCGATCTGGTTGTCAATTGCCACCGGCATGCCAGTTCGGGCATTCTGAGCGGATTTTCAGGCGCCAGTCATATTACCGGCTATAAGCAGAACCCTTTTTCGTTTTTGTTTAATGTTACGGTGAAGCATGTGATCGGTAATGGCAGCCACGAGGTGGATCGCTACAACCAGCTTATCGAAGACATGACAGGCCGCGAGGTTTTCAAACCCCGCCTGTATCCTTCAACGGCTGATATGGATCATGTGCAGAGCTACAAAACAGAGAAATACGTCTGCATGGCGCCATCCTCGGTGTGGTTCACCAAACAGCTGCCGCAGGAAAAATGGATAGAACTTTGCAATCAGCTCGGGAATACCCGTATTTACCTGCTTGGAGCGCCTTCCGATCAAAAGCTCTGCGAAACCATTCTGAACAGTTCATCCAATAAAAATATCCGGAGTCTGGCCGGTAAATTGTCGCTCCTCCAATCCTGCGCCCTCATGAAAGATGCCGCGATGAACTATGTCAACGACAGTGCACCGCTTCACCTGGCGTCATCGGTGAATGCACCGGTAACGGCTTTTTTCTGTTCTACGGTTCCTGCATTCGGATTTACACCGCTTTCCGACGATTCGCGGATTGTGGAAACACATGAACCGCTGGATTGTCGCCCCTGCGGATTACACGGATTTAAACAATGTCCCAAAGGTCATTTCAAATGTGGTCATACAATATCGCTGACGGATGTTGGGCAAATATAAATACCAGGTTTACCTATTACTGGTAGCATTGATCTGCTACTGGCCGCTGACGTTTTATCAAAGTACCCTGCTGTGCGACGATATTGATGTGGCTTTGCCTACAAAATATTTTGCCGGCGAGTGTTACCAGAATGGGATTCTGCCCCTCTGGAATCCCTTTCAGATCTGGGGTTCTCCGGCACATGCCGATTTGCAATATACCAACTGGAGTCCGGAGGTGATGCTTGTAGGAACCCTCTTTGGGTATAACTACACGGTGCTTCACGTCTTATTTCTGGGCTATTTGTTTTTGGCAGGTTTGGGTATGTATCTGCTGGCCCGTTACCTGAGCAAACAGGAGCGTATCGCTTTCTGGATTGCCTGTATTTATATGCTCAGCGGCGTTATTACAGGACATGTGCAATCGCTGGTGACCATCCTTGGCCTGGTATGGATCCCATACCTTATCCTGCATTTTCTGCGCCTGCTCGATAAACCCAACCTGGTTAATACCATACGTTTGTGTATCTTCGCGTACCTCGCGCTGCTCCTGGGGTACCAGGCTTTCGCTTTCATGATCCTGCCGGTTTTTGTGGTTTTGTTTGCGCAACGCTGCATCACTTATTACCGCCATCAGAATATGGCAGCCATCAAGCAACTGTTTCTCTGGAGTGGTGTTGCTTTGTTTATCATGTTACTTGTGCTGTCGCCGGTGCTGGTTACGCAGTGGCAATCGAGGCCATTTGTATCGCGGCTCAATGGCATGCCTTTACGGGAGGTAATGTCAAATCCTTTTCCGCCCGCAGCCATGGCTTCGGTGGTAAATCCGCTGCTGACACTTGGACACGATGATTTTTTTCAGACCGATACCACCATGCGCAACCTGTTTTTCGGTATCATTCCGTTGATGTTACTGGTTGTGTCTTTTTTCAAAAAAGGAAAAACAGTATTTGAATGGACGCTTCTTATTTTTGCTGCAATCTATCTTCTTGGTTCTTTTGGCGATGCCCTGCCGGTGCGGGCCTGGATGTATCATTTACTCCCGGGTTTCAAACTGTTCCGCTTTCCGGCCTTACTGAGGGTTATTGTATTTGTATGCCTGTTGTGTTACCTCTCGTTGAATATGCAGGATGTGGTGATTCGCCTGTTTAACCGGGCCGGGCTGCGGAAAATATTATTGCTTGCAGGAATGCTTTTGTGTGCGCTAATTGCAGTGATCGCCGGGATTTATACAAACGCTTTTCAGTTCTTCAAAGCGGCCGATATGTTCAGCCATCGTGTCACGCGCTGTTCGCCTTTCGAACTGGCGCTTTACATGTCTGTTTTCCAATTCCTGCTCCTTTTCCTTGTTTTTGTTGTATCGAATAAGGTGCGTCTTATTTCAAGATTCATAAATACGCTGATGCTGGCTACCTGTGTGGAACTGGCCGTGATGATTACCGTATACGGGCAGTTTACGGCGTTCACCGATCTGAAACCGGCGCACTTCCAGGATGCTTTTGCCATCATGCCAAAGAAATTTCCGGTACCATCGCAGGATGCTGTGATGGACAATAACGATAAGTTTAATGATATTCACGGGTTCTGGCGGAATACGGGCTGTTATAAAAAACAATTGTCACTCGGTGATGAATGGACCTCCTATTATTTCACCAATTTCGATTTCATCGTGAATCACCTGGCTTATCTGCGCGACAGCCTGAACAACTATCCCTTTATTTATTTCTCGAAACTCATGGCATCCGAAACAGCCATTGCTTTACCTGTTGATACGAGCGCACGTTTTATCACCGCTACATTTCATCACAACAATGCAAAGGGATCGGTGCATTACAAAAGCTATACGCCCAATGCATTCTGTTTCGAATGTAAAACAGATACGGCTGCTGTGCTGAACCTGCAGCAGAGCTATTTCAGCGGTTGGACAGCCACCATCGACGGCAAGCCTGCTGTGTTTCTCTGGAATGCCGGCTTGCTAATGTCTGTGGCACTTAGTCCCGGGACACACCAGGTGGAGTTTCGTTTCGAAAATCCATGGTTCGAAAGAAGCCTGCTGCTGAGCTATGCCTTACTCCTCGTTCTGCTCCTGGTACTGATCTTCCGCTCACATCTTAAAGCAAAACATAAGTATTTATACGCAATGCTGGTACTTGGCACAGTTGTATGCTGTGTAGTGGTGTTCCACATACACACCTTCCATGGAGCCGGTGCCGTCAGGAATACGGTTGCATTCGGCCAGTATGCTGCCCGCGATTATGATCTTGGCAATAAGGAAGGTTTCCGCCTGCTGATGGAACAAAAAGAAGAGCAGAAACATGTGCCAGGCAGGTATGGTAAAGGTATTTCTTACACCTGGCGTAATTTTTATAATGCGCCGGAACTCTGGTATGCGCTGGGTTACACAGGTGCGGAGTATAGTGCGGATTTAAACGGGAAGCTCAGCTTTACACCGGGTAAATTTCGGCGTGTGTTTACCGAAGATTTCAGAACGGTACCAAAAGAATTTGTATTTCATGTGGTAAACCAGCACCTCGACACCATACGCGAATGTATACTTGACAGGCACAATCCTTATACCCAGGCCCGTGAAGTGCCTGTGTCGTATATCAAAGATGCGATATACGGCTCCCTGTGGGTTTCAGCTTCGCAGCGTGCCCAACCATTGGTGGTGTGTTCGGTGAAGCATACCGATGGTAACGAGGAGGTTTTATACTATCCTTTGAATAAATACCTGGTATACGATTCGCAGACACAGAAAATACCGTATTACTTCAATCTCAAAGACAAAGTTCAGAAAGACGATGTCGTCAAATTATTCGTGATGAACGACAAGGATGCCCAGGTGCTTATAGCCGACTGGGTTTGCGAGGTACCATAACATTCAGGTCCCGATCAGTCCACGTAAAATGCCAATCCTTTCAGGTATTCTCCTTCGGGAAATGTCGGAACAATGGTATGGTCGGCCGGTTGCGACAGGAAGTGAAGCAATTTAATATTGCGCCGGGCTTCGATGGCGGCAGCCGTAATGGTATTGTAAAACAGGTATTTGTCGATCACCTGTGAGCAGGAGAATGTAAACAGAATTCCGCCTTTTTTGATTTTCCGTAGCGCCATTTCATTCAGGCGTTTGTAACCAATAACGGCATTGTGTTTCACGTCGCGGCTTTTGGCAAAGGCCGGAGGATCGAGGATAACCAGGTCGTATTCTGTGGCTTTTTCTTTCAGAAAATCAAAGGTATCGACTGCAAACCCCTCATGGTTACTGATGTTGTTGAGCACGGCATTGCGGTTGCAGAAATCAACGGCTTTGGCCGAAGAATCGACAGAATGTACAGCTGTAGCGCCTTTGAGACCTGCATATACGGAGAAGCCTCCTGTATACGAAAAGGTATTCAGAACCCGTTTACCCGATGCGTATTTTCCGACAAGCTCGCGGTTATCGCGCTGGTCGATAAAGAAACCGGTTTTCTGGCCATGTATCCAGTCAATATAAAACTGCGCATCGTTTTCCTTTACAATTACTTCATCTTCTGCCTTGCCCCAGAGCAGCCCGTTCTGAATGCCGGCAGCGTATTGCGAGGGCAGGGTTTCACTGCTCTTATCGTATACCGATAGCAGACGGTCTTTGAGCACTTCCTGCAGGGCCAGGCAAATATCCTGGCGTTGCATGTGCATGCCAATGCTGTGGGCCTGGAATACCACATGCCCCGCATAATAGTCGAGTACCAATCCCGGAAGTCCATCGCCTTCACCAAACAGCAGGCGGTATACATTGGTATGCGGGTTATCAGTCAGGTTTAAAAAACGCCGGTAATCAAAGGCTTTCTGGATTTTCTGAATCCAGAAAGTGGTATCGATCGTGGCTTTGCGATACGAAAGGACCCGCCCCGAAATACTGCCTTTCTGATAATGCGCCATGCCCAGAAACTGGTCATTGGCCGAATAGATTTCAACCACTTCACCGTCTTTCATATCGGAGTCCATTACTTTAATGGCTCCTGAAAATACCCATGGATGAAAGCGTTGCAGGGATTGCTCCTTGCCTTTATGTAAAATAATTTTCCTGTAACTCATGCGGCTGCAAAAGTAGATTAAATCTTTGATAAATCATTGATCCGGAAGCGATAGGGGAGCTTGGCATCTTCACCGGCATAGTCGACCCCGATGCGGGGACCCACACTGATGAGGATTTCAGGCACATGGATTCCATGATCCTCCAGCCAGATGGTTTGCCTCGTCAGGTCTTCGGCATCGTGTGCGGTTTTAATGCCCAGGGCCTGGCTTACTTTGCCGGGCCCGATGAGGCTGTCGGGTTTCAGTTTGCTGAGCCCGCGCCGTTTCAGCATATACGGCACTCCTTCAAAGGCTTTGATGCCGCGTATAAGCACGGCATGAGGCACATCCTGCTGATGTGTTACAATATTCATGAGGTGATGAATGCCATAGCAGAGGTACACATAAGAAACCCCGCCGCTTTTGTACATGGTTTGTGTACGGGCCGATTTCAGACCGCCGTAGGCATGCGAGGCCTTATCCGTAACACCGAGATAAGCTTCTGTTTCGCAAATAATCCCTTTTGTTATTACATCGTCGATGCGGGTGCAAAGCACTTTACCGAGAAGGTCACGGGCCAGGAAAAGAGTATCCGGATTCCGGAAATAAGCTTTTTGAAGCCTCTTTTTCATTATTTTGTTAATATTTTGTTAATATCCTGAATATCTATATATTTGTTTTCACTATTTCATGCCGTTATGAACAAAACACTAACACTACTTTTTGCTTTGGGCACCTACCTCTACACAACTGCCCAAATAACAATCAATGGTAATATTCCATCCAGCATCCCAGCGGGTACGTCTGTAACAGCTGATGTGAAAATCAACAAAGGAAATATAGGGAATTTTGCCAAATACCAGATGGACGTCCCTCCGGGCTACACGGTAAGCGGACTGGATGTGAAAAGTGGAAATTTCACGTTTGAAAATCAACGGGCTAAAATCGTTTGGGTATCAGTACCCGGCGACCAGGAATTCACCATTCAGCTGAAAATCCAGGCAGATGCAACAGCCTCCAACCAGGGCACCATCGTTCAGAAATTCTTTTACCTCGAAAACAGCGAGAAAAAAGAAGTGGAAGGCAATACCGTCACACTTGGCGGCGGCGGTTCCATGGCGTCTAATACAACACCTGTAACATCATCATCATCTTCTTCTTCTTCAGAAAGCACTTCGTCTTCTACAGGCTCAACACCGGTAGAAACAGTAAAGTCTACACCTGTGGAAACCGTGAAATCCACGCCGGTTGAAACTGTTAAAACGACCCCGGTCGAAACCGTAAAATCAACGCCTGTAGAAAGCGGTTCTACATCAAGAGTTTCTACAACATCGTCGTCGTCATCGGCCGGAAGTGCGGTGGTGGAAGGTGTAACCTACAAAGTGCAGATCGGTGCCTACAGTACCCAGCCATCCAAAAGTAAATTCTCAGGGGCAGGTACAGTATCTATCGATATGATCGACGGCCTTTACAAAGTAACTACCGGTAATTTTAAAACCAGGGATGAAGCGGTTAAATACCGTGATGCCCTGAAAGATAAAGGCTTTAACAACGGATTTATCGTGACCTTTAAAAATGGTCAGCGTGTAAAATAAATTCAGTACGTTTTTTTAAAGAAAAGTCCTCCGAAAGCGGGGGACTTTTTTTATTGAATTCCCTTGTAAAATTCCACCACCTCAATAGCCTGGATGGCTTCTTTGACATCATGAACCCTCAGTATCCTGGCATTATTCAACAGGGCTATGGTGTTTACCACGGTGGTTCCGTTGAGTGCATTTTCGGGTTTGGTATGCAACAGTTTATTGATCATGGATTTGCGTGATACACCTGCCAGCACCGGGTAACCAAGTGTATTGAACAGGTTGAGCCGGTGGAGCAATGTGTAGTTGTGTTCCTGCGTTTTTCCAAATCCGAATCCGGGATCCAGAATCACCTGTGTATGGCCAAGCTGCCTGAGCTGCTGCAGGCGTTCTTCAAAAAAGATATATACTTCCCTGAAAACATCGTCGTAATGCGGAGCCTGCTGCATGGTCTGTGGCGTACCCTGCATGTGCATCAGGATATAAGGCGCTTTATAACGGGCTACACTGGCCAGCATAGCCTCATCCAGGTTGCCGCCTGAAATATCGTTGATGATATCGGCACCGTTATCCAGCACCGCTTCTGCTACACGATGGCGGTAGGTGTCGACCGAGATCCAGGTTTCCGGAAATGCTTTCCGCAAGGCAGCCAGTGCAGGGAGCAGGCGCCTGAGTTCTTCGGCTTCCGGAACATTGGTGGCTCCAGGTCGTGTTGATACGGCCCCTATGTCAAGAATGGAAGCCCCATCCTGAATCATACGCTCTGCAGCCCCAAGAATTTCAGGGATATGCTGCAATTTTCCACCGTCATAAAAACTATCCGGAGTCAGGTTCACAATACCCATAACCCTGGCTTTTTCGAATGTCAGCTGCCTCCCGTTTATCTCAATACTCTTCAACATTTTTATTAAATTAGCGCATACGTTTATGAACAATACATCCCAACAATACGACGCTGCAGTTAAGCAATGCAAAGATATATTTTTAAAGAAGATGAAGGACTATGGAACGGCCTGGCGAAACCTTCGCCTGCGCTCGCTCACCGACCAGATTTTCATCAAGGCCCAGCGGATTAAGAGTATCGAGGAGAAAGGTACCCAGAAAGTGGGTGACGATATTAAGGGAGAATACATAGGAATTATTAATTATTGTGTGATAGCCCTCATTCAGCTGGAACTGGCCGGCGATAGCCGCATTGATCTTCCTTACGATGAAGTGGAAACCCTCTACGATAAATACGTGAGGCAGACCAAA
Organism: Bacteroidota bacterium; assembly: GCA_018267825.1. GTDB lineage: Bacteria > Bacteroidota > Bacteroidia > B-17B0 > Aurantibacillaceae > JAFDXR01. The sequence goes on along the minus strand of JAFDXR010000001.1, from coordinate 247,297 downwards.
AAACTGATGGAAGATAAAAATCACGATTATGGCGAAGCCTGGCGCGATATGCGTATGAGTTCTCTGACCGACCTGATCCTGATGAAAATATTCAGGGTGAAACAGATTGAAGATAATAAAGGTCAGACCATCATTTCCGAAGGTGTAGATGCCAATTACATGGATATGCTCAACTATTCGGTATTTGCCCTCATTAAATTGGCTTAAAATATGTTAAACCCCTCAGCCTCCCGAAGAAACTATGAGGATTAAAAACGATATTGCTGTATGAAAAAATTTTTCAGTTCAAAACTATTCCGCCTCATCTGGTCTGCCGGACTGGCTGCTTTGTTTTATTATGTATGTCCACCATGCTTTAGTAAAACAACACTGACCTGGATACTGTCAGGTCTGCTGATCATCGTGAATATTTTTCCGTTTTTCAATAATACCAAAGGTGTTATCCATACACTCTGGTTCTGGAAGATCCAGATTTTCAGAGTAGGCGTGGGCGGGCTCTTTATTTTCTCGGGTTTCATAAAATCCAATGACCCCCTGGGATTCTCTTATAAACTGGAAGAGTATTTTGATGTATTTGTAGAGGCAGTTAAGGGTGGGCATAATATCGAAAGTTTAGGACTGTTCTCACGCATGTCTATTCATTTTTTTGAATTCTTTCATGGTCAGGCCCTTATTCTGGCCATTCTGCTTTGCGTCAGCGAAATGATCCTGGGCTTCATGCTCCTTGTTGGTTATAAGCGTAACCTGACGCTATGGCTGCTCCTGGCGCAGATTGTATTCTTTACGTTCCTCACATTCTATTCGGCCTGCTATAATAAAGTTACACACTGTGGTTGCTTCGGCGATTTCCTTAAACTGAAGCCATGGGAAAGTTTCTGGAAGGACATTGTACTTATGATTTCGATTGCCATTCTGTTCACCGGCCGCGATCACATTAATGAAATATTTACATATATGATCACCAATTCGCTGGTTGTTCTGGCACTTATTGCCTCGATCGTATTCCCTGTATATGCATACCGTAACCTGCCTCCGCTCGATTTCAGACCTTATGCCATTGGTATGGACATCAAAAAGAACATGGAGACACCTCCGACCTATAAACCGCCTGTGTATGAAACCCGCTTCTGGTATCGCAATCTGCAAACCAACGAGATAAAAGAGTTTGATATGAAAAATTACCCGTGGCAGGATACCCTGCACTGGGCACACGATTCAACGCTGAATATTCTTGTGCACGATGCTATTGATCCGCCTAAGATCGTAGACTTTTCGATTAACGATCTGGATGGAAACCCGATCACGGATAGTATCCTGAACATCAAGGGTTATCATTTCCTGCTCGTATGCTACGACCTCAATAAAACAGACGATGATGAAACCCTGCACGCCAAAATGAATGACCTCTATAAACTGGCAGCTTCTGAAAAAATCCCATTCCTGGCACTCACAGCCAGCGATGCCAAAATGATCGATAACTATAAGCATGCACACCAGGCTCTTTATGATTTTGCCAACGTGGATGGTATTGTGCTTAAAACCATGATCCGTTCCAACCCCGGCCTTATCCTCATGAACGGGTCGACGGTCGTTATGAACTGGCATTACCACAATTTCCCGACATACAGCGATGTGAAGCAGAAATACATGAAATAACCGGCTGTAGTGCTTACTTTAAGAAACGGGGGTGTTGATGAGTCAGCATCCCCGTTTTCATTTTCAAATTATTTCAAACAGGTTTTGCCAAACCGAAAAATATCATTTTCTTTGTCACGCTTTTATGGCCACTCCATTTACATATAAGCGAAAACGTCAGTTTAAGGCTTGCTCAAGCCTTTGATATTTCTGTTGGCCATACCCCGGGATGGGGTAATCAACAATACGATCCTTAGTTTTATTCAAAAAGAAATCAGTATTATTCATAATCATAAACCATGATGTTAGTTTTAAAATTCGGAGGCACCAGTGTTGGAAGCGCAGAGCGTATGCGGTCCCTGGTAAGCCTTGTTCATAACAGTGATCCCAGAATAGTTGTATTGTCGGCCATGAGCGGCACCACCAATGCCCTGGTCGAAATTTCCAATGCCTTGTATCAAAAGGACACCGCAAAAGCTGCAGCCCTTATCCTGGCACTCGAAAATAAGTATAGTGAAGTTATTGCCGATCTCTATAAAACAGAGGCTTTTCTGCAGAAAGGCAAAGACCTGATTGCCGGCCATTTTAATTACCTCCGTTCGTTCACCCTCGATATGTTTACAGCCAATGAAGAAAAAGCGGTGCTGGCACAGGGCGAATTACTGAGCACGGCCATGTTCCATTTTCACCTGCAGGAGTTGGGTATTGATTCGGTATTACTACCGGCCCTCAATTTTATGCGGATCGATGAGAATGAAGAGCCCGATATGGCTTACATTGAGCAGAACATCAATCTGGAGCTTAAAAAACACAACGGTCATAAGTTATTTATTACACAGGGATACATTTGTCGCAATGCCTTCGGGGAGATCGATAATCTGAAACGCGGAGGGAGTGATTATACCGCATCTATTATCGGAGCGGCTATCCGTAGTCCCGAAATTCAGATCTGGACGGATATTGACGGTATGCACAACAACGATCCGCGTGTGGTCAATAAAACACACCCTATCCAGGAACTCAGCTTCGACGAAGCAGCCGAGCTTGCGTATTTTGGTGCTAAAATTCTGCACCCTACCTGTATCCTGCCTGCCCAGAAAAGAAATATCCCGGTATTGCTCAAAAATACCATGCAGCCTGAGGCGCGCGGCACACGCATTGCCAATATCGAAAGTGCCGAAGGTATTAAGGCTGTTGCAGCCAAAGATGGTATCTGCGCCATCAGTATAAAAAGCGATCGCATGTTACTGGCCCACGGTTTTCTGCGCGCTGTATTTGAAATATTCGAACGCTATAAAACACCCATCGATATGATCACTACGTCGGAGGTAGCTGTTTCTCTGACGATCGATAATACACGCTTTCTCAAAGAGATTGTAAAAGAACTCGAAGAGATCGCCAATGTTGAGGTAGACACCGATCAAAGCATTATTTGTATTGTGGGGAATCTGCCGAAAAATAAACCCGGCTATGCTCATAAGGTACTTGAATCGCTGCGTGATATTCCATTGCGCATGGTTTCCTACGGCGGAAGTGCCAATAATATTTCGGTGCTTATCGATTCGGGCATGAAAGCCAAAGCCCTGCAGGCATTGAACAGCGGCGTGTTTAATTATTAATAGCAGCATGATGGGAACAGTATTTGACGTTTCGCGCTTTGCCGCAGAGAAAACACCATTTTATTATTACGACCTGGCTTTGCTTGGTAAAACCCTGGAGGCCTTAAACAAGGCCCGGCAAAAATATGGTTATCATGTACATTATGCTTTTAAAGCCAATGCCAACGACCGAATCCTGGAGATGATCCGGGCAGCCGGGTTGGGCGCAGATTGTGTAAGCGGTAACGAAGTGAAAAAAGCCATTCAGCTGGGCTTTGATCCCAAACAGGTGGTATTCGCAGGTGTCGGGAAAAGTGATGAGGAAATTATCGCGGCCCTGGAATTTGGTATTTTCTGCTTTAACTGTGAAAGCCTTCCTGAAATAGAAGTGATAAATGAACTGGCGGCTGCAAGAGGCCTGGTTGCCTCAATAGCCTTACGTATTAATCCAAATGTAGATGCACATACACATAAATATATAACCACGGGACTGGAAGAAAATAAGTTCGGTATTAATCCTTATGAATTTGAAGAGGTGTTGACCCGCGTGAAAGACCTGGAACATATTCGTTTAAATGGATTGCATTTTCATATAGGGTCCCAGATTACCGATTTAACACCGTTCAAAAACCTTTGCCTGCGTGTAAACGAGATCAACCATTGGTTTTTACAGAAAGGCTACGACTTGCCCGTTATCAATGTGGGTGGTGGAGTGGGAATTAATTACCGCGAGCCCGACAAGGAAGCCATCATAGACTTTGAAGCATATTTTAAAGTGTTTCATGATTTTATTCAATTGCGCCCGGGCCAGCAGCTGCATTTTGAACTGGGGCGTGCGGTTGTAGCACAGTGCGGCAGCCTCGTAAGCCGGGTGCTGTACGTTAAAAATGGAATCAATACCAATTTTGCCATTCTGGATGCCGGTATGACAGAACTTATTCGACCTGCTTTATATCAGGCTTTTCATAAAATAGAGAACATCTCCAACACAGCATTTGCTGATATGAAATATGATGTGGTGGGGCCTATCTGCGAGAGCAGTGATTGTTTCGGTAAAGCTGTAAACCTGCCCTTGACAAAACGCGGCGATCTCATGGTGATACGGAGTGCCGGTGCTTATGGTGAAGTAATGAGCAGCCGTTATAACCTGCGGGACGAAACGCGTGCGGTATACTCAGTGTAATTTTTTTCTCATGATATATTGAGCAGCTCCAAAAGGGCTGCTTTTTTTATTTCGTTTTTTTGTCTGTTTTTTTTGCCTCATTATTAATATTTATCTAATATTGTATCTTTTTAAAGATAAAAAAACTAATAAAGTGTTATTTTTGTCAAAAAATATTTTCAATGATAGTCGTACAAATAGCGAATAAAGCGCATGTGAAATATGCAACGCAGATCTGTGAAGAGATGCAGGCATCAGCAAAAGTGCGCGGAACCGGTATAGCCAGGCGTTCTGAAGATTATATCGAGCAGAAAATGCTTGAAGGTAAGGCCGTCATTGCCTTATCCGACGATGGACAGTGGGCAGGATTTTGTTATATCGAAACATGGCAGAATGGCGCGTATGTCGCTAATTCAGGCCTTATTGTATCTCCTGAATTCAGAATGCATGGTGTGGCAGCTGCTATCAAAAAACAGATATTTCAACTTTCAAGAACCAAGTACCCCGATGCTAAAATTTTTGGGCTCACTACCGGTTTAGCGGTCATGAAAATTAATTCGGCATTGGGCTACGTACCTGTAACTTATTCGGAGCTTACGCATGATGAGGTTTTCTGGAGTGGTTGTAAAAGTTGTGTGAACTATGAAATTCTTTGCAGCAAACAATTCAGGAATTGTTTGTGCACCGCTATGCTTTATGATCCGGCCGAACATAAGGCGAAGAATCCGGAGAACGAAAAGACCGGCTCAATACCCGCGGTAAAAAAGAAACAAATGGTCAGCAGAATAAAATCATCATTATTTAAAAAAACGAAATTTTTTATATGACACAGCCTACAAAAAAAATTGTCCTGGCATACAGCGGCGGACTCGATACAACCTATTGCGCAGCGTATTTAAAAAAAGTATGCGGGTATGAGGTACACGGTGTAACCATCAATACGGGAGCGTTTTCTGATGCAGATATTACCGAATTGCATGAAAAAGCAAACCAGTTGGGAATGGCATCATTCAAATGCCTGGATGTGCGCTATACATATTACGACGAATGCATCCGTTTTCTTATTTATGGAAATATTTTAAAAAACGGAACCTATCCCCTGAGTGTAAGTGCCGAACGTATCGTGCAGGCAATTAAAATAGCACAATACACCAAATCCCTCGGTATAAATGCTATTGCACATGGCAGTACCGGTGCTGGCAATGATCAGGTCAGGTTTGATATGATTTTCAGGCAGCTTATTCCATCGGTTGAAATTGTAACTCCGGTCAGAGATCAAAGGTTGAGCAGGAAAGAAGAAATTCTTTTTTTGCAGTCACAGGGGGTGGCATTTAATTTTGAAAAAGCTGTTTATAGCATCAATAAAGGGATTTGGGGGACCTCTGTTGGAGGTAAAGAAACCCTGACCTCTGATCAGTATCTGCCGGAATCAGCCTGGCCAACTCCTTTATCAACACACGAAACCCGTGAAATGACCCTGGAATTTGAACATGGAAGGTTGTTGTCTGTAGATGAACAAACTTTTGAACATCCCGTGGATGCCATCGAATACATGCATTCCCTGGCTCAGCCCTATGGCATAGGAAGAGATATACACGTAGGCGATACCATTATCGGTATCAAAGGCCGAGTCGGATTTGAGGCGGCAGCCCCCCTCATTTGTATCAAAGCACATCACCTCCTCGAAAAGCACGTGCTTACAAAGTGGCAACTCTACTGGAAAGATCAGCTTGCTTCCTGGTATGGCAACTGGTTGCACGAGGGGCAAATGCTGGACCCGGTGATGCGTGATCTGGAGGCGTTTATGGAAAGCACTCAGGCAAAAGTCAGTGGGAAAGTGTTTGTGACACTTATGCCGTACCGGTTTGTCCTGAACGGTATTCAAAGTCCTCATGATCTCATGTCGGCGCAATTCGGGAGTTATGGCGAAATGAACAAGGCCTGGAGTGGAGAAGACGTGAAAGGGTTTATTAAAATCTTCGGTAACCAAACAAGTATTTATCACCAGGTAAACCAGACAGAATTTTATGAAGAGAATTAAAGTCGGAATTGTTGGCGCAGCTGGCTATACGGGTGGAGAACTGATCCGCCTGTTACTGAATCATCCTTTGGCTGAGATTGTATATGCACACAGTCGTCAGTTTGCCGGCCGTTATGTTTCCGATATTCATACCGATCTGCTTGGCGATACCCCTCTCACTTTTCATCACAGGATGGATTTGGATGTTGACGTTGTTTTTCTATGTGTATCGCATGGCGAAGCAAAAAAAATAATGACGGAAGAAAAAATTCCGGCATCGGCCAGGATTATTGATATGAGCCAGGATCACCGCGTGGCCGGGAGCGGGTCAAAGCCATTTGTCTACGGCTTGCCGGAATTAAATGGCGGGTTGATCAGCAAAGCATTTTATGTGGCAAACCCGGGATGTTTTGCAACAGCTATACAACTCGGATTGCTGCCACTGGCAACGGAGAAAATAATACAGGGACCCGTGCAGATTAACTGTACAACTGGCTCTACAGGCGCTGGCCGGGAGCTCACAGAGAGTTCGCATTTCAGCTGGCGGCAGAATAACCTATCTGTCTATAAAGCGTTTACGCACCAGCATTTATCGGAAATTCGCCAGAGCCTGGAACAGCTTATGGATGGGACAAGTCCGGAGTTAACAATGGTTCCTCAAAGGGGGAGTTTTACCAGGGGAATCATGGCGGTGCAGGTGTTGAAATGTGAATGGAAGGTTTCCGAACTCATGGACTTATATGAACGCTATTACATGAAACATCCGTTCGTAAAACTCAGCAGGTCTGCCATTGATCTTAAGCAGGTGGTCAATACGAATAAGTGTATCCTGTATATCGAGAAGGCCGGCGATCAATTGATGGTGATCAGTATAATTGATAATCTGCTGAAAGGCGCTTCAGGGCAGGCGTTACAAAATATGAACATTATGTTTGGGTTGGAAGAGACCAGCGGATTGAAATTAAAAGCCAGTGTATTTTAAATAGAATAAATATGAAACCACTTGATGTATATTCAACATTCGACATAGATATTGTCAAAGCACGTGGCTGCGACCTTTGGGATTCTTTTGGTAATAAATACCTGGACCTTTATGGCGGACATGCCGTTATTTCGATCGGACATAGTCATCCTGTGTATTTGAAGGCTCTGTCTGAACAAATCAGGAAGATTGGTTTTTATTCTAACGCTATTAAAATGCCGTTGCAGGAAGAATTGGCCTTCAAACTCGGAGAATTGTCGGGCTATACGGATTATAATCTTTTTTTATGTAACTCCGGTGCCGAAGCCAATGAGAATGCTTTTAAGCTGGCATCATTTAATAATAAACGGAAAAAAATTATTGCATTCAAAGGGTCATTCCACGGAAGAACATCGCTTGCTGTAGCCGCAACGGATAATCCTTCAATTGTTTCGCCTGTTAATCAGAATGCACAGGTGGTTTTTTTGCCGCTGAACGATATGGAAGCATTTGATGCTGTCGCGGGGGATGATGTATGCGCCGTTATTATTGAAGGAATCCAGGGTGTTGGAGGGGTGATAATACCCGATCCGGATTTTCTGAAACATATCGAAAGACGCTGCCTGAAATATGGTATTATTCTCATCCTGGATGAAGTACAGTCGGGGTATGGTCGCAGTGGAAAGTTTTTTGCACATCAATATGCTGGCATTCGCCCACAACTTATTACAGTAGCAAAAGGTATGGGAAATGGATTCCCTATTGCCGGTGTATTGGTAAGCCCAGATCTTAAAGTGCATAAAGAAATGCTTGGGACAACCTTTGGAGGGAATTACCTGGCCTGCGCAGCGGCTATAGCAGTTCTGGATGTGATCCGCGATGAAAATCTTATCGGGAATGCTGCCAATCTGGGGGTTTACCTCGGGGAAAAACTGTCGCACTTTACCGGGATTCGTGATCTGCGTATCAGGGGCCTTATGGCCGGAATCGAACTGGAAGAACCCTGTGCCGAAATACGCCGGCAGTTACTTTTTGTACACCGCATATTTACAGGTAGTTCAGCAGATAAAAATACCATCCGCCTTTTGCCATCACTGGCTATCAGTAACAGGGAAATTGATTTGTTTATTCACGCACTCAGCCCAATGCTTATTAAAGAAGATGAAATATTTTACAACAGTAAATGATGTTGCCGATGCAAACGACCTCGTACATGAGGCTTTGCAATGGAAACACTCTCCCTTTGCCTCACCGGATATCGGAAGGAATAAAGTGCTTGGTCTTATATTTTTTAACGCCAGTCTGCGGACCCGGATGAGCACGCAACGCGCGGCCATGAATCTGGGCATGACTTGCATGGTTATGAATATAGGTAACGAAGGATGGGCCCTGGAATTTCATGACGGTGCAGTAATGAACGGTAAAACAGTTGAACACATCAGAGATGCCGCAGCAGTTATGGGATTGTATTGCGACATTATTGGCGTACGTTGTTTCCCGACACTCATCGATAAGCAGGCCGATTACAGTGAATCTGTTTTACTGCAGTTTATGAAATACAGCAGGGCGCCGCTTATAAGCCTTGAGTCAGCAACGCTCCATCCTCTGCAGAGCCTGGCAGATATAATGACTATAAGGGAGTGTGTGGATGTAAAACAGCCAAAAGTCGTGTTGACATGGGCTCCTCATATGAAGCCTTTGCCGCAGGTCGTGGCCAATTCATTTGCAGAGTGGGCCTTGCATTGCGATTATAAACTTACAATAACGCAGCCAGCTGGTTATGAATTATGCGAAGACTTTACCAGGGGTGCTGATATCGAATACGATCAGGAAAAAGCCCTGAAAGACGCCGATGTTGTGTATGTGAAGAACTGGTCTGCCTATAATGCTTATGGGGATATGCCATCAGTTGAACAGAACTGGATGCTCAACGACGAAAAAATGAAACTTACCAGTCAGGCAAAACTGATGCATTGCATGCCGGTGCGGAGAAACCTCGAGGTGCCTGATGCTCTGCTGGATAACGCATACTCACTGATCATGAAACAGGCTGAAAACAGAATATATGCCGCCCAGGCCGTATTGTTCAGAATGCTTCAGACAATTTAAAAAGGATGGAAACAATAAAAGTAGTGAAAATAGGAGGGCATGTTATCGACGATGAGGCTGCACTTCATGAATTTCTGGTATCCTTTTGTGCAATCCCGGGGCCTAAGATACTGGTGCACGGTGGTGGAAAACTAACCGATAGACTTGCTTCTTTACTTGGTGTAGAACAGAAAGTGATCGAGGGACGTCGTATGACCGATGCTCCTACGCTTGATATTGCTGTGATGGTTTACGCAGGCCTGATCAATAAACGGATCGTAGCTTTACTGCAGAAGCTGGGTTGCCAGGCAGCAGGGTTTTCAGGTGCAGATGGGGGATTATTATGTGCTTCGCGACGCGTAGCAGAGCCGGTCGATTATGGTTACGTAGGCGATGTAAAACCTGGTGCTGTAAATACAAAATTCTTAAATGCTCAGTTACAGTCTGGCGTTACACCTGTTATATGCGCTATTACACACAACGGAGAAGGTCAGCTGTTGAATACCAATGCGGATAGTATTGCCTCTGTCATTGCCATTGCTTTGAGACCGCATTTCAAAGTAGATTTATTTTATTGCTTCGAAAAGCCAGGCGTTATGTTGAATCCGGATAATGAGAATTCCTGTATCCGGGAACTATCAGAAACAGATTACCGAAGGCTGAAATCGGAAGGAGTTTTGTATGGTGGCATGTTACCCAAACTCGACAATGCTTTCAGGGCATTGGCATCTGGTTCTCAGGAAGTATGTATATGCGGGGCCGCCTCATTGCAAAGTGCATTGAGCGGAAGAGCCGGCACTAAATTGAAAGTAGAATGAAAACAGACAAAGCGGAAATAATTCAATTACTGAGACAGCTTGTTGCAACCCCATCTTATAGTAAAGAGGAAGATCAGACGGCGGCATTGCTGGGAGCGTTTCTTGAACAAAAAGGTATTCCTGTAAACCGCGACATGAATAATGTCTGGGTGATCAATCGTTATGCCGACCCATTGAAACCAACTATTCTTTTGAATTCCCATCACGATACTGTAAAACCGAATGCGAAATATACAAGAGATCCTTTCTTACCTTCCCTGGAAGATGGTAAACTCTTCGGCCTTGGGAGCAACGATGCCGGCGGAGCCCTGGTTTCATTGCTGGCATGTTTCCTGCATTTTTATGATATGCCGGCTTTGAATTTCAATGTTGTGTTTGCGGCTACTGCCGAAGAAGAAATTTCGGGCCATGACGGTATTGAGCGGCTATTACCCGTGCTCGGGCCTGTTTCCTTTGGAATTGTGGGCGAGCCAACAAAAATGGATGTAGCTGTTTCGGAAAAAGGACTCATGGTACTGGATTGCGAAACGCATGGTAAGGCCGGACATGCAGCCCGTGAAGAGGGTATTAATGCCATTTACAAAGCATTGCCTGATATTGAGTGGTTCAGGTCATTTCGTTTTGCAAATGTCTCAGATACACTGGGACCCGTTAAAATGACCGTGAGTATGATTGAGGCCGGTTCGCAACACAACATGATTCCGGATACCTGCCGGTTCACTGTGGATGTAAGAACAACAGATGCATACTCAAACCAGGAAATTCTTGATATAATCCGAACAGAAGTAAAATGCCGTGTTGAGCCCCGTTCAGTACGTCTTAACCCGTCGTCGGTGCCGTCAGATCATGCCATGGTGAAGGCCGCTGTTGCCACAGGAGCTGCCCTATATGGTTCACCTACCACATCCGATCAGGCCCTCATGCCGTTTTATACGTTTAAGATGGGGCCGGGTGATTCTGCAAGATCCCATACAGCCGATGAATTTATTTATGTTAAGGAAATAGAAGATGGAATAGATCGGTATATACAGATGCTGACCCTTTACAATAATTTGAAATAAGATGAAACTCTGGTTACAGAATGAAACAATAAGCGATTCAGAACTGCTCAGGAAAATAGAGCGGTTTACAATTGGAAACGATAATCAATTCGATATGCAACTGGCTATCTGTGATGTACAGGGCTCTCTCGCTCATGCAAGGATGCTGGCCTCCGTGGGTTTGCTGACTGATGAGGAATGGAAAACACTTGAAGCAGGTTTAACATGGATTATGGATGAAATACGTCGGGGGCAGTTTTGTATTGAAGATGGTGTTGAGGATATACACTCGCAGGTAGAACTTACATTGACCCGGTGCTGCGGCGAAGTGGGAAAGAAAATACACAGTGGGCGTTCACGGAATGACCAGGCTTTGCTGGATATAAAATTATTTCTGAGACAGCAGCTCAGGAATGTGTCTCTTGACATGGAGAAACTTTTTGTAAGTCTGATCTCATTAAGTGAAAAGCATAAGAAAACGCTGCTTCCGGGCTATACACACCTCCAATTGGCTATGCCATCTTCATTTGGTCTGTGGTTTGGCGCTTATGCCGAGAGCCTGGCCGATGACCTGGAAATGGTGGAGGCAGCATTCCGGATCGTGAATAAGAACCCCCTCGGTTCCGGCGCAGGCTACGGTTCCTCTTTCCCGCTTAACCGTGGTATGACAACTGAATTGCTTGGATTTTCGCAAATGAATTACAACGTGGTATACGCCCAGATGACTCGCGGTAAATCGGAGAAAATGACGGCGGTGGCCCTTGCTGCTGTTGCTTCTACATTGGGTCGACTGGCTATGGATGTTTGTTTGTATATGAATCAGAATTTCGGGTTTGTATCTTTTCCGCGCGAACTGACCACCGGTAGCAGTATCATGCCGCATAAGCAAAACCCCGATGTCTTCGAACTGATACGCGCCAAATGCAACAGAATACAGGCATTGCCAAATGAGCTGACCTTATTGCAGGCAAATCTTACTTCAGGATACCACCGCGATATGCAGCTCACCAAAGCCTGCCTTTTTCCGGCAATACAGGAGTTGAAAGATTGCCTGGAAATGACCGGCCTCATGCTTCTTCATATTAAAATAAGAGAAGATATTTTGTCGGATGAGCGTTACAAACATCTCTTTACAGTGGAGTATGTAAATGAACTGGTGCTTTCAGGAATGCCCTTCAGAGATGCCTACCATAAGGTAGGACACGTGGTAAAGCAAAATACTTTTGAATACAACAAAGAACTTCGGCATACACATGAAGGAAGCCTGGGAAACCTTTGTAATGATAAGATCAGTGAAAGTTTTTATGCTGTTTTCCGACGTATAAATGCAGGTTAGTTTCCTTCCGGTAGTATATAGGCTGTATCGTCTTTAACTATACTCATAACGATATTGCTGTGATACTGTGCAATATTCGGAATATTGGCCAGTTTATTCATGACAAAATTATTATAAGCTTCTATGTCCGTGGTTGCAATTTTCAGCATGTAGTCATATACGCCGGAAAGACTGATAATACTCATGATTTCCGGAATTTTGGCTGCGGCTTTTTCAAAATCCAGCAGACTTTTTTTGGATTGTTCCTTTAGTGTGATGTTGCAGTAAACAAAAAGCCTCATGCCTATTTTGGAAGGATCTAAAATCGTGACACGGCTTTTGATAATACCGGTTTCCTCCATTTGCCTTATTCTTTCATACGTGGGAGTATAGGATAGACCTACTTTTTGGGCTATGTCTTTTACAGGTACATTGCAGTCTTTCTGTAAAATATTGAGAATTTTGGCGTCTATTTTGTCCATGTTTTTTTACAAAGATACGAATTCAATGAACGAATATTTAGGGTTCTGTTTCCGTACGATTCGGGGGAGTTACAAACTTAACTTTACAGTCCTTGCAAATGGTTTTCGCAACATCACGTGCCGCTGTGATGGCAATGGGTAGGCCGCCACCCGGGCGATTCCAGTGACTCGCATAATAGAAATTCCTGAGCCCCGGTAATTTGAAACCAACCGGCGATGATGCCGCAAAATTGTCGCTTGGCAGCCAGCCCTGTGTGCTGCCCTGCCAGTTGTTGGTGTAGCGTAACACGGTGGCCGGGGTTGCAAAATCCATAACCTCCACCTGCGATTTTATACCGGGATACTTTTCTTCGAGACGATCCAGCACATCCTGGCAGAATTTTGTTTTGGCTTCGCGGTATTTTGGTCTGTCATTCTTACGCAGATCGATCCAGTATTTTCCGTTTTTTGTATAAAAGCTGCAGGCCAGCATGGTTTTACCTTCCGGCGCCATGGTAGGGTCATAATTGTAGAGATGCACCTCGAGTCGCTCCCAGTTTGTGCCGCAGGGCGATTCAAGTTTTGTGCGGATCGGGAACCGCAGAAAGTGTGGCTCTCCTTCAAATGTTCTGTTCACACCAAAAGAAACCAGGAGTACTGAATAAAATAAATCCAGTTTCTTTTCCGATCTCAGTTCAAGTATCGTCTTATCAACGTATTTTCCGTCCAGAAAATCAAAAAGGGTATGATGCCAGTCGGCCGCAGAAAGCGTAATGTCGGATGGATGAATCACATTATTGCGCACCAGCAGAGCCCTGGCTTCGTTGTTTTCCGTAATTATTTTTTTGACAGGGGTATTGTAGTGGATTTTTCCACCCAGCTCTGTATAACGGTCGGCCAGCCGTTGCGCCCAACTGAGAGAGCCCCCAATGGGATAGCCAGCACTCTTCTGGTCGAAGGAAGCCATCGGAAATGCGAGTACAAGCATTTTTACTTCTTCACCGTCAAACAGTAATTCAAAGCTTTCTTTCAGGAAGGGGTTTTTAAATTGGCGGGCCATGGTCCGGTTGGTCACCTTATTTAATTTCAGAATCAATAACAAAAACCGGAGGTATCTCGACATTTTAATACTCCTGATAATGCTTGGTATCAGTGGAATCTCATCGAGGAGGGGAGGCAATTCAAATGTCTGGAGAATACGGATCTGCCGGATAAATTTTTTTATCACCTTTGAATCTTCCGGAGCCAGGTCGAGCATATAAGCCTGGAGTTTATCCAGGTTGGTGTACAGGTGGAAGGTGTTGTCGCCATATTTGTCGCGGGTGTGTTTTACTTCCACATGCATCCGGACATCATGATCGTGAAACGGAATTTTTTTGAGGTCGAGCAGCTCAGACCAGTAGTTGTAAAAACCACTGCCTTTTTTGGACCCTAAAATCCAGTGCAGGCAGCCGTCGATGGTATAGTCGCCTTTTTTCCAGCTCGTGCACAGGCCTCCGGGAATACTGTGTTTCTCGAAAATCTCGGTTTCAAAGCCATTCATCTGCAGGTAGCTTCCCGCGCATAAACCGGATACACCGGCTCCGATGATGTTGACTTTTATTTTTTTATTTTCCAAGTAGGTTTTAAATATATGTATTATTACAGAACCTCTTCTACCTGCTGTTCATGAATATATACCAAATATTTCCTTATATTATCGAAGCCCAGCTCGCGGAGAGCCTGTTCATAATGCTTCATTTGTAAATGGTAAGCAGAGGCATTTTTTTTACCGGTTTTATAATCAATAACAACGGCGGCATTCTCTTTCACAACAATCCGGTCAGGCCTCAGAATATCTCCTTTTGACGTCAGGATTTCTGTTTCGTTTTTGATGGCATACTCTTCCGAAAAATAGGGTTTGAGCTCCGGCTGATTGATAAGCCTGCTCACATCGGTTTCAATTTTCCGCGCTTCATCCTCATTCAGATCGCCACTCATCAGAGCTTTGTGAATAGCGTTGTGCACGTCGTTGTGTGTATTCACCTGCGAAAGGATATAGTGAACCAGTACGCCGTATTCCCTTGCTTTTTCAAGTTCTTCGTTCACATAATAATTGGAGCCACCTTTAATTTCTACAACGCCCTGAGCTTCTCCGGTGTTGAAATGAAGGCCTTCTATGAGAAGTTCTTCATGCTGCTTCCGGTGCTGGCCGGCTTCTTTTGCGCCCGGATTGCCGAAGGCCAGGTGCTTGGTATCGTTGTTGAAATCAGCTTTGTTACCGGCGTATTGCGATAACCAGTGATGAACAGAATTACTTCCAAGTCCTTTAGACTTCAATGAGATAATATGGAGACGGTCTATAGCCCTTGTAAAATCAACATACAAGAGGTTCAGGCTGTCGAGTAGCTGCAATTGTTTTTCTTTTTCGGCAAGCAAACTGTATTTTGTGTTCTCAGCTGCTTTCGAGGTGTCTATCATGGCTACCGGCAGGTCCAGATTCTCTTCATCGAGGCGCACCCATATCTGTTCGGTTTTCTGTGTATCCCAGGTAATATAAGGGGTAATCACCACCGGGAATTCAAGCCCTTTGGATTTATGAATGGTCATGATCGATACCGCATTCATCCCCTCCGGAATAACCACCGACGACTTATCGGTTTTCCGCTCCCACCATTCCAGGAACAAACGTATGTTCGATGTGTTGGAAGCCAGGAAAGAAAGAATTTCGTCCAGGAAAAACCGCACATACGTTGGATTGTGCAGGTGAAGCTGTAATGCCTGCGACACTTCTGTGCATATATCGTAAAGGTTGCGGAGTTGCAATGGCTCAGCGCTCAGGTCAATGCCATAGCCGCCCAGAATTCCATATAGATTTTTTGTTTTACTCAGATTCAGCTCTTTCAGATGCCTAATATAATCGGTTTCCGTCATCCTGTTTTTCTGGTGCAGGTAATTCAATACAACAGATGCGGCTACCAGGTCCTGCTCATTTGAAACATAAGTCAGAAAAGAAACCAGGACATTTACTTCGAGTGCATTGTTCAACAAAAGCGATTCTGATGAAACCACGGGGATTCCATGTTTTATGAGGTCATTGGCAATGGTGTTGCCATCGCCGTTTTTGCGCACAATAATACAGATGTCGCTGTAATTATAGCCAGAGCTTTTTGCCTGGGCAATATAATCTGCCACCAGCCGGCAGTTCTCCTGGTCTTTATCGCCATCACCAATATCGGCCAGATCCATCGTTACATAGCCAAGGGCATCGTGCTTATGCTCCTGGGCCTGCCCATGGTATATACTCTTGAGTTCATCATGCAGCCATGTATCCGAAAGATAGCCGAACAGATCATTGTTAAACTCGATGACCTCCGAGCGGCTTCTGTAATTTTTATTCAGTTGTTTGCCGTCAAAATTCCGAAGCAGGATCTGTTCACGTTCCTGCAATATGGGGTTTTCCGAAGCCTGTTTCAGATTCGGGAGCATATTGAACTGCTCCACGTTCGCGTTACGCCACCGGTAAATAGATTGTTTTCCGTCGCCTACAATCAGGTTAAACTTACCATTCGAAAGCGCATTGTCGAGCAGGGGTAAAATATTCTGCCATTGCAACACGGAAGTATCCTGAAACTCATCCAACAGGAAATGCTGATAGCGTTCGCCAAGCCTTTCATAAATAAAGGGTGTTGGCTCCTGGGTTACAACCTGTGAAATACGCTCATTGAACTCGGAAATAAATAAAATATTTTCTTCTTCCTTGAACTGCGTGGTGAGTTTCGCGAGCTCATTCACCAGTCCCATCGCATAAATGTTTTTGTAAATCAGTTTCAGCAGGTTGTAACGCGAATCGTGTTCCTCTACATAACGAATGGCCTGCCGGGCCAGCGCAATCAGCTCTCCTTTCACAGTATCAATCGCCAGCTTTTTATCCGGGCTTGTTTTTCCGCCATGCCATTTATCTTCATCCAGTATTTTTTTTACTATAGTATTATAAAGTTCGTCCAGCGATAATTTTTCACCCAGTGTTAACTTTTTAAAAAAGCTACTGATGCCTTTACTGCCCTGGTAAAGATCTTCGGCATCTATATGATGTTGCTTCAGAAGCAGCAACGCTTTATTTCCCAACGCTGCAAGTGTTTGTTCATGTTGCTTTATATCGCCGGCAATGCTGCGTTTCAGCATGTCGAAATCGGCAAGCGAATAGCCTTTCAGCGCATCCAGTATGTCTGTTTTCCCTTCTTTATAAATATCATTTATAAAACTCAGAAGACCCTGCTCCGGATTCCAGTTTTTATTTTCTTCGGCCTGGCTGAGTGAATAATGCACGAGGTAGTCGGTCAGTGCTTTATCGCGCCCCAGCTCGTTCAGGAGCAGTGAAATAATTTTATTGAAGACATAGTTTACATCGGTTTCTACCTGAAAGTTTACAGGTAATTTAAGGTCCAGAGCAAAACTCCGGATAATGCGGTGCGTAAAACTATCGATGGTGCCAATGGAAAAATCGGAGTAGTGGTGAAGGATTTCAGAAAGCACGATTCCCGCTCTTTGCCTGAGTTCACCGCTATTAAGGTGGAGTTCACCGCAGATCATTTTATTAAGTTCAGACTCTGAATTTTCACTCAGTTCGCGGAGTGCCTTTATTATCCGCCACTTCATTTCAGCGGCGGCCTTATTCGTAAAGGTAATCGCAAGTATAGAACGGTACTGGCTCGAAAGCCTTTGTTTATCGGCCAGAGCGAGGATCAGGTATTCTTTTACAAGAGTAAAAGTTTTCCCGCTTCCGGCAGAAGACTTATATACAGTAAATTTTCCCAAAACCTGTCAAATGTAATTTTGAATGATTGAATGTTTTTGTAAAAGTCGTTTTTTTGTATAATTTTAAGCAAAAATAAGGTTACCATGAAAAAAATATTTACATCTATGATCATCCTTGTTGCTACATTGCTAGTGACAACGAGCCAGGTAAAGGCAGCCGATTATTACCTGAGGACCGGTACAGTTTCTGTTACCTCCACAAGTGCATGGACAAACAGTTCAAATGGTGTAGGTGGAACATCGCCGGGAAGTTTCAGTGGAACCAATAACTGGCATATACAAAATCGTACTTCTGTGGCATTGACATCTGTTTGGGGTTTGCCCTCTTCAGCAACCGTTATAGTTGGTGATGGAGTTACGGCGATCACATTCTCATTGACCAACACTTCCCTGTCAAAAATCGGTACATCTACTGTGACACCTGTTCCAGTAAATATTAGTGCTAATGGAACTGTTGTTGTGAATACCACGCAATACAAATTCTTTTCATTCAATAGCCTTGATGCTGCAAGTACGGTTATTTACTCTGGTACAAATGCCAAAGTGAAATCTGCCCAATATGGGAACCTTACCGTTTCCGTGGCAAATCAGATGGAGGGTGATATTACAACTTATGGAACTTTATTACTCAATGGTAACCTCACGATGAACGGCTTTATTGTAAACCTCTATGGAACGATTTCATGCTCGGGCGGCGGCCTTGTCGGTGATAATGTCAGTAGCGGACTTTACCTTTTTGGCGGGAACGGTGGAAATATGGGAACAGTCAATTTTGCTGCCGGAAGCGCCATGCTAAATCAGCTTTACATTGGTTATGATGCAGCGTCTTCAAATCTTTCACTGGGAGGCGACCTGAGCGTAACCGGCAGTGGTAGTTTCTTTTATCAGGCGCTCGGTAGTTTGAATCTCAATGGACATAAGCTTACACTTGATGTAACCTCTGATGCGAATTTCCCTCCGGATAATGTGAGTGGTGCTATTATCGGATCATCCGCATCTTCATTACTTGTTAATGGAACCATAGGCTTAAACGGTGGAACCAATGTGCTATATATGGATCAGGGCTCTTCTGCCAATAGTACACTTAAGGTACTGGGGTTGAACAGTTCCGGAAATACTCTTTCTGTCGGCAATGCCCTCAATATCACAGATAGCTTATCTGTTCTCGATGGTACAATGGATGTGGCAGGCAATGTTACATTAAAATCAACCAATGCATTGAAAGCACGCCTGAGCCGTGTAGGAGCGACCGGTTCCGTAACCGGTAATATGAATGTTGAAACCTTCGATCTGGCTGGTTCAAGCGGTTGGTCTGTAATTGGTCCAAGCGGAATCAGTGGGTTAACAGTTGCAAGCTGGGAAGGGCAGATCCCAATGACCTGTAACGGTTGTCCGAACGACCCATACTCTGCCGGCGGAACCTATTTTGTATCGATCGATGCTTTTGATGAAACCCAATCCGGTGGTAGCGAATATGTAGAAATGAATTATACAGACGCACTGAATGTAGGACAGGGGTATTGGGTATATATAGGTAATGGACCTACAACGACCACCGATATTTTGTGGACTGTTTCAGGCAGCGTATCAACCGGTACAGTTAATATTCCGATGACCGTAACACCTGCCGGTCAGAATGGATATAATCTTTTATCAAACCCGTTTCCATCGCCTATTTCATGGACCAGTGTTCGTGGCTCCAATGGTAATGCAGGCAGAGTGGCCGGTGCCATTTATATTTACAACCCCGATCTAGGATCCACAACATCTTATGTGGCAGGTGTATCCAGTAACAATGGTACATCCGGAGCCTGTGACATTATTCCGATGGGACAGGGCTTTTATGTGCAGACAACTTCAGCAGGTAACCTTGTTATTACTGAAAATAATAAAACAAACTTCAATACAAGCACCAATCCTTTGTTTAAAACAGCCAGTGCAAATACCATTGGTGATGTATTCCGTTTAGGAGTTACCGGTTTCAGTGGCGATTATGATGAAACAGCATTCCGTTTCCATAGCAGCGCTACCGCAAACTTTGACCTGGATTGGGATGCCCACAAAATATTCCAAACCCCTGGTTACCTTGGTTACCCTGGGCCGTATACAGCTTACACAACCATTTCCAGCAAAAGCCCTGGTGAAGATTATTCTGTAAACAGTTTACCTCCGGTTACTACACAGAATCTGGTAATCCCTGTATTGGTAAAAGTAATGACCACAGGACAGTATACAATCTCTCCGATCGATATTCAGAATATCGCTTCGGCAGGTTGTGTAACCCTGAAAGATAAACTGACAAACACCGTACATGACCTCACAACCGGTCCTTATGTCTGCACCATTTCGGATACAACAAGTGCTCCGCGTTTCGAACTGACCATCTGTTCAAATGCCATGGTAACAAATGTTGCCAATGTGGCTGATGAATCAAACAATGTGCTGATCAACCAGGACCAGGCTGGCGCCTATGTAAAAACAGTATTCGCTGAAAATACCAAAGCGGTTATCTCAGCATACAACGTAATGGGACAGAAACTGATGAACGACAAGGATATTGAGGGTAAAGAAACAACAACATATCTGAACCTGAATACGCACGAACAGGTGGTTATTATTAAGGTAACAACCAGTAAAGGCAGTACAGTTAAAAGATTGTTCATGAATTAATCCCTTTTAAAAGGTATTTTGAAGGCGAACTCTGCTGAGTTCGCCTTTTTTATTTTAATTTTATATACATCTTTTACTTTATTGTATGTCTAAAAAATCGATTCTGGCCGTGCTTTTGCTTACGGTCTTTACTATCATTGGCTTAACCTATTATACTTCCGTACACGCTAAAAACGAGGCCGGATATATGAACCCGGCTTTCAAAGAATATATCAATGCCTATACATCCGGCTATGTTTCCGTTGAAAGTAAAGTGCTGATCGTATTGAATGAAGAAACCAATACCGAAGTTGAAATTGGTAAAGAGCTAAGCAATACCCTGTTTGAATTTTCACCTGCCATTGAGGGTAAGATAACATGGCTCGATAAACAAACCATCGAGTTTAAACCGGCTTCAAATCTTGCCAGTGGTCAAACTTATAAGGTAACGTTCCACCTCGGTGAAGTATTGTCGGTATCGGATGATCTGAAAGATTTCGAATTTGAGTTCTCGACCATGAAACAAGCCATGGAAGTGAATATTGACGAATATAAATCAACTGATGAAGATATCCTGGAAATTGAGGGCACGATAAACACGGCTGATATAGCTGAAAATGCCGGCGTTGAAAAGGTACTCCAGGCATCGCAGGGCGGGCAGAACAAACCTGTAAAATGGCTCCACGAAAATGCCACTACCCATCACTTTTCAGTACCCGATATTCATAAAGGCAGTGGTCCGCTGATACTGACATACAACGGCTCTTCTATCGGCGCACAGGAAAAAGGAACAAAAGAAGTACCTATACCAAAAGTGGGGGAGTTCATATTGCTCAATACACTTATCAGCAATGAACCTGAACAATTTATTACCCTGCAGTTTTCCGATCCGGTCGATAAAACCCAAAACCTCGAAGGGCTTATTACCCTTATAGGTGCCGCCGCCGCCACGAACCAGGGCGATGAGTACAGTGAGGCACCCGTAAATACAAACAGCGATGAGACACATCTCACCTTCATGGTAGAAAACAACGAAGTGAAAATATACGGTAGCCAGCGTTTTGCCGGCTCCTGCGACCTGACTGTAAGTGAGGACCTCCGGAGTAAAAAGGGCAAACGTCTCAAACAAACCTATAACGAATCCCTCTTCTTCGAAGACCTCAAACCAGCCGTTCGCCTGAATGGCAAAGGCGTGATCCTGCCGTCATCCAACGGACTTGTGTTTCCGTTCGAAGCTGTGAACCTGAATGCCGTGGATGTTTGCATCACGCGGGTATACGAACGCAATATTCTCCAGTTCCTGCAGGTAAATAACCTTGATGGCAAAAATGAATTACGACGGGTTGGAAAACTTCTTGTTAAAAAGAAAGTGAACCTTCAGGCTAATGGCGATCCGGCAAAGAACAAATGGAACAAGTATTCGCTCGATCTTTCTACACTCATCAAAGCAGAACCAGGTGCTATTTATAATGTACGTATCGGATTCAACCGTAATTATTCCATATACGCCTGTACGGATACAAGTGATGCCTCTGATGAGGAAGGCGATGGCGGGGATTATTATTACCAGCGCCGGAACGAAAACAATGATGAAGAAAAAGACTGGGATTACTACAGTGCCTACGATGATTATTACGACGATTATTATTACTATGATTATGCCAATCGCGACAACCCTTGCTCCAAAGCGTATTACAATAATAAATCCGTAAGCCGCAATATTTTATCTACCAATATCGGCATGATTGCCAAACGTGGAAATAACGGCCAGATCAGTGTTTTTTGTTCTGATATTATCACCGCCAAACCACTTTCGAATGTAACCATTGAAGCTTACGATTTTCAGCAACAGAAATTAAAAACACTCACAACCGGAGCAGAGGGTGTTGCAACACTCGATCTCAAACATAAACCTTTTGTTATCATAGCACGCCGGGGCAGCGAGCGTACCTATCTGAAGCTCGATGATGGCAGCTCCCTGTCGCTCAGTATGTTCGAAGTCGATGGACAGGAAATCCAAAAAGGAATCAAAGGATTTATTTATGGTGAGCGTGGTGTTTGGCGTCCCGGCGATACATTGTTCCTGTCGTTTATCCTCGAGAACAAAAACAACCAGTTTCCGGCCAATTACCCGGCATCACTGGAGCTCACAAACCCGCTCGGGCAGGTGGTACAGAAGTTGACCAGGGCCAATCATGTCGATGGCTTTTATAATTTCACAACCAAAACAGAAGCTACAGCACCAACGGGTATTTACACCGCCAAAGTAAAAGTCGGTGGAGCTGTATTTACAAAAAACATCCGCGTGGAATCTATCATGCCGAACAGGCTTAAGATCAATCTTGATTTTAAGGATCAGATGATTTATTCGGATGCACTGGCCCTGAAGAGCAAATTATACATCAACTGGTTGCATGGTGCACCGGGCCGGAACCTGGAAACCAAAATCGATGTATCACTTTCGCAAGCAACCACTGAGTTTAAAGGTTATAAAGGTTATACATTCGACAACCCTGCACAGAATTTCAACTCCGAAACACAAACCGTATTTACAGGGAGAACCGATGATAACGGAGTAGTGGATGTGGATGCTCAGCTTAATGATACCAAACTCGCTCCCGGATTCCTCAATGCCAATTTTACAATCCGCGCTTTCGAAGAAGGAGGAGGATTCAGCACAGATCGCTTCACCATTCCTGTTTCGCCGTACCCATACTATGTGGGCATACGCGTGCCCGATCCTAATAAAGAAGAGAGCTGGCTCGAAACAGATGTTGATCATATGGTGCAGGTGGCTACTGTTGACGAACACGGCAAAATAGCCAGCCGCAGCCAGATCGAAGTAAAAGTATATAAAATCGATTGGCGCTGGTGGTGGGACAACTACAACGAAGACCTTTCATCTTACATAGGCAGTAATTACCACGAACCGGTGTATACCGAAACCGTAAGTACTACCAATGGCAAAGGACTTTTTAAACTTCGCATCAACCGCCCGAACTGGGGTCGCTACTTAGTGTATGCCAAAGACCTTGAAAGCGGCCACGCCTGTGGCAAAGTTGTTTATATCGATTGGCCAAGCTGGGCCGGTAAATCACCTAAAGGCAACGAAGGCGCCACCATGCTTTCGGTAAGTACCGATAAAACCGATTACAAGGTGAATGAGGTGGCAAAAATTGTGATTCCAAGTCCACAGGGTGGCAAAGCACTCATCAACGTAGAGAACGGCAGCCGTGTTATT
Organism: Bacteroidota bacterium; assembly: GCA_018267825.1. Classification (GTDB taxonomy): domain Bacteria; phylum Bacteroidota; class Bacteroidia; order B-17B0; family Aurantibacillaceae; genus JAFDXR01. The sequence continues at coordinate 223,512 of JAFDXR010000001.1, read as the reverse complement.
CTCAGTAAATGGATCGATACCCAGAAAGGAACAACAACCTATGAGCTGCCGATCACCAAAGAAATGACGCCCAACGTCTATATCTATGTACACCTGATCCAGCCACATGCACAAACGGTCAACGACCTCCCGATTCGCTTGTATGGAGTGGTGCCTATCATGGTGAAAGATGAAAATACCATTCTGAAACCACTTATTAATACGGCTGCTGTATGGAAACCCGAAAGTGATGCTGTGGTAAAAGTAAGTGAACAAAACGGAAAAGAGATGGCTTACACATTGGCGGTGGTCGACGAAGGGCTTTTGGATCTGACCCGTTTCAAAACGCCTGATCCATGGAGTGCATTCTATGCCAAGGAAGCCCTCGGTGTGAAAACATGGGATGTTTACGACCAGGTTATAGGTGCTTTCGGTACAGCCATGAACCGTATCCTGTCTATCGGTGGTGATGGTGATAATGTAAAAAGCCCTGAAAACTCTGCCAACCGTTTCAAACCTATGGTACGCTTTATCGGTCCGTTCCATCTGAAAAAAGGAGAAACCGCCACGCATAAGATCAATGTGCCTCAGTATGTGGGGTCTGTGAGAGTAATGGTGGTTGCCGGCTACAACGGCGCCTATGGCAATGCTGAAAAAGCAGTGCCGGTGCGTAAGCCTTTAATGATCCTTTCTACATTGCCGCGTGTATTAGGCCCGGGTGAAGAAGTAGATTTACCGGTAACTGTATTTGCGATGGAAAAGAAGGTAAAACAGGCGGGTATTTCTGTGCAGGGCGATAACCTGGTGAAGGTGATGGATGGAAATACCAAAACGGTAAGCTTTAACCGCATCGGCGATAAAGTAGTGACCTTCCGCCTGAAAGTAAGCGATGCACTCGGCGTCTCCAAAATAAAAATAACAGCGAATGGTGCCGGCGAAAAAACCGGCGAAACCATCGAGATTGCCGTGCGTGCCAATAATCCTTCGACAACAGATGCGGATGAGTTTCTGGCAAGCTCTGCCAAGCCTGTGAATGCAGCCTATACACCTGTAGGTATGCCGGGAACCAATAAAGCTTATCTTGAAGTCTCTACACTCCCGGCGATCAATCTTTCGCAACGCTTAAACTATTTATTGGAATACCCGCATGGCTGTGTTGAACAAACCACATCATCGGTGTTTGCAGCACTTTATCTCGGGGACCTGATCCAGGTCAGCGAATCACAGAAAAATCAGATCGACCGGAATATAAAGGCTGCTATTCAACGTCTGCGCTCTTTCCAGACCATGAGCGGTGGATTATCATACTGGCCGGGTTCCAACACGGCAGATGATTGGGGTAGCAACTACGCCGGACATTTCCTGCTTGAAGCCCAGATCAAGGGATATACACTGCCTTATGGCATGATCGATAACTGGAAACGTTACCAGAAAAACCGCGCGCAGAATTATGTATCCAATAAAAATACAGCATACTATGGCGAAGATCTGATACAGGCTTACAGGTTGTATACACTGGCCCTGGCCAAATCGCCTGAGCTGAGCGCGATGAACCGCATGAAAGAAAATACCAGCCTTTCGACCGAAGCCCGCTGGCGACTGGCGGCTGCGTATGCGTTGATAGGCCAGACAGAAATCGCCAAACGCTTAACAAGCGGAGCATCCAGTCCGGTCAAAGACCGTAAGGATTATTACTATACCTATGGAAGCTACGAACGCGATGATGCCATGATCCTGGAAACGATGGTATTACTGAAATCCAATACCAATGCCTTTGTAAAAGTAAAGGCCCTGGCCGAACGGCTTGGACATGCTGACTATTGGTTCAGCACGCAGACAACGGCCTATTGTTTACTCGCTATTTCGAAATATGCAAAAACAGCCGAAGTAAGCAGCAACCTGAGTGCCGAATGTAAAGTAGGAAATGAGCTTATCCCGATGAGCGATTTCAAAACCTACAAGTTCAGGCAGATTGAACTTAAAGACCCTGATAAGGCTAAATCGGTTTCTGTAACTGTGAAAGGCAGTGGTAACCTGTTTGTACGCCTGGTAAAACAGGGTGTTGCCAAAGCCGGAGAGGAGACCGATAAGTTCAATAACCTCGAAATGACTGTTAACTATAAAACACTTTCCGGAGCCGAGCTGGATATTGCCAAACTCGAACAGGGTACCGATTTTATCGCAGAAGTTACAATCCGTAACCCTGGCCTTCGTGGTACGTATAAGAATCTGGCACTGAACCAGATATTTGCTAGTGGTTGGGAAATCAGAAACCAGAGGCTCGATAATATCGCATTTGCAAAAGGCGATGTTCCGACCTATCAGGATTTCCGCGACGACAGGGTTTATAGCTATTTTGATCTGGGAACAGGAGTTTCTAAAACATTCAAAGTGGTATTGAATGCTGCCTATACGGGTAAATACTACCTCCCGGGTATTGCCTGTGAAGCTATGTATGATAACAGCATTTCGGCGCACAGAGCGGGTAAATGGGTTGAGGTACAGAAAGCCGGGGCTATACAATAAAGAACTATGAAAACACTTGTATTTATTTGTTTATCTTTTATACCGGGTCTTGTTTTTGCGCAGGCTATACGCGATACGGCCTTTAATGTAAAAAGCCTGTTTCATGTTAAGCTGTCGAACCGCGACCGGGATAATATGATCAAAGACGATTATATACTTGTGGAGTTGGAGAACCTGACAAATGAGGACCAGTACTTTTATAATATCTCCGCCGAAACCCGCGAAAGCCTCCCACGTTTTGAAAAGGATAATGCTGTATATATCTTATTCGGCAGCATTATTCCCGAAAACATGGATGGTACCATAGAGTTATATAAACTTCAGGCTCATGCTAAAATTATGTGCCTGTATATCCAGCCAAACGAAGAAAAAGGCTTAATTATCAATTACATCGACAATGCCGCATGGGTCAGCACACTCAAGAAAAAGTACTTCATAAAAAGTTCCGACTACCGTATCCACATGCTTACAGAACGTATTTTACTGACGAAATGAAATGCCATTTTTGGCGAGTAGAAATGTATTATGGGTGGGTGAAAATCCACCCTTTTTCATGAAAAGCGAATAGTTTAACGATTTTCTTTCTTTTTTTGAATAATAATAGTATTGATTTACAGTTAGTTGCAGCTGTGTTAGTAAAAATAGGGGGATTAACACATCTTAACACTAGGATTTTTCAATAAAAACATAATCTTTGCAAAATTCTTATTCAAAATTAAACGAAGGTGATCATTAAAAAAATATCTGTTTTAACCCTCCTGATGGCGGCAACGTTGTCTGTTGGGGCTATGACACCCGACGAAAAACCTTTGAAAAAAGATGATGATGGTAAAAAGAAAGTAACCAAACGGGACGATACCTGTAAGGTTGCAGTAAATACAGCTATGCTGACCATCAACGAAGAGCAGGAAGAAACCGAAGAAGTAGATTCCTTACTCGCTTTCCCTTCTCAGGATTTATATGCTATCTGGGATACAAGTATCATTCACCCATATTCATTTGCCAGCAGTTTCAAACAGGATTCAGTTGTGATCCGCCTCACGGAACCAACCGATTGTGGTTTTGTTATGCCTTTCAGAGGTCCTGTTACATCTGAATTCGGATGGCGTCACCGCCGCCCGCATTATGGTACCGACATTAACCTGGAAACAGGCGACACGGTTGTGGCTGCATTCAATGGTATGGTTCGTATCGCGAAACTCAACCGCTCTTATGGCAACGTGGTTATCATCCGCCACGCCAACGGGCTTGAAACTGTATATGCGCATTTATCCAAAATACTGGTTGAACCAGGACAAATTATTGAAGCCGGACAAATCCTTGGTTTAGGAGGCAATACAGGGCATTCATACGGAAGCCACTTGCACTTTGAAATGCGTTACCTGGGGCAGGCCATGGATACCGAAGACTTCGTGGATTACGGTACCGGAATGCTGAAGAAAAATGAGTTCATGATTACCCGTTCGGATGTCGAAAATAAATACGACTTACGTGCTCTGCACTCACGCCACAAAAGCGACCTGGGATTTGCAAAAACGGTAACAGCCAAAAACGGAAAAAAATACAAAGTGTACACCGTTCGCAAGGGCGATACACTTGGGAAAATTGCACAACGCAACCATACCACCATCAAAGCGATCTGCGCTAAAAATGGGATCAAACAAAATAAAGTATTAAAGCTTGGACAAAAGCTTAAGGTTTAATAGCCTTATACAATTCATTCCATACAGTGTCATTTAAAGGAGGGTTACAGGTTACTGTAACCTTTTCTTTTTTTACAGGGTGTATGAATTCCGCCTTATAAGAGTGAAGATGAATGGATGGCGTGGCATTGGTGCGGTCGAACCCGTATTTTACATCGCCTTTAATGGGAGAGCCAATCGCTGCCAGTTGCGCCCTGATCTGGTGATGACGGCCGGTATACAGGCGTACCTCCAGCAGATGATAATTTGAAATAGAGGCAATCAGCTTATAGGAAAGCTCGGCTTTGAGACTGTCTTTTTTGGGTTCATTAAATGCTTTGGATGTGTTTGTTTTTTCATTCTTCAGCATGTAATGTACCAGGTGAGCCTCCGGTTTGGCAGGCTTGTTTTTAACTACAGCCCAATAGGTTTTCTGAATAGTCTTATCCCTGAAGAGCTCATTCATCCGGGATAATGCCTTACTGGTTTTGGCAAAAATAACAATGCCTGATACAGGCCGGTCGAGCCGATGGCAAACACCTACAAACACGTTGCCCGGTTTCTGATCGCGTTGTTTAATGTAATTCTTCACCTTCTCGGATAAGGGCATATCGCCGGTTTTATCGCCCTGCACGATTTCGGAAGGTTTTTTATTGATAATAATAAGGTGATTGTCTTCAAAAATGATCTGTTCTTTTTGAATCAGTTCTGAAGGCTTAAAAGCGTGGCCGGGTTCCAAACCGTTTATTTTTTGGTCTTGTAAATGTCCGATTTCGCCAGCCCGATTTTGTTGAAGAAATGGGTAAACGAGGTGCCAAGCACACCCATACCATATTTCATACTGCGGCGGAAGTTAATGGAACTCGCTTCCGGGAAGTATTTGGTAGGGCAGGTGATCTCGCCGATTTCAAATCCTGCATAAAAGATCTGGGAAATCATCTGGTTATCAAATACAAAATCGTCGGAATTTGCATGATAGTTAATGGTTGTCAGAATGTCTTTTGAAAAGGCACGGTAACCGGTGTGGTATTCCGATAATTTCTGGTTGATGAGGATGTTCTGGCTAAGTGTGAGGAAACGGTTGAAAATGTATTTATACATCGGCATACCGCCTTTGAGAGCGCCTTTACCAAGAATACGGGAACCGAACATGGCCGGGTATAATTCATTGGCTATGGCATAACTCATGCTGTGAATCAGTTTGGGCGTATACTGGTAATCAGGATGGAGCATGATAACGATATCTGCACCGATAGAAAGGGCCTTGTCATAACAGGTTTTCTGGTTTCCGCCATAACCCTTGTTTTTCTCGTGGCTGATCACATGGTGAATACCTATGGATTTAGCGACTTCAACGGTGTTGTCTTTACTGCAATCATCTACCAGCACCACTTCATCCACAATGTCGAAAGGAATTTCGTCGTAGGTGCGTTTCAATGTTAACGCTGCGTTGTATGCAGGTAACACCACGACTATTTTTTTGCCATTAATCATAAGGATACAAAAATAACAAACTTTAGGAAATCTAATAGTCTGTATAGGAAATATGCCTTAACTTTAACGGTTCATAGCGGATGAGAATAAAGACCCTGCATACCTTTTTACTAAAGGCATACCTGCCCTCCTTTTTTTTAACACTTTTCATCGGGGTTTTTGTGTTCTTTCTTATCCATATTTTTACCTATCTCGACGATCTTATCGGTAAGGGTTTGGGTTTCTGGGTGCTTTGCCAGTTTTTCTCCTATTCCTTTTTAACATTCATTCCCGCGGCACTTCCTCTGGCCGTGCTGCTATCTTCTATCATGACCTTCGGCAGCCTGGCCGAAAATTATGAGCTCGCGGCGATGAAGTCGGCCGGTTTGTCGCTTTTCCGGATCATCCGACCGATTTTCGCTTTTATTGTCTTTCTCGCGGTTTTTACCTTCTATTTCAATAATTATGTATTGAGTTACCTGACACTGAAATCGGCAAGCCTGCTTTACGATATCCGCGAATCAAAACCAACCGTTAACCTGAAAGAAGGTACTTTCTACAGCCAGCTCAATGGCTACAACATCCGGGTAGGCAAGAAAGGCAAAGACGGTCACAGTTTGCAGCATATCATTATTTACGATCATTCAAGTGGCATGGGCAACAATATCCAGATGTATGCCGATAGTGGTTACATGGGCACCAGCGCCGATACAAGTTACCTTGAGCTGAAACTGAAGCATGGCACACGCTACGAAGATATTCTCCAGGAAGAGCGCCAGAAACGTACGCGTCCGCTGATGCAATTGATTTACGACGAGTTGGATGTGAATATCGATGTGAGCGATTTCAAGATGAAACGCACGGATGAAGAGCTTTTCAAGGGGCATCATGAAATGATGAACATCTGGCAGATCGATCATGAAATCGATTCGTTTAACCTGAAGATAAATGATAAGTATAAGAATATCGACCGTCAGTTTAAAACATATTTTCTCGCACGGACCTTTCATACGGCCTCATTGCCTGTAAAGCCGATTACGGTGTCTGCATTTTACAATAAACTGAATCATAACGATTTCAGGCGGAGTGTCGAAAATGCCCAGAACCTGGTCAGGAGTTCCAGCAGTTTTATTGACTCCATGAACGATGAGGTCAATTCACAGAATATCCAGAAGCTGGAGTACAGTATCGGCTGGCATAAGAAAATAAGTATTTCGTTTGCCTGTATTGTTTTATTCTTTGTGGGAGCACCGCTGGGGGCCATTATCCGTAAGGGTGGTATGGGATTACCGGTGGTAGTGGCTGTAATTTTCTTTTTACTCTATTATGTAGTGAGCATCATTTTCGAAAGGCTGGCTACCGAAGAGGTGTATACACCTTTCTTTGGGATGTGGTTTCCGCTCCTGATGTTCCTGCCTTTTGGGATATTCCTGACCTATATGGCAGCAACAGATTCAGCCATGTTCGACATGTCTACATATAAGGCAGGCTTTAAAAACCTGGTTGCCATTTTCAGAAAGAAGAAATAAGTGAAGATTCTGCAAATATGTAATAAGGCTCCCTATCCCGCAAACGATGGGAGTTCTATTGCTATCTGCACCCTGGCCGAGGGGCTTGCCGATGCCGGTGCGGAACTTCACCTGCTGGCAATCAATACCAAAAAACATTTTAAACCCGACGAAAATATACCGGCGGAGTTTAAGCGTAAAACGCATTACCGCTCGGTGTATCGCAATACAGATACAAGTGCTGCAGGTGCCCTGATGAACCTGTTTTCATCAGAATCTTATTTCGTGTCGCGCTTTCATTTCCGCGAATTTGCAGAGGCTCTTGAAAATATTCTAAACGCACATACATTTGATATTATACAGATAGAAGGCGTATTTATGGTGCCGTATTTGCCACTGTTGCGCAGGCTGAGCAAGGCCCGTATTGTGTTGCGCCCCCATAATGTGGAGCATCAGATCTGGGAGAGACATCTGAAAACGGAAAGGAATCCCGTGAAAAAATGGTATCTCAACCTGCAGAACAAACGGCTGAAACGCTTTGAACTGATGGCTTTCAGGGAGGCAGACGCCATTGTGCCGATTACCGATCTGGATAAAGAGAACATCGGCAGAATTGAACCCGCAAAACCTATGTATACCTGCCTCACAGGCGTGGATATGGCGAAATACAAAGCCTGCACTCAGCCAAAAGAGGAACAAAGTGCTTTTCATTTTGCATCGATGGACTGGATGCCGAATATAGAAGCTGCTGATTGGCTGATGAACGAGGTTTGGCCGCTGGTGAAAAATACCGGTGCATCCGTAAAGCTGGTATTGGCCGGACGGGGCATGCCCGAGCGTTTCAAGGCCATGGCAGGCAATGGTGTTGAGGTCAGAGAGCAGGTTGATTCATCTGCGGTGTTTTATGATACTTACGATATCATGCTGGTGCCATTGTGGAGCGGAAGCGGGCTGCGCATTAAACTTGTGGAAGGCCTGGCATACGCCAAACCCATTATTACAACCAGTATAGGTGCGGAAGGCGTGCCTTATGAAAACGGAAAACACCTGGTCATTGCCGATACGAAAGAACAGTTTGCCGAAGCCATTGTGAAACTGGCTTCCGATAAAGCGATCCGCCGGAACCTTGGATTGGCCGCCCGTAACCTGGCCGAAAACCATTTCGACTACCGCAGGATTGCTGAGAATTTGTTACACTTTTATAAATCAAAACTCATCGATGCTGCTTAGTCTGTATATCATATTGGTGATTAGTATCGCAGTACCTTTGTTGAGCTATGTGTGGTTTCCCTTATTTCTGAAACTGAAAACCGCTTCTAAAAAAGAACATATATCGTCAGATCTGGCAGCTTACAATGCCTGCCCGCCTGTAACCATTATTTTTTCGGCATTCAATGAAGCTGCCGTAATCGAACGGAAACTACAGTCGATCATCGATTCCGATTATCCCAAAGAAAAACTCCGGGTACTGATAGGATCGGATGCATCTACGGATACTACCTGCACGATCATTGAACGTTTTACAGAATCCTATCCATGGATTACGTTGTATAAAAACACGCAACGCCAGGGAAAACTCAATGTGATAAACGATCTGGTAGATAAGGCAACGACAGATTTACTGATCCTGACAGATGCCAATGTGTTTTTTGAACCGCAAACAGTTAAAGCCCTGGTGTATTATCTCACCGAAAGAAAAGCACAGCAGGTATGCGCCAATATTTTTAAGTTCTCACCCAAAAATGCCGGCATTTCGGGGCAGGAAATATTCTATATGAATATGGAGAACCGCATAAAATATGAAGAAAGCCTTGCCTATGGGTTTGTGGTAGGTGTGGAGGGCGGTTGCTACGGTATCCGGAAGGACTGGTTTACAAAGGTCCCTGAAGGGTTTCTGATGGATGACTTTTTTATTACCCTGTCAGTTGTGGAGCGTGGCGGTAAAGTACTGTTTGCCCCCGAAGCGGTGTGTTATGAAGATGTGAATGATGAACCTCTGATCGAATACAAACGCAAAATCCGGATATCTCTGGGTAATTACAGGAACCTGGCGTATTACAAACATTTGTTATTCCCGTTCTGGAAAGGTTTCGGGCTTGCTTTCCTGATGCATAAAGTGCTGAGGTGGTTCACGCCATTTGCCCTGATTATTTCCTTTCTTTGTTGCCTGGCCATTTCATTTTATGTGCCTGTATTTGGCTGGCTGTGTCTTTTATACAGCTTATTGCTGATCCTGCCACTTCTCACAATTATTCTTAACAAAGCCAGCATCAGGCTGCCTGTTGTTAATTTTGCCGGACATTTCCTGCTCATGAATTTTGCGCTTTTGCAGGGCTTTTTTAAATATATCTTTGATTCGGGCGAAAGCGCCTGGGAACCACCTAAACGTAATGTGTAAAAACAAACACATACATAAGCTACAAATGCTTACAGGAATTCTGTTTCTGTGCTGCATTTGTTTTGCCAATCAGGCAGCGGCACAATCAAAAGTGGCGGTTCAGCAACCAAACGGAAAAAACAAATACATCGAGTTGAAACATGCCACCGTGCTTCGTTACGACAAATCGCTGGGTATTAATGCCAAGCGGCTGATCGGGGATGTGATCTGTGAGCACGAAGGTGCTGTGATGCGTTGCGATAGTGCATACCTGTACGACGACCGTAAACTCGAAGCGTTCGGGCATATCAGTGTGATTAAAGGCGACAGTATTTTTGTGTATGGCGATAAATTGTTTTACGACTCCGGGACCAAACTCGCGACACTCGAAAAAAATGTACGCTGCATCGAGAAGGATATGACCCTCACCACAGACCTGATGACCTATGATGTAGCCAATTCCGTGGCCAACTATTATAACGGGGGAACTATTGTGAATAAAGAGAATACACTGAAAAGTAAAAACGGACATTATTATTCGGCCAGCAAAGAACTGACCTTTCACTACGATGTGGAGCTGAAAAACCCCTCGTATACCATGCGCAGCGATACACTCCGTTATAATACCAGTTCCAAAGTGTCTTATTTCCTGGGGCCAAGCATCATCATGAGCAAACAGAACTACATCTATTGCGAAAATGGATTTTATGATACCGAGCATGAATATTCGCGTTTCAGCACCAACGCCATTATTGTGACCAAAGATCAGAAGCTTACAGGCGATAGCATCTATTATGACCGCAAGAAAGGTTTCGGAAAAGCCATGAAGAACATTACGATCATTGATACCACCAATAAATCGATTATTACGGGCAACTATGCCGAACATTATGAGCAGGGCAACAGGGCTATTGTAACCGACAAGGCCGTGTATGCACGTATTATTGAAAAAGATACCATGTTCATGGCAGCAGATACCTTGCAGTATGCCGAACCGGATTCTACACATTCCTATGTGCGGGCTCACCGGCATGTCCGTATTTTTAAAAAGGACCTCCAGGGCATGTGCGATTCACTGAACTATTCCCTGCATGATTCGCTCATGCGGATGTATAACTCCCCGGTACTGTGGGCAGGGCAGGGACAGGTAACCGCCAAACAGATTGATGTCGTTACCGGGCAGCATTCCGTTAAATCGTTTTTGCTGAACGGCAATGCGATCCTGATTCAGAAAGCAGACAGCCTCGATGAAGAAAAATTCAACCAGGTGGCTGGCCGTAAAATCGAAGGCTTTTTTGCGAACGATACCTTGCGGAAAATTAATGTGGTGGGCAATGCCCAGATCGTATATTATGTGAAACAAAAGAAAAAGATTTCGGGTGTGAATAAAACCAATTGCAGCGAACTCACCATGTGGTTTGGCGGCGATGAGGGAATGGATCGTACCACATTCCGCAACAAACCCGAATCGGTTGCCCTGCCGCTGGCCGAATCCGACGATCGTGAAAACCGTCTGAAAGGCTTTATATGGCTGGAAAATAAACGGCCGAAATCCAAAATGGATTTGTTTACAGTGCATTAGAAATCAAAGACCCCAGGGCCCTTATGTTGTACTCTAATTTTTGTATATTCGTAGCACATTAAACACAAAATTCACTTCTAAAAACGTATGAAATTATTACAGGATAAAGTGGCCATCATTACAGGGGCCAGCCGTGGTATAGGTAAAGGCATTGCCCAGAAATTTGCAGAACACGGATGCCATATCGCATTCACCTATCTGAGCAGTGTTGAAAAAGCAAAAGCATTCGAAAATGAACTGGCCGCTTACGGCATTAAAGCCAAAGGTTACCAGAGCGATGCAGCCAATTTTAATTCGGCCGAGGAACTCGTAAACCAGGTAGTTGCAGAGTTTGGCGGACTGGATGTGGTAGTAAACAATGCCGGTATTACACGCGATACACTCCTGATGCGTATGAGTGAACAACAGTGGGACGAAGTGATCAATGCCAATCTGAAATCCGTATTTAACCTCACCAAAGCAGCACAAAAGCCTATGCTCAAAGCCCGTAAAGGAGCGTTTGTAAACCTAAGCTCCGTGGTTGGTGTAAAAGGAAATGCCGGTCAGTCTAACTATGCGGCTTCAAAAGCAGGCATTATTGGTTTTACCAAATCCATTGCCCTGGAACTTGGTTCCCGCAATATCCGTAGTAATGCTATCGCACCCGGGTTCATTGAAACCGAAATGACCGGTGCTCTCGATGAAAAAGTTATTCAGCAATGGCGCGACAATATTCCGCTGAAACGCGGTGGTAGTTCCGAAGATGTGGCTAACCTGGCCTTATTCCTTGCAAGCGATATGAGTGCTTATATTACCGGTCAGTGCATCAATGTATGTGGTGGTATGTTAACCTGATAGACCGGACATGCAACTGATCTCAAATTATCCCTGGTATTTTACCCTGTTATGTATTGTAACAGGGTTTCTTTTTTCGGCATTCCTCTATGCCCGCGATAAGAAAAATGCAGACCGTTCCGGGGTTTTGCTATCAGTGCTTTTTGCCCTTCGTTTCATTTCCGTGACGCTTATCTGTTTGTTGCTGCTCGATTTTCTGATGAAACAGCTCGTCAATGAAACAGAAAAACCGGTTATTGTATTTGTACAGGATAACTCTTCTTCGGTTGTCAATGCCAAAGACTCTGACGAGATCCGTAAAAACTACCTGCAGGCCTTGCCAGGATTCATCAATCGCCTGAAAGAGAAATATGAGGTAAATACCTATGTATTCGATAATACACTACGTGCCGGTGATACCTATAACTTTAACGGTAAAGAAACCGATATAGCCGGTGTTTTTTCCGACATCGAAAATAATTATGCCAACCGTAATGTGGGCGCCGTAATCCTCGCCAGCGACGGTATTTATAACAAAGGCCTTAATCCGCTGTATACAACCACCAAGTTTAATTACCCGGTTTACACCATTGCCCTGGGCGATACAACACCCCTGAAAGATGTATGGATCCAGAATCTCCGCCACAACCAGGTAGCTTACCTCGGCAACAGCTTCCCGCTGGAAGTAGTTGTTAATGCAACCGATCTGCAGGGAAAAGATGTAACCGTAACGGTTAGTCAGAATGGGCAGGTTAAGAAAGCACAACCACTTCATATTGGCGGCGCAAATTTTTCGCAGACTCTCAGCTTTATTCTTGAAGCCGACAAGCCGGGTGTTCAGAAGTATACGGTGACTATTTCCGCTATTGCCGACGATAAGAACAAGCAGAATAATGCACAGTCTTTTGTGATCGATGTGATCGATAACCGCGAGAAAATACTCATTCTGGCCAACGCACCACATCCCGATATTGCGGCGATTGAGCAAAGTATTTCATCGAACCAGAGCTACGAAACAGAAATAGCCATGGCCGATAACTTCCAGAAGCCGCTCAAACCATACAGTCTTGTCATTCTGCATCAACTGCCTGCAGGAGCCGCCTCTCAACGGTTTTTAACCGAACTTAAGAATAATAATCAGCCTTACTGGGTTATTGGCGTTTCTCCAAATGATTTCATTCGCGGACTTCAAGTCAGAATGATGAGCAGCAAATGGAATGATGCGGAAGCTGTTTACAAAAAAGAATTTGCTTTATTTACGGTAAGCGATGAGCTCAAAAAATACATGAAGGATTTTCCGGCCGTGAAGTGTATACTGGGAAATTATGAGGTGTCCAATAGCTTCAGTACACTGGCTGCACAGCGTATCGGTGTGGTTAATACCGAAAACCCGATTCTTGTTTTCGGGGAAGATAACGGCGTGAAAAAAGGAGCTTTCCTCGGAGATGGTTTATGGCGTTGGCGTTTACGCGATTATGCCGATCATCAGAATCACAATCTGTTTAATGAACTCATTACCAAAACCATTCAATACCTGGCAGTAAAGGCCGACAAAAGTTTTTTCAGGGTTTATACCAAAAAGATCATTAATGAAAACGAGCCACTCGATTTTACGGCAGAGGTATATAATCAAAGCTATGAACAGATTACCGACCCGGACGTGAATCTTGTATTAAAAGATTCTGCCGGTAAAAGTTACAATTACACATTCAGTAAAAAGCAAACCAGTTATATACTCAATGCAGGCATGTTCCCTCCGGGAGAATACAGCTACAAAGCACAAACCAAAACAGGAGACAAGGTATTCGAAAAGAGTGGGGTAGTAGTGATCCGCGAAATAGTAGCAGAAAAACTGAACACCGTTGCCGATCATAACCTGCTGTATCAATTGTCGAAACAAAGCGGTGGAAAAATGGTATACAAACAGGAGTTGGATAAACTCGCTGCCGATATGCTGAACAGCGATCTTATTAAAACCATTACCTACAGCCACAAAAAAATGACGGATCTCCTGAACCTGAAATGGATCTGCCTGCTCTTAATAGCTCTTCTCAGTATAGAGTGGTTCCTGCGTAAATACAATGGAACCATTTAACAGCGCGAATACGAAAGATGTTTTTATATATAAAATATCATTTGAACTTAAGGTATGGCATCATCGTGCTGGGCCTTTTGATTGCATGGAGGGGGGTATCACAAACCGCTATCGACAAGGTTTTACAGTCGTACCAGGCTGATGCGGATCTCCTGCATGCCTCTTACAGTTTTTGTATTCTCGATGCGCAAACCGGCAAAACAATCCAGGAGTATAATCCCGAACTGAGCCTGGCACCGGCCAGTACGCTCAAAATTGTAACTACATCGGCCGCTCTCGGAATACTTGGGAAAAATTACACCTATAAGACAAAAGTATACTTTACAAATAGGCCCGATGCCAATGGACTGGTAAAGGGCGATCTGGTTGTAAAAGGCAGCGGTGATCCCAGCCTGAATTCAGAATATTTTTACAAGGATAACGTCCTTCAGCTATGGACAGAAAAACTGAAGGCAGCCGGATTAAAGTCGCTGAGCGGCATGGTGGTAACCGACAATTCCTGTTTCGATAATCGCATACCATCTACCTGGATCTGGGGAGATATGGGAAATTATTTTGGCACGGGTGCATCCGGGCTTTCGTTTTGCGATAATAAATTCATTGCCACATTCCGGTCAGGTGCTGCCGGTTCCAAAACGGAGCTCTTGTCGCTCAAAACCAGGCAGGGCATTACCATTCATCACGATGCCCTCATCGATAGTGTGCTGGCAGGTGGAAGTGAAGATAATGCGGTTATTTTCGGAGCGCCGGGGCAGTCTCCAAAAGCAGTCACCGGTACCATTCCTCCCAACCAGGCAGCTTACGAGGTGGAGGGCGCCATGGCTTCCCCGGCCAATGAACTTCGCGACGAGCTGGAACAACTCCTCAGCGACCAGGGGATTAATATTGCTTACAAGCCTGAGCCGGTATCATGGACTAATGATGGAAAGAGCTATTTATTTAACTATCCGGCCTACACGCTGGCATTCACACATGTTTCGCCAAGCCTCGAAAGAATTGTGTACTATACCAACACCAAAAGCGATAACCACTATGCAGAGACACTGCTGAATACTGTTGGAGCTGCTAAATCTGGTAAACAGGGAACCACGGCCAATGGCATTGATGCGGTTACGGCTTACTGGAAAGGACGTGGAGTTGATGTGTCCGGTTTATTCATGGTCGATGGAAGCGGTTTATCGAGAGCCAATGCCATCACCACCAAAATCCAGGCAACGATACTAAGTAAAATATACAGGGATAGCACCATGTACACAGCGTTTAATGCTTCCTTACCTGTGGCCGGTAAAAACGGAAGTATGGCCAGTCTTTGTAAAGGGACTTTCGCCGAAAATAACCTGAGGGCCAAAACAGGTTACATTACCCGTGCCCGGGGCTATTGTGGTTATGTGAAAACAAAAAGCGGAAAGGAACTGGCGTTTTCGATCCTGTTTAACAACTATGCCTGTTCACCAAAAGAAATGAAGCTGAAAATAGAGCGTTTTCTGGTCGCTTTATGTGATTTATAATGCTCAGTTGGCGGGCTTTGTGTCAAAATCCTGTTAATAAACAAATATTTGTCTATTTGCCTAAATTTTACTTACTTGCGGAGGATTTATTTAGCAATCAATCAACCAATTATGACGATGAATTTAAGAAATATAAAGGTGAATTCAAAACTTGTGGTTTTAGGTTTAGCTACAGCGGTATTATATTCCTGTGGTGATCCTAAAAAAGAAACTGAAGTGACCACCGACGATCTTCCGGATCCGGATACAGCTAAAACGGCTGTGTTGAATGTTGGCGGGGAGTTATTCAGTGTGCCTTCACCGATCCAGACCGCTATGCTGATCCAGAAAGCCGGCGTGGCCTATGAAAAAGCAATTCTGAACCCGGCCAACAGAATGGGTAATTACTCTTCTGATTATCATAAAGCATTGAATCTCGGTATTTACGGTGCCGACCTCGGTTATGTGAGCATGTATAACCAGACTCAGGATGCTATTGGCTACCTGGCATCGGTAAAACAACTGGCCGATAAGCTGGGAGTTTCTGCAGCATTCGATCAGCAAACCATGGAACGTATCAATAAGAACATCTCCAATAAAGACAGTATGCTGGTGTTGGTTGGTATTGCTTACCGTGCGAGCGATTCTTACCTCAAAACAAATAAACGTACAGAAGTGAGCAGCCTGATCTTAACCGGTGGCTGGTTGGAGAGCATGCATTTCTCTATCAATGCTTACGCTAAAAAACAATCGGACGATATTAAGTTCCGTATTGCAGATCAGAAACAGGCTCTCGGAAGCATTATTAAGCTGCTGAACTCGCATAACATGCCTGAAGCTACT
This sequence comes from Bacteroidota bacterium, assembly GCA_018267825.1. Classification (GTDB taxonomy): domain Bacteria; phylum Bacteroidota; class Bacteroidia; order B-17B0; family Aurantibacillaceae; genus JAFDXR01. The sequence goes on along the minus strand of JAFDXR010000001.1, from coordinate 207,147 downwards.
GAACTGGGCAAAGAACTCGAGGAACTTGCCAAAATTTATGAAGGTATTACTTCTAAATACACATTTGTAGAACCTACTACAGATGAAGCCAAAAAAGTAACTTATATCAACAGCACCACAGAGGTTACTATCAGCAAAGAGCAATTGGAGCAGATCGCTGCAAAAGTGAAAGCCATCCGCGAAAAAATCGTTAACGCTCAGTCATAATCCTAAATTTCAGAAAAATTATGAAGAAATATATATCAACTATTATCCTGGGTCTCGCTATAGCAGGCTTTACACATACAGCCAAAGCACAGTGCGACTCCATTGCTAATATCTGTGCCAAACACATCATTTCAGCGTATGTTTCCGATGGACAGAGCTACCGTGCTTTTTTGCTGAACTCCGAAGAGACGGCTGAATTCCATACCACATTATTCGGTGAAACAACCTACCGTTTTGCAGCATGCAGTGGTAAAACAGATGGTAATCTTATTTTTAATGTATACGACCAGGATCGTCATTTGCTGTTTACAAATAAAAACTACGCGAATGCACCATATTGGGATTTTAAAGTAAAATCGACTCTTGAAGTTATTATTGAAGGTCAACTCGATGCCAATAAAAACCCGGGCTCTGGTTGCGCTGTTATTCTGATCGGCTTTAAACAAAAATAAGCCCTTCACCGGTTCACTTTAAAGGATAAAGATCAACTTTATCCTTTTTTGTTTTAAAAGAGGTCATGTCCTGTACTATTTGATCCACGACAAAAAAGAAGGATGATGCACACACACACAAGAATTCTCGCAGTCCTGTTGCTGTTTATAAGCTGCGGCCTGTCTGCCCAGGAAAATTGCGAATTTACACAAGGTACCTGCGATCTGCCCGGTGAAAAACAGGCCGGACTTCAGGTGTCTATGCTTGATAATACGATCAAAAACAACTATCACATTCAATTGATCGATTACAACCACACGAAGCAATTCCTGAAAATCATCGTCACCGATAACCTCGGGTTTGGTAAAACAGCTTCCCTGCTACTCAAATCAGGAAGCAAACAGATTTTTTTCAAATCGGTAACCCTTAAGCCCATTGATAAAACAAGCGCTTATTTCATTGTTGACCTGTATTCCAATTACGTGGTAACACTCAAGGAATATGGACTCACCAATATCATTTTCAATGATAATATGGAGTTTGTGATCCCCAGGCAGGACTCTGAAACCATTAAGCAGAGCGCCAAATGCTTTTACTCATTAACGACCAAAAAGTGAAAATAAATTAATATATTCATACGCCACTACAAAAAATAATATATGAGTGAACGAATACTAAGAGCCCTCATGCAAATGTTTGCCATCATCGCCAAGGTTGATGGTATTACCAATACAGGTCGTTCAATTGTTGAGTCTTTCTTAAAACAACAATTAAACCAGGAACAGGTTGAAACCTACCTCAAAATATTTGACGAATACCTCGAGGCCCACCAGTCTGTATCCAAGAAAAAAGACGGTAGCGCCAAGCGTACTTCTCTGAACTCTGTTAAAGTACTGAAAATCTGTACCCAGATAAACCAGGAACTGGAACAGCCACAGAAAGTCATCGTACTGATTCGTTTGCTGGAATTTATTTATTCATCTGCTGAGATATCAGATCAGGAATATGAATTCGTAGTTACAGTAGCCGATACTTTTAATATTCCAAATGAAGAGTTTCAGCAACTGAAATCGTTTGTAGAAGATAAGGCCGATAAAATACCGGATTCACCCGATATCCTTGTTATCAATAACAAAGAAGGAGGATACAATAATCATTGTAAGCATATATACGTAGATACCCTCAACGATGATGTGCGGGTCATTCAGATCAACAGCGTGGGCATGTATGCCCTGAGGATCTATGGTAATATAGAACTTCAACTGAATGGACAGGGCATTTCCAAGGAGCGTGTACATATTCTTACCCCAGGCTCATCGCTCCGTAGTTCCAAAGTAAAACCTATTTATTACAGCGATATCATCGGGCGTTTCCTTGCCGATGGTAGCAAAGCCAGAATTTCATTCGAAGCCAAAAGCATTGAATATAAATTTAAAGGTGGTAAGCTGGGATTAAGAGGTATTAACATGAGCGAAGAGAGTGGGAAGCTTATCGGAATCATGGGTGGTTCCGGTGCCGGTAAATCCACACTCCTCAATGTGCTCAATGGTGTTGAGAAACCAAGTTCCGGAGCTGTACTCATTAACGGTAAAAATGTTCATACCGACAAAAAAGCGGTAGATGGTGTTATCGGTCACGTGACCCAGGATGACCTGCTGATTGAAGAGCTAACGGTTTACCAGAACTTATTTTACAATGCCAAGCTGTGCTTCGGTAACCTGAGCGATGATGAGATTTCTAAAAAATGCCATTCCTTACTTGCCGACCTCGGCTTATCTGAAACGCGCGATCTCAAAGTAGGTTCTCCTCTCGAAAAAACCATTTCCGGCGGACAGCGTAAACGTTTGAACATCGCCCTCGAATTAATCCGTGAACCATCTGTATTGTATGTCGATGAGCCAACCTCGGGCCTGTCATCCCGCGACTCGGAAAACATCATGGACCTCCTCAAGGAACTTGCTCTTAAAGGCAAACTGATCTTTGTGGTAATTCACCAGCCTTCGTCCGATATTTTCAAAATGTTTGATAAGCTCATGATCCTCGACGTGGGCGGTTACCCGATTTACTATGGCAACCCGGTTGATGCCGTGGCTTATTTCAAACGCCTGGTAAATCACGTGAATGCCGAAGAAAGCGAGTGCTGGAACTGTGGTAACGTAAACCCCGAACAGATTTTCAATATCATTGAAAGCAAGGTATTGGACGAGTACGGTAACCTGACACATAACCGTAAAACCAGTCCGGCCGAGTGGAATAAAAACTATAAGGAGCTCATTGAAAGCAGTATCGTTGAGAATAAACACACCGGCGATATTCCGGAAGCCATTTTTAAAATTCCGAATGCATTCCGTCAGTTTGCCGTGTTTATAAAACGCGATGTACTCAGCAAGCTTACCAATACGCAATACCTGCTTATTAACTTTATTGAAGCGCCTTTACTGGCCTTTATCCTGGCTTACCTGGTGCGTTATTTCAATACCGATGCCGACACCACCAAAGGGTATATTTATCGCGAAAACGAGAATATTCCGGCATACATGTTCATGTCTGTGGTGGTAGCACTCTTTATAGGCCTAACAGTCAGCGCCGAAGAAATTATCCGCGACCGTAAAATCCGTAAACGCGAATCGTTCCTGAACCTGAGCAAGGGAAGCTACCTGTGGAGCAAAATCATCATCATGTTTGTGTTATCAGCCGTTCAAACGCTCACATTTATTGTTGTGGGTAATATGGTACTCGGTATCAAAGGCATGTACCTCGACTACTGGATGGTGCTCTTTACGGTGTCCTGTTTCGCCAATATGCTTGGACTCAATATCTCATCGGCCTTCAACAGTGCGGTTACGATTTACATTTTAATTCCATTCCTCATTATTCCGCAGTTATTGCTGGCCGGTGTGGTTGTGAAATTTGATAAGCTGAATCCAACGCTTGCCAAACAGGGCGGTGTACCATTGGCCGGTGAAGTCATGGCCAGTCGCTGGGCTTTTGAGGCCCTTGCTGTCAACCAGTTCAAAGCCAATGAATACGAAAAGCACTTCTATAAATATGATAAAGCCATCAGTATTGCACAATACAAAAAGGTGTACTGGTTGCCGAAACTGCAAAGTAAAATGGCAAAAATCGATGCAGAGCTGAAAGATAATTCGAAAAAGAATGATTTAGCAGCAGACTTTACGGTAGTACGTAATGAGATTGAAAAAGAACAACTGGTTCTCAAAAACAAAATCACATTCAAACAGCTTGATAAGCTTACACCCGAAGCGTACAACGCGGATGTAGCTTCGGCTTTGAGAGCTTTCTTTACCAGGATAAACGATTTCTATATTCAGAAAGAAAACTCGGCCCGTACCGGCCGCGATAAGGTTGTACTGGATATGACCAAAACCGCAGAAGCCAAGGCAGACTACCAGAAGCTCCAGGAAAACTATGAAAACGAAAGCCTTAATCAGTTGGTGTTGAACAGCAACGATTTCGGGGAGCGTTGCCTTGAAAAAGACGGCCGCTTTATTCAGCGCGTGGATCCGATTTACCTGGATCCTACAGGATCAAACCTTGGTCGTGCGCAGTTCTTCGCGCCTAATAAAAAATTCATGGGTAAACTGTACCCTACGTATTGGTTCAATATCCTGGTGATTTGGTTTATGAGCCTCACCCTGATGGTTACATTGTATTTTGATGTATTTAAACGCGTACTCGATCTCTTCGGAAACATCAGTTTCAAAAAGAAAAGAGCCTGATCAAAGCCCCTTGAAAAAGGGGCTTTTTTATTTGTTTCAAAAACCGGAAAGATGCAGTAGTAATGTATCGGTGATTCTTGTCTCCGGAAACACTATCCCCCCAGCAAGAAACTGAGCAGGAAAGGAAGCTCTCTTCCTTTTTTCAAAAATTGTACTCCGGCCGAAATACCCCACAAAATAAAGGCATGGCAGAGATATAGTGCCAGGAATCCTGTCAGGTTGTATGCCGGAAAGAACAAATTAAAAACGTATACAATAAGTACTGTGTGTACAATGTACATCAGTAACGACGAACGACCGTAAACGGCAAAAAACTGCATACCCTTTACATTCCGTATCCGATAAAGCGCTCCCAATGCCAGCATAATAATACCAAGCATGGTTGCCAGGTATGGCAGCGTAGGAGGATAGAACAATTCGCTGTAACCCTCGCGGGTATAAAGAACAGGCGCCATGATATACCAGCCGGCAATACCTGTAACGGTGAGCAATACACCGGCCAGTATAAAATATCTATTGATACGTTCCGGTTCATGTTCAATGCGCCATTGCCCGGCAAAAGCACCCAGGAAAGCTACGCCAAACCATGGAAACACGGGGAACCAGCCATCCACGAGGAATTGCTGCAATACAGGAACCTGACTAAGTCCATTGGTAAAGTCTTTCACCATCGGTTCGGTCAATACAGGACGATACCCGTAAATATGCTGCATAATAGGTGTCAGAGAAAATAAAATCGCAATAAAAATAATTTGCAGTGGTTTTTTCAATTTCAGGAACAGGTCGGTAAATGGCATCGAGAACCCGAGAATATATAATACGTCGAAAGTGGTAAATGGTACTACTCCCCAGCAGAACACATCGATAAGCGCAGCAACAGCAATAACCATGAGCCCACGCCACACATAATACACGGGTTTATGACCGCGGTAATGCGCGGTGTAGCTTACCATCATGCCGGCCAGAAAAATAAAACAGGGTGCTGCAAAGCTGCCGTAAAGCCTGAATAAAAATGGATGGGGTTCCAATAGACTATGTGCGGCCATATTGGCTGCTATCATTGTGAAAACGGCCATTCCACGAAGTATGTCAATGGTATGATCCCGTTCTCTCATTCTTTGTTTTTCAATTTGTAATCTCTCGTAAAAATACTATTATTGTATTACAAACTGCCTTTATTCTGTTATTGCTCCTCCCTGGAAAGTTTGTGTTCATTTGTTTATGGCAAGATTAAAAATAACTGATTGGAAAAAACCCGGAACCCGTATTGTTGTTACGGTATTCGGTGCGTTGTTTATTCTGTCGGCTTATTTTATTGTGTACACGGATTACACTTACCTCAAAGTATCTGAGGAGAATAGCCTGAGTCGCTTGCGTGCTGTTGCCAATACACTTGCTTTGCAGATAGATGGTGATCAGCATAAGGCCCTTGCCGATAAATATAAAAAACAGGGAGAACTCCATTCGAACACAGACGATACATTGTATTATGCCATCTGGAAACAGCTCCACAACGCATACAAAGCCAATAACCTTGTTACGGAAATATCGACCCTGGTACTCGATAAGCCTTCCAGAACATTTTATTATGTGGTAAATTCTACTGACAAGCCTTATATACACGATCCGTATGTCGGTTATCATAAGGAGTTTCTGGAGCATTATGAAACCGGCGATGTGGTACACCAGTATACCGATGAGTTCGGAACCTGGCTGACTGCTTTCTGTCCTATTAAAAATGCCAAAGGCGAAGTCACCGGCATTGTGGAGGTAGATGAAAGCTTCGCGTTATTCAAGGCAGAATCGAGGAGTATCATGATCCGGAATCTCCTGATCACGCTCTGTATTTTTATTGTGACGGTGATTGTTTTGCTGCGCTACATCCGTGTTATACTAAGGGCCGAAGAAAAATCGAAACTCCAGATTGAACAGGCAAACCTCGTGATCTCCCAGAAAAACAAGGACATTCTGGATAGCATCAATTATGCCCGCAGGATCCAATCGGCCATCCTGGCGCCACGCGATGAAGTGTTCTCCACATTCCGCGACGCCTTTATTTTGTATAAGCCAAAAGATATTGTCAGTGGTGATTTTTATTTTTATTCAAAAACCGAAACCCGCGCTATTATAGCAGCGGCCGATTGTACGGGGCATGGGGTGCCGGGAGCTCTCATGAGCATGATCGGTAACGATTTGCTGCATCACATTACCCGCGACCTGAAAGTGGAAAAACCTTCAGCGATTCTGGATCTCCTGCATCAGGGAGTTGTCAATATCCTGAAACAGGATGGCAAACAAACCGATACCCGCGACGGGATGGATATTGCCCTGATGAGTTTTGATCTGAAAACCCTCCAGGTTGAATATGCCGGGGCCTACAGGTCTTTTTATATTTACCGGAAAGGCGAACTGATCGAGTATAAAGCCAATAAATTTCCGATTGGCAATACCCAGCAGGAACGCACCCAGTTTACCAACCACAACATCCAGCTCGAAAAGGGCGATATGTGCTATGCTTTCACAGATGGTTATGCCGATCAGTTTGGTGGCGAAATGGGCAAGAAATTTATGATGAAACGTTTCCAGACCCTCCTGGCACAGATTTACGATGAGCCTGTAGACGTGCAGGAACAACGGCTCGATCAGGAAATCGAATCCTGGAAAGGCAACATGGAGCAGGTCGATGATATCCTCGTGATCGGAATTCGCGTTTAATATACAAACAGTATAAAATAAAAAAGGCCATTCATTGTGAATGGCCTTTTTTGTTGAAGAGCTTTCAATTAATTTTCTACAGGTAATAAACTATAATTCTTGCCATAGTCAAGCATTTGTTTTACAAAATTGGTCGGGTATTCAATCTTTACATCTTTTATTTTACCGCCTTCCATAACCGGCACCAGGCGTGGTTGTATAAAGCCCTGGTAAGGTGCAATGTTCAGTTTGGCATAGCGTTCCAGAATTTCTTTATGAAGTGCCGGATCAACCTTCACACCGTAGTTCTCAATCAGGTCGTGGCCGGCCTGGTAATCGCCCTGCGATTTGATACGTTGCAGCTCCTTCAGCAATTCACCGAATAATACCCGGAGCTTATCATAATTATTGATCACGAAATAGGTTTTACCGTTTTCCACTTTTTTCTCAATCACATTTTCAGCCTTCCCTTTTTCATAGGCCCATGCAGCCACCATCTGGCGATTACGCATATGTGCTTCTTCAATGCTATTGCCCGGTTTAATACGCGACAGCTGAACCATCAGGCCCTTTGTAATGTATTCGTCGTAGGCGGCCTTACCGTAATCCAGCGATGGCATCACGCCCAGGTCTACCAGTTTCTGATCCATCAGGTAATATAAGGCCACAAGGTCGGCACGTCCTTCTTCGAGTGCCGATGCATAATTTTTGAGTGTTTCATGCGGTTGTCCTACACCAGGTTCGATCTGTCCGCTGGCATGACCAATCACTTCATGCATATCCGTATGAAGTTTATCGGCCAGAGAGGCATAAGCCATCACCCGTTTTTTGATTTCGTCGTTGTAATAAAATTCATTGACTACGCTGCCACCAGCTGCCTGATCGTAGGCTTCTACGATGTTTCCGAGATTCACCGATTTGGAACCATGCGCTTCACGGATCCATTCGTTGTTAGGCAGGTTAATACCGATAGGGGTGCTTGGTGCAGCATCACCGCACTCTGTTACGGCATTGATAACTTTGGCGGAAATTCCGGTAACATTTTTCTTTTTATGTTGCGACAGAATAGGTGAGTGATCCTCGAACCATTGCGCCTCTTTGCCAATGGCAGCAATACGCTTGGAGGCCTCCATATCTTTTACGGATACTACGGCTTCAAAAGAACCTTTTTTTCCGAGCGGGTCTTCATACACTTCAATAAAACCGTTTACCACATCAATCGCACTCTGCGTATCTTTTACCCAGGCAATGTTGTATTCATCAAAGTCCTTGAGGCTCCCCGATTTGTAGAACTGAACCAGTTTTTCAAGCGCTGTTTTTTGTTCTGCATTTTCAGCAACGGTCACGGCTTTTTCGAGCCAGTATACAATTTTTGAAATTGAGGCATCGTACATCCCGTCAATTTTCCAGACTCTTTCTACCAATTGTCCGTTTTCTTTTACCAGCTTACTGTTAAGCCCCACCATGACCGGCGTTTTGGAGTTTTTATCGGTTTGCTTTTCATAAAACTCAATGGCTTCCTGTTGGGTAACACCTTCGTAGAAATTAACGGCAGAAGAGGTTACAAGGTCTTTGGATGGATCGAGCCACACTTTTTTAGGGGCGATAGCCGGATCAAACATAATGGGAGTAATCCGTGCGATAAAGGCATCTGTGGTTTCGCCCGGTTTCAGCGGAAGTTTGGCCGGTACACATTGTTTCACAAGTCCTGCAAAAAAGGCCTGGGAACATTCCGGTAAAATTTTATCACTGCTGTAATGGTGATGAATGCCATTGCTGAACCATACACGTTTGGCATATACCATAAACTTAAGATACTCCGGATCTTTGGCGTTGCCTTTATAGGAACCAACAATCGCTTCGAGGGTTTTACGAATGGTCAGGTTGTATTTGTAATTCTGATCCCAGGTAATGTCGCGGCCACAGAGTGCGGCTTCCGACAGGTAGTAAAGAAGTTCTTTCTGTTGGAGGCTCAACTGTTCAAAGCCCGGAACGTTATAGCGAAGTACACGCAGGTCAGCAAACTGATCGGCGATATACTGAAATTCTTTTTCTGTTGGTTTTTTTGGTCCGTTTGTTTTAGCGGTCTGGGAGTAGCCTGGCAGGCAAACAGCCATCAGTAGGGCTGCACCGGTTACGGGAATAAGGCGTTTCTTGCTCATATGAGTTGTTTTATAGGGTAACAATTTTACCGTTTATTGCCCTAAAAAACAATAGCAGTTTCCGGTAGAATGCATGATTGTTTGTAATCGTTTAAAATCGCTTGTTTGCGGGTATTGCTTGTTTTTTATTTACATTAGAAGCACTCCCAATAATCTTTAGCATATCAGAATTATGACGGAGGCTTTATTACACCACATCTGGAAATTCAAACTGTTCAATACCTCGCAGTTTCAGGGCACACAGCACGAACAGATTGAAATTGTGGATCCCGGATTTCACAATTCCGATTCCGGTCCCGACTTTTTCAGCGCCCGTATCCGAATTGATGGCCTATTGATGATCGGCAATGTCGAAATTCACCTGAAAACATCAGATTGGCTAAAACACCATCACCAAAACGACCCGGCCTATGACAACCTGTTGGTACATGCCGTTTTCGAACACGACGTGGAACTGCAGCAGAATAAGGCAAACCGTGTGGCAGTATTGGAACTCAGGCCATATATAAGTTCTTCCACACTACACCGGTATAGCCTCATTGCGACAAACCCGAATCCGATCTGTTGCGGTACAGGCATTACCAGTGTACCGTCCATTACCTGGAATAGCTGGCTCAACCGTATGGCTGTGAGTCGTATCGAAGAAAAAGTCGATTACATAGAGCACCTGTATCGCTTTACTGCGCACGATTTCGAAGAAACACTTTACATCCTGTTGGCACGGAACTTTGGTTTTAAAACCAATGCCGCACCCTTTGAATTACTGGCGAAGCAACTGCCCTTAAAAACGATCAGGAAACACCTGGATCACCCACTGGTCGTGGAGGCTCTGCTCTTTGGTACAGCCGGCTTTCTGGAAGAACCCTATGAGGAGGAGTATCCACGCCTGCTTCAGAACGAGTTTGAATTTTTGAAGCATAAGTACCAGATCCTGCCTATGAAAAAAGAACTATGGAAGTTTATGCGTCTCAGACCCGCTAATTTCCCGCCTTTACGGCTTGCGCAACTGGCCGCTGTGTTTGTGAAAAACGAGTCCTTTTTTCATTTACTGGAGACGAAGCCTGATATACAGACGATCCGCCGTTTTTTCAACGCGCAGCTGCACCCATACTGGCACACACATTTTAAACCCGGAAACCTTTCCGTAGAAAAACCAAAGTCCATAGGCAACAGTTCGGTATCGTCGATCATAATAAACACGATAGTGCCTTACCTGTTCTTTTTGTCGAGGCATCACCAACAGGAAAGTTATATCGAATACGGATTGGATCTCCTCAGTGATCTGGAGCCTGAGAAAAATATGAAAACAGCCGGATACGAAGCCCTGGGAGCCCGTATTAATAACGCCCTGGAGAGCCAGGCTGTTATTCATCTGCATGATAACTTTTGTACAGCCAAACGCTGTCTCGAATGTAGTGTGGCAGGATTTTTGCTCAAAAACAGCGCAGGATGATATTCCTATGCTAATTTTTTTTAACTTTACTTTATGATTAATAAGATCATTTTCTGGTTCGAACAAAACGCATTTGGTGTATGCGAATGGTGGGGTAAAAAATTAGGTATCCGTACAACCAATATCCGCCTCTATTTTATCTATCTTTCTTTTTTTACGTTTGGCTCACCGGTGATCATTTATTTTATCATGGCCTTCATACTCGAACACAAAGAGTATTTCAAACCACGCAACTACCGCCGCCGCAGCGTGTGGGATCTTTAATTACATGGATCGGGGTCTAATAATTGTTTGATCCCTTCGGCCAGAATCATTTGTCTGCCGGCGATCAAAAACCGGTGGGTATAATACGCCTTTTTCATTTACACGCAGAAAAGAAGAAACCGGGGAAAAATAATAACTTTGTCCTGCAGCCTTTATGGCACATGAATGACGTATGAAAAAAATTCTCATCACCGGTTCCAACGGTCTCCTGGGCCAGAAACTTGTTTATAAACTCAAACAAAATCCTGCGGTTACTTTAATTGCCACCGCCCGTGGCGAAAACAGGCTGGTGGATACAAACGGTTATACGTATGCTTCCCTTGATATTACTGATGCTGCACAGGTGGCGAGCGTATTCGCGGAATTTTTGCCGGATGTGGTAATCAACACGGCGGCCATGACCAATGTGGATGCCTGCGAAACTGACCGTGAAGGGGCACACCTGCTTAACACTGTATCGGTTGAGAACCAGGTGAAAACACTCGAAGCCCTTCAGAAAGAACATACAGCGTATAAACCGCACTTCATTCATCTGAGCACCGATTTTATATTCGATGGCACACACGGGCCTCTCGATGAGAACGAAATTCCGAATCCGCTGAGTTACTACGCCGAAACAAAACTGGAGGCTGAGCGCATTGTGCAGGCCAGTGCCCTCGACTGGGCCATTGCCCGCACGGTGTTGGTATACGGGATTGTCGACAATATGAGTCGCAGTAACATTGTACTCTGGGTAAAATCGAACCTGGAACAGGGTAAACAAATCAATGTGGTAGACGATCAGTTCCGCACACCAACACTGGCCGAAGACCTGGCGGACGGGTGTATCCTCATTGCCGAAAAACATGCAAAAGGTATTTACAACATTTCCGGAAAGGATTTTATGAGCATCCTGGAACTGGCACAGAAAGTAGCCGACTATTACAAGCTGGATAAGTCGCTCATCAAACCCTCCAAATCAGCCGATATTAAGCAACCGGCCAAACGCCCGCCGGTAACCGGTTTCATTGTCGAAAAAGCCGTTTGTGATCTGGGTTACAAACCACATAGTTTCGAAGAAGGCATCAGAATCCTGGAAGAACAGGTAAAGGCAAAATCCTGACAGGGATTTTATTTATGAAAGATCCATTTATCGGCACCCCATACCAGTAGACCCGAACCAATACCCACTACCATGCCGCCGAGTACATCGGTCGGGAAGTGAACACCCAGCCTCATGCGCGAATAACCAACGCCACAGGCATAGGCATAGGCCGGGACAGCCACATACCATTTTTTTGTACTCAACGTCAGGGCCGTGGCCGTAGCAAAAGCAGTAGACGTGTGGCCCGACGGAAATGAATAACCATGCACACTGGTGCGTTTTACAATATCATTGGGATACTGATCATAAGGGCGTTTGCGCTGAATACTAATTTTCAGGGAAGTGGTCAGCAGTTGGTTAAAACCAATAGCAACGGCAGTTTTCACGCCGTTGCGCATCATCGGTTGATCATGATTCAGGTAGCCAGTCAGGTATAGTGTAGCCGGACTCGCAATCATGACAGGAACCACTGAGGTGGAGGTGATCCTCATGGTTTTGTCCCATTTCGGATGCTCATCCTTGTTGATCTTCCGGAGCATGGATACATCCAGGTTCTGGGCCCCCAGGCCAAGAACGAACCAACAGAGTATGACAGACAGGCTTATTCTCAAAACAATGCCAATTTACCTATTTTTCGAAGAGAAAATAAGCTTTCCGGAAAAAACAATTAATGCAGGGCAATAAGAATAAAGGGCAGGGCAAACATGGCTACATAGAGCAACATGATAAACAGCTTGCCAAATGCTTTTACATCTACCTGGAAAGGTGTTTGCAGAATACTGGTAATATGTTGTATGATAGCGCCTTCGGCAACACTGTATTGGTATACACCAGGTTCAACACCTTTGTAGCGGGTCGAATAAGCCAGGAGTAAGCAGTCGCGGATCGACCAGTAATTTTTGTCCGGCAGGTCTGCATAATCCGTTATGTAATTGATATGCTCCTGTTTCAGATAATCTCTGATTTTCTGGTTTTTGACTTCCAGCACTACATTAAAGATCATGGAAACCGGGATCAGTAAAAAGATAATGCTGTTTGGGAAGACGATCGCTACGAGTGTCATCGCTATGATCGATAAAATGGAAAAGACCATGCGTATGATATACCGTTCGCGTATAAACAGGGTTTCCAGCAGGCGTCCGCCATCCAGGGGCATAAAAGGCAGGAGGTTCAGCAGGTTAAGATAAAGAAAGATATTGCCGAGCATGTGAATCCGGTCGTTTGGATAATAGAGTGTATACATCAGCATGGCAAACCCTAATAATATACCGGGAACAGGCCCTGCCAGAATAATAACCGACATCTGCCTCTGCGAAATCCGCGACTTTGTACCGGTTACATAGGCGCCTAATAAAGGAAGCACAAAGAGTTTCACATCATTATAGCCATATAGTTTCATGGCAAAGAAATGCCCAAGCTCATGAATCAAAAGAACAACAAGTACAGCGGCTACATAAACTGGATTTCCCTGGAGAAAAATGATAAAAAAAACAGCATACATCACCAGGCTTATGATGGATCGGGTAACCCAGTTCTTTTTGTTTTGAACTAAAATAGGCTTCGGAGGGTATTTCAGTTCTGATTCCTGATGGTGTTGGTTTTCATCTGTTTCCACGGGTGCAAAAGTACGAATTATACTACACGAATAAAAACCATTCAGCAGCAGAAAAGTTTTGACATGGGCACTTTTTGAAATAAAAAAATTATATTTGGTAATTCTGTAATCTAAAAGTTTTAAAAGATATATGTCAGTTTGGAGAGTAAAACCAGTATCGGCCTTCGAGGCCGACATGAAGAAAAACGATTTGAAACGGGTGCTTACCAAGTGGGGCTTAACCTCGCTCGGTATTGGTGCCATTATCGGTGGGGGGATTTTTACCCTGACCGGAATTGCCGCACACGATTATGCAGGCCCGGCCCTCGCTCTTTCGTTCATTATTGCAGGTATCGGTTGTTTGTTCGCTTCTTTATGTTATGCGGAATTTGCTTCGGTACTTCCTGTTGAAGGGTCTGCCTATGCCTACGCTTATGGCACTGTAGGCGAATTGTTTGCATGGTTCATAGGCTGGAACCTTATACTCGAATATATGATGGGGGCTACAACTGTGGCTGTAGCCTGGAGTGGGTATTTTGTGAAATTTCTCCACCTGTGTCATGTCGATTTTCCGATCTGGCTTTGCAACGATTTGGCAACGGCCACTGAAAAGAGCCTGGCTGCAGGACTTCCTGCTCCCGGTTTTGCCTTTAACCTGCCGGCCTTCCTCATTACATGGATCGTGACCGCCATCCTGGTAAAAGGAATTAAAGAAGCAGCAAGCACCAATAACATCATTGTGATTCTGAAAATACTGGTGGTATTGTTTGTGATTTTTGTCGGAGCATTCTATATCAATACAGACAATTGGAAGCCATTTATTCCCGAAAAAGTTCCTGTGTTGGGCGAACATGGTGAAGCAACCGGTAAATTCAATTTTGGATTCGGTGGAGTATTAACAGCCGCCACGATTGTGTTCTTTGCTTACATCGGTTTCGATGCGGTATCCACACAAGCCGGTGAGGCTATTAACCCTAAGAAAGATGTACCCTTTGCCATCGTAGCATCGCTTATTATCTGTACCCTCTTGTATATCCTCGTTTCATTGGTACTGACCGGTATGGTAAAATACGACCAGCTCGATAAAGCGGCACCGGTTGCCTCAGCGTTTTCAGGTATAGGAATTAACTGGGCCGTGTTTATTATAACGCTCGCGGCAACAGCCGGTCTGACTTCGGTAATGCTGGTGATGATGCTTGGACAGACACGTATTTTCCTGGGTATGGCTAAAGACGGCCTTTTACCGAAATTCTTCAGAACATTACACCCGAAATTTAAAACCCCGCATAAGAGTACCATCCTTGTGGGTGCCATTATTTCATTTGTAGCAGCCCTTACACCTATCGAGAAAGTAAGCGAAATGTGTAGTATGGGTACCCTGCTTGCATTTGCCATGGTATGTGTGGCCGTGATGATCCTTCGTTTCAAAAAACCGGAACTCGAGCGTCCATACAGAACTCCGGCAGTTTATCTGGTAGGTACTCTGGGTGTTGCGTTCAATATTTTCCTGATGTATTTCGTGAGAAAAGATACCTGGATCGCTTTCCTGATCTGGGGCGCTATTGGGATCACCGTATATTTCCTGTATAGTAAATGGAATAGTAATCTGCAGAAAGCCGACGGCGAAATCAGCGAAGACTAAGGCCATTTATAATTAGGCATGAAAAAATCCCTGAACTTATTTGATACGACCATGCTGGTCGCCGGATCAATGATAGGTTCGGGGATTTTTATTGTGAGTGCTGATATAGCCCGCTCCGTGGGCTCTTCGGGCTGGCTCTTACTCATCTGGATCTTCACGGGCCTGATCACGTTATTTGCGGCCCTGAGTTATGGCGAACTGGCGGGTATGATGCCCAAAGCCGGCGGACAATTTGTTTACATTAAGGAAGCTTTCGGGGAACTGACCGCCTTTGTATACGGCTGGACGGTTTTCCTGGTTATTCAAACCGGTGTGATCGCCGCCGTGGCCGTGGCCTTTGCCAAATTCACCGGTGTGTTTATCCCGTTTTTTGAAGAAGGCAATGTATTGCTTCAACTCTGGGAATTCAAAATAACCAGCGCCCAGTTGCTGGCCATCGTTATTATAGCCCTGCTTACATTTATTAATACCCGTGGCATTGAGAACGGAAAAGCCATTCAGCGGATCTTTACATCGGCCAAGCTCATGGCTTTGTTTACCCTCATCATTGTTGGGATTTATTACGGCTCCAAAACAGACGTGTTTGCCAATAATTTTTCAAACCCCTGGGATGCAAAAGCACTCATTCCTGTAAAGCACGAGGGTAAAATTATCGGGCAGTTTTTTCGTCCTTTATCAGGTATGACATTGGCAACAGCCCTGGGAGTGGCTATGATCGGCTCACTCTTCAGCAGCGATGCCTGGAACAATGTTACATTTATAGCAGGGGAGGTTGATAAGCCGCAACGTAACATCCCCCTGGGTTTATTTTTTGGTGTTTGCATTGTAACGGCTATATACATCCTGGCCAATGTGGCGTATCTGTGTCTGCTTCCGATAGAAGGATCTTATGCCGGTAAAACAGTCATGGAGCAGGGGATTATGTGCGCACAGAATGAACGGGTTGGCACTGCCGCCTTGTTTGTGGTGTTCGGTGATGTCGCCAAATACCTCATGGCCGCACTCATTATGGTATCGACCTTCGGTTGTAACAATGGGTTGATCCTTGCCGGTTCACGCCTTTTTCAATCCATGGCCAAAGAAGGGTTGTTTTTTAAGAAAGCGGCAAAACTCAACCGTTTCAATGTGCCGGCCAATGCCCTGGTGTTGCAGGGTATATGGGCATCGCTGTTATGCCTGAGCGGTTCCTATGGCGATCTGCTCGATTATTGTACATTTTCATCGCTCATTTTTTATATCATTACGATTACAGGTATATTCATCCTGCGGAAAAAAATGCCGGATGCTGACAGACCTTACAAGGCATTCGGATATCCGTTGATCCCTGTTCTTTATATTCTGCTGACCAGTGCTATCTGCATCGACCTGCTTATTTTCAAAACATTCAACACAGGCATGGGACTTCTCATCATGCTTATTGGTATTCCCGTATACTATTTGTTTAAACGAAACAAGCATGCGTATGGGCCGCCTCAATAAATTTTTCTCCAACACTTTTCATTTCAATAAACAGGAACGCAACGGTGTATTTGTTTTGATATGCATCATTGCAATACTTATTGCGGTGCGGCTTGCGCTACCTTATATGTTCGGAACTCCGGCCCGCCCGGATCTCGCAGCCATTGATTTTTCGAAGTTCAGCAGCCCCGGCCTCAAACAAAAGAAATACCATTATAAAAAGGATTCCGGTTCGGTTTCGGGAAAACAGCTACCGGCTTCTATTCCGGTGCAGCATTATGTGTTTGACCCCAATACAGTTTCTTATGATGAAGCCATACAACTGGGTTTTCCATCCAAAACAGCCCGTATTCTGGTTAATTTCCGGGAAAAGGGAGGGTATTTTAAAACAGCAGTAGACCTGAAAAAATTATATGGCATGAACGATAGGCTCTATAAAGAACTGGAGCCCTATATACTGGTTCATAACAACAGTAAGGCCACCACTACGTATACCACCAATGCGAGGAAGCCCGGCCTGGAGCGCAAAACACAGGTATTGGAACTCAATACGGCCGATAGCGTTTCGCTCGTGGCGCTTAAGGCCATTGGACCTGCGCTGGCGCATCGCATCATAAAATACAGAACCCTGCTTGGTGGTTTTCACAGTTTAAAACAACTCAGCGAGATCTATGGTCTCCGCGATAGCGTGGTTCAGCTCAATATGCCGGTTATACACCTGGATGTATCCCTTATTCATAAACTAGGGATTAATACCATCGGTTTTAATGAACTCAAAAAACACCCGTATTTCAGCTTTCAGGCTACACAGGCCATCATCAACTACAGAAATAAACATGGGAAGCTGAATGAGGCCGATATCCGCAATCTGGGCATTTTCACACCCGAGAAGCTGGAAAGGCTATTGCCATACCTCGATTTTAACTGAATAAAACCAATGGGTTAAATAATGGTAAAGGGCATATAATTTTATAAAAAACCGTTGTTTTCAGTAAAATATCACTAAGTTTGTAATCCTAGTGAAATGGGTTTAGAGACCAATATAAAGAGTTCCATACGTGATGTTCCTGATTTCCCGAAACCGGGTATTATGTTCAAAGACATAACCCCCATTTTTGAAAACCAGAATTTATGCAACGAAATTACAGATGGATTTGTCTCTTCCATTCAGGGAAAGCCCGATGCAATTGTTGGTATTGAAAGCCGTGGATTTTTATTCGGATTTCTTCTGGCCAATAAACTGGGAATACCTTTTATACTGGTTCGTAAAGCAGGAAAACTGCCTTATAAAACCATAGGTTACGAATACGATCTGGAATACGGATCTGCAAAAATAGAAATGCACGAAGGAAGTATCCGCAAAAACTGGAATGTTGTGATTCACGACGATCTGCTGGCAACAGGCGGAACGGCTTCGGCAGCAGCAAGCCTGGTTGAAATGCAGGGTGCAAAAGTGAGCGCTTTTACCTTTGTGGTTGGCCTTGGATTTTTAAACGGAAAAGATAAATTAATTTCACACTCAAATAATATCATATGTCTGGCGCAGTACTAGAAACATCGATGGGCATGAGTTTCGCCCTCAACGAAAATCAGCTGATGATTGCTGATATGATCCGCAAATTCGGAAAAGAACATATCGCTCCAAAACTCATGGAGTGGGATGAGTCACAGGAATTTCCTGTTGAGGTATTTAAGAAACTTGGCGAGCTTGGTCTCATGGGAGTTCTCGTTCCAACTGAATATGGGGGCTCAGGCCTTTCTTATACAGAATATGTAACGGCGATCATTGAACTCGGTAAAATCTGTGGTTCTATCGGTCTATCTATGGCCGCTCATAACTCATTATGCACAGGACATATACTGGCATTCGGTAACGAAGAGCAAAAGCAGAAGTACCTGCCAAAACTCGCCACGGCCGAATGGATTGGTGCATGGGGCTTAACCGAAACAGGTACAGGTTCTGATGCCGGGGGAATGCACACAACAGCTGTTAAAGATGGTGACTACTATGTGATCAACGGAAGTAAAAACTTCATTACACATGCCATCACCGGTAATGTAGCTGTGGTGATTGTACGTACAGGCGAAAAAGGTGATAGTCACGGCATGAGTGCTTTTATTATTGAAAAAGGCACACCGGGCTTCCGTTCCGGTAAAAAAGAAAATAAACTGGGTATGCGTGCCAGCGAAACAGCTGAACTGATTTTCGAAAATTGCCGCGTACACAAAAGCCAGATGTTAGGTAAAGAAGGCGATGGATTTATCCAGGCCATGAAAGTACTAGACGGCGGTCGTATTTCTATCGCGGCTTTATCATGCGGTATTGCCCGTGGAGCTTACGAATGCGCGCTTAAATATTCAAAAGAACGCCAGCAGTTTGGTAAGCCTATTGCTGCTTTCCAGGCTATCAGCTTTAAACTGGCTGATATGGCCACAGAAGTAGAAGCTGCTGAGTTATTGACTTTCAAAGCGGCTGATCTTAAGAACAGAGGACTTAAAATGACGAAAGAAGGAGCTTTTGCAAAATATTATGCTTCTGAAGTGTCATGCCGTGTAAGTAACGATGCCGTTCAGATTTTCGGTGGATATGGTTATACAAAAGATTTTCCGGCTGAAAAATATTACCGCGATTGCAAGCTTTGTACGATCGGTGAGGGTACCAGCGAGATCCAGAAACTGGTGATTTCCCGCGAATTATTAAAAGACTGATTCTTCGGTTTACAAATTATACAAAAAGCCCCGGAAAAACTTCCGGGGCTTTTTAATGGGTACATACAACAAAGAATCCCGGAATTTCCGGAATTCTTTGTGTTTAAAAGCAAGTTTAATAACCACTATTTTATTTTCACATGCTTTCAACTGCACTAACTAAAACAAAAACAAGAACAGAAACAAAACAAAAGATTATGGAGTTTTAGACGGGGTAAGAACTTTCCAGATAAGAGCTCCCAAAAGGCCACCAACAACAGGGCCGATAATATATACCCATAACTGGGATAGCGCTTTCCCCCCTATAAATATAGCCGGACCAATGCTTCTGGCAGGATTTACGGAAACACCTGTAACAGGGATGCCAACGAGGTGAATCAGTACCAGGCATAAACCAATAACAAGCCCCGCAAATGCAGTATTCTCTGCACTTGTTGTGGCAAAAATCACAACAAGAAATAAAGCCGTGAATATAATTTCAGAGGTAAGTGCAGAAATAAGATTGTAACCATCAATATAGCCGCTATCAAATCCGTTTTGACCGAGTCCGTCGATACTTATTTTATATTCAGGTCGTCCGAGCAAAATCATAAATAAAATGCCTGTTCCGATAATAGCACCGATACATTGAAATAATATATAAAGAAGAGCATCTTGTGAATTTATTTTTCCCAAAGCCAGCATAGCTATTGTTACAGCCGGATTGATATGACAGCCCGAAATAGGACCAATCGTATAAGCCATTGAAACAACAGCAAGACCAAACGCGAGCGAGATACCCATAAAACCGATATGGTTACCGGCTATGACTGCACTGCCACAACCCATTAAAACAAGAACCATTGTGCCAAATAATTCGGCACAGTACTTTTTAAAATTATCGTTCTGCATACTGAAAAGAGGTTAGGAGTTTAAAAAGAGAGCGTTCAATCCGGACTGCACTCCCGAGTCGTGTTTTGAGTTACGACAACAGTCCAAAAAGAACGCTCATGTTTTAATTTTTTTGATGTTTTATATTGCAAATATGCATAAGATTTGGACTCAAAATCAGCGATGACAAACGCTTTATGGTGAACGCATATATTTGTTATTCATCTAATTTATTTGTTGATTAAACTCATGTTTTTGTTATTGAGTTAAGTGAATAAAGTGGTTAAGTAAGAATGATTGAACAATATATTCATGTTATTTACCCGTGAAACGGCTGTTGCTTGCAAAATATTTATTTTGTTTACTGTCGCAACAATGCCTTGAAACCTTTGTATGCATTGCTTCTCAGCATGACAGTTGTTTTTGTCTATACCGAAGAAGAAAGTTTTGTTTGAGATAACTTTAATAATAGGCAGCAGGAAAGGATGAAAATTGAATCATAACTCTCATGTTGTGTTCGTTGATGATTGTTTGGTAATCGATGGCATATGTAATCTATAAAAAAGAAACGCTTCCCGGTTGGAAAGCGTTTTATTTAAAAAGATCAGATGAGGAGATTATTTTCCTGTGTAATATTTTTTTGCCTCGGGCATGAATGCCTTTAATGTGGCAATACGGGTTTCATCACTCGGGTGTGTGCTCAGGATTTCCGGTGGTTTTTGACCGCTGCTGGCCTGGGCCATGCGTTCCCAGAAGGGGAGGGCTGCTTCCGGATTGTAACCCGCAAGGGCCATAAATACAACGCCCATTTTATCAGCTTCGGTTTCATCGGTACGACTGAATTTGAGCAGGCCAAGTTGTGAACCAATACCAAAAGATTGTTTGAATAATTCCTGCGTAACCTGTGGTTTTGTTTGCAGCATAGATGAGAGCGCTTCGCCCCCATACTGAACGAGAAGACCCTGGCTCATGCGTTCGTTGCCATGACGGGCAACAGCGTGCGCAATTTCATGGCCCATCACAACAGCCAGGCTCGGCTCATCCTGTGTAACAGGCAGTAATCCGGTGTATACAACCACCTTTCCTCCGGGCATACACCAGGCGTTCACTTCAGCACTCTGCACAACGTTAAAAGTCCATTGGTAACCTGCCAGCTGGCTGCTGAGGCCCTTGTCATTATAATACTTTTCAACAGCGGCCTGAATTTTCTTTCCCACACTTCTTACAAGCTGTACGTTTTTATCGGTATCCGGTAAAGGTTTGTTCTCCGTTAAAAACTGATCGTATTGCGAGAAACTCATCGTCATCATTTCAGACTCGGGAACGAGGTTAAGAGAACGACGGCCGGTAATCGCGTTTTTTTCGCAGGCGCTTGACAGAACAGCAAGCGTAATGATCGGAATCAGAATTTTTTTCATAAAATGTATTTAAACTGCTTCGTGATTGATATGAATCTGAGCATGAAGGCCCTTCGTAACCAGGGCATCGCACATGGGTTTAAGTTCCGCGGCATCTCCCACTTTGATAATGCATTGCCCGGTATAATGCACCAGATAGGCACACTGTTCGGCCTGTATCGGATGATGAAAACATTCTTTCACCAGGCAGTCAATGACCCATTCGAAAGAATTAACATCGTCGTTGTATAATACCAGGTTTGATTGCAGTGAAGGCATCATGATAAATTACATATCAAAAAGTATGCGATAAAATTACTATTTGTTCCACAAAAATAACAAGGGTGAGCTAGTAAATGTTTAGTAAGTTATCAGATTCCTTTTTTACCGGTTCAGGTACTGGGAGGCCTCGGCGCCGTAGAGTTTCTTACCATCTTTGTAAACAGTTACGAAAGCATCTGTAATACCCAGAGAAACAGCTTCTTCTTTAAGTGTTTTAGCGAATTTAGCATCTACAAAGTTGCCGATTGTGTATATGAAGAGTCCATTAATGGCTTTGCTTTCCACCGGCCATGTTTTAATATTCAGGAATTTGGAAGCCACGTCATTTGGTACCTGGTTTTTATAAGCCCCGATCTGTACTTTAAATGAAATGCCTTCATCACCCACTTTCACGCCATTTTCGGCAGTAGGTTCGGGTGCTTTGGTAACTCCATTGCTGAAGGGTGTTACAGTTGGAGTATTGTTTGTAACCGGTGTTGTTGTATTGCTTACAACAGGAGTGCTGGTATTTGTATTGGCAGGTGATGTAACTGTTGTGGTGTTGCCGCCATCCGGGAATACAATCGGGTTTTCAGTTTCCAGTTTCAGGTTATTGTTTTCGCTTTGTATTTTCTGAGCATCGGCATAAGCAATGCGTTTGGCATTGTAATAAACGGAAACAAAAGCATCTTTTATACCGAGATCGACCACACGGCGTTTATCGTCGAGCAGGCGCGAGCTTTGGTTGTATATACCGGCTGTGTAGCGGTAAAGTCCGCTTGGTAATTTTTCGGTGTAAATCGGTTTCAGGAAATGCAGTTGAGAGCGCGTAGCCTGTTTTGAAAATACACCGATCTGTATGGTATATAATAAACCGTTTGTTTGTTCCAGCTCTTTTGTAATCTCTGCCGGCTGTGAATCTGTTGTATTGGCTACAGCAGCTGTGCCGGGGTTCACCGGGAAATTGCTGCGCGGTACATTACTGTTTTCGGTAATGCCGGCACTGGTATTGGTTGCCGCTACATCCACCGTTTTTCCGCTTTCTTTCAGTTTACCAATAGCTTCGTTAATGGTGATACGCTGACCATTGTAATAGGCAACCACAAATGCATCGCTGTAACCCAGGCGGCGTAAATCATTTTTAACAGCATTGGCGTCCGTAAATTCATCAAAGTTACCTGCCATGTAGCGTATGTAACCGCTAGGTGTGGTTTGGCCCACAACCGGACTTAAACCTTTGAACTGATCGTTTGGTAATGGATTTTTGAACGCACCGACCTGCACTTTGAATACGAGGCCATCCTGTATTTTTTCATCAATCGGAATAGGTTTGCTGCTGCTGTATGCACTGTTGTTTTTTATTTCGATGCCTTTGGTTTTCAATGTCACCAATGGTTCATTACTTGTATTGCCAGGGTTATTGTTATTAGCCGGGCTTGTATTTCCGGTACGGTTCGGATTACCTGCATTTGTGTTGCCGCCGTTTGTATTGCCACCATTGTTTGTCACCGGATTTGTTCCGGCATTTGTGTCGTTACCACCATTGTTTACCGGGTTATTACCATTATTACCATTGGTATTCCCGGTATTATTTTCCCCATTATTGGCATTATTCCCTCCATTGTTTACCAGAGGATTATTGGAGTTGTTGCCTCCGCTATTATTGCCACCATTGTTGTTACCAGTGTTGTTAGGATTGTTGCCTGTACCTCCGTCATTATTGCCCGAAGTATTAACCGGGTTACCGGTTTCGGTGGCCGTATTTACAGCCAGAGGTGATCCGCCTGAAATCTGGTTCAGGAAGTTAATAGCTTCCTGCCCGCTTTTAGAGGCTTCGGTCAGAAGCGTTTTCTTTTTGGCAAGATCTTTTGCCTGGTTTGCCTGGGCTGTCAGGTTCTGCGATTGTTTGTAAGAAGCCTGTGCTTTGGTTTTCAGGGCCTGCTGGTCAACGGAGAGATTTACCGGTAATGAAAGGAAACGACTTCTGTATTCTTTTTCATTTGCCTGTGTAAGGAGCATTAAACCATTGACGTGAGCCTGTGTATTATAATCTACAGATGATTTAATATCTTCAAATCCGTCGCTGGTAACAGGTTGGTTGACCACATAATCCGGTGCATATTTTTTATAAAGGCCAATGGCTTTTTGTTGTTTGGCAAGTGCTTCAGCTTCTTTTTCTTCGGCATTGTTATAACCACCGAGTTTTGCCGCATCTGTTGAGTAAGAATTGGCCTCTTCGCGCAGGTTACGGGCCTGTTTCATGGCGTTGTTAGCTTCGTTGATCAGTTTTTCGATCGACGATTTTTCAGCGACATTTTTGGTTTTGGTAAGCTGTGCTAATTCCTCCAGGGCTTTTGCATTGCTTTCGAGACCGCTGACATTAACATCGCGCTGTATTTTGGAAGCTTCCAGTTTTTTGGCAATGGCTTTCGCTTCCAGGTCTTTTGCCTGCGCGATAAGCTTATCTTTTTCGTCTCCTGTTTTAGCGGAAGCTTCTTTCCGGAGTGTATAAGCCTGTTTGTTGAGCGACTCGGCATCGGTAGTCAGACTCTCGATCTGCGATGCGCCGGGTGAGATGGTGCCTGTAGTAGCGGCTACCTGGTCAAGCTGCCCGCTCAGGGTTTTATCTTCTGATAAGGCTTCATTTATTTTTTCATAAGCCTGATCTTTTAACTGAATGGCTTCTGTATTCACATAATTTGAAAAGCCTGTAAGTGCCTGTTCATTCGGGTCATTGAGCGTTGTTTTCAGTGTATTGGCTTCGTCTGCATGACTGGTCCCCGTATTGGCGGATGCATTTGTTTCGCCCGGATTATTTGAACTCAGACTTTCGGTAGCAGTACTCAGCGTGTTTGTGTTGGCTGAGAGCGTATTGGTACCGGCTGTATTTTCAGGGTTGCTGTTTGTATTGGTAGTTGTGTTTGTCCGGGCTGCATTTGTATTTCCGGGATCATTGTTGTTGCCTCCATTATTTCCACCATTATTATTTCCCGGATTCACAGCTACAGGATTATTACCTTTAGAAAGAATATTCCCGGCTTCGTTCAGGGTGTTGAGGGCTTCCTGCTCTTTCTGATTGGCTTCGGCCAGTAGTTTTGCTTTTTCTAAGGGGTTGCCGGTGTTATTGGCTTTGCTCACCAGAGCAGTGGCTTCCTTATTCAGATTATCCGATTTTGTTTTCAGCGTTTTGGCTTCCTGATTTGTGTTGAAAGCGGGATCCGAAGCAATCAGCCGATCCTTCTGTTTTATTTCATCCTGGTTCTTTTTGCTCTGAGCCAGGTATGTGTTGCTTTGTTCGGTAGCAATCTTAACCTGTTCGTTATTGATGTCGGTTGTATTGGCCGGCTGGCTGGTATTCTGAATAAGCGTGTAGCCCGGATTGTTCTTCATGAGCAGCTCAATGGCTTTCTTTTGTTTCAGGAGCGCTTCCTGCTCTTTGTCTTCGGCATTGCTGTATCCGCCAAGTTTGGAGGCATCTGTAGGGTAGTTATCGGCTTCCTTATGAATATCCCTGGCCTGCTTGAAATTAATTTCAGCTTCGGTCACCAGCATATTGGCCTGCGAAATATCATCGTTTGTTTTACTGCCATTGAGTTTCAACAGGGCTTCAATATTCTGATTGTTGGTTTCAAACTGGCTGTTGTTCTTCTGAACGGAAATTTCGTTGGCCTGCAGTTTTTTTGTGATGGCTTGCTTCTCCAGATCTGTGGCTTGTTTTATCAGGCTGATTTGTTCATCACCGGTTTTGGAACCTGCCTGTTTACGGATATCAGCAGCCTGGTTATTCAGGGTTTCAGCTTCACTGAGAAGTGTGGTTACATCATTGGTGCCGGTATTTATAGTGGTTGTTTCTGTTGGGTTGGACGTAAGTGTATTGTTCGCAATGGCAGTAGTATTGGTTGTGGCCGTCGGCTCCAGGGTGTTGGTACTGACGGGGCTTGTGCTTTCGCTGCTCACCGCAGAGGCAGTATTGGAGGCAATGGCATTTTCAAGTTGCTTGATTTTTGTATTGTTTGCGGCGATCAGTGTTGTATTGCTGCTTTTTTGCTTTTCAAGTTGTTTAATGTCGTTGTTCAGGTTTTTCTTCTCATCGGCATTCTTACTTTTCGAAAGAGTTGCTTTGTCTTTTGCGATGAGTGCTTCTATGTCTTTATTGTAATTGGTAAGGGCATCATTCTGTTTAATGAGTTCGCCCGGATCCGAACTGGTCTCGTTGCTGGTATTGGCAGCAGTAATAGATTCGTATTTTTTTGCGAGATCATTGTAATTACCGGGTGTTGTTTCGTTGGTAACAGGAGTGTTGGTTGTTGCAGTTTTGGTATCCACAGCCCCTTCAAAAGCATTTTCGCCCGGGGTGTTTGTGTTTGATGCCAGGTTATCGGGTTTCTCGTTCAGGATTTTAGCAGCTATTTCCAGCTCTTTCGTTACCCCTTCCAATTCATTTTTGAGCTGATCTATTTTCTGATTATTGGAAGCTATTTCCTTGTTTTTCGATTCTATATCCGTATTCAGTTCACGGATCTGGGCATTGATGTTTTCTTTTAAACCGGCATCCTTTTCATTGGCAAGGTCATTCTGTAAATCTTTGACCTCGGTTTTCAGGGTATTGATGTCGTTGGTAATAAGGTCGTTCTTCTGTTCTTCTTTTTTCAGTTCATTTTGTTTCAGTTCTGTTTCTGCTTTCAGAGAAGAGAATAATTCATCCGACTGATTTTTCTGTTTGGATAAATCGTCGAGTTGTTTTTGCAGCTGTTCCAGTTTGTTGAGCGCGTCCTTATTGTTTTTGTTTTTGGTAACGGCTTCCAGTTCTTTCACGTACTGTGCCGAGAGGTCAGCTTCCTTCTGTTGCATATCGGCATCCACCTCCAGTTTTTTAGCAAGGTTCAGGGCTGTATTGGCAACATCTTTGGCGATCTTGGCTTCATCTTTTAAATCGTTGGCTTTCGAAAGCTCTTCGTTCTTTTTGGCTACATCGGTAATGGAGTTGGCGGCTGTTAATGCTTCATCGGCCAGTTTTTGTTTTTCGGTAGCTTCCTGGTTTTTCTGAGTGGCAAGTCCCATGGCATCCTGGGCTTCCTGTTTAAGCTTGGCGGCTTCTTCGGTAGCTTCTTTCTGATCTTCCCTGGCAATATTCAATAAATCTTCATTGCTTACATTTTTCGGATTTGTCGTACTGCCCGGAGGGTTTCCGGTGTTTTCATTAACGACACTCGGATTGTTTGTATTTACGGCATTCAGATTGTTTTTCGGATCGCCCTGGTTACCATTGTTATTCAGCAGATTGTTGTTGTACGGTTCATTTTCATTAACCTCCAGCCTGGCTTTCTTTTCAATGAGATCAAGATACATAGAGTAGTTGTCGTCTGAGATCTGTCCATCGAAATAGTTGATGATCTTCAATACTTTATTTTCGTATGAAATTACCTGTTTATAAGGCTTCAGGGAGTAGGCGATTGGCATCTGTACACCGTCCGATTGGGTTGGGAGGCCGGGTGTTTCGACCGTAAAAATAAATTTACCGCCATTGGGCAGTTCCATGTAATAGTCGCCATTGTCCTGGGCCTGGTAGGTTCCTACAATCTCGCCATTGGCAATATTCTTTACTGTGATTTTAGACTTGACACTCTGATTTACATTTTCTTTTACAACTGTTCCTTTCAATACGGCAATATCCATCGGGCGGCGCTCGGTACTGATTTTAAGAACATCGAGTTTGCCATATGGGCTGTAGCGGCCGGTGGAGAAGTAGGCTGTTTTTTCGAGAGAGTCTGTTACGAAGAGAATATCGTCATCGGGCGAGTTAATCGGGAAATCGAGATTCACAGGCTTGCTCCAGGTCTGTGTCTGGTCGTCGAAGGTAGATTTGAAAATATCGTAACCACCCATACTGTTGTGTCCTTTGGATGCAAAATACAGCGTATGGCCATTGGGATGCAGAAACGGATAATCTTCGTCGTATTCAGTATTAATCGTGGCAGGCATGGCTTGAGGTTTACTCCAGCTGCCATTGGGCAATCGGTTTACAAAGTAAATGTCACGGCCATTGCTGCCGTTTTCGCCATAGCTCGAGTAATACACCCTTTGTGCATTGTTGGGAAGGTATATCACCGACTTTTCTTTTTTCTTTTTATCCTGGCCCGATTTGAAATCATCCGGTTTTACAAGCAGTTTACCACCGATATCGGACAGGTTATAAGCACGGAAATAATCACTTTCGTTGAGCTGTTTTTTTTCAATAATTACCAGGTCCGAAAGGTTGGAGAGTAAACGTTTCCCGTTTTTGCAATTGTCGATCTCCCTGTCGACCTGCAGTTTTTTGACATTGGCAGCTCCGGCTGTTTGTTTATACTCGTTGTAGAGTTTAAGTGCATCGTCGAAACGGTAATTGTAATGATAGGCTTTGGCCAGGTAAAATTTGGCGTCTTTCGGTGCATCTTTCGGATTGTTGGTCGCTATCTGGAGGTATGAAAAAGGTTTTTTCTTATCGGGTTCGGTATATAGCATACAAACCCCCAGGTGATAGTTGAATTCAGGGTCTTTGGGGTATAGAGAAACAAGCTGGGCATAATATTTATATGCTTTTGCATAGTCTTCTTCTTCAAAGGCTTTGAGAGCTTCTTTCTTGAGATCATCTTCATTTTTCGGCTGAGACCATGCTTTGAGGCTACCAAAAAGCATGAACAGAAGAAGCAAAAAGACTTTGCAGGTTATATTTATGTTAAAACAGACTTGGATATGGGCTTGCTTCTTTAACAAAATTAGCTAAATAATTTAGTATAAAGATGCTAATTAACAAGAATTTACATAAGCAGAGTTGAATCTTTTTGTTAATAGTGGGATGTTAAAATGTGGTAAGAATACGATTTTGTTAAAAAAAAAGCTCAACATCGATTAATTGCTATATTTGACTGATAAATTAAAAAAAATAACTGTCATGATTAAAAAATTACTATCACTTTGCGCTCTCGCCACTATTTTAGGAGCAGGCCAGGTGTCGGCTCAGATTTACTACGCTGACCTGCCTTCCAGTGTTACCGGAACAAGTTCAAACAGTAAAGGCCCCTCTGCTGCTAACCACTACCAGATTACCGAAGGTCTTTATACCAAAACAGAATTAATGAGCAGCCTGGCCGGCGCTCAGATCGTGGGTATTGGTTTTACCATGCCTACTACCACACTGGTAAGTACCCCAATTACCGGTGCCAATATTAAAGTTTACCTTGAAAATACAACGGATATAACCAACAGCAAATCCACAACCTGGACTACAGCTGTTTCTACAATGTCTGTATGTTACAATGGTACGGTAAATATTCCAGCTTCAGGAGCAACCGCTACCAATGTGATTGTGCCTTTTACAACACCATTTAACTACGGTGGAAATGGCTTATACCTGGCTTATGAGTACACAAACACAGGTACAGTTTCTACAAACCCGAATACCTACAACTGTAATACCAGCCTGACCCCCAATGGTATCAGAACTGCGGCTTCGGCAACAGCTATGCCTACCACGCTGGGTGCTCAGAGTGCTTTCCGTCCGATCATTACCTGGTATTTCCAATACAATGGTGTGGAAGTATCTGTAACGGAAGTAGACATTGCCAGCAATAAAACAGTTGGGAACAACTACACATACTCAGTAACTTTAAATAACTACGGTAACGCTGCTGCAACTGCAAGCACCATGACTGTGACTATCGACGGTATGCCTACAACACTTAATGCCCCTGCGATTGCAGCCGGTGGTTCGGTTACCGTTAACAGCAACTGGATGCCAATGACACCTGAAAAACGCAGCACCTTTGCCATTAAAACAGCTTATGCCGGCGATCTTAACCCGGCTTCTGACATTGATACCGTTTACGAATATGCCTTCAGTACCCTGGCTGTTATGAAACAGGATTTCAATGATACAGCTGCATTCAAAAACATTTCCGGTGGAAGCAACAGTGCCGCATTAGCTCAGTTGGGCGGTGGCTGGAGCTCTATCAACAACGACGGCAGTACAGGAACCACAACACTGGGTCCATGGTATATTTCCAACGCGGTTTTCGAACCGTTTGACGGCAACCAATCTATCAACGATGGCTATGCAACTGCCAATGGTGTGAAAATTGATGACTGGCTGGTATCTCCTTTAATTTCCAGCTATTGTACTGCAAATCTGGATTCACTGGTATTCAATATCCGCAGTGTAAACAGTGCTTATGTTGATTCAATGGAAATTCGTCTTGCTCCGAATGGTGGCAGCACGGTTTCTGACTTTACCGTACAGGTGGCTTACCTGAATGTGCCTAAAACAGGCTGGACAAAATTCAAATATAACCTCAACAGCTTATTACCTGCCGGAACAACTCAATACCGTGTAGCTTTCCGTTACCTGATGGGTAATGGTGGTTCAACCGGTGCTAACTCTGATTTCATTGGTATTGACGGTATTGCTGTAAACCGCACGGTTGCAACAGTAAATGCTGCTGCCAACGTATCGGTAGCCGGTATGGTTGCTACATTTACCAATACATCAACAGGTGCAGTATCTTATAGCTGGGATTTCGGCGACGGACAAACATCTACAGCGATGAGCCCTGCCAATACATATACTGCTACAGGAACATACACCGTGACAATGGTTGCAACTAATGCTTGCAGCGTAACATCAACGTATACTACTGTTGTAAACATTATCACTACCAATGTAGCTGATGCTTCCAGCAATGTAGAATTTGCTTTAATGCCAAACCCTGCAAAAGATGTGGTTACCCTTGCTGTATCAGCACCGGCTTACCATGTTGAAGTGATGAATATGCTGGGTGATGTCGTTTACAAACAAGCTTCTGTAAACAGCACTACCGTGCTGAACATCGCTAACCTGAACAATGGTGCATACTTTGTGAAAATTACATTAAATGACGGCCGCGTTTCTACAAAACGACTGATCATTAACAAATAATCCGACACGAGTCAGATCTAAAAAGCCCCGCTATAGCGGGGCTTTTTTATTTATTGCCGGGTGGTTTTCAGCGTAATTTCCTTTTTGTTCAGCATTTTATCTTCAACCACAACCCGTATCGTAATTTTACCGCTGGCCGTTTCATCCGTAAAGTTGCAGGTAAGCAGGTCATTTTTGGCATCGTATTCGGCAATGTGCCATACATCGTTTATATAAACATGGTAGTTGCCGATTCCGCTCTGGCTGTCTGCTATCTTAAAACCGATAGCCGATGCTTTGCCTATGTTCAGCAATTTCTTTTTGGATAATACAGGTTTTATGGATGGGGCTGTGGTATCAGGCACATAACGGAATGTACCCAGAGACTTGCATTCTGCAACCAACCAGTCATTATCCGCTTTTGTATTAAGGAAATTACCATTTACCGTAATGGCATATTTCGAAATCAGTTCAGGAACCGGTTTGATCAAGTGCATTCTCACGGTAGCGCTGTTATTCATGAGTATATCCGGATTCCCGACAGTATAACCTGTTTTGGTTTTCCCGGCATTCAGTTTTCTGTTCAGACTATAATAAAGTGTATAGGCCGGAATAAATAGTTCGAAGTCTTCCTGTTGTATTTTAATATCCTTATTACAGGCCGCAATATCCGATGAACTGTAAAGATCGGGCAATGAAAGCGATTTGCTGCGGATATGATAACTGTAGGAACTCGTATTGCCAGCCTCATCATATACTTCCAGTTTTATATCATGCCACAGTGTATCACGGAGTGTGAGCAAACCGCCGTTCACGGTTTGTTTATATATTTGAATGCGGTAACACTGTGGTGTAAAGCAGTGCTGAATCTTTAGCCCCTCCTGTTTATCGCAAAACGCATTTACAAAGCGGCCCTCGTCGAAATGGATGTTATTCAGTTCATGCTGATAAACCAGTAATTGATCAAACCAAAGCCTGGCACCATAAATATTATTGGGATTGGTACCTTCGTTTTCTTTGTCATAGCCGGCAAAGCCAATACCCCAGAAGGATCCGCTGAGGGCAAGGCTATCGGAACGGATGGCTTTTTTTGATAAGGGAACAAGTTTGGGAACAGGCACGATGAGAGTATCCTGGAATTTATAAAAAGCCAGATGGGTCACTTTTGGTTTTACCGTATCCGCTACATGATAGATGAGTAAAGGGTTTACAGGGGTTTCTGTTTTTTCGTCGCGCAGTTCAAAATGAAGGTGCGGACCTGTAGAACCTCCGGTGTTTCCTGTATAACCAATGATATCGCCTTTTTTCACGGGCAATTCACCCGGAGCCGGAAATAATTCAATATCATTTTTTTGTTGCCGGATCTGTTCCGCTTTTACATAGCGATCTGTTTTCCAGGCATAGCGCTGCTGATGTGCATAAACACTCACCAGGCCATTTTTGTGTGTTATATAAAGAACTTTACCATAACCATAGGGACTTATTTTGATCCGTGAGATATAACCATCATCAACCGCACGAATGGGTAAATGCAATTTTGGATCGGTTACAAAATCAATACCCGCATGAAAATGATTAGACCGTAATTCGCCGTAATTACCAGTAACGACAGGTGTTTTATCGAGTGGGTATATAAGACCGGAACCGTTATATGGTTGCTGGGCTGTACTGAGTTTACTCATAAGTAAACACCCTAAAAAGACTTTATAACTGGTGATCATGCTTGTGTTAAATCTCATCTACTTAATTAACAATGGGTTGTTGAATCAAAGTTAGTCAGCCACGTTTTTATGCGGTTTATATAATATAATTTTAACCAACAATAAACTGTTTATTTAGCATGAACGTAGAAACAATTAAAACCGAATTACAGCAAGTGTTAGACAGCGACCTGGCGTTGCGTAAAGAATACAATGAGTTGAAACGCTCCCTGAGCGATTACAGAAATCAACTGATTGAACGCGACGAGGATTGCAAGCGCCTGCAGGTAAACATTGACGTGCTTAATACCAAGCTTGTTGTGATGGAACGCGACAACAGCAATTACAAAAGCGAAGTTGCGGCTTTCAAAGAATTACGTTCAACAATTAAAGATCAGCTGCAGGAAAAACAGGATGAGATTGTATCACTGTTAGCTAAAATTGACGAGCTGAATACTCAACTTTCAGGTATCTCATCAGAGTACGAAACAAAAATTTCGGAAATGAATGCCGCTTCAGCAGCTGAAATCGAATCCCTGAAAAACACGTATGAAAACCAGATTGCCGAACTGAAAACAAATACATCGTATCAGCAAAACGGCATCCGAAGTGAATATGAAGGAAAGATCAGCCAGTTAAACGCATCGTTTGAGTCGCAGTTAAGCGAAGTCAGGTCGGCTTACGAAAACCGCATTGCAGATATGTCTGCCGGTTATACAGAGCAAATCCATGCGCTTAAACAGGAATCGGAACAGTCGATCTCAGCTTTATCATCTTCGAGTTCCGGTGAAATGGAAAAACTGAAGAAAGACTATGAGAATAAGATCTCTTTATTAGAGACCTTATATCATGCAGAAAAGGAACAGGTGGCCACTACACATGAGTCGGCCATCCGCTCGTTAAATGAAACATTCGCTGCCGAGAAACAGGAACTGACGGCATCGTTTGAGAAACGTATTGAATTTTTATCAAACAGCCTGCAACAACAGGAAGCAACATTTACGCAGACCCTGGAGTCACGTGTCGCAGAGATCACGTCTTCTTTCGCACAAAAAGAAGCGGAGCTTAAAACATACTACGAAGAGCAACTGTCAAATACACTTATTCATTCCAATTCACAAAACACCAGGCTGGCTGAAGAAGCCAACCGCTTTGTTCTGGAGAATGAGCACTTCAAGGAGAAAATCCGTGAAATGGTATTTCATATCGATGCTCAAAATACACAAATTGAAAACCTGAGCCGCGAAATTGAAATTAAAAACCAGGAGATCAATCGTCAGAACGAAGTGTATAATACATTATTATCGGAGTTCGATGCCTATAAACTGGCCAGCCAGGCTTCGGAAAGCGAAATCGTTTCCGGTCTCAATGCCAGCATTAGCGAACTTTCCGGCAAGTTATCAGAAAAAGAATCGACCGTTTCTGTTTTAAGCACGGAACTGGAAAGTAAATCGCAGGAGCTTAATAACCTTCAAGTATCGTATAGCGAATTGAATACAAAGCTGCAGTCGCTCAGCAATACACTCACTGAAAAAGAAGAGGCCTTTGATGCTTTCCGGAATGAACTGGAGATGAGTCATTCTCAGCAGATTCAAAGTAAGGACATTGAGTTCCAGAAATTACTGGCAGAAAATACAAACCTGATCAGCGAAATTGATGTGACCTCTGATAAACTGGAAGCTGCTGAAGCAGAACTTCAATTATTGAAAGCAGAATTGGCCGAAGCGAATTCAGGGGTTGAGAGCAGAGTAGAGGCCCTGAAAGAAACATTGAATACCAAAAATTACGAAATCACATCCTTATCGGCCGACAATACAGCCCTGCAAACGGAGTTAAGCCTGTTAAAAGCTGAAATGGAAACACTTCGCGGCGAGCTGAAATCAGCCAACAGTGCCAATGAGCTGGCACTGGAACAACAACAGGAGTATGACAAACTTTTGTCAGTGAAAAACGAACTGGAGCAAAGTATTGGTACTTACAGATCAGAGATCGATGGTCTGAATGTTAAAGTAGAAAGCCTGAATCAGGAAATCAGCTCTAATCTTTCTCAGATTGAAGGCTTGAAATCGGCATCGAAAGTAGATGAACAGGAAGCCTTTATCGATCGCTTATTCAAGCAGTTAGATGTTCTGAATGATGAGAAACTGCAGTTGCTCAACGAAAAAGAAGAGATGGCTACACAATTGCTGAAAATGAATGATACCGTTTCTGGTTTATCACAACAAATTGATTCTCAGAATATTGATGTAACTGAATTGGATATGCACAGAAAAAATGTTATCTTGGCAAAAAGTTCAGGTGGTCCTGTTTCTTCCGAGAAAACGGCCATGAAGAAACAAATAAATGAGTTGGTGCGTGAAATAGATAAATGTATAGCTCTATTAAGTGCTTAATAAATAATGAAGCCCTCTTTTGATGAGCGAGGTAAGTTTAAAAGTAGAAATTGCTAATAGTGTTTACACACTCAAGGTAAAAAACGACGAAGAACTGAGCGTAAAAAAGGCGGTAGAACTAATCAATCAGAAAATCGCGGAATTTGAAAGACAATACGCGGTAAAAGATAAAAAAGATGTTCTGGCAATGGTTACCCTTCAACTGGTAACACAGTTAAACAAACAAGCCAGTGATGCAGAACATGAATTAAGCATATTAAAGCATGTATTTGCCGATGTAGAAAAAATGCTGATTCAGCATAAGGCAAACACAAACGATATACAGGAGTAAACCTGGTTTACTGATTTTTATTAACGCACAAACATTTGATCATCAATATGTTTGTGCGTTTTTTTATACATATCCCCAACCGGTTACCACTGCCGGTGAGGGCGTAACTAAATAAAGGTGGATTATAAACTATATGAGTGCATTATCAATTATATTTATTGCAGCTGCCTTGATTGTTGGGGTTGTGGCGGGGTTTATCCTGTCGAACTCCAAACTGAATAAGGGCGCGCAACTTGAAAAACAAAACCGGATCAAGGAAGCCGAAGTAAAAGCCGAGGCTTTGAAACAGGAAAAGATACTCCAGGCCAAGGAAAAATTTCTGCAGTTGAAATCGGAACACGAGAAATCAGTGAACGAAAGAAACCAGGAAATTACCAAAAACGAATCGCGGATCAAGCAAAAAGAAAGCGAACTTTCTAAAAAAATCGAGGAAGTTAACCGCAAAGACAAAGAGCTTGAAAACCAGCGCCAGCAGGTTGCCTCTCAGTCCGAAAATTATAAACGTAAACAGGAAGAACTGGAGAAGTTCCACCGTCAGCAGGTTCTGCAGCTTGAAAAACTTTCAGGCCTGAGTGCCGATGAGGCCAAAACCCAACTGATCGAAAGCATTAAGGCGGAAGCCAAAACAGAAGCCATGGCATACATTAAAGAAACCATGGATGAGGCTAAAATCAATGCCTCCAAGGAAGCTAAGAAAATTGTTATTCAAACGATTCAGCGTGTTGCCACAGAAACCGCCATCGAAAATTCTATTTCGGTTTTCCACATCGAAAACGACGAAATGAAAGGCCGGATCATCGGTCGCGAAGGACGTAATATCCGTGCTCTTGAAGCCGCCACCGGCGTTGAAATCATTGTAGACGATACACCGGATGCGATTCAGCTTTCCTGTTTCGACTCTATTCGCCGCGAAATTGCCCGACTGGCTTTACACCAGCTGGTTACCGATGGTCGTATTCACCCGGCACGTATCGAAGAAGTGGTTGAGAAAACCAAAAAGATGATTGAAGAAGAGATCGTCGAAACAGGTAAACGGACCTGTATCGATCTTGGTATTCATGGATTACACCCGGAACTGATCCGTATGGTAGGCCGTATGAAATACCGTTCTTCTTACGGACAAAACCTGTTGCAACACAGCCGCGAGGTAGCAAACCTCTGTGCGATTATGGCCAGTGAAATGGGACTGAATCCTAAAGTGGCCAAACGTGCCGGTCTATTACACGATATTGGAAAAGTACCTGATGAAGAACCTGAATTGCCACACGCAATCCTGGGTATGAAACTGGCCGAAAAATACAAAGAGAAACCAGAAGTATGCAATGCCATTGGCGCTCACCACGATGAAATTGAAATGACAACCCTGTATGCCCCGATCATCCAGGTATGTGATGCCATCAGTGGTGCCCGTCCGGGTGCACGCCGCGAAATTGCAGAACAATACATCAAACGTCTGAAAGATCTTGAGAACCTGGCCATGAACTACCAGGGCGTTGAAAAAACGTATGCGATCCAGGCAGGTCGTGAATTACGTGTGATTGTATCAGCTGATAAAGTAGATGATAAACAATCCGAACAACTGGCCTTTGATATTTCGCAGAAGATTCAGACCGAAATGACCTATCCGGGTCAGATTAAGGTAACTGTGATCCGCGAAGTACGTGCTACCAGCTACGCGAAATAAAAAACTTTCTATTAAAGATGAAAACCTCCCGCTTATACCGGGAGGTTTTTTGTTTCCGGCCACTTGCTATTTTCAGTCTAAATGGTATATTTATCTAAACAAATCTCCCAATTGTTATCCATATTTATGTACCTGTACTGTTTCTGATGAATATGGATAAATGGGGAACATAAACATTAACAACACATGAAAAAAACACTTTTACTCCTGCTGAGTGTTATGGGTTTAAACATGGCAGCCCAGAACGGTACAACCATCGAATACAAATTTACCTCGTCGAAAGGTATAAAAGGAAACTCCCTGGTAAAGTATACCGATGTTGGCTACAGGTCGGAAATCAATATGTTTTTCGCCCAGATGCCCGATGGAGGCATGAAACTCGTACAGATCTGGAAAAAAGAAAATCCGGATGTGATTTATGTGATCAACGAAAAAAGTAAATCGTATTCGGAGATGAAAAAAAAGGAAGTGCAGCAACAAACGGATAACAGAACCTATACAGTTAAAAAACTGAATGACGAAGTCGTGAACGGTTATAAATGCACCCATGCCCTGATTACGGAAGGCACGGAAACGATGGAAGTGTGGAATACCAAGGATATTCCGGACTATACAAAATATGCCGATGCGATGAGCAGCAATAAGCGGTTGGGTTCAGCCAAACGTAACCAGGCACTCAAGGATGCCGGTTGCGAAGGATTCCTGGTAAAGATGATTCACAAGAATGATCCACGCGAAGGGGATATGACCATGGAGCTGGTGAAAATAGAAAAGGCGACCATTGCCAAAACAGATTTTGACATACCGGCCGGTTATACTAAAACAGAAACCGTACAAACGCCTGGAGCGATGCAGGGTATGAAAACACAGCAGGAAATTATGAACATGAGCCCTGAAGAGCGCGCCAAATATATTGAGGAAATGAAGAAGAAATACGGAAAAGAATAGAACCTGCGATTGAAGCGTACTCACTGCATATTCAGCCTCCTGGTTTTGCTGGCAGGCCTTTTATATCCCTGTCAAAACCAGGCTCAGTCGAGAGTTCCTGATTATCTGAATACGATCAGCAACCGGGCTGATTTTGACCGTATGAAAGGAAAGCCCTTGTCGAACAACTATAATGGCATTGAATGTATAAAAGTAATATATGAACTCCGGACCGATAAGATCTACTATATTGAATCGCGGAAATACACCTGGCATTATTCTTTTGTAACCAGTGTATTGTTTGACGAAGATGAACTCGATATTTTCAATAAACTGAACTATGGCCGTGATCCGGGCAGAAAATATATTCTGGCTACATTTAATTACAATACCGATACGAAAAATTATTTCCTGCAATTTGCGCCACCCGACGATATCAGCGATGAAATGATTGATAAGCTGGTTGCCAAAGTCTCGCAGACTTTTTTCCTGGGCAACAAATTCAAAATACTGCTGAACACAACAACATTACTGCGCAGGAAAAAGGAACTCGCCGCAAAGCATGATGTCATTACCGGCGATGATCTGTTTCAGAAGCAAAGCTATCAGCCTGTTTTCAAGGGGAAGGTTACGGGTATTCTGAGATTTGTGGATGCAGACTCCATCAGGGCTTCTGTTGATTACAGTCGCAATATACTCGTGATCCGGGGAAATTCGAACCAGATTCCGGTATGCAGAGGCATCATTACCGATCGGTTCCAAACGCCCCTAAGCCATATCTGCCTGCTCACGGCCAACCGCAAAACACCATGTGCCTTTAAAAAAGGCTGCTATACCAATGATTCGCTGCGGGTATGGAAAGGCCGGGCGGTTGAATTATCCGTTGGAGAAAATACGATTGCCATAAAGCCCGCTGCACAGGTTCAACCGGCAGGCAATACCACAACTGTAAAAACAGAATTGCCTTATGATACGGCTGTTAGTCTGTTAGCGGATCTGAAAACACTGGAGCTGAAAAACAAATCAGCATACGGTGTTAAAACCTGTAATCTGGCTGAACTGAAGCGACTGGAACGTAAGACCGGGAAACTGAAAACACCTCCCGATGCATTTGGAATTCCGTTTCATTATTATGCAGCGCATCTCAGAAAATACGGCATTGATACCATGATACAAGGTATTGTCTTGAGTCGTAAAACAAATCCTAACGACAGTATCCTGGATATACAACTCAAAGCGATCCGGAAGATGATAACCCGGAGCCCCATAGATACAGAACTTTTGCGGCAGGTAAACGCCATGTGCCTGGCACGGTTCGGGCATACCAAGGTCAGGTTCCGGTCGTCGTCTAACTGCGAGGATGGCGAGCAGTTTAATGGGGCAGGACTGTATACCTCCGTTTCGGGGCGTGTGGGTGATACAGCCAAAAGCATTGAAAAAGCGATTAAAAAAGTGTGGGCCAGTTTATGGAATACACGAGCTTATAAGGAGCGCGATTATTTTGGTATGGACCACTCCAGAGTATTGATGGCTGTACTGGTGCATGGAGCCTATGACCATGAGTTGGTGAACGGTGTGGCGATTACTAAAAATCTTTACAGGAACTACGAAGTCGGGTTTGTGATTAATATGCAGAAAGGGGAGGCCGAAGTGGTTTCTCCCGATGAAAATGTTATTTCGGAGCAGGTTATTTCCTACATGAATTCGGGTTCCGATTTTTATAACGAGCCGCGTTCAGCCGACTGGATCAGCTATTCGAGCCTGAGCCCCGGAGGTTCCCTGTTGAGTAAAGAGGAACTGTATCAACTCACTTTACAACTCGAAAATGTGAAACGCTATTTCTACGGTTTATACCATGCCTGGCCCAAAACCGATTACAAGAATTTCGGGATGGATGTAGAATTTAAGATGATTGAAACGCCTGAAAAGAAACACGTGTTTATCATAAAACAGGCGCGGCCCTATACCAACTGATTACAAACGCTGCAGGTCCTGACCAATACGGTTCATTTCATTTTTCACCTGGTTCATCCCGATCAGTCCGCCCGACATGCCCGATGTACCGCTTTTTACACCGACTTTATAAATGCCGTCCATGTTGTCGGACACAGAAACATCCACTTTAAAATATTTCACAAAGGCTCCCAGTAAAATACGCATCACCCTGTTGCCTTTGGAATAACTGGCGTTGCCGGGAACACCATTTTCCTGTTTATAGCCAAGCGCCTTAAAATAAGAATCAACCTGGTCGATCAGCTCCTGGCGGCTTGTAGCCGAGTAATGGTGAATAATGGTATTTGAATCCATTATTTCAGATTTGACAAAATTTCCCATCTTTTTTTATACCAATATAATGGTTTACCCGCATACAATCAAACATCACACGTAAATACCCGTGTATTTATGCAATTGAAAAATGTTTACATTTACATAGTGCGTATATATTGTTTCATAATACTTTGGATATGTGCATGCCCCGTATTTTCACAATCACTTTCGGCGTTTAAAGAAGGAACCAAATGGGGCTTCAAAAATCAGTCAGGCATTGTTATTCCGGCGCAATACGATTCTGTTATGGGCTTCGATGCGGCAAACCGTGTTTGTCTTGTTGCCTCCAAAAATGCATTTAATACCGTGGTGAACCCGCTAACCGGTGAAGAGCAGGCAGATTATGATTTTTATTTTATCAATGTGCAGAATCGTAAAATCGGCATTCTTCCTGAGGACTTCCCTGATACGGTTTATACCTTTAAGAACCAGGAGGAACTTGCAGACAATTACCTGGAACACGCCCCTGTATTTAAGATCCTGTTCAACCATAAGATTTACCTGATATCGCGGCAGGGGAAACAGCTGTCGAAAGGCTTTGATAATATTTATGAATCGACACTCCGTCATTTTTACATCACAGAGACTTATTCTGAAAAAAACGGACAGCCACTACGCATCCGTGGGTTGATAGACAGTACGGGTCATGTTATTGCCAGCTGCCGTTACAGAAGTATAAAAATAAACCCGGAAGACAGCACGGTATATTGCTGCAGTTCGGCATCTTCCGGCAATCTGAACGATGATATTTTTGAACTGCACGGAAAATTACTCTACACAAATAAGCGTCATATAGAGTACGCCACCAGAACCCGTGTAGTGCTCAAGGAGTATGAACCGGAAGAGTTTTACAGCTTCGAGGATTATGATGGCAAGCGATTGAAAACAATCACCGGACATGGGTTTTACTACCTGAAACATCAGAAGGCGCTTGTGATCCAGGATGAAGACTGGTATATACTGGATATGTTAACATTTAAAAAAACGAAAGTTGATAAAGAACAATATTTTAAAAATCTCGTAACTTTATACTATGAACCAAATTAAAATTGCCATCAATGGCTTCGGCAGGATAGGCCGCGTTTTCTTTCGCAATGCTTACCTCAATCCCCATATCGACATTGTCGCTATCAATGATATTACAGATGCAAAAACATTAGCCCATTTATTAAAATACGATTCGGTGCACCGTCAGCTTAAGGCTGAAATCTCTCATGACGACCAGCATCTGATTGTGAATGGAAAAAAAATCAGGATTTTCGGCTCCAAAGATCCGGCTCAACTGCCATGGAAGGAACTTGGTATCGACATCGTGCTTGAATCAACAGGCTTGTTCCTCGATAAAGCATCCGCACAGAAGCACCTGGACGCAGGAGCTAAGAAAATTATTTTATCGGCACCTGCGAAAGATGATGATATCAAAACCATTGTTCTTGGCGTGAATGATCATATCCTGAAAAAAGAAGATACCATTATTTCAAATGCATCGTGTACAACCAATTGTTCGGCACCTATGCTTAAAGTATTACAGCAATGGGGTATCGAAGAAGCTTACGTAACAACCGTACACTCCTATACCGGCGATCAGCGCCTGCACGATGCGCCACACCGCGATTTACGCCGTGCGCGTGCAGCTGCAGTAAGCATTATTCCAACCAGCACCGGAGCAGCCAAAGCACTCGGAAAAATATTCCCGGACCTTGGTGATAAAATTGGAGGATGTGGCATGCGCGTACCTGTGCCCGATGGCTCACTGACCGACATTACCTGTGTATTGACCAATTACCCCGGTGTGGAAGAAATCAATGCCGCATTTAAAAAAGCAGCGGAAACGGATCTGAAAGGAATTATGGAATACACCGAAGACCCGATCGTATCGGTGGATGTGGTTGGTAATCCGCACTCTGTCTTATTTGATGCTGAATTTACCAGTGTGGTTGGTAACCTCGTTAAGGTTATTGGCTGGTACGACAATGAATATGGCTATAGCAACCGCCTGGTCGATCTTGTTGTAAAAATGGGTAACTTGTAATAATGATGCAGCAAAAAATATTCCGGTTTTTGCCTTTATGCTGCCTGGCGGTATTGGCATTTTCATCCTGCAAAAAAGATTATGATTGTGTTTGTACCAATTCAAGCGGTTCATACACTGCAGGTACAACCAAGGATACGAAGATGCGTGCTAAAAAATATTGCCAGGGTTTAGGCAGCGGCGAAACAACCTGTAAGGTTCAATAAGCAGAACTGCATTTTGTAGGATCCCACGCGGTATAAACTGTGTGGGATTTTTTATGATAAGAGGCCTACCCAGTGCGGGTAATCAGCCCATTCGGATAAAACTGGTTCCTTGTCAAATAAACCAAATACCGCACTGCCGCTGCCACTCATACATGCATACAATGCGCCGTTATTGTAAAGCGAATCCCGGAGGGCTTGTACCTGCGGGTATTTTGAAAAAATGGAGATTTCAAAATCGTTTTTCAGAACAGATCTCCAGTCTTTCACAGGCGTCTGTTCAATGAGATTTTTCAGGGGTGTTGAGGCCATAGGTTTTACAAGGCTATAGGCTTCTTTGGTATTGCTGTGAACATTCGCATAAACAATCGCCAGGTAATAACCAGCCAGGTTGATATTCACAGGTTCAAACACATCGCCCTTCTCACGGGCGTAAAGGGGTTTGTTCTTTATAAAAAACGCACAGTCGCTGCCCAGCTGTCGGGCAATTTCAATTCTGAAATCTTCAGTAAGACCAAGTTCAAAAGCCTGGTCGAGCAGGTTAATAAAAAAAGCGGCATCGGCGCTGCCTCCGCCAAGCCCTGCACCCATCGGAATCACCTTGTGCAGGTATACATCAATATTGGGCAGGAGGTGGCTCCGGCTGATAAGCTGATACGCTTTATATAACAGATTGTCGTGCAGATCACCGGCAATCGGTAAGCCACTGAGATGAAGGTTAAAAGCACGTGCACCCGTTCTGTTTTCAATAAGCTCAAGCACATCGCACCAACCTGTGGGGTAAAAAACGGTTTCGATATTATGAAAACCGTCGGGCCGCTTTTCGGTAATATGAAGCCCCAGATTTATTTTAGCATTCGGAAAAGAGATCACGGCACGAATGTATTGATTTTTCACCTGATACGGGGGATGGCTTTTCGATATTTTGCTTTTTACAGAACCGTAGTTTAAAATGCAGTTTTCTTGTTAAATGGTTGTTTTTCAGTTATTTAATATTAGTGATTGACGCGCGAAATCTGGCCGCAAAGGCCCTGTTTTCTCA
Organism: Bacteroidota bacterium; assembly: GCA_018267825.1. GTDB lineage: Bacteria > Bacteroidota > Bacteroidia > B-17B0 > Aurantibacillaceae > JAFDXR01. The sequence goes on along the minus strand of JAFDXR010000001.1, from coordinate 163,608 downwards.
AAAAATGCTTACCTTTGCCGCCTAACTAAAAAAACACTAAAATGACATATCTTGATTTTGAAAAACCGATACAGGAGTTGGATCAGGAGCTCGAGAAGCTGAAAGGTGTTGCTGAAAAGAGCAAGGTAGACATGAGTGCTGCCATCCACGAACTGGAGGAGAAGATCAAAGAGAAACGCGTTGAGATTTTTTCGAACCTTACAGCCTGGCAGCGTGTACAGGTGAGCCGCCATCCGGAGCGCCCATATACACTGGCATATATTGAGTCTGTTTCAGGCGGCAGTTTTATAGAGTTGCATGGCGACCGTACCGTAGGCGATGATAAAGCCATGGTTGGCGGCTTTGGTGAGATAGACGGACAAACAGTAATGTTTATCGGTCAGCAAAAGGGGATCAATACCAAAATGCGCCAGATCCGTCGTTTTGGTATGGCCAACCCGGAAGGCTATCGCAAGGCACTACGTTTAATGAAACTGGCCGAGAAGTTCAATAAACCTATTGTTACGTTTATCGATACACCGGGTGCATATCCCGGACTGGAAGCTGAAGAACGTGGCCAGGGCGAAGCCATTGCCCGCAATCTCCTGGAAATGAGTCAGCTTAAAGTACCCGTTATCTGTATCATTATTGGCGAAGGTGCCAGCGGTGGTGCCCTTGGTATTGGTATCGGCGATAAAGTACTGATGCTGGAAAATACCTGGTACTCGGTTATTTCTCCGGAGTCATGCTCATCTATTTTATGGAGAAGCTGGAACTTTAAAGAAAAAGCGGCTGAAGCCCTTAAGCTTACCGCTGAAGATATGAGTAAAAACGGCCTTGTAGATGGAATCATTAAAGAACCATTGGGAGGAGCTCATCAGAATCCGCAGGAAATTTTCGCGACGGTGAAAGCCGAAATTCTGAAATACCTTGCCGAGCTTAAAAAAATATCACCCGAAAAACGTGTCGAACAACGTATTGAAAAATTCAGCAATATGGGTGTAGTACACGAATTAGATTAAAAAAACTATATTTACAGGCTTTAAAAATAAAAATTAAATACATCACAATATGGCAGACACAGGCGACATCAACGTAGGTTCAGTAATCCGTTTCAATGGCGAACTTATGCAAATTATGGAGTACCAACACCGCACCCCGGGTAACCTTCGTGCATTTTACCAGGCAAAAATGCGTAACCTGAAAACAGGTAAGCAGCTTGAAAACCGCTTCCGTTCAGGTGAATCGGTAGAAGTAGTACGTGTGGAATACAAACAAATGCAGTATATTTTCCCGGAAGGTGATTTTGCTGTGGTGATGGATCCTGAAAACTTTGAACAGGTGTATGTTCCTAAGATGTTGTTTGGCGACAGCTTCCAGTTCCTGAAAGAAGGTATGGATGTGAAAGTAAGCTTCGAGGAAGGTGAAAACGTCATCCTGGCTGAGGCACCGACTTTTGTAGAGTGCGAAATCACTTACACCGAACCGGGTGTAAAAGGCGATACTGCTACCAACACATTGAAACCCGCTACGATCGAAACCGGCGCAGAAGTTAACGTGCCGTTATTCTGTAATGTAGGCGATAAAATTAAAGTAGATACACGCACAGCGTCTTACGTAGAGCGTATCAAAAAATAATGAACCCCGATCTTGTAAAGAACCGTTATCTGTCGACAGGTAACGGTTTTTTTATGACTATTCACGTAGTGTCGTTAGGGTAAAAATTGTAACTTTAAGCATATGCGAATTCCTTCAACACCATTACATGAAATTGCGGCCATTATTCACGCAGAATATATCGGCAATAAAGATCATGTGATCACTGGTTTCAACGAAATTCACCGTGTAGAACCTGGTGATGTCGTGTTTGTAGACCATCCCAAATATTATAACAAGGCGCTGCATTCGGCAGCATCCACAATTCTGATCAACGAACGTGTCGATTGCCCGGAAGGGAAAGCCCTGATTATACACCCGGAGCCGTTTACAGCATTCAATGAGCTAACGGCCCATTTCCAGCCAAAACAATATTCATTAAAGCCGATCAGTGATACAGCCCGTATCGGGAAAACATCTTTAATCATGCCCGGAGTATACGTGGGTAACCATGTCACTATAGGCGAGCATTGCATCATACATCCCAATGTGGTTATTTATGATCATACGGTTATTGGTGATCATGTTACAATCCATGCCGGTTCAGTTATCGGATCGGATGCATTTTATTTTAAAAAGCGTGCATCCGGTTTTGAGCAATTGCAATCCTGTGGAAATGTCATCATCGAAGACCATGTAAGTCTCGGTTCCAATGTTACCATCGACCGCGGTGTGACGCATGTAACGCGCATTGGCAAAGGAAGTATTCTGGATAACATGGTTCATATAGCGCACGATGTTACGATTGGCGAGATGTGCCTGTTTGCTGCACAGGTAGCTATTGCCGGATGCTGCACCATCGGAAACCGTGTTACCATGTGGGGCCAGGTGGGCATATCGAGTGGTATTACCATCGAAGATAATGTGGTGGTGCAGGCGCAGAGTGGGGTGGGTGAGAACCTCAAACAGGGTAAGATTTATTTTGGAAGCCCTGCCTATGAAGCCCGCGAAAAAATGAAGGAAGTATTTGCTGCCAAGCAATTGCCATCGCTTATTCATAAACTGTACGATAAGTAACCTTGACAAAGCCACGCTTGCATATTCAGGGACATAGCAACACTGTAAAGGATGTGAAGCTGAATGCGCTTCTGGTAATGACCAAAGCGATCAATAACAATTTGTCGACTTCGCAACTACTCGATATCTACCAGGATATTCTGGAGAACCAGCTGAAAGTGGGCAAACTCGTGCTTTTCAGCTTCGATACCGAATGGACCTGCATTTTGAAATATGGCGTGGATAAGGCGTTTAATCACCTGAAGTTTGAACCCGAGTTGCTCGATATCAAAGAGATTGAAACGATCTCATTTTCGAACGGAGAACTGAGCAAGAGTTTTGAAATTGTAATTCCTGTATACCATAAATCAACACCGCTTGCCTTTGTATTGCTGGGCGATATCGATGAAAAAAAACTGGAAGTCAGTGCTGCTATCCGCCACCTGCCTTTTATACAAACCCTCACCAATGTGATGGTGGTGGCTATTGAAAATAAAAAACTTTCCAAACAATCTATTCAGCGGGCTGCTATTCAGAAAGAGCTGGAGCTGGCGCAGGGTATGCAGCGCCTGTTGTTCCCTACAAAACTGCCGAATACCGAGGAAGTAGAGATGAGCGCTCTGTACCTGCCGCACCAGCAGGTAGGTGGCGATTATTATGATGTGATCTGGCTCAACGAATTTGAATTTATATTCTGCCTTGCTGATGTTTCCGGTAAAGGTGTTGCCGCTGCATTGCTGATGAGTAACCTGCAGGCTGCATTACACCTGCTTTTGCGGTATACTCAAAATCTCTCGGAGATTGTAATCGACATCAATCAGCTTATCTTTGATAATGCTAAAGGCGAGAAATTTATTTCCCTGTTCATTGCCAAATACAATATCGCCACGCGCAAATTGTCTTATATCAATGCCGGGCATAATGCTCCTATTCTGTTTAACAATGATAAATTCCTGACTTTAAGTAAGGGATGTACGCTCCTGGGGATCATTAATCCGCTGAATGCTCTCGATAGTGAAACTATTCTGCTTTCAAAGCAATCTTTCCTGCTGGCTTATACCGATGGCCTCACGGATACGACCAACAGCAAGGGAGAGAGCCTGGCATTGGAAGAAATTGAGGCTATATTGCTAAAGAATCGCAATGGTACCTGCGAGTTCATTAATAATGCCTTGCTGTATTACCTGGAGGAGTTTAAGGCGGAAATGCCTTTTGCCGATGATATAGCGCTACTGAGCTGTAAGTTTAGATAAGTTAAATTTTGATCAGGATATAAAACCATGAAGTTATTTGCATACAGTATTGCTTTTATTGTGTTATGGAGTTTTTCAGTGCAGGCACAGCATGAAAACGGTTTGGTGAAATGGCTGGACCTGAAGGAGGCCCAGGCATTGAACAAGCAGGCGCCAAAGCCATTTCTTATCGATGTGTATACCGACTGGTGCGGCTGGTGTAAGCACATGATGAAAACAACATACTCTAATGAGGGCATTGCCAACTACATCAATACCTATTTTTACCCGGTTAAGTTCAATGCTGAAACCAAAGATACGATCGAGTACAATGGAAAAATTTATAAGCCAACATCTGCAGCACCCAAAACACCGCATGAACTGGCAATCAAGTTTCTGGGTACGAGTTTGAGTTATCCGTCTACCATTTTTGTGACCAATAATTTTGAGTTTAATCTTTTGTCGCAGGGTTACCTCGACGACCGGAAAATACAGCCATTGCTGGTATATACGGTGGAGAATGTTTTCAAAACATCAGGCTACGAGGACTTCGCGCATCAGTTTGATAAAACCTTTTTCGATACGGTAACGCCAAAACTGGTGAAAACGTATAGCCTGAAAGAGATTGAACAGTTACAGAAGAAGAAACCGCGGAAAGTACTTGTGAATATCTCTGCCGGATTCTGTAATGCCTGCAAGGTGCAGAATAAAATGACCTTTTCGGATACCGGTATTGTAAATTACATCAACAAGCATTTTTATATCATGAACTTTGATGCCGAATCAGCCGATACGATTTTGTTTAAGGGGGAGAAGTGTTATAAAATGATGGTTAACGGGTATCCTTTCAATACCTTTGCCATGAAGGTAACCAACAACAGGCTTGGGTTTCCGACGGTTGCAGTGCTGGATGCCAACGAAAATTTTCTCGATGCCCTGAATAATTATTTATCGCCTCAAACGCTGAAGCCTATCCTGGTATATTACGCCGAGGATAAATACAAAACCACACCCTGGGCTGATTTTATCAAATCGTATAACGAGAAACAAAAGAAATAAAACGATCTTTCAAAGTCTTTGATCTGCAGGCAAGTTTCCCGCTGATTTCCGCCAATGAATGCGCTGATTTTCGCTGAGCTGTGTTAATCTTTCTGTGTAAATCTGCGCGTCCCTAATCTGCGTGTATCTGCGAGAAAGAAGGAGGACTGAGATTGCTTCGCTCCGCATGCCGCTGAAGCTTCAGCATAGGCGTATAGCGGAGGCGCTACGCTCGCCATGATGGGTGGAGCTGATCTATGCGTGTCTGAGTACAAGGTTCCCGCTGATTTCCGCCGATAAAAACGCTGATTTTCGCTGAGCTGTGTTAATCTTTCTGTGTAAATCTGCGCGTTCCTAATCTGCGTGTATCTGCGAGAAAGAAGGAGGACTGAGATTGCTTCGCTCCGCGTGCCGCTGAAGCTTCAGCATAGGCGCATAGCGGAGGCGCTACGCTTGCCATGACGGGTGGAGCCGATCTGTGCGTGTCTGAGTACAAGGTTCCCGCTGATTTCCGCCGATGAAAACGCTGATTTTCGCTGAGCTGTGTTAATCTTTCTGTGTAAATCTGCGCGTTCCTAATCTGCGTGTATCTGCGAGAAAGAAAGAGGACTGAGATTGCTTCGCTCGCAATGACGGGTGGAGCTGATCTGTGTAAATCTGCGCGTTCCTAATCTGCGTGTATCTGCGAGAAAGAAGGAGGACTGAGATTGCTTCGCTCGCCATGACGGGTGGAGCTGATCTGTGCTTATCTGCGTGTTCTTAATCTGCGTGTATCTGCGAGAAAGAAAGAGGACTGAGATTGCTCCGCTCGCCATGATGGGTGGTGCTGATCTGCGTACCTTTAACTAGGCCCGTTTGCCTAATTCGATCACGGCCAGATCCCTGATCTGATCACCATCGATCACAAAACGGAGCGCTGTTTTTACATGGTGAAATCCATGAATTCCACAGGCTCCCGGGTTCATATGCAACAGGTCGTGCTCCTTATCGTACATCACTTTCAGAATATGTGAATGACCGCAGATGAAGAGCTTCGGTTTTTCTTTTTCAATAAGTGCTTTGGCCTCTTTGTTATAACGACCAGGGTAACCACCAATGTGTGTGATGAAAACCTTCACGGATTCACATGGAAATATGGCATTTTCGGGGAGTGTTTTTCTGACCTCCGCCCCATCAATATTGCCGTATACACCTTTGAGCGGTTTGTATTTCATGATCGTGTCGCAGACCTCTATATTGCCGACATCGCCGGCATGCCATACTTCATCGGCAGCTTCAATATGCTTGATGAGCGCCGGATCCAGCCAGGAGTGTGTATCTGAAATCAATAAAATACGGGTCATGCTTTCAGGGTATAGATAATCGCTTCGCGGTATAAAAAACTACGTAATACCCACTCTTTGGTATAGCCTGTTTCATCGAACACATGGCCGTACTTGGGGTTTACATATATAATGTACAATTCGCGCGGATGCGACCGATAGCTCTCTTTGATACTGTTGGCAACCTGTTTCAGAATAACCTCTCCAAAGGGATTAAAAAAATAGAATACCGAGGCATCTGCCGGAATCTGAAAACGTGTAGCGTCCTCGAATACAAACTGAAACAGGCTTCCCGGATTTTTCTTCCGGAACGATAACAGGTTTTGTTTGGCATCATGCAGTAATTCCTGTGCAATATCAACACCGATAAGATGTGTGAAACCATTTTGCTCGGCTACGAACAGGGCGCGGCCTTTACCGCAGCCATAATCAATAAAGGGTTTTGTTTTGATATGTTCCGGAAACCAGGCCATGATACGGAAGAGGATCATATAGCTGGCACCCTGGTAATGGTGGTTTTCACGTTTGTTTTCGCCGGCCAGGGTCAGTTCATCCAGGTTTTCGATACGGGCGGTATGTATATTCAGCTTTTTCTCGTAAACAGACTCATAATACAGCATTCGTGAGGTCTTGTAAGGCCCTCTGAATGAGATGGATCGAAAAAAATAATATAGATACTGGAAAAGTTTCAATCGTCTAAAGTTAATTAATAAACGACGAAACACATTGATTTTTTTGGACAAAAAAGGTAACTTCATAAACAATATGCAAATTGATTTGGAAGCGGAAAAGAAGGAGATTTTAAACCGCTATAAAAACCTGATTAAAGCCTGTAGGCGCCGCCTCGAAAAAGGGGATAAAGAAATTATTCGTAAAGCTTTTGAGATTTCGGTGGAAGCGCATAAAGAAATGCGCCGCAAATCAGGTGAACCCTATATTTATCACCCCATTGCCGTTGCCCAGATCTGTGCCGAAGAAATAGGGCTCGGAACCACAGCGATTGTTTGCGCCCTGCTTCACGATACGGTTGAGGATACAGACCTTACGCTCGACGATATCCGTGGTTTGTTCGGGGATAAGGTGGCCCAGATCATTGATGGTCTTACGAAAATATCCGGAGTATTCGACCATACCTCCTCTATACAGGCCGAAAACTTCCGTAAAATGCTCCTTACCCTTTCGGAAGATGTGAGGGTTATTCTTATCAAACTGGCCGACCGCCTTCATAACATGCGCACGCTCGATCACATGAAGCGTGATAAGCAGATGAAAATTGCAGGAGAAACACTTTACCTGTATGCACCACTGGCCCACAGGCTGGGACTCAATGCCATCAAGTCGGAGCTGGAAGACCTCGGTTTGAAATATACCAACGAAGAATGGTATATCGATATTTCCAATAAACTCAAAGAAACAGAGCCTGAGCGGAAACGCTTTATCAAAAACTTTATCGACCCATTAAAGGAAATATTGCAGGAACAAGGTTTTAAGTTTAAAATTTTCGGACGGCCTAAATCTATTTTCTCGATTTACAACAAGATCAAAAATAAAGGTGTTCCATTCGACGAGATATACGATCTCTTTGCCATTCGCATCGTGATCGATACCCCGATGGAAAGGGAAAAAGCCGATTGCTGGAAGATTTATTCCATCATCACCGATTTTTACCACCCTAATCCGGATCGTTTGCGCGACTGGATCTCAACCCCGAAATCCAATGGCTACGAGAGTTTACATACCACGGTAATGGGCCCCGAAGGGAAATGGGTAGAGGTGCAGATCCGTACAGTGCGCATGGATGAGCTTGCAGAAATGGGTTATGCTGCTCACTGGAAATACAAAGATGCTGCGGCCGAAAAAGAAAGTAACCTCGAAGCCTGGTTGCGCCGCATCCGTGAAATGCTCGAAAGCCCGGATCCGAATGCCCTTGAGTTTATCGATGATTTTAAACTCAATCTCTTTGCCGACGAAATTTTTGTGTTTACACCCAAAGGTGATATGAAGAGCCTGCCCTCGAATGCTACGGCACTCGACTTCGCATTTGAAATTCATACCAAAGTAGGCGAACAGTGTATTGGCGCCAAAGTAAACCATAAGCTTGTACCATTAAGTTACCAGCTGAAAAGCGGCGACCAGGTAGAAATTCTCACCTCGTCGAAACAGGCCCCTAAAGAAGACTGGATCAGCTATGTGGTAACAGCACGGGCCAAATCCAAAATCAAAAATGCGTTAAAGGAAAACCGTCGTAAAATTGCCGATGAGGGTAAAGAACTCCTGGAACGTAAGTTCTATAAACTCAAGCTGGATTTCACGTTGCAAAACGTCAATGAGTTTTATGCATTCCTGAGACTGCCATCGGCCCAGGAATTGTTTTATCGCACTGCTGTAGGGAATATCGATACCAAGGAGATAAAAGAATTTATCGACTATAAGCAGAATCCGACAAAGGCCAAGGCCCGTAAGCATGAAAAGAAAATTGAAGAGCTTGTTACCAATGTGCGTGGCAGCAGCGACATGCTGGTTATTGGCGACGATATGCAAAAACTGGATTATCGTCTCGCGCCATGTTGCAATCCTATTCCCGGAGATGATGTTTTTGGATTTACAACCGTTTCGGAAGGGATCAAGATACACCGGGTGAATTGTCCGAATGCCCTGAAACTGCTTTCAAATTATGCCTACCGTGTTGTAAAGGCCAAATGGACCAACGATCAGCTGATTTCCTTCCTGGCCGGTATCCGCATCCAGGGAACCGATGAATTGGGACTTGTGAACAACATTACAAAAGTTATTTCGAATCAGTTAAATATTAATATGCGTTCGATTAATTTTGATACGGAAGATGGTATATTTGAGGGAACGATTATGGTGTATGTGCACGATGCGAAACACCTCAATACCCTGATGGAAAACCTCAAAAAGGTAAAAGGGGTAACCAATGTGGTGCGCATTGACAGCGAGAAGCGTGAAAATGAAAAGATAGCCTGATAAAGGATTAATGATATGAATACGGAGACAAAACAGGCAGTAGAAAAAATATTGACCGATTACCTCGAAAAACACGGGCAGCGGAAAACCTCAGAGCGTTATGCTATCCTGAGCGAAATCTATTCGCACGAAGGACATTTCGATATCGAGGAACTGTATGTGTTTATGAAGAATAAAAAATACAGGGTAAGCCGTGCAACATTATACAACAATATCGAATTACTGATCGATGCGGGGCTGGTCATAAAACACCAGTTCGGTAAAAATCTCGCCCAGTTTGAAAAAGCCTACAAATACAAGCAACACGATCACCTGATCTGCAGCGACTGTAAAAAAGTATTCGAGTTTTGTGATCCGCGCATTATGCAGATCCAAAGCATGGCCGAAGACCTTTTGAATTTTGATATATTTCATCACTCCCTCAATTTCTTTGCAAAATGCAGAGCTCTGAAGGAAAATGGCACCTGTGAACATAAAAAAGATTAATGATCCCGAAATCGAACGCCTATGTTATTTGACTATAAATTAACCGAAGAGCAGAACTGTGAAATCATTAGCCTGAGTGGCGAACTGATTGATAAAAACCAGGCTGCAGATATGATCAAAGCCATTGACGGCCTGTTGGAGTCGGGCAAAACCCGCTTTGTTGTTGAACTTGGAGACCTCAAGTACATGAACAGCAGTGGTCTCAATATCCTGATTCAGCTCCTGACGAAGACCAGGGCCAAAGGCGGCGAAACTGTGATTTGCCATGTCAATAAAAAAGTAAACGAGCTTTTACTCATCACCAAATTGAATACCCTTTTCAAAGTGGTTGATACAAAAGAAGAGGCACTGAAAAAGCTTCAGAGCCAGTAAGCAAATGAGCATCTTATTCAGAATATGTATCGTGTTATGGGCCTGCATGGGCCCATTGCTTTTATCGGCCCAGGAAAAATCCTATAAGAATGGCCATGGAGGTTTTGTAAAACTGCCCCTGGGCGATATATCATTTGCCGATAAAGTAGTATCGTATCAGAAAGGCGACCCTGCACCGATTGCCGAAAATTCCAATCCGCAGGATGCTGTAGGCGTTCCTGATTTCGATGAGTTGCATGTTACCGGATTTGTATCTCTCGGAACCGGCGGCGAGCTGGTTCTGCAATTTACCGACAATGCCCTCGTTAATATTGATGGTCCGGATCTTTACGTTTTTGAAATGGGAAAATATGTGGAAGAAACCTACCTCTATGTTTCCAAAGATAATAAGACGTGGATCAGTGTCGGGAAGATCAGCGGTGGAAATGCATTGGTAGATATCGGTGATTCGACCAAGCCCGGCGAAATTTTTCGCTATGTGAAACTGAAAGACGCGCGTACACCATTGCCCAAGGTCGATCGTATGTGGCCGGGTGCCGATATAGACGCGGTAGCGGCTATCGGTTCGGCGAAACAAATCTCGCTCAATGCCATGTATTTGTTCAATACCAATGAGTCGGTCCTGAAACCGGAAGCTAAAAAAGAACTGGATAAAATAGCAGAAGAGCTCAATGCCAATCCCTTGTTTAGTATTGTGATCGACGGGCATACAGACAGCACCGGCAATAAAGCACTGAACCAGAGGCTATCGCTGGCCAGGGCTGCATCCATAAAAACATATTTGCTGACGAAGCTCAGCAACAAAAAAACGGAAATCAAATGCAATGGTTATGCCGATCAGTTTCCTGTTGAAAGTAATAAAACCCCTGAGGGACGTGAGAAGAACAGGCGGGTTGAATTGTACTTTGTTCCGTTGAAAAAATAAAATCAAAGAACATCAGCAAAATAAAATGTCCACGAACAAACATGCCGGCATAGAGAGTGCTTCAGCAAGAATACGTGCTATTGTGGGGGGCTCTGTAGGTAACCTCGTCGAGTGGTACGACTGGTATGCTTATTCTGCATTTGCGCTTTATTTCTCACCGGTGTTTTTTCCGGGCAGCGATCCTACGGCGCAGCTTCTGAATACAGCGGGCATATTTGCGGTTGGCTTTTTAATGCGGCCGGTTGGCGGATGGTTGTTTGGCCGTATGGCCGATAAGCTTGGCCGAAAAAAAGCCATGACTACTTCGGTGCTTTTGATGTCTTTCGGGTCTTTGCTTATAGCTTTAACCCCCGGATATGCCAGTATAGGAATGGCAGCACCATTGCTTCTGCTTGTTGCCAGGCTCCTGCAGGGCCTGAGTGTGGGTGGCGAATACGGTACCTCGGCAACCTACCTGAGTGAAATGGCTACAGCAGGTAATCGCGGATTTTATTCCAGTTTTCAATATGTAACCCTGATCGGCGGACAGCTCATTGCCCTTGGTGTACAGTTGTTGCTCCAAAAGGTATTGCTCACACCGGCACAGTTCGAAGCCTGGGGCTGGCGGATTCCCTTTGTGATCGGCGCTATGTTGTCGGTAGTGGCATTTTATCTGCGACGCAGCCTGCATGAAACGGCCGAGTTTAAAGGCGAAACAGGGGAAGTGTCGAAACGCGGTACAGTGGCGGAATTACTGAAACACCCCAGGGCCGTTCTAACGGTTGTAGGATTGACACTTGGCGGTACAGTGGCTTTTTACACATACACAACCTATATGCAGAAATTCCTGGTGAATACGGTACATCTTACCAAAGATCAATCGACCCTGCTCACATTTCTGTCGCTCCTCATATTTGCCTGTATTCAGCCCTTATTCGGTTATCTGTCAGACCGGATCGGACGCAAGCCCCTGCTGATAGGCTTTGGTATTCTTGGGTCAGTGTTTACAGTACCTTTGCTGACCGGCCTGAGTCATGCCACATCCGAAGGGGAAGCATTTGTATTTCTTATTTTACCCTTACTGATGGTGAGCGGTTATACGAGCATTAATGCTGTTGTAAAGGCGGAGTTGTTTCCTGCAGAAATCCGTGCCTTGGGAGTAGGCCTGCCTTATGCTGTTGCTGTGGCCGTATTTGGTGGTACAGCCGAATACATCGCGTTGTGGTTTAAACAGTCCGGACATGAATCGTGGTATTACTGGTATGTAACAGGCTGCGTGGCTCTGTCACTATTGGTTTATCTCGTGATGCGCGATACCAAAAAAACGTCGCTCATACACGACCGGGATTCCTGATTATGCGGAAGGTGTTTTTTTCTTTTTACCGCTGCTGCTGGCCCAGTAGAACAGTGTCGGAATAAGCAATGGCGCAAATACCAGTGTAGATGTTAAGCCCCCGATGATTACCGTTGCCAGCGGACGCTGCACATCCGACCCGATCCCCTTACTTGTAGCCGCCGGGAGAAGCCCGATAATAGCCACAATTAACATCATGAGTATAGCACTGAATTGTTCGCCCGATACTTTGTGCACCATGGCTTTTAACGTTAGACGGCTGTGAAATAATTCCCTGTTCAGGGCTGAAACCAGTAAGACACCTGCCATCACCGAAATACCAAAAATAGACACGAAACCAACACCCGCCGATACGTTGAAGTTATAACCACGGATCAGTAAAGCGGTAATTCCGCCTGTTAATGCAAACAGGATGCAGGACAAGGTAACGAGCGTATATTTGATGTTCTTAAATAACATGAAAAGGAAGATCAATACAATAATAATGGTGAGCGGAATAGTGAGGGAGAGCTGTTTACCGGCACGCTCCAGGTTTTCGTACTGACCGCCGTATATAATGGAATAGCCTTTCGGAACGTGAACCTTTGCGCCGATCTTTTGTTCGAGTTCTTTTACAAACGAACCCTGGTCGCGGCCCCTGACATTGGTACGGATGGTGATCATCCGTTTTCCATTGATCCTGTATATATTGGTTTGCCCGTCTACGAATTTAATATCGGCCAGCTGTTCCATCGGAATCAGCGCACCGGTAGCCGAAGGAACCTGTAGTTTTTTAATATCGTCTATTGTACTGCGTGTTTCCGGCAGATAGCGGATCACCATGTCGTAATGCTTCGTGCCGTCGTATATCGTACCAATGGGTTTACCACCAATGGCAGCTTCAATCATTACTTCCACATCGCTTACATTGATGCCGAAACGGGCTGCATTTTCTTTATTGATATTGATGGCAAGCTGCGACTGACGTCCTTCCTGTTCAATATTCACAGACGCTGAGCCTTTGGTTTTCCGTACAATGTCAGCAATGCTGTCGCCTTTTTCGCGCATCATCTTCAGGTCGTCGCCCACTACTGAAATAGCCAGATCGGCAGCACTACCTGTTACAATTTCCATCACCTGGTCAATAATAGGCTGCCCCGAGTTGAAAGATGCACCCGGTAATTCACGCTCCAGCTCAGACTGCATGCGTTTTACAATTTCTTTTTTGGTGATCGTATCGCTCCAGAGCTTATACTCTTTCAGGCCTACAAGAATCTCTGTTCTGTTTGTAGGAAATGGATCGGTACCATCATCGTTACGGCCGGTTTGTGTAATGACATAGGCAACCTGTGGATACTTCGAAATGATTTTCCGGATCTTCGGTGCAATCTTGGCATTCTCCTGGATGGTAACACCGGCAGGCAGAAACGAGCGCATGAAAATGGATCCTTCGTCGAGCTCAGGTAAAAACTCAGTTCCCAATTTAACCCCGAAAGCAATAAGAATAAGAAGTATTACTCCACCAGAAATAACAACTGTTTTGTGAAATTTCAGGAAAACATTCAGGAGTTTTCGATAGCCGCTTTCGATAGCATGTAAAATAATATTACGGTGTGGTTTCAGCGGTTTTGTTTCAGATAACAGGGCTTTTTTATAGGCAAATGAAATAAGCACCGGAATAAGGGTAAGCGCTGCCAGCATGGAACCAATAACGGCAAAGCCCAGGGTGAGGGCCATTGGTGAGAAGAGTTTTCCTTCCACACGGGTCATGAGCAGGATAGGCGTGTAGGCGAGGATGATGATGGTAACTGAGAAGAAAATTTCACGGCCCACTTCCTGTGCAGCCAGTAACGTAATGCGGATAATACCTTCTTTCTTTTCCTCTGGTGTGGCAGCCCGGTATCGCCTGATGAGATGTTCGGCCATCACACAGGCCCCGTCTACAATGATCCCAAAGTCAATGGCGCCCAGCGATAAGAGATTCGCCGGAATATGCACCAGTTTCATCAGGATGAAGGCAAACAGAAGCGAAAAAGGAATGGTTACAGTAACCACGAGAGCCGCCCGGATACTGCCCAGGAAAAAGATCAGCACGATGATAACAATCGAAATACCTTCAAATAAAGTGTGTCCGACTGTTTCGAGCGAGTGGTCAATCAGGAAGCTGCGATCGTAGAGTACACGCAGTTTAACGCCTTCCGGTAATTCATTTTCAGAAAGATCCTTTATTTTTTCCTTGAGCTTAACGAGTACTTCACTCGGGTTTTCGCCACGTCGCAACAGAATAATACCTTCTGTTGATCCCACTTTATCAATACTGTCTGTAGGCACCGAATAGCCCAGCAAACCGGATGGAGGAGGAGGAGCAATTTCGACACTGGCTACATCCTTTATGAAAACGGGTGTACCGTCAACAGAGGTGAGTACAATATTTCCAATGTCTTTTTCGGTTTTCAAAGCCCCTAGTCCGCGCACAGCAAATCCTTGTCCACCGCGGCTTATAACGCCCCCTCCTGTATTCTGGTTGTTTTTCTCAACGGCAGAAATCACATCATTAATGGTGAGGTTGTATTTTCGGAGTTTCTCAGGTGAGGTTAATACGTGAAATTGTTTCAAAGGGCCGCCGAATGTTGTAATATCGGCAATACCCTGAACCTGAAGCAACGACGGTACAATGACCCAATCCTGGAGATCGCGCAATTGCATGGATGAGTAGGTAGGGGGAGCTTCCACAACATAACGGTATATCTCACCAACAGCCGTGGTGAGTGGTGCCAGCTCAGGGGTAACACCATCAGGGAGATTCACGGAAGATAAACGTTCAGTAACCTGCTGACGGGCAAAGTAATCGTCTGTTCCATCGGTAAATGTCAATTGAACAACCGATAATCCAAAGATGGTACGGGAACGGCGATCAATAACCCGTGGCATATTATTCAGGGCGCGTTCTATCGGAATGGTAACCTGTTGCTCTACTTCCTCCGCAGCCCGGCCCTGGTAGGGCGCCACAATAATGACGTTGGTATCTGCAATGTCAGGATAGGCTTCGATTTTGAGCATGGTGAAACACCAGTAGCCGGTAGCCGCCAGTACAAATGCAATGGCAATCACAGCCCACCTGTTCTTTAAAGAAAATATCAACAGATTTTTGATCATAACGCTTAGTGAACTTCAACCGGGTTTGTAACAATATAACCGGCTTTGGTAAGGGTTCTTAATTCTTTAAGGGCTTTCAGTACTTTTGCATCATCGTCTATAAATGTGATCAGCATGGGTTCTTCGTCAAATGAGAACAAACGGTTTGGCTGCTTGAGCTGCTGGTTGGCACCGAAACCCATAAAACCATTGAAAGCCGTAGCTCCGGAAATATCCTGATGAAGCAGGAATTCCATGATAAAATTGTACAGGAGTTTGTCCTGGTAAATTTCATCCTTGTCAATAAAAATCTGAGCTTGTATCATGATAACAGCGTTTTGTTTTTAATAGCCAAAAGATAAACCCTTCAATTGCATGGCACCCTCTGTCACAACAATATCATGTTCTTTCAGGCCGGCGAATATAATCACCCGGTCGTTGATCTGTGGGCCAGTGCTTACTTCCTTACGTTCAAATTCATTGTCGGATCGTTTGATAAATACATAGTTTTTACTTTGTACGGTTACAAGTGCCGATTTAAGTACAGAGAGGTAATTACCTTCAGAAACCCCGAAGTTCACGGTGGCATACATCCCGGCTTTGATCTGCCCGATAGGATTCTCGATACTGATACGTAGTTTCACCATGCGTGTAATATTATCAACCACATCGCCTAGATCTTCTACCCGCCCGGTAAATGCTTTATCGGGAAAGGATGTGAAAAATACCTTACAGGTTCCTCCCGGTTTTATTTTCTCGAGCTGACTTTCAGGAATGTCGCAGATCACCCATACACTGTTTACACGGGCTTCCTGAAGGGCTTCCGGATTAAATCCTGCCAGTTTCAGTTTGGCTTCATGTTCAATGGTAGCAGCCTGTTCATTGGCGAGAAGGGTTTGTGCTTCAATAACTTCTTTGCCGGTGGCAGCACCATTGGCCGCCAGGTCTTTGTAACGATCGAGGTTGGTTTTATATTGGTTGATGTTGATGCGGTGTTGCAGTAAGGCTGTATAGGTAGCAGTCAGATCCGGGTTATCGAACAGGATCAGGTGTTGCTGTTTAATTTCCTCAGAAGATACTACTGTAGCAACAACCCTGGCCGGTGCTGTGATTTCGGCCTGCAGGTTATCGGTTTTGATAATTTCTGTTTTGAAGAAATTAAGGGTTACTGTGTCATGCGGAAATCCGATCACAGTGCCATTCTCAGATACCACGGGCTTTGTGCTGGGTGCAGTCTGCACATGTGCCGCTTCATTTTTACAGGCGCTAAGCAGGAGCAGGCCCGCAGCCATAAGAGTATAATGCGTCCGTTTCATAATCATTTCAGTTGCTGAATAAGTCCTGCTGCATACAGGAGTTGAATGTAACTCTTCCGGTAACTGTATAAGGCATTGTTATACATGTTTTGAGTATCAAACCAGGTACGTTGTGCTTCCAGGAAGTCGATGATGGTAGTTCCACCTTTTAAATAGGCATATTTTACAGAGTTGAGCACCTGGGTTGATTTATCCATGATGTCCCTGAATTTTTCAAGGTTTTGTTTTTGTGTCTGGAAACTGCTGTAGGCTGTTGTAATCTCGGTTTTTACCTGTTGCTGAACCACTAACAGGTTCTGACGGGCCTGTGCCTGTAATACTTTCGATTTTTGTATTTCACCCTGGTTACGGCTGAAAATAGGGATTTCGATCGTTCCATAGAAACCCACATAAGGAATGCTGTTTTGCGGGTTGTAAATGGCACCGAGTTCCGGAGTGGGTTTTGCCACCGCTTTCTGGTAACCAATATTACTGGTGGTGAGGTCGATGTTGCCTTGCGCAGCCTGGATATCGGCACGGTTGGCGTTGGCAAAACTCAGCAGGCTGTCAATTTTATCAGCAGGAATCTGCTTTACGATGTCTTCATTGGCATCAATATTCAGGCTGTCTGTGGTGCCCAGTAAAAATTTCAGGGTCTGAAGCTGATTGCGATATTCCTGGCTTGCGGTTTTGGTTTGAAGATTATACTGGTCGGCCAGGAGTTGTGCCCTGATGACATCTGTGCTCGTAATAACCTGGTTTTTCAACCTGAACTGGTTAATATACACCAGGCTGTCGATATTGCCCTGAGCCTTTTTAATCAGATCGAGGTTTACTTTCGCATACCAGGCATCGAGCCAGGTATTGGCTACGTTGTAAAAAATGGAACGTTCGCTTTCCGTATAATTTTTCTGCGCCAGATTTGCACCCTGTTCTGCAAATTCGATCCGGTACTTGCGGAGTGCAGGTAATTCAAATGGTTTGGTAAGCTGCCACCAGATCTGTCGGTTTTTGGCATTGGTAAAATTGGTATTCTCCGGAAACAGGCTGGGGCGCATGAGCTGTAAGCTCTGGTTATTCAGTACCGGGTTGGGATGCAGTTTGGCCGTTACAATATCGGCACGTGCAATATCCAGGTTAAACAATTCAACTTTCAGCAAAGGGTTTTTTTCGCGGGAAAGTGAAATCGCCTGGGGCAATGAAATAGTCTGTTGCCCCTCAACATGAAGAAACACCAGCACCAACAGGGTGGTTAAAAGAAATATTTTTTTTGAAATAACCATATTTGTCCATAATGGTTACCTTTTAATAATTAAGCGTTCAAATGTACTATAATTTGCCGTAAAACAAACGTTAAATAAAGATAGTTTTAAAATTTAGATTAGCCTAAAAAAATATTTAGTATCATAAAATTATTTACCTTTGTTACATGGCTTTTTCATTTACGGAAGAAAACTATATCAAAGCGATTTACAAGCTGGGCGAAATGCATCACGATGCCATTTCAACCAATGATATTGCGGCAAAGCTGGCAACCCGTGCAGCTACTGTAACCGATATGCTGAAACGGCTTTCGGACAAGAAACTCATTACCTACCAGCGTTATCATGGGGTGAAGCTCACGGAGAAAGGCCGGAAAACAGCCCTGGCCGTGATCCGGAAGCACCGCCTCTGGGAGGTGTTTCTAGTAGAAAAACTGAAGTTCCGCTGGGATGAAGTACATGATATTGCCGAGCAGCTGGAGCATATTCACAGCGATGAACTGATCCGTAAACTGGACCAGTTTTTAGGCAAGCCTAAGTTTGACCCGCATGGTGATCCCATTCCCGATGAAAAAGGCGTGATGCGTCTGTCGTCATCGACCCGCTTGTCGGATGCCAATAAGAAAGGGAGATACATTCTCACCGGAGTGATAGATCACAGTACACTGTTTCTGCGCTATTTGTCTGATCTTAAGTTAAAGCTGGGCGATGAACTGGAAGTGCAGGCCATCAATGAATATGATCAGTCCTATAAGGTGATGATTAATAAAAAGCATCCCGAATTTTTAAGCAAACAGGTTGTCACTAACATTTTAGTACAGGCTATAAAATGAATACAAAAAAAGGAACACGATCTCTGGAAGAAGTAAATGCCTCCGTGAATACATCGTCCAAGGGGGGATTCAGAAAGCTGCTGGCCTTTTTTGGCCCGGCTTATATGATCAGTGTAGGCTATATGGATCCCGGCAACTGGGCCACAGATATTGAAGGAGGCAGCCGTTTCGGTTACAGCCTCATCTGGGTATTGCTTATGAGTAACCTGATTGCCCTGCTGCTTCAAAGTCATTGCGCCCGCCTGGGCATTGTAACGGGCCGCGATCTGGCGCAGGCCTCCAAAGATCATTACCCGCGTTTTATTAATTTCTTTTTATATATCCTGGCCGAAATCGCCATTGCTGCCTGCGACCTCGCCGAGGTGATCGGTATGGCCATCGGGATTCACCTGTTATTTCCTGCTGTTTCGTTGCTTACCGGGGTTTGCATTACAGTGCTTGATAGTTTTGTTTTACTGTTCCTGCTCAACTCCGGCATCCGTAAGCTCGAAGCCTTTATCATTTCGCTGGTGGCTATTATCGGTGTTTCTTTTTTTATTGAACTGCTTATTGCCAAGCCCGATGCTGCCGAAATTGCCAAAGGAATTATTCCGGGCCTGCCCGGAAACGAAGCACTATATATTGCCATTGGAATCATTGGTGCTACGGTAATGCCGCATAACCTGTACCTGCATTCCTCACTGGTACAAACACGTAAATTTGAACACACGCCCAAAGAAATCCGGAAAGCCATCCGATTCAATGTGATCGATAGCACCATTGCATTGAACCTGGCCTTGTTTGTAAATGCTGCCATTCTGATCCTGGCCGGGGCTTCATTTTTTTACAGCGGTCATCATGAGGTGCGCGAAATCCAGGATGCACACGAATTGCTGGCTCCCATGCTAGGCAGTACGCTGGCTCCATTATTGTTTGCCATAGCCCTGATTGCTGCCGGACAAAGTTCTACGGTAACCGGTACGCTGGCCGGACAGGTTATTATGGAAGGCTATCTGAACCTCCGTCTTCAGCCCTGGATCAGGCGTTTAATGACGCGACTTATCGCCATTATACCGGCTTTTCTGACTATTTATTTTTTTGGTGAAGATAAAACCGGCGACTTGCTCGTGCTGAGCCAGGTGATCCTGAGTCTGCAACTGGGCTTCGCCATTATTCCGTTAATTCATTTTGTAAGCAGTAAACAAAAAATGGGCACCTTCGTCATTCCCTTATGGCAAAAAGTTTTATCATGGATGGCGGTTACCGTCATTGTATATCTCAATTGCCAGATGCTGATCAATAAACTGACCGAATGGATGGCCGATTCAAAGCATGTATTACTGATTAGCTTCACGGTGGTGCCATTTATGCTGTTCTGCTTCCTGATGCTGCTCTATATTATTTTTGAACCCTTGCTTGCCCGTAAAAAAGAAAAAAGATCCTCCGATTTCCATGGACATATTCCTACACTGGCTTTTGATAAACGTTCAGCTTACAAACGGGTGGCTGTCACTGTCGATTTCTCCGATTCTGATATCAGGGCTGTAAACAAAGCTGTAAGCCTGGGAGGTAAAGATGCATCCTATACTCTTATTCACGTACTGGAAAGCACCAATGCCGTATTTTATGGTGAAGATGCCAATGACCGGGAGCGGCACACCGATTATAAAAACCTGCTACATTATGCTGAACAATTGAAACAGGAAGGGTATGAGTGCCAGGTAAAACTGGGCTTCGGCAACCCTAAAACCGTTATACCGGATGCGGTGCATGAGGCCCGGGCCGATATACTGGTTATGGGCACACACGGTCACAGCACCTTCAAAGACATTCTTCTCGGAACCACTGTAGAGCGCGTGCGTCACCGGATCAATGTTCCGCTTGTGCTGGTGCCTAACGGTTAATAATCAGTTTCCGTATGGCCCTGGCTTTATCGGCTACAAATTCAACGTGGTATAAACCATTCCGGAGTTCTTCCGTGCGGATATACAGGTAGGTTTGATGATGCGCTTCGGTGGTGTATACCAGCTCACCCAGTGTGTTGTAAATATTCACTTTTTGTAATTCCTGACCGCTACGTATTTCTACGTATGATGTGGCAGGGTTTGGCATCAGTAATGTATTGAAATTTCCATCAAACACCTGGATTCCGGCAGTTAACACCGAATCTGACGGCGGATCCGGAATCGTCAGGTTGTTTTTGACATTACTCTTGGAACGAACAATAGTAGTAGCAATATTGGCTGTTTTATAACTCGGGGTGCACGAAAAACCATCGGCAAATACAGCCCATTTGGCATTCGGAAAGGAAGAATAAGCTGCATCGGTAAATGTATTTACCGTACCGGCCACCGTACCGATCTGCACAAAATTTCCATTATTCAAGTCGTCCCTGTAGATGTAATAATTATTTACAGGACTTGGTTGTGTTTCGATATCATAGAAATTCCAGCTGAATGCACTGCCGGTGTTGTTGAGAAATAAACTGGTGTGATAATTACTCAGCGAACCGTAATTCCCACAAGTGTCGCGGATTTGAAGTTTATATTTATAACTTCTTACATGAGGGTCGCCATTGCGGGGGCCAGCACTTCGCACGGTATCTACAAAACGGCTGAAAGCCGAGGATGAAACAGCACCGATACGGTGATATGTATTCGCCAAAACTTCGCGGTACACAATGAAACTATCGACAGCATTATAGGATTTTTCCCAATAAACAACATTATTGGTGTTGGCTGTGTCAACAGTAATCATACATATATCCGGTGTTTCGGTAGATGTAACAAATACATTTACAACAGCTGTGTTTACACAACCACCTGTGCCGGTACCCGTGGCTGTATACGAAGCGCTTACTGTTGGCGTAAATGGAGTGCCGTTACCAATACCGTTGCTCCAGCTTACACTTGGAGTCCCTGTAGCCGTAAGTACAACCTGCGCTCCGAGACATACCGTGCCTGAGCTCGCACTGGCTAATAATTCGTGCGTAATAACATTCACTGTAAATGTTGATGGCACTGTATAATAATCATATACTCTGAAATAGTAGGTCTGTCCAACATTCAGACCTGCTGCCTTGAGTGTATCTGCAATGCCTGCAGCATAGTAATCGCGGCAACCAATTGAGGTGAGGTTTCCGCAGTTGCCATCAAACAGCTCAATAACCGCATCGGCAGCTGAAACTGCCACAATATCCACATGAGAGTTTGTAGCAATGAACTGCCCCCATACATCATCCTCAGAAGAACCTGCACAGTCTGGCATGGATTCGGTAGCGCCAATAGTGTTGAAATAGCCATAGGAAGGCGTACAGGGTGGAGTAACCGTAAGTGTTATGGCTCCGTTGCAATCATCATTCGACGGGGGTTGAACGGATGGAGTGGTAATACAGATCGTGAAATTAGAAGGGCTGCCCCCGGTATAATAGTCATAAACACGCATGTAATACGTAGTTCCGGCACTCAGTCCGCCGAGATGAATCGTTTCCACACCACCTGATCCTGCCTGATCAATGCAATGCATCGAAGTCAATGAGCCGCATGTGCCTGAGAATATTTCAACCACGGCGTCGTAGCCCGGCGGTTCTGATACCGTTACAGAGTGGGATGTAGCAGAAGCAGTGAAAGTATACCATACATCATCGTCGGCAGTACCGGTACACCCCGGTAAACTCTGCGAGGCACCATATGAATAGCCAAGCAGAGGTGAAGAACAGTTGGTGGTGGTTGACACAGTAACAGGAGTTGCATTTGCACAGTCATCATTGGCTGGCGGAGGGGCATCCAGCACGCACACTGTAAATGTCGCGGAACCGTATCCCGCGTGGTATTCATAAACTCTGAAATAATACGTCTGACCTGGTGTAAGTCCGGTCATATGCGATGATTCTATTCCTCCCATGCCACTATTATCGTTACAATCAACAGAATTCAGGCTGCTGCAGTTACCTGTAAACGTTTCAAGTACAGCATCGTAGCCAGAGGATGTGCTGACTACAACAGAGTGTGAAGGCGATGAAGCTACAAATTTGTACCACACATCATCGTCCGCATTTCCTGTACAGCCCGGCATACTTTGCGTAGCGGTTGACGAGTTCCCCGCAGTAGGTGACGCACAGTTAGTGCCTGATATTACCAGTTGAGCCGTTGAACAATCATCATTCTGGGCACGTGAAATAAAAAAAATATGAAGGAAACAGATCAATAAAAGCTTTTTCATGATGGATGGGATGTTTTGATGGATCAAAAGTAAATAGAATTATCAGATATAAAACTCCTCTAAAAAGAGGAGTTTTATAGGACAATGTTCTCAAATTGCGCTTTTTACTGTATAAAAACAGGTTCAGCAGAATAGCCTGCTGGTGCGGGAATATATCGTTTGATCTGATTTAATATATTGATTATTAAATGTTTAAACAAAATTTTACTATTCCGGTAAAATGTATATTTTTGCACCCCTATAATTATAAGAAGTATCATGAACGAAAACGTAATTTACTTGATTCCTGTATTGGGAATCGTCGGATTGTTAGTAATGGCTGTAAAATCAGCCTGGGTAAGCAAGCAGGATGCGGGTGATGCCAATATGCAGGAGCTTGCCGGATATATTGCCAATGGAGCAATGGCTTTCTTAAAGGCAGAGTGGAAGATTTTAAGTTATTTTGTTGTAGTAGCCGCTGTTTTATTAGGCTGGAGTGGTACCGTGCATGAGGTACGCGGTCACGAGATTCATTCACACTGGATCATTGCTGTTGCCTTTATTATTGGCGCTGTTTTCTCAGCTACTGCAGGTTATATCGGTATGAAAGTGGCTACTAAAGCCAACGTTCGCACCACACAGGCTGCACGTACAAGCTTAGCCAAAGCACTGAAAGTGTCATTTACAGGAGGTACTGTTATGGGACTTGGTGTTGCTGGTTTAGCAGTATTCGGTTTGGGTTCTTTATTCATCGTATTTATGGCCATGTTTGCCAACATGGAAGGCAACCAGGTTAAAACGGCTATCGAAGTATTAACCGGGTTCTCTTTAGGTGCCGAGTCAATCGCTTTATTTGCACGCGTGGGTGGTGGTATTTATACCAAAGCGGCCGACGTTGGTGCTGACCTCGTGGGTAAAGTAGAAGCAGGTATCCCTGAAGATGACGTTCGTAACCCTGCAACCATTGCCGATAACGTAGGTGATAACGTAGGAGACGTTGCCGGTATGGGTGCCGACTTATTCGGTTCTTATGTAGCAACCATTCTGGCTACGATGGTATTAGGGCAAGAGCTTAAATCGGAAGATAATTTCGGTGGTATGGCTCCGATCCTGTTACCAATGGTAATTGCCGGTTTAGGTATTGTATTCTCTATTTTCGGTACATTCTTCGTTCGCGTAAAAGGTGAAAAAGACAGCGTACAAACTGCTTTAAACTTGGGTAACTGGTCATCTATTGTATTAACCGTTATTGCATCTTATTTCCTGGTAAACTGGATGCTGCCTGAAAACCTGACATGGATCGATTCTGCACGCGGTGAAGCCTTTACACGCAATGGCGTATTTGCAGCCATCTTCGTTGGTCTCGTAGTGGGTACTTTAATGAGTATCGTTACAGAGTATTACACGGCTATGGGTAAACGCCCGGTAAACTCTATCATTCAGAAATCTGCAACCGGTCATGCAACCAATATTATTGGTGGATTATCAGTAGGTATGGAATCAACCGTTATTCCTATCCTGGTATTGGCAGCCGGTATCATGTTCTCTTATTATTTCGCCGGATTATACGGCGTAGCGATTGCTGCTGCCGGTATGATGGCTACAACAGCCATGCAGCTGGCAATTGATGCATTTGGTCCTATTGCCGATAATGCCGGTGGTATTGCCGAAATGAGCCAGTTACCTCCTGAAGTGCGTGAACGTACCGATAACCTCGATGCTGTTGGTAATACAACTGCAGCAACCGGTAAAGGTTTTGCGATTGCTTCTGCCGCATTAACATCTCTTGCTTTATTTGCAGCTTTCGTGGGTATCAGCGGTATTACCGGAATCGATATTTACAAAGCCCCTGTACTCGCAGGTTTATTTGTAGGTGCTATGATCCCTTTCATTTTCTCTTCACTCGCTATTGCAGCTGTAGGCCGTGCCGCCATGGATATGGTTCAGGAAGTACGTCGTCAGTTCCGCGAAATCCCGGGCATTATGGAATACAAAGCAAAACCTGAGTACGAAAAATGCGTGGCGATTTCTACAAAAGCATCTATCCGCGAAATGATGATGCCGGGCGCTATCGCCCTGATCACACCGGTGATCGTAGGTTTTGTATTTGGCCCTGAAGTACTCGGTGGTTTATTAGCCGGTGTAACCGTGTCGGGTGTGTTAATGGGTATTTTCCAGAACAACGCCGGTGGTGCATGGGATAACGCTAAAAAATCATTCGAAAAAGGTGTTCAGATCAATGGTGAAACATTTTACAAAAAATCGGAGCCGCATAAAGCATCCGTAACAGGTGATACAGTAGGTGATCCGTTCAAAGATACTTCCGGTCCTTCGATGAATATCCTCATCAAATTAATGTCTATCGTATCGCTCGTTATTGCACCTTATATCGCAATCGATAGCATGGAAGGCGGCGAGTGTTGCTCTAAAACAAAAACAGAAGAAGTATTCAAATGCAAAATCAATGGCGAAGAACATGTTTGCAGCAGCAAAGCACAATGCGACAGCATGATGAACGCCAATATGAAAGATGTTGCCGAACTGAAAGGCATGTATAAGGTAGACGGTGCTCACAGCGCCCTTGATTTCAGTATCAAGCATATTGTAACAAACACCAAAGGTTCTGCTATTATCGACAGCGGTTGGGTAAATATGGAAAATGCAGGTACCAAGATCTTTATCCAGGTAGATGCCAAATCACTCAATACGCAAAACAGCATGCGCGATGAACATATCAAGGGGGCTGATTTCTTTGATGTTGCCAAATTCCCTAAAATGACTTTTGAATCGGCTGAAGTTGTAAAAGATACAACTGAAATGAGTGAATATGCATACCTCGCCAAAGGTAAACTCACCATTCATGGTATTACCAAAGAAGTTGCTATTCCGTTCAACTACATGGGCTTTGAAGCAAAAGACATGGGCGACTATGGCAAATTCAATGTAGGTGGTTTCGAAGGTAAATTTACCATCAACCGTATTGACTATGGTATTGGTAAATCAGGTATGGTAGCCGACAACGTGGTGATCGACCTCACACTGGAAGTAATGCAACCTATCAAGTAATTCACAACTGTTCTTTATGGAAAGCGGAGCCGGAAGGTTCCGCTTTTTTTATACATTTACGGTATGAACAAAGAATCGTTTTTCACACAGCACTATATTGCCAAGCTGAAACAAATTCATGAAGCGGAAACCGGTGAATGGGGTGTTTTATCGCCTCAGGGCATGGTGGAACACATGACGAATAGTATTGGCGAAGCCTGGGGCCGCATACCGCGCACCCTTATATCGCCTGCCGACCAGGTTCAGCGATTCCGTGAGTTTGCCTTGAGTGATAAAGAATTTAAACCCAATACCAAAAATGTACTCATGAGCGAGGAACCTGCGCCCCTGCGTCATGCAACGCTGGCAGAAGCTATCCGTGAAATTGAAACCGAGATCGGAAACATGGTACACTATCACCGCCGGAATCCGGGAGCTACTTTCATGAACCCGTTTTTCGGGGAATTTAATTATGAGGAATGGCTGCATTTACTGCATAAACATGCCGTACATCATCTGCGCCAGTTCCGCATCGATCCTTCAGTTCAGGCATGAGACTTTTTCTAAACATCATAATATGCTCCTTCGCTTTTTCCTGTTTCCCGCAAAGCGGGTGGCAGCCGGTAAGCTCTTTTGGCTCTAACCCCGGTAACCTGGCCATGTATGCTTATGCGCCTGCATCGCTGCCTGTACATGCCCCCCTGGTGGTAGTTATGCATGGTTGCACGCAAACCGCTACAGTATATGCTGCCCAAAGCGGCTGGAACACACTCGCGGATCAGCACCAGTTTTATACCGTATATCCCGAACAAAACGCTGCCAATAACAGCAGCAGCTGTTTCAATTGGTTTTTAGCCGGCGACCAGGATCGAGGACAGGGCGAAGCGCTCTCCATACGGCAAATGGTAGATTATATGAAAATGCATTACAGTATCGACAGCACACGTATTTTTGTAACGGGCCTTTCGGCTGGTGCCTGTATGACCAACGTGATGATGGCTTCTTACCCCGAAGTGTTTCAGAAAGGGGCTGTCATGGCCGGTGTTCCTTTTAAGGCGGCAACAACTGCCACAGCAGCAAGTACAGCCATGGGGGGCTTTGTGGTGCAAACGCCCACGCAATGGGGCAACCTCGTGCGTAATGAAAATGCGACATACACCGGCCCTTTTCCCAAAGTGGCAGTGTTTCACGGAAGCATAGATCCTGTGGTGAATATCAATAACGTAACGGAAGAAGTGAAACAATGGACCAATGTGCATAACACCGATCAAACGGCCGACCTCGTGCAAAGCAGTTTCAACGGCAATGCACTGGTTACCAAAAATACATTCAATGATGCATCAAACCAGCCTGTTGTTGAAACCTACACCATCAGTGGCATGGGCCATGCCATTGCTGTAGATCCCGGCGCATGCTATCAGCAGGGGGGAAGCACAGGTACCTATGCGGTCGATGCCAATTTTTATTCTTCTTTCTGGGCCGCCTGTTTTTTCAATATTCTGAGCACGCCCTATGCCATCAGTGGCACACTTACCGTTAGTGCCATGCAGAACGGTGTGAGTTATTCAGTACCGTTACACAGCGGAAGCACCTATACCTGGACGGTTCCTGCCGGAGCCACCATTGTTTCGGGCCAGGGCACAAACAGCATTGTGGTGAATTTTGGAAATACACCGGGGCAGGTGAGTGTCAGTGAAACAGACCTTTCGGGATGTATAACAGGTCCTGTTTCTGTTAATGTGGCTGTGGGTGTTTCTACCGGCATTGCAGAGCATGCAGGCGATTCAGAGCTGAGAATATATTATAACCGTGAAAACCGCACCATACATTTTTATGAAGGTAATAAGGCCTGCCAGGTTTCGGATTTCGCTATCTATGATATTACAGGGCGTTGTATCGCCTCTGAAACTTTATATTTGCAGTCATATCCGGTAGATGCTTCGGTGAGCCATGGACTTTATGTGCTGCATGCAGTTGTAAACGGTGTACATTATGCCAGAAAAATCTGGATTGATTAAGTGATATGAGAGAACAAAAAGAGACGATGATTTTTGGCATTCGTGCCGTTATCGAAGCCATCCAGGCCGATAAAACCATTGATAAAATTTTATTGCAGAAAGGGCTCTCCAACGAGTTATTTAACCAACTGCGCCAGGCCCTGAAGGGAAAAGAGATCCCTTACCAGTTTGTGCCGCCTGAAAAAATAAAGCGCCTTACCGATAAAAATCACCAGGGCGTTATCGCCTTTATAGCTGAAATTGCCTATTACAATGCAGAAGATCTGTTGGCCCAGGTTTTTGAGTCGGGTAAAATCCCGCTGGTGCTGATCCTCGACCGGATCACCGATGTCCGGAATTTCGGAGCGATTGCCCGCAGTGCTGAATGTGCCGGGGTCGATTTCATCATTATCCCGAGTCGCGGTGCCGCCCAGATCAATGGCGATGCTATAAAAACCAGTGCAGGGGCCTTACACCGCTTGCCGGTTTGCCGCGAAGATAACCTGAAACAAACTATCGAATACCTGAAAGAAAGCGGCTTGCAGGTGCTCGCCTGCCACGAAAAAACCGATACTCTTATTTACGACGCAGACCTCACTAAACCAACAGCCATTATTATGGGTTCTGAAGAAGATGGGATCAGTGGTGAGTATCTGAAACGCAGTGACTTACAGGTTAAAATCCCTATGCCGGGAACCATTGCCTCCTTAAACGTTTCTGTAGCTACAGGTATCGTTTTGTTTGAGGCTGTATATCAGCGAATGAAATAGTTAAAATGCTGTTTTACAGTGTTTTATGTTTTTGTGAGGTGTAAAATGCCAATATTTTTGATTTTGGGCTTTTCCCTTACTGCTTTTTTCCCTACATTTGCACCCCTAATAAATTAATAACCAATGGAAAAACGCTACGAGACGGTCTTCATTTTAACTCCCGTTTTGTCTGAAGATCAGGCAAAGGAGGCCGCAAAAAAATTCAAAAAAGTGCTTACCGATCAGGGAGCTAAGATTGTGCACGAAGAAAACTGGGGCTTAAAAAAACTAGCCTACCCAATCGAGAAAAAAACAACTGGTTTTTATCACCTGGTTGAGTTTTCCGGTAAGGGAACAGAAATCGCTGAACTGGAACTGCAATTCAAACGTGATGAGCGTGTACTGCGTTTCCTGACAATCGCTCTTGACAAACACGCTGTTGCTTACAACGAAAAACGTCGTGGCAAAATGAGCGAAGGAGCTAAAGACGCTAAAAAGAAAAAAGCGGAAGCTTAATTGTGTAACACTAAAAAAGAATTGAACAATGGCAGCAAAAAATGAAGTAAGATATTTAAACCCACCAACTGTTGAAACGAAAAAGAAAAAATATTGCCGTTTCAAAAAGTCAGGTATTAAATACATCGATTATAAAGACGCGAACTTCTTATTGAAGTTTGTGAACGAACAAGGTAAATTGTTACCACGCCGTTTAACAGGAACATCATTAAAGTATCAGCGTAAAGTATCTCAGGCCGTTAAACGTGCCCGTCACATTGCGTTAATGCCTTACTTAGCAGATGGTCTTAAATAATTAAAGGAGGAAAGAAACAATGGAAGTTATTTTAAAACAAGACGTAAAAGGCTTAGGCTTTAAAAACGATACAGTAAAAGTACGTAACGGTTATGGCCGTAACTATTTAATTCCTCAGGGCATCGCTTTATTAGCAACTGAAAGCAATAAAAAAGTTCAGGCTGAAGAAGCAAAACAACGTTCTTTCAAAGAAGAAAAATTACGTAAAGAAGCAGCTGCTAACGCAGAGAAACTGGCTGGTGTAACTGTAAAAGTTGGCGCTAAAGCAGGTGAAAGCGGAAAAATTTTCGGTTCAGTTACCAATATCCAGGTTGCTGAAGCTCTGAAAAAAGCCGGTTACGATATCGAACGTAAAAACATTGAATTAGCTGAAGATGCTATCAAAAGCCTTGGAACTTACACTGCAAAAATTCGTTTATACAAAAACGAAGTGGTTGCAAATGTAAACTTCGAAGTAGTAGCTGAATAATTCCGCTAATAAACATTAGATCTTTTAACATGAAAAAGCCCCGGTAATGCCGGGACTTTTTGTTTGAGGTAGTGGTGTGTTTTGGTGCTGATCTGCGTTCAGATCAATAATATAGGCCATTCAGGTGGTTAATTTCTTTCTGACAGTCATTGATCGGGAAATAGCCGAAACGGCGAATAATCTCCTGTCCTTTGGCCGTTAATTCAAATAAAATAAAATCATAGATTTTAGTATTTGGCTTACCATTCATGTATTGATACAAGGGCCTGGTAAGTACATAATCACCGTGTTTTACCGCGCTGATTTCATAAGGCGAGTAAGCCGGAGAACCTTCATTATATACAGGCATGGCCCATACATCACCGGTTGGTTTGCCGTTATGATCCATCAGATAACCAACACCCGTGTAACCAATGCCTGAGATGTCTTTTTTTACAGCATTTACAATATCGGCATTGCCTTTCAGGTGTTGCATGCCACTCGCATAACCTCCCGGTACAAACTTTTCTTTGAAATATGAATATGTACCGGAGGTGCTGTCGCGACCATACAGGTGGATCGGTAAATCGGGGCCGCCAAGTTCTTTCCAGTTTGTGATCTGTCCCGAAAATATTTTCTGTAGCTGACCGGTCGATAAACTATCAACCCCAAGTCTGGAATGTGTTACAATCGCCAGCGCATCTACCGAAAACATAACCGGAAATGGTTCTACACCCTGCTTGCCGGCTTCGGTAAGCTCATGAGATTTGATTTCGCGAGAGGCATTTGCAATTTCGGTTTCTTTATTGATAAGAGCTTTGAAACCAATACCGGAGCCACCGCCCGAAACATCTATTTTTATTTCAGGATGTATTTTGCAGTATTCATTAGCCAGCTCGCGTACCATCATCAGTTCCGTATCAGAACCTTTAATGATAATGGTATTGTTTGTAAATGTGACGGTATTGTTTTTGGCGGGATCAGGATTATTATGCTGACAGCCTGATAACAGAATCAGCCCGCTGCTGAGTAGTAAGTAAAAACGGTTCATGATGAGATATTTGCTGCGAAGTTCAGATGCATGCTTTAAGCCCTTATGAATAAAAGGTTAGGGAATAGCGCATTTAGACAAACACCTGTCTTTTATCGGTTAAACCAGAAAAGCAACGTCTAATACTCGCCACCAATCACCCGTTTGTTCAGTGCCTCATCTTTGAATGACGGTAAATACGCAGGCTTATTACACAAATGACTGGTATCGGTCAGTGATTTCATAAAGGATTTCAGATCGCGTATATCCTGCTTGCTGAGTTGTAGTGAATCAAACGGAAGTGTCTGATTCGGGAGCTCCATACCCAGCCCCTGACCACCACCTTTATTATAAAAATCAATAACCTCGTCGAGCGTTTTGTAAACACCATTATGCATGTAGGGTCCCGTTAGGGCAATATTTCTGACTGTAGGTGTTTTGAATGCATAACGGTGAATCTCGGCTTTTGATATGGCGATACGGCCTTCATCAGGATCAATGGTTTTACTGTTTTTTTTATCGGGGACACCGATCACCTCGTATTCGGTATCGTTGTACGCTGGCGGCACCAGGCCATTGAACAGGGGGAAGAAATGACAGCTGCCACATAGCGCTTTGCCGGCAAAAATGTTGTATCCCCGGATTTCTTCATCGTTCAGCTGGTTGTATTCACCATTCAGGTAGCGGTCAAAACGGCTATTGAACGACATAAGTGTTTTCTCGTATTCGAAAATAGCTTTTAAGATGCCGTAATAACTGATACTAGTATCGGCTGTTCCTTTATATGCAACTTTAAAGCGTGCGGCATACTCTTCACTTTGGTTCAGCTTTGAAATAAGCTCTTCAATATTTCCATTCATTTCATGGACATTACCGATCACGTCGCTCACTTGCTGTTCGGCATGCCGCGCCCGTCCGTCGGCAAAAAAGTTTTTCTGAAGCATGGCATTGAGCAGGGTAGGCGTATTGCGCGCCAGAATTTCATGATGTTCAAAACCCACAGCTTTTTCAAGTCCGTCGGTAAAGCCCGCTTCCGGCTTATGGCAGGATGCACAGGCTCTTTTGTTGTTTCCGGAAAGTACAGGGTCAAAAAACAGGAGCTTGCCAAGTTCAGCTTGTTTCGCCAGATTTGATGTATGCGTGGTGCTTACCGAAAAATAATCCAGGTTAAATGCGGCACTCCCGCTGAAGGATGTCGCCCTGAGATTCACCGCATAATTTACCGGTGTATAGCTGATTCCTGACGACTCATGCAATGTAACAAGGCCGGTATAAACGGGTTTCAGATATCGGGTTATAAAATACAGGCGGTTAAACGAATTGTAATCAGGATGCGACAGTGCGTAGGATTTAGCCTTACTGACAGCGGCCTGAAGTGTCTTTAAGTTTTTAGCAGCTTCCGGATTCAGATCTGGATTCAGTGTTTTCAGGAAATTACAACAGCCATCAAGGGCCCAGCAGCATTCGTTTACATTGCTTTTTGAGAAAGTGGCATCGTAGCCATTCAGTCCGAGACTCATGATGCGGATTAACTCCAGTTGCACCATTTCGAATACCTGCGAATCCTGGAGCTTGTAATTTTTTTGCCGGAACGCCTGGAACACTTCTTTTAATAAGACAAGTTCCTGTTGAAGCGCTGTAGCATCCATACTATCGGTGCTGTAAAGCAATTGTTCTATGACCTGGAATCCGTGCGGATCAAAAACTTTTTTGCCATACTCAAGCTCCGACTTTTTTACCAGAGGACCGTTAATGAAGTATTTGGCATCAAAGGCCGAAACGTACTCGATGTAACATTCTATATGCTTGTATGCCTTGCGGGCCCTGTTATAGGAAGCTTTAAGCAATGGGAGTCGTTTTTCTTCCGGAACCGAATCCAGCAAACGGATGGATAGGGAAAGTTCCCGGCAGATAGATGCTGTTTCATAAGAGGCTAGTTGTTTGCATGTTTCTCCCGGCGATCCTGAATCGTAGCGAAAAAATGAAAAACAAAAAACCAGGGCAAACGGCACAAGAAGAAGCCCTGCTGTATGCAGGTGCCTCATCATTACTGTGTTTGTTTCACAAATTTGAAATGTGAACTTCCATGGTTGTAGCTCAGCTTGCCTGTGTAGAGGCCTTCTTTGAGATCGCTGATGTTCAATAAGAAATTCTGACCGGCAAGATCTTTCTCCGTAAGCTTGTATTCCTTTACCATGCGGCCATTCAGGTCATAAATCATGACGGTGACCTCTGTAACAGCCGGATCCATGAAACTGAAAATAAGCTGGTCGACAGCAGGGTTCGGGTATATATTGAGAAGTCCCGGATAGGTTGATTCATGCACTGCATCCGGAATGCTAAGCACTCGTGGACACAGTGGCGCCATAACACCGTAAATAGAATTACGCGGGAGACTTGCTGATCCTGCACTGCGCAGGAAACGCTCCTGGTCATTCACATATTTCGATTGCCCATAGCTGAAAGAACCGGACGACTGATCGATCGTACTGACATAATACCAGTCGCTTTGTGTTCTGGTTTTGTTAATGTCGAGAATCATAAAACCATGTTGCGACAGCTCGGCATATTTGATATGCGAATTGGAAGCCATGATCGCCGATGCACCCAATGGAATGCTCATTCCGGGCGATGTTACGCTTGGTCCTACAAATTCAACACCAGCCGATCCACCTCCCGTTGATCCATTGTAACTGGATGTAGGCAGGTCGTTTGCCCACGAGGAGTGTATATCGCCCGTGATGGCTACTAC
The DNA here is from genome assembly GCA_018267825.1 of Bacteroidota bacterium. Taxonomy (GTDB): domain Bacteria; phylum Bacteroidota; class Bacteroidia; order B-17B0; family Aurantibacillaceae; genus JAFDXR01. The sequence goes on along the minus strand of JAFDXR010000001.1, from coordinate 129,766 downwards.
ATCTTTAATGTTGTGAGAAACAATATAATTCAATACACGATCACGTTCTGCCGGATAACCATCCCACTGATCGCCGTTTACAGCCTGTCCGAATACTTTAAGCGGAGCGATCATAACCTGTTGTGTCAGAATTTTCCAGCGGCATACAGAAGAGTCAAGCCTGTTGCCAAGCCATGAGAACTGGTCTGTTCCAAGCAGCTGGCGGGTAGGCGAGTTTACAACAGCACCGGTTGTACCGGCCTGCTCATCACGGCCATGCAGACGCGTGTCCAGCATAATAAAATCGGCCAGGTCGCCATAACGCAATGTTCTGAAAATCTGGTATGGGTCTGTTGTGCCGGTCACACGGATCGGAAGCCACTCGAAATAAGCCTGTTTGGCATTTGCTTTTCGTACGGCAAAAGGTCCTTCGTTTGGCTGATGGTTTTCGGCACCATTCATCCATGCATCATTGGCTGTTTCATGATCATCCCAAATGGTGATAAATGGAAACTGCTGATGTAATTTACGCAGATCATCGTCCAGGTGATAGGTAGAGTAACGCTGGCGGTAATCGGCCAGTGAAATAATTTCGTTGGATGGCTGCCATTGCCTGTTGGCTGCAGCATTGGGGGCGTAGCCACCGGTTTCGTATTCATAAATATAATCGCCGAGGCAAATCACCGCATCAAAATCGGCCCTGTTCAATAATACATTATAGGCATTGAAAAAACCGGCTTCGTAATTGGCACACGAAACAATGGCAAAGCGTAAACTGTCTACGGCGCTGCCAACAGGTGTTGTGCGTGTTCTGCCGCGGGGCGAATTTTGTCCGTTGACAGTGAACTCGTAATAATACCAGGTATTGGCATTGAGTCCGGTCACATCTACTTTCACGGTATAATCAACCGCGTTACTGGTCATCAGGCTTCCGCTTTTCACCACATTGCTCATGCCGGTATCGGTAGCCATACGCCACGATACAAGTATCGGATCAGTTGTGATCGTATCTGGCGTAATACGTGTCCAGATAATAACCTTATCGGGCATAGGATCGCCGGAGGCAACACCATGATAAAAAGGTTTCAGGCAGGACTCCAGGTTTATTTTATGATTGACCTGTGCCTGGCTGATAAGTCCGGCAAACATTGCCAGGAGCAGGAGGAAGGTAACGATATACCTATTGCTTAATAATCTTATAATCATAATGTAATTGGTTAAGGGTTATTTGTATAAAATAAATGCCGGGTTGCAGATCCGAAAGATCAAGTGTGCATTGCCCCTGATTACGGAGTTCGTCAGACGATTCGGTTTTCACGACTTCACCAAGCGTATTGGAAATACTGAACCGGCTCATGTCATTTACCGACGGATCGTATTTGAAACGCACGGAGATTTTATCCTGAAACGGATTCGGAAATAATATGAGTGTGTTTTGTTCTTTGATGTTGTTTTCGATGCCTGTAAATCCGCATACCAGTTGATAAGTTCCGTTGGAACCACTGGCATTACCTGTTCCGCCCGATATGCTGTATACAGGGTTCACCGTGGCCGACAGGCAACTTGGAACAAATATTTTAATACGGCCACCACCGCCGGCACCACCTTTTGTGCCGGCATTACCATTGCCACTGGTCAGGTTTTCGGTTCCGCAGAAAATACCACCCGAGTAAGTGTCGGATGTACCATTGCCCTTCAGACCACCATTACCGCCATTGCCACCCGTGGTTTGAAGTGTTCCAGAAATAACTGCTGCATTTTGAGATTGAATATATATACCACCACCGGATCCGCCGCCACTGCCACTTCCGCCACCGGCACCGCATGACAGGGTTTCTTCGCCGGCATCGTCGCAACCATCCGAACAGCATTTCGGGGAGATACCTCCGTTGCCGCCATCGCCGCCGTTTGTACCGTTTTCACCATTGCTTGTGATTTTACCGCTTATTTTAATACTGTCTGTTGCGATTAATTTTACAAGGCCGCCGCCATTTCCACCTTTGCCACCCGGTAAGCCAACATTATAGGAGCAGCCACCACCGCCGGCACCGGCACCACCTGATCCCAGGTCAATATCATTGCCGGAAGCCGTGCCATATACAACGCCGGTACTTCCGCCGGTACCACCGCTGCCACCTACGACGATGTAGCCTGTGGAAACATTGACACCTGTTGCCGTATAGGTATTTGTTCCGTTTCCACCATTGCTTCCTGCCGAACCGGCTCCGCCGTAGCTTCCGCCACCGCCGCCACCTGCACCACCGGAGCCTCCGATCATGCCGCATTCGTCGCTGCTGTTGAGACACTGTTGTTTAGGGCCCGAACCGGTTGTTCCGTTTTGTCCCTGAACGCCTGCGCCTGGTCCCGAACCGTTAGAGCCGAATTTTCCACCTTCGACCATCACAACGCCTGTATTATCTTTGTTGCTGCAGGTATTTATAGCTGTGTTGTCGCCGGTCAGGCTGGTCACTGCACTGCCGCCAAGTCCGCCGCTGCCGCCGGTATTCCCGGAATAGTCGCCATTGATAGCACCGATAATAATAATTTTTTGTGCATTGATTTCCAGTTTACCGCACCCGCCCGAAGAAAATGGTTTTACGTAAACGGTAACATTGGCTGGAATTTTAAAGGTTCCGCTGATGTTGTAGGTTCCGGAAAGAATAATGTCGGCGTTTACTGTATAGTCGCCCGAAATGTTGGTTGTGCTGCATTGTGCATTGGCCTGCTGAATACCAAGCAGTGCAAACACCGCCAGGGCACACTTATTCAACATAGAGTTTAAAGGTTTTTTCATAGGAGTCGGTTGTCAGTTTAAGGAGGTATAAACCTTTTGAGATAGGCTCTGGTATGGATAATCCGTTTTTGCCTTCGAACAGCTGGCGCGGTTCATTCATGATTTCGCGGCCATAGAGATCTATAATACGAATGCGGCACAGAATATTTAATGGAGATTCGATCGTAACACCCGTCTGGGTGCTATTTAAAAGACTTGGGTATACAGCAAATGAAATGGCATTCAGCGGTTCAATGCCGGTATTGGTAGTGCAATTCGAAGAGGATATAACCGAAATGTTGAACGTGTCGCGGATGCAACCTGCAAGGTCTGTAGCATAATATACAGTACTTACAGGTGTATTGATAACAAGCGAGTCGGCGGCATTATTCCCCGGGAACCAGTTTACCTGGCCCGGTACCGTTGATTTTAATGTGAAGTCCTCGTTCGGGCATATAGTATAGGTTTTGGCGCCACCGGCATTCTTGATAATGGTGAACGAGTCATACAGAGTGCCGTTTACATCAATAAAAGTACCTTTCAGTTCATTGTGATCTACATCGATAGACATAGATCCATAGGTGGTATTTGTTGACTTATACATAACAGGGTGTGGCCATCCGGAGGAAGGTGTGGCATCATTTTTTCCGGAACAACCGCATACCACATATACAGTGCCTTTGTGAGAACTGGTTTGCTGCGTGTTTTTACGGTATGCACACGACGCAGGGTATGAGCCGGAAGTATTGTCTTTGATCATGGAAGGTTGTAACTGGTTGGAATAACCATAATGGCCGTCGAGCAGGTAAGAACGCTCATAAACGTGGCTATGTCCGCAAACAATCAGGTCTACACCTTTGGCTTCCAGTATGGGAATAATATTCTGGCGAATCTCCACAAGTTCACCGTCCAGGAAATTGGAGTTGTCGGAGTTGTGGCTTCCTTTGGTATACGGCGGATGATGCCAGTAGGCAACGGTCCATTGTTGCGTGTTTGCCTGTAAATCGTTCTGAAGCCATGTAGCCATTTGCCCGTTTGAAGCGCGGCTTTCGTCGTAAGAGTCGAGTACGATAAAATGGATATTCCCATAATTGTAAGAGTAGTATTTTTCGGTTCCCGATGCCAGCCCGCCGCATTCGGCATTTGTAGGAAGGGTAAAAATATCGTAGTAAGCCGGTGCCGGCGAAAACGGTAAATGGTTATTGTAATCGTGATTTCCAGGAGCCGGCCATACCACTGTGTTTTTCAGAACATTCTCGTAAATATTGTTGGTAAACACATTCGATTGGTATTCACTGTTGAACCCGCTTTCGTAAGCATTATCACCCAGCCAGATCCAACCATCGATGGTGTGATTGCTGTTGTAATTCAGGAATGCATCCCGCACATGACGCTGGTTATTGTCGCCTGTACCGGCATCACCAATAGCCCAGAAACGGTATTTACCTGCCTGCCCGTAGTTGGGCATGGTTCTGAAATAAACATCGCTGGCTGCTGGTACTAATGTGGCACTGGAGCATGCTACATTATAATAGTATTTTGTATAGGCATTCAAACCGCTGAGTTTTATTTCATGGTCGGTTACCTGTGCTGAATTGGTTGCAACAGTTGTCAGTGTCGACGAGGCTATGCCATAACTGACTTTGGTATCTGTGGCCTGGCTGGTTTGCCACTTTATAATAATGCTGTTGGGCGATGCCTGCTGAAGGTAGGGCCCCCTCACAATCGTAATGGTTTGAGTTTTATTTTGGCTGGAATCGGTTTGCCCAAAGCAAAACATTCCTGCTGATAAAAGTACTCCCGATAAAATAAATTTCATGCAGCTAAACTAGCCACATGACCTTACTGAAATATAAAAGCATTACTAAGAAAACAATAAATGGAAATGTGAATAGTGCGGTTGAGATTAATTTTTGCGAAAAAAAATTAATGTGGGTTATTCAAATCGTTAATGTTTTATTGCAAAAAACTTAAAGGATGTTTCAGGGCTTGTAAATAAGCTCCATCATTTTTTCGTCTTTCCGGTATACATCAAGATATAGTTTCAGACCTGTGCTGTCGGCCCAGGCTGTGTAATAACGGGTATAGATGGGCATTTGTTTTTTTAATTTCAGTTTGCGTTGCTCCTGTTTACTGAAATAAACCTGTAAGCTGTCGTGGGTATAATGCACACTATCATCGCGGATCAGCAGGTCGGCGAACTCGGTAAATTTTTCGAGGCGAATACAACCGTGGCTCTGAGCCCTGGAACTGGTTTTAAAGTAACGCTTTGAATTGGTGTCGTGCAGGTATACACCAAACGGATTGTAAAAATTAAACTTGACAACACCCAGGCTGTTTTCCTCACCAATGCGCTGTCTGAATTTTACCGGCAGGTACTCCTTGCTGTATCGGCGCCATGGCAGCTTGGTATAATCCAATACCTTGTTATTGGCACCAATGACTTCGAAATTCTTGCGCCGTATGTAAGTCGTGTCATGTTGCACGGCCGGTAGTATTTCTTTCCATGCAATAGAGTAGGGCACATTCCAGTAAGGGTATATGAGCATGTGATCTATTTTGCTTTTCAGAATAGGGGTTTGGTTTTCGGGCTTACCGCATACCACAGCAGATTGCATCACAACGGTGTCGGCTTCAAAAACGGTGAGTTCAAAAGCAGGAATGTTGATCCAGGTGTATATTTTCGGAAATGTTTCCTGCTCCCAGCGCCATCGTTCCATGGCCATGCATATTTGTTTGATCACCTTGGCGCGATTGTAGGAAAGCGCCTGTTTGGTGTATTTACCCAGTTTGCCATCGGGCTGTATATACCATTTTTTCTGAAGCTTATTGAGGGCTTTAGCCAGGGCCACGCTGTCGTTGGGAGCTTCAGTACGGTTGTAGAGTCCTTGTTGGGTGAGCACTTTCACAATCTCTTCGGCTACTTTAAGCGAATCGTGCTCACTGACAAAAGCTACACTGTCGCTGTTGAATTTTGTGGTATCGTTCAGGATCAGTGCCAGCTCCTGTTTCAGCATTCTGTAGTTATAGTGTTTTGGTTCCAGGGAATCAAGACCGGCGCGGAGATTCCCGTTTTTAAAGGCATCTGTCAGGATGCTGTCCCAGCCGTGTTTCAGGGCACCGAATCGTATTTGTAATAAAAGGCTGTCAGGATACAGGCGACCCTTGTTGAGATGTGCGCCCATCAGGAAATAGGCATTACTGAGGAGCAGATCGGCCTGCGTGAGGGCTGTTACATTGATGTACTTTTTATCGCGCCGGATCGAATCCATATTGGCCAGGATCCTTTGAAAATGATAGGTTTCGGTATACAAACCATAATACCCGCAGGTACTCAGGAGTTTATAAAGGCTGTCGCCGTTTGTATTCAGCTTATCCGATTTAAACCAAAGTAATTTCCGCGATTCGTATAGTGTTTTGAAATACCGGTAGCAGACCAGGCTGCAGGAGTCGACCGTGATAACACTATCCGGTTTCAGAATTTTTTCAAGCTCCAGGGTAATTTCCTTATCCAGATCCTGGGGCGAATTGACTTTTACTTTGACCTGGGCTTTTTCCTCGTGTCCGCAGGAAACCACAAACAAGGCGAGGCATAGTATTATGCTGCAGGTTATAAAACGAAAAAGCCCCATATTTGCTGTAAATATAGGGCTTTTAAAAGAAATAGATGAAAGAGGTCTATTTTGTGACGTTAAATTTCTGGGTATATAAAACCTGTTTTTCGCCGGCCACAATGCTATAGATATAAAGTCCGGCATTTAGCTGACTTGTATTGATTCTGGCTTTGCCATTTTCAAAAAGCTCTGTGGTAACCAGTTTCCCGGTGAGGTCGTATACATTTACTTTTTCAGCTAAAGTGCTGTTGGTTTCGATGGTTGCAAAAGAAGTTGCCGGATTCGGATAAACAGATACCTGCATGGCAGATACTGTATTATTGGCAATACCTACAGCAGGAGCTTGTGTTGGGCCCCAGTAAATATCATCCACCCATAACATACTGCCTATTTTAGGATGTTTTAAACCTACTCTGTAGCTCGATCCGAAAACAATGCTTGCACTGTCGGCCCATCTCCAGCCTTCCACAGGGTCATAGTTCATCGGGATAGTAGTTTGGGTCATGGCACTGGTTGTAGCTCCGGTTCTGAATTCAGCTGTGGCAACAATCTTTTTTGATCCACTTACTGTTTGCCAGAGGGTGATGGTAGCACCACAGGTATCACCGGCCATAGGCATCGATTTGTACCAGAATGTAATATTGGATGGGCGGAGTACGTCTTTATAACCTATTTTGAGAGACGGACTCCCGCCAAGAAAGTTAACCGAGCCTGTAATCGCAAGACCTACAGTGTCAGGCAGACCAGTCGGAGGTGTGCCGGGCAGCGGATTTGTAACAATTTTTACTGTACTTATTTTCATAGAATACCCGGTATGGGCATTGCTGAGGCTGTCTTTTGTAACAGAGGTTGGATTGCTCGAAGATACAAGCGGACTTGTATATGCGTTTTCAGAAAGCCAGCCGCTGGGTTGCTTTTGTTCACCAATCAGGGATGTCCAGTTCTGAAAGTCAAAACTTGGCGTCTGAGCTTTTAGGGTAAATACAGCCGCAAAGAGGGCCGAAGTAATAAGTAATGATTTTTTCATATACTGCGTTTGTTTTTTACAGGGTTTAAGGTATCTATATTTTCACAAATGTTCAAATAATATAAGTTAATTTACTCGTTGAAAGTCTCGTTTTACGAATTACCATACAAATCATGGCCCAATTGGCCGCTTCAGGCGCACCATTTACTAAATCAGCATAATAATAGGGCTTTCAAACCGTTACAGAATACGTATCTTTGTATACCTGAATGTTGAAGCATATCATTCTCATATTACTAACATGTTTTTCGCTGGTATCGGCTGCCCAGGTTGGTCCGCCGTCGCTTCGATGTGTGTCGGTTGTTCCTCCGGGCGATGTAACCCTTACCTGGATCATTCCCGCCGATCCCCTCAACCAGTTTACGCGCTACGAGGTGTACCATGCTTCGGTACCAACCGGTCCTTATACCCTTGTAGGTAATGTAACAACCTATACCCAGAATACATTTACACATGTAGGCGCTAATGCTAACCTGCAGACACAGTATTACTACATCATCACCGTGAGCAGCACATCGGTGAGTTCGGCTCCCTCTGATACCCTTCGCAGCATTTACCTGAACCTCAATAACCCCGGCAATGGTGTAGGAACCCTCACATGGAACTCAACACGTACCCCATTATTACCATCGGCATCTACACAGTACAAACTCTCACGCGAGTATCCTGTAGGTACATGGACGCAATTGTATAACGGCCCGGGTCAGATGTATCGCGATACAGTATCGATCTGCCAGGTGGCTTACAATTACATCGTCGAAACCTCAGATGCCTTTGGTTGTGTATCCAAATCAAATATTTCCGGAGGAATACTCAATGACCTTACTCCCCCAAGGATTCCTTTCTTCGATAGCGCTTCTGTTAACCCCAACGGAACAACCACCCTGGGTTGGCAGCCTTCAGCGTCGGCCGATGCCATCGGTTATGTGATTTATAAACATTTCGGTTCGGTGTGGACACCTGTTGATACGGTTTGGGGAATCAATAATACCTCTTATACGTATACTTCATCTACAGCCGGTAACGCTTCCGAAGATTATTGTATCGCGGCTCTGGATAGCTGCCGCAATATCAGTCCGCTCGGTACTTCACAAACCACCATGCATTTGTCAAGCACATTCGATATCTGCTCGCGCTCGGCCAGGCTGAACTGGAATGCCTATGGCAGCCTGCCAGACGGGATACTGAATTATGCTGTTTATTGTTCAACAAATGGCGGGGCTTATACGCTTATCGGATCTACCACTTCCAATCTGTTTGAGCACACCGGACTGGTACCCGGAAATAATTATTGCTACGTGGTTGTGGTGATGAATACCACGGGACATATTACCGCCAGTTCCAACCTTTCGTGTGTAGTGGCTGTCGGCGCCAACGGGCCTGCCTATGCATATATCCGTTCCGTATCCGTAAATCCTTCGCAACAGGTAAGTATTACCTATATCGTTGATAATTCGAGACCATACAAGGGGGTGAAATTATATAAGTCGCCGGATGGTATTAATTTCAATTTCCTGGCAGCATACAATAACACTACCAGTACTTCGTATACCGATGCCGATGTGCATTGCAGCAAGCAAAATTATTATTATATGCTCACCGTTACCGATACCTGCGGCAATGATGGCGTTCAGAGCAATGTATCGAAAACCATTCTGCTAGAAGTAAAACACGATGCTGACAATATTTTTTATAATGATCTGAGTTGGGACGATTATTCGTCGTGGCTGGGGAATGTGGCTTCGTATAATATTTACAGGGCTGTAGACGGTGTATTTAACCCTGTACCCGTTGTGAATCTGCCTCTTGGCAACCGGCATTATGTTGATGATGTATCGGATTTTGTGAGTGCTACCGGAAAATTCAGTTATTATGTAGAAGCCGTGGAGGGTGGTGGAAATCCTTATGGACTTCAGGATTCAGCCCATTCAAATATAGCCGATGCCTATGCCGAAGTGGCTGTATTTGTACCATCGGCCTTCGCTCCCAAAGGCAAGAACCCTGTGTGGCTACCCATTGCCCAGTTTGTTGAGAAAACCGATTATAAAGTGACGGTATTCGATCGCTGGGGTACCAAAGTATTTCAGACCGAAAGCGATACCCAGGGTTGGGATGGAGCGCATTGCACAGATGATGTGTATGCTTACCTGATCCAGTATAAAAATGCGCGTGGCGAGTTTATAGAACTCAAAGGCACAGTTATGCTGGTACGCTAGTTATATCAGGATAGAAGAAAGAAATAAAAAACCCGGCTCTGAAAGAGCCGGGTTTTTATATGCTATATAAGTAAAACTACTTATCGCGTTTTTTAAGCCAGTCGGTTACCGCCGGGGCCAGTTCTTTTTGTGATTTGCTGCCCACAAACACACCGATGTGACCACCTTTAAAACTGTAAAGTTCTTTGTCGGTGCTTCCTACATAATCATTCAGCGGAATGGTTGCTGCCGGTGGCACGAGGTGATCTTCGGTGGCGTAGATATTCATCAGGCTGCAGGTCAGGTTTTTCAGGTTTACTTTTTTACCGCCTACTTCGAGTTCACCTTTAATGAGTTTATTACCTTGGTAAAGATCTTTCATAAACTGGCGGAAACATTCTCCTGCCTGATCCGGGCTTTCGCTGATCCAACGTTCCATACGAAGAAAATTGGTAAGCTTATCCTGGTCATCCATAATGTTCATGAGGTTTTGTTGCTTCTGTACCTTCATCATGGGTTTCAGCATATCAAAACCCTGGTTGAGGAATTCGCCTGGAATAAGCCCGTTGTAGCCTTCTACCAGTTTGTCGAAGTCCATGTCTTTGCTCCAACGGAAGAGCAAACCATCGTTGGTGCTGAAATCGATAGGTGTTACATGGGTTACCAGGTTTTTCACCTTGTTGGGGTAGAGGGCCGAGTAGATCACGCTGAATGTACCACCCTGGCAGATGCTCAGGATATTGATCTTTTCGATGCGGTTCTTTTTGCGCACATAATCCACACAATTATTGATGTAGCCGTTTATATAATCATCGAGTGTCAGGTAACGATCGCTTTTGGTAGGGTTGCCCCAGTCGATCAGGTATACATCCAGTCCGGCGTTCAGTAAGTTTTTAATATAACTGCGGTCAGGCTGGAGGTCCAGCATTTTATAAGTGTTCACCAGTGCATAGACAATCAGCACAGGTGTTTTATAGGTAGGTTCTGTACTGCGGTCGTACCGGTAAAGTGTTAATTTATCTTCGGTGTATACAGCTGTTTTAGGGGTGGTGGCAATGTCCACGTCTTTAATGTGGTTGAGGGTTTCATAGCTTTTCAGCATTTTCACTCCCATATCAGCCATTTCTTTGAGTAGATTGTTTTCCATAAAAAAAGTACGTTAGTGCTTTATAAAATTAATTTGAAATTTTGAGAAATCAAAAAGGCTGCCTGCAAACACACAACAGGCAGCCTTATTTTTTTGCTATGAGAACATAAACCATCCCATTTTCCACTAGCATTGGAAACGCTCCTTACACACTACCTCGGAGCGGGGATGTTATTTCTTTTTATTTTTCGACGTTTTTTCGTCGTCAAATAATTCTACTGAAGCTGCATTCTGCATAGCCAGTTTGGTTTGCAGATCTTTTACATGCTTTTTCAGATCATAAATGGTTTTGTACAATTCTTCGATTTCAGAGCGGAATACTACCGGGTATTGACCGAAAATATTTTCAAATTGTTTTTCGAATTGTTTTTTAACGTCCATACCTAAAGTCAGAGCATCGCCTTTTACTTTAGAGAATTCTTCGCTGGCAAATAAATCCGTGAATAATTTCTCATTGATTTTCACAAACTCATTGTAAAGCTCCTGTGAGCTTGGCATAGTGAAATTACCATTCTGCAGGTCTTTGTATTTTTCTTTGGTTTGCTCCGCCAGTTGCTCTAATGCAGCCTGGGTGGTTTTGTACATATGGAATTGCAATTCGCTTTGTTTGATGCTGTATTCAGCTAATTTATCCATTAAAGCAATGGTTTCTTCCACGTTTTCTTTTTCTTTACCAGGGTTCACCAGTTTCAGTAACGGTTCAAATGTTTTACCAAACACATTGTTTACATTACCATACAGTTCTTTCATTTTTTCGAAATTACCGCTGAACATGTTCGGAAACTCATGGGCCATATTCTGCATCTGAGCGTAGTATTCTTTACCTAAGTTGTTCTGGTTGGTAAAGAAGTTCTGAACCTGTTTCATGGCATTGTCATACACATCTTTCATGTTGGCATTTGTAAAGTAAGAACCAAACAATTGCTCAGTCATGTGTTTGTAGTTTTCAGTGTTGTAGATGTTTTTCCAGGTGTCTACGCTGAAATCGCCGGATTGAATGGCTTTCAGCATGGGCTGAAATACCTCCTGGGCTTTCAGGTAAGCCTGGTTGCCTTCGAACATGTTTTTGAACATGTCTTTATTGAACGGGTTGCTCATGCTTTTGGAAAATGTGTCGTAAGACGTATTTAAAGCATGCATCCAACCATTGTAAATGTTTGTCCAGGCACTGTTCATGCTGGTAAAGTTGTTGGCGTAATCGTTGGCGTTTTTACCGTAGTTGGCAAAGCTGCTGAAAATGCTCTGGTTGAAATCAGTCATTTGTTTCAGGCTGGCCATTTGCTGAGTATACCAGTTTTTGAAAAACTCTTCTGCTTTGTTTTCGCTACTTGCAAATGCATTACCCGCATTTGTCTGCATACCACCATACAAACTGGATTGTTTGTCCATCCACTCTTTGTAGATCGATTGTCCTTCGGACATGATATTGCCGCTGGCAAAAGCATTCTGAAACTTTTTGGTAGTATCCATAAAGTTGTTCACTGCCGACGCCTGAGCCTCGATCATGTTGTCAATAAAGGGATTGTTGGTTTTCATTTTGTTGTTGTTTATATGTTATTTTTCCGTTATTTCCTCGTTAATTACTGATAATCAATTGATTACACGTTTCGGTAATAATTTGGTGCAAAGGTCGTAAATTTTTCCTATTCATGTCAAGTAAATTCGTATAAAAAAATTGTTAAATAATCGTTTTAGAAATGTAATTGGTCTAAAAGAAATAAAGTTTTACTTTTGACGGGTATCATTTACAAGCCATTTTTCGTACAAAATCAAAACCCTAAACCCAATTTATGATAGAAACCGGACAAGTTTACACGCACGATTTTCAATTTAGCCAGGATGAAGTAAACCGTTTTGCCGAAGTTACAGGCGATAAAAACCCCGTACATCTTGATGCCGCTTATGCCGCCGGAACCATGTTCAAACGTCCTATTATGCACGGTATGTTGAGCGCCTCCCTTTTCAGTAAGGTATTTGGTACCCTGTTTCCGGGCGAAGGCACCATTTACCTGAAACAGTCCCTCTCGTTTCTGAAACCTATGTACGTTGATACGGCTTATGAAGCTGTATTTACCGTAAAAGAAGTGATGAAAGATAAGAACCGGGCCGTTGTAGAAACACTGATCAAGGATAAAAATACCGGGAATGTCTGCACCAGCGGAGAGGCTACCGTACTGAATGTAGATAAAATCAAATAGCATTTAAATCAGCAACTCCGCGATATTCCGGGGTATCGTACACATATAAAACAAAACTTTATGGACAAATCAAACAAACGTATCGTATTGGTAACAGGAGCTACCGGTGGACTTGGCACGGCTATGTGCAAGAAACTGCATAAAGACGGATTTCACGTGGTGGGAAACTATCACACTAAAGAGAAAGCTGAAAAGTGGATGCACCAGATGAAGTCCGAAGGTTTTGATATAGAATTGTTTCATGGCGATGTGAGCGATTTTGACAGCGCCGGCGATATGATCCGTGAAATTGAGAGTAAAGTGGGGACTATCGACACACTTGTAAATAATGCAGGGATTACACGCGATGGCCGACTCATAAACATGAAAAAAGAAGACTGGTATGCGGTTATCAATACCAATCTCAACAGCGTGTTTAACTGCACCAAACACGTCATCCAGGGAATGATAGACCGCAACTTCGGGCGTATTATCAATATTTCGTCGGTAAACGGGCAACGAGGCCAGTTCGGGCAAACCAATTACAGCGCGGCCAAAGCCGGGATGCACGGTTTCACAAAGTCACTGGCCATGGAAGTGGCCAAATACGGCGTAACCGTAAATACTATTTCGCCGGGCTATATCGGAACCGATATGGTAATGGCGGTTCCTGAAAAGGTTTTAAATCAGATTGTAGCCCAGGTACCCATGGGACGGCTCGGGGGGACGCATGAAGTGGCGCACCTGGTGAGTTTCCTGGCCAGCGAGGAAACCAGTTTCATTACCGGCGCCAATTACAGCATCAACGGCGGTCAGCACGTGTATTAAGCAGCATATTTAAATTTTAACGCCGGGGTATACCGGCGTTTTTTTTTAGTTCATAAATTAACTTTTTTGTGTAAACAATATTGTTTACTTTTGAATATGCTAAAACATATAAAGCATATTAAAGGGATTCACCCGGGGTTTGTGCTTGAAAGAGAACTCCGGAAACGAAAATTAGGTAAAGGTCGTTTTGCCATATCGGTTGAGGAGTTTCCACAGACACTGGTTGCCATTACAAAAGGAAAACGTAAAATGAATGCAGCACTGTCGCTTCGGATAGAAAAGGCATTAGGGCTCGAAGAAGGATATTTTATGGTTTTGCAGGCCTACCACGATATTCATTGTGAAAAGCATAAAGCACAGAAACAGGAATCGCCTGATCTTTCGGTTTTGCGACCGGTTTTATTTTGGGACACTCCTATTGAGAAGATTCAATGGCAGCGGCAGAAAAAAGCAGTTATCAGGCGTGTATTTGAACGGGGCAATGATGCAGAAAAACAGGAGATCGAAAGATTCTACGGCCCTTCGCTGGTGCAGAAGATACTAAAGGAGATAAAACTTCATGAATCTTCATTATAAAACGATTAGCCCACTCCTCAGTGATGCGCTCGGTGTTTTAATGACTATGCCTGATCTCGATGAGTTCAGGCTGGTCGGAGGAACATCCTTAAGCCTGCAATATGGTCACCGGCTTTCGGTCGACATTGATTTGTTTACAGATGCAACCTATGGTTCAATAGATTTCAGGCAGATTGACAGGGCTCTCCGCGCACACTTCACCTATGTTGACAGAGCCGGGGATTTAATTCCTGGTATGGGGCATTCTTATTTTGTTGGCTATTCAGCCAGGGAGAGTATTAAACTGGATATATTTTATTGCAATGAACCTTTTATACGCCCCCTCATTTTGGCAGATCATATAAGACTGGCCCATCCCGAAGATATTATTGCCATGAAAATGGATGTGATTTTGAGAGGCGGCCGCAAAAAGGATTTTTGGGACTTGCACGAACTGCTTGAACATTATTCTTTGAGTGCCATGATAGATTATCATGCAGAGCGATTTCCATATCAGCATCGGAGAGAACAGATGAAACGAAGCCTGGTTGATTTTCAGAATGCAGATGATGATTTTGAACCGGAATGTTTCAGACAAAAATACTGGGAATTGATCAAACTCGACTTTGCGGAAGCTGTAGAATCACTCGACTGATTTTTGGATACATCAAAGCAACGGCTCCAATACCTGCATAATAACAGCAGTGGCGCCTGCATGACTGGCAACATAGTTTGCCGCCTTTACCGAAGCCTGGCTATGCTCAGATTCTTTACTGATGAGGCTTTCCAGCCTTTGTAATAATCCGGCTTTATCCGAAAATTCGAAGGCACCGCCCAAGCGGAGCAATTCTTCCGCTTCATTGAATTTAGCATGGTTAGGGCCAAACAATACAGGTAGTCCGAATACAGCCGGTTCCACCACGTTGTGAATGCCATCGTTGAAGCCTCCGCCGATCACGGCTATTTTTCCGTACTGGTATATTGATGAAAGATAACCCATGGTATTTACAATCACCACATCGGTGCCGGCTTGTATGTCGCCGGTAATGAAGCAATGACTCAAACCCTTGGAACCGATCAGGTTCCAGAGCCTTTCTATATTAGCCTGGTCAATTTCGTGTGGAGCTATAATCAGTTTCAACCGGTTATGTTTTTGACGAAGTGAGTTATAGGCTTCCAGCAGAAACTCTTCATCTTTAGGCCAGGTGCTGCCACCGATGAGCACATCATACCCGGTAATAAACGGAGTGAGTTCATCGATCCGGCGCGGATGCCTGCTGATTTCGAGAACCCGGTCGAACCGTGTGTCGCCCGAAATCCGGGTTTGAGTAACACCAAGGGATTTCAGCAACTGAAGCGAGGCTTCGTCCTGTGTAAAAATGGTATGGTAGCAGGGCAGGGCTTTGCGGAAAATACCTCCGTACCATTTGAAAAAGGGTTGATGTTTTTTGAATACAGCCGATATCAGGAATGTAGGTACCTGGTTCTTTTTGAGCTCATGCAGGAAATTCAGCCAGAATTCGTATTTCACAAAAACGGCAGCTGCGGGTTGCACAATCTCCAGGAATTTCCGGGCATTGGCCTTTGTATCCACGGGCATGTAAATAACCACATCAGCAAATTCATAATTCTTACGGATCTCATATCCGGAGGGAGAAAAGAAAGTCAGCAGTATTTTCCGCGAAGGATGCCGGCGTTTTATTTCTTCGATCAGCGGTCGTCCCTGTTCAAATTCGCCCAGTGAGGCACAATGTATCCAGATAGGCGACGATAGTGCAGCTGTTTTTTGGCGCAGATTAGCTTCCCAGTTTTTACGGCCATTGATCCAGAGCCTGGCTTTGGGTTTGAAAGCTGCGGCTAGCCTGATAATGCCCGAATACAACCTGATTCCGCAATTGTAAAGAAACATAGGGATTAGTTGTAATAGAATTCTTTAGGCAGACGTTTATAAAGCGGGAGAATCCATCCCACACGGATTCCGAATTGAAGATCGAGGCGTTTTTTAGTGTCTTTGAGGCCTGTATCGTAGTTGTATACCCTGAAACTCTGTGTGAACCCTTCGAAACATTCGATGCCAACGTAGAAGTTGGTGAGGCGATTGTTGCTGAGATACATGTAGCCTAAAAACTGGGTGAGGGCAGGGCCTCCGCTCAGGCGGTCGTAACCTTTTTTGAGATTTCCGTTTACGGCTGCTACTTTCTTATTGGCATCATAAAGTTTTATTTTATGCTGCATGTAGCCCCCGCCAACCCATGCAATGAGTCCGCAGTTTGGGTTGTGGCCACCTATTTTCGGGAAAATTTTACCTACCACGATATAGGCATTCCAGCCACGCTCTGTCATACGTAAATCGGCCGGGTAGCCTTCGTTATCGATCACAAAGCCCTCGGAAGTACGCATTTGGGCAAGTACATCTTCCTTTACATTTTTGCTGAAGAAATAACTGCACTCGGCACCCACCACAAAATTCTTTTTGAATTTGTAGAGGAAATTACCCCCGGCACTGAAGTTATTTCCAAAACGTTTGGCCAGATCGCCTTTTGGTATATCGCCACTGAAGTGAATACCTACCAATGGAATGTTGAAAGAAGAGTCTCTTACAGACTGGCTCCGGAACTGGCAGGCGATAAACACCAGGAGAATGGAAAGTATGTGTTTAGAGTTCACTGTATATAAAATGAAAAGGCCGATCAAACTCGGCCTCTTCTGTTCGTTTATAGCTGATTAAGCTGTTACAGATTTTAAAACTTCTGCCATGGTTTTTCCAATAGCAGCAGGGCTGTCAACCACATGGATACCACACTCGCGCATGATCGCCATTTTAGCTTGTGCTGTATCTTCGGCACCACCTACAATCGCACCGGCATGACCCATGGTACGGCCTTTAGGAGCAGTTTGTCCGGCAATGAAACCAACCACCGGTTTTTTATTGCCATTGGCTTTGATCCAGCGGGCAGCATCTGCTTCGTAGCTTCCGCCGATTTCACCGATCATCACGATAGCGTCTGTATCAGGGTCGTTCATTAATAATTCAACGGCATCTTTGGTTGGGGTTCCGATGATCGGGTCGCCACCAATACCAATAGCTGTAGAAACACCCAAACCGGCTTTAGCAACCTGGTCAGCAGCTTCGTAAGTAAGCGTACCCGATTTGGATACGATACCGATACGGCCTTGTTTGAATACGAAGCCCGGCATAATACCTACTTTAGCTTCGCCTGCAGTAATAACCCCCGGACAGTTAGGTCCGATGAGGCGGCAGGCGCGCGCTTTAATATATTCTTTGGCGTAGATCATGTCTTTTACAGGAATACCTTCCGTGATACAGATAATCACTTTGATACCTGCATCGGCAGCTTCCATAATAGCATCAGCAGCAAACGGCGCCGGTACAAAAATGATGGAAACATCGGCTCCGGCTTTGTCTACAGCATCTTTTACGGTATTGAATACCGGGCGGTCTAAGTGAGTTGTGCCTCCTTTGCCAGGAGTAACGCCACCCACCACGTTGGTGCCATATTCAATCATTTGGGTGGCATGAAAAGTTCCTTCACCACCTGTAAAACCTTGTACAATTACTTTTGAATTTTTTCCTACGAGTACGCCCATATTGAGATGTTTTGAATGTGAGTTTTATATTTTAAAAACCTTGCTAAAATACGCATTATCCGTTATTCGTTCAATAAATTAATTAAATTTGTTGAAACCCGGCTGAAATAGTTAATAAACCGGCAAAAACGAGACTTTGGCCGCACATCATTCACATACTGATACCATCGCCGCGCTGGCTACACCCCATGGTGCAGGAGCCATTGCGGTGATCCGCCTGAGCGGAAACCGCTCTATTGCCATTATGGAATCGATGCTGCGGAATAAACGCCTGGAACCGAAAAAGATTGCCGGTAAACCCAGTCATACGGCTCATTTCGGCCTGATTGTAGAAAACGATATTATTATTGATGAGGTATTGGTGACTATTTTTAAAGCACCGCATTCATACACGGGCGAAGAAGTGGTGGAATTGTCGTGCCATGGCTCCACGTATATTCAGCAACAGATTTTACAACTTTTATACAAACACGGTGCACGCCCGGCCGAACCGGGTGAGTTTACACTTCGTGCGTTTTTAAACGGCAAGTTCGACCTTTCGCAGGCCGAAGCCGTAGCAGATCTCATTGCCAGTAATTCGGCCACCTCACACCAGGTAGCTATGCAGCAGATGCGGGGCGGGTTCAGCAACAAGATCAAAATCCTGCGCGACAACCTGGTTAATTTTGCATCGCTTATTGAACTGGAGCTCGATTTCAGTGAAGAAGATGTGGAGTTTGCGGATCGCAGCGACCTTAAAAAACTGGTAAGCAGTATTCAGCAGATCGTGGATAAGCTGATCCATAGTTTTGAAGTGGGTAATGTGATTAAGCATGGAATTCCGGTGGCTATTGTGGGTAAACCCAATGCCGGAAAATCGACGCTGCTGAATGTGTTGCTCGACGACGACAGGGCCATTGTGAGCGATATTCCGGGTACAACCCGCGATACGATCGAAGATGAAATTATTATAGATGGTGTATTGTTCCGTTTTATTGATACTGCAGGAATCCGTACCACAACGGATGTAATTGAACAGATAGGGGTGAACAAGGCTTTTGAAGTTATAAAGAAGTCGGCTATTGTTATTTACCTGTTCGATGTGCATGAACTGAGTCGTGGCGACCTGGATCTGGAGATCAAACTCATACAGGAACACATTGGCACCTCGCAATTATTGATTGTAGCCAATAAAATAGATGTGGAAGATATGGCCGACCTGAAAAAGGAATACGAGCACATTGAACCCATTATTTACATTTCGGCCAAGGAGAAAAAAGGCATTGATGCGCTGGAACAAAAACTTGTAAGCCTGTTCGATAACCGCACTGTGCATACCACAGAAACCATTGTAACCAATGCCCGCCATGTAGCTTCTTTACACAAGGCAGCTGAGGCACTTCAGAAAATACAGCAGGGCCTCGATTCCCGCATGCCGGGCGATATACTGGCCCTCGATATCCGTTATGCCCTCAATGCCCTGGGAGAAATAACAGGCGAAGTCACCAGTGATGACCTGTTGGGGAATATTTTCAGCAAGTTCTGTATCGGAAAGTAACTGCCCTATAAGGTTACATGATACACATCCTTTTCATTTCNNGTGGAATATTGAATACCTCAAAGCCTCCGGCCTGTGGAATCATTTCAATCAGATCAAACGATTTACACCCCTTGCTGAGCCCCTCAAATACAAGCGTAAAGCCCCGTCCATCGTTCAGGGTCCATTGTGGAGCAAATGAAATGTTGAATGCCGTCAGGAGTTTGGCCCTTCGGTCGCTGCCATGCTCTACAAGGTAAGTGCTGGGCCAGATCCTGAAGGCTTCCGCATTTTCTATACTGCATTTGCAGTGTACAATGGTTTGTCGCTCTTCACTTTCCAGCGTTTTTACTTCGGTGAGTTCTTCGGTTTCGGTTTCTGGTTGCATGGTTTTGTAAAGGTATGAAATCTACTAAAATGCTTTTGCTTATCTTGCGGGTTTATGCAGATACCTGCCATTATATACGAAGACGATATTCTCCTGGTTTGCCATAAACCAGCCGGATTGATGGTGGAACCCGATCGCAATAATTTTCTGAACCTCCGGCAGCAGGTGAAGCAATATCTGAAAACAAAGACCGGGGAGAAAGTTCCCTATGCCCAGCATTTGCACCGGCTCGACAGGCCCGTGAGTGGGGTGGTACTGTTTACCAAAAACAAAGACTACCTGCGGAACCTTAGCGAACAATTTGCACAGCGCCAGGTATCAAAATATTACCAGGCACTTACTATTCAGCAGTCATTGGAACTGAAAGGAACTCTGGAGCACTGGCATCGCAAGGAAAAGAAAAAAGCAGCATTAGTGCCTGAAGGAACACCCTTTGCCGAAAAAGCGGTACTGGATTACAGTGTTCATACTCTGGGACGTTTTTTTAAATGGGACATACAACTGCATACCGGTAAGTTTCACCAGATCAGGGCCCAGCTGGCCAGTATTGATTGCCCTATTATAGGCGACAGCCTTTATGGTTCAGCGGAGAGTTATCTGCCCGATGCTATTGCTCTCCACGCCGTTCGCCTGGATATAAGCCATCCGCTTGATGGCCGGGCTATGGTATTTGAAGCTCCGAAGCCGGAGTGGGCTGACGAAGATCATGTATTGAACCTATTGAGGTCATAATATGTTTATATTGGACCAGTACCTTTAATGTAAACTAAATTTATTACTTATGAGTCATATAGGAGATCGTGTATCGTCATTCTTTAAGAATGTAAATACCAAAATTGAAGAACTTCAGGTGCAGGCTGCGCTTGGAAAAGCTGAGCTTTCAGATAAATGGGAAGATGTAAAGAAAGAAGCGCGTCATGAAATGGCCGACATGAAAGCTGAGGTTAAATCGAAATTCGAAACTAACAAAGCGAAGTATGAAAAGCTGAAAGCAAAAATTGAACATCTCGAAGTTCAGCTGGCACTGGGCAAAGCCGAAACAAAAGAAAAGCTTGCCGAGCAGAAGAAAAACATGGCAGAAGCCATCCGTGATCTGAAACACATGATGGAAAGCGAATAATTGCTTTTATTTAACCTGCATTTACTTTCCAGAGATCAAAGGCCTCGCGGGCAAGCGTATCGCGGTGTTCAGGTGCAGCTATACGGATAAGTTCCCGGATGCGTTGTTTTATGTTTTTACCATAGAGGTTTGCAACGCCATATTCGGTAACCACATAATGCACATGTGCGCGTGTTGTTACAACACCTGAACCCAGTTTGAGCGTGCTCACCAGTTTTGAGACTCCATGCGATGTACAGGCAGGCATGGCAATAATGGGTTTGCCACCTTCTGAAAGAGAAGCCCCGCGGATAAAATCCATTTGTCCGCCAACTCCCGAATACAGATGGGAACCGATAGAATCGGCACAGACCTGCCCCGTAAGATCAATTTCCACAGCACTGTTAATGGCAGTCACCTTCGGGTTTTGCATAATGACATAGGTGTCGTTTACATAAGCAGCATCGTGCAATTCGAACAAAGGGTTGTCGTGTATATAATCGTATAGTTTACGTGTACCCGTCACGAAGCCTGCAATGATTTTATGAGGGTGTTTCTTTTTTAATTCGCCCGTTATCACACCTTTTTCCACAAGATCGATCACACCGTCAGAGAACATTTCGGTGTGTATACCAAGCTGCTTATGATTTACCAGTTTGCCAAGCACAGCGTCTGGTATTTTGCCGATACCCATTTGCAGTGTGGCACCATCCTCTACAAGACCGGCTACATAATCAGCGATCTTATCTTCCGTTTCATTGGCGGCACCTACATGTACTTCCGGAATAGGGTCGTTTACTTCTACCAGGGCATGAAAGCGTGAAGTGTGAATGAGTCCACCGCCATGTGTACGCGGCATATTGGGATTTACCTGTGCAATAAGGTATTGTGCACGGTCAATAACGGCCGGGGCCACATCTACCGAAACACCCAGGCTGCAAAAGCCATGCGCATCGGGGGGCGATACCTGCAGCAGGGCTACATTTACAGGAATAATGTCTTTACGGAACAGGGCCGGTATTTCGCTCAGAAAAACAGGAATGTAATCGGCATTGGCTGTGTTTACTGCTTCGCGCATATTGGCACCAATGAAAAAACAATGTGTATTGAAAATGCCTTTGTATGCTTCGGAAGCATAAGGTGCGGCTCCTTCTGTATGCAAATGGTATATCGAAATATCCGATAATCGTGAGGCCTGGTCGACCATGGCCCGGATTAATTGCTGAGGTGCAGCAGCAGCGGTTTGTATAAACACATGATCGCCTGGCTTTAATACAGACAAGGCTTCGGCGGCAGTGGTATAGGGAAGAGACAGCATAAACAACAGGTAAGTATGGTATGCATAGCTTACAACGGCAAAGGTAAAATAGTTTTTATGTGTTTGCACGGGGATTTAGCCGGAATCCTTTTTTATGCAGTGATTATGATCAGTTCTGTGTTTGATCGGAATCATCATCATCGTTTATTTATCCGGATAAATTTGTGTTATCGTATCATGAAAATACTGCTTAATATCCTTGTGTTTTTACTGCTGCTGTTCAATGCCACCGGCGCGTTGTATGGCGGGTGGAGCCTCATGATGCATCCCGATGGCAGTGGGCTGGGTATGTCGCTTATTTACCTGGATCACACGTCTTTTTCAAGTTATTTTTTGCCGGGATTTATTCTCTTTTGTTGCAATGGCCTGTTAAGTCTTGCTGTGCTTGGGTTGTTGCTGTTCAACAAACCGTATTATCCATGGTTTGTTATAGCCCAGGGTGCCATTCTCAGCGGATGGATAATTATACAGGTGCTTTTACTGAGGCATGTGGTCAGCCTGCATATCATTATGGGCACTACCGGCTTGTTCCTGGTTTTGTGCGGTGTGCGTTTGCTGCGCATCAGGAAACCGGAGTAATTATTTAATTACTTGTTTTTCAGTTGATTATAGTTTTTGTTACCTGTTTTTGTTATTCGTGTAAAAGGGGACAATGAACCTTTTGCATGATGAAAAACACATTCACGATATTAAGCTTCTGTTGCAGTCTGTTTTTTACAGATGGTATTCAGGCACAGGTATACAACTATGAACCTGTTCGTTTGGCCAATACGGAAACGAATCCATCCTATCTGGCTTCCGACAAATCGGGCAGGCTGTTTTCATACCAGCATAATGGTTCTGCCTACGATCCGCATCACTTCTACCAGGATGCGATTCGCTGTAATTATTACAATCCTTCTTTTTTTACAGGTTTCGGCCTGGTGGCGAGCCATACCCATGTGGGCGACAGCGCCTCATATACAACACTGGGGGCAGGACTGGCTTATCGTACGGTGTTGTTCAATAAAGTGTTTCTGAGGCTTGGGGCCATGTATAAGCAAACCTGGTATCAGGGCTATGGCGGAAGGTTTACCTATTATCATTTCGTGTCATTGGCAGAATCTGCACCTGTACGCAAAAGCATGGGTAATGCCAACCTTTCTTTTTCCATGTCGTCGCCCGGCGATAAATATTTTATAGCTGCGGGTTTACTGAATTATCGGTTGCCATCGTTTAAAGCCGATACACTTTTACAACTCCCGTCTTATGCCTTTATAACAGTTGGCGACTTTTGGAAAATACTTGGTAACAGCCGCATCAATAATGAATTAAGCTATACATGTATCCTGAAACGTTATCCGGGACAAAGCAGCCTGCAACTGAGTCATTATATGAATACCGTTTTTCGCCTGCTGCAACTCAGCCGTATTCAGCAGTTCAGAGTGGGCCTTAGGATAGGTATTACAGACGACCGTTACCTGCAATATACACCGGCGCTATCGTACTATCAAAAGCAGGATAAAGGATTTTTTGTAGCACAGATCGGCCTCGATATGAGCTATAAGGTTTCGGGAAATACGTATCCTTTTACACCTGTTTTACAAATCAATATCACACGTACATTTTAAATATAAAGCAAATGAAAAAAATATTCACTACCGCCGCGTTTCTCCTGCCAGTAGTATTGCTGGCTCAAAAAGAAACAGAAGTTACGGCCCGCATCACGGATGTTACCGTATACATGTCGTCGGCCGAAATCAATTACGAGAAAGATGTGCTTCTTCACCGGGGGCAGAATGTACTGGTGTTTACGGATCTTACACCTTTCATTGTAGAGAACTCTATTAATGTTTCGGCCGGCGAACCTGCCGTGAACATTATTACAGTATCGGAGCGGATCAATTATGCCAAACAAAAAAAAGACATCAATGCCCAGGTGTTTGCTTTGCAGGACAGCATATACAAAATGAATAAGGAGTTAGGATTGATCAAATGCAGGCGTGAAACTGCAGAAACCGAGAAAACCCTTTTGTTTCGCAATGAGGCTATCGGCGGGCTTTCGACGCAGGGGGTAGCTGTGGCTGAAATTGAAAAAGCGTCGGCATTTTTCAGCAAGCGTTATTATGAGTTAAGCAAAGAATTATACACGCAGGGTGAACGTGAACAGGAATTACGCGACCGGATTAAAAAATACGAAAGCCAATTGAAAGAACTATCTACTGTGTCGGTACAAACCACTTCCGAGATCAGGGTGACGGTGAATAGCCCTTCCGAGATGCATAGCTTGTTTAAGTTCCGTTTCCTCACAGCAAAAGCAGGCTGGGCACCGGTTTATGACTTTAAATTTGAAGGCGCCAATAAACCTCTGCAGTTTGTTTTTCGTGCCAATGTATTTAACGCCAGTGGCGTTGCCTGGCAGGATGTGTCGATACGGCTCTCAACGGCCGATCCTATTGTTGGTTTTTCGGTACCATCGCTTCAGAATAATGAAAATACGCCACGCGAAAAAGCACCTGTGCAAGGTGTGAAATTTAAACAGATAGAGATTGTGAATGCCATTACAGACTATACCATTGCACACCAGTATACCATTCCTTCGGATGCCAAGCCTTATCTCGTGGATGTGAGCACCGATGTGATGCCGGCAGGATTCAATTACCTGCTTATTCCCAAACTGGATCCATTCGGTTTCCTGATGGCGAAAATCCCGGACTGGAATAAATACAACCTCATACCCGGTGTAGCCAATATTTATAATATGGGAAGTTATATGGGCAAAACCTTTTTGGATACCTATGCCGATAATGATACCCTGAGCCTTTACCTGGGGAAAGATAAAAACATACAGGCCGTACGCAGTGAAAAGAACAATACAAAAAATCATTTCCTGGCTGGTAATTACTTTGTAGAAAATACAAAAACAGAGATCATCATTAAAAACAATGCCAAAGAATCTATTCCGATTGAGATGCTGGATCAAGTGCCTGTATTTGAAAAAGAGGATAAGGAAAAAATGACGCTTTCCAATGTTGGCAATGCCTTATATAATAAACAGGAGGGTCTGCTCAGATGGACATTCAGCCTGCAGTCCGGCGAGAGTAAAACCATCAGCTATAGCTATGAGATCAAAACACCAAAAGAATACTATGACTCTTATCATACAGAAAAGCGCAAATACAGAACGATTTCATGTCCGGCTTTCTGAGTTGGACCGGGCTCTAAATAAACAGAAAAATGGTACATTTAATCCATACATGCTTCTTCCCTGCGGATGACCGATTTGCTCAGAGACATACAAAAGAAAGATAAAGCGGCAATTACCTTGCTCTATAACCGGTATGGACGAAAATTCTACGGCTATGCGGTTTCTAAATGGCAACTGGGTGAAGATGAAGCCTGGGACCTGGTATACAAAACCCTTTATAAGGTGCTGGAGGTTATAGACCGTTATACTTTCGAAACAGACGATAAATTCTCCGGGTTTATGTTCAGGGCCTTCGTCAATAACCTGCGAAATCATTACAACGAGCGCAAGTCCAAACAGGTTGATATGGTTGTTCTGAACGAAACGCATCACTATGAAACGACCGAACCCGACGATCCGCCTCCCGATAAGACGGAATCCAGCCTGCCCATGCGCTACTTGCAGGAGGAACTGCAGCAACTGGACGACTGGAAAAAAATATTGCTCCTGATGCGGGCCCAGGATTATGCCTACGAAGAAATCGCCACGTATGTAAACCGACCCGCAGATCAGCTCAAGGTTTATTATATGCGATTAAAAAAACAACTGACAGAAAATATAAACAAACGACTCTCGAACAGCGGATAATGGAAAATAAAAACCATATAGATGATGACAAACTCGACAAGCTTCTGAAAGACCTATCGTTGCAGGAAGAGCAGGGGAGCATGGATGATATGGCTCAGTTTGTAATGAGCCAGGAGTATCATGCAAAACCGGATCCGGCAAAGGAACAACAGCTGATCAGTGATTTGGATCGTCAGTTCGGCCGTCGGCCGAAATACACCTGGTTTCTCAGCGGAGCTATATTTATGCTTGGATTAGCCGGTCTTCTTTTCTACCTGTTTCATACATCTTCACCAGGTCCTGTAACAAAAAATGCAGTTAAACCAGCCTCAGCCTTCCCTTCAGAAGATACTTCGGTAGCAAGCTCCGGAGAAACTACTGTTCTACGGGCTGAACGCGAAAGTGATAAGCAGGTAGCCGTCGTGAAAGATGCATTCGGACATGATGTGCCGCAGTTGGCGGTACAGACCACTGATTCTGTACATCCCGAATTGGCGATACCCGTTTCAGCAGCCGCAAAACGCAGTACACAGCCGCATATTCCGGTGCTTACAACCGAAGAGAAAACACGCTATAGCCGGGTGAAGCGCATGATGCTGGAGAAACTCATCGGTCTTGATAAATCGTTATACACCAAAGTGCCGGCCGATAAAATGCAGTATGCCGGCAAAACAGAAATACTCGAGCCTTTTACAATCCGCAATTTCAGCATCAGCAACCTCGAATATAAAACCTTTCTTGCCGATCTGCTGATGCAGAACCGAACCGATGATTACCTCCTGGCGCAGGTCCATCCCGAAAACTGGAAGCAATACGGGGCTCCCGAACTGGCCAATACCTATCTGCAGGATGATCGTTATAACGATTTTCCGGTGGTGAATATCTCCTACGAAGGAGCGAGGGTATTTTGTCGCTGGATAGAAGAAGAAGCCCGGCAGTATATGGAGGTGCTGCATATTAAAAACAAACCTTTGCAGATTCGTCTGCCCAACGACAAGGAATGGGTATATATAGCCTGGGCAGGCTATTCCAAAATACCTTATGAAGCCGGCAGCTATACTACTGTTTTTGATGCTTCGGAAGGCCTGGTGGATAAAGGATTTTCGAAGCGTATCGAACAGATTAAAAAACACGCCCGACAGAAAGACTCTTTATACGATCTGCTGGCTGTCAATAAATATGGCTGGACAGAAAACGAGATAGAGGCATTTATGAGCCGTGCTTTCCGCTATATGAACCCTTTACCCGCAGATACCATTCAGCCGGCCCGCATGAAAATATACATGAAGGTAGGCAGTGTATCGGAGATAACCATGGGGCAGAAACCCGGCCAGATATGGCTTAGTGGTAAATGCTGGAAGAGCAGGGAAGAATACAATACGATGAAAGAAGCATTTATGAAAACGGGATCTTCTCCTTTTGCAGGTTTCCGCATTGTTGTTATCAATAGTAACGATAGTGAATATAAAGATCCGTTTTGGTAGCGGTAAAGTATTCCTGAGTGCAGGTTAAAATATTATACACGGATGCTCTTAGTGTCACCTTCTGGCGGCTTCTTAAGGCAAGCATAAAAAAGCCCGGCCATTTGGCCGGGCTTACTGTTTTATAAGGTATAAATGCTTATTGGTTCACGACCTTACGGATAAAGCTTCTTTGTCCGTCGCTTACTTTCAGGAAGTATAAACCTTTAGGTTCAGCACTGATGTTGATATGAAGCAGATTCTCCGTGTTTTGGAGTGCTTTAAATACCACTTTGCCGGTCATGTCGTATAGCACAATATCTTTTGTAGTATTGTCATCAAAGCGTACTGTGAACTGTCCGTTAGACGGGTTAGGGTACACATTGAACTCAAGGGTATTGATGCTGTTTGCGATGTTTGTACAAGGGCTTACATCCACCATTACTGTAGCTGTATTGGTACAGTTGGTTGTTGCATCTTCACCGGTTACAGTATAAGTATATGGTGTTGTAGGGTTAAAGCTTACACCATCAACTACACCACTGCTCCAGGTATAGGTTGTGGCACCTGACCCGGTAAGGGTTACCGACTGACCAACACAGATCAGGGTAGAGGTCGCGTTGGCGGTTACAGATGGCAGGCTCAGGCTTGAGATCATCGTTGTGATTGTACTGTCGCAGCCATTGAGCTGTGAGCTTACAACATCAGTATAGGTTCCTGCGGCTGTGTAAGTGCTTGTTCCAACTACCACTGGTTGTCCGGCACATACCGTAAAGGATTGAGAAGATGTAATCGCTGCAGGTTCAGTAAGTGTATAGCTTGCAGTAGAAGCGGTACAGCCGTTGTTGTCTGTTACCGTGTAGTTATACGTACCTGCCATCACTGTATAAGTACCTGTGCCCATATAAGGTGCGCTACCGCCATTGGCAGTAACAACGATGGTAGTAGTACCGCCATTACAGAAAATAGTCCCAGTAGATGCAGATGCAGTCAGTAAGGTTGGTTCAGTGATGCTGATTGATGTTGTAGCGCTGCAACCGTTCATGTCGGTTACTGTATAGCTGTAGTTACCTGCCATAGCCGTATAAGTGCCTGCACCTGTATAGGCAGGTGTACCGCCTGTTACAGATACGGTGATTGTAGATACGCCTCCATTACAGGCAATTGCTGAAGCATTGCTGCTTACGTTCAGGGCAGCAGGTTCTGTAATGGTAATGCTGGTTGTAGAGGTACATCCATTATTATCGGTTACAGTGTATGTATAAGCACCTGCGGTCGTTGTAAAGCTTCCTGTACCACTGTATGGGCTTGTACCACCTGTAGCAGATACAGTTACGGTAGCCGCTCCTCCGTTACATAAGATTGAAGTAGCACTTGAGCTGCTGTTTAATGCAGATGGTTGACTTACAGTAATGCTGGTTGTAGCGGCACAGCCGTTATTGTCTGTTACAGTATATGTATAAGCCCCTGCTGTAGCAGTGAAGGTACCGGTACCTGTATAAGGACTTGTGCCACCTGTTGCAGATACAGTGATCGTGCTTACACCGCCATTACAAAGAATAGTCGAAGACGAAGATGCAGGCGTTAATAAAGTTGGTTGGGTAATTGTAGCCGTTTGAGTCGAAGTACAGCTGTTGGCGTCTGTTACCGTACAGGTGTAGTTACCTGCAGTTAAACCGGAAGCAGTGCTTCCTGTTCCGCCGCTCGGGCTCCATGCATAAGTATAAGGACCTGTTCCACCGGAAGAGGTTACTTTTACAGCACCGTTAGATCCACCAAAACAGCTCACGTTGGTTTGTGAACTTACGCTCAGGGATGGACCGCCGGTAATGTTTACGGTTGTTGTTAAGGTCAGCGCACAGTTATTGGCA
The DNA here is from genome assembly GCA_018267825.1 of Bacteroidota bacterium. GTDB lineage: Bacteria > Bacteroidota > Bacteroidia > B-17B0 > Aurantibacillaceae > JAFDXR01. Next base: position 100,417 of record JAFDXR010000001.1, on the reverse strand, counting down.
TCTTTAATTGCACAGGAGTAGTTTCCGCTACCAAGGCTGCTTGCCAGGGCTGCAGTACCACCCGTTGGCGACCAGCTATAGGTATAAGGTCCAGTTCCACCACTCACACCGCTCACAGCTGCAGCACCGGTGTTACCGGCACATGTTGTGTTCGTTGATGAGATCACCGCCGAGATAGCTGTAGGTTGGGTAATGGTGAATGATTTTGAAGTTGTACAGGCGTGTGCATCGGTAATCGCGCATGTGTAGTTACCTGAGGCAAGACCGCTTGCTGTTGCACCGGTTCCGCCGCTTGGTGTCCAGGCATAAGTATACGGTGTTGTACCACCTGAAACAGAAACACTGGCTATGCCATTTGATCCGCCATTACAGGCCACATTGGTTTGAGATGTTGTAGCACTTAATACTGCTGGTTGTGTGATGGTAAATGATTTTGCAGAAGTACAGGTATTAGCGTCGGTAATTGTACAGGTGTAGTTTCCTGCTGCGAGGCCAGTTGCTGTTGCAGCAGTACCGCCACTTGGTGCCCATGCGTATGTGTATGGTGAAGTACCACCCGATACGGATACATTGGCAATACCGTTAGAACCACCGTTACAACCTACATTGGTTTGGGTTGCTGTTGCTGAAATAGCTGCAGGCTGGGTTAAGGTAAATGCCTTGGTTGTTGTACAGCTGTTGGCATCTGTAATGGTACAGGTGTAGTTTCCTGCTGCCAGACCTGTAGCAGTTGCTGCAGTACCACCACTCGGCGACCATGCATAGGTATAAGGTGATGTTGCACCGGATACGGTTACACCGGCCGCACCATTGGTACCACCGTTACAGGAGATATTGGTTGTAGAACCACTCACACTGAAAGCTGTAGGCTGGGTTAAGGTAAATGCTTTGGTTGTTGTACAGCTGTTGGCATCTGTAATGGTACAGGTGTAGTTTCCTGCTGCCAGGCCGGTTGCTGTTGCTGCAGTACCACCACTTGGCGACCAAACATAAGTATAAGGTGATGTAGCACCTGATACAGAAACACTGGCAGCGCCATTGCTTCCGCCGTTACAGGCTACGTTGGTAGTTGATGATGATACAGAGAAAACTGTAGGTTGTGTTAAAGTAAATGCTTTGGTTGTTGAGCAGCTGTTTGCATCTGTAATGGTGCATGTATAGCTTCCTGCTGCCAGGCCTGTTGCTGTTGCAGCAGTTCCACCACTTGGTGACCATGCATAGGTATAAGGTGATGTAGCACCGGATACAGAAACACTGGCTGCACCGTTTGATCCACCGTTACAGGCTACATTGGTTGTAGAACCACTCACACTGAATACCGCAGGTTGTGTTACATTAAATGCTTTGGTTGTCGTACAACCGTTATTGTCAGTAATGGTACAGGTGTAGTTTCCTGCTGCCAGACCAGTAGCTGTTGCAGCAGTACCGCCACTCGGTGACCATGCATAGGTATAAGGCGATGTAGCACCGGATACTGTCACACCGGCAGCGCCATTGGTGCCACCGTTACAGGCTACATTGGTTGTAGAACCACTTACGCTGAATGCAGTTGGTTGAGTAAGTGTAAATGCTTTGGTAGTTGAACAGCTGTTGGCATCTGTAATGGTGCAGGTGTAGCTTCCTGCTGCCAGGCCGGTAGCTGTAGCCGCTGTTCCACCGCTAGGCGACCATGCGTATGTATAAGGCGATGTAGCACCCGATACAGAAACGCTGGCAGCGCCATTGCTTCCGCCGTTACAGGCAACGTTAGTAGTTGATGATGATACAGAGAACGCAGTAGGCTGGGTTAAAGTAAATGCTTTGGTTGTTGTACAGCCGTTGGCATCTGTAATGGTACAGGTGTAGCTTCCTGCTGCCAGGCCGGTTGCTGTTGCTGCTGTCCCGCCACTTGGCGACCATGCGTATGTATAAGGCGAAGTAGCACCCGATACAGAAACACTGGCCGCACCGTTTGAACCACCGTTACAAGCCACATTTGTGGTTGAAGATGATACGCTGAATGCAGTAGGTTGAGTAATTGTAAATGCCTTGGTTGTTGTGCAGCTATTGGCATCTGTAATGGTACAAGTGTAGCTTCCCGCTGCCAGGCCGGTTGCTGTAGCTGCCGTACCACCGCTCGGTGACCATGCGTAGGTATAAGGGGCTGTAGCACCTGATACAGATACACTGGCTGCGCCGTTAGAGCCACCGTTACAGGAGATATTGGTTGTAGAACCACTCACGCTGAATGCTGCTGGTTGGGTTAATGTAAAAGCTTTGGTTGTTGTACAGCTATTGGCATCTGTAATGGTACAGGTGTAATTTCCTGCTGCCAGGCCGGTTGCTGTTGCTGCCGTACCACCGCTCGGTGACCAAACATAAGTATAAGGTGATGTAGCACCTGATACAGAAACACTGGCAGCGCCATTGGAACCGCCGTTACAGGAGATATTGGTTGTAGAACCGCTTACGCTGAAAGCTGTAGGCTGGGTTAAGGTAAATGCTTTGGTTGTTGTACAGCTGTTGGCGTCTGTAATGGTACATGTATAGCTTCCTGCTGCCAGGCCGGTTGCTGTAGCTGCCGTACCACCGCTCGGCGACCATGCATAGGTATAAGGGGCTGTAGCACCTGATACAGATACACTGGCTGCACCGTTTGAGCCACCGTTGCAGGCCACATTGGTTGTTGAGCCACTTACACTGAATGCTGTAGGTTGGCTAATTGTAAATGCTTTGGTTGTTGAACAGCTGTTGGCATCTGTAATGGTACAGGTGTAGCTTCCTGCTGCCAGTCCGGTAGCTGTAGCTGCCGTACCACCGCTAGGTGACCATGCGTATGTATAAGGCGAAGTAGCACCCGATACGGAAACCGCCGCGGCACCATTAGTTCCGCCGTTACAGGCTACGTTAGTTGTTGCTGAAGAAACCGAGAATGCAGAAGGTTGGGTTACTAAAAAGGCTTTGGTAGTTGTACATCCATTAGCATCTGTAATGGTACAGGTGTACGTTCCGGCTGCGCGGCCGGTAGCCGTAGCCGCAGTTCCACCACTTGGTGCCCATGAATATGTATAACCCGGAGTTCCGCCACTTACACTTACACTCACTGCACCATTCGATCCTCCGTTACAGGATACGTTTGTGGTACTTCCGGAAACAGACATTGCCGAAGGTTGAGTAATCAGGAATACTTTGTTTGTTGTACAGCTATTGTTGTCGGTAATGGTACAGGTATAGTTTCCTGCGCTCAGACCGGTAGCTGTTGCCCCTGTGCCACCGCTCGGAGCCCAGGAATAAAAGTAAGGGGATGTACCACCACTAACGCTTACCGCAGCAGCACCGTTGGAACCACCATTACAGGCTACGTTGGTGGTAGCTGATGATACAGAAAACGCAGCGGGCTGGGTAACAGTTATGGTTTTGGTTAAAACAGAAGATGTTGCGTCTGTAATTGTACAGGTATAATTACCTGCAGATAAGCCTGTAGCCAGAGAAGCAGTACCGCCGCTCGGACTCCATGCATAGGTATAAGGAGAGGTGCCACCGCTTACGGTAACACTTGCTCGGCCGTTAGAACCACCATTACATGAAACTGCTGTAAAGGATGTAGTTGCTGACATGGCCGCCACTGCTGCGCCCCATACAAAATTATCGACTGCTACATAATTCACAGAACCTGTTTCAGTCAGTACCAATTCATCTATATTATAACCGCTATAACCTGCTGCTACAAAGTCGACATAGGTAAAACCGTTTGTATTCATAGACAAAGCTCCGGGAGTATAGGTAAAAGTACCTGCTCCTGCTTTTTTTCCGGTAAAAGTGATACCCGTTGAAGTCGGACTGGAACCATTATTGACCGATATATAAATGTATAAAGAACGCATGGTGAACAATGCGCTGTTTGAGGTCTTAATAGAATATACCTGGCCTGTCGAAGCATTTCCGTTGTCTATAAAATTATTGGATACAGATCCACAGGCTGCGCTGGATGCACAGGCTGTACCAACACCATAACCGGTACCGGTACTTGTATGGCCAATGCTTTGACAATCGGTATAAGATTGCCCCGGAATGAAAATCCCCCAAGCTCCACCACCGATACAGTTCAGTGAGGTTAATGTAAAAGTTTGTCCGGCACTTGTAAAAGATTGGGGTTTGCCGGTTGTGTAGCTTTCAAAGGTCTCTGTTGTCTGAGCCCATGTAAAAGCGCTTAAAAAAGTAAATAGAAAAACGTAAAAATAGTTTTTTTTCATGCTGTGGAGTTTTAATTGAAGAATCAAATATAGAAATATATAGTTTACTGTAATTTATTTTTATTCCTTTGTTTTCGATAAATAACCTGTTATGCAGAAAACCGTGATGTCGAATTTTCAGGAACTGGCAAGGCTTAGCTCAGCTATACTGGCCTCTGAAAATGTTTATACAGAAGTGGAAACCGCAAAGGCACTTTCTGAATTTATTCATTCTGTGCAGAGTAAATTGACACAATATGTTCAAAAAGACAATGAAACGAAGGTGTCGGGAGGGATTGCCTTATCATCGTACGACGCAGCCCTTTGTCTGGATGATTATATACGCACCGCACGTTTTTTGAAGGGAACCCATGCAGCCATCAGGCAAATGATACAAAGCCAGGCATCATCCGCTGTAAATATCTTATATGCGGGTTGCGGGCCTCTCGGTACGCTGCTGCTGCCTTTACTGCCTTTGTTTGATTCCCGTCAGCTCGATTGTGTATTACTTGATATCAATGCGTCTTCGCTGGAGTCGGTTCAGAAGCTGCTCAATGCATTAGGCCTGCAGGCATATAGCATCAAAACCATTGAAACAGATGCCACCACTTACCGGAAGCCGGAGAACTGGCCAATGAATTTACTGATTACAGAGACTATGTTCCGGGCCCTGGTTCGCGAACCGCAGGTCTCAGTAACTATAAACCTTGCCGGGCAACTGGAACCCAACGGGATACTTATTCCGGAGTCTATAAACATGGATATGGTTTATACCACTTTCGGGGATGAGCCATATTTGCGAAACGATCTTCACGCTTTCGACCGGGGGCGAATAGAGGCCATGACTCCTTATCCGAACCGCCAGGTGAAAAACAGGTTATTCTCAATAAACAAAGAACTGGATTTTCTTAAACAAGTGGATCAGCAGAGCGGTGATTTCAGGTATACGGTTCATGAAATGCCGGTTTCTTTTGATCTATGGCCTGATATCTGCGTATTTACACAGATTCATATTTATGGTGAGCAACATCTGGAATCAGCAGAGTCCTATATTACTAACCCTTTTTGCATTACCAATTTTTATAACCTGGCGGGGTGTAAATCCTTCGAACTGGTTTACCATTTCCGCGATCTGCCCAACTGGTCGCATGTTATAAAACAATAAGAGACAGGTACCCCTGTCTCTTATCGCTTTTCATAGTTTTCTTAGTTTCTGGATGGGTAAACACCTTCAGTACAGATAATGTAGTTGAGGGCAAGTACCGGTTGGATATTGTTTACAGGAATACCTGAACCTGTTGCACCTACAGTGATAGATGTAGCAGCTAACTGGGTGTTTGGAGCAGTTGTGTTAAAACCTAATGTCGCTGTAAATGCACGTCCTGATCCTGAACCTGGAGTTGCAATAGATGCACCGGCTGTAGCAGCAGTCTGCGAAGAATCTGCATTGCTTACACTAAGCGCAGCCGTGTGTGTATGCGGTGGAAGGTTGTTTACCAGAATAGTATTGCTTTCTGTACCGGTAACTTCACCAAGGGTGTAAGTGCTTAATGGGCTTCCGCCTGAGTTGGTTACACCTACAGGAACACGGCCACGTAAATCGGGTAAACAGAAAGTTGTTGTTCCGTTACCGCCATACGTTGTTCCTAAAATAGAGAACAATGCAGTGTTAGAAGAAATAGCAAGTGTTTGACCTGCGCAAAACGCCCATCCGCGTGGAGCAAAATTTCCAGCAAATAGCTTAATAATTCCCATGTACTCGTCCATAAATGTTTTTTTTTTAAGTGGTTATTAATTTGATTTAACTTCCCAATATTAGACGAAATAAATCACAACTCAAATAGGTATAAATACCTAATTATGAGTAGGTATTTATACCTATACGTTAAGAAAATCCAAAAGAAGGTAATAACCATGAAAAGCCCGTTAATTCAGGAAAATTGCTGTTTATACGGTTTTTTTTGTTCTTGCAATGTAAATTGACTGTTAAAAGAAAGCTACCTGAATCTATGGCCGCTCCATGACGATTTTGGTTAGAAAATGGCTTTTCAGACAGGTTATGATCAGGTACCTGTGGTTTTTCCGACAGGTTTCAGGTGATCATTGTCGCAATATAACTCTTCAATGTCATAAAATGACAGGGGGGCGGAGCGAATGCCTGCATATTTTCGTTTTCATAAGCCAACTCACTCTCATGACAATCCTATTTCTATTCCTGCGGCCTTTCCGGATGGGTACTTTCGCGTTTCTTTTTCTGTTTTTTTTCAATCTGCTGCCGCAAAAACACCGGGCGCAATGCCAGGCATTTCCTGTTTTTTCGGGCTGTACACCGCCATCCGGAGTTTTACTGGCAGATGGCGATAATATTACCGGTAGCCTCATAAAAACATTCTCAGGGACCGCATCATACAATAGTATAACGTTGAATGGCGGACAGTTATTGGTGTGCGGAAACTTAACACTGACTGATATTTCGGTGATCTCAGGAACCATTACTATAGCACCTGGAGCAACATTAACTGTGATGGGAGGAGGCGCCCTTGTATTTGGAGCCAATACAACCATTTATAATTATGGTAACCTGTCTTTCAGAAGAAGTGTGGTAACAGGGAGCAGTAATACTATTATAAACTGTCTGACAAGTTCTGTTTTTTCCGTTCCTTTCGATCAGTTCATTGTACAGGGACCAAATTCCTATTTTGTCAACAATGGACAGTCCTCGTTCTCCTATTTCATTATTCAGAGTACGAACTCAGCCGGTTGTGTTTGTCAGGGGCCGGGAAGTATGATTACAACTTCCATTCTGATCAATCAGTATACCAATAGTTTCGTGCTTCCTACCGGGGTGGCCTGTGTTAATGTGCTTAATCAGGTTATTAACTCCAATGCAGTAAGTGCAAACACAAAAACACTGATTTGTTTGCCGGGATCAATCAATGTTATTGTGGGGCCTAACTGGGGGGCAGCTACTGTTTTTAACTCTTGCAATGGTTGCCTGATCGTATTGCCCGTCGAACTTTTGTCTTTTAGAGGAACGCTTCTGAATGATAACGCATTATTAACCTGGAGTACACTTTCTGAAAAGAATAACTGTCGTTTTGTGGCGGAACATTCAACCGATGCCATTCATTTCGATTCAATAGCAGGGCAAATAGGTGCAATAAACTCAACCGAATTTCATACATACTCGGTACTACAACCTCATGTCAGGAAAAATATACTGCATTATTACCGGCTGCGTTTGGTCGACTGCGACGGAACATTTACATATTCGCGTATTATTGAGCTGGACGACAGCTGGCAGGGAGACCAGATACAGTGTTTTCCGAATCCAACCCAGGACTATGTATACATTGCCGGAAATAAAATGCCACTGAGCGGATGGATCCTTTACAACTCTCATGGCGAAGAATTGACGCACATTGATACAGATTCTCCGGTGGCAGACATGCGCGGTTTTCCGATGGGACTCTACTACCTTGAAATAATTCTTTCCAATGGAGAGGTTGTAACCCGAAAGATTCAAAAAACAGAATAGACTCCATTGTACTCAATAAATAATATTATTTTTGATGATCTGTAAAACCATTATTTTATTCCCTTAAGACTTGTCGAGAACCTGTACCCCATGGCAAGATTAGAATTTTCAGCCAAGTTTTTATCAAGGATCATCCGTTGTTGCGTTTCCGAACCCGCCCTGATAGAAATGTTTTATAAACATTGCGACTTAACGGATGCTTTATTGCATGACGAACGCGGCATAGTTTCGCTCGAATCGTACCGAAAGTTCTGGGAGCTTGCCCAAAAAGAGTACAATACACCATGTCCTGGCTTTCTTCTGTCCGAGAAAAGCGATATCAGCATGGTTGGGATTATTGGTTATCTTTTACAGACCTGTCCCGACATAAAAACAACCATGGAGCATCTGGTGCAGAACCTGGATTTACTTACCACGGTGACCGATATGAAAGCTTATACAAGCGGCAATAAATATATTGTTGAAATAATTCCTGCACCTGAGTTTGTTATTAATCACCCGATAGAGCAACGGTGCGAGGCTGAATATATCGCATACTCCATGTATTTTTTTGCACGGAAATTATTGCGACGGGATGTTCAGCTTTTTAAAATGGAAATGAATTTTCCGGAACCTGCATTTTCCTATATCTATGAGAAAAAATTCAGGACAAACATCTCTTATAATCATCATGTATGCCGTATGTTTTTCTACCTCGACGATGTGTGTGCTCCGCTCATGACATTTGATCCGGCATTGTATCAGAGTTTTTTAAATATGGTGGATGCCGAACTTCAGAAGGTGCAACGCGAAAAGTCTTTTACCCGCGATGTGCAGAATGTGATCCTGAAAAAGATCAGGGAAAATGCCATCATCACTGTCGATAGTGTAGCGGGCGCTCTGAATCTGTCGGTGCGGAACCTGCAGCGAATGCTTACGACAGAGAACACCACATTTATAGATTTGTACAATCACACCCGCAAACACATGGCTATTCGCCTTCTGGAAACCAGCAAACTTACGATCAAAGAGATTTCTTTTTTATTCGGATACAACGACATCAGTGCTTTCCGGAAAGCCTTTAAACGCTGGACAGGGCAATCGCCATCGTATTACCGCAACGATGCCAGGGTCTCAGTTTCCATGGATACTGAAAAAGATAAAACAGAATAAATCAGATGTCTCTTACAAGCAGGGCATAATCTTTCACGAGCGGGTGCTCCAGCATTTCGGCTTTAATACGTTTTAATTGATCAACAGTCATATTTCCTTTACTGATAATATCTACACCGGCCGGTGTAAAAAATGTAGCCCCGAAATAGATAACCGCCCATTGTTCATGCTCATTCATAAATACCACTTCCCACTTGCTTTTGATGAATGGTAAAAACTTATGCCGCCATACAAATCCGAACGTTTTATTTCTGCGTGGGTAGTCTATACCGGTAATAACACGGCATTTCCCGTTTTTGTAATACATAGTTTCATCCAGAAGCACATCCTGCCCGTGTATTTTTATGTGTGTGTAGGTAAATGAAGGTTGAGTCCTGTCGCCATTGAGCCACATCGGCAAGCTACTGCTTATCACACACCAGGTACCTTCAAGTACAGATATAACATGTCTCATATAGTCCTTGTATACGTTGGTAAACAAGGAATTGAGCGATGTGTTTTCCTAAAAAATGTTATAGGGAAATTTTCTCTTCATAGTGATCCTGCGGGCCTATGTAGGTCACCCTTTTTTCAGCACCGACTAAGGTAGCTTCATAAAACCTGACGCCTGCTTCGGCAATCGCATTCATAAAACCGGAATAGTCCGACTTCCCCTGTTGATTGTCCCGGATAGCCTGTATCACTTTTTTTGTATCAAATGCAGCAGATATAAGCCTCAGATCGTGTGTTCCGGGGTGAATAACGTGCCGCCCTTCCGAATTACGGTACAAAATGGTGGATGAGGCCACATCTACCGTATAAGTCTGAATTCCCAGTGCAATCAAACGTTCTACAACTTCAGGATAGCTTTTGGCTGTTTTATAAATGGCATTGATCTTTTCGTGTAACGTATCCATAATCTTATTTTTTTGATAATTTCTGTGTTGTATAATACCTCACCATGGGGCGGTGTTTGGAACTCCGGTCTACAATTTCAAAACCGGCCCGTTCAAATGATTTATAAAGCCCGATCCAGGCAAACGAGTCGGGCAGGGGTTCTTTGGTAGGAATAGTCGGATAAGCCTCAATGGCCCTTATTTTCTGTTTTTTTGCGTAAGCAACTGCGGCTTTCAGTAATGCCACAGAAATACCCTGCCTCCGGAAAGCTTTGGCAATAAAAAAACAGGGTGCCGACCACACAGGTTCGTCATCAATGGGTTTATGTACCCGCGATTTTGCCAGTTTCGCAAAATCTGTGCGGGGTGCCAGTGCCAGCCAGGCAATAGCCTCGCCTTCATAAAAGCCAAGTAACCCGGTTGGTTTCCCCGACCATACTAGCTCTTTCATGCTTTGCTTGTTGCCGTCATTGGATTTGCCTTCTGTAAAGTCTGTTTTCGAAAGCCGGTAATACATACACCAGCAATTACCACATGCTCCATTAGATCCGAAGAGTGCCACAAACTGATTCCAATTCGCTTTCGTCAAAGGCTCAAAATAAAGTGATTTCAGAAAATCAGGATCCGTTTTTTGTTTTGTCATGCCGGAGATCTTTCATTCAAAGATAGCGCTGGCTATGGAATAAGGTGGCTATGAAACATAGCAACCCGGAGAAAATAAAAAGGAGGGGGGAGATTAAAGGGTGAGATCCATAAAACCGAATCCGAAATCCTTGCCTTCATGTGTATAACTGCGTTCAACAACCTCGCCCTGCCTTATATTTATTGGTTCATTGAAAATCGGGCCATCATACACAAAACTATGGTACTCGCCGTTTTCACCACAGGGGTCAACATGTGCCGGCAGATCATTTATCAACTCCAGGTTAAGTTCCCTGCCCAGAAATGAATTGTCGAGCTTCGATTGATCCACGCATACAATCACCGCTTTGTACCCAAGGGCGATGAACTCTTTCAGCAAATCGGTTGTATTTATTTTCCAGAGTGGGAAATGGGCCTGGATACCTGCAGAACTTAGTTTTTCTTCGCGGTATTTACGAAGATCTTCCAGAAAAATATCGCCGCAGACTACATGATCGAGGCCTCTTTGTTTCATAAGTGCCATTTCGTGTTTCATGTAAGTGTCGTATACCGGCATATCGAGGTTTTCGGGCAGATACACCTTGCGTGAAGAAATGCCAAGAGACTGTGCCTGCCGGGTAATAAGTTCCTTGCGTACACCATGCATACTTACCCGCTGATGTTCCCTGGAAATGGTTGTAAATAAGGAAGCAACCCGGAGTTGTTTCTGATCAAGTACCTTGTGAAGAGCCAGTGTACAATCTTTTCCACCGCTCCAGTTAATAAATGCCTGCATCGTGTTTCCTTTTAAGGCCCAAAGATACGCACTCACGTTTGAGGAATGTAATTTTAAAGCGATCCCAGAAATTTAAGCAACTGATCGCGTTCTGTTTTGGAGAGATCCCGAAAAGCATTCTTTACATTGACAGCTTCTCCGCCATGCCACATAATGGCTTCCGTGAAATTACGGGCTCGTCCGTCGTGCAGAAAATGCGTATGTCCAACCACATTTTTTGTAAGTCCGATCCCCCACAATGGCGGGGTTCTCCATTCGGTACCACTGGCCTTATTGTCGGGTCTGTTGTCGGCAAGTCCGGCGCCCATATCATGCAACAGAAGGTCGGTGTAGGGAAATATGGTCTGATTCGACAACTCCGGAAAAAGCATGTTGGCTTCTGTTTTATACATACTTACATGGCAATTGGAACAGCCAATAGAATTGAAAATGCGTTTTCCGCTTTTTACATCCGGATCATTGGCGTTACGGCGACCAGGCACAGCCAGGGTTCTTACATAATAGGAAATAGCATAAAGCGCACTGTCTGCCAGTTCATGCGTGTCGGCAGGTCCTGTGAGTTGTGTCTGTCCGTTTGAACTTTCGAGCGGAAACAAACGGTTCGTGATACCCATGTCTTCGGAGAAGGCACCGGCCGATTGCTGAATAACACTTGGTTGTGAGGCTTTCCATCCGAAACGCCCTATTTTATAGGTACCCGACGAAATATCCCACACATAATTCGGGCGACCACTGATGCCGTTATGATCATCATCGTTTTCATCGGCATTCGCTATAATATCGGATTCAGCAATGGCTTCGAGGAGTCCCATACCAAATACCGGACTGGCAATCCGGGGTGATACCATCACATTACCCGGCAGACTTGTATATGGCGAAGTGATTGTATACTGCGGTTGACGGAGTGAGTAGCTTTCACCATCAGGAAACACGTACGGGTTTTCCGTATAACTCACCGTGACTTCCGATTCAAACGAAACGCCATAAACGGCACGGGGCTGAAGCTGCCCGCCAAACATCGGTACAGCCAGTGGGCCGCCATATGGATTTTCGCCCGGAATACTTAATCTTAATAAAAGGGAACTGAGTGTTTCACCGGTATTCGGCGCTTTACCACCACCGTCGCCCACATGGCAGGAGCCACAGGAAACGTTGTTGTATATAGGCCCCAGACCATGATACATCTGCCCGGGATCACTATTGAATGTAGCACCGAATAACTTATCTCCTTCGTCGTGCAGAGCTGATTTCTGAGGGGAAAGGCCATTAAATTCCTGGCTGAACGCAGAACTGCCACTTATAAATACAGTTTGTTTACCACCACTGTACCATTCATTCATATCCTCTTCCTTAATCTGTTCGGCCTTACGGCACGACTGAAAGATCAGGAATGATAAACCGGCTGCAGCGAACAGAAGGCTGGCCAGCGTTGTCGGGCGCTTGAACATGAACTGTTTAATTGGTGAGCGTTTGAACATAAGGGAGAACGGTGAGCTGCAGGTAATCTTTCAGATCGTTGATAGCTGTCTGTGCGTTGGCTACCTGTGTGTAATACTGCGATTGGGTAACTGCTTCCCCAAAAGGAACCGGGATATTATTCAGGGCATTCAGGGCATTGTTTAGTTTTGTTTTAATCTGCCCGTCCATGGAAAGGTTGTTGCCCTTGATCAGGTCTTCCAGACCCTTGCCGTCTGTAGTAACGCCGTCGGTTGTGTAGCGGCCAAGGTAGATATTCTGTACGCTTTTAATGTTGTTGATGAAATCGGTAAATGAATTTTTAGCATAAGGCGACTCTTCGAGTGATGCATCGTGTGCAGAGAAAGGCGTTTGAATTTTTTCATTGGCCACTTCATCACAAATGTCAATAGCAGCATTTGTTACTTCTTCATAGGCCGAACGGATGGTTGGGTATTCGCTGCTGCCGCTGCCAGCAGAGGTGAATTTGGAAGAGTAATTTCCGGAGGCAGACGCATCCCACGACGATTTCACGGAATGGGTCAGGGTTTTCAGATTATCAGCCAGTGCCAGCAGAAACTGTAATTCACGGGCCGTGAAATCTGCCGGTTGTTTGTTGCCATTGGTTCCAAACAGCAGGTATTCGATGGGGTGAAAGCCTTTAAGCGCTTCTTCCAGGTTGTTTACATAAGTGGCGTCGAGGGTTGCACTGGATGCCAGGATAGAGTCGAGGCTATTGTAATTGATTGGCCATGTATCAATGCGCGGGTCAATATTATCGGTAGATACTGGGCCAAACAAAAAACCTTCCGATTGTTCCCAGGCACTGCGCGTGTCGCGCCATGCCTGGCGGGCAGCGTTCAGATCGTTGGTGCTATTGCTTGTGCTGAAGGTGCCAATAGCTGTATAAAGCTGATCCGATTTGGCAGCAAGATCATTATAGGTATTATAAATAACATCCGTTGCCAAATCCGATAAAATGTCTTTTTTGAGATCGGATGGAGGAGGCACCGGGGTAAAAGGATTATCGGTGTCTTTTGCTTTTTTGCAGCCCAGTGCAAGGGCTGTGGCAATAATGCCGATAGATATTATAATGCTGGCTCTCATGTTGGTGGTGGTTTGGTTTAAGGGTTTTGTGATAGAAATATTTTTACCGAATTGGTGTCGGCTTCTGTTTTGAATTTTCGGAGTGGAGTCGTAGCCGGTTCCTGTGTTACCTGGCCATCCAGGTTAAACGAGCTTCCATGTGCCGAGCAAAAAAGCCCGGACTTGCTGGCGTTTAATGGCTGATTCTGATGGGTACACTGCATGTATAAAGCATTGAAACTGCCATCTGTTTTTTTAACCAGAAGGATGTCGTGATCCAGTTTGCTGTTTCGCACGATCAACAGGTGTTGTTCGGGTGTGAATGATGAAAGCGGTATGGTCATGATCCCGTTCTCAGCTTCTCCTTTAAGCAGGGGCAGTGGGGCGCACGACTGGAGGCTGCTGAGCAGACTGCCGGCTCCAAGCACACCAAAGCATGCCACACAGGTTGATTTTATAAAATCGCGTCTTTGCATGATTAAAAACTGTAACCTACTCCAATGTTAATAAAATTACTGGTTGTATAAAATGGCAGGCTGCTCGAATAAGGGTTGGTTACATATAGTGCCTTATTATATTCGCCTGTAACACGTTGTACAAAATCTGCTTTTACCGACACGCCTTTCAGCGGCTGGAAATGCAAACCGGCTACAAGGTATTGTTTTCTTTGCAAACCATCCTCAACACCATTTACGGGCACACTGGCATTCAGGTCCATGGATTCGTAACGGCCAAACAATACCAGGCTCCGTGAACCCATGCGAGGCATCAGTTTAAAAATATTGTATCCCAGTTCCACATAATAACCATACATACTTTTAGGCGTATTGTTTGCATAAGCCAGGTTTATACGATCGGCCTCAGGAATGCTCACGTATGTACCAAGGGCTTTGAACTGGATACCATTATTACCATGGTACTGGATATTAAATTCGCTTAATGAAACCGGGGTGCCGAAAGCACCGTAGTTCAGGTGCAGGCTGTCGGCCACACGCTTGCTCAATCCGGCTGTACCGCCCAGGTAGGTAGATGCCTGGATCCTGAAATGTTTGATGTAATATAAAAGGGCACCGGTTACTGCCAGGTTTGAGGCCGTAGCATTATTACCTTCGAAGCGGCCCTCACGGATACCAGATCCGAACTCAAATGCTCCGCTGTTTAATCCGTTCATAACCGCTGCTGAATAGTTCAGCCCGGGAACAACCGGAATCTGGCCATATACACTCACCCCTAATTCGCGCCAGGTAGCCGGGATAATAAGTTGTTCTACAAAAGGACGGTCATTACTATTGAAGGTAGTTGGCAGGTGATTCTCATTAATGATACCGATCCGTGGAATAAATAACCCTGCCACAATGTAGTTGTTTCTGTTTACATTAAACTTCAGGAATAACTGTTCCATGGATATTTCACCCGAAGGTTTGCCCCCCTGTACTTTGGCATCTTCGAGTTCCAGCTCCGAGAAAAAGGAAATCCGGTTGTTGAAACGGTGACCGAGGAAAATAACATTACGGGTTAGTGAGGCAGTGCCCGTTTGGTTCCGGAGATCGTATTCTACCTTGGCCTGACCATATCCTGAAATAACAGTCGGGTTGGTCTGAGGCGTTAAACCTGCGTTCAGGGAGTCTTCCCTGGTAATTACCTGGGCGCAGAGGCTGGTACTTATAAATAACGGTACAATGAACCGTGTGGCGAGAGTGTAAATGTTTTTCATAGCTGCCTGCAAAGTTCAGAACAGCTTCAGAATTCGCCAATACCTCAAATGAGGTATTTTAAGAATAATTCTAAATAAGGAGCATGATCTTTATCAGTAAAGGGATTCAGAAGGGCTACAGTGGTCGAAAAATCAGGCTGGATTCTGAAGTTTCAGAAAACAGAGTATAGAAATAATTTATTCTATGGGGATATTTTTTTCCTTGCAGAGTTTCAGGAATTCGAGGTAGCGCCCATAGGGATTGGCACTTTTCCAGAGGTAACCATACAGGGCAATACCGTAGAAACCAAGTTTGTAGGCAGATTCCACGCTTTTTTCATTGACACCCCCGCGGGCAATAATTTTCCGGCCGGATTTCTGGTTCACGGCCATCACCGTTTCTTCATAAAAGCCGCTGTATAATCCGCCGGTAATATTATGAAACAGGGTTCCCAGGAAACAATAATCGGTTTCGATTTTTTCCTTTTTATAAACATCGCTCACGCGGCGGTACGACATAGTATGAATGAGTTTACTCTTCTTTAAACCCAGCAGTTTATTGTTCCACCAGATTTTGAAAGGTTTTTTGAGGTGAACACCTGTATAGTGAATCCCTTTGAGATCGAACTTCCGGGCCAGGTTGTGGTGACTGTGAATGATCAAACGGTTATGAAAATGTTCGGGTATAGATTTGATGTAATCAGAAAGCTCCCTGGTAGTGAAACGTGGTTTCCGCAGATGCACGGTTTCGAGGCCCGCTTCCATCATTTTAATAATGGCTATCACTTCGTCGTCGTCGCGTTTACTGGATGTGATTACAACTAATTTCATAAAGCGACGTTAAAATAAGGAATTTAAATCATTCAGAAAAGCGGGATTTGTTTCAAGGGCATTGCCCACGACCAGGTAATCGGCGCCGCTGCTTATAACCTGTCGGGCTTTTGCTACACTATCGATGCCACCTCCCACAATAAGCGGAACGGAGAGGTTTTTCTTTACGGCACGGATCAGGCTTACCGGTACGGGTTCTTTTGCGCCGCTTCCGGCTTCGAGGTATATGAGTTTCATGCCCAGCAATTCGCCGGCCAGTGCGGTATCTATTATCTGTGCCTTTTCCGTTGCTTTCAGGGGCAGGGTGTTTGTTATTTTCTGGGTGGTGGATACAGAGCCGCCGCCCACCAGGATATAACCGGTTGGGAAAATGGCCAGCCCCGAACGTTTCAGTTTACGGGCGGCTTCCACATGAATGCCGATCAGGTAATCGGGGTTTCTGCCCGAAATAAGCGACAGGAGAAGTAAGCCATCGGCATGGCTCGAAACCTGTGTGGCATCGCCGGGAAAAATTATCAGGGGTTTACGCGATTTCTTTTTGATGGCGCGTACTGTTTTTTCAAAATTTCCGGACGTAATGTGACTACCGCCTATGAAAAAACAACTGACCTTGCTTTTTGCAGCCAGTTCGAGTAAAGCGGGGTTAAACTTATCGGGATCAATAAGAATAATGAGCTTTGTATGTTTGTTTTTACCGAGCACTCAGGCTATTTGTTTGATGGCGATTACCAGGATATAATCTTCGGTTTTCTCGTAACGTAATTCAAATTTCTTTTCAGTCTGCCCCAGCTTTATCGTGCCATATATAAAACCTTTACCGGTGTAACTGAAAGGTGCAATGAACAGATGCGCTATAAAATCAACTTCTTTTAAACCGTAAATCTTATAGAGTGTTTCTTTTGCAGACCAATATACCAGTAATTTTTCAACTTCCATACCTGCGTCCTCCAGTTCCGGAGGGCTCAGAAACTTATGCCGGATCCGGATAACCTTATCGCGGATTAGCTCAATGTCAATGCCGGTGGGTTCCTGCTCATTAACAATGATAGCAAGTTTTTCATGCGAATGTGAGATCGAAATATGAAGCCGGGATGCATTCAGGTAAGGTTTCCCTTTATCATCGTAGCGTACTGTTGATTCATTGCCGACAAGATGACGCAGTAACATGTCGCGGCCGGCACATTCTATTTCGCGTTTGGCGGAAAGCCCCTGTGTTCTGGCTAAAGCCTCCAGGTTTATGGTGCCATAATACAGATGCGGATGTATGTTGAAAACCTGAATCAAACCTTAATAAACAATGCAAAAGCTTATTTTATGAATACAAACTTATGTCTTATCTTTGCATATTCATAAAAAAATTAAACCAATAGCGCATGTCAACGTTAACTCAGAAATTCGTGAAATACAAAGTAAAAGATATGTCCTTAGCAGAATGGGGACGTAAAGAAATTAAACTGGCTGAAGAAGAAATGCCGGGCTTAATGGCTCTCCGCAAGGAATATGGTGCCAGTAAACCACTGAAAGGTGCCCGTATTGCTGGTTGCCTTCACATGACCATTCAAACAGCCGTATTGATCGAAACATTAAAAGAACTGGGTGCTGAAGTGACCTGGAGCTCTTGTAATATTTTCTCTACACAGGATCACGCTGCTGCTGCTATTGCTGCTGCCGGTATTCAGGTTTATGCCTGGAAAGGTATGAACGCCGAAGAATTCGACTGGTGTATTGAACAGACATTATGGTTCGGCGAAGACCGCCAGCCTTTAAATATGATCCTGGATGACGGTGGCGACCTTACCAACATGGTATTTGATAAATACCCTGAACTGGCTGCCGGTATCAAAGGTTTATCAGAAGAAACCACAACAGGTGTTCACCGTCTTTACGAGCGTATGAAAAACGGAACATTGTTGTTGCCGGCTATCAACGTAAACGATTCTGTTACCAAATCAAAATTCGATAACAAATACGGTTGCCGCGAATCTCTGGTAGACGCTATCCGCCGCGCTACTGATGTTATGATGGCTGGTAAAGTAGCTGTTGTTGCCGGTTATGGCGATGTAGGAAAAGGTTCTGCGCAGTCATTAAGTTCACAGGGTGTACGTGTAATCGTTACTGAAATTGACCCGATCTGTGCTTTACAGGCTGCTATGGATGGTTACCAGGTAATGAAAATGGATAACGCTGCTAAGATTGCAGATATTCTCGTTACCACTACCGGTAATAAAGACATCATCGTAGACCGTCATTTCAAATCGATGAAACACAATGCTATTGTATGTAACATCGGACACTTCGATACAGAAATCGATATGGCCTGGTTAAATGCAAACTATGGCAAAACCAAAGATACCATTAAACCTCAGGTAGATAAATATACCATTGACGGTAAAGATATCATCGTATTGGCTGAAGGCCGCCTGGTGAACCTGGGTTGTGCAACCGGTCACCCAAGCTTCGTGATGAGTAACTCATTTACAAACCAGACCCTGGCTCAGCTCGAATTATGGACTAACACAGCTGCTTACGAGAAAAAAGTATACACACTGCCTAAACACCTGGATGAGAAAGTAGCGATGCTGCACCTTGGTAAAATCGGTGCCGAACTCGATACACTCACCAAAGATCAGGCTGAATATATTGGTGTACAGGTTCAGGGGCCATTTAAACCGGAACATTACCGTTATTAATACTGAAACTGTTGAAACAAAAGCCCTGCGGAATTCCTTCCGCGGGGCTTTTTTATGTAAACTTATTTATAAGATATTGCAAACCCTTTCATATTATTTTACCGACTTCAGATTTTCGCTAGAATCTTGCCATAGTTTAGCTACCCGAAAAACAGTTCTTAAAAATGCCTGTTGTACAAAAGTGAACACCCTAAAGGAGCCGCGCAGGTAATTCCTTAACCGCTTTTGAAATAATCTGATTTCAAAATGCTAAAATGGTCTTTATACTTTTTGCTTGTTTTCATTGGCTTTACAGCTAATGCTCAGATTACGACGTACCCTTACGTCGAAGATTTTGAAACTTCACCGGCCTGGACTGCTGTATCGATCGCAAACAGCGATTGGGCATGGGGTACGCCCAATCATACCTATGTTATTCAGAGTGCCGGCAGTGGCAATAAATGCTGGAGTGTGGGCGGACTCACCGGTGCTTTTTATAATTACTGGGAACAATCGTATGTGGTAAGTCCTGTATTCGATTTTACAAATTTGCAGTATCCGCATATCCGGTTTAAGTTGTTTTATGACAGCGAATACCATTTTGACGGAGGCAACCTGCAATACTCAACAAACGGAGGTACAACCTGGACTAACGTAGGGGCCTATAACGACCCGGTTGACTGCAATACACAAAACTGGTATAATTACAACAGTATTAATTATCTGAATAATCCAGCCTGGATTGCTGTGAAACATGGTTGGTGCGGAAATACCCAGGCCGGTGGAACCGGTTGGGATCCGGCTAACCCGGGAGTGAACTGTGTGGGCGGAAACGGCGTGGGGCACTGGGTTACAGCTGAACATTGTTTAACCGGCCTGGCCGGGCAGCCCAATGTATTGTTACGTTTTACGTTCGGCGCCGGATTTACCTGCAATAATTTTGATGGTTTTGCATTCGATTCGGTAGCTATCTCCAATGGCATTCCCAATTCAGCTGGGTTTACGCACAGCTGTGCAGTGGCTAATACTGTCAGTTTTACAAGCACCTATGCGCCATGTCCGCAAACCAATGCCTGGCTCTGGAATTTCGGCGATCCTGCCAGCGGAGCATCCAATACGGCTACTACACAAAATGCCACACATACCTATAGTGGCCCCGGAACATATACAGTAACGCTTATCGCCAAGGGAGGAGCTTGCAATCCGCCCGATACGGTTATCCAGGTTGTGCAGGTTATGTCGGGGTCTGTAAACTCGCATACCAACGTTGCCTGTTTTGGAGGTAATAATGGCGTGGCTTCTTCGATAGCGGCCAATGGTGCAGCGCCATATAGCTACACCTGGACTCCATCCGGTGGCAATGCCTCTGTGGCGAATGGTCTTCCTGCAGGAAATTATACACTCACCATCGCCGACGCGAATAATTGCCAGGTTACATCTACAGTGGCCATCACACAACCTCCGGCATTAACAGTTACCGTAAATACTTCGCAGATTAACTGTTTTGGTGCAGCCAATGGCAGTGCTACAGTAAGCGCGTCGGGAGGAGTTGCACCTCTGAGTTATTCGTGGAGCCCCAATACAGGTAGTTCGCCTACTGTATCGGGCCTCGCACCGGGTAATTACACCGTCATAACCACAGATCAGAATAACTGTACATCTACGCAAAGCATTGCTATTACACAGCCTTCGGTCCTCACAGCCACCAGTGCGGTAACGAACCCGCTTTGCAGTAACCCCGGAAGCGCTACGATTACCGTTTCAGGCGGTACCGGAGCCTACAGTTATACATGGAGTCCTTCAGGCGGCTCTGCAGCTATAGCATCCGGACTGAGCGGGGGAACCTATACAACAACGGTAGCTGATGCAAACCATTGTTCATTAAGCCTGGTAAGTACACTTACTTCGCCTGTTACCTATACCACAAGTATCGCTTCAGCAAGTGTAACGTGCTTCGGCGGGAACAACGGTTCGGCTACGGTTACAGTTAATGGAAACACACCGCCTTATAGCTATACCTGGTCGCCGGCCGGAGGTAATGCCACTACGGCCAATAATCTAACGGCAGGAAATTATAGTGTGGTGGTGAGTGATGTAAACGGTTGTATCCGGACAACGCCTTTAACGATACAACAGGCTCCGGCGCTTTCGCTTTCAGTAGCAAATTATACGGTATGTGATGGTCAACAGGCAACCTTAAGTGTTACAGTATCGGGTGGTACGCCGGCATATACATATTCGTGGGAACCGGGTGGATCGGGCAACGCCTCTTTAACCATAACCGGAACAACCACAACGAGCTATAGCCTGGAGGTTACCGATAGTCATTCCTGTACAGCGGCACCGGCAATTATCTCCGTGTATGTTGATCCTCCGCTCATGATTCAGGCAAGCGCTCCCGCGTCGGTATGCAGTGGGTCTATGGCTGTACTTACAGCTACGGCTTCCGGAGGCGACGGTAATTATCAGTATATATGGCAGCCCAGCGGACAGGGTGGGGCACAGGTTCAGACAGTGGTAAATACGGGTACTCAATATACGGTTACAGTTACAGACGGATGCAGTGTTAATCCGGCGCAGACTACAGTGACTGTTGGTGTTGTTTCGACACCCACTATTCATATTCAGGCCAGCCAGCTAAATGGCTGCCCTCCGGTGTGTACTGTATTTTCCGATTCCACGCTTCTGATGTCGGGCACCATTTCAGGCTGGAACTGGACGTTTGGGAACGGTACCAGCAGCAATTCTCCCACACCATCCGTATGTTTCAATACCCCGGGTGCGTATTCAGGTACGCTTACAGCCACAGCCGCCAACGGATGTAATATTGCACCGGTTCAGATTCCGGTGATCACAGTCTATCCATTGCCTGTAGCCGATTTTGAGGCTGATAGTTATGAGCAATCCATATTGTCGCCGGTATTTCAACTCACTAATACATCAGGCAATGCGGCCGGGATTCAATGGATTGCAGGTGTTGTTTCGTATACTACCAATAATATAGCCCTGACCTATGATGCCGAGGGGATATATCCGGTAACACTGATAGCCACAAGTGATCATGGCTGTACCGACCAGGTAACAAAGTACATCAAAGTTATCCCTGAGTTCACGTTTTATGCGCCAAATACATTTACCCCTAATGGCGATAACTGGAATGAGCTGTTCTTGCCGATGGGAGTAGGCTGGAAAAATGAAACGTTTCAGCTCAATGTGTTTGACCGCTGGGGGCTGCTTATTTTTCAGACCAATGATGTAAATAAGGGGTGGGATGGCCGCATGAAAGGATCCGGGGATGTTGTGCAACAGGATGTATATGTCTGGAAAGTGGAACTTGATGATGTGTTTAACAAACATCATAGTTATATCGGTCATATTACGGTTTTAAAATAGGCCGGAATCGTGAAATTTTACCCCGATTTTTTTGTTTTTTCAGCCATCGTCGTCATGGATTCCCGTTATCATTTTGGGTTTTAAATAGGTTATCCAAAAATATTAACATTAACTATACATAAAGTTGATATTTGCGTAATTATCAGTAACTTAGTACTTTCTATTTTTGTATACATTAAAGAAGCGAACACCCTTGAGGAATAGCCGAAGCCGCTTCGTTTAATTGAATATGACCTGGTTGTTTTATAACCACTCATAAACAAATGAAAACGAAGAATAAGCAAATACTCAAATCTCTGATCACAGTGTTTCTGTGCCTGTTTGCCTTTTACCCTTCATTTTCCCAGCAAATCGTAGTAAACGAAGTGTCCCAGGGGGCCAGTGGTGCCAAAGAGTATGTGGAGCTTCTGGTGGTTGGCACACCTACCTGCAATGCGATTCCATGCATGGATCTTCGCAATTACATTGTTGATGATAATAACGGAACATTTGCATCCGGTGCCGGTACCGGGATTGCCGCAGGCTGTATCCGCTTCAAGAACGATCCTTTCTGGTCGTGTATTCCCATTGGTACGATTATCCTGATTTATAACGATGCCGACCAGAATGCGAATATCCCGGCCCAGGATGTTTCCATGTCGGATGGTAACTGCCGTCTTGTGATCCCGATCAGCAACTGTACACTTCTCGAAAAACAAACCACCCAACCAAGTACATCCACATCCACATATCCTATTATCGGCTTTGCCGCCTGTGGCAACTGGAATCACGTAGGGATGGCAAACTCGGATGATTCGTTTCAGACACTGACACCTTCGGGTACCCTTATTCATGCCGTATCCTGGGGGAATAACACTTCTTCTACCATTATTTATTTTGCGGGAAGTGCAGGTGGAAAAGTAGCAGTTATGACAAATGCTGCGGATAACAATCCTGCCAACCAGGCCAACTGGGTTATGGTAGGTGTTGCAGGGAATGAAACACCTGGTTCGCCCAATAATGCGGCCAACAGTGCCTGGATCAGCAGTATGAATAATTCCTGTATGCCTTTACTGCCATTAACCCTGACCGTGTCAGCCAGCAACGCTTCCTGTACATGCAATGGTTCGGCCAGCGTCACAGCTTCGGGAGCCATTGGTCCCTATACTTACACATGGGCCCCATCAGGAGGAAATGCCAGTACGGCCAGCGGTTTATGCAGCGGTACATATACAGTTTCAGTTGGAAGTTCAAATGGTTGTGTGCAAACAGCCACCGTGCATATCGGGAATACAGCATCGTTTACAATTGGTGTAACTACCGGCAGTGTGGCTTGCCATGGAGCTGCTACAGGAAGCGCCACACTCAATCCTTCGGGAGGTACTATACCATACAGTTACACATGGTCACCAACGGGCGGTAATTCAAATACGGCGACCAATCTGCCTGCCGGTAACTATAACATAACCATTGCTGATGCCAGCGGTTGTTCAGGTACAACCACCTTATCGATTGCCGAACCTCCGGTACTTACTTCAGCTATAACATCAAACAGCGTTTCGTGTTTTGGTAATTCAACCGGAAGTGCTACAGTGGTTGCGTCGGGAGGCGTAGCCCTTTACACGTATACATGGTCGCCATCAGGCGGGAATACTTCTGTGGCTTCATCGCTTGCCGCCGGAAACTATACCGTTAATATATTGGATAATAATCAGTGCAGCACTACGGCTACCGTTAGTATTGCCCAGCCACCCGCATTAACACTTACTGTTGTTTCAGCAAGTGTATCCTGTTTTGGTGGCGCTACTGGAAGTGCAACAGCAACAGTCTCGGGAGGTGTATTACCGTATACCTATACATGGTCGCCATCCGGGGGGAATAGTGTATCGGCATCCGGGTTAAATGCCGGTACATATTCTGTTGCCGTTCAGGATGCAAATCAATGCCCGATTCAGGCTACTGCTGTTATTACACAGCCGGCAGATCTTATCCTCGCATTAACCACAAGCAGTGCCACCTGCGGTAATTCAAACGGAAGCAGCACGGTTACAGCTTCAGGAGGCGTATCGCCTTACAATTATACCTGGACCCCTGTAGGTGGTAACGCTTCCATGGCATCTTCGCTGGCTCCGGGTTCTTATACGGCCCTGGTGATGGATGCCAATGGTTGCAGTAAAACAGCCGTTACATCTGTTCTTACGGCCGGAGCTTTAACGACTACGGCTTCGGGTACCGATATTTCATGTTTTGGTTTTGCCAATGGTTCTGCTACAGTAACAGCCTCGGGAGCTACATCGCCTTACAATTATACCTGGACCCCGGGAAATATGAACACAGCACAAGTGTCCGGACTTTCGGCAGGTGTTTATACGGTTTCTGTCTCTGATCAGAATAATTGCCAGAGTACATCTACCGTCCAGATCATAGAGCCGCCGGTTATTTCCACAACCCTGAGTGCCAGTAATGTGAGTTGTTTTGGGGCATCCAATGGAAGTGCTACAATCACTGCCAGCGGAGGTGCATCAGCCCTGACCTATAGCTGGTCGCAGGGAGGACTTACCACACAATCCATTTCTTCACTGAGTGTTGGTATTTATACAGTAACAACACGCGATCTGAATAACTGTACCAATGTGTCGACCGTTACCGTTTCGGGCCCTGCAGCCCTCACACTGACAGTATCATCCACCGATGAGGTTTGTACACAGGCCAATGGTAGTGCTACGGTTACTGCCACTGGCGGAAACGGCTCATATACCTATACATGGACCCCATCCAATCAGCATACAGCAGTTGCAACGGCATTATCGGCTTCGGTTTATACAGTGCATGTTTCCGACATAAACAGTTGCAGCAGTTCGGCCACGGTTAGTATAGCTTCTGTAGGAAACCTAACCACCACCGTTGCTTCGGCCAGTGTAACCTGCTTTGGAGCCAATACAGGATCGGCCAGTATCAGCACTGCCGGCGGTACAGGAAACTATACGTATAACTGGTTGCCGGCCGGAACCGCAGCCAATACAGCTTCGGTTGCTGCGTCACTTACAAGCGGGCAATACAGTGTGACTGTAACCGATGTAAACGGCTGCAACAGTACACAGACATTAACGATTCAACAACCATCTCCGCTCAATGCAAGTGCATCGGGTGTACAGATCTGTAAAGGACAACAAGCCAATGTTACCACCATTGTTGGTGGCGGCACAGCACCTTATACATACAGCTGGTCGCCAACCGGCGGCAGCAATGCAAACCTGGCTGTATCGCCAACAGTTACCACAACCTATACATTGCAGGTGAGCGACAGCAAAAGCTGTACAGCCAGCCCGGTTGTTGTTACCGTACAGGTAAGCCCGTCTTTGTCATTAACGGTTAGCGGACCAAGTGTTACCTGCGCCGGTACAACGGCATCGCTGACAGCTCATGCCAGCGGTGGTAATGGTAATTACCAGTATTCATGGATGCCGGGAAATCTCAGTGGAGCTTCTGTGAACCCGGTTATCAATTCCAATGTTCAGTATACAGTAACGGTTAGTGATAATTGTACCACCCAACCGGCACAGGCCACAATCTCTGTAACAGCATTGCCTGCACCGCTGATTCATATTGCCAATACCAATGCTAAAGCCTGCCCGCCGCTATGCGTAAGTTTTTTCGACTCCACACTTATTCAATCGGGAATAGTTACCTCATGGCAATGGCAGTTCAGTAATGGTGATGTGAGTGCGCAGAGTACGCCTTATGTGTGCTTTATGCAATCTGGAAATTATACCGGTACTCTCACGGTGCAGACATCTAACGGATGTCCGGTTCAACCGGCTGTTATTTCAGGAATAGATATATACCCGGTGCCGGTGGCCGATTTTGTGAGCGATACCTACGAAACAACGTTTACCAACCCGATATTCCAGTTGAGCAATACTTCGCCTGGCAGTAACCAGGTGAGCTGGCTGGCTGATGGCTATAGCTATAGTGGCGATAACATTACCCTCAATCTGGGCAATGAAGGCATTTACCCGGTGAAACTTGTAGCGGTTAATAATTTTGGCTGCCGCGATTCTGTCACTAAAAACCTGGTTGTGAAAAGCGATTTCACATTGTATGCACCGAACGCATTTACGCCAAACGGCGATATTTTCAATGCTGTATTTATGCCTGTGGGCATGGGCTGGAAAGAGGAGACTTTTACACTTTACATATTTGATCGCTGGGGAAATGTATTATATAAAACCACAGATACCCACAAAGGCTGGGATGGTACAAAACAGGGAGTTGTTGTAGAGCAGGATGTGTATGTGTGGAAAGTGGAACTGGACGATATATTCAATAAGCATCACAGTGTAACAGGAAGTGTATCGGTGATCCGCTGATAGAGTAAATGAAAAAACAATTAAAAAAAAATATGAAGAAAAACACAGTAATGATCGGATGTGCTGTCGTTGCAGCCATGATAGCAACATCATGTGGTCCAACCCAGAAGGATGCCATCCGGTATAATGATGAACTGATTGGTATTGAGCGTAATCTGACAACTACACACGAAGGATTTATTAACCAACTGGATGCACACAATCTGGATTCCCTGAAAATCATGCAAAAAGTTTTTGCCGAAAAATCGAAACAGGCATTGGCGGATTGTGAGAAGATGAAAGACTTTAATGGTAAACGTGCATATCTGGATGCGTCTATTGCTTATTTCAAGGTGATTAATGGTTTGGCAGAAAAAGAGTGTCTTCAAATGACAGAAATCCTTTCGAAGGATGCTGATCAGATAACTGAAGAAGAAAATGATCGTCTGACCATGCTCGTTACCAAGTTTGATAACGACTATGAAAAAGAACTTACAAAAGTTCAGGAGGCGCAGAAAGTGTTTGCTGCCGAATGGAAATTTGAAATTGATAATTCAAAATAATCAGAATCTAATCAGATTTACTCACTATGTTTATAAGTCGTTTTGAGTAAATCAGTTTAGTCGTTGATTTAAATGTTAAAACTCAGGATAGAATAAACGAAAGGGGCGAAAATGCTGTATTTTTACCACCCCGGAAAGAAAAAAGACCGAATGAAGAAAATTTATTTAAGTATTATCTGTTTAATTTTTGGAGCATCTGCTTATGCTCAACAGGATACTGCAGATGTTGTGAATAATGATACGGCAGCTGCCACTAATTTCCAGTTACCAGTATTCAATACCAGTGACGATGAACTCGAATCTCAGGATGTGTCATCACTTCTGCAATCCTCGAAAGATGTATTTACATCTGTAGCAGGTTTTCACTTTAGCCCGGCCCGTTTCCGTTTCCGCGGTTACAATGCCGAGAACCAAACTGTACTCGTAAATGGCGTAAACGTAAACAGTCTTGAAACGGGTTTTGCCAGTTGGAATTCATGGGGCGGTTTAAATGATGTAACGCGTTACACGGAATCACGCAGCGGGATCAGTGCTTCGCGCTTAACCTTTGGTGGAGTAGGTGGATATACCAATATCGATACACGCGCTTCGAGTTTTAAAAAAGGAACACGCTTCTCTTATGCCAATGCCAACAGAACCTACCGCAACCGTTTTATGCTCACACATTCAACCGGTATGATGAGCAATGGCTGGGCAATTACGATTTCGGGTTCAGCCCGTCTGGCAGAGCGTAGCTATGTACCGGGTACCAATTTCAATGCATACAGCTATTATGCATCGATCGATAAAAAAATAAATGCCAAGCACATGCTTTCGTTTGTTGGCTTTGGTGCACCTATGTCGCAGGCCCGCCAGAGTTTGGAGACCCAGGAAGTATATGACCTTGCCGGAAGCCATTACTATAACTCATACTGGGGATATCAGGATGGAAAAGCCCGCAGCGGTAAAGTGGCAACATCGCATAAACCAATGCTGATGCTATCGCACATTTTCAATATTAACAGCAATTCGAAACTGACCAGTTCCGTGTATTACACGTTTGGTAAATCAGCTTTATCCAATATCAACTGGTACGATGCCATGAACCCGCATCCGGATTATTATAAATACCTCCCAAGCTATTATAGCAACACCAATGATTTTATCACATCCGATTACCTCACCAGCCAATGGCAGACCAACCTGGATGTTCGCCAGATCCATTGGGATGAGTTTTACTGGGCAAACAGTAAAAACCTTTACACGGTGCAAAATGCCAACGGTGTAGCCGGCAACAATATTGAGGGTAACCGTTCGAAATACATTCTCGAAGATCAGGTATCTGCAACCAAACAGAGCGGTTTTAATGTGGTATACAATACGCGTTATAAAAACTTCTTTATTACGGCCGGTGCCAACGGAAGTATTTTCAAGGACAACAAGTACAGGGTAATTACGGACCTTTTAGGTGGCGATTACTGGCTCGATTACGATATGTTTGCAGAGAACCTGGGTACAGAGCAATCCATTGCTATGAATAACCTCGATGAACCGAATAAGCTTTTGAAAGTAGGAGACAAGTATGGGTATAACTACGTGCTTAATGTGAATAATGTGGAAGGCTGGGGCCAGGTTGAATATTCTTTGAATAAACTGGATGTATACGCTTCGGTGAGCCTTGGATCAACCACCATGTGGAGAACAGGTAATTACCGTAATGGTAAATTCCCTGAAAACTCGAAAGGGGATTCAGAAAAGAAAAATTTCATGAATTACGGTTTAAAAGGTGGTGCAACCTATAAATTAACCGGTCGTCACTTCCTCGTAGCTAATGGTGCTGTTATTCAGCGCGCTCCGGAAGCTACTGTCGCGTTCATTTCGCCACGTACCCGTAACGATGTGGTCAGTGGTTTGCGCAGCGAGAATGTGTATTCATTTGATGTGAGCTACATGGTGAAATACCCTAATCTTAAAGCGCGTCTGACCTATTACAACACACAGATTAAAAACCAGACATGGCTGAGGTCTTACTTCAATGATATTTATAATAACAACGTAAACTACATCATGACGGGCGTTAACCAGTCGAATACCGGTATTGAACTGGGAGTTGAAGGGAAATTATTTACGTCGTTTGTACTCACCGGGGTGTTATCGGCAGGCCAGTATATTTACACGTCCCGTCCTATGGCTCAGATCTGGCAGGATAACTCAGCTAAAGAACTGGCCATCGACAGAACAGTTTACCTGAAAAACTACCATATCGGAAATATGCCACAGACCTGCGCTTCGTTTGGCTTCAAATACAACGGAAAACAAAACTGGTTTGCAGGATTCAATATCAATTATTTCGACGGTATTTATGTAGAGCCGAATCCGGATCGTCGTACAGCTGAGGCGGTAAGCAAATATATTACCGATGATCCTCAATATCACCAGCTGATCGATCAGGAAAAACTGCCAGCAGCATTCCTCGTGGATGCCAACGCCGGCAAGTCCTTCCGTGTGAAGTCTTACTTCATTAACCTGAACGTATCGGTGAGCAACGTGTTAAATAACAAAAATTTCAAAAACGGCGGCATGGAACAATTGCGTTATGATAATACATTACCTTCCAAATTCCCGAATAAATATTCATATGCATTGGGTACAACATACCAGGCACAAATCAGCTTTACATTTTAATAAACACACAGAATAAGAAATATATGAAAACCATGATAAATATAAGAACCGTTGCCGTCCTTTCTGTTATTGGATTAGGGATGACCTTTACTTCATGCAAGAAGAAGTATGATGAACCGCCAACCAAAGAGATTCCTGAAAGTGGCCGTATAACCATTGCTGAATTAAGGGCTAAATTTACCGGTACCAGCATCAAATTTCAGAACGACTCCAATTTGTATTGCGTTGTTACTGCCGATGAGCAAAGCGGAAACCTTTATAAAAACGTATATGTGCGCGACAATACTGGCGCTATTAACCTGCGCTTACAGAGTTCAGGTGGCTTATACATCGGCGACTCTATCCGTGTGAACCTGCGCAATTGTATTTTAGGTAAATACAACGGATCATTCCAGATCGATTCGGTAAGTGTGGATTTAAACGTGGTGAAACAAAAATCAGGACTGAACCCACAGCCTTTTGTAACAACCATAGATGCTATTACAACCAACGACGATGGTAAACTCATTCAGCTGAATAACGTTGAATTTGTTGCTCCAAGCGGACTTACCTATGCCGATGCGGTAAACCAGGCTTCTGTAAGTCGTACTATCCAGGATTGCCCTGGTCACAATATCATTGTAAGAACAAGCGGATATGCTAACTTTGCAGCAAAACCATTACCTACAGGAAATGGTTCACTGGTTGCTATTGTAAGTAACTATAACGGAACCCTGCAGTTGTATGTGAGAAATTACAACGATGTAAACATGAACGGAGCGAACTGTACACCGGCCTACCTGAACAAAAATTTCAATGATGCCAGCGCTACCAGCGGTGGTTGGACAAATTACAATGTGTCGGGTACTATTAACTGGGCAACAGGTACTGTAGGAAGTGCAGATGGATCTGCTTATGGTACTATTAAAAATTATGTAGGAAGCAACCAGGCTTGTGAAACATGGCTGATTTCCCCGCCAATGATTCTGAGCGGTGCTACCATGCCTGTATTAAGTTTCGATAATGCCTGGAAATATACAGGAACACCATTACAATTGCTTATTTCCACGGATTATGTGAGCGGTTCTCCGGCTACTGGTACCTGGACAGCATTAAACCCAACATGGTCAAGCGGTAACTTCGTATGGGCCAACTCCGGCCTTGTGGATCTGTCGGCATACAAAGCCAATAACGTTCACATTGCCTTTAAATATACAGGTACAACATCTGATGGCAGTACCTGGGAGATCGACAACATTTTATGCAAAGAGAATTAATCAAACAGAAATAATATAAACAATAAATAAACGAGAACATGAAAAAACTACTATTATCAGTAATCGCCGTTGCAGCATTTGCAACAACAAAAGCCCAGGTGGTGTTTCAAAGTGATTTTGAAACCGGTGTAGGTTCAGCCGATGGCTGGATGGGAACCAAATCGTATACTCCGTCTATTGCTGCATCATACAGCGCTGCCGCTTACCACGGATCTTTATCGGCTCAGTGCACCAATACCAGCACAACCAGCCACAAGCGTTACACAACACAGCCGCTTTCTATTACAGCCAATGCCCAGTACAAAATCAATTTCTACGCACAGGGTAATGGTAAAGTAAGAACCGCTATTTACAAAGGTGGAAACTCTTATGGTACTTACAATAGCTACATTACAGTAAGCAGCAGCAGCTGGACTCAATACTCACAGACTGTAACTTCAGATACAACGTCTTCGACAGCTGAATTTATCTTCTCTGTACTTGGAACTACAACTCCAAACCATTTATTAATCGACAGCGTAACCATCACCATGACAGGTACAGTAGCGCCTCAGCCTTTCCTGGCTATTTCTGCGGTACAAACCCCTACAGGTTCAACAGATGCATCGCCTTACACAGGTCAAACCATTAAAACCGGTGGTATCGTTACAGCTATTGTTACAAATACGGCTTCTACAGCGATTGGTTTCTATATCGAAAACTCCAATGCTGGTCCTTATTCAGGTATTTATGCTTACTCTACAACCTATGCACCTACAGTAGTATTAGGCGATAGTGTTAATTTCTCTGCGAATGTTACCGAATATTTCGGTATGACAGAATTACAAACCCTGAACAGTTTTGTAAAACACTCAAGCGGACATCCGTTACCTACACCAATTGCTGTATCACCGATTTCAAATCCGGGTGTAGAGCAGGAGATGTATGAGAGTGTACTCGTATCTATCTCTAACGTAACCTGTACAGCTGCTCCAAACACCTATGGCGACTGGAAAGTAAAAGATAACAGCACTTATGCTATCACTGTTGCTGCTGATATTTATACATACACCCCAACTGTTGGTAACATCTATAATATTAAAGGTGTTATGTCTGCCAGCACCCCAACAACCGGAACAATTACCTATTGGAGCCTGACACCACGTTTTGCCGCTGACATTACAGGTTCTACAATCGGTGTAAACGAATTATCTAAAAACGAAAACGTATCGGTATATCCGAACCCTGCCAATACCACTATCACGGTTGGTATCAAAAACAATGAAGCTGTTAAATCAGTGATCATTACAGACGTATTGGGCCGTACCGTTTACACTTCTAAAGAAAATAACACAACTGTGGATGTGAGCCGTTTTGAAGGCGGTGTTTACAATATCTTCGTAAGCACTGAAGCTAAAACCTACCAGACTAAATTTGTGGTAAATAAATAATTATCCATGCTATTTTAGCAGAAAAGCCGCTTGTAAAAGCGGCTTTTTTATTGCCGGAAAAACCAAACAAATTAATACCTTTACGGGCATCAAAAAAATGACTATGAGTACAGCAGCAAACAAAGGACCGATTTCCAAATTTATTGATCATCATTACAAACATTTTAATGCAGCAGCCCTGATGGATGCTGCCAGGGGATATGAACTTCATTTGACCGAAGGTGGTAAAATGATGGTAACTCTCGCCGGTGCTATGAGTACCGCAGAACTTGGTAAATCGCTGGCTGAAATGATCCGCCAGGGAAAAATTGATATTATTTCCTGTACCGGAGCTAACCTCGAAGAAGATATTATGAACCTCGTGGCACACAGCCACTATAAACGTGTTCCGAATTACCGCGACCTGTCTCCCCAGGATGAGTGGGATTTACTTGAAAACCACTACAACCGTGTAACAGATACCTGTATCCCTGAGGAAGAGGCTTTCCGCCGCCTTCAGAAACATATCCATAAAATCTGGAAAGATGCCGATACCAATGGTGAGCGTTATTTCCCGCATGAGTACATGTACAAAATCCTGCTGAGCGGGGAGTTGAAACAGTATTATGAAATCGATCCGAAAGACAGCTGGATGCTTGCTGCCGCTGAGCGCAATCTGCCGATTGTGGTTCCGGGCTGGGAAGACAGTACCATGGGTAATATCTTTGCTTCATACGTGATCAAAGGTGAAATCAAAGCCTCTACCATGAAAAGTGGTATTGAATACATGGCCTGGCTGGCCGACTGGTACGTGAAAAATTCAGAAGGGAAAGGTGTTGGTTTCTTCCAGATTGGTGGCGGTATTGCCGGCGATTTCCCTATTTGTGTAGTACCAATGCTTTACCAGGATATGGAAATGGAGAATATTCCTTTCTGGAGCTATTTCTGCCAGATTTCAGATAGTACAACATCTTACGGTTCTTACAGTGGTGCTGTGCCGAATGAAAAAATCACCTGGGGCAAACTGGATATTCACACGCCTAAGTTTATTGTAGAAAGTGATGCTACCATTGTAGCACCATTGATTTTTGCCTGGATACTCGGACAATAATTTTCCCGGGTTCAGGTGTTGTGATGATATGAGCAAACTCCTGAAATATTTCTTACAAGGGCTGATCCTGTTGATTCCGGCAGGTATCACCCTTATTGTACTCGTTAAACTGTTCCAGTTTTTTGAAGGATTATTTTCATTTATCGGGCTCACCGGCAATAATATACTCGATACCATTATCGTGTTTCTGTTATTACTGGCTGTTGTCACATTGATGGGATTATTGGCTTCTTCCTTTGTGTTTCGCCGTCTCTTCAGCTTTCTGGAAGACAAAATGGAGCACATGCCTTTTGTAAGGCACATCTATTCGCCCATTAAAGATTTCATAAATGCCTTTGTAGGCAATAAAAAGAAATTCACCAAGCCGGTGCTTGTACTTACCAATCCGCAGGCGAATATAGAGGAACTCGGTTTTGTGACCCAGGATGATCTTTCAGAACTCGGAATTCCAGGTAAGGTGTCGGTATATCTGCCATATTCCTATTCTTTTTCCGGCCGTATGATCTTCATATCCAAAGACCAGGTGAAACCACTTGGGATTGATGGTGCGGAAGCCATGAAATTTGTTATTTCAGGCGGCGTTACCGACGTCGATTGATTTGTGGGATATATTTTGTAAATTGCAGATAACATTTTATCTGTATACCCATGAAATCTTATTTCCTTTTTGGTTTTATTGCTATTGCCTCGGTTATAAAAGCCCAGGATATCGAAGTAAAAGAAAAGCGGGCCAGCTTTTCGACCGGCACGCAACCTGCATTGGTTGTTACTATTTATGAAAACACCGGCGACGATGTTTTAAGTAAATGGAAAAGCCGTCTGAAGGATTTCAAGAACGAAAAAGTAAAGGAGAGCGGAGGCGAAGTAGTGGGAGACAACATTGTGATTAAAGACTGGGGAAATAACCCGGTGGATATATACTCCAAAGTAGAAGAAGATAAATCGGCTAAAAAAGTAACGCTGATGGTGGCCGTTGATCTGGGGGGCACGTACTTAACAGAGTCGGAGCAGAAAGACAAGTTCAGGTATATGGAAAAGTTGATGAAGGAGTTTGCTGTTAAAACAACCAAAGAGCCGATAGAAGATGCGGTAGCCGCTGCACAGAAAGCATTGAATAAATTGCAGGACGATCAAAAGAGCCTGGAGAAGGATAATAAATCCCTGAAAAACGATATAGAAGACTATAAGTCAAAAATATCGAAAGCCGAGAGCGACATAAAGAAAAATGAAGGCGATCAGACCAGGAAAAAAGCAGAGATCGAGGCACAGTTGAAAGTGCTGGACGGCGTTAAGAAAAAACTCGAACTGGTTAAATAATAAATCTGAATAAAAGACCTGAAAAAGCCAACTTATCGTTGGCTTTTTTAGTTTTGTATTCGTTTAAAATATGGGTATACTTCGCACCATACTGGCTTTAGCCGTGGTTATTTTTCACTCGCATGAGCTGTCGGGCATCGGCATGACCAAGGGGCGTGTATCAGTACAGGCTTTTTACATTATATCAGGCTTTTATATGGCCCTTATTCTGAATGAGAAGTACACAGGTAAAGGCAGCTATAAATTGTTTATAACCAACCGGCTTTTGCGTATTTACCCGGTTTACTGGGTGGTATTGGTAGCTGCGTTGCTCGTGTCGCTGGTGGGATATTATGGGTTCGGCAGTCCGTATTATCTTTCCAGGTATATAAGTTATTCGGGATGCCTGCATCCTTTCAGCATAGCCTGTTTCGTTATGGAAAATATCATCATTGTGGGCCAGGATATCCTTTTCTTCCTGGGGATTGGCAGCGATTGTCATCTGTTCTTTACGAAATTTCCGTTATCCGAAAGTCAAACGGCCTTTAATTACATGCTGGTGCCGCAGGCCTGGTCGGTGAGCCTGGAGCTTATGTTCTATGCCATAGCACCTTTCCTTGTACGCCGCCACTGGACCTGGCAGATTTTGCTGGTAATGGCCAGCCTGGGTCTTCGGTTCTGGATGATGCATGCGTTTTACCTCACCATGGATCCCTGGACATATCGGTTTTTTCCGCTGGAACTGGCTTTTTTTATGGCCGGGAGCCTGGCATACCGCTATTACAAAACACTCGAAAAAAAAGTAGTTTCAAACTATGTGGGTTATGGACTTCTGGCGGTATGCGCTTTGTGTGTGATTTTTTTCGATGAGCCTTATCCGGGATATGATTCCAAAAAATGGGTGTTTTATGGTCTCGAGTTGGTGTCATTGCCCTTTATTTTCAAGGTATTCAAGGAGAACCGTTTCGACAGATGGATCGGGGAATTGTCATTTTCGTTATACATAAGTCATCACCTCATTGTGATGGTTTTGCGGCAGTTTTTTTATGCTCATCCGGATTATATGGCTTACTATGGTTATGCGGCTGTAGCGGTTTCGCTGCTGGTTGCACTTGTTCTGAACAGGCTTGTGGTAGAGCCATTGAACCGAAAGCGGGAAAAAAGAATATTGGGTTAAATTTTTTTTAAGAAAATTCTTGCAGATCAGAAAAAAATGGTAAATTTGCACTCCATTTAGCAAAGTACCTGGCGAAATAAGCAGGGAAAGCCAAAAATGGCCCGTTCGTCTAGGGGTTAGGACGCATCCCTTTCACGGATGAAACACGGGTTCGATTCCCGTACGGGCTACCAAAGCGGCATCATCAAGATTTAAACTTGGGATGCCGCTCTTTTTTTGCCCCAAATCCTGCTGTTTGTGGGCGATCCACAGAAATACCGAGTTAAATTCTTCGGTTCGAACTAGCCCTTTTTCTTTGCAATACTTTAAACCCGTGGGAAATATGTAATTCTGCAACTTTTGCTTTTGCACATAATCCGTGGAAGCCCAAGTTTCACTGAGGTTTTGGGCGTAATCAATAATCAATTGTGCGCAGTCTTCCGGGTTCGAACCGATAAGTTCAATTTTCTGCAATTCCCGTTGAATTTCTACCTGCTCTTGCTTATGTTTTTCAAGGTATTTCAGGTATAAATCTTTGGTAATCTCCTCATTCATAAATCGCTCTTCCAATCGATCAATTTTCCGATTGATTTCCTGATAATTAGCTTTTAATGCAATGGAGTTTTCCCGACTCTCCTTTGCACAGTCATTGAATTCGGCGATTAACAGCTCCTTCATTAATTCTGCGTTCTCTTCTTTAAGAGTATACTCCGTCAAAACGGTTTGAAAGGCGTCATTAAGTTGTTTTGACGCTTTGTTTACGCAACAACCTTTCCGGCGGCATTTGTAATACCAAAGGTTTTTACTCTTCACTACGTAACCCGTTAAACCTGTTCCACATTTCGAGCAGTTCACAAAGATCTTTAACGGAACATTTTTCTGCTCCGGTGTCTGCTTGTAGCCAAATGAATTCCTGTTCTGAATTTCATTGACCTGTAAAAACACTTCTTTGGAAACTAATTTCTCATGCTTTCCCTCTACTAACTTACCTTCCAAAAGATTATGTGAGATCATCCCGCAGTAAAAAGGGTTCCTGAAAATAGTTGACATGCGCTGATGCGAAACTTTCAGTCCCATATTGGCAAGCCTCTCCCTGCACTGTTCGCTACTCAGATTTTCATTTATCTTCCAATAGAACGCTTTCCGAAGAAGCTTACCATTCTCGTTTACTACTAGCTTTGTCTCACCATTTATAACGACCTTGTCATAACCTAACGGTACATGGGCGCACCAAATCCCTCTCATCAAAGCCTCTCTCGTTCCAGCCATGCATCGTTCTCTTCTCAATTGGTTGTCGTAATGTGAGAAGATCATGTGAATATTTTGCTGGAAATCTCCACTGGATGTTGACCCGTCAATGGGTTGCTTTACCGATTGGATATAGATGCCCTGCTCTTTAAGTTGCTCCTTGATGTAAATAGCATTTGCACCAGAACGGGAAAACCGATCCAGCATATACACAATGATGTGAGAAACTTTCTGCTTACTCTTCTTAATGAATTGGAGCATCCGATTGAACTCTTTTCGTTCATCGTTCTTAGCACTTTCATATGTTCCGCCAAAATATCCAAGAATAGTATAGTTATTCTTAGTTGCGTACTCCTCGCACTCTCTTTTTTGGGTATCGAGGCTGTATCCTTCTTCCTGCTCTTTTCCGGATACACGAGTATAAATGACACAGGTGTTACCTGTGCCATTTATTTTTTTAGCCCCTTTGGCAAATTGCTCAAAGATGATGATCTCATTTAACTCATCCGAGTTTAAATGAGATTCGGGGTTTTTGATCTTGTTTTCTTTCATGCTTATGTATTTTAGTTTATAGTCCGTTTATGCTGCTTCTTTTAATTCGGTAGTCTCGACGTGCTCTTCAACCCTTTTCTTTTTTTCATGCGTTTGATGAATGTCAATTAATATTCTGCAAAACGCTCTCAGGTTGCTCATCAGCTTAGTCAATTCTTCATCCCCGATATTTTTATTTTTTAATAATTCTCTCGCTCTTTCAAGCGTCACTTCTTTAATATGTTCTTCCCTTCCAAGCTTTGTAGTTCCCATGTTCAAATGCCTCCAAACCCTTACGGATATTGGCGTATATTTCTTTGAACATAAGCTATATGTTCCACATAAAAAAGTCCCGCCGTGTGCCCCAACGTGCGCGGCTTTCGGGGCCTCGGCTGTACTTCAAAATGCGGAATACCCAGAAACGATCAGTCGTCCTCTTCTTCCGATTCCTCGCTCTCTTCGTAATAGTCGTCCAGTAATTCGGTCAGTTCAAATACGGCTGCCCGCTCGTTTTTATTATAGCTTACTTCAATAAGAATTTCGCCATCTTCATTCACTCCGTTTATTTCGTTAGTCAAATTGTGATCTGCAAGAGCGCCTGCAAATTCTGTGATCAGGTCACTCGGTACTTCAAACTCTTTTGTTTTCATGTTTTCTTTTTTATTAATTATTGACTTTTTGATTTCATTTTTTGATAATTGATCTGCCATTGCTTCAATGGCTCTTTCTTTCCTGGGTGGTGATTTGTTTTGCATGTTTCCTGTTTTTTCGTTTCTATAAATTCAAGTTGGCTGAATGGCCTTTTTCTGGCGACAGTGCGTAACTCACATCGGATCACGATCAATTCAAGTCGTGTTTCTTTCCTGATTCGGAATTTGGTGCTTTCGTTATCGCCACTCTGAAGGCAGGCAGCGTGCAGCTTTTCACGCAACCTTTGTATTGTTTTTCTGTAAGGATAATTTTCCGGTAACAGATCGTAATGTGACGACTCAAGCATAAGAGTAAATGCATTGGATATGTCATAAAGATCTTCGATGGCTACACTCTCTCTTTCGGAAAGTGTCAAAAGAGCTTCTACGAGGCAGCGAAAACGGACATTTATCCAATCCAAAGTATTTACAAGTGCAGGTAGTTCCCGGATAGTAGTACGTAATTCGTAATCATAATTCCGTTGCTCCATCATTTGGACAACGCGAGTAATAAATGCGCTGCTAATCGGTTGATATTCCCTTTCAAGAAAGATATCAGTTGACGCTTCTTTTGAAATACCAATAAGACTTGACGGTTCTTCACTTGACGCATTGACGTTTTGAGTTGACGTTTCACTATACTCAGTTTTCACTTTACGCATCATGTACGCCTGTTGCCGGCATGAAGGGCTGCAATAGTTTTTGTCCTTACGTTGGGCATCAAACTCCGTTTCACAATATGAGCAAGTACGTTTCATGACTTATTGATCCCTCCAGTCTTCAGCTTCTTCTTCGAAGCGGTAATGTTTATAGTCGTTCAAAATACTGTCGATGTTATCCAGCGCTTTCTTGTAGTAATTCAACTCTTCAGGAAATCCGAGTATGATCTGAACGGTGTTTTTATTTTCATTCAATCCGGTTATGGTGCTTTCCATTTCCGTTTCAACAATGATCTTTGCAATATCCATCATGATGTCAAGTGGAACTGTGATCTCTTTTCTCTTGATGCTTCTATTCTTTTCCATGACGTTTATCTTAGAGTTGTGATGTTTCTTTTACTCGTTGATCGTTTAAATGACTTGTTTCGATTGTATTGCAATAAGCCATCATCCGAACCATCAAGTTCTTCTTTCTCTTCGCGCTCCTTGCGTTCAAGTTTCAATTCTTTTACTTCTGCTCGTAACTCTTCTATTTCTTCACTCAGTGCTTTGAACGCATCCTGAAGCGGCTTCACCCATAAAATGTAATTGCCGCCAAGACTTGCGAGTCCTGTCAGTACAGGTAACAACCATGACGGGATGGATTGATCTTTCTCTTCTGTTTTTTTAGTTTCTTCTGCCATAGAATTATGTTTTGATGGTTTGTTTTATAAGATCGCGGCGCAAAGATGAAACAGGGGTTTGACACTTATGCCGTGTTTTTGTCACATTGGCGCACATAGGAGCGCATTGGTGCACATTGGTCATTTCTTTACGTTTTGATTTCTCGATCATGACGCAAAGATTAAACAGTGGTTTGACATCACCCCCTGGTTTGGCGGTATAATGCCGACAAGGGCAGAGTTTAGCACACTTAGGCTCGATTCGGCGGAGTTTTGCCGAGTTTGGCGGACATTGAAACGTTGATTTTTGATGCTTTGACCCTTTCACGGAACAAAGTAGTAACGGCTGGTTGACGAGCTTACCGGCAAGTGTATCGATCCGGACTTATTGAGAGATATTGGTAGTTATTGACGGGTATTGTTGGTTATTAGGTGGAGTTCCGCCGAGTTTCTCAGTAATTCTAAGGTAGCAAACTTCATGATCCTATGCAAGATACACCCTGTCAAGTCTGTTCTAAATTTCATGTTTTTTGATATATTTGATATACCATTTACGACTAAACGTGTTTCAAGAGCTAAGGGATATACACAGGGATTATGACCTTCTTCTGCCCACCAGAGAAGAAGGAATGATCATATTTCTGCTACAAAGGAAAATTGAGAATAAGAACATCGATAGGAATTTTACTTATCAGGATATTCAGCAGGCCATTAAGGAAACTGCGATCTTGGACATAGGTAGGGAGCCGCACACCGAACGTCTGTTAAGAAACTTACTTCATAATTTCATTGAGCGCCCTGCAAATAAAAACAATAGATATAAACTCACAGAATACGCTCTCAAATTTGTTGAGCTCATCAACCACAAGATAAAC
Organism: Bacteroidota bacterium; assembly: GCA_018267825.1. GTDB lineage: Bacteria > Bacteroidota > Bacteroidia > B-17B0 > Aurantibacillaceae > JAFDXR01. The sequence goes on along the minus strand of JAFDXR010000001.1, from coordinate 59,650 downwards.
AACCCCTTTCGAAAATTTCCACTTCGCGAGAGTTTTAAAAAGTATACAGAATTTAGTGCCGAAGATATTCAAACAATTGAACTTTTTGAAAGTTGGTATCAACAAGGTTTTAACTATACAACCAAGCAAAATATTATTCAGCACCTTGAAGCTTTGAAAGACGACGTAACTCAAAATATTAAAGAGCTCAATTCAATTTTGCAGATCGATAATGGAAACGTTTCTGAAATAGTGACAAGGTTTACTGGAATTTTTAAGAACCTCGGTTTTAAAGCAGATGAGATAAGGGATACTTTGCGCCTCGGAAACAGTCTAGAGCAAGAGATCCGAAAAGTGATTCAAATGTTTTATACTTGGATTCAGGATTTCCCACATCCTCAAACTGAGGAGGAACGATCTGCATACAACACCTTGGAATCGAATTATAATAGGGCTGTGGTAATTCAAAATGAGGTTAGGGACTTTTTCGAGGTTATTGACGAAAAATTAGGACAGTTAAGAGAGAAGATTGAATTCGCCAGCACCAAACTGAATGAACTTTACGAAAACTTCAGGTATCAGACAAAATTCCGCGTGAATATCAAAAAACTAACAACGTTAATGTTGTCAAGTGCTGTATATACAAAAGAAGGACCGGCGCTACCCAATTTTCCGAAAAAGATTATTCCTTTTGAAAAAACAAGGTTTCAAATAGCATCATTTTATGATCTGTTAAATCCTACCATTATCCGTAATGTTATACCAGCGCAAATCGATAAGGACTATGAGAACGAGCAAAGAAAGTTGATTAATGAAGAACTAAGTAGATCTCATCGTATAGAAAAATGGTCTGCATCCCTTATCAAAGAACTAAAAAATAGAAAGGAACTTGATTTCACAGACAAGTTCTATGAGATCCTTAATAAAGAAAATGATATAGAAATACCTGTTAATGTAGGTTATGATTTGCTGCAATATGTGCACAGTTCAAAAGACATGGAAGTAAAAATTGAACGTGAATTACCTGATAATAGTGAAGAAAAAAGTATTCTCTTATGGAAAATGAATCTGTCTCAAAAGAAGAACTAGATCTTAGTTTTTTGATGGACGAACTGTCCAAAGCCCATTTTGCTGACTTAAATATAAGTCTACTTAGAGGTGCACACGTGCAAAGTGACGATCATTACCTCCATCATCTCTTAACTCAGTATGAAGGTCCTATAGCCAAATACTATGAAGTATTCTATTCTTTAAGGTTGGCTAAAGAAAGATTTAATAGTGAAACATTCTTTTATCTAGATTTTTTTGAAGAATCAAAAGGAAAAATATCTCATCAGAGCAGGCATCGCGAACTCACCGAATTTGAGGTTATTATTGGAATTTCTTTATTAAAAATGTATTACGACAGGTATTTCGAACAATCTAAAGATATTACCTGGGAAGACATTCGTAAGGAAATCAAAGAAAATGAAAATAGCTCGTATTATAAACAGATTTTTTTCAATTCCGTGCGCGAAGATTATTCCGATCCTGAGTGGAAGGTAGTCAAAACAAAAATTGTGAGAGCTTTAGGTCATTTTGAGGTTTTAGGATGGATAAAAAGAAACAAGGAAGTTGGTGATAACGAGATTCATTTCAAAATAAAAGAGAGTATTCACAGATTTGCTACGCTCTATAAGGAAGCCTTGGAGAATTTTGAAAAATTTGTCGAGATATACAAACAACATAACGATCCTAAATGAGTTTCTTTCCTATATATTCAATATCAACAGTTGGTCTGAGAAAGCATTATAATCAGGATTATCTCTTACATCCCGAAAGAACTGATTTTACCGGCGGTAATGGTGTAGGTAAGTCGATCATAGCAGATCTCCTGCAATTGATGTTCATTTATGATTATGACCTGATAGAATTCGGAACCGATGGTTTGAAAAAAGCAGAACGTCAGCCTTACACGCTTCCGTATAAAACAAACGACGCTTATGCTTTTATGAACATTGAAGTGAGCAAAGGTCGTTATATTACCATTGGTGTCGCTATTCCAAATAAAAAAAGTCGTCAGATAAGGCCTTTCGTGGTTTTAAGCGATGCGGATATGTCTAAAGAGCTTAGTGATTTAAGTTTTACCGCCGATAAGATGCCAATGCATAGGCATTTTATTAAGGACGGATCTTTCCTTCCCTTAGAAGATCTCAGTAAACACTTTAGAGACACCTATGATTTGTTTCTTAAAGACTTTACATTTAAAAACGAGAAGGATGAATACTATAATTTTCTGTTTAATAAGCGGATATTGTGTATAAACCTAACCATTGAGAACAATCTTAACGCTTTTGCCAAAATAATTCAGTCCTTTTCTAAAGCCCGGTCACTTGACATCGACAACTCAAAAAGTCTACAAGATTTTCTATTCGAAGATTCAAAAGAAGAGCTACACAAGAGTTTTCATGCACACAAAGTCAGACTCGAAAAGTTACTTTTGGAGTATAAAGAGCTTGATCATAACATTACGGTTTTAGAAAAAAAGCAGGGCGACCTAACTGCTTTAAAATCCAAAGAAGAACTTGAGCGAGCCGCTCATAGAAAATACGCCGAATTGGATGTGATTCTTTCTCATAATAAGTTTCAAGTTGCCGCAAATAATTTTCGTGTCGCAAAAGAAAAGGTTGAGTCAGATATAGCGCTAATTGAAAAACGTAAAAAGGAAATACCAAAATTAGAAAAACTTCATACTAGGTCGGATCTGGAAACAAAAGCGCTTCGGCAATCCGTGATAAGTTTTGGGCGGATACAAGGTCTAGTGGACGAAATATCGAATATTAAAAAGGAGATAGATAAGATATCTAAGGTCGAAGTTTCAGGGATTTTAGATGGGGATAAAGTTTCCATCAACATTAACGATTTTCGAACAGATGATATCGCGGTCAGGGTTGAAGCTTTTCGTCCCATAATTGAAAAATACGGATCGGTTTCAGCTATGCGATCAAAGGTTGGAGAGCAGTCCGAAATGCTTACAAAAACAAAAAGTCTTATTCGTCAGGAGATCGCCGAAACAGAAGAACTAAGCAAGATCGTATCATTAAACAATGAGAACACACTTTTATCTAAAGTTATTGAAAATGCTTCTCGCTTATCTGTTTCTCAGGAAACAATACTTATGTATTTGTCCAAAGTGCGTTGGGAAAAACCTACATCCGCAAAGGCAGGTGATCAGTATGCAACCAGCCTTGATATTCTTTCACAATCTAACATTTCTGAGGACACAAAGAAGAGAGGTTACTGGTTCAAATCCGGCGACTTGCACACCTTTATACCCTTTTCAGATCAGAAGCAAATTTTCAATGATCCTACCAAATTAAAGCAGGCACTTCAGTCTCGCGTCAAGCAATTGGTAGATCAAAAAAAAATTAAAGAGGACCTCCTTCATCAGATAGAGAATTTCGAGAGGGGAAATCACTTTGACTTTAGTAAATTGGACATCGATTACGAATTCGATCAGCAATTAAAAGATTATACATCTTATAATGAGTATAACCTCACCGCTGGTTTGCTCAAGAATATTGATAAGAAGATTTCTTCACTGGAAAAGGAAAAATCTATAAAAGAGAATGCAGTAAAAGAGATCTATAGTCCTATATCATCTGCTGTTCCTTGGGGCGAGATAGAAAAGTACATTAAAAAAATTACAGATCTTTTAGAGGCCAGAGAAAAAAAGAGGAATTGCTTATACGATAAGTTGGCGGATTGGAAGGCGGAAGAAAAGAATCTTTTGAAGAGTCACTCTGAAGATCTTAAAAAACTTGACGAACTTGAGGCTTTAGCGAATAACTCCCAATCTGAATTTGTTGCAAAGGAAAAAGAGGTAAAGCAATCTTTAGGCGATTTTTTTATCGACTTCTCAAAGCACAATAAGATAACAGAAAAGCTCACTACAGATAGTAAAAAAGAACATGCCGATTTACGTGAAGATTATATTACGGATTACAAATCGATTATCACAAGATATGATGAGACCAAAGACCAAAATAGCTCAGAGGTTAGCGAACAGGTCAATGATAAAAAGTATTTGTTCGTTGTACTTGAAAATATTTTACTGGGATCTAAAATTAAGCACGTCGATAAAATAGGTGACGAACTTAGAGAAGCCAACCGTAACAGGCTAAATGTTGCGGATGCGATCCATGAAACAATGCTGAAGATATTTTCATCAACCAAGAAAAAATATGAAGATTACGAAGGACTAGTAATGGATCTTAACACTTTCTTCAAAGGAAAGAAGATCAGTACGGAGTACTATTTCCAGATCAAGTTCAAGGCCAATAAAGATTTCTCTGTTGATTGGATTGATGGTCTTCAAAGCCAGATCAAAAATATTTATAAAGATGGTGAATTACCAATCGGACAAAGCATTGAGGAATTTGTGGAAGATTTTTTCAGAAAAGCCACTAAATACCGTAAGAAAATATCCTTTACTGATCTTCTTAATCCAAAGACCTATTTTTTGCTGGACGCGGTATTAACTGACGAAAACAATAATGAGATTCCGGGAAGTACCGGTGAAACCTATGCCGCCTTGGTGCTTCTCGGTATTGCGCGCCTCTCTAAAGTTCAGAGTGAGAATAAAGGAATTAAATTTATCATTCTCGAGGAAACTTCCAATTTAGATAAAACAAACTTTAATACATTTCCGGATCTGGCCGCCGAATATGGTTATCAGATCATAACAATGACACCGAAGCCGTATGGCTCAAATACAGATAAGGGCTGGTATCTGTATCATCTCATTAAAGGTAAGCCCGACAATAATGTTAATTATCACGTTCCGGCTAGCTATTTTAAAACGAATGATGATTCTGAGGATTTACAAACATATTTAGAGAACTTGAAAAGATGAATTGGATATGCCTCAGGTCCCTGCATGAAGTTTATATCGAAGGTAAAACCCTCAAAAAAACTACTTTGCTTAAAGACCCATACATTAAATATTTGATCAGGAATACAAGAGAATTAAAAGAGGATTCAAAATACCTTACTGCCAGTAATGGTTTTAAGTTGCATTATGAAGAAAAGTGGTTGCCGAAATTTGAAACCTATAACAAGTTCCTCATTGAAAATAGTCTTCTAAAGCCACAAACGCGCTTCGAAGAAGCAGATATTATTATTCTGATGGGCATGCTCGCTGATATGAAAAGCGGGGACTTAAGCGCGTTGAGAACTCAGATAATTGAATCCGAAGAAAGCGTAAGAGGCGTTTCCTTGATGTTTTTTAAAAATGACAAATACCTCGAAGGAAAATCCGCTTTAGTAGATGCTGTAAAGAAAATTTTAGACATCAGGGAATTTGCTAATGACAAGGATCAGCAATATAGATACGTGCTTGACTGTTCAAATCCAAAATGCATTGTTTTATGCGAAAATTCAGATTTTCTGAAGCGCCCCGCGCTTCCTCGCAAAAATGGCATTGAACTCTGGTATGCCGGAGGCAGGAATGTAAATAAATTGGAGTTTGCTGACACGAGAGGCCTACCTATTTATTACTCATGTGATTGGGATTACGATGGTTTGGACATCTTTTCGCTCGTTTTAGAGAGAATTCCATCAATAAAGATTCTCATTCCTACTGCTTTACCAAAAGGAATTAAGGAAACAGATCACGAAAGTCAATGGCTGTACAGAAATTCACCTGAAAAACTTTCCGGCTTGAAGAAGGAAATATTTGGAGAAAAGGAACAAGCTATAATAGTTGATTTGATTAAACAGGACAAATGGATTGTTGAAGAAGCTAATAATTTGGTTCAAATGCTAGACAGTAATTAAAAATTAGATAGTGTATACGATTATGGAATATAAACTTATTGATGAATATTTTAACGCACTCAACCTAAGAAAGCCAAATTTGACTTTACTTCGGCCAGATGCTGATTACTATACTTCTCTTCTATTGCAACCGCAAGGAACTCTTGCATTTGGCAATGACTTTATTAGAATAGCTGATATACCAACAGCAGAGGCGAAATTCAATTCCTTCTTTGATTTGGCTAGCGAAAAGAATGTAGACCTCGCAATTACTCCAGAGTACTCATGCCCTTGGTCCGTCATAGCCAATCTAGTTGATTCTTCTATCCTTCCCGAAGAAAACAAAATTTGGGTAGTCGGTTGCGAGTCAATCAAAGCTGGTCAACTGAACGATTTTATTAATCAACGTAACAACATTACTTGGATTGTTGAGAACGCAGTAATTAATGGTAATCTGAATAATCAACGCTTCTTTGATCCTGTTTGTTATATTTTCAAAACTAGAGATAATGCAAATACCGTAAGAACAGTTATAATCGTTCAATTTAAAACACATTTTCTAGGAGGTGCAGACCTTGAATGGGAGCGCGACAATTTTATTCCCGGTTCAAGAATTTATATTTTGGAAAATAGTGGTAACCATTCTTCAAGACTTTTGACTTTAATTTGTTCCGATGCCCTAAGTCCTGATTTAAATAATCTCGATCATCCCCACTTTGCTGACAGTGCATATCTGATAATACACATACAGCTCAATAAGGCTCCCAATCATGGAAACTACTGTCAATATCGTAGAAATATTTATGGAATGGGTCGGGAAAACAAGGAATTTCTTTGTCTAAACTGGGCTAGAAACGTAATCGTTAACAATGCTTCTTGGAATGCCTACGGCGGTTCAGCATTTTACATAAAGCCTGAGAAAAAAGGAGATATAAACACCAACGACGAAAGATTGAATAAGAATCAACTGCTTGGTATGTATTATACCCATTGGAAAGATAAATACGCGCATATTTTCCTTCTTAACTATGACGAGCACGTTTTCTTTTTAAGAACCACTAAACCTTCCCAATCCTTCGCTGATCCGGCAAATCGCAAAAGAAGTGGCCCTGAAATGGAAGAGACCCTGGTATGGAACGCAATCAATAATCAGTGGGAACATGGAGCTAATTTAGATGGGGGGTTACAGCAAACATGTGTCGCTTTAAATAATGGCCGGAATTATAATTTCATTTTGGCTCATTCAAGAACCTCTCCCATTGATACTGAACGCCTTCTTTACTTGAGCAACGGCAAAGCCACTTATGAGAACTGGTTTGATCCAGCAAAAAACACTTTTTTTCTTATTAAGGATGATGAAATAAATAAACGGATGACTTTTACGCAAAACCCCTGTCCCGTTACCTTAACTGAGAGACGAGCAATTTTATTAAAATATGGTACACTCGAGTACACTATAATTATAGATCCTAATTTATTTCCACCGTCAATTAACGATCTTGCCAACAACTGTAGTATCAACTATAGGATACCTGGCTACGAGGATGAATTCAATTTGAATCTTTATCCCGCAAATAACAACGGAATCCCAGCTTGTGGTGCTTTTATTGGTCAGGCAACAACTGATGATGCAAAAGCGGTCCTTAACAAAATGATCTCGCTTTTCACTAAAGATCAATATGGCAAACGTACTGTCGTCTGGTACGTTGACGATAATTTACAAACACAGAAGGAATTTGTATCAGAGAAACCAAAATTCACCGAAAACACCAATCGCTCTCGAATTTCAATCAAATCAGGAAAACGCAGATGAAACAAGCAGAAACCTTAAAAATACTTCAGAAGTATATAGCAAGTAATGCTATTACTCAAGTTAAAGACAATCCTAATATTTTCAGGTGTCATAAAGACTTCAATCAACAACCTTATCAAATTCTATATGTGGATTGCAGTGACGCTTGGTTAAAGGATAGCTTTTCAGTAAAAGACCTAGAAGCCTATCAGGAACACGTTCTATTAAATGATTATTATAAAGAATCTGGCCCTCTCCAATGGAACTTCTATTATACTTTTGTTTCGAGTTCAACTGAAATAAATAGACACTCTGAAAAGAAAAAGGAGATTGAGAGGGATGAATTATATAGTAGAAAGCAAATCCTTTCAAATCAGGAACTCGATCAATGGTTAAGTCGTATAAATGACCTTAGCAAATCATCTAATTCCGTTGTTGAGCGGGATCTTAGTTCTGTTTGGATTAATAAATTAAAATCTGCAAAGCTGGATGCAGTCTTTTTAGATATTACATATAAAGATGGTATTGATAAATTTCTGAACGGCAAACCGGAAATTTCATCTGAAAAAGATGACATCAACATAGGTAGTTATTCGAAAGAGAAAGTATTTTCAATTGATCGATTAGAAATTGAACGGTATCGTAATCACCCAATCCAAAGTGAGTTCAATTTTGGGAAAGTTAATCTTTTTAAAGGTATTAACGGAAGCGGAAAGACGTCAACTCTAGAAGCAATCGAATTAATGCTTTGCGGACGAACTAATCGTAATGCCAAATCCGAGAATGTGGGAGTGAAATTGAAAGCGGCATTTTCAGGTAATCCGTCTTTAGTTCCCTTGGCTCCTTACAATCATTCCATTTATAAAGAGAGAGATAAAGCATGGTACAATAATATTGATCAGAAAGGAAACCGGATGCACATAAGTTTTAATCGCTTCAATTTCTTTAATACTGACGCTGCATCTTCTTTAGCTTCTGACACCAATCAAAACGCGGTAAGATCGGCATTTCAGGACATTGCTCTGGGATCTGAAGTTAACACTATGGAGAGTAAGCTTCACGGCTATTATGATCGATTTGAAAGTGCTCTTAAGGGTTATGACAAATTAGTAGTCGAGCATGAAGACACAATCCACTCTCAGAAAAAATTGACAGCAGAATTATTAGAACAAGATAATAGTCCCGAAATGTTTTTAAAAGAGATTGCCAAAGAAGCAAAGGCAATAAAATGGGACATTGGTGAGAAAATATGGAATAATAAAACCATTGTCGAGCAAGAAAAAAGGATCTCAAATTCGTTAACCTTAATTGGCACAATAGAAAAAATATTATCTTGGTATAATATCATAGGATATAACTCAGTTGAAAAAGGCCTTAATGAACATGAACAATGCTTAAATGAAATCAAGAAAATTGAGGATTCTATTAAGACTGAAAATAAAGAATTTCAAAAGCTGAGCTCGGAGTTAGAAGCACAGAGTGAATTGGAAGGTGATTTAGATAATTTGAAAGAGTATTTTGATGAACCTAAGATTAATCAATTAAAACACCTCTCCTTTAGAATAAGTGAACAAAAGGAATTGATAGATCAACTTACGAAAGTTACAAGATTAGCATCTAAATTGGATTTTATTCAAATACCTGAAAACTATCGGAGCCTCAAAATAAACACGATAGAATCAAAGATAAAAGAAACTATTAATGAAAAAGAGGCTGACTTGAAAAAACTGAGTGAAAAACGAAATAAAATGGAAATTGGTTTTTCACAATTAGAGAAATTAGTAGCCGAAATTAAATCTCGCGGGAAGGAATTTCTAAAATTAAATCCTGATCATAACGAGTGTCCACTTTGTTACACCATATTTCCTAAAAATGAATTAATAAAATCAATAGAGAATGGACGAAAAACTATAAAATCTTCGGGGGTCCTCGATGATGTATTAATTGAAATATCAACTCTTAAAAAACAAATAAAACAAGAAACAGTTATCCTATCTGCTTTAGAAGAAATAAAACAAGTAGGAGAATTAATACACTCGGATAAAGTAGGAACAAAGAGCCCCAACACTCTTGAAAAAGAAATTAAGAGTACAGCAGAGGCTTTGAGAATTGAAACAAATCAGCTAACCAAATTGATTGAACTTCAAACTTTCTTTAAAGATAAAGGACTTACGGAGAAAAAATTCGAAACGTACATGCGGGAATTAGATTCATGGGGGGTAGAAATAAAGGATAAAAAGGGCTATGATAGATTGTACGCTGAAGTAAAAGGGAATGTCGTTAAACTAAAGAAAAGGGTCGGTATTTTAGATAAATCAATCAAAGCATTAGAAAGAAAACTAAAAGAAACATTTTCAGTTTTAGGAATAGAAGGCAGAGATCAAAAGGTTGTTTTAGAAAGGAGAATTAGTAATCTTACTGACGCTCGAAAGTATTTTCTGGAAATGGACAAATATGTTAATATTAAAGCAAATGAAAAACTTTCCGTAATCCAGTCGGGAATTGAAAAATTAAAAAAACTGATCACAACCTATAAAAAAATATTGCTTGAGAAGGAAGAGCATGATTCACGCATTGCCAATGCAGAATCAAGGATTAAACATGCTCAAAAGGAACTGGCACTAATAAAGCCAAAACGTAAACGAGCTGCTGACGCAATGAAAGTGATTGGTGACATTTTCAAAAATCATAGTAAAGAAGCTTTCCTTGAGAAATTTATAGAGCAAAACAAAAAAGAAATTTCGGAGATTTTTAAAGTGATACATAGTCCAAAAGAATTTGATCAGTTAGTCTTCGATACGAATGGAAACATTGAATTAATGAGAAGTGGACAAGTAAAACCGGCAACTTTAACCGAAATAAGTACTGGTCAAAGATCAGCCTTAGCATTATCAATTTTTTCTGCCTTAAATCGTAAACTTAAAAATGGACCAAATATTTTATTATTTGATGATCCTGTTACTAACATAGATGACTTGAATATTCTATCATATTTTGATTATTTAAGAGAGGTCGTGATAAATGGAGGCAGACAGATATTCTTTGCAACAGCTAATGAGAATATTGCTTTTCTATTCACACAAAAATTTCAATTTCTTGGCAATGATCAGTTTAAAACTTTTGAATTTAGAAGGTAGGAATAGTTATGAACAAGGGTAAAGAAAACGGAGGCTTAGGTGAAAACGGTCAAATTACCGAGCAATATTTATGCCTAAGCAAAGAGAGACGCTTCATCAAAAAATATTAAGCTGTAATGTTTAAAGAAATTGCAAATAGAGATGCTTGGAGCACAATACGAGGTTACGTATATCAGGTCGATTTAACTATCCTTAGATGGCTTCAATTGGATGAGAATACTGTACTCCAGCTAGAACGGGGGGAAGATATCGACATTGTTAATCGTGACCTAACGAAACTAGAGGTCTCGCGCGAATTAGAACAAATTAAGTATAGAGAAACTAACGTTACCTTAAACAACGAAACTGTCTTAGAGACATTGTTGAACTTTCACATTCAAAGACAGAACAATTCAGGTCAAAATCTTCTTTTTAGATTTGTTACCAACTCAGACTACGGCATTGAACGTCCGGCTATCTTCCAGCAAACTGGCGAAGCAGCTATAAAAGTCTGGACAAGCCTCTTCCAAAATGCAGACGCTGATGATAAAACCCCTGATGTTCTAATAATTAAAAAGCACCTTGCGAAAAAGTATCAAGAACAGATCGATGATCTGATCCAAAAAAAAGGAAAGCAAGAAGACATTGATCAATTAACTAGTTTCAAAGCATTTTTAGATGCCCCAGCAGGCTTCGCAGATTTTCTGCACACATTCGAATGGAGTCTGAAGAATGAGGACGCAAAAGGACTATCTGCGGCAATAGAGAAAGCTCTTACTGTTAAGCGGTATGTAACCGATGCGAGCCATGCCGCATCGGTTTACCCAAGGTTATTTCTTTATGTTTTCAAACTTCTCACAAACAAAGGGCTGAAACAACTTACTTTAGCCGATCTACAATCTGAAATTAAACTGCCCGCGCTGTCCGCGACGGATCAAAAGCTATTCGAAAGTGTTGTTGCGCTTGCAAACGAAATAAACGAACGGGTAGCTTCTCTAGAAGCAAAAATGGAGGGAGCATCCACAAGCATAAAAGAACTGGCGCAAGATTTCGCAGTATTGGCAAAGTCGGATTCGGTCTTTGAACTTGCACTTAACAACCTGTCTACTGAACCGCCACCGGGCATCAGGAACGGGTCGACACGTGAAATAAAGGTGAAAGAAGTGTTATTGCTATGTTCTAAATACGACTGGATAAGTTTTCAGGGAATTAATGGTACCGGGAAGTCTCAATTAGCAGCATTGGTTTCACAACAATATGCAAAACACTATTGGTTGGAATTGAGGCCTTATTTGACCGAGCCAGACAAGGCCGCCATAATTTTATTGAAGTTCCTTGAATATATCTCCAGTGAACCTATTCACCGGGACAAAATTTCTTGGATCAAAACCGTGGTGCTCAAATTGCCAAAAGATTCCATAATCATATTGAATGACTTGCCTGAACTGGTCAAAGACTCGACTCTAGCTCAGACGATAGTCAATATCAAAAATGCTCTTACAAATGGCTGTAAATTACTTTCAACTTCAAATTTCACTGTTCCACATTTTGTTAAAGATCAAATTGATGAAAAAACATTTGTGGAGTACAACGATCTGAGGTTTTCCGATGATGAAATCATTGAGTATATAATAAATGCTGGCGGTGACAAGTCTCTCGCCGCTTATGTGCCATTGATCTCGGCTGTAACTGATAAAAATCCAAGACTCGTGGGCGCGGTAATTAGAGACCTACAGAGAATTAATTGGGGTAGGGATTCAGGGGAGTTGTTTGAAGTGTTCTTCAATAAGAACTTTAAGAATGATGTGTTAGATGATGCACAAAAATCGATCAATAGGTTTATAACCAATGAACAGTCAAGAGAACTATTATATAGGATGAGTTTGTTTCATTGGCCTTTCACTTTTGAAGAAGTACAAAACATATGTTCCGTTGAGGCTGTGATCTCTTACCCAAACGAGCGGCTTACAGACATATTAAACACCTGGGTTCAAGAACATAGAACCAAATTGTACCAGGTGTCTCCTCTTATTTACGATCTCGGCAAAAAAAATCTAAGCGCAGAAGTTTTCAAAAATACTCACCTTGCCGTTGCGAGTAATCTAATAAAGGGTAAAAAAATTGACCCAATTACAGCTTCCCGTTCTATTGTGTCTTTCTTACAAGGTCAAGACTATCTGAGTGCCGGAGGTATATTGCTAAGCATTTATCAGTCGGTAAAAACACAAGAGGATGTAAAAAACATTTCGGAATGGGGATTTTTGGATTACTGGTCGGAAGCTGATATTCCTATGCGGATGCCAGTAGTTCTTAGAAGTTATCTTCGTGGGGAGCAGCTGCGCCTTTCTCGGGAAAAGAAGGAAAAAGTTCCATTTTTGCTTTCACAATTGGAGCAATACCTATTGGAGGACGGTCTTTCAGAGACGGAGAAAGTACTTATACACTTCACAATACTAGCGAATTTTGATAAGTCTAATCTCGATCGGTTTTGGTATCATATCGATGAAGTGGCAAAGATGTGGACGGGGCTACCACAAGGACACAAAGATGCAGTAGGAATAGACAATTTGACAAATATTCTTTGGCTTCCTACAGTGTTGCTTTCAAGACCAGAGGAAATCCGAAAATGGTTGGCTATTGGGGATCAATTTGAAGCATTATTCGCTAAAGACATTTTTGAAAATGACATTTCGGAAATTGCTGTTACAGGTATTTGTCATACCATATCTCGATTTAAACACACCGGAGTAAAAAATGAAGAGATCGTCGAACTCTATTGTAAATTAATAGAACGATTCAGGAAGTCAAAAAGGGAGGTTTTAGAAGCATTGGCCACCCGAGCGTTAGTTGAGAATTTGTTCACTGAGCAGAGTGCGCCTGACAATGCGCAAAAACTTGCGGACGAAGTACTTGCATCTTTTACTAATCCTATATCAAAGTTCATTATAACGGATGTGTTAGGTAAACTGTACTGGAATAACAAAGAGCCTGAAAAGGGACGGAAGTACTTAACGGAGGCTGTTGCGTTTCAGGCAGTAGATCAAGTGAATTTTGTCGAAACGTTGTTGTATGCAGCTGTATCAACCAGTGATGTAGACTCTAGTTCAGCCCAGGTTTATTGTAAGCAAGCAGTTGAGCTTGCTGAGGCTAAACAGGACTATCACGAGCTGGACTGTATTCTTGCTCTCTGCGAATGTTCAATTGCGTGTTATAAGAATCAAAATTACGCCGATGCGTATTCCTACTTTAAGAACGCTGTAAATCGATTGTTTTCAGTGAAAGAAAAGGTGTTCGCTAAAGATGACGTTTTTTACCCAAAGACGGAATGGATAAAATACTATGTGCTGTCCGCACATGTTGTCGGATACTATAGTAACGTACTTGCACATGGTGTAGTTCCAAAAACCGGGGGCGAAGATTTCACCAAGCCGTTTCAAGGGATGTTTTTGTTTCAGAAAAGTGATTTGTCTGATCTCTACAAAATCACCAATGATCCCATCCTACTTTCTGAAATGGCGCTTTTTGCTGAGGGCGTTGACGAAATTACTCAAGCCTATTCTTGGGCAGTCAGAGCTTTTGACCTGGCTCGTAAAAACGGAAAGGATGATATCCTTTTGATGGTATCGACAATGTGCTTGGAATACTCGTTGGTTAATGGCAAATACGATGAAGCGTTCGAATCTCATTTGTTATTCGCTGCACTCAGTACCCATCTGAAGGGTGATTCACCTCAGAAATACGAGGGCTTTAAAAATAGTTCCATTGCCGAAGTATTGAAAGAAAAGCCAAGCGAAGACTGGAACCGGGCTGAGGACACTACGGTCGATACAGCGATTATTCCAATGTTTATGGATGTACTTCTCCATAAGATCAGTAATACCGAAAATGCCAACCAGCTCCAGGAAAAATTTCTGAAGCTGCTCTACAACTATATCGAAGACGCGTCAGATAAAGAGCTCTGGCATCTCTTGTACTTTATATGCGATGGGGTATTGAAGAGAAAGTTGAGTAGACAGGAAATTATTGACTTCGGTAACAGTCATTCTAAAACACGACGAACACTTCACGCTGTTAGCTTATTGGGACTGATCTTTTATAAACATAAGGAAGTAAGCGCCATGAATGATCTTCTAAACATCTATCCACACTTCGCAAATACGTTTGATAGATTTGGTGCTATCAAAAAATACATTTGCTTGCCATTTCTAAAAGCGGTCTGCGAAAGTATCTTAAAAAACAACTTTGTCGGCAGTAAGGACGAAATCAATGAGAAACTTAAACAGCTCAAAGAAATTCCTGCCTCGGCAGACAATAACTACCAGCTCTGTCTTCAAATAGTTGTAGCTGCTTTCGAAGACGACGTTAAGATTCAGGACGACCGAAAGCGCTGGCTTATCCATTTCGAAGTGATTTAAAGTTGAACCGATAGATACGAGTTCTCAGACTAGTCATGATCATTAGGAAACCTAAATGTCAAAACGCCATTAAATGATACTTCAATCCTCAGCCGCCAATCCGTCCCAAGTATCCTTACTGGTTTTCTTACGGCTGATCTTATAGGGAATTGGAGGAGTCCGGTCGCCGAGTTCCTCAATAAGTTTGTGGTTGTATTTCAGTAAGAGTTCATTTTGCTTTTCCAGCAGTTGAACCCTCCGGCCTAAAACCTCAAGATAGGCTAGTTGGGCATAACATCGCCTTTCAAGATCTTCTTTTGTTTGCCGGAATTTAGCCATTGGGTCTAAGTACCGTACAGCTTTTGGAACACGCAAGTCGATTACCCGAAATAAATAACTTGGAAATTTGGACGTTTTTATGCACACAGAACCGTCTTGACGGTTCAGGAGCTGTCAAAACATCAAAATGACGGGTCTGATCGGGATTAAAAAAGCCCCACAAATGCCTCTTTCTTGGCTTTTGTCGGGCTATGAAGGCTGCGTGGGCTAATACCCGAATAAGTGCCTTTTAATACCCAGAAAATCGGCTAAAAATCGCTTCGAACTCTCGCAAACTGCCGCTACAAAAAAATCCTACGCACTGCGTAGGATTTTTTATTTTATATCACCTGAAACAAATGCTGTTGTGAGCACTTTATCCATAAGTCCCGCTCATGATGAGCGTTCTGCAAAGTCATACTCCTAATATACTTCGGAGAAACCTTTTCTGTTGAAAATACCACAATGACCCCATCATTGGTTATCTTTAGTAATTAAATGAAGTGTATGTTGAAACAATTATTTTTCCTTTTTCTGAGTGTTTGTTTTAGTATTGATGCACAAGCCCAGGCAGTTCCCGCTTATTCAGTAACAATCAACACACCGCAATCGGCCGGTTACTATTTCCTTACGCCTATGAAAATTACCGCCGGAACCAGTACCATTGTTCCCACCCATCTTATTCTCGATAAGGACGGAAATGTTGTTTACTACAGAAAACTTTCCGGAACAACAGAATTTAAAATTCAGCCCAATGGTATGATTACCTATAACCGCCAGGGTAAGTATTATGTTATGGATAGCACATTTACAGTGAAAGATTCGGTAACCACAGAGAATGGCGTTTTATTCGATGGGCATGAGTTACAGATACTCCCCAACGGAAACTACCTGCTGCTTGGTTATGAAAATGTGACGATGGATTTAAGTTCATATCACATATTTAATGGTTCAAATCCTGGTAGCAGCACGGCAACGGTAAGGTGCAATGTGATTCAGGAGCTCGATCCGGCCAAAAATGTGGTGTTTGAATGGCATTGTAAAGACCACTATAGTTTTACCGATGTAGACCCTATGTGGCTCGGCAGTACAAGTAATGTCGACTGGAATCATGCCAATGCCCTGGAGCTTGATGCAGACGGTAACTATCTGCTTTCTGTAAGGCACTTCAATGAGATCACAAAAATAAAACGCAGCGACAGCAGCATTATATGGCGTCTCGGCGGAAACGCCAATCAGTTTACCTTTACCAATGATCCTTCCATGTTCCAGGGACAACATGATATTCGGCGTATTGCCAATGGCCATATTACGCTTTTTGACGATGGCAGTGCGGGCCCGCCCGTGCATGCAGCCCGTGGCAAGGAATACCAGCTGAATGAGACATCTCTCACGGCTACACTTACCTGGAGTTATACGGAGAATGCTACTACATACAGCAGCGCCATGGGCAGTGTGCAACGCCTGTCAAATGGAAATACACTGGTAGATTATGGAATTATGTATAATCTCAACCGGATTTTCAATGTGGTGGATGCAGTCGGATCAAAAGTATTTGAGGTTGTTTTCAGCGATACCCTGCGATCCTATAGGAGTTTTAATTATCTCACATTGCCTTGGGATCTCAAACGTCCGCAGATCAGTTGTTATACGGGTGGCGGACAGGCTTATCTGGATGCCGGTTCCGGTCATACATCTTACCTGTGGAATACAGGTGCTACTACACAAACGATTGCAGTAAGCGCCACAGGCAATTATTCGGTAAGAGTTCCAAAAGGGCAGGGTGGGTTTATTTATTCGCCGTCATATACGGTGAGCAATGTTTCCAATCCCTGCCAGTTCCTCGGTGTTGAAGCATTTGACAATGAACAGGCTTTTTTAATAGTTCCAAATCCCGTAACAGATCAGGTTCATATAACATGGGCAGCAAATCCTGCGAAGGAAACAGAGTTCCGGATTTTTGATATTTTCGGTAAATGCATTTATAGTGAAACAAATGCTTCAGGACAGGAAACCATAGTGGATGCATCGTTGTGGACTCCCGGTTTATATATGGTTCATATAAACGGGCAGGTGAGAAAGCTGGTGAAACAATAACGTTTATAGGATCAATACGTATGAAGAATCATTCCCGGATTTTTATAATTCTAATATTCTTTTTAAGCGGTCTCTCATGTCCGTTGCCTGCGCAGGCTCCGGCAATGTATGCTATTGACACCACTGCATCTGAGCCTTATAATTTCCTTGATACGTTACTGGAAGGCAAACGTGTGGTGGCGCTTGGCGAAATTTCTCATGGCGATGGCAGTACGTTTCAGGAAAAAACGTCTCTCATCAAATACCTGCACGATAAACTTGGTTTCAGGGTGATTTTATTTGAATCGTCTTTTGTGCAAATGGAGCTGATGAACCGGAATCATTTCATCACAGATTCATTAACGGGCAATTTGTTCAGTATCTGGAAAAATGTAAATGAAACACAGGCGCTTTTTCGCTTTATGAAGGCCGGGAAAATGATTCTTTCCGGGTTTGATTGCCAGTATTACCGGAATCGCTATCATATTGAGGATTCTGTTTGCTCTATCTATGCATCTAAAATAGAAGCGTTAAAGCCTGCATCCGACTTCAGGGAGACGCTCCGTGTACTCTGTGAGCATTATGGTACAAGTGCAACGCTTATCCCTAAAAAAGACCAAAAGGAATGTCTGATGATTTTAAATGCGCTTATACTGGAACAAACAGACACGCTGCAAGAACACGATTCATTCTGGAACCAGGTATTGGTGTCGATGTATGGGTATGCCAGAGCATCGTGGGAAAAGGATATCATGAAAGCAAACTATATACGAGATCAATACATGGCAGATAACCTTCTGTGGTTGCTAAACCATAGCTATGCCGGTGAAAAAGTGATTGTATGGGCGGCTACAGAACATATATGCACCAATCAGGTCATGCTGTATAAACAAAAGCAGAAGGAAGGCTCAAAGGACTTTTATAAAACAGGCGATTTTCTCAGGGAGTCTCTTCATGAAAAATTATTTACCATATCGTTTATCTACGATCATGGCTCCACACTTTGGGCGGGCGACAGTTATCATGCTGACAGGGCCGGAAACACCCTCGAAAAATCACTCGCAGAAAAATACAGTAAAGCCTTTGTTGTAACCAAATACCTGCAGCCTTGTGTGGTTAACGGCACAGAGACGAACCAGCTGTATGGCTCAAAGTATGCCGACTGGAAACTGGTTTGCGATGGCTTTTATTTCATCAGCAACATGCAGGTATCGACACCCATGAAGAAATAGGCAGATTATTTACACATCTCCATAATAGCCGCATCGGCTTCATGACTTCCATTCTGTTTGGCCTTAAACAGATCGATGCAATAATCGGTCATACCCAGCTTTTGTTTGGCCTGTGCCAGCACCAGGTAGCCATAGTCGTATTTGGGATTTATTTCCACCGATTTGCTCGCATCATCAAACGATTTCTGATATTGGCCAAGCTCCAGGTAAAGGAAAGAGCGATACCCGAATGCCCTGAAAAAATCGGGTTTCAGTTCCAATGATTTATTATAATCAGCTTCGGCCTCTTTGTATTGTTTCATCTTCCGGTAACAGAGGCCACGGTCCAGGTAGGCCACATGGTTTTTTGGATCCAGGTCAATCCGTTTATTGGTGTATTCGAGCGATTTCACAAAATTATTCTGATCAAAATACAACAGGCTCAGATTATCATACAACAGGTCTTTGGCAGCATCGGGGTAGGTGAGGGCCTGCATATAATCTTCTTCGGCATGCTTATAGTCTTTAAGCTGGTAATAGCAATAACCGCGGTTCAGGTAATAATCTGATTTTGGATCGGGCATTTCGATCAGTTTATTAAAACCTGTAATGGCCGGTTCATAAAACTTATTTGTTGCCAGGATTTCCGTTGCATATTGTATTTTTTGTTTTTGTGGCCCGCTGCAGATGCTGTCCGGCAGATTGAAGGTTTTTTTGTAACCCATTGCCAGTGCTCTGTTGCGGTCTGCGCAGGTAGAATCCACCTGGATTAAAAAGAAGCAAATGCGCGCCCTGGCCGAATAGGCCGGACCATAGGCAGTATTCAAACGTATCGCGCTGTTGATCCGGTCGAGGGCTTCTTTATAACGGCCTTCGTCCGAAAGCAGGATCGACAGGTTATTATATAACTCGGCAGTTTCAAATTTCAATGCCAGTGTTTTTTCATAATCGGCCCTGGCTGCTGAATCGCGCCGGAGCTGCTGATTCACAATGCCCTTCCAGTAATAGTATTCTCCGTTCTTTTCAAGGCCGGTTGCCTTTTCGAGGGCACTGAGCGCCGTATCCAGTTCATTGATGCGGTTGTACAGGAGCCCTTTTTCGTAATAGTATTTGCCCTGCTTCGGGCTCAGGCTAATGGCTTTCTGAATAGCCCATTTGGCATCATCGTATTTATAGAATATGTATGAGGCTTTTGAATAACGCAGCCAGTATTCGGCATTGCCGGTATCCTGCAGGTGGTTTTCTTTCAATTGGCGCAGAGCTGTCATGGCATCAATCATAGAGCCTGTACCCAGCAGCGCATCCACATCGGCGAAAGGAGCACTGGTTTGTGCCTGGGTAATAAAAGTCCCCAGAATAAAAGCGAATGAGATAATAAATTTCATAATTTGGAAAATAATCAGATCAAAAATAGCGAAAAGCCCGGTGATTCCGTACCCGTGAGAAAATTAACTGATTTTCATGGTTAAAAATTATGATAAAACTCATGAAATCAGAAATAACATCGGATTAAATTTACATACGTATAAACACCTGAGCATATGGGACTTTTCAGAGGCATAGTAGGCAAATACCTTTTCGTTATCCTGATGGGCGTATTGATATTTTATGTCGATAGCCTCGAATTTTTTGATGATATCGTAACTAAATTCCTGATTCTTGGAATCGTCGTTTTTAAGTCCATTTTCTTTTTTGTGGAAAGCCTCCGGAAAATACTCGAAGCGACGCGCAATGATGTGGCCTACCATAATTTTCTGGCTTTTATGGCTATTAATATAGCATTGATCGTACTCTCGTTCGGCGTCGATTTTATGTGTCTTTACCAGGTGGAACCGCATTCTTTTAACGGAGTGCCTGAAGGTTTGTCATTTGGCCGGCGTTTTTTCGAAATGGTGTATTTCAGCCTGCTTAATTTCTCGAACTTCGGTTTTGGTGACGTTACACCTGTAAGCATGTTTGCCAAGACTATTGTAACATTCGAGATCATTATCTCATTTATTACTATTATCTTTATTTTATCTGATTTTGTCAGCCTGAAAGAATCATTCTCCAATAACAATTATTCATTCTCGCTGCGGAAGTATAAAAAGGAACCTAAAGCAAAAGACTCTAAAAAGAGCCGTTAAACCCAGCCCTCATGCCGCACATCTCCTCCGATAGTATAGAAACATTATATGCCGGGCTCAACAGTTCTGCAAGCGGACTTTCGGACGAAACAGCCAGGCAACGCATCATCGCACTTCGGAATTCTCAAAAAAAAGAAAGCCGGTTTTTCCGCGAATTAAAATTATTACTGCGTCAATTCACCAATCCATTGGTGTTGTTGTTAATTATAGCAGTTATTCTTTCGGCGAGCCTGGGTGAAAGCTCCGATACTATTATCATTTTATTCATACTGTTGAGTACCGGTTTCATGAGTTTTTTCCAGGAACTCAAAGCCAGCAGAGCGGTCGAAAAACTACAGCAGATCATAAAACTGAAATGTCAGGTCCGACGTAATAATAAAGAAACAGAGGTAAATGCCGAGGATGTGGTGGCGGGCGATATCATTCTGTTTAAAGCCGGCGATATCATACCGGAAGACTGCCGCATTATTTCGGCCAATGAGCTGCATGTCAATGAAAGTGCACTTACCGGCGAATCCTACCCGGTTGAAAAAATGGCCGGGACTGTGGATGAGAACCTGACGATCTCCGGAAAATACAATTGCCTCTGGAAGGGCACAAGTGTAGTGAGCGGCAGTGCCGAGGCTTTGGTGGTGTTTACGGGTAACGATTCTGTTTTCGGGAAGATTCAGAAAAGTCTGCAAGGCCAGACAGAAACAGCATTTGAAAAAGGCATTAAAGGCTTTGGCTTTTTTATTTTGCAGATCACTATTGTATTATCTATCCTCATTCTCGGTGTAAACCTGTACTTCAAGAAACCGCTCTTCGATTCGATCCTTTTCTCACTGGCCATTGCCGTAGGAATGGCGCCTGAATTGCTGCCGGCTATCATGACCTTTGCCATGTCGGCCGGAGCCCGCCGTATGATGGTGAAAAAAGTTATTGTCAAAAAACTTTCCTCAATTTTTAATTTCGGGGAAGTCAACATACTTTGTACCGATAAAACAGGAACTATCACCGAAGGTGTCATTCAGGTAAAGCAAATGCTTGATCCGCTTGGGCATGAAAACAAACCATTACAGCAACTCGCCTATCTCAATGCTGCTTTTCAGAACGGCTTCAATAACCCGATCGATGAGGCTATCCTAAGCCTGAAACTGGACACAACAGGTTACGAAAAACTGAATGAAATACCCTATGACTTCATCCGGAAACGTTTGTCGGTGCTTGTTGCGGGGCATGGACAAAATACCATTATTACCAAAGGGGCCGTGCCGAATATACTGGGTATCTGTTCACAGTATGAAGCAAATGGTGAAGTAAAAGAAATCGATGCGACTGTCAGACAGGATCTCGAGCAACGCTTCCAGGCCTTTGGTGCAGAGGGGTACAGGGTTATTGGCGTTTGCCGGAAGGCACACGCAACACCTAAAATTCAGAAAGAAGACGAAACCGCCATGGTTTTTATGGGTTTTATTCTCCTGATCGATCCGTTGAAAGAAAGCTCTGTCGAGGCCATTGAAAAACTGAAATCACTCAGTGTAGCTACCAAAATTATTACAGGTGATAACAGGTATATTGCACAGTACACAGCAAAGCAACTTGGCATAGAGTCACCCAAAATTATAACAGGTACCGAGCTGAACAATATGTCGCCTGAAGCACTGGCCGTGCAGGTGCTTGATACCAACCTGTTCGCTGAAATTGAACCACACCAGAAAGAACGTATCATACGGGCACTTCAGAAAGCCGGAAAAACAGTGGCCTACATGGGCGATGGTATTAATGATGTAGCCGCTATTCATGCAGCCGATACAGGTATCTCGGTAAACGATGCTGTGGATGTAGCTAAAGATGTAGCTGATTTTGTGTTGCTGGAGAAAAGCCTGTTGGTACTGGCTGACGGTATTGTGGAAGGCCGCAAATCTTTTGCCAATTCCATGAAATATATCCTGATCAATACCGGCGCTACATTCGGTAATATGTTCAGTGTTGCCGGAGCTTCGCTCATGCTGCCGTTCCTGCCCATGTTGCCCAAACAAATCCTTCTGACCAATTTCCTTACCGATTTTCCATACCTTTCGGTTGCTTCAGATAATGTAGACGACGAAGTGCTGGAAAAGCCCGGCCAATGGAATATGAAGACCATTCGCCGGTTTATGATTGTATTCGGGATTCATAGTTCGCTCTTCGATTTCGCCACGTTTTATGTCATGTACTATTATTTTCGCTTAAAGGATTCACAATTCCAGACAGGTTGGTTTCTCGAGTCGGTACTTACCGAATTGCTCATTCTTTTTGTGATCCGGACCCGTAAATCTTTCCTGAAAAGTGTGCCCGGCCGCTCTCTGCTCATTACGAGTGCTATTGCAGGACTCATAACTGTGCTGTTGCCTGTTTCGCCATTTGCCGGCCTGCTCAATATCAGTATTGCCCATGTACAACAGGTGTTGGCTATTGCGCTTATCCTTTTGTTATATGTGGCCAGTGCCGACCTGCTCAAAGTACTCTTTTTCAGATGGCAGGCCCGCAAACACCCGCTGGAATAAGGTTGCCAGCAGTCTTTTTTCATGTTTTATAATTCCTGATTTTTCGGTATTTTTGCGGTCTTATGCAAATGCAGCCCCTTATAGATGTAAATACTGAAACGGCCTTCGCTGGTAAAACAGTAGCGTTTCATACATTGGGCTGTAAACTTAATTTTTCTGAAACATCCACAATCGCGCGTTTATTCTACGAAAAAGGATTTCAGAAAAAAACATTCGATGAGGGAGCAGATGTATATGTGATCAATACCTGTTCTGTAACAGAAAATGCCGATAAGGAATGCAAGCAGATCGTGCGGTCGGCCTTGTCGCATAATCCCGATGCCTTTATTGCCATTGTTGGTTGTTATGCCCAGCTCAAGCCCGAGCAGATTGCTCAGATCGAAGGCGTGGATGTAGTGCTGGGGGCTTCGGAAAAATTCAAACTGCTGAATTACATCAACCTCTCCGGTAAAAATCAGAATACCGAAGTACATAATTGCGAGATCTCCGAAGTCAGTTCTTTTATTGATGCTTATTCGGTAGGCGATCGTACCCGTTCATTTCTGAAAGTACAGGATGGCTGCGATTACAGCTGTACATTTTGTACCATTCCGCTGGCACGTGGCAAAAGCCGTAGCGATAGTATTGAAAATGTTATTGCTAATGCCCGCAAAATTGCAGCTTCCGGAGTAAAGGAAATTGTATTGACAGGCGTTAACCTCGGCGACTTTGGCTATGGCGTTGAAATAGGCGGTGATATCCGCAAACGAAAAGAGTACACCTTTCTCGATCTGGTGAAAGCGCTGGACGATGTTGAAGGTATTGAACGAATTCGCATTTCATCCATTGAACCCAACCTGCTGAAAGATGAGATCATTGAATTTGTAGCACAATCCAAACGCTTTGTACCCCATTTTCACATTCCCCTGCAATCGGGGAGCGATGCCGTTCTTAAGCGCATGAAACGTCGTTACCTGCGTGATCTGTATGCTGATCGCGTGTCAAAAATAAAAAGCCTGATGCCGCATTGCTGTATAGGTGTTGATGTGATTGTCGGATTTCCCGGTGAAACAGAGGCTGAGTTTCAGGAAACATACAGCTTCCTGCAGTCGCTCGATATTTCCTACCTGCACGTATTTACCTATAGCGAGCGCGAAAATACCGAAGCCATCCTGATGCCAGACCCGGTACCAATGGCTGAACGCAAGCGCCGCAATAAAATGTTACGGATACTTTCTGCAAAAAAACTCCGTGCGTTTTATGAAAATAACCTGGCACAGGAGCATACCATTTTATTTGAACATGAAAATAAAAATGGCTTCATGTTCGGATTCTCTGAAAATTATGTCAAAGTAAAATATCCTTTTACGACTACGCTTGTCAACCAAAAAGTATCCGTTAAAACCACTTCTATAGATGAAGAAGGTTTTGTACTGGCTGAGTTGCTTTAGTACTTATCTTTAGTAAAGTAATAAGTTCACAATACAACATTGCAAATACCTTGACCTGAAATCAGGTTTCTTTTTAACATCCTGCTTTGTTGATAAAAAGCCCCCTGAAAGGCCTTTTATAATTTTATCTTTGCTCGTAAACACCTGTAGAAATGAGCGACGTAAGATTATTTTTTAAAATTGCCGATGACCTGAACATCGACACCAAACAAGTTACTGCCACGGTTAATTTATTAGACGAAGGCGCCACTGTACCATTTATTTCCCGTTACCGGAAAGAGGTAACCGGCAGTCTGGACGAAGTACAGATCCTGACCATCAAAACGGAAATTGAACGCCTGCGCCAATTGGAGCAGCGCCGCGAAAGCATCCTTAAATCCATTGAATCGCAGGGTAAATTAACCGAAGAACTGAAAGAAAAGATCCAGGAAGCCGATACACTTTCCAAACTCGAGGATCTTTACCTGCCCTATAAACCAAAACGCCGTACCAAAGCTACAGTGGCCCGCGAAAAAGGATTGGAGCCCCTGGCTTTATTGATTCTTGAACAGCAAACCAAAGAGTTGTTTCCGGAAGCACTCAAATTTGTGGATAAAGACAAAGGCGTTGAGAACCCGGAAGAGGCATTGCAGGGCGCACGCGATATTATCGCAGAAATTGTAAGTGAGGAAGCCAATGTGCGCGAGAGCCTGCGTCAACTCTTCAAGCGCAGCGCTACCATTAAGAGCCGTGTTATCCGTGGTAAGGAAGAAGAAGGAGAGAAATTTGAAGATTATTTCGAATGGCAGGAAAAACTGATGAACTGCCCGTCGCACCGTATGCTGGCTATGCGCCGTGGCGAAAAAGAAGATATTCTCATCATCGATATTACAGTGGAGGATGAAGAAGCACACGATATTCTGACCAAACATTTTATTAAAAGCCGCGGCGAATGTGCCGAGCAGATTACCGAAGCTATTTACGACGGCTATAAGCGCCTGCTACAACCCAGCATTGAAGCGGAAATGCGCCTGCTGACCAAACAACAGGCCGATGAAAAAGCCATCCAGGTATTTGCCGAAAACCTGCGCGAACTCTTACTGGCTTCGCCACTCGGCCAAAAACGGATCCTGGCACTTGATCCGGGATTCAAGTCAGGCTGTAAGCTTGTAGCGCTCGATGCCCAGGGCAAGCTTCTCGAAGAAACGGTAATTTATCCGCACGAACCTCAAAGACGGGTTACTGAGGCCGAAAATATAATCCTGGCATATGCCGCCAAACACAATATCGAAGCCATCGCCATCGGTAACGGAACCGCATCACGCGAAACGGAACAGTTTATCCGCGGCATTGATGTATTGCCAAAAGAAATCCCGGTGATTGTTGTCAGCGAGGCCGGAGCCTCCGTATATTCAGCCAGTGAAGCTGCCCGTGAAGAATTCGGAGAGTATGACCTGACTGTGCGTGGAGCCGTATCCATTGGCCGTCGCCTGGCCGATCCGTTGGCCGAACTTGTAAAAATTGATCCGAAGTCTATCGGCGTCGGGCAGTATCAGCACGATGTAGACCAGGTTGCCCTCAAACAAAAACTGGACGATGTGGTGATGAGCTGTGTGAATGGTGTTGGTGTTGAATTAAACACAGCCTCTAAACAGCTATTATCATATGTGTCGGGGATCGGTGAAACACTGGCTAAAAATATTGTTGAGTACCGCAATGAGAACGGACCCTTTAAATCGCGCCGTGCCCTTTTGGAAGTGCCGCGCATGGGCGAAAAAGTATTTGAACAGTGTTCCGGGTTCCTTCGCATCCGCGATGGTGTGCATCCGCTCGATAAAAGTGCGGTTCACCCGGAAAGTTACCATATTGTGGAGAAAATGGCTTCTGACCTGGGCTGCAGCATCGACGATCTGATCCGGGATAAGGAAACCCGCAAAAAAATAAATCTGAATGCATATGTAACAGACACAGTTGGTTTACCAACCCTGAAAGATATTATGTCGGAGCTCGAAAAGCCGGGTCGTGACCCGCGTAAATCCTTTGAAATTTTTAGTTTCGACGAGCATGTGCATGAGATCAGTGATCTTCGCGAAGGCATGCGTCTACCTGGTATTGTCACCAATGTTACCAACTTCGGTGCTTTTGTGGACGTGGGTGTACATCAGGATGGACTCGTACATATTTCCCAGCTCAGCGATACCTTTGTCGACGATCCTAATACCGTGGTAAAAGTAGGGCAGAAGGTATGGGTAAATGTCACGGAAGTGGATGTGAAACGTAAGCGGATTGCATTATCCATGAAAGGTGAAGGTGTTGTAGCTTCCAGGAAGCAACCTGCCCAAAAACAGGAAGCAGCCTACGATCCAAACGATATGAAATCGGCATTAGCCGCTTTAAAGGGCAAATTCGGGAAATAACCAGGCAGGTATTTCTACGTTTTAAGCTTCACCATTTAGTAGAATGGGATTCATAAACCTCCGGAATGCTTTCCGGAGGTTTTTTTTATTTAACAAATAGGGGTAAGTACGGTTTTACACAAAAAACGATATGTTAATTTTCGCCTGCCGGCAGTTACCATTCACCGATTATGCCGAAAGATTTAATAACGGAAACTATTTTAGTAACAAAAGTTTCCTACATTTGTCGCATAATTTTTTACACGTTACCATCGTTAATACGATACTTATGAAAAAATGGTTTTTTATGGTGCTGTTCGCACTTTCGTTTGCTGGTTTTTCGCAGGAGAAATTTACAGTAAGCGGATACGTTAAAGATGGAAAGAACGGGGAGGCTCTGATCGGAGCTACCGTTTCCAAAAAAGGTACAACTATCGGTACCTCTGCCAATGAATATGGATTTTATTCATTGACCCTTCCAAAAGGCGCAGACACATTGGTGTTTTCCTATGTGGGATACCCTTCCGTAACACAGGCTATTGATCTTCAGGGTAACCTGACACTTACCATCGAAATGAAAGAAGAAGGTAAGGAACTTGAAGAAGTCGTTGTGTCTTCTGAGCGGGAGGATAAAAACGTGAAGAGCATGGAAATCAGTGTAGCCAAGCTCGACATTAAACAGATTCAGAAAATGCCCGCCCTCTTCGGGGAAGTGGACGTTGTAAAAAGCATTCAGCTCCTGCCGGGTGTAACCACTGTCGGCGAAGGTGCCAGCGGATTCAACGTTCGCGGGGGTAATATAGATCAGAACCTGGTGTTGCTCGATGAGGCGCCGGTTTATAACTCATCACACTTATTCGGTTTTTTCTCTGTATTTAATCCCGATGCCGTGAAAGATGTAAAGCTGATCAAAGCCGGTATTCCGGCTCAGTACGGAGGCCGTGCATCGTCTATTCTCGACATCCGTATGAAAGAAGGGAATAATAAAAAACTGGAGGTCAATGGTGGGATCGGAACTATTTTCAGCCGCTTATCAATCGAAGCACCGATCATCAAAAACAAAGCGTCTTTTATTATTGCGGGCCGCCGCAGTTATATTGACGTACTGGCCAAGCCTATCCTGAAACAGCGTATGCCGAGCCTCAAGGATGCCAAATTCTATTTCTATGATCTTACAGCAAAACTTAATTATATCATCAACGACAAAAACACCATTTTTGTAAGCGGTTACATGGGGCGCGATGTGTTTGGCGCCGGCTTTAAATTCAACTGGGGGAATACCACTGCCAGCTTGCGCTGGAACCACATCTTCAATACCAAGATGTTTATGAACCTCACCACGTTTTACAGTAATTACGATTACGAACTGGGCTTTAGCGATGATGGTACGGGGCAAAAATTTGAGTGGAGATCAAATATCATTAATTACAGTTTAAAACCTGATTTTATTTATTACCTCAATTCCCGCAATACCATTCGTTTCGGAGCCCAGGCCATTATGTTCAACTTTAGCCCGGGACGCGCTGTTGTTACTACCAAAGAAGGAAATAACATCGATATCAGCCTCAATAATAAATACGGACTGGAGTCAGCAATTTATATCGACAACGAACAGAAGGTGACTGAGAAGTTTACCGTACAGTATGGAATCCGCTGGTCGTTCTTCAATTACCTCGGGGCAGGTACAGCTTACTCATACCGCGATACCATTCCGAACGAGAGCAAACCTTTTGATCATGAAACGACTTACAAAAACGGACAGACGATCAAGCAGTACAATAACCCGGAACCGCGCCTGTCGCTCAATTACGTCATTAACGACAAAAGTTCCGTAAAACTGAGCTATAACCGCAACGCCCAGTATCTGCATATTGTGTCCAATACAGCCGCATCAACACCCTTAGATGTATATACACCTGCCACCAACAATATCAAGCCATTGATTGCAGACCAGGTGGCTATGGGGTATTTCAGAAACTTCCGCGATAATATGTTTGAGACTTCTGCCGAAGTGTATTATAAATACATGCAGAATCAATTGGATTATGTGGATAATGCCGATCTGCTTTTGAATAAGCACCTGGAGGCTGATCTGATTCAGGGTATCGGACGCGCCTATGGTCTTGAGCTCTATGTGAAGAAGAGAACCGGGAAACTCAATGGCTGGGTGTCTTATACCTTATCCAAAACCGAACGTAAGGTTCGTGGCATCAGCAATGGTGATTGGTTCCTGTCGAAATATGACCGTACGCACAATGTCAATACTGTGTTGATCTACGACCTTAATAAACGTTTCAGTTTCTCTGCCAACTTTGTATACATGACCGGTACACCGGCTACATTCCCGAATGCAAAACTCGAAATACAGGGTTATGTGATTCCGTATAACACAGATAATAAACGGAACAACTACCGCAACACATCTTATAACCGGCTGGATGTTGGTGTAACCTACAACTTTAAGAAAAATGAGACACGCCGCTGGAAAAGCACCCTGGTGTTGAGTGTATATAATGTATATAACCGCCGTAATGCATTCTCCATCTATTTCCGTAATAACCCGGATAACCCTGTAAATACAGAAGCTGTCAGGTATTCCGTAATCGGTACCATTGTTCCTGCATTAACCTATAACTTTAAATTCTGATTTTATGAAAGGTCATTTTTTCAAATATATCGCCGGATTTATCGCCCTTTTTACATTGGCATCATGCGAAGATGTTATCCAGGTTAAACTGGACCAGGGAAGTCCTATCCTGACTATTGATGCATTCGTAAACGATATGCGCCAAAGCCAGAAAGTAAGATTAACCTATACAGATGGTTATTTCAGCCAGAAGCCAAACCAACCGGTGAGTGGTGCTACCGTTAAAGTCACAGATGTGACCGATGGTGTTACATTTAATTTTACTGATAATGGGAATGGCGATTATGTGTTGCCGATCAACCCGGGCGACACCATTGGCCGGGTAGGGCATACCTACCGTTTGGATGTACTGCACCAGGGCATTACCTACACATCAACCACGAAACTCAATCGTACAGCCTATATCGATAGCATTGATGTGAAAAAGGATTCAGCAGCTTTCAGTAATAAAAAAGGCTATCGCTGCTCGTTTTTCGGAATAGACCCTCCGGGAGCAGTCCCTGATTATTATTGGGTGAAATCGTATCGTAACAATGTGTTTTTTGGTAAGGGTGGCGAAATCAATATCACCGAAAATGGTGGTGGCGGAACGGGCACGGACGGATTGTTCTTTATTCCGCCGGTTGCAGAAGGCATTACACCGTTTGGCGAATATTTCCAGATCGGCGATGTTTGCCGCGTGGAAATTCATTCCATTACAAAAGAAACATTCGATTTTCTGACACAGGTGCAGGCGCAGACAACCAATTCGGGCTTATTTGCTACGACGCCTGAGAATGTCAAAACCAATATTTCTACAAATTCCTCCAAGGTTAAGATCGTTGGCTGGTTCAGTATGAGTGCTGTTAACTGGAAAGAGAAGACCGTTACGCCATAATACAGTCATCAGGGCAAACGTATTGTCATTCCGTTCACCTTCGGCAAGCCTCTGGCCATAAAAGGATCGCAGCGGAGGAATCTCTTGTCAAATCTGAGACGTCTCCACGTGCCGTAATCTCCATCTGATAAGGTGTGGCAAGCGTAGAAATATTGCGTATTTTTGTGCATGCTTAAATCCATGACCGGCTTCGGAAAAGCCAGTAAAGAGTTTACAAACAAAACCGTTTCCGTTGAGATCAGATCCCTGAATAGCAAAGGTGTAGATCTTAATTTACGATTATCATCCACATTCCGTGATAAGGAACACGAAGTTAAAAGTGAAATTACCCGCCTGCTCGAACGCGGTAAAATAGACCTTTCGGTATACATCGAAAATAAAATAGAAGAAGCACCGGTACAGATCAATTCGGCACTGGCAAAGCAATACTACGAACAGGTGAAAAACCTGGCCAGGGAATTGAATGAGCCAACCGATCACATCTTGTCTTATGTTCTGAAAATGCCGGATGTATTAAAATCGGAGCGTAAAGAGCCCGATGAAAATGAATGGAAAGAGATCAGCTCTGTTATTTTATTGGCCATTGAAGAGTTAAATAAATTCAGAACAGACGAAGGTCGTTCCATTGAAAAGGACTTTGAAACGCGCATCGGAAATATTCAAACCTGTTTGAATAAAATAACAGATATGGATGCTGGCCGCGTACAGTCTGTTCGTGAACGTATTACGCGCAATCTCAGTGAAGTGATTGGCCAGGATAAAATTGATAAAAACCGGTTTGAGCAGGAATTGATATTCTATATCGAAAGACTCGATATTAATGAGGAAAAAGTGCGTCTCAAAACCCATCTCGATTATTTTATTAAGACCATGAAAGAGCCTGCTGGCGGTCGTAAACTCAATTTTATTGCCCAGGAAATCGGTCGCGAAATAAATACTATCGGTTCAAAAGCCAATGATGCCGCCATGCAGAAAATGGTGGTGGAGATGAAAGATGAACTCGAAAAAATAAAAGAACAAACCAATAACGTGTTGTAACGCGTGGTTATTTAAACACTCCAACATGTCACTCTATAAACTTTCAGGATACGTTAGTCTGGCCCTGGGAATCTTAGCCTGTGTACTTCTCATCAATCCATTCCTTTTATTTTTCTCATTGCTATCGGCTATTATCGGCTTTGGATTTGCGACGGTGAATGTATTTCAGAATGCAAAATATGAGTATGCCCGGTATGGCATGGGGTATATCAGCATGTTATTATGCTCCGTTCCCGTTATTTTTCTTCTCGTATTAATTTTCAGACATTAATTCCATGTCAACCATTAAACACTACCTATCACTCATTAAATTCAGTCACACGGTTTTTGCCATGCCATTTGCTCTCATAGGGTTTACACTGGCTATTCAAAAGGTACAACCCTTTCACGACTGGTGGTTGTTTGCCAAAGTTATAGGTTGTATGGTTTTTGCACGTACGGCTGCCATGGCCTTTAACCGGTATATCGACCGCCGTTTTGATGCCCTCAATCCCCGTACGGCCATCCGCGAAATTCCCGCCGGAATTATAAAGCCGGGCAATGCCCTGGTTTTTACCATCGTTAATAGCCTGCTGTTTATGACAGTTACTTATTTTATTAATCCTGTTTGTTTTTACCTGTCGCCAGTGGCCTTGCTGGTCGTGCTGGGTTACAGCTATACCAAACGGTTCACGCCCCTGTGTCATCTGGTGCTTGGAGCAGGTCTCGCCCTCGCACCTATAGGAGCTTACCTGGCAGTGACAGGTGTTTTTGATCTGTTGCCACTGTTGTTCTCTTTCACCGTATTCTTCTGGACCAGTGGTTTCGATATCATTTATGCGCTGCAGGATGAAGAATTCGACCGGGCTCATAAACTTAATTCTATCCCTGTATTACTCGGGAAAAAGAATGCATTGAGAGCTTCAGAAGTGCTTCATGCTTTCTCTGTCGGGTTGATTATTTTCGCCGGCTATTACGGGCATTTCTCCTGGATTTACTGGGTGGGAGCAGCTATTTACAGCGGACTGATCGTGTATCAGCATTCCATCGTGAAACCAAATGATCTGAGTCGCGTCAACCTGGCTTTCGGAACTACCAATGGCATTGCCAGCGTTATTTTTGCGGTCTTTGTCATCACAGATATTTTTCTTTAAAGAAACAGTTGTAAATCCCCGCCATTTACAAAATTTAACTTGGTGCTTCGGGAATCCCTGAATTACCTTTAGATTCGATTTCCTACCTCTATGAAATTAAAAGACACCTTTTCAGGTATCGTAAAAAGCCGCTACACCAGGTGGTTATTATATGGTATGATAGCCATATCCCTGGTTATTATGGCCTGTAATTACTGGATTGTAAAAAGTACGGCATCCGGCATTTATTCGGATATTTCGGCTATTCCGTCACGCAAGGTGGGCCTTGTGCTGGGGGCAAGTAAAAACACGGTTCACGGCCCTAATCTTTATTTCAGTTACCGCATGGAAGCCGCGGCCGATTTGTACAAACACAATAAGGTAAAATATCTTTTGGTGAGTGGCGATAACCGTAAAGCCGATTACGATGAACCTACCGATATGCAGCAGGCTTTAATCGCCCTGGGCGTTCCCGATTCCTGTATTTATCTGGATTATGCAGGCTTTCGGACATTCGATAGTATGGTTCGTTGTAAGAAAGTATTCGGTGAGGACAGTATCATTGTGGTGTCGCAGCAGTTTCATAATCAACGGGCATTATTTATTGCGAAACATGAGGGTATTCATGCCATTGCTTTCAATGCCCGCGAAGTTCATAACAACTATTCGTTGAAGACCAGCATCCGGGAGTATTTTGCACGTGTAAAATGCGTTCTCGATCTTTTTATTTTCCCGGCCAAACCTCATTTTCTGGGCGATCCCATCCGGATTGGAAAATAAAGCAGGAATCGTTAAAACAGTACTAAATCTTTTCCCCCCTCACTTTGAGCTTCTGCTCAATAACTCAGAGTGTTATCCACTTGCTTCGGACGGCTTTATTCGCTACATTTAAAGTCATCAAGATTACCCCAATCTATATGAAGAAAATAGTATTTGCTTTTGTGTTAATGGCATTATATAACCTGGGTTTTTCACAGGTTTTCTGGACCGAAAATTTCGGGACAGGATGTAACCAGAATCACCTGGCCAACGGGTCAAATTCCGGGAATGGTATCTGGACTGTAACCAATACCGGAACAAACCAGAGTGCAGCGAATCAATGGTATGTCAGCGCCACAGAAGGTGGTGTTGTTGCCGGAAACTGCGGCGAAGATGGCTGCTCAACCGGAACCAACAGCTTAAACAGAACGCTACATGTCGGAAACGTTGCATCATCTCCCTTGGCAGCATTCAGCTGTCCAACCGGTGATTGCGGTGCGGCTTACGATGCAGGTCTTGGCACCAGTCAGGTTACAACA
This sequence comes from Bacteroidota bacterium, assembly GCA_018267825.1. GTDB lineage: Bacteria > Bacteroidota > Bacteroidia > B-17B0 > Aurantibacillaceae > JAFDXR01. The sequence goes on along the minus strand of JAFDXR010000001.1, from coordinate 25,537 downwards.
AACCGCCGTGCGGAGAGTCCTACCATTAATTGTAGCGGACAAAACAATATCACACTCACATTTGATTATATCATGGAAGGTGACCCGGGTAACGATTTCGCTACCATTATGTATTTCGACGGTACAACATGGTCAACCATCAGTACCCCGGCAGCAACCAATAACGGGGCCTGTGCCGGACAGGGACTTTGGACAACACTCTCTATACCACTTCCTGCTACCGCGAATAACAATGCCAGTGTGAAAGTTGGGTTTAACTGGACCAATAACGATGATGGGGTGGGAACCGATCCTTCCTTTGCCGTTGATAATGTTAAACTTTCAGCCTCTGCAACACCTACCAGCGCTATTTCTTTCACCCTGCCATCACCGGTATGTGAACTGGCAACAATCAATGCTGCATTCACATCTACTGTTCCAACAACATTCTCATGGACAGCAAGCTCTGCCAATGTAGTGTTTACACCGCCAAACAGCGGCACTACCACGATTTCATTTACAGGTCCGGGCACGTATACCATTAATCTCACCGCTACACAGGGTACGGTTTCGGCAACCGGCTCAGCTACCATCCAGGTATTACCGACACCGACTGTTAACGTGACCGCGTCGCCTACCGTTGTTTGCGGCGCCGGATCGAGCACAGTCGTTGCCTCCGGTGGCACTACCTATACATGGACAGCCTCCACCGGACCCAATCCGCCCAATACGGCCACGGTCGTCGTCTCACCCACAGTAACGACAACGTATACAGTGCTCACAAGTATACCCGGATGTACATCCGGTACTATTTTCAATATTCCGGTTGCCCCACAACCAACCATCACCGTAACACCAAACCAGGGAATCTGTAGTGGGCAAAATGCCTCGCTCGTTGCCGGCGGTGGAGCCAGTTATACCTGGACACCCTCTTCCTCATTAAGTTCATCATCGGGTTCCAATGTCACAGCTACACCTACAGTGAATACAACCTATACGGTTATCGGAAGCAATGGTACCTGTACCAACAGCGCTGTTACTACCGTTACCGTGGGGCCATCAGCCAGTGTTTCGGTAACTCCAACCAGTACAACGATTTGCAGTGGCCAGTCGGCTGTGTTAAACGCCACCAGCGGATCAACCTACACATGGACGGCTTCCAGCGGTACAAATCCTCCGGGAGTAGCCAGCGTTACCGTATCGCCAACCACACCAACGACCTATACCGTTATGACCGGTAGCGGTAACTGTACAGCTACAGCCGTAGCATCGGTTAGTGTGGCGCCGGCCATTAACCTCACTGTTACACCAAGCAATACAACCATTTGTTCGGGAGGATCAGGGACCTCTATAACAGCTTCAGGTGCTACAAATTACAGCTGGACACCGGGCACGGGGCTAAGCGGAACATCTGGTCCCAATGTTACAGCCAATCCATCTTCCACAACAAATTATACAGTCATCGGCAGTAACAGCTCATGTACAGTCACTTCGGTAGCCACGGTGAGCGTCGTCAATGTAAGCCTTACTGTAACCCCGACCAGCGGAACATATTGTGCCGGAGGCACGCCTGTATCACTTACTGCCAGTGGTGCTACCAGTTATAGCTGGTCACCGGCAACCGGGCTTAGTTCCACATCCACTGCAAATACAAGTGCATCGCCTACAGTAACAACCACATATACAGTTACAGGTACAACAGGAAGTTGTATATCAACCAAAACAGTCATGGTCACCGTGATGCCACCAACAACCGTAACTGTTGTGTCGTCGGGAACCAATATTTGCCAGGGTACAACCACCGCTACGTTAACGGCCACAGGAGCGGCTACTTACAGCTGGGCTCCGGGTACAGGCTTAAGTGCTACCACGGGTTCGGTGGTTATAGCAAACCCGTCGACCACCACCACGTACTCTGTAGCCGGTTTAACAGCCGGAGGTTGCGTTGTGTTCCCGGCCGTTATAACGGTGAGTGTGCTGCCGGCAGTTACGCCTACCATTACAGCTGCAAGCCCTTCTGTTTGTCTGGGCAGTACAGTGGCTTTAACAGCATCGCCAACCGGTGCCGGTTTCTCGTATACCTGGACTCCGGCAACGGCCATACTCGGCGCATCCAATACAGCTTCGGTTACCGCAAAACCCACAACAACAAGTACGGTTGTGTATACTGTTGCCGTGAACAACGGGCAGTGTACAGGCAAAGGAACTTTCAGCCTGGTGGTACACGATTGTATTCCGCCTACAGCTGGATTTACAACATCTACTGAAGATTCTATCTGTGTGAACGGTTGTGTGACTTTCTCCAATACCAGTGTAAGTACGGGTACACCAACGACCTACCAGTGGGCATTCCCGGGTGGCACACCGCCGACATCGAATGCTGCAAATCCACAGGTATGCTACAGTGCACCGGGCGATTATACAGTTGGACTGGTTGTTACAAACCCTTACGGATCCGATACACTGGTGATCGATAATTTTATTGATGTGGCGATAACTCCTACTGTAACGGCATTCGGCGATACGACTGTAAGAGTAGGGCAAACAGCAACCATCACAGCAACCGGTGGACTAACCTATAACTGGACACCATCCACCTGGCTCACCTGCCCTACATGCAGTGTAACAGCGGCTACTCCGACAGTAACCACTATGTACATTGTAACCGGGTATAATTCACCGCATTGTTTTTCGAGCGATACAGTGATTGTAAAAGTGGATTTTATCTGCGGCGATTTCTTTATACCAAATGCCTTCTCTCCAAACAACGATGGACTTAACGATTACGTCAATATTCATGGATTCTGTGTCGGGACATTTAATCTGCAGATCTTTGATCGCTGGGGTGAAAAAGTATTTGAAACAACCGATAAGACTGTTGGCTGGGATGGCTCCTTCAGGGGAAAACCGATGGATACCGGTGTTTTTGTATACCGCGTGGATGGAATCACCATTGATGGCAAACCATTCAGTTTAAAAGGTAATATTACATTGATCCGATAATTAAACAATCCGGAAAGTATGATGAAATCATTTAATAAAAAACTCATTCAGGCTGCATTGGCTGTATTGCCGGCTGCGGTATACGCACAGGATGTTCATTTTTCGCAATACAATGAAACGCCTGTGGTTATTAATCCGGCATTAAGCTCCACGGCTTATGATACCCGTGTTATAGCCAATTACAGGAATCAATGGGCCAGTGTAGCATCGCCGTATCAGACTTATGGTCTCTCTGTTGAGAAGGCTTTACATCATCTCAAATTAAAGAAAACATATTTCGGAACTTCGCTGACCGTGTATAACGACAAAGCCGGCGATGCCGGTATGGGAACGCTGACCGCCCAGTTGGGATTTAACGTGGTGTTGAAAGTAAGCCAGTATAGCAAGCTGTCATTGGGCCTTGGCGGAGGAATCAATTACCGGACCCTCAATCCGAGTAAACTTCGCTGGGAAAGCCAGTACGATGGTTATTCATACAATGCCAACACACCTTCCGGCGAGGCTGTACCGGCCAATATGTTTATTCAACCTGATTTTTCAGGTGGGATCGACTGGCATTTTGCGAAAAGCGAACGATTCATCAGTGCACAGGACGGAACCAAAGCAGATATTGGCGCGTCAGTGTTTCACTACAATTCCCCGACGTATTCTTATGTATCGAGCCAGGACAGGCAGTATATGAAGTTTGTTGGCCATGCCAATTTCGATATCGGTATTAAAGGTGCCGGTATTGCACTGGTTCCAAGCCTTATATACATGCGCCAGGGCCCGGCTCAGGAATTAAATATGGGATTCATGTTTAAGTATATATTACAGGATCAGTCGGTTTATACCAAAGAAAAGAAAGCAGCAGCTATTTCTTTCGGTGCCTATTATCGTGTGAAAGATGCAGTTATTCCAACCATGCTGGTACAATGGGATAAATTCGGGATGGGCTTGAGTTATGACTTTAACCTCTCCCAGCTATCTTCGGCGTCCAAAGCCAAAGGTGGTCTTGAGATCAGCCTGCGTTATAATACCAGTCCGGGTTATGGGCGTGCTTTGGGTAAAAGCCTGAATCGTCCCACCTATAAATAAAACGGGCCTGATATATATCAGTTAATGCTTTAGTAAGCTTAACTATTGATTATCATGCATTTAAAACTTCCTGATAACCACTTCATTGCCTTTTATATCTGGCAAAATCTCCCTTATTTTTTAAACAACGTTTTGTGAAATTGTGGAAAACCGTCAGGAAAAAGAGGCCTTTTTTTTCGTATTTTTGCAGTCTAATTAACTAAACACTTTAATAATGAACGAAATAGGACTAAAAGCGAAAGATTTTTCGGTGAGCCAACTTGGTTTAGGTAACGTGGAAATGGCGTATTGGAACCTTCACCCATCTGAATTGGTAGAAGAAACCGTGGCACGCGGGCAAGGCGTGTTAACTGATGTAGGTGCCCTGGCTATTGATACCGGCGAGTTTACAGGCCGTTCACCTAAAGATAAATTCGTGGTTTATGATGATACAACAAAAGATTCGGTTTGGTGGGGAGATGTGAACAACCGTTTTGATGCCGATAAATTTGATGTATTGCATAACCGTATGTTAGCCTATTTATCAGGTAAAGAAGTGTGGATTCGCGATGCTTATGCCTGCGCTGATCCGCAGTACCGCATCAATATCCGCGTGGTAACGGAGTATCCGTGGAGTAACCTGTTTGCCAACAACCTGTTCCTGCGTCCGACCAAAGAAGAAATCCTCGATTTTAAACACGACTGGTTGATCATTAATGCCCCTGGATTCAAAGCGGATCCGAAGGTAGACGGAACCCGTCAGCATAACTTTGCTGTACTGAACTTCAGCAAAAAAATTATCCTCATCGGTGGTACAGCATATACCGGTGAGATCAAAAAAGGAATTTTCGCAGTTCTCAATTATATTCTTCCACACGAGAAGAAAGTATTATCCATGCACTGCTCTGCCAATATCGGTAAAGACGGTGATACAGCTGTTTTCTTCGGTTTATCAGGTACCGGTAAAACCACTCTTTCGGCTGATCCTAACCGTAAACTCATTGGTGACGATGAACACGGATGGAGCGATAAATCGGTATTCAACTTCGAAGGTGGCTGCTATGCCAAATGCGTAGACCTCTCTGCTGAAAAAGAACCACAGATCTTCAACGCGATTAAATTCGGTTCACTGCTCGAGAATATCGATTTCTACGAAGGAACAACCACGGTAGATTATGCAAATATCTCTAAAACAGAGAATACACGCGTAAGTTACCCTGCTCATTATATCGACAATGCAGTGACTCCTGCAGTAGGCGATATCCCTAAAAATATTTTCTTCCTGACCTGTGATGCATTCGGGGTATTACCTCCGATCTCAAAATTAACACCTGCACAGGCCATGTATCACTTCATCAGTGGTTACACAGCCAAAGTAGCCGGTACTGAAATGGGTATTACAGAACCTACATTAACTTTCTCAGCATGTTTCGGTAAAGTGTTCCTGCCTTTACATCCTACAAAATATGCGGAGTTAATGGGTGAGAAACTGAAAAAACATAAAGTAAACGTATGGCTGCTCAACACCGGTTGGGTTGGCGGAAAATACGGTGTGGGAAGCCGTATCAAATTATCTTACACACGTTCACTCATTACTGCTGCTTTATCGGGCGAACTCGATAAAGTAGAATACGGAACAACTCCTTATTTCAAACTGAATTATCCGAAAGCCTGCACCAATGTGCCATCTGAGATTTTAGATCCTAAAAACTCATGGTCAGATAAAGCAGCTTACGATCAGACAGCACAGAATCTGGCGGCATCGTTCCTCAAAAACTTTGAACAATATGCATCTGCTGCCAATGATGAAATTATGGCTGCAGCCCCGAAAGTGGCGATCGAAGCATAATCTGATTCGATATAGTTTTATAAAAACGCCCTGTGATAATAATCACGGGGCGTTTTGTTTTGTTACAAAATACAAAGCACGGTTTTTCTTCTTATTTTAGCCTATCAACGATATATCTATGAAACACCGGATTACTTTCATACTGGCATTCACCGCACTGCTGTGCCGTTCGCAAAACCCGCTGCATTGTGGCGCCGACGAAATGCGTATAGGAACACTCAGACAAAACCCGGCGATTGCTAAAGCCGTTATTAAGCGCGATGAGCAACTGGAGGCATTTACCAAAGCCTACGCTGCCGGCCTGAATCCTGCTGCCAAATCAACCAATACAACAACAGCTACCTATATTATTCCGGTGGTGTTTCATATTATTCATAATTATGGTGCCGAAAATATCAGTGATGCCCAGGTGAAAGATGGTATCGATATTCTGAATAAAACATTCCGTAAGCAGCTGGCTGATACGGCATCCATTGTACAGCAGTTCAAATCGCTGCATGCCGATTGTGATATTGAATTCAGGCTGGCACAAAAAGACCCGAATGGAAATTGCCACAGCGGCATTAACCGTATAGCATCGTCGCTGACCACCATCGGCGATCATTCGGTGAAAGCACTTATACACTGGCCACCGAATCAGTATCTTAATATTTATGTTGTTGCAAATGCAGCCGGCCTTGCCGGGCATTGCGTATGGCCTTCTGATGCCGATACGATTCCCGCTTGGGATGGTATCGTGATCGGTTATAACTATGTAGGAAGTATCGGCGCATCCAATTACACACAGTCGGTGGCGCTGGCCCACGAATGCGGGCATTACCTGAATCTGCAGCATATCTGGGGTGGAAATAACGTGCCCGATTTTTATTATTACCCCTGCGCTGATCCGAATAAAGACTGCAATATAGATGACCTCGTGAGTGATACGCCTCCAACCATTGGCTGGCTGACCTGCAACCTGAACGGGGCATCGTGTGGCAATACGGTCGATAATGTGCAGAATGCAATGGACTATTCCTATTGCAACCGCATGTTTACCTACGGCCAAAAAACGCGCATGCATGCCTGTCTGAATTCGGCTATTGCAGGCCGGAACAACCTCTGGCAACCGGCTAACCTTGCGGCCACAGGTGTGCTGAATATCCCGGGACCTTTGTGCCATGCCGACTTTACAGCCAATAAAACAGTGGTTTGCCAGAACAGCGGCAACCAGGTAACATTTACCAATACCTCTTACAACGGAACGCTTACCTCTGTGTCCTGGAGTTTTCCGGGAGGCACACCGTCCTCCTCGACAGCCAGCTCGGTTACTGTAACCTATAGCACCAGCGGTACATACAATGTGCAGCTGAAGGTGAAGAATAATACGGATTCGGCGATGGTTACCAAAACAAATTTTATCACGGTGCTTTCGACCAGCAGCACAGCATATCCTTTTGCAGAGGGCTTTGAAGCCAGCCCGGCTCTCCATGGCCCCGATTGGTATATCAATAGTTTGGATACACTGAATCAATGGCAGATTACCGGGGCAGCTGCTTATAGCGGCCAAAAAAGTATTATGCTCAATAACATGGCAAATACCATGAATACGAACGACGAACTGATTGGGAAAATGATTAATCTTTCCGGCGTGAGTGCCATGAACCTGAGTTTCCGCTATGCTTTTGCCCGGAAAGATACAACCAATAAAGACCAGTTGAGGGTATATATGTCATCAAGCTGCACCGGTAGCTGGCTCCTGCGCGCTACGCTATCGGGCACGGTGCTCGAAACGGCAGCACCTACTACCGGGTCATTCGTGCCGGGCGGGGCAGGTGAGTGGAAACAGGCCACATTCAGTGTGCCGGGCTCCTGGTTAACATCAACATTCCGGTTTAAATTTGTGTTTATATCGGCCGGTGGAAATAATATTTATATAGACGACATCAACCTCGACGCGGGTGCCGGTGTCAATGATCTGTATGAAAGCATCAGCCAGGTAAATGTATACCCCAATCCGTCTTCAGGGCATATACAGGTTGGTTTTACGTTAACGGAACCCAAAAAGCTGGAGTTGTCGGTTGTTAATACAATGGGGCAGGAGGTGTATAAAGGCGGTCAAATGCTTTATATGACAGGCGAACATCAGGTTGGCGTCGATATAAATCAGTTGCCTGCCGGAGCTTACTTTCTGAAGATTTCAGAACATGGCCGTGATCTGACAAAACCGCTCATTATTACTCAAAATTAAAATTTGTGTAATATGCAGAATACCTTATTTTTGCGAACCAACTAACACGATTTTTACAATGGCTCAGTTTGAACTTACCATGCCTAAAATGGGCGAAAGTGTTGCCGAAGCGACCATTATCAAATGGACTAAAAATGAAGGCGATACGATTAAAATTGATGAAACTGTTCTTGAAATAGCGACGGATAAAGTAGACTCTGAAATTCCTTCGCCTTTTGAAGGAAAATTAATCAAACGCATGTTCAACGAAGGTGACGTTGTGCAGGTTGGAGCTGTTATTGCCCTGATCTCATCGGATGCCGGAGCTGCTGTATCGGAAACCCCGAAAACACAAACTCCTGCAGCACAGAATAACACCGTTCAGAGTACATCAAAAGTTGCTGAAAAAGTTGTTGAAACTGCTGCTGTTGATTTTTCAGGCGCATCTAAATTCTATTCACCACTGGTTAAAAATATTGCCAAAGAAGAAGGTGTAAGCCTCGAAGAACTCGAAAATATCAAAGGAACAGGGCAGGGTGGCCGCGTTACAAAAGCCGATATCCTTGCCTATATTCCAAACCGCACCAAACAAAACGGTACTGCAACTCCGGTTGCTGAACAACAGGTACAAAGTAAACCTGCTGCTGAAACCAAACAAATGGCTGTGGGTGATAATACGGTGCTGGTTCAACGCCCTGCTGTATCAGTAGGTGCAGGCGATGAAATTATTGAAATGGATCGCATGCGTAAGATCATTTCCGATCACATGGTAATGAGCAAGCATGTTTCCCCGCATGTAACATCGTTTGTAGAAGCAGATGTTACAGGTCTTGTACAGTGGAGAGATAAAGTGAAAAAGGATTTTGAAAAACGCGAAGGCGAGAAACTGACCTTTACACCGCTCTTTATTGAAGCCGTAGCAAAAGCGATCAAAGATTTCCCGATGATCAATGTTTCTGTTGATCAGACCGGAACCAAAATCATTAAACGTAAAAATATCAACATCGGTATGGCAGCTGCTTTACCGTCAGGGAATCTCATTGTACCGGTGATTAAAAATGCCGATGAGAAAAACCTGGTTGGGATCACCAAAGCTGTAAACGACCTGGCTGGCCGCGCACGCGCCAATAAACTGGCTCCAGACGAAATTCAGGGTGGTACATTTACCATCAGTAACGTAGGTAACTTTGGTAACGTGATGGGTACGCCGATCATTAACCAGCCGCAGGTTGCGATCCTGGCTGTTGGCGCCATTAAAAAGAAACCGGCTGTTATTGAAACACCGCAGGGCGATGTGATCGGTATCCGCCATTTCATGTTCCTGTCGCTGTCATACGATCACCGCGTGGTAGACGGATCTCTCGGTGGAAGCTTCCTGCGCAAGGTAGCCGACTACCTCGAGGCCTGGGATGTAACCCGCGTTTCATAAGCATTACAGAAGATAAGTGAAAGCCGCAGTATTTACTGCGGCTTTTTTTATGCACTCACGTTTGTGTTAAATAAACTTTGAAAGTAAGGGGCTGGCCCTACTGACATTGCGTAATGGATATTCAACCTTTGTGATGTTCTCATGTCCTTTCGTTACTCCACTATGTATAAACGCATGCAGCATCATGAAACAAACCTACACATCTTTACTTGTATCATTCGGAATAGCACTGGCTGCCATGCTGGTGCTACCCGCAAGGGCACAAACCGTTGTTTATCAGCAAACTTTTGAATCGCTTACCACGGCCAGTCCGGGTGGTTGGATTCTCGATAATTCCAATTGCAGTCTGGTATCCCGCAACCGTTGGGCTATTGGCGGAGGCAGTGGAAACAATGTCGCTATTGCCGGTTCACGTTCGCTGGGCATCGGACCTTCCAATGCAGGTACAGTGGCCACAGCGCTTGGGTATACAGCGGCACGTACCAGCGATGATGGTACAAATTGTTCGGGAACGCTGGCAGGGGCTCCGATCTATGCAGAGTATGATTTTAATACCACAGGCAAAACGCATATTACAGTTACATTTAAATGGAAGTGTACCGGCGAATATACAGCAGCTTCCGGAGGACAGTATCTCGATTATGGTCGTTTCTGGTGCTATGATGGCGCCAGCTGGTGGTGGTCAACAGATGGTTGGATCAGTTATGCAGGCACATACAATACTGCAAATAAAGGCGGTGAGTCCAATACAGGTTATTTCTGGAATTTCGGTTCTTCCACCAATAATGGCGCAGCTAATACAGGGTACAAGTGGCAAACATTTTATCTGCCAAGCACTTTCGATAATACAACGGGATTGGCAATCGGCTTTGAATGGCGCAATGATGCATCTTCCGGCGGTTCGGGTTTCATAATAGACGATATAACGATCTCATCCAATGGTCAGATATTTCTGCCGGTAGAACTTGTCAATTTTGGGGCTGTTAAAGCTGCTGAAGGGGTTTTGCTGAACTGGACAACAGCCAGCGAAAAAGACAATGATTTTTTTGATGTGGAAAAATCGCAGGATGGAAGTACATTCACATTTCTTCAACGGGTAAAGGGAATAGGTAGTCATGGCGGTTCATACACTATTGCAGATACACGGCCATTCGAAGGAATTAATTACTACCGCCTCAGGCAGGTTGATTTTGACGGACAGAATCATTATTCGCCGATTGTTTCGGTAGATGAAACACCGGTGATGATTGAAGCAGGGCTGGTATATCCGAATCCAGCCACCGGCCAGGTTTTCTGCGATGTGTTTGTCCCCTTACATGACGTGGCGCAAATTGAAATAACAGATTATACGGGGCGTGTATTGCTGACAGAAACAAAACCCCTGGATCCCGGAAAAACAACCCTCGAAAGTTCACTGGGCGAATTGGGGCAGGGTTATTATTTCTATAAAATAACCTTTGAGAAAAACGGGTTTACGAAAACATTCCAGGTAATCCGGAATTAACAAGGCTCCGGCTTATTGAGCCGTAATATTTTATTTTATCAGCGACAGGGTATTCACCAGGTCTGTTTTATTCGTATTGCTTGTCAGGGCAGTTGTTTTCAGATTCGTGAATAACTGGCTGGCTAAGCCGGCCACATCCGAAAGTGATTTTATTTTGCCGGCTTTATCATTAAATCCCGTTTTCAGTTTCGACCAACCGCTGGCAAATAACGCAGGGTTAATAGATTCGGCCAGGCTGCTTAATACGTTGCCATAATCGGCAGGTGTTTTGGCGGAATTCAGTTTGGTGATGACGTCGGCAGAAGATTTTCCTTTTACAAAAGAGCTTGATTTAATGCTACTGATGGCTTGTGTCAGCAAGGCTTGTACCCCTTTGTTCTCTTCAGCTTTCACTTCATCCTTAACTGTGTTTTCAAAGGATTTTATTTCGTTGCTTAATTCCTGTGACTTTACAAATGTGCATGAACCGATAAAAAGCAGACTGAAGAGAAGGTTTTTCATAAAGTGAAATGTTGATTTTAAATAGAGAGAACTCGAAAATTGCAGATACAAATATAAAAAAATCCCAACCGCTCAGGGTTGGGATTTTTTTATGAGGAGTGAATAATTATTTCTTAAACATCACTTTCATTTCTACACGGCGGTTGCGCTGGCGTCCGGCCTCTGTATCATTACTGTCGATTGGCATGGTCTGTCCAAACCATTCGGTGATAATAAGGTCGGCTTTCACACCTTTGCTTACCAGGTATTTTTTCACAGCTTTAGCACGTTTCTCCGATAAGAGCATGTTTTTGGCAGCATCACCCTGATTATCGGTATGCCCTGAAAGTTTAAGCGTCCAGTCGGAGGCATGTTGTTTCATTAAACCGGCGAGTTCGTTCAGTGAAGGGAAAGATACTTTTTTGATAATATCTTTTCCGGTAGCAAATTCAAGACTCGAGAATGCTTTCTCCAGAATTTTTTGCTCTTCGGCTTTCAGTACCGGTGCAGGCGGACAACCTTTCAGCTCTTTTAATCCTGGAGTCGACGGGCAGTCGTCTTCACGATCAATCACACCATCGCCATCTGTATCAGGCCAAGGGCATCCTTTATTTTCAACTGCACCGGCCACTTCAGGGCAGGCATCGTCTTTGTCGAGCACTGTATCCCCGTCTTTATCCGGGCAGCCTTTGTACTCTTTAGGTCCAGGAACATCCGGGCAGGCATCGTATTTGTCAGGTGTTTTATCGCCATCGCGGTCAGGGCAACCGAAGAACTCGGCGACACCGGCTTCATCCGGACACTCATCATCCTTGTCTATAATTTTATCACCATCACGATCCGGACAACCGTTAAACTCAGCGAGTCCTTTATCGTCCGGGCATTTATCGTCAGCATCGGTAATGCCGTCGCCATCACGATCCGGGCAGCCATGCAGTTCTTTAGTACCTGCAACGTCAGGGCATTTATCTTCGCTATCCTGAATGTGGTCACCGTCTTTATCCGGACAACCCATAAATTCCCATACACCCGGCACATCCTTACACTTATCACGTTTATTGGATACACCGTCTTTATCCCTGTCTTTTGGTTTCCCGTAAGGAATAGGAATTTTGAGCAGGGCATACATGTCGGCACCATATACAGGTTTCTTGCCGATCACAGGTCCCAGGTTGGTTGTACCAAGTACCAATGGTCCCAGTCGCACGGCAGCACCAGTGCGCAGCCCTGTCAGGAAATTATACTGCACCGGAATAAACACCCCAAACCATTTGTGATCCCAGCGCGGGGTCAGGGTAATACTACTGATGTCATGCACTTTGGTATCGTTTTTCTTAAACTGAAAGGCTACAAAAGGTGTCAGGTTTACATATACATCTTTCCATACATGGTAATCAATCTGAACACTCAGTGCTGTTGGCAGGTTCATCCTATAGGTCGAAGATGAAGAGGTTTGCGGAAAACGCTTTTTGAGGGTGTCGTCAAACTCGCCGATCGTTTTCGGGCTGATCGGTTTCAGGTTCCAGTAACCAACGTTGGCATAAAAGTCGTTCGAGGTTTTTCCTTTTTTGAATTTGATTGAACCCAGATCAGTCAGTGAAAAGCCGATCTTCAGTTTGTATTTGTTCTGATCTTTACGCCAAAGGCCTTTTTCGCCATCCATGTCATATTTGTATTTTTCGTAATCGGGGCGCCATTCATACACAGCTCCAAAATCAAAAGCAACACCCGGATACGACTGGCTGTAGTCAAATGCAGCAGTTCCGGTATTGTTGGAACCAATGGAAACATTACTGATATTAAGGTTGTCGGAGTGGCCATATTTTACACCGGATTCAAAGATGGAAAGCGTGGTGTCGGTTTTGAAATTGTATTTCAGATCGGATACGAACATATAGGCCGATTGGATCCCCTGCAATAATTTAACGGTGGCTCCTGCTTTAAAGTAATGTTCATTATCATCCTTAAACACGTGCGCGTATGTCAGACCGTATTCGGCCCAGCTCATTTCCTGGATGCTCAGGTTTTTATTCTCGAGGTTGGTAACCCAATAGGTAGGGTATTTGAATTCCTCATAGGCAAGCTTGGCCAGCTGATGCGAAACACCGTCAATATTAATGTAGTTGCGTATATTGGTTGAAAAGGCAATGGCATTTTTCCGGTTGAGGCTTACCATAAAGGAAGGACCGGCAATGCGGTTTCCCATATATACACTCTTATTTTTATTATTGGTTTTCTCAACCATATAATTGTCGGCAAAGTTGGGATCATTAAATGCCGGGAAGTTCGGATTGCTCCAAGAGCCTTCTTTTTTGAGGGCTTCACGTTTCAGTCCTACATAGTTATTGTAGGCCCCGATGTTGATGCCGATCAGGTTCATGTCAAACTTCATGCGGCCATCTACAATGCTGGCCGGTTGCTGGTAAATACCGGTAACACCGGCATAATTACTCTGGTTAAACCCGGTAAAATCCTGGGCTTTCGAAGAAAAAAACGGGAGTAATGATAAACAAAGTAAGATTCGTTTCATAGGCTAAAAAAATACTTATTTTACCAAATGTAATTAAAATAATCAAACCAATTTTGGAGCAATCCGGAAGCTGAATAAGTCTTGAAAACTCCCGAAAGGCTTTATGATTAAAGAGTTGTGAAGTTTTAGTAAATTTGTGGCCTTTAGGAATATTGTATGTTAGATAAATTGGAAGAAATAAAGCGACGTTACGAGGAAGTGGAACAAAAACTGGCCGACCCGAAAGTGATTTCGGATATGAAACAGTTTAAGAAACTCAACATCGAGTACCGCGACCTTGAGCCCGTTGTAGAGGCGTATCATGAATATAAGAAGGTTGTTGGGAATATAGAGCAGGCCAGGGAAGTACTGGCCAATGAAAAGGATAAGGATTTTCTGGAAATGGCTAAACTGGAACTGGAAGAGAACAGGGCCAAAGAAGAAAAACTGGCTGAAGAAATCCGGTTATTACTCATTCCAAAAGATCCGGAAGATGCCAAGAACTGTACGATGGAGCTGCGTGCCGGTACAGGTGGTGATGAAGCCTCTATATTTGCCGGCGACCTGTTTGAAATGTATCGCCGCTATTGCGAACAGAAACGCTTCCAGATCGAGGTGGTTGACGAAAGTCCCGGAACCATGGGCGGGTACAAAGAGATTATTTTCAACGTGAAAGGTGCAAACGCCTACGGAACCCTGAAGTTTGAAAGTGGGGTGCACCGCGTACAACGTGTACCGGCTACCGAAACACAGGGCCGTGTGCATACATCAGCCGCTACGGTGGCTGTATTACCTGAAGCCGAAGAACTGGATGTGGAAATCAAAGATGCCGATATCGAAATTGCCACAGCACGAAGCGGTGGAGCAGGAGGACAGAACGTAAATAAAGTGGAATCCAAAGTGATCCTCACGCATAAACCTACAGGCATTGTGGTTACCTGCCAGACCGAACGAAATCAGCTCGGGAACCGCGAAAAAGCCATGCAAATGCTGCGTTCTAAAATTTATGACATTGAGTATCAGAAACGCCTCGAAGAAGTTACCAAAAAACGTAAAACCATGGTAAGTACAGGCGATCGTTCGGCTAAAATCCGTACATATAACTACCCTCAGAACCGTATTACCGATCATCGTATAAACCTGACACTTTATAACCTGACCGATTTTGTAAACGGCGATATCCAGGGAATGATCGATGCCCTGCAGTTTGCCGAAAATGCAGAACGCCTGAAGGGTGAGGGACTGTAACCTGATGCTTGATTAAAAAGGCCGGCAGTGTATCTGTTATTGTGCCCGTTGCAGCAATAATCCTGAATGCCTTTTCAGTAGCATTGTTTTTCGTATATAACACCGACAGATGTTCACGCTACTGAGTATAAACTATATCGAATTTAATTTTATACGCTTTATCGTATTATTTCCCTTACTATTTGTAATTTTAGTTGGACTTAACATACGTCGCTATTTAGTATTGCCCTTAATCAGAAAAAATGACCAGAAAAGAACTCATTGACCAGATTCGTTCCAAGAAATCCTTCCTGTGTGTAGGATTGGACCCCGATGCCGATAAACTCCCGAAACACCTGCTTTCGGAAGATGACGCCATTTTTGAATTTAATAAACAGATCATCGATGCCACGGCTGATCATTGCGTGGCTTACAAGCCCAATTCGGCTTTTTATGAGGCCTACGGCATCAGCGGACTGCACAGCCTCGATAAAACACTGAAATACATCAAGCAAAACTATCCCGAACATTTTATTATAGCCGATGCTAAACGCGGCGATATCGGAAATACGGCGAGCATGTATGCCCGCGCATTTTTTAAACGCCTGCATGCCGATGCCATTACCGTAGCGCCATACATGGGCCGCGATTCGGTAGAGCCATTCCTTCAGTTTGATGGTAAATGGGCTATTGTACTCGGACTCACGTCCAATGCCGGTGCTTCTGATCTGCAGTTGCATGAACTGGCCGGTGGCGCTAAAGTATATGAGCACGTGCTGCGCACCACATCTTCATGGGGTACACCGGATAATATGATGTATGTTATCGGTGCCACCAAAGCCGATATGTTTAAGGATGTACGGAATATTATTCCGGATCATTTCATATTGGTTCCGGGTGTTGGTGCCCAGGGAGGTAACCTGGCCGATGTTTGCCGTTATGGACTTAATGAGGATATTGGTTTGCTGGTAAATGCATCGCGCTCCATATTGTATGCTTCCGGCGGAACTGATTTCGCTGTGGATGCAGCCAAAGAAGCAGCAAAATTGCATGATGAAATGAAAGCGTACGTGAAATAATAAAAAAATAAAACAAGGTAAGATGGAAGAGCAAAACAACGAAAATCAACTGAACATAGAATTATCTGAAGAGATTGCTGAAGGAATTTATTCCAACCTGGCGATTATTACGCACTCGCAAAGCGAGTTTGTTGTTGATTTTATAAAACTCATGCCTGGCGTGCCAAAGGCAAAGGTGAAATCACGTATTGTGCTTACACCCCAGCATGCCAAACGGCTGATGAAGGCGCTGGCCGATAATATTCAGCGTTACGAACAGATGCATGGTAAAATAAAGGATGTGGAAACCAATGCACTTCCGCTGCACTTCGGCGGGCCCACAGCACAAGCTTAAAAACAGATGAATTTTTTCCGGGGATTTTTCAGGGGAATCGCTAATTGTTTCAGAGGTTTTACACTGATCTTTGATAAAGGGCTTTGGCCATATATGCTTTATCCTCTGTTGCTCTGGATGCTGTTCTGGGTTTTTGGAATCCTTACGTTTGCAGGATTGGCGCACCTCCTGGCCGATAAGCTCAGCGAACAGTTTCGCTTTCAGGATATCCCGGATTCAGGCGAATGGTATTCATTTCTGAAACCCTTCCTCACAGGTTATTTCAGTGTTATTGTAACCTGGATTTTGAAAGTTCTCTTCTTTTTTGTGTCAGGAACATTTACAAAATACCTGCTCCTCATTATTATGTCGCCGCTCTTTGCCAGGGTATCAGAACTTACAGAAGAAAAAATAACCGGCAAAAGCTACCCCTTTGTGTTTTCAGGATTTCTGAAAGATATATGGAGAGGCATCGGCATAAGCCTCCGGAATATGCTACTGGAGTATCTGATCATTATCGCCTGTTTTACCATCAGTATTTTATTTGCCCCCGCAGCCTTTATTACAACTCCGTTCCTGCTATTTGTATCATGGTATTATTTCGGATTTACCATGCTCGATTATAATTTCGAAAGGCATGGAATGAATATTTCAAAAAGCACCCGTTTTGCCCGGAGAAATATGGGACTGGCCTGCGGTATAGGTATAGTTTACGCCTTTTTCATCAGTCTGCCAACGTTTGTGGGCGACATCATCGGTATCATGCTTGGGCCCTTGTTGGCCGTGGTTGGAGCAACCACCAGCTTCCTGGAATTGAAGGCACAGGATACAGATGAGGCTACCGCCTGAAAATAGCGGGTTTCACCTTTGTATTTATGATTTGAAAGAGATTGATCGCTGCAAAACAGAATCAGAAAGACAGTACAGTATTTTCGGTCGGATTTCATTTTTTTGGGTATTAAAAGACTGGAAAAAAACATACCTTTCGCAAAAATTGCAGGGAACCCTGGTGTTGTGTACGAACCGGTACTATTTGCCAGGATATGCGGAAATACTGCGTTTTATAAGAACAAATCATGGAGCCAGCCTACAAAATTTCAATCGTTAATTACTACAATACAACCCCTTTTTTATTTGGTATCGAAAACAGTCCTGTCAAACACAGGCTGCAGATGGAACTGGATATTCCGAGCGTGTGCGCCACCAAACTGAAAAATAAGGAAGTCGACCTGGGAGTGGTACCAGTAGCCATACTTCCCCAGCTTGATCAGTATCATATTATTACAGATTACTGCATAGGTGCTGTCGGTAAAGTAGACAGTGTCAAGTTATTTGCCGAGCAGCCTCTCGAAAACCTGACGCATGTAATGCTCGATTATCAATCCAGAACTTCGGTTACACTGGTTCAGGTACTGAATCACTACTTCTGGAAAAAAAATATAGAATTTATCCCGGCTACCCCTGGTTTTGAAAACAGGGTAGAAGGCACTAC
Organism: Bacteroidota bacterium; assembly: GCA_018267825.1. Taxonomy (GTDB): domain Bacteria; phylum Bacteroidota; class Bacteroidia; order B-17B0; family Aurantibacillaceae; genus JAFDXR01. The sequence goes on along the minus strand of JAFDXR010000001.1, from coordinate 7,408 downwards.
CGGTGCGGTTATTATCGGCGACCGTACATTCGGACTCACCAGATATCCTTACCAGTATGATCTCGCCTATGAATGGCAGAAATATACCGGGATGCCCTTTGTGTTTGCCTGCTGGGTAAGCAATAGGCCTCTGGACCCCGGGTTTATAGAAGGCTTTAACGATGCCCTGGCATACGGGGTTAATCATATCCGTGAAGCCGTGGCCGAAAAACCAAACCATACACCCGGTTTCGATGCATTCGATTACCTGCAAAATAAAATATCATATAACCTGGATTCGGCCAAACGAAAGGCTCTCGACCACTTCCTCGACTTATTAAAAGATTTGAAGTAAGTTTTTTAATTCTGTATCTTTTTAATATATTTAGTTGCTTAATTAATTGTAACAGCACCCATTATGAGGAAGAATTTTATTTTTCTTGCGTTAATCGCTTTTTTTAATGTGACCCTTGCCCATACGAGTCTCGATGCCGGAGACCAGGTAAAAATGGTATTGGCTAAGCAAAAACTCTATGCAGGGCAATATATTGGCGCTCTGAATGTATATAAAGAAATCCTGGCCAAAAACCCCGACGATGCAGCCGTGCTGTATTACATTGGTTTATGTAACTATAAACTGAATAAACTCGATGATGCTGAGTCCAGCCTTCAGAAGGCCATTGCCACCAATAAGAATATTATATCCGAATCCTATCTGCTTCTGGGAATCATCCATTTATCGCAGGGGAAAATTGATGAAGCTTCCGGCGAATTCAATACCTACAAGGCAAAAGGCCGTTCCAAAGAAACCGAATTCGAAGATGTAGATCTTTATATCGAGCAATGCGCCAATGCCAAGCGTCTGATGGCTTCGCCACTGGATGTTAAAATATCGAACCTGGGTCTGGTTATCAATTCCAAATACGACGACAAAGCACCTTGTATCAGCGCCGATGGCCGCAAACTGGTATTTACAACGCGTCGCCCCGAAACCACAGATTCACCTATGGATGTGGAGGGAGATGGCAAATTTTTTGAAGATATCTATATCTCTGTCTGGGATACTGTTAATAAAAAATGGCAACAGGCTGAGAGTGTACCGGGCAATGTTAATACTGATGCGCATGATGCCGCTACCAGTATTTCACCCGATGGAAAACAGATTTTTATTTATAAAAATGATGTACAGGATAACGAGTCACGCGGTGGCGATATTTTTGTATCGAAAGTAGTCAGCAATAAATGGAAAACTCCTGAGCCACTTGGAAAACCAATTAATACCAGCTATTGGGAAGGCGGCGCCAGCATTTCTTCGGATGGTAAAACACTGTTCTTTACCAGCGAACGTAAAGGTGGTTATGGCCATAGCGATATCTGGATGGTGAAACGCCTCAGTAAAAACGAATGGGATAAACCGGTAAATCTGGGCCCGGAAATTAACTCCGAATATGATGAAGGTGGTGTGTTCCTCGCTCCGGATGGTAAAACCCTCTTCTTCTGCTCCAACGGAAAAGGTTCTATGGGTTCTTACGATATTTTTAAAACAGTGCTCGAAAATGGTAAATGGAGTAAACCGGTTAACCTCGGATACCCTATCAATACAGAAAAAAAAGACGGACCATTTGTACTCAGTGCCGATGCTCAAACCGGTTATTTCGCCAGCGACCGTTCGGGTGGGCTTGGTGAGTCCGATATTTATATGGTAGACCTTTCCAATATTGGTATTCTTGAAAAAGATGGAAAGAAAAAAGAGAACAACGGTTTATCGATCCTCAAAGGTGTTGTACGCGATGGTTTTGAAGGAACCGGGATGGCAGGTGCCGATGTAACCGTTATTGATGAAAGCGGTGCTGTTGTTGGTTCAGCCGTATCGAACGAAAACGGAGAATATTTCTTTACCCTGAAAGGTAATGTAACCTATACAGTGAAAGTATCTAAAAAAGGATTTAAAACAACGGAAGAGAAAGTGGAGTTGAAACTTGGCAATAAAGAAACCTACTCGCTCGAGAAACAATTCTTATTGCACAAGGAAAAGTAATATATGCCTTTTACAACCGCATCAAGCCCTACACGCAGGGCTTTTAAACAAAACCGGCTACTCTGGTTTTTCGCTTTTGTTTTTTTCGGCATCTGGATTTCAACCCTTATCGGAACGTCTAACCTGGCTAACTGGTGTATGGAAAATACGCTCGTTATTATTTTCCTTTTCAGCCTCGTATTATCCTACCGGAAATTTAAATTTTCGGACCTCAGTTACCTGCTTATTACGGTTTACCTGTGTCTCCATGTTTATGGCGCCAAATATACCTATGCCCTTAATCCGTTCGGGTTCTGGCTGCAGGATACATTTCATCTGGCCCGCAACCATTATGACCGGATCGTGCATTTCAGCTTCGGATTTATGCTGGCATACCCGATGCGCGACTATTTCAAAAATCACATGGAATGGCCTTCGTGGGTTTGCTGGGTGCTACCCTGCGAAATTACACTTTCATTCAGCGCTATGTATGAGCTGGTAGAATGGTCGGTGGCCGACATCTTTTTCCCGGCCGAAGGCGATGCTTACCTCGGTACACAAGGCGATATCTGGGATGCCCAGAAAGACATGTGCCTGGCCTTTTTCGGGAGCATACTCATTATGATTATTGCCCGCTTCACAAAGGCACTTCTTAAAAAATAGCGTTTACTCCCGTTTCATTTTACCCATTATTTTCTTTTCGGTGGTCGTATCCGGAGTACAGGTTTTAGGTTTATCCACTTTATCGGGTGCTATATAAACTTCACCTTTTATCATTTCGGGTTTCACCGGTTTTGGTTTTGTTGCAGGTTTTTGCCTGGTGGTATCAGACGGCATTACTCTTGGGCCGCCCATAATATGAGTCGGTTTTGGAGTTACAGTGGGTGTTGTAACCGGTGTGACAGGTGGTGGCTGAAGGGTGTCCACAACAGCAACATCGCCCATAAGCACATGATCTTCCGGCTTAGGTGTTTGTGAACAACTGAAAAGGCTCAGACCAAATACAAAAAAACATATGACGGCCATTTTGTGGAACAGTCGCCATTTTCTGAAACGTTTAAAAAAGTCATCAAAGCTGAGTTCTTCCAGTTGATTTTCATCAAATCGGCCACATACTTTTTCGGTAAGTGGTAATTCTTTGAAAAAAGATTTGATCTCATGAAGGGTTTTCCGGCTGAAGTCTACAACATTTTTCTGACACGACAGGCAGAAAGCCCCTTGTTCATTGGGGGTCATATTGTCCCAGTTTTCATGGCAGGGAGAGTCGATGCTGATTTTCATATGCGTTGGTTTTATCATTGAGATACAACCCGTATATAAAATCCATAAATGAAAAGAAAAATTCTGCCGGGATGGTTTTACTGAACCTCTATATTTCAACAAAACACAGGTTTAATGTTTGGCTCCTCCGGAGCCACCGGTATAACTACAGATACTTTTATTAATAATGTTCAGCCCCTCCGGGGCTGCTGTGTTTGGATTAAACTATTGTGTGAATTTTCGAGTAGAAAACCTACACAGGATGCAGGATACATGATCTATGGCCCCAGCGGGGCCAAACGTTATTAAGTGCCATCAATCATGTCTCTCTCATTGCTCCGTAGGAGTAAAACATTAACACATCCGGATTTACCGTAAAGAAAAAAACTAATCCGGGAAATATTCGACACCTCCGGAGCCACCGGTATAACTACAGACACTTTTATATTAATAATGTTCAGCCCCTCCGGGGCTGCCGTGTGTAGGGTTAGAATGGTCATTCCATTTTTTGAATATGAACGTTCAGCTAAAATGCATATAATCTCTGGCCCCAGCGGGGCCAAACGTTATTAAGTGCCAGCAGTCATGTCTCCCTCATTGCTCCGTAGGGGCAAAACATAAATGTATATAGTCTTGATCTCTTTGCTTCTTTCTGTATCAAGACAGAAAGAAGGTGTAAACATAAGTGTTATGCCCTTGTTGGTGTTATCACCAACAAGTAAAACATGCATCCAGTCCTGATTTCCTTGTTCCGTTCTCTATCAACACAGAACGAAGGGGCCTATGTGAACTTGCGAATAAATGTTCGGCTCCTCCGAAGCCGATTATAGCCTTGTACCTGTTGTTAATAATATTGAGCCCCTCCGGGGCTGCTGTGTTTGGATTAAACTATGTGTGAATTTTCGAGTAGAAAGCTTATGCAGGATACATGATCCATGGCTCCAGCGGGGCCAAATGTTATTGAGAACGACCAGCCCTGTTTGCATTATTACTCCATGGGCGCAAAACACGCCTCTCTATAAATGTTTTGAAACCGTATTGTATTTGTACAGATTACAGGCTGCGGCCTTCCAGCGTATCTACGGCCAGTTTTCCTACCAGTGAACCAATAGCAACGCCCATGCCACCCATTCTCACAGCACAAACTACATTGGCCGAGATATGTTTGATAATGGGTTTCTTCTCTGTGCCAACACCCATAATCCCACACCAGCGATGATCGATCTCGTAGGTGGTGTCAGGAAGAATATGTTGCTTAAGGAGCTGATCGAGGTGTTGCTGAATTTTGGGATTTAATTCGAATTGCGAACTGGTTTCTGTTTCCATGTCCAGGTTACGGCCACCGCCAAATAAGAGGCGGTTGTGAATGTTTCTGAAATAATAAAACCCTTCCTGGTAATGAAATGTGCCTTTTATCTTCAGGTGTTTAATAGGTTTGGTAATCAATACCTGCGCTCGGGCCGGCTTAACATCTTTCAGTTTCAGCAGTTCGGCGGCAAAACCGTTGGTGGCAACAATAACCCGGGCAGCACGGATCATTCCCACGGAGGTTTCGATATGGCAGGTGCTTCCGAGGTCTTTGATGTCTTTTACAGAAACGGCATTGAGAATTTGTATGCCCTTCTCCGCTGCCAGTTTCAGCAGGTTCTGCATCATCAAGCCTGTGTCGATCTGCCCTTCTTTTCTGTTCAGTATAAGGCCTTTGATGCCTGCAAATCCGAAGTGGTCAATTCCTTTTTTATCAATGGAGTAGGTGTGGTTCAGCCCGGTAATGGGCTTTATCTTTTGATTAAGAGTATCAATATGTTGGGCACAGTGGTCAAAATCACGTTGCCGGCTGAAAAGTTCGTATCCACCGTTTTCTTCGTAGGCCATGTGTTTTTCGCCCAGCCGTTTTTTTAAAAGTTCCAGTCCCCGGTAGCGCATCTCAACGGTTTCCCAAACGGTTGCTTCGTCGTTTTTTTTGAGATCCGACAATAGTTCGCTTACACTTCCGAAACAGGCAAATCCTGCATTTTTAGTACTGGCGCCATAGGGTAAAATACCCCGTTCCAATACCAGGACTTTGGCTTTCGGGAATTGTTTTTTGTAGGAGATAGCTGCACTTAAACCAACAATGCCACTTCCGATTATAACAACTTCTATATCAGTGAAATATTGATTTATTTCCCAGTAGCTAAAATGCTGACTCTTCATAATTTTTGACATGCCGTTATGGAATTTTATGTAAATTTATCTCTTTAAAACATCTGACAGCACTGTATGAGAATATTTTATTCCCTGATACTAATCATTTTTACCTGTACCCGTTTTCTTGCCCAGACTCCCGAAACGTACCAGTTACCCATTGAAGGTAAAATTACCGATGATGGGGAGGCTCCAATCCCGGGGGCCAGTATCCAGGTATATCAGGGTTCCAAACTAATAAACACATATACTACCGGGGCTGATGGCAAATACAGCTTTCAGTTGCCTTTAAATGGCGATTATAACATCGTTGTTACAAAGGGTGGGGATATGGTTCAGAAGAAATTCATGGTGTCCACACGTGGTATTCCCCCTGAAAGAGCAACCAGTAAATTCAGTAGTATACAGGCCAATATCGGTTTATTCAGAAAAGTGGAGGGGGTAGATTATTCCGTGCTGAACCAGCCTTTGAATAAATATGTTTATAACCCCGATAAATCGGATTTTGAATATGATAAAGCTTATCTGGAGCAGATGCTGGGTGCGCTGGAACACCTGCGTGAACTGGAAGATCAGGCTCTGAATAAGAAAAAGGAAATTGAAAAAAATTACCAGGCCGCCGTGAAAGCCGGTGATAAGGCATTTCAGAAAAAAGACTGGGCTGGTGCCAAAGCCTCTTATAACCAGGCATTAACCATTAAACCAACGGAATATTATCCCAAGGACCAGATTACACAAATTGATAAACTGATTGCCGAACAGGAAGCTTTAAACAAGAAAAACCAGGAGGATGCTAAAAAAGCAGCAGAAGAAGCTGCCAGGAAAAAAGCAGAAGAAGATCTCAGTAATAAATACCTGGCTGCCCTGAAAAAAGGGGACGATGCTTTTGCTAAAAAGGATTGGGCCAGTGCCAAAGCAGGATATAATGAAGCGCTTGGTGTAAAACCAACAGAGCAATTACCTAAGGATAAATTAGCAGCAATTGATAAATTATTAGCTGATGAAGCTGCGGCAAAAGCCAAAGCAGAGGCTGATGCGAAGGCCAAAGCAGATGCTGAAGCTGCCGCGAAAGCAAAAGCAGAGGCAGAT
>JAFDXR010000001.1:601-739 GCA_018267825.1 Bacteroidota bacterium | reverse complement strand
GCTGAAGCAAAAGCCAAAGCGGAACTGGAAGCCAAGAAAAAAGCAGAAGAGGAAGCCGCAGCCAAGAAAGCTGCTGAAGAAGCTGCCGCCAAAGCGAAGGCAGAGGCAGATGCTAAGGCGAAAGCAGAGGCTGAAGCA
>JAFDXR010000001.1:0-497 GCA_018267825.1 Bacteroidota bacterium | reverse complement strand
TGAAGCAAAAGCCAAAGCGGAAGCAGAAGCGAAGAAAAAAGCAGAAGAGGAAGCAGCAGCCAAGAAAGCTGCTGAAGAAGCTGCCGCCAAAGCGAAAGCAGAGGCTGATGCAAAAGCCAAAGCAGAACTGGAAGCGAAGAAAAAAGCAGAAGAGGAAGCCGCTGCTAAGAAAGCTGCCGAAGAAGCCGCCGCCAAAGCGAAAGCAGAGGCAGATGCCAAAGCCAAAGCGGAAGCAGAAGCGAAGAAAAAAGCAGAAGAGGAAGCCGCAGCCAAGAAAGCTGCTGAAGAAGCTGCCGCCAAAGCCAAAGCTGATGCAGATGCCAAAGCGAAAGCAGAGGCCGATGCAAAAGCCAAAGCGGAAGCTGAAGCCAAGAAAAAAGCAGAGCAGGAAGCCGCAGCCAAGAAAGCTGCTGAAGAAGCCGCCGCGAAAGCAAAAGCTGATGCAGATGCCAAAGCAAAGGCCGATGCCGATTCAAAAGCCAAAGCAGAACTGGAAG
>JAFDXR010000019.1 GCA_018267825.1 Bacteroidota bacterium | reverse complement strand
TACACGCAACAGGCGGGCCTGTGTCGACAAAGGCAGTTCGCCGACTTCGTCCAGGAAAATGGTACCCCCATCGGCTACTTCAAAATAACCCTTGCGGGCTTCGTGAGCGCCGGTAAACGATCCTTTTTCATGCCCGAATAATTCACTGTCGATGGTTCCTTCAGGAATAGCACCACAGTTTACTGCAATGTACTGTCCGTGTTTACGCGATGAGTTCTGATGAATAATCTGAGGGAATGCTTCCTTACCCGTACCGCTTTCGCCGTTTATGAGCACGCTGAGGTCGGTAGGAGCTACCTGCCTGGCAACGTCTATGGCCCGGTCAAGAGCGGCGTTGTGGCCAATAATTCCAAAGCGTTGTTTTATATCTGCAATATTCATTCTTATGATTTATGATTCAGGACCCAGAGACTTCAAATAAAGATTATAAAAATCCTGTTTTCAGTTCCGGAGTCGATTTCTTTTTTGATTAAGTGCCCATGAACTTAACCATTTGTATGCCATAGTGCAGCAGCATGCTTTTTTGTCGTGATCCGCGACACTAATTTACAACTTCACCGATTAGCGTGCTGGTTGTGCAACTCGTAGCGAGTACATTTACATAGTCGCCTTTCTTAAAGTTGCCTTTATCGAAAACCACCGTTGTGTTTTGCGAATTTCGCCCGCTCCATTGAGTGGCCGATTTTTTCGATTCGTTTTCAATCAGCACGCGGTGCACTTTTCCCACGCCCTGCCGGGTACGTTCTTCACTGTGTTTCCGCTGGAGATCTACAATCTCCGTCAGCCTGCGTTTTTTTACATCCTCCGGTACATCGTCTTTGTATTTACGTTCGGCCAGTGTTTTAGGACGTTCGCTGTATGCAAACATATAAGCGAAATCATAGCGCACGGCTTCCATCAATGAGAGTGTGTCGCGATGCTGTTCTTCCGTTTCGCCGCAAAAACCACTGATCACATCCGATGATATAGCGGCGTCAGGCATGATACGGCGTATGGCTGCTATACGATCCAGATACCATTCGCGGGTATAACCACGGTTCATCTTATCCAGTATTTCACTGTTTCCGCTTTGAACGGGCAGGTGAATATACTTGCAGATGTTTTCGTACTTAGCCATGGTATAGAGTACATCGTCGGTCATATCTTTGGGATGCGATGTCGAGAAACGCACACGCAAATCCGGATGGATGAGGGCCACTTTTTCAAGCAGCTGAGCAAAAGTAACGGCTTCGCGGCGTTGCTCCTCCGTGAGAATTTCTTTTTTAAGACCCCCGCCGGCCCAGATATAGGAATCGACGTTTTGCCCGAGGAGCGTAACTTCGCGGTAGCCATTTTCAAAGGCTTCACGTACTTCCTTCACAATGCTTTCAGGATCGCGGCTCCGCTCGCGGCCACGTGTAAATGGCACCACGCAAAAGCTGCACATGTTGTCGCAGCCACGCATAATACTGATAAATGCACTCACACCGTTCTGGTCGAGGCGTACCGGTGTAATATCCGCATAGGTTTCTTCTTTGCTCAGAATAACATTGATGGCTTTCTGCCCACCTTCAGCGGTTTCGATGAGGTTAGGCAGATCGCGGTAGGCATCGGGTCCTACAACAATATCAACCAGTTTTTCCTGCTCCAGAAATTGCGATTTCAGGCGTTCGGCCATACAGCCCAATACGCCGATGAGTGCATTGGGATTATTCTTCTTTACTTTTTTATAGTCCTGTAAACGCTGACGTACCCGGCTTTCGGCATTTTCACGAATGGCACAGGTGTTTACAAAAATAACATCCGCTTCTTTGAAATTATCGGTAGTGGTATAGCCTTCATTCATTAAAATAGAAGCAACCACTTCGCTGTCGGCAAAATTCATCTGACAGCCATAACTTTCCAGGAACATCTTTTTTTTAGCTCCGGGAATATTTTTTTTTAACAGGGCTTCACCCTGCCTTTTTTCATCAATTACCTTGTTCTCAAACTCCATGAATTCCAATAAAGGCCGCAAGTTACGAAATAATTATGTCATTTTGACAGTTTAAGGTATTTTAACCATCCTGCGGGGCCGTTTAGTAAGCAATTTGGTTTTTTCAGAATTTATTTTTTTCCTTTGCAGACTTTTTATTGAATGAAGAAGCAGATTTTAGTATAAATTTTGCGGAAGCTGATAAATAAGTGTAACTGCTAATTGCTTTAAGTTCAGTACTTTGACTATTTTTTTAAGTTAAAAGGTATCGAATAGCGAGTTTAATTCCTTAATTAAAAACATGAGCAAAAACCTGGTAATAGTCGAGTCACCTGCCAAAGCCAAAACAATCGAAGGATTTTTAGGAAAGGATTTTACAGTAAAATCGAGTTTTGGACATATCCGTGACCTGGTAAAAAAAGGATATGGGGTCGACATCGAGAATAATTTCACACCTACTTACGAGGTTCAACCCGATAAAGAAAAGGTTATTGCCGAGTTAAAAAAACTAAGCAAGAATGCCGAGATGGTTTGGCTCGCTTCCGATGAGGACCGCGAAGGAGAAGCTATTTCATGGCATTTATATGAAACCCTGAACCTGGAACCAAAACGTACCAAGCGTATTGTATTTCACGAAATTACAAAACCGGCCATTCAGAAAGCCATTCAGAATCCACGCAGTATTGATATAAACCTCGTTAATGCCCAGCAGGCGCGCCGTGTATTGGACCGCCTGGTAGGTTTTGAGCTTTCCCCGATCCTGTGGCGCAAGGTTCGCCCGAGTTTATCGGCCGGCCGCGTTCAGTCGGTGGCTGTGCGTTTAATTGTGGAACGCGAGCGCGAGATCCAGAATTTTAAATCGACATCGGCGTTTAAAGTAGTGGCCCTATTTAAAGTAGGTAATGCTGTGTTGAAAGCCGAACTGGATAAACGTTTTGCTACGGAACCGGAAGCACAGGCTTTCCTCGAAAAATGCAAAGCCGCTTCTTTCAAAATAGAGAGCCTCGAAACCAAACCGGCAAAACGTTCGCCGTCTGCACCATTTACCACATCTACCCTGCAACAGGAGGCTGCGCGTAAACTGGGTTATTCGGTAGCACAAACCATGATGCTGGCTCAGCGCTTATATGAAGCCGGTAAGATCACCTATATGAGAACGGATAGTGTGAATCTCTCGGAAACAGCCATGAACCAGGCCAATGAAGCCATTCACGCCAATTACGGTGCAAAATATTATCAGCCCCGCCAGTATAAAACCAAGAGTAAAGGTGCCCAGGAGGCTCACGAGGCCATCCGCCCGACATACATTACCAACCAGACTGTAGATGGTGAGCGTAATGAACAACGCCTTTATGAGCTGATCTGGAAACGCACCATTGCTTCCCAGATGAGTGATGCAGAACTGGAAAAAACAACTGCTAAGATCAATGTTTCAGGAACTACTGAATTATTTGTAGCACAGGGCGAAGTGTTGAAATTCGACGGTTTCCTGAAAGTATATATGGAAGGAACCGACGATGAGGAAACCGAAGAAAACTCATCGATGCTGCCTCCGATGTCGGTAGGCGATGTGCTCGAAAATATGGAGATTTCAGCGACACAACGTTTCACACATCACCCTGCACGTTATACAGAAGCCAGCCTGGTAAAGAAACTGGAAGAGCTCGGCATCGGCCGCCCGTCGACATACGCGCCAACGATCTCCACCGTACAGAAGCGTAATTACGTAGAGAAAACCGATAAAGAAGGAACACCACGTCAGTACGTAAACCTGGTGTTGACGAAAGGAAGTATTGCCAAAGAAATTAAGACGGAAAATACGGGTGCTGAAAAATCAAAACTGTTTCCGACCGATATAGGTATGGTTGTGAATGACTTTTTACTGCAGTATTTCCCGGATATCCTCGATTTTCATTTTACAGCAAAGGTTGAAGAAGAGTTTGATGAGATTGCAGAAGGGAAACTCGATTGGACTAAAATGCTGAAAGAGTTTTATAAACCATTTCATAAAACCGTTGAAAAAACCATCGACAATTCGGAACGTGCCAGCGGCGAACGCCAGCTTGGTATTGATCCGGTTTCAGGTAAACCTGTAATTGTGCGCATCGGTCGTTTCGGACCCCTGGCGCAGATCGGTGAAACGAATGAAGAGACCGGTGAGAAACCGCAATTTGCAAGTCTTCGCAAAGATCAGCGTATGGAAACCATTACCCTCGACGAAGCACTTAACTTGTTTAAGATGCCGCGGATTGTGGGTGAGTTTGAAGGCAAGGAAATGAAAGTTGGGATCGGTCGTTTCGGACCGTATGTTGTACACAACAGCGTATTCACATCCTTAACCAAAGAAGATGATCCGTATTCGGTTACGGGTGAGCGTTGCATCGAATTGATCCTGGCAAAACGCCAGAAGGATGCCGATAAAATTATACGTACCTACGATGAAAACCCTGACCTGAAAGTACTGAACGGTCGCTGGGGACCTTTCATTGCTTTAGGAAAAGATTATTTCAAAATTCCGAAAACCATGGAAGCCGATAAACTCGAGTTCGGTGATGTGGTTCAGCTGATCGGTGGTGTCGATAAATATGAAGCGGTGATTGCCAATGCAGCCCTCAAAGCCAGCAAAGGTAAGGGTAAAGCCAAAGTGGTTAAAATTGCCAAGGAAAAACCGGCAAAGAAAACAGCGGTGAAGAAAGCAGCTGCTAAAAAAAACGCTCCTAAGAAAGTAGCAGCGAAGAAAAAAGCTCCTGCGAAAAAGAAATCGAAATAAAATTCAGTCAATTTCGGAAAACCCGGTTCATTCAGAGCCGGGTTTTTTTGTGTGCAGAAAATGGCTTTAACGGATAGAAAGCCATTTGGTTTTTATTTATTTTTGCGACTTAAGAAATCACTGCATGAAAAAAATTATCTGTTTAAGTCTGCTTATGAGCCATATTCTGGTGTCGCAGAATATCAAATACAGTTTCAGCGAAGAGTTTGAAACGGTCAAAAAACACGTGGATATGGGCTTCTATAAGTTCGACAATAAATTTGTGGAAGGGTATTACCGCAAGGGAGATGATATGATCTTCCAGATATATGACGATAAATTTAATACTGTAAAAAAAGAGGAAACTGTTACACTTCCCGACGATAGCAAGCATTTCGGAAACGAAGGGTTCTTCAGTGTGAAAAATGATTACTTCTGGTTTTATTCTACCTGGGACAGGGGCGAGCAAACAGAGCGTCTGTTTGCCCTGCCGTTCAATAAGAGCACATTCAAATTCGGACAGACTCCCGTTAAACTTGTTGAAACAGACAAGCTCGCCAGTGTAATGGGTTATGGTAAGTACAGTTTCAACTACTCCACAGACAGTACCATGATGCTGGTAACATACAGGGTTAAACCAAAGGAACGCAATGATAAATTGAATAAAGACATTATTGGCTTCAACCTGTTTGACCACCAGATGCGCAGGATTTATACCCATGAAATTGAAATGCCATATACCGAAGCGGAAATGGATAACCTGGATTATGAAGTAGACTCCAGGGGGAATATTTATATGCTTACACAGGTTAAACTGAATAATTCGCTGGATGGAGAGAAAAGCCGCGAGAATAGAAGGGCGTATCGTTATGAACTGGTTCGCGTGAACCAACAAAACAATACTCTGCAGTCAATTAAAATTGATCTGAAGAATAAGTATACACGTTCTGTGATGTTATCCGAAGATCTTCACCACGACCTTGTTATTACAGGCTATTATTCCAATAAAGAATCAGGTGTCACAGAGGATGGGGCTTATATCATCAAGCTTGAGTTTGATGAAAAGAATGCCGTTAAGAATCTGAATACAACCTATTGCGAGTTCCCCACAGAAGTACTGAAAGCTTATGAAACCGAGCGCCAGCAGCGTAAGATGGAAAAGAAAGACAAGGACGATAACCTGGAAGCTGCAAACCTGGAGTTGCGTCATGTTGAGTTCAATCCGGATGGAAGTATGGTTATTATCGGGGAAGAATATTATTCGGTGACGACTTCATATTATGATGGCAAAACATGGCATACCACTACAACGTATTACTATAACGATATCATTGTGCTGAAAGCCGATAAGGATGGTAAAACCCAGTGGTGCTGTAAAATCCCGAAAAGCCAGGTGGGTAAAGGAACAGCCGATCTGTCTTTCCATTTTCATAAACTGAGGGATGAGTATTACTTCTTTTATCTCGATAATATCAAAAATATTAATCTACCGCTTGATCAACGGCCGGCCTCGCACTCCAGTGGTATGGGGGGGTATCTGACCTGTGTTAAAATAGATGCAGGCGGTAAGATGACAAAAAAATCTATCTTCGATACCAAAGAGGAGAAGGTGAGACTCAGGCCCCAGTATTTTGAATCGATCGGCGATAACCTGATCGTGGACCGTTTACGTGAAGACCGGAAGCACTCGATGGTTTTTAAGCTGGAGATCAAATAAAATAAAGAGCGGGTTACCCCGCTCTTTATTTTTCAGGGTCCTTCGGGATATCACCCACGTATTTTCCATCTTTGTAGATAGCGATGCGTTCCAATATCCTATGCTCATTGTAGAAATAAGCTTTACCTTCGTGTAGTTTTCCATTTACAAATTTGCCCTCTTTTGTAATTTGTTTGTGAGCATTGTAAAACGTGCGGTAACCGTTAATTGTATCTACTTTCCCCACGACGTCAAAGTCGCAATGTGTAGAAGGCCCATAGCGCTTGCCATCCGGCAGGAAATTGAGTTGCAGTAGGGTATCGCCTTTGTCGTTATACTGTATATAATGGCCAATCCAGCGGTTGTTCTTCCAGGTACCTTCCTCCGATTTTCTTCCGTTTTCATGATACATCACGGCCGGACCGTCCACTTTGCCATTCACAAACATCAGCTGGTTTTTGATAGCGCCACTGCAGTAATACTCTTTCCACAAACCGGTTTTGTGATTGTTCTCGTAATGCCCTTCTTCCACTATTTGAGAAGGCTTACAGTAACTACTGTATTTCAAATCTTTTCCATATACGATCCACTTGCCCTGTTTGTTTCCCAGCGAATCGGTATGGTTAATGTCTTGGCCTTTCTGGGCTGCCAGGGTGTATGTGGCCAGAATCAGGGCTATGCAAAGGAAGAATTTCATTGGCAACAGGAGCTTATTCTAAGTTAATGATTTTTTAACGCGAATCAAGCGCTAAGCGCCTTATCGAATGAAACTTAGCACGGAAAATCACTTTATTTTTGTATCTTTGCCACCTTAAAAATTCAGACAATGGTTTCGGTTAATGGTGTCACGGTTTCTTTTGGTGGCTTTAGTTTATTTGATAACGTATCTTTTCTGATCAATCCCAAAGACAGGATTGGTCTGGCAGGTAAAAATGGTGCCGGTAAAAGTACCATGCTCAAGCTCCTGGCCGGGCATCAGAATCCCACCAAGGGAGAAGTATCCCGCCCGCGGGAATGCAAAATCGGATATCTGCCACAGGATATGGTGCATCAGCATGGCCGCACGGTACTGGAGGAAACCGAAACTGCTTTTGAAGAGATCCTGTTGCTTCAGAAAAAACTCGACGATATTAATCATCAGCTCGAAACCCGTACCGATTACGAGAGCGATGGGTATATGAAACTCATCGAAGACCTTACCGACATCAATACCCGCCTCGATATTGTTGGTATCGGGAATAAGGAAGAAGAGATGGAAAAGGTACTGCGTGGTCTTGGTTTCGAACGCCGGGACTTTAACCGCCAGACCTCCGATTTCAGTGGTGGCTGGAGAATGCGCATTGAACTGGCGAAACTTCTGTTGCAGAAACCGGATGTATTGCTGCTCGATGAGCCTACCAACCACCTGGATATTGAAGCGATCCAATGGCTGGAAGAATTCATGGAAATTTTTGCAGGTGCCGTTGTGCTGATCAGCCACGATAAAACCTTCCTGGATAATGTAACAACGCGTACCATCGAGATTTCGAATCAGAAAATCTACGACTATAAAACCAATTACTCGCATTACCTCGTATTGCGCAAGGAGCGTAAAGAACAACAGGAAAATGCCGCCAAGAACCAGCAGAAGATCATTGATCAGACGGAAGCACTTATTGATAAATACCGCGCGAAGGCCAATAAAGCATCGTTTGCCCAGTCGCTGATCAAAAAACTGGATCGTATGGAGCGTGTGGAGGTGGATGAAGACGATAATGCAGCTATGCGTTTCAAATTTCCGCCACCGGCTCATAGCGGTAAAATTGTGATCACTGCCGAACATGCCGGAAAAAAATATGGCGAAAAACAGATTTTTTCGGATGCTAATTTTATTATTACCAAAGGCGAGAAGATTGGTTTTGTTGGCCGTAACGGCGAGGGAAAATCAACCATGATGAAAATGATTGCCAAAAAGATTCAGTTTGATGGCACTGTTCAGCTGGGGCATAGTGTATTGATGGGCTATTTTGAACAGGACCAGGAAGAGAAACTGGACCTGGATAAAACCGTGTTCGAAACCATTGATGAACTGGCGGTTGGCGATGTTCGCAAACAGGTACGGAATCTTTTAGGTGCTTTCCTGTTCGGCGGCGATGATATTGATAAAAAAGTAAAGGTGTTGAGTGGTGGAGAACGTGGACGCCTGGCCCTTTGTAAATTATTGCTGGAGCCATATAACCTGTTGCTGCTCGATGAGCCTACAAACCACCTTGATATCCGTTCGAAAGATATTCTGAAAAAAGCCCTGATCGATTATGAAGGAACTGTCGTGATGGTTAGTCATGATCGTGATTTTATGAAAGGCATGTGCCACCGCTTGTTTGAGTTCCGCGATGGTCATCTGAAAGAACATCTTTGTGATATTACCGAGTTTATGGAGATTCGTAAAGTGGAACGTCTCAATGAACTTGACCTGGATAAAAGTGGTGTGAAAGCCCAGCCGGTTGTGGAGAAGAAGAAACCTGTAACCGATGAAAATGAACAGGAACAGAAGCAGATCCGTAACCAGATTAAAAAATCGGAGCAGGAAATAGAGCGCCTGGAACTTGAAATTAAAACCCTGGACGATAAACTGGCTGTTCCGGCTTCTTACGAAGAACTGACCAAAGATCCCAATTTCTTTAACGGGTACAACAAGCTCAAAAAAGAGCTTGAAACCGAAATGGAAAAGTGGGAAAGTCTGAGCGCCAGGCTGGCTTAGTCGCGGTTCATGTTGATTTCGCTATCATCTGAATTCACCATATTTCCCTGCTTATAAACCTGCGTTGATATCTGAAGGATTTTCTGCTGTTTCAGCATTTTTTTCAGACTCCCCGGATTATTAAGGTCAAAGCAGGCCGCATCTTCATAGTTGATTCCCTCCAGATCTCCTTCATACCATACACCCTCTTTCTGGTTATTTTTATAATGCCCTATGGCATGCAGTTTCTGGTTAGGATCATAGTATTTCCATAAACCCGTTTTGGCGTAGTTACTCATTTCCCCGCTGGCTATGAGTAAGCCATTTTCATTATACTCTTTCATGTAGCCATTTCCGTTGCGACAGCTACTGCCGTCATAGTAGTCGTAATTATCTATCAGAATTGTTTCAAAAGCACTTTTGTCGGTTTTACTGTTACAGTCATAGCTGACATCAATCGCTGTGACAAGCGATTTGCATCGTGGCTTTCCATTGGCGTAATATCCGGTTAATATTCCGATGGAGTGTATGGTGTTTGTGTCGCCCTTAATATGCAGAAGGCTGTCTTTGAAGGTAATCTCATTGATGAGTGTTCCGTTCACATTATAGAAATGCCATTTGCCTGATGGCTTGAACTTTCGGATGGCACCTTCGCTATAAATATTGCCATTGTCGAAATAGCTTTTGTAGCTGGCATTTAATTCATTGTCGTTTTTTAATTCCAGTATTTTGGCTTCAAGGTATTCTTTATCTTCTGGATAATCATTTGAGTCAAAGTCGTGATCCACAAGTTTTCTGTAGTTTTTTCGTTTATCAGGCAGGTTTGCATACTCAAAGAAATTGTCGGAGGTACTCACTCTGTTAGTCATCTGGTAATTGCTTTCGGGCTCCAGAATAAAATGCTCTTTTAAAACCCCATTGGTATAGAAAAGTTTTTTGTAACGTAGCATATTGCTGTCGGCCTTTATTTCCAGCCATTTGGTATCACCGCTAAAGAATTCCATAAGGCCATGAACCATGCCATCGTTGAATGGTATTTTGAGTGCGACGGTGTGAAGCCAGTTTTGGTTGTAGCCGATAAAGTCTCCGTGCAATTTGTCATTTCTGAAACCGGCCGATACGATGAGTATCGAATCTTCAAATTGTTTGTATGGGCCATCGAGCATACCATGGTGATAATTTGCCTTAATCCTGGGTAATCCCTTGAAATTATATTCAATGACCTCACCTTCCAGAGAATCGTTTACAAGCTGTGCATGAAATTTTCTGAATTTATGGGTGACTGTCTTTCTTTTATGACGATTGTCCCAGAATCGTTCGGTTTCCGAAGTGTAATAATCGAAAGGGCCGTTTTTATAGCCTTTATCATAGCCGATACAATAATAATCTTCTATTCTTTTTTTCTTTTGAAATAAAATCAGCCAGTTGCGTTTCGTGTTGAGCCTTTTTTCTGTGCCACTGAACTCCCACCTGCCATCCCTCAAGCCCTGCTTATAGCAACCACGAGCCTGTACATACAGGCTGAGATTGTACTGGTAGTTAAACAGGCGGATCACATCCTTTTTTTTACGCGTGCGATAGGCTTCACTGTAATCCACCTTGCCTGAATAGGGTTGGCCTTTATAATAAAATAATTCAGGATTACTGGTGCAATCTCCTTTCCAGGTTCGGTTCAAGTGCAGAGGGTAACGGTTATGCATGCTGGGATCACTCAACAGTCTTGTTTCTTTATAAATGGCAATGGGATAGAAGCCGGGTACTGAAAAACAGGGTAGGGCTATTCTGTTTTTAGGTTTACTGATTTTTGAATCCAAATAAATTTCGGCATCACGACTTTTTATGGAATCTCTCATATGCATGATCCCCAGGACCGTATCAATACCCTGTGGGATACCCTGCTGAAAAGAACGATCCGACCAAATGTCGTAGGAATAATCGAATGCAGGTATTTTAAAACTCTGTTTGCGAATATCCCCTTTGTAGAACGATGCATAATAGAGTTGCGGAACAAATGGGTTTTTAAGAGTGTCGATGCCGTATTGCATATGGATCATCGTATCTAATTGATTCGGATCTTTTCCGTATCGGAATACGTCTATAGATTTGAAGAGTTTATTATGTCTGTAGAATTGGAAGGTTTTAATGGGTGATTCATTTGGTTCGGGTACTAGACTGGCTCTGGCAAAAACGTATATATGATTTGTGTCTGACGGCGAGTCCGGGGGAAGAACTGTGACATAATGCTTATAACCACCGCAAATAATAGTGTCGAACTGATAGGTAGAATCGTTTTTGAAACGGATATCTGTCATGAGCCTTCCTTTCTTGTCATATGTTTTCAGAAAAGAGTAATCAGTGTATGGTATCAAAAGATAGCTGTAATCATAGCTGTCTTCAGTAGATCTCTGGTTGAATAATGTATACCAGATATCCTGTTTTTGTCTTTTCTTGTTTTTCTCAATATCGTAATACACGCGTAACCGACCTTTTCGGAATGCCATGACCGTGTCGGATTTTTCATTGTAGCAGGTGATTCTGGATATTTTACCATGGAAATTATAATCGATAAACCGGCCTTTTTCTTTGCCTTCTGCATAAGTTCCTTCTTCTACATAACCACGGTGATTTTTTGAAGTTAAGGTTCCATCTTTAAACCCGTTCCTATAATGCGTTATAATCTCGTCGCGTTGCAAGCGTTTGATCCAAACGCCGTTTCGTTCTCCGTTTCTGTACTCACCATGAGTATTCCATTTGGCGAGCTTTCGGGCTCTGTCTCCCGGCCTTATTTTTTTTGAAGCATAGAAAAAAGCATCTCCGTCGGGCATGTTGCTGGTAATATGAAAAACCACCGATACAAGATTTGTATCTTTAACGATGAGTTTTTTGGGCTTATGCCTGTAATATTTAAACTCGTAGGGCCTGTAGGCAATGTATTTGCCATCCGGAAGTTTCAGAGCACAGAGAGGAACGTCCTTGGTGTGTTCAGGGACTCTGAACGGGTAAACATAGTACGTAGTGTCATTCCAGTTCACCGTCTGAAGTTTGGTCTGCCCTGATGCTGTAAAGGAAATTATGAAGAGAAGTAATAAAACAGCTGTCGGTTTTATACTTTGCCGGTTTAAAAAATAATAAATCATATATAGGTTCTTTGCAATTCCCGATTTGTAGGGCAGATTTTTTAGTTGCGGTTCATATCAATGTAGTGTTCATCGGAGTCGATGAGCTCCCCGTTTTTATAAATCCGTTTTATAATTTTTAATTCTTTCAGGCTTTTCTGGTATTGCTTTACAGCGTATGGGTTATTCGGATCTATACAGGCTGCATCTTCATAATTGAGGCCTTCCAGGTCGCCTTCAAACCATACGCCATCCATCTGATTATTTACATATTTTCCCATCATGTATAATTTCTGGTTGGGGTCATAGTATTTCCAGATACCGGTTTTAATATAATTCTCCAGGTGCCCGCTGGCTTTCAACAGACCATTCTCGTTATAGGATTTCACCGGACCTGAGCCATTTACGCAATTATCTTTCCCAAAGAAATCATAGGAGTCGATCAGTACGGTTTCAAAAGCGCTGAGGTCGTTTTTGGTGTTGCAATCATAGCTCACGTCGATGGACGTGATGAATGCGCGGCAGCGGGGCTTCCCGTTGTAAAAATAACCCGTGAGGACTCCCAGGCTTTTCACCAGGCTGGTATCGCCAGGCAGATGAAAGGAAGAGTCGCGGAAAGCCACATGGTGTATGAGTGCACCGGTTTCGTTATAAAAATCCCAGGTGCCACTGGGTTTCATGTTTTCAATACGTCCCTGGCAATAGAGTTGTCCGTTGTTATAATAACTCTTATAACTGCCGCAAAACTGGCTTGTATTTAAAGAATCGAACTCCGGATACCGGATATTGTGCCGGATAACACGCCGAACGGGAAATCGGCGGTTGTATATATTGTTTTCATGCGGAATATTCGCATATTCAAAAAAGTTAAACGAATTTATCACCGATGCATCTGCCAGGTACCTGCGGCCGGCATCCAGTGTGATTTCTTCTTTCAGGGCACCGTTTTCGTAAAATAGCTTTTTGTAACGCAACAGGCCCGTGTCGGCCTTTGCCTCCAGCCATTTGGTGCTATCGTACATTTCGAGCAGGCCATTGAGTTTGTTTTCGTAGAAAGTTGCCCGCGTTTTCAGGTTGTGGCGGACTGAGTAATCATATTGCCGGAGCTCACCATGCAGCATGTCTTTATGAAACTGAGCCTCGTAGATTACCCTACCGTCAGAAAACTGCTTAACAGGCCCATCCAGTTGGCCTTTGTTATAATTGGCAGAAAGAACCAGTTCTTCTTTGATCGAATATTTTTCGAACGGGCCGTGAAGGGTGTCGTTCACATAGTTTCGTTTTTCTTCCAGATGCTTATACACTTTATGGTTGTCAGACATTTCCCAGATATCCGAAAAATGTGTGTTGTATAATGTTAATGGGCCATTGAGCAAACCGTTTTTAAAAACAGCTGTGTAGTATACGTTCGTATTTTTCTGCTTATAGAAATTTGCTTTGAAATCACTTTTACTGTTAACGTGTGCCGAACCATCTGTAAATTCCCATGCACCGTCTTTATTGCCGTTGAGATAATGACCACGCGAAAGAAAAGAAGCGTCTGCACCAATCGTATTATTGTTCAGCTTGAGTAGTTTTGGCGTAAAGCTGTTTTTTTTGTTGTTGTAAAAGGCCATGCCGGAGTATAGGTTTCCGCCAACCCTAACCTGCTCCGGAAAGTTAAAGCGATCAAATACGTCTTCCATCAGGCCAATGTCCAGTGTATTATGAAGGATTGTGTTGGATTCGATGGTCAATAAATTAACCGGTTCATACACCCTGTAATCCATCATGTATTGATTCTCTTTCGGGGGACTGAGTGGTTTAGCCAATATTTTATTTGAAATTTTAACGCGATCATTCAATACGGAAGCTGTATCTGTAAAACAGGCGAAGCCCTGAACGGAGTCGATATAGAGTGGCGGCAAACCGGAAAACAGATCAAAAGAACCAGTCAGGAAAAAATATTCGACGGAGTTTGAGTGAAAAGCTGTACCCCCTTTTGAGTAATCGATATAGGTGTAGCCCAGTGCAGGTATTATTTTCGTATAATTAACACCGTCTTTGTATACGAGCTTTTTTAGAATCTGTTCTCTCCAGGGATTGTGTATCGTTGTGTCCTGTTCGTAATAGAATTCATAGCTTGTATCGGGCAAGGCCAGCTTTTTGCCCCAGGAGCGGTTTCGCACAAACATAGCCCTGTAGAGCCGGTTACCGTCGTAGAATTTCTGATTGGAGTAGTCAAACGTACCCCCATATTCCTCCACCATATAACAGGCTTTAGATTTACAGCCGGGTTCGCATGGGGTCTCTTTCACAGTAATTTTTTTGTTGTTATATAAAAAGGAATCAAAATAGTAACTTGTATCACTGGGGAGTTTTACATCACTGTCGAGCCGGCCTTTGTCATCATAAGTTCTCAGAAATGAAAATGACATATCACGGCTTCCTGTGTTTATATAATTGGTACTGAGAGTTTCGTACCAGATATTGTTTTCAGGGCGCAGACGAAAGGAATTTCTGAGATCGTAAGCTTCACTGAGTTTTCCGTTTTTGTATATATATACTGTGTCCCGTAACCCGAGACTATCGTAGTAGTGGATGCTGCTTAGTTTTCCTTTTTCATCATACAGGTAAGAACGGCCTGCTGGTTTGCCATCACGATAGTTTGTGTTTTCGATAGAGGGTTTTATTTTCTTCCAGTAGGAGGGGCCGTTTTTGAGACCGTTTCTGTAATGTTCCACCTGGATGTTGTTGTTTGTTTTATAGGTCCAGGCACCATCTTTCAGCCCGTTTTTATAGCAGCCCTGCTGGTACCAGGTTTTCAGTTTACCGGCCCCTGCGCCCGGTTTCAGTTTATAGCCGGCAAAGAACCTGGCAGTGCCTTCAGGCACATTATTTACAAGTGTAAATACAACACTGATGGCATTGGTATCGCGGTCTATGAGTTTGGGTCTTTTATGCGCTTTACGTTCGCTGTAGTGGTAAGTTGTAAATGCAATGTAACGGCCATCCTGCAGTTTCAGCCCGCATGGAGGTATGTCCAGCGCCCAGGGTTCCACACGGAAGGGGTACACAAAGTAAGTGGTATCGTTGAGGGTAACAGTCTGTTCCTTGTTTTGAGCTTCTGCTATCTGTAGTGTGACCAGGCAGGTTATCAGGGCGAGAATATATTTCATACGCTTGTTTTATTCGCGGTTCATGTTAATGCTTTGTACATCCGACTGCATCAGGCGACCTTTTTTGTAAATAAGTTTGGAAATTTCCAGGGCTTTCTGATTTCTGTAAAACTCTTTCAGCTCATAAGCATTGTTCTTATCAAAGCACGCTGCATCTTCGTAATTCAGACCTTCCAGATCACCTTCGTACCAGACACCTTCGCGCAGTCCATTCACATACATGCCCATGGATTTTAGTTTCTGATTGGGGTCATAGTATTTCCAGAGACCTGTTTTCGAATAATCTTTCATTTCACCACTGGCCACCAATAGACCATTCTCAGTGTATTGTTTCACGGTACCGGTTCCGTTGTGGCATTGCACCTTATCATAAAAGTCATAGTTGTCGATCAGGATGGTTTCAAAGGCACTGCGATCCGTTTTTGTGTTACAGTCGAAACTCACATCAATGGCTTTGACAAAGGCTTTACAGCGGGGTTTTCCGTTGTAGTAATAGCCGGTAAGAATGCCAAGCGATTGCCTGAGTATGGTATCACCGGCTATATGAAAGGTACTGTCCCTGAATTGAATTTCATGAATCAGTGCCCCGTTCACATCATAAAATGTCCATTTTCCAACGGGTTTGAATTGTTTTATAAGACCCTTGCAATACACATTGCCGTTATCGAAATAGCTGACATAAGCGGCATCGAACAAGAGTTCATTCAGTGAATCCTGCAGGCTGATTTCGCGGAGGCGCTTTTTAGTTTCTTTTGTCTCTTCTATCTCTGTGGGGTTGTAGCGCGTCGCGTGGCAGTATTCCATAAAGTTATCAGAGCTTACCACGGTCGCATTGAGTATAAAACGGCTGCCCGCATCCATGGTTATTTCTTCTTTCAGGTTCCCGTTGTCATAAAACATTTTCTTGTACAGCATACGCCCGCTATCCGCTTTGATCTCGAGCCATTTGTTTCCGCTGTACATTTCCAGGAGACCATTCAGCACATTGTTGGTAAATTCCGCTTTTACAGCAAGTAAATGTTTGGCATTTGGCCTGTAGGTTTTTAGTTCGCCCTGTAATAAACCGTTTCGGAATGTAGCCGAGTATACAAGCAGGCTGTCTGAATAGCGTGTACAGGGGCCATCCAGCAATCCTTTATGGTAATTCGCTCTGGCGCTTACCTTGCCGGTGTGGTCGTATACAGTCATGGGACCTTCGAGTGTGTCATTCACAAAATTGGCTGTATAACTCAGGTATTTATAATAGGTGTAGATGTCCTTGCCGCGCTTATTGTATGTCTGATCGATGTAGGTGTCATACGCATAAAATGGGCCGTTCCGGAGGCCTTCTCTGAAATCTGCCTTATAGTAATAGTTTATAGAATGATGCGACATGAATGTTTTATAGAAATCGCTCCGGGCATGAACCTGCCTTGCCGGTTCAGTAAATTCCCAGGTACCGTCTTTGAGCCCGTTCAGGTAATTGCCCCTGGCTTCATGCGCCAGATTACCGCTGCCGGCAGAATTGTCGAGGTATACTATGTGGTGCTTTTCTTTTGTTCTGTAACGATCATCAAAGAATAGTTTGCCTGTGTAGGGTGTTTTATTGTATAGGATAAATTCCGGTGCATAAACCGATGATAGTCCCCTGGATTGCCTGTAGAGAAGGCCGAATTCTGTTGTCTGAAAACCAAGGCGGATGGCGGCTTTATATTCCACAATGGGTTCGTATAATTCACGACGGAAGGGAAGTTCTGTTTTAGCAGGTATTGTTTTTTTCTGAATGGAAACATGGCTGAGTATCGTCACATTTTTTGAATCAATAGTGTCCGAAAAATAAACCACCCCTTTTGCCGTGTCAATGTTTGCAATTTTCTGCCAGTGCGGGGATCTGTATTTCCGCATGGTGTAATAGCTGTACTGCAGCGCGGGGATATAATTTTCCGAATAGGTTTTTTGGGAGCGGAACCATCCTTCGCGATGGAGTTGTGGTATCCATGGATTTCGCAATGTGTCTGTTACATAATAAACACTGTAAGACGTATCTGTGAGCTGCGGATTTTTCTCATTGCGATAAAAGCGCATCACTTTCATGAGTTCTTTGTTGCAATAGAAATTACGGGTTTCAAAGGCCTCGTCCTTGTCCGGATGTACAGGCCTTTCCGTGATCATATAACACCTGCCTTTTTCAGACGGAGAAGTACAGGGAATCGTTTTAGCATACACCCAGGTGTTGTATGCCAGCAGGGAATCAAACTGAAAAGTACTGTCGTTGGTAAACGCAATGGATGTGGTAAGTTTGCCATCTGCATCGTAGCTTCTCTTAAATGATGAGTAACCATTGATTCGCCCGGAATAGGTGTAGGCATGATTGTGGTAAAAAAAATACCAGATATCCTGTTTTCTGTGTTTGGTTTCCTTTACATCATCATAAATGTCGGTCATTCGGTCTTTATAGAAAACCATAATCGTATCACGCTGCTCAAGGGTGTCATGATAAATAACTTTGCAAAGCCTGCCTTTGTAATTGTATTCATAGAAGCGACCCGCTTGCCGGCCATATACATAGGTGCCTTCAGGGACGCCAGATTTGTGTTTTTTTGCGCTGACCGGCCCGTGTTTCAATCCGTTTTTATAATGTGTGGTAACTTCACTTCCATATTGGCGGTTCACCCATGTTCCTTCTTTCAGTCCGTTCAGGTATTCGCCTTTTATAGTCCAGTGCCCGAGTGCCGATGCCTTGGCCCCGGGCCTGAAACGTTTATCCGCATAAAAATAAGCCGTCTTTTGCGGAACATTATTTGCGATCTCAAATACAACAGAGATCAATGAACTGTCCTTAACAATGAGTTCTTCTTTGAATGAATGTTTAAGTTCCCTGAAACTATACGGACGATAGGCTACATACCGGCCATCGGGGAGCTTTAGTGCACAGGGCGGAATGTCGTCGGCCGACTGATCGATCCGGAATGGATATACGTAGTAGGATGTGCCTCCAAGGGTAATGGTGGGCGGTGACGTTTGTGCCTGAAGGAATATAATGCCGGTAAAGTAAAAAACGAGGAGGAGAGCATGTTTCATACGCAGTGGTTTATAGGTATAGTAACGCGGTTTTTTTCCTTTTGTTACAAGATACACAATAAAGACGCCTGAAAAGAAATTATGCATAAACAAAAAAGAGGGCCAAAGCCCTCTTTTCTTAAAATTTGGAACGGATCTTCCGGACTTTGTGATGTCCTTTTTTTCCGAAGAAATTACCATAATGTCCACGGTAGAAACTGGATTTCCCACGAATCACATAACTATATGTAAGACTCATGGTTATATAAGAATCCTTGTGTGTTTTATCACCACGCTTCTGACCCCAGTTGTGCGAATAATATAAGCCAGGGTTGGCATTCGGGTCAACCCCCAGTTCAGGCGTTCTGAGCGATAGTGCAGGATTACCCGACTGACTCGGATCGCTTGGGTAATTACCGCTCACATCATCAATATAATCAGTGAACGTTGTACGCCAGTTGAATTCGTAGCCAATACGGTGTTTTTTGTTGAATGTGAAATAGAAACCGACACCTAAAGGGATGTTCAGGTCAACAGGGCTATACGTTTTACCTTCGGTGTGTAGCGGACGTAAACGCACCCATTGTCCCTGGTAGAGGGCCTTAGGATTGTTATAAAAAGCACCGACTCCACCAAAGAAATAAGCACGGAATCCGTTTTTATAACGATAAGTGTGCCCAAGGTCATTATTCTGATAAAAGAAATACTCGCCGGTAATAGCAAGGTCAAAAATATCGTTACGGAAATTAAGGTTTCGGTAATTACGGGCGGGGTTTGTCGATAATTTATCGTCTCCTTCCAGGCGGAGATAATCCAGCGCCAGCTTCAGGGATACTTTCGGTTTTATTTTGTAACGCGCAAAACCACCTACATTCCAGCGTGTTTTGGCCAGTTTCATGTCGGCCACAAAATCACGGCGGGTTTTTTCTTTACCCCCTATGTCTCCCAGGTAGTTGGAAACCCCCACGGCAACACCATAATCCCAAAGCCATTGTGCTTTGGCAGCGCTTACTGTGAAGATAATCAGTGCGATAAATATAATTTTTCTCATTCCTGGCAATTTAGGCTGGTATACAAAAATAATAAAAACATGAATTTACACCAAAAATAATACCAGCCCCGTAAATCTTTTGAAAAGATGTTAATGAAAGGGTCTTTTTTAACAAAAAAGGCCCCTCAAAGGGAAAATCTCACCCGGTTTCTTCAGTTTTTGAAATAAATTGCCATCCGGATGAAAGAGTCTGGTTATTTTGAGATTGAATTCCGTGCAGCATACCCTGGCGCGTCGGCGAAGGGTATATTACCTGTGAACAGAAAATAAAACTGTGATCGCATACACCCATCGGGTATTCGACATTGTTTTCATGATATACAGGTTTTGGTTACGCAGGTATCAAAGCGCCTTGCCCCTTCGGGCGAAGCGACTGATGCCGGAGAATTTATAGTAGGATTTTATGGGCTATAGAGCAAGGTGCCGCCAGGTATAATTACCTGTTTTTAAATAGTGAATAGGTATAAATACCTGTTTTTGGATTTTAAATTGGCCAGGGTCGCACCAGATCGGATTTCTCTGTTTATGTTTGTGGAAATTAATTATTAACCCCCAAAACCACAAAAGCATGAAAAAAATCACTTACTTCAGTTTGTTAGTTCTTGGCCTGTCTTTGACATTCGCCTGTAAAGACAAGCCTGCAGAAACAGCATCAACAGAAACACACACAGCCAAAGCTCCCAATAAGGATCAGTTTAAGGCTGAAGGCGGTTATACTTCGGTTAAGTTTCCGTTGGACAGCGCTGCTGTTGATGTGCACAGATACGATTCTATTTGCCAGAAATTACTGGGCTCTGTCCCGGTTAAAGGGTTTACCATCCGTTCAAGGGATTTACTGGAAGCACTCGGACTCCCTGTTGAAGATACTTCGATTTGCGAATACAAACACGCCCGCGTATACCTGGGTATGGACAGAACGAATCAGTTTAAACTCTTTATAGTGCCGGTTGTTGGTGCAAATCTTAGCAAAGACGAAGGCGGAGAAGATGTGCCTCTCAAAGACCCGGATGCAGGTGATCAGTTAAGTGTTCTGGATCTGAACACACCTTGCCCTAAAGTATGTGCAACCAATAATATTTTTGGTCTCAAAAAATAAGAGTTCTCATAAAGTTTGTTCCCTGTTCTGCCATGAGAATATCCATGCTCATATCTGTGTTGTCGCACATTCCTATTTATGCTACCACAGGTTATAGTTTGTTCTTATACAAACGACTTCCGAAAGAGCTGAAGATATTCTCATGGTTTTTACTTGTTACCGGCCTTATCCAGCTATTGTCGCTTATTCTGGCCCTGCAAAGCATCAATAATATGCCTTTGCTCCACTTGTATGTGGCCCTGGGTTTCTCTTTTCTCTGCTGGTTCTATGCCACCGTGCTCCGGCAGTTTATCGACAGGCGCATAGTACTTGTGAGTGGCCTGTTATTTCTCCTATTCACCCTTGTCAATTCCATTTTCTTTCAGGATATTTTCACATTCAACTCCAATGCCCTTACCATAGAATCTATCCTGATCATCATTCTCTCGCTCTCCACCTTTATGCTGTTTCTCAACAATGCCATGACAGAGG
The DNA here is from genome assembly GCA_018267825.1 of Bacteroidota bacterium. Classification (GTDB taxonomy): domain Bacteria; phylum Bacteroidota; class Bacteroidia; order B-17B0; family Aurantibacillaceae; genus JAFDXR01. Next base: position 71,580 of record JAFDXR010000019.1, on the reverse strand, counting down.
GAAGACGCGAACTCAGTACCAGCCTGAACTGGATCAATTCGGGATTGTTTATTTATTACGTATCCAACCTGCTCATTTATTATTTCGGAAGTGTCATTACCCGGTCCTTTTCACAGAGCCTTAATTTATATACCTGGGTATTTCACTCCTTTTTCTCCGTAGTCATGTATCTTTGTTTTTTTATAGGATTATGGAAGAGGCCAAAAACCTGAATTTCATCTCAGCATTATTGCCGGCTGTCACTGTTGTTTTTATTATTGCGGTGGGTGTGGTATTGCTCACTCAGCAATTCCGGAAGAACCTTTACAGGCAGCGCCTGGAGAAGGAGGAGCTTAAAAATCAACATCAGACTGAGTTGCTGCGTTCCAGTATTGAGGTACAGGAAGAAGAGCGTAAACGTATTGCCCGCGACATGCACGATGAATTAGGTGCAACCCTGTCTATTACCCGCATGCATCTGTTGCAGGCCGAGCGGCAGCTGGGAGATAAAGATCCGAAACTGTTAGCCGAGTTACAGAATATAAGAAGTCTCACCGAGACATCCCTCAATAATATGCGACAGATCAGTCACCAGCTGATGCCTCCGCAACTGGAAGCTTTTGGTTTGCTCAAAACCCTGGAAACATTAACGGAGCAACTCAGTAAAGCTTCCGACATCAGGTTCGAGTTAAATATACCGCAGTCGTCTTCAGAACTCAGCTGGCCCGTAAAATTGGGATTGTACCGTATTTTTATGGAGCTTATAAATAATACCATCAAGCATTCGGGCGCCCAAAAAATAAGCATTGAACTCAGCTATCAGGCCAATACAGTCATTGCACGTTATAGCGATGATGGCAGGGGACTTGTTGAAGGAACGGATCAGGACGGCCTGGGGCATAAAAGCATGGAAGGACGCGCCAGCTCACTTGGTGGCAGTATGACCTGGGGTAATAACCCCCTGGGGGGCTATCATGCAATTATACAGATTCCCCTTGCAGGCTAAAAAAACGGCGGTATATTTACGGGTATAAAACATTCAATCCATCATGAACGAAAAGATAAAAATCGGACTGGTAGAAGATCAGGCACTTTTCAGAACCGGGATCAAGGCTATCCTGAGCTCCTGGCCCGGATTTGAAGTCGTATTTGAATCTGCTGATGGTTATTCGGTTATCGAAAAACTGAAACAGGGCGCCCCAATGCCGGATGTGATGCTGGTAGACTTGTCGCTCCCGCCGAACGGTGATATAGAGTATACCGGAGAACAACTCACCGTGGAACTCACCCGCCTGTATCCGGACCTTCGGATTATTATACTCTCTGTGCATGACGACGAAAATTTTATAGCCCGCCTCATCGAGTCTGGTGCCCATGGATATCTCGTTAAAGACTGCGATCCGCAGGAAGTTCACGATGCTATCGTAGCAGCTCACACCAAGGGGTCTTACATCAACGAAAGAACCCTCAGGGCCATTCAGAAAAATATGGGCAAAAAACAAAAACCCATCAAAACCGAAATAGAGATCACCAAACGCGAAATTGAAATTCTGCAGCTTACCTGCCAGCAATACACCGCCGACGAGATTGCAGATAAGCTGTTTATCAGTGTGAAAACGGTAAACGGTCATCGCAATAACCTGCTTCAGAAAACGGGCTCGAAAAACGTAACGGGACTTGTTATTTATGCCATCAAAAACCAGATTGTGAACCTGGCATGATTCGTACCTTTACAGGCGGCATTTCCGTATCGCCTTTTACACACAGAAAACACACCATATACATAGTATGTTAATTACAGAACTTTTTAAAATTAAATACCCGATCGTTCAGGGCGGAATGATCTGGTGCAGCGGCTGGGAACTCGCCAGTGCTGTAAGTAATGCGGGTGGGCTGGGCCTCATTGGCTCAGGTTCTATGTATCCCGAAATTCTGAGGGAACATATTCAGAAATGTAAAAAAGCAACCGACAAACCCTTTGGCGTAAATGTTCCGCTTCTGTATCCGAATATAGAAGAACACATGAAAATAATTGTGGAAGAAGGTGTAAAGATTGTTTTTACCTCTGCCGGAAATCCTAAAACATGGACACAGCATCTCAAACAGCATGGTATCACTGTAGTGCATGTGGTGAGCAATGTGAAATTTGCCATCAAGTGTGTAGAGGCAGGTGTGGATGCTGTGGTTGCCGAAGGCTTTGAAGCCGGGGGGCATAATGGCCGCGAAGAAACCACCACACTGGTTCTGATTCCACAGGTGCGTAAAGCCATTAACATTCCGCTTATTGCTGCCGGTGGCATCGGAAACGGTGCACAGATGGCAGCTGCATTTGCACTCGGTGCCAATGGCGTGCAGGTGGGCAGCCGCTTTGCGGCTACACATGAGTCTTCTGCACACCTTCATTTCAAAGAAGCAATCGTATCCGCAAAAGAAGGCGATACACAATTATCGCTCAAACAACTGACACCCGTGCGGCTTATTAAAAACAAATTTTTTACAGAAGTAGACGCTGCCGAAAAACGCGGAGCTGGTCCCGAGGAGCTGAAAACACTGTTGGGCCGGGGTCGCGCTAAAAAAGGCATGTTCGAAGGCGACATGGAAGAAGGTGAACTCGAAATAGGGCAGGTGAGCGGTGACATAGATTCCATAGTGTCGGCAAAGGAGGTTATCGATAATTTGGTGACTGAATTTAACAAAACCATCCAAACAATCAGTAACTTCAGGCTCTGAGAATTTACTCAGCGTTTTTTATGCATTAGTTCCTATTCAGATATGATACACTTCGATAAGTTTAAACTGAACAATAACCTGACCGTGATTGTTCATCAGGATAAAAGCACGCCCATGGCCTGCGTGAATATTCTCTATGATGTGGGCGCCCGCGATGAAGACGAGAACCGTACAGGTTTCGCGCATTTATTCGAACATCTCATGTTTGGCGGCAGTATCAATATTCCGAATTATGATGAACCACTTCAGATGGTGGGTGGCGAAAATAATGCCTTTACCACCAACGATATTACCAATTACTACTGTACCGTTCCCGCCGAAAATCTTGAAACGGCTTTCTGGCTCGAAAGCGACCGTATGCTGAGCCTGGCTTTTACCGATAAAAGCCTAGAAGTGCAACGCAGTGTGGTGATTGAAGAATTCAAACAACGCTACCTGAATCAGCCTTACGGCGATGTGTGGCTACTGCTGCGTCCGCTGGCCTATAAAGTACACCCGTATAAATGGGCTACGATTGGTAAGGAAATAAAGCACATTGAAGACGCGACCATGGACGATGTGAAAGCATTTTTCAGGAAACACTATAATCCGTCTAATGCCATTATGGTAGTGGCAGGCAATGTGGAGCCGGAGCGCGTAAAAGAACTGGCCGAAAAATGGTTCGGGCCGATCCCTGCGGGTGTAAAGCCTGAAAGACGTTTGCCCGAAGAACCAAAACAAACCGAAGCACGTACCCTCACCGTGGAACGCGACGTGCCTGTAAACTCCATTTACAGGGCCTATCACATGTGCTCCCGCTACGATGATGCTTACCATGCTGTAGACATCCTCAGTGATATTTTATCGCGTGGAAATTCATCGCGCTTATATAAATCACTCATCAAGGATTCCCAGCTTTTTTCGGATGTTCATGCTTATGTTATGGGCGATTTCGATAAAGGACTGTTTGTGATCTCGGGTAAAGTGAATGAAGGAGTGAGTATAGAAGATGCCGAAAAAGGCATTGATGAGGAGATCCGGAAAATTCAGCATGAACCCATACCGGCCGACGAACTTCAGAAATGCAAGAATAAAGTAGAATCCACCGTCACGTTTAGCGAAACGGATGTGTTGACCAAGGCCACAAACCTTGCTATATCCGAGTTACTGGGCGATGCAGACCTCATTAACCAGGAAATCGAAAAGTACAGGGTGGTTACTGCCGAACAGGTTCAGGAGCAGGCCCGCCTGGTTTTGGATCGCAATAATTGCTCTACTTTGTATTACCTCGCTAAGAAAAGCTGAGAGAAATGTTGTAACTTTAATAGACTTGATCACCAGGGACTACATAAGTAACCGACTCAAAGACCTTTCATTTAACCCCGAAATCCTCGCGCGTTATGATGAATCGCATCGCCATTATCATACCATGGATCATGTGATTGAGGTCCTGGGTTATCTCCAGACCCATATCGATTGCAATGAATTGTTTCTGACAGCGGTATTCCACGATATTATTTATGATCCCCGTTCCAAAACCAATGAAGAAGATTCAGCGGCTTTATTTTTAAAAGAAGCAGCCGGTACCGGTATTTCTGATAAATCCAAAGAAAATATCCGCCAGATGATCCTCGAAACGGCCCACCATCGCCCGGGGAGCGATCTGTCGAAAGTATTCATAGAGGCCGACCTGGCTATTTTAAATCAATCGCTCGATAAACTCCTGACATACGAAGAACAGATCTTTAAAGAATATCAGTTTGTTGATTACAAAATCTATAAAACCAAACGCATCGAAGTACTGGAGCATTACAACCAGTTCGGGCGTCTCAATACCCTCATGGATTATGTGCGTCACTGCAAACCCCGCATCGGCGTATTTGCAGGTAGCTTCAATCCTTTTCACAAAGGCCATTACAATGTGCTGCAAAAAGCAGAGAAAATATTCGACAAGGTGATCATCGCCTTCGGGAAAAATCCCGATAAAAACGCAAGAACCTGGGACGTGCCGAAGACAATAGGATACAGACAGATAGAAGGGTATGACGGACTGCTGACCGATTTTATCGATTCGCTGGGCTATGATGTTACAGTGATTCGTGGTTTACGAAACTCCACCGATTTTCAATACGAACAAAACCAGTATCGCTATATCCAGGAACTGATGCCGGGGATTAAGATCGTAAATATTTTCTGTGATAAGGAATTTGAACACATCAGTTCTTCAGGGATTCGCACACTCGAAAAATATGATAAACACAGGCAATACCTGTTGCCTTAAACAAATTAAAAAAGGATCGCTACGGCGATCCTTTTTTAATGGGATAATCGGCTGATGACTATTTAATAACAATCAGTTTTTTGGTGGTCGTATGTTCACCGGTTTTCACCTGTATGAAATAGATGCCGCTGTTGAGGTCACTGGTTTCTTTTTCCAGTATATTCTCACCGGATTTAAGCACAATCGTTTCAGAATGCATCAGGCGGCCATTGAGGTCGTAAATGCTGTATTGCGCATTGGCATCGCTCGTGGCATGAATCACCAGTTTGAAGCGGTCGGCTGCAGGATTCGGATATACATGCACATTCTTGTCATCGGCTTTAGTGATTTCATTTACCGACGTCGACATTTGGATCGTATTGAGTGTGGTATTGGTAATTACCGGTGCATTGTAATCAAAATAGATAGCAGCTTTATTTTTAATCTGCGTGCCAGGTGTTAAACCATGTTTCAGCTTAATGGAATAAGAAACAGAACCCGAGCTGGCTAAATCACCATAACCCGATTGCCATGGAAGCTGGATGTTGTTGAAATGAAATTTAATAACACCGTTTTCGCTAACCGTGGTAGTGTAGTTGTGATCTGCATAACCCGGACGAAGTGATGCAATATTCAGATCGGAATCCAGGCTGTCAACAACTACAATATTTTGCGCATAATAACTTCCGGTATTCTGAAAGTGAATGGTGTAACGCAATGTAGAGTCATTGGTTGTTATATAGCCTTGTGTACCTGTTCCTCTTGGATTTACCTCCTTGAAATTAGGATCAAAAGACCCGATAATAACAGAACTATACTGATTCACATTGTTCCATGGACTGTTATCATTCAGCCAGTTGGTTGCAAATGGTGCTGCCGTTACCACGGTATCAAAGAAATTGACCTGTGTACCCAAAGGAATGTTGGTCGGAACCTGGTATGTGAGAATACTGTTTGATACAGTGCCTGGTGATAGGCTTGGAAAACCGGAAGTAATGTTGTACCAGTTTGGATAAGTGCCTGCATTAGGCTGAATATAGTTAAAGTTGGAAGAGCTCAGATAACCAAGTTGTCCATCGTTTGTATGGCTTGTCTGAACCGTGTTTTCTGTCATTGTACCATCATTCTGAATCACAACACGGTAATAGTGCGTTTGGCCCGGTACCGCCTGGTTCATGTCCATAACGTATGTGTTAAGGTCATGTACCTGCAGGCTGTTATTGGCAAAATTCACATTATTCACACAGCCTGATGAGGCGGTAACACTCACCGGGATGGCATTGCTCTGGCAGGATGCCAGGGGGTAAATCATTAATACGGTTTCGGAAATAGTGTATGTGCCGGTTGGTACCATAAACTGGTACACGCCACTAGTGTTGGTATAAGCATAACCAAAACCTGAACAGTGCATCATCACATTCGGAATGCCTGTTTCGCCTGCATCATGTACACAATTGTTGTTGGCATCTACAAACACAGTACCCTGGATGGTGCAGTAGCAGGAGTTATTGGCCGCATTATAGCCGACATATATATAATTGCTGCTGCCACAACCATTGGCATCTGTTACATTTACCCATTGATAACCGCTTCCAAGCCCTGTTGCAGTAGCTGTTGTCTGGCCATTTGACCAATGGTAGCTATATGGTGAGGTGCCGCCCCATGCATTGGCAAAGGCACTGCCATCCTGAGCGTAAATGCAACTGGCCTGTGTGCTCGAAACACCAACATTCACAGGGCTTTGGGCATACACTGAAGTGTATTTTGTTACCTGACAGCCCGCTGCATCTGTAATAACGCATTGATACGAACCAACAGTCGCATTGGCAACAGACGCCGTGGTTGCCCCGGTATTCCAGGCATAAGTCAAAGGAGGGTTGCTGCTGCTGGCACTTACATAAACAGAACCTGTTGTGGAAGGGCATGTTGGGTTGTTTGAATAAGCATAGGCGTTGATAACACTTACCGGTGGGATATATACGCTGCCCTGCTGAACACAGCCATTGGCATCAGTCACATGGAATGCATAGCTGCCACTGGCCATATTGCTGATCACTGAGCCGGTTGTTACCGGTGATGTATTCCAGGTAGTCGTGTAAGGTCCTACGCCTCCTGTTATATAAAGCGTTGCTGCGCCTGTTGCGGCCGTACATGAGCTGGGAGAAGTCGTATATGTCACCGTAATAGGAGTGGAACTTGAAACATAAAAGCCATTATTGCCTACACATCCATGACTATCAACAACCTGGAGCCCATAAGAATGGTTTCCGGCCAGCCCTGAAATATTTGCCGTGGTGGCCCCGTTGTCCCAGTTGTAAGAGTATGGCGCTGTTCCGCCGGTAACAAAACTCATAATGGCACCATTGTTTTGGATACAGGTAGCATTTGTGATCGTTGAATTGATGTTGAGTTGTGTAACCTGCTGCACATAATAATAGCCTGTACCGCTACATCCGTTGGCGTCGGTCACTACGCAGGTATAATAATCGGCAATAACATTGGTAAGAGATGCTGAGGTCGCTCCATTGTTCCAGCTATAGGTATATGGTGCGGTACCACCGGTAACACCACTTACGGAAACAGCGCCGTTTGTACAATTGGCGGCAGCCCCGGTCATTGACACGTTAATACCGCTGACGACGCTGATACTGTCATTCATGGTTGTTACCACGCAGCCTGCAGCATCTGTAACCTGTACATTGTAATAACCCGAAACATTCGAGAGAACCGGGTTGCTTGTATACGATTGAGAGGTGGCAATGTTTGTGGTCAGGAATGTATAGGGCGCTGTACCACCTGTCATATTTACGACCTGTAGTGTACTTGGGGAAGGACATGTGGCAATAGTATGTGAAACAGAATAAGTAAACGCAGGGGTAAGCGTAAAGTTACCGTAGGCATAAAGTCCTCCGCTGTTTGAGCTGGCATACACATATATCGTTGATTGTCCGGAGTATGGGTCCAGGATTGCCGGAATCCCCGTCAGAAGGTCTGTTGTGGAGTTTACATTGTTATGCACATAGGATGTTGACCCTACATAATATGTGTATGAAATAGGGGCTGTCATACCGTTGACCGTCACCGAGAGCTGGCCGTCATTGTTACAGGGTTGCTGAATAATTGTACCGCTCATTGTGGCGGTTTGGGCAAAGCCGGTCATACCTATCAGTACAGTGGCTGCCGTTGTCAGGAGTTTTGTAAATCTACGTTTCATAGTCTTTTTGGTTTAATACATTACCGGGGACCATTTAACCTTACGCCTGAAGGTATAAAATGGTTGGGTGAGCCCCGAAATATTCAGGGCTTAATGTTTAAATAGCCTGATACACCGAGTAAAACTAAATCGTAACTTTACGCTATGAAGCTCCGGATCGGTGATAAAGTAAGGTTTCTGAATGAAACCGGTGAAGGTGTCATTACCCGTTTTAAGAGTAAAGACAGTGTTTTCGTGGAGATGCCCGATGGCTTCGAGATTCCATACCTCATACAGCAACTGGTACCTATTCATACCGAACTCATTCTCAATCCGGAAGTGGAGAATATCGACATTGTAGCGGAATCCACGTTACTTGAATGTGTGTACTTTATTATAGAACCGGATCATGAACTCCCTCTGCTGGTAAGCGATTATAAGTTTTACCTCTTTAATTCGTCGTCTTATAATATGGCCTTTACCTATTCTATTAAAGACGACATGCACTATCAGACCCTGAAACACGGAGAACTCGGCGCCTACCAGAAAGTATTGCTGAAAACGGTGAAAAAGAATTTTTTCCAGGAATATGCCTACCATAAGGTAGAGTGTCTTTTCTTTAAGAATACCCATTACAAAAACCAGTTTCCGATCGCCGAAGTATTATTTATTAGTGACCGTGTGCTGAAGGAAAATGTACTCGCCAAACACAATGAGTTCAAATACCCTGTTTTTGCCTTTGTACTGAAGGATGATTTCATGGACAAAGAGAAAATCGAAAGACATCTGGATGCCGAGGATATTACGCGACTCAAGGCAATCAAGGAATTCAGGCAGCCTTCCAAAACATCGGTGTCGAACAAGCAGAAACAGAAGGAATTACAGAAAGAGGTTGATCTCCATATCGAAGAACTGGTTGAAAGCTACCGCGGACTTACCAATACCCAGATGCTTAATATCCAGATCGAGCATTTTGAAAAAGAGCTGGATAAGGCTTTTGAAACGGGGTTGAAGAAAATCGTATTCATTCATGGCGTCGGGAATGGCCGCCTGAAGCAGGAAATCCTTTCTATACTAAAAACCATCGATGGCATCTCATTTCACGATGCTTCCTACAAAAAATATGGCTTTGGCGCTACGGAAGTGCTTATTCACTAGGACGTTAGGGTTGTTCAATATCTTCATAATTTTTTTACAATTTATACCATAACCCGGGGCTGTGGTATGCGTATAATTACTAACTTTATACGAAACAGGTATTTCATCGCTTCCCGTTTCGGCGGGGAGAGGAAAGTCCGGGCAACACAGGGCAATCCGCCACCTGAAAGGGTGGGTGCAGAAACAGGAATGTTTTTGTAACAGACAGTGCCACAGAAAACCAGGTAGCCGGTATGGAAACATGCCGGTCATAGTGAAAATGTGAGGTAAGAGCTCACATCCCGGGCTGGTAACAGTTCGGGAGGGTAAACCTCGGGTGTTGTAAGGCCATGTATACCCGGATTTTGCGGCGGCCCGCTGCAATTACGAAAGTAATATCCGGGAGGGTAGGCTGCATAGATAAATGATGAAAGCTCTGCTTGCAGAGAACAGAACCCGGCTTATAGCCTGTTTTTTAAATTGAAACTGAATGCTGAAACGCTTACTATACATCTTGTTCCTCGTTACTGCTTTTAAATGGTCGTTTGCCCAATGTCCGCAGATTTACGATTATCTTGGTAACTTATCCAGCCGGCCATATTTTGTGAGTTGTACCGGAGCATCGAGTTACCTGGTGAATTTCGCATCCAATACCAGTTGGGGCCCCTATACCATTAACTGGGGCGACGGCACACCGAATACCATAGGCGCATCCTATACTACACCGGCTATTATCAACCATACCTACAACTCGGCAACCCCCGATACATTCCAGATCACGCTTACCATTCCGTCACTGAACTGTACCCTCACCGGCGTAGCGGTTATGGAAAAACCGGTGAACGCATCTATTCAGATTCCTATTGGCGGTGTAACCACAGCCTGTGCACCCAAGGCCCTGCAGTTTACAAACTCGAGCACGGATGTATCGCAAACCACGCAGTTTGTCTGGAACTTCGGCGATGGCACACCAACAGTGGCATTCTCATACACCAATGCCGGCCAAACCATTTCGCATACCTACAATAAGGGTACGGTGAATTGCCAGACACAGGTAACACTTACTGCCAAGAACTATTGCACCCCGGTGCCTACCATTGCCAATTTTAACCCGATCCAGATTTACGACATCGATAATGCCGCCATTACACCGTCGGCCTATGTGAAATGCTGGCCCGATAATATTTTCAGTTTTACGAACAGTACCAACCGTAACTGTGTACCACAGGGGAATACCTTTCAGCGCCAGGAAAAATGGAACCTGGGTAATTACTGGGGCATGGGCCACGACTCTATTGTTGGCTGGAAGCCATGGCCGCCAACAGCTCCGCTTACAGTAGCCTATCCTTCGGTGGGTACCTATACGGTGATGCTGCTCGACAGTAACCTGTGTGGTGTGGATACGGCTATTATTTCAGTGAGTATTGTGAATCCGCCCAATGCCGGACTTATCGCACCGGCCGGCCCTATCTGCCAGGGATCAAGCGCCACATTTACCAATACCAGTTCTACAGGCTATGCCTACAAATGGAACTTTGGCGACGGCGGTGGGTTTATTACCAAACCATTTGGTCCGCAATCGCACACGTATGCTGCGCCGGGGCCTTATACCGTGCAGGTTGTAGCACTCATTGCCGGTGGTGGAGCCGCCTGTTCGGATACCGATAAGGTGGTTATCAATGTGCTTCCGCGCCCTACGGCCAATTTCTCGGTATCACCGAATACAGGCTGTAATCATATTCAGGGTGCTGTTTTTACCGATAATTCAACCAGCGCAGCAGTATGGGCCTGGAATTTCGGAAACGGCAATACATTCATCGGGCAAACTCCGCCACCACAGAATTACAACACCGTCGGGAATTTTGTAGCAACACTTACTGTAACAGCACTCAATACCTGTATCAATACATTTACCGCACCGATCAAAGTATACCAAACGCCGGTGGCTGCTTTCTCGCCGACATCGTCGTGTGTAGGCGCCAGTGTTACATTTACAGATCAGTCGACACATGCTGCCGGCGATCCTATTGTAAACTGGAGCTGGGATTTCGGCGACGGCTCTGCGATCTCAACCGCATCGGCACCGGCTCATACCTATACCACGCAAAATACCTATACCGTCACGTTCATTGCATCAACAGCGACCTGTAAGGATACTGTTCTCCAGGCCATCACCATCAATATTAAACCAACGGCATCCTTTACCTATGCACCACTCAGCGGATGTACGCCACTGGCCGTAACATTTACCAATACAACAGCCAACGGCACATCCTATACCTGGAATTTTGGCAATGGCAATAGCTCAGCACTGGTAAACCCTGTAGCGACATTTACCAATGGTACAGCTTCCAATAAAAACTATACGGTTACCCTGGTTGCCTCCACGGGGCTTGGTTGTGCCGATTCCGTGAAACATGCAGTGACTGTATTCCCGGGGGCCCATGCATCATTCACGGTAGGTTCATCGGTTGGGTGTTCGCCTGTACCGGCAACATTTACAAATACCTCCACGAGTGCGACTTCCTATAACTGGAATTTTGGCGACCTGGGTACAAGTACAGCAACGACGGCCATTGTTACACATACTTATGTAAACACCACCTTGCTGTTGCAAACTTATACCGTTCAACTGGTGGCCACAAGTGCCAATGGATGTAGTGATACTACTTATGCAACGGTGTCGGCATATCCGAAACCTATATTCAATTTCACAATGGTGCCTGCCAGCGGATGCTCACCGCTCAGTATTAATTTCCCACCTGTTCTGGGTGCGGTGTCATATACATGGGATTATGGTGATGGTTCGCCGACAAGCAACCAGGCGAACCCAACACATGTATTCACAAATACAACCACGGTTAGTCATACCTACACGGTGCAATTGATTGCATCCAATGCATTTTCCTGCCAGGATACAACCTATGGGTATCCTGTTATTTCACCCAAACCGAATGCTTCTTTTACATTGTCTCCTCTGAGCGGCTGCTCGCCGGTGATTACAACGTTTACCAATACAAGTACTGCAGCTACCACTTATACCTGGAATTACGGCGACGGTTCTCCTCCCGACAATACGATGAGTCCGACCCATACGTATACCAATGGCTCAGCATCCAGCCAGACTTTTACCACGCAGTTGATTGTAGCAAATACCTTTGCCTGTACAGATACGGCTTTTGCCAATCCGGTTGTTTTACCCAAACCCGATGCGGCACTGACCTATACACCGGCATCAGGCTGTACACCATTAACGGCAAGCTTTACCAATAACAGTATTGCCGCAACCACCTATACCTGGAATTATGGTGATGGTACACCACCAAGTAACGGTTTCAACCTGCCGCACGTATACACGAATACCACCACGGCCAATCAGACCTATACCACGCAGCTTATCGTCGGAAACGGTTTTTCGTGTTATGATACGGCATATGTGTATCCATTGATTTATCCTAAGCCTGCGGTGGCATTTACATTTACGCCAACCACGGGTTGTTCGCCTTTAACGGTAAGTGGCACAAACACCAGTACACTCGGCAGCACCTATAACTGGAAGTTTGGCGATGGTGCCGTCTCCACCCAAACCAATGCGACACATACCTATACCAATTCGGGCACTGCAAACCTGACCTATACCTGTACGCTGGTAGCAAGCACTGTAAACGGCTGTAAAGATTCATTGGGCCAGGCAGTGACGGTTTTCTTTAAACCGAAATCCAATTTCACAGTCGATACGCCTGCGTGTTCACCAAAGGCGCTCACCTTTACCAATACTTCAGTAGGAGCGGTTGCTTACCAATGGGATTTTGGAAACTCAATAACGTCGGTGTCATCGGCGAGTACAATCACCCAGCAGTACATTAACAACAGCGGTGCAAATATCAATTACACGGTTCAGCTTATTGTGACGTCCGCAGGCAATTGCAAGGATACATTGAAAATGCCATTGATCATACATCCGAAGCCTGACTTTACAATAACGGCTGTGCCTGATTCAGGCTGTACGCCACTTACGGTTAATTTTCCTGCAATTCCGGGTGTGTCGGCTTACCAGTGGACATTCGGTGATGGCAATGTGGCAAGTGGCAGTAGTGTGAGCAATGTGTATTACAATAATTCGCCTGCCGATAAAATGTTTACCGTTCAGCTCATTGCTACCGATGGTTATGGTTGCAAAGATACAGCTGTAAAAGTGATTCGCGTATTTGCCAAACCAATCGCCCTCTTCCAGGCAAATCCGAATACGGTGTTTGTGCCGCAGAATCCGGTAGTATGCTCCAACCTTTCGACCGGTGCTTCATCCTATTACTGGGATTTTGGTGACGGCGGAACATCTACAGCAGTGAACCCTTCTTATACATATCAGATGCCGGGCGAGTACCAGATTTACCTGGTAGCTATCAATACGCATGGTTGCAGGGATACCTTTGATCTGCCGTCCAAAATTATAGCGCAGCTCGAGAGCGAAGTGGATGTCCCCAATGCATTTACACCAAATCCTACAGGAGGCAATGGCGGCGGGTATAGCCCGAACGATGTAAATAATGATGTGTTTCACCCGGTGATGCGGGGTATCGATAAATACGAACTTAATATTTTCTCCCGTTGGGGCGAACTGCTTTTTGTAAGCAAGGACGTGAACATAGGATGGGATGGATATTATAAAGGAAAATTATGTACGCAGGATGTGTACATTTGGAAAATTAATGCTACGACCCTTGATGGTAAAAAAATAAACAAAACCGGCGACGTATTACTTCTGAGATAATTTATGCGATATTTTTACATACTAAGTGCACTCATCATAGGATTGAATCTGGGTATGGCCCAGGCCAAGGTCAATAACGACAAGCTTATTGCCAAAGAAATGAAAGATGCTGACCTTTATTTTGAGGCCGAAGATTATTTAAATGCCATTAACGGGTATCGTAAAGTACTGGCATTAAATCCCAATCACGAAAGAGCTAATCTCAATTCGGCTATCAGTCGCGTGATGCTCAATCAGGCACCCGACTCAACGTTGCAGCACCTGATCAAGTTACGGACGTCTAAGTTACCGGAAGTGCAATTTTATTTTGGAAAGATTTATCACCTCACTCAGAATTTTGATGAAGCGATCAATTGTTTTAATAAGTACAAAGCCATTCCCGAGAAACAGCGCAAAATAGCCAATGCCGAGGTCGATTATTATATCGGTTGCAGCAACAATGCAAAGATTTTTATTTCACAGCCGCATCGTTCACTGATCAGGAATGTTGGTAATGTGATTAATACTGCCGCACCGGAGTATGTACCGCTTATCACACCCGATGAAAGTGTGATGTATTTTACTTCACGCCGCGAAGGAAGTACAGGCGGACTGAAAGATTATTCAGGTAATTATTACGAGGATGTTTATGTGTCGACAAAAGAAAATGGAAAATGGACCAGCCCGAAAAATGTTGGCCCTCCGATTAATACCAATACACACGACGCCTGTGTGGCATTAAGTTTTGACGGGCAGAATATGATTATTTTCCGCGAAGCGGATGATCACATCACCGGCGATCTTTATATCTGTCATTCAGGAGCAAATGGCTGGAGCAACCCGGTGAAACTGGGTCCGGAGATCAATACACCGTTTATTGAGACCAGTGCCTGTTTCAGTAACGATACCAGTGTGATTTATTTCAGCAGCAACAAGCCAGGGGGCTATGGTGGTCGCGATTTGTACCGGATCAAAAAGCTGCCGAATGGCAAATGGTCACTTCCTTATAATCTTGGACCAACGATCAATACATCACGCGACGACGATTCACCGTTTCTTCATCCGGATGGTGTGACACTTTATTTCAGTTCAAAGGGGCATAACAGCATGGGCGAATTCGATGTGTTTAAAGCCGTGCTCGATCCTGAGAAAAATACATTCAGCACACCGGAAAACCTGGGCTATCCGATCAATACCGTGAACAATGATATTTTCTTCGTACTGAATGCTGCAGGTACGCATGGTTATTATTCTTCGGTGAAAGAAGATACCTATGGGAGCTCTGATATTTATATGATTGATACCCGCTTCGGGGATAATGACCTGAAAGTAAAACATGGCAAGGTATACAAAGGGAAAGATGTGAGTAAGGCCAAAATTACCCTGATTGATATTGAGAGTAAACAGGTCAGTGGGATTTTCAATGCAAGTCCGAATACCGGTAAGTTTCTCCTGGTGATGAACCCAATGAAAGCCTATAAGGCTATCGTGGAAGAAGAAGGTTGCCAGACCATGATTGTGGATCTTGATCCGCTGGTGAATGAACGCGAGGATAATGAACTGATCCTGAATTTAACCCTGAAACAAAAGTAATGTGTAGAACGCTTTTATGAAATGGTTCTTAAAAATAGCGATGTGTGTACTGGTGTTGCGGGGATTTAATGCCATGGCACAAGACCCTCAATTCACGCAGTTCTATGCAGCACCTATGTATCTTAATCCGGCCTTCACCGGCGTTACATACGAACATCGTTTTGTGTTGAATTACCGCAACCAGTGGCCGGGAATCAGTAAGGCATACCAGACATACATGGCAAGCTACGATTACAACCTCAGTAATATCAAAAGCGGCCTGGGTGTTATTGCCATGCAGGACAGGTCCGGAACGTCAGGGCTCACGCATACACAGTTCGGTGTGAATTATGCCTACCATGCCAACATCAGTAAATTTTCCGAGATCCGCGCAGGAATCAGCTTGTCTTACAATATCAAAAAACTGGATTTCAATAAACTGCGTTTTAACGACCAGCTGGTGACCGGGTCTTCGATCTCAAACGAGGCAGCCAATTATGAGCAGCTCAATTATATGGATATCGGCGTAGGAGCACTCCTTAACTCGGAGCAGTATTGGCTTGGTTTTTCTGCCAAACATATCAATCAGCCCAATGCCAGCTTAATGGGCGATCGTGTGCCACTGCCTGTATCTACCAGTTTGCATGGCGGCTACCGTTATGTTATTGAAAGAAAGGGCCGCTCTGATCTGAAACGCTATTTTTCTCCGGCGTTCAATTACCGTCACGAAGCTAAATTCGATCAGCTTGACATCGGTGTGTATTATTATCACCTGCCACTGAATGTTGGCGTGTGGTACCGTGGTATTCCATTTAAGAAATACGGGCCTACCTACACCAGCAGTGAAAGTATTGCTTTCCTGGTTGGTACCGATATTTCAGAGTATAACCTACGCATAGGCTATAGCTACGATCTGACGATTTCGCGCCTGGGCATTATCAATTCGTTGGGAGCTCATGAAATATCGCTGATTTACGAGATCGCCAAAAAGAAAAAACGCAGCCGCCGGGTATTGGTGAGTTGTCCTAAATTCTAAAGTTTCAGCTTCAACTGTATTTTCACTTCGGTTTTATGGTTACCATCTATCTGGTTTAAAGAACCAGGAGAAATCACCTGGACATTATCATAAATGGTCCGTGCCAGCCTGCACCAGAGTTCCAGCTTTTTGCCGATATTCCAGTTAAGCATACCCATCACGTGTTGACCTTTGTTATAAAGGGCCGGAACGGAATAGGAGTAGAGCACATCGTTTTCGTATGCATAGATGCGGCTGCTGTAGTCGTGTGTGTCGAAGAGCGCATAGCGTATTACAAAACTCCAGGGCCAGTCTGGTTTTTTGTATACAAGATCCTGTATGAGAGCAATCCCTGTATTGTTTTTGGAGCTGCCGAGCTGTGTATATTCAATGCGCGATTTCAACTTCACTTGCTCGCTGACCTGGCAGGAGAGGTTGAAACGCCAGTTTTCCTGGGTCCCGGGCTGTAAGTACACATAGGCATTATCCGTGTCTGTATTGGCATCATGCTCACGCCGCCGGTAACGAATGTAGAGGTCGGTTTTTTTGGAGGGTGTATAGTTGAGCTGTGCAAAAACATCTGTGCCATGAGAAGGTGCACTCACACCGGATTTCAGCCATCGAAACGTGAACTGGTCGAGGTAACCCGAGAGTGTGAAATGGCCCGGGAGCCTGGCCTCTGCTCCCAGGTACAAACCGGTTTCATTTTGAGCGAAAGTGTTTTCCGCAATGGCATTTGAAAACAAATTCTGATAGGTTTTGTCAAAGTAACGGCAATGAACCGTGAGTGTAAGTAAGGGATCAGGAGCCATGATAAGGCCCTGGATAAAGGCCTTGCCGCCATTCTGACTGAAAGCACCTTCACCGAAAAAGTTCATATTGCGGAATACATAACTATAATCGATGCCCGCATTGATATTTTGTTTTCCTCTGAAATCATACAGGTTATACAATTGCGGCGTTTTGAGGAGCGCTGCGCTCAGGTACATGGCCTGTGCCGTGCTTCCGATATGAAGGTTTCGCCTGTTATAGGCCAGGTTAATACCGCCCAGGCTTTGCGACACTGTACCCTTATCGGCTATGGTTCCGGTGGTGTTGTGAAGCCCCCCGGTTATGAGGCTGCTGACACTTTGCACAGATACAGTGCCATTGGCGGCTGTATCGGTCATGCTTGCGTGGGCGTCAATCTTTTTGTAAGAGAACAAGAGGCTCAGTTCCATGTTTCGGATTCTGAAAGTTGCGGCTGCACCGCGGAAAAAAAGATTTTCGTCGAACGATGAATAAGGTCTGATGCCCATAGCATTTCGTTTTACGGTCAGTGGGCTTGCTGACTTCCCGAAAGCGAACCCGTTCCAGAGTATGAGACCCTGTCCGAATGTGGCCTGGTAATCACCAATAACAATACATTTGGCGAAACGTGTATTCCGTATAGCCAGATGGCCGCTGTAAAAATCGAAACCCTGTTTCTGCGTTCCCCTGAAAAAAGCCTCCCCGGGGTCTTTTTCGCCGTTGATGACCATGGAGATATTTTGATTGAATGTAAAACGGTAGCGCAGAAAAAAACGATTGGGATCGCCCAGGTAAAAGGAGTTCGGTTTTTTGATCTGGGTTAAACTATCCGGTTTGAAGTAGCCGGCCTCATGCTCTGTAACCCTTTGCAGCCGGCTGATGCACTCATGTGTACCGCCCCGCAGCATTTCACGGAAACTGAAATGGGCGGCATCGAAATGGTCACTCACATACACAAAGGGCAATATTTTCCGGATGGTTTCGGGATCAAAGCCCTGTACACTCTGTAACTCATAAATACTGATGAGGATACCGTTTTTTCCAATATGTTCCAGGAGGTAATTGATCTGGATCTCGTTCAGCAGTTGTAATTGCAGCAGTTCTTCTTTACCGGCACGGTTCAGATTTACGGGATGTGTCTTGTAATAGCTGAAGGATTCTGTCAGGTTCGAAATGTCACCTTCCTCGCTTTGCTGTTGTTCGGCCATGAGCTCAATATTTTGCTGGAGTAAATCATCCTGTCGCTCTGTTGATCTGCGGCTTGTATCTGTCTGGCTTTTTGAACAAAGTGCCGATAGTACCATAAAGATCAAGAGGCGTATGTGTTTTCTGAAAAGCATCTCAGGATTTTGAAGCCGGCGTTTTGATTTTTCCAAGTCCGCAGCTGAGCCCAATACATGGGGTAAATCCAAGCACCTGGCGATACATGGAAGAGAGATCGATTTTTACACCTTTGTAATCGATACCAAATCCGAAGGCTGCCTGCGTTGGGTAAGATGCACAGCCAAAGCGGAGATACACCGTTTTGGCAGGCGTGTATTCGAGGCCGGCTTTGATGTTTAATTTTTGAAAAGAGATTTTTTCGGCCTCTATACTCAGAAAGACCTGCTTCGAAAACGTGTATTGTAAGCCCATCCTGATTGTAGTGGATATTTTTTCGTTGTTGTAATTTGTAAGAGCTGCCCTGAACGGATTATACACATGCACGGCAAATACAAGTTGTTTGGTGATTTTGGCGAGAAGTCCTGCATCGCCTGTAAATGCCGAGGCCTGTCCATACACATCCGAAATGCGTACGTGTAAATAATCTACGGCAATGCCGGCCGAGATATGCTCATTAAGGGCTATGCCAAAGCTTAATTTGGAAGTCTCTTCATGGTAAAGCTTATTGCCGAAGTTTGTATAGGATATGCCGAAACATCCTTTCCTGAGCGGAAATACTGCCGCAAAACCACTTTGGGAGAGGTCTTTTAAAAGAAAGCGGCTTTCGTAAAAAGCGCCGGCACCGGCTTGCCTCATATAGCCCAGGCTGCCCGCATTGTTGTGGGCCGACCACACATCGTACAGGCATACAGATGTATGTGCCATAGCTGCAGAACGCGCACCAACAGGGCCATCGCCAACGGATGCCTGCATGTACAGTGAAAGCAGAATAAAGATTGGGATGATAGAAACCCGCATATACAGCCAAATGTAATGCAGCGCGCATCAACATTCGGTGATAAGCGATTGTAAGTAGTTAATGAAAGTCTGGGTGCAATGCGGAAGGTTCGGGGCAGTTTAGCTGTTCTTCAGCTCTTCCACGCTCTTCATCACTTTCTCTTTGAGTTCTTCTTTAAATGAAACGAGCCTGGCGAGTAAAGCAGCATCCGAAGTGCCGATGATCTGTGCAGCGAGGATTCCGGCATTCTGTGCGGCATTCACAGCTACTGTTGCTACCGGAACACCATTGGGCATTTGTACAATAGAAAGCAGGGAGTCCCAGCCATCAATAGAGTTGCTCGATTTCACCGGCACACCAATAACAGGCAGGGGAGTGAGGGAGGCTACCATGCCCGGTAAGTGCGCTGCACCGCCGGCGCCGGCAATAATGACCTTAAGGCCGCGGCTGGTAGCAGTTTTGGCATATTCAAACATCCGCTCCGGGGTGCGGTGCGCCGATACAATACTGATTTCATAAGGAACACCGAGTTTTTTCAGAATATCTGCGGCATCTTTCATGATGTTCATGTCGCTGGCGCTGCCCATAATTATACCTACCATAGTTCTGTGTTTTTATATTTATGAAATCACTTTAATTGTATCTTTTACCATAATGGCCTTCTTCTTCGCTGCGGTCAGATCATCGTCGATCACGGTGACATGCCCCATTTTGCGGAACGATTTGGTTTGAGCCTTACCGTATAAGTGCACATGCACTCCTTTGAATTTGATCATATCGAGCAGACCTTCATAGCGGGCCGGGCCATTGTGGCCTTTTTCGCCAAGCAGGTTTACCATCACGCCGGGTTTCAGAATGGAGGTATCGCCCAGGGGCAGGTTCAGGATAGCCCGCAGGTGCTGCTCAAACTGGGAGGTTACATTGGCTTCAATAGTATGGTGGCCACTGTTGTGCGGACGCGGTGCTACCTCGTTTACCAGTACTTTTCCATCTTTGGTGAGGAACATCTCTACAGCCAGAATCCCAATAATACCAAGCTTTTCGGCTACCCGGGCAGCAATCTTATACGCTTCTTTTTCGGTCGATTTTTTGATATTGGCCGGCGAAAATAAAAATTCCACGAGGTTGGCTTCGGGGTTAAATTCGCATTCAACCACCGGGAAACACTTGCATTCGCCGCTGGCATTGCGGGCTACAATGACTGAAATTTCCTTGTCGAAATCAACCAGGCGCTCCAGCACACTCGGTTCATCAAAGGCATGGTCTATTTTGTTGGGATGTCCCAGTTTTACAACGCCTTTGCCATCGTAGCCGCCTTTACGCAGTTTCTGGAAAAACGGAAAAAAGTCCTTGTACTTAACAATCTGGTTTTTGCTTTCGGTCAGAAAAAAATCGGCGCTCGGAATATCGTTTCGCTGATAAAACATTTTCTGAAGTCCTTTATCCTGTATGGTTTCAATAATGTGAGGTTGTGGATACACTTTTTTCCCGTCTTTTTCAAGGGCTTTGAGGGCTTCCACGTTCACGTTTTCAATTTCGATGGTGATAATATCCTTGTCCTTCCCGAACTTGTAAACGGTATCATAGTCGGTCAGGCTGCCTTTGGTAAACTCACTGGCTATGGCTTTGCAGGGTGCCTGCGGGTCGGGGTCCAGCACGCAGATATGTAAATTGTAATTGATAGCGCTCTGGATCATCATCCTTCCCAGTTGCCCCCCGCCCAAAACGCCTATTTTTAATTTGTCAGGTTCAAAATACTGCATGGCCAAAGGTAGATATTTTTGGGAAGAATCATTAAACAATTCCTTATATTTGTGGCTCTGAGACTATGCGGCAAGTAACCTTAAAAGATAAGACATTTGTGCCTTATATCACATCCGATAAAATTTCGGAAAGTGTGAAAAAACTGGCACTCTCGATTAACGCTGAATTAAAGGACGAATTTCCTTTGTTTTTAGTGGTATTAAATGGCTCTTTTATGTTTGCCGCTGATCTGCTGAAAGAGGTTGATATTCCATGCGAAATATCATTCATCAAGCTGGCCTCCTATCATGGTACATCCAGCACCGGTAATGTCACCGAGCTCATTGGTCTTACCGAAGAAATAAAAGGCAGAACCGTTGTAGTGGTTGAGGATATTGTGGATACAGGAGTAACACTTGAAAAGCTTGTAACTGTTTTGAATAAAAAAGGGGTGAAACAAGTGAAGATTGCGTCCTTTCTTTTAAAACCCGAGGCTTATAAAAAAGACATCGAAGTAAATTATGTCGGAATGCGTATTCCGAATGATTTTGTTGTAGGATATGGTCTGGATTATGATGGCCTTGGCCGGAATCTGAAAGATGTATTTGTTCTGAAATCCAATTAATCCGATCCTATAAAACTAACGACCATTAAAAATTCTCACATTATGCTAAACATTGTTTTATTTGGCCCTCCGGGCGCAGGAAAAGGAACCCAGTCTCAAAAACTGATTGAGAAATACGGGTTAGTGCATTTATCAACCGGCGATCTTTTGCGCCATGAAATCAGCCGCGGCACAGAGCTTGGTTTAAAAGCCAAAGCCATTATGGATCGCGGCGAGTTGGTAAGCGACGAAATCGTTATCGGTATGATCGAGTCCAAACTCGACTCTAATCCACATGCCAATGGTTTTATTTTCGATGGGTTTCCCCGTACGAAAGCACAGGCAATTGCCCTCGATGATCTGCTGCAGAAAAAAGGCACAGCCATCAGCGCCATGCTTGCCCTCGAAGTGAGCAACGAAGAATTGATGAAACGCCTCCTCCTGCGTGGCCAGGAGTCCGGTCGTCCCGATGATCAGAACCCTTCGATCATCGAAAACCGGATCAATGAATACAATAATAAAACCTTACCTCTTAAAGAATACTATTCAGAGCAGGCAAAATTCCACTCGATCAAAGGAACCGGCACTATCGACGAGATATTCAAAGACCTCTGCGACCGCATCACTTTTGTGGAAGCGGAAATTGATCTGACCAATCTCGAAAATGATATTGAACACCTGGATCTTACTGTGAACGATTTTGAAGTTGCTACGGACATTTCTCCTGAACTGCAAAGAGATATGGACGAAATCAAAAAAATGGAAGAGACAGCCCCGGCTAAATCACACGCTGTTGCTGAGAAAGCAGCTGTTGTAAAAAAAGAAAAACCGGTGGCTGAAAAGAAACCGGCTTCGAAACCCGCTGCAAAAAAAGCAGTGAAGAAGGCTGTGAAAAAAGCGACGAAGAAAGCTGCTGCACCGGCTAAGAAGGTTGCCGGGAAAGCAGTGAAAAAGGCTGCTCCGAAGAAAGCCGCAAAAAAAACGGCTAAACCGGTAGCTAAAAAAGCGGTGAAAAAATCAGCCAAAAAAGTAGCTTCCAAAAAGGTTGTTAAGAAAGTGGTTAAGAAGACGGTGAAAAAAGCAGTGAAGAAAGTGGCTCCAAAGAAAGCAGCTAAAAAAGTGGTGAAGAAGGCTGTGAAAAAAGCAGCGCCAAAAAAAGTGGCAAAGAAAGCAGCACCGAAAAAATCGGTGAAAAAAGCCGCTAAAAAAGTAGTGAAAAAAGTGGCGAAAGCTTCAAAGCCTGTTGCGAAAAAGAAGACTGCAAAAAAGAAAAAATAATTTATAGTTTTTGATTCCGGAAGCAATCTCTGTATCAATACGGGATTGCTTCTGTATTAAAACAGATACCCTAATTCTCAAACTCAGAACCCGTGGATACCAATTTTGTTGACTATGTGAAAATCTGCTGCCGCAGCGGAAACGGTGGTGCCGGCTCTATACACCTGCACCGCGATAAACTCACTGCATTCGGTGGCCCCGATGGCGGTGATGGCGGTCGTGGCGGCCATGTCATCCTGCGCGGTAATAAACAGTTCTGGACCCTGATTCACTTAAAATACCGCAAGCACGTGATTGCTGAAGACGGTGAAAAAGGTGGCTCTTCGCACAAATTCGGGAAACAGGGTAAAGATGAAATCCTGGATGTGCCGCTCGGCACTGTGGCGCGCGATGCCGAAACCGGCGAGCAGTTGTGTGAAATAACAGAAGACGGCCAGGAATATATTATTGCCAAAGGTGGCCGCGGAGGCCTCGGCAATGCTCATTTTAAAACATCCACCTTACAAACCCCGCGCTTTGCGCAACCCGGCGAATCGGGAGTGAACGAATGGAAAGTACTTGAACTGAAAGTATTGGCTGATGTTGGTCTCGTTGGTTTTCCCAATGCCGGCAAATCGACATTGCTATCCGTAGTTTCCGCAGCGAAACCCGAAATTGCCAATTATCCGTTTACTACACTGGTTCCTAATCTGGGTATCGTGAAATACCGCGATTATAAAAGTTTCGTGATGGCCGATATTCCCGGTATTATTGAAGGTGCACACGAGGGTCGTGGTCTTGGTTTGCGTTTCCTGCGCCACATCGAACGTAATTCCACCTTGTTATTCCTGGTAAGCTGTCAGAGTGATAATATTTACGAAGAGTATAAAATATTGCTGAACGAACTGAAAGAATACAATCCGGAGTTGCTTGATAAACAAAGAATCCTGGCCATCTCAAAATGCGACACCATTGATGATGAATTAGAGGTAGAGCTTGAAAAAGACCTGAAGAAACGCATGAAAGGGAAGTTTAAAATTCCTTATGTATTCTTCTCGGCTCACAGCGGTAAAGGTTTGCAGCAACTCAAGGATATGCTGTGGGAACAGCTTAACAAAGAGTAAAACAACGCCTGCACCGGTGGCATGGTCCGGCACAGCGGAATCCCCGTCAGAAATAAAAGCTTTTCCCTGTAAGTTTATTTTTTGATTTCAAATTCTACACGGCGATTCACCTGGTGCTGAGCATCTCCACAGGTTTGAGTGGCGCAGTCTACAATCGGATTCAGTTTACCATGTCCTTTTACTTCCATGATTTGCGTGGCTTTCACACCATGTTTCATCAGGTATTTTTTAACCTGTTCTGCACGCCATAGGGAGAGCAGCTGATTATGAGAATCGGTTCCCGTCATGTCGGTATAGCCGTGAATGGAAATTTTTGCTTCCGGATGTTTTTTCAGCACTTCAATGTTTTTATTCAACACAGTGATCGCATCTTCACGAATGTTTTCTTTATTCAGATCAAAATACACCGGTGATAAGTCGAAGCCCATCTGGCCGGCTTTAATAGCCGACGAATCCACAGGCGTGGTACTTGCGATAGCGCCGGAAACGCTTGTGGTAAATGACTTACAGCCGATATAGGGTTCCAGGCAGGTGTCGCAGATCGCTGCTATTTTCACAGTGCCGTTGTATGTACCCGGTTTTGCAAATGTAAAATGAACAGGCCCTTCGCGGTGTATGGCGCCGGAGTCGGCAATACTCCAGGTGAATTCTACCACATGGTTTTTCAGTGCATCGTTTACAACAACTTCAAATGTCTGTGCAAGATCGTTCGGATCGCTATCTGTCACACGTACCTCCAGCATGTTATCATCGGTCGTGTTGCAGGGCTTATTGAAATCAGGTTTATATCGTACCTGGTATATATCCATATCTCCTTTGCCCCCCATACGATACGAGGCAAAATAAGCCTTTGCAGGATCCTGTCCGAAGTTCAGAAATACATCTTTGCCCACCGAATTGATTGGTTTGCCAAGATTCTCAGGATCTGTCCATTGGCCGTTTATAAGTTCCGATTTAAAAACGTCGTATTCCCCATAACCCGGGTGTCCGTTTGAAGAGAAATAAAGTGTGTTACCATCGTCGCTGATGTAGGGAGATTCTTCGTTCAGTGGTGTATTAATGGTTGTGCCCAGGTTTTCGGGCTCTCCCCAGCTTCCGTCTTCTTTTTTGGTAGCCTTGTAAATATCGTTGCCGCCTACACCACCTGCACCTTCACTGGTAAAATAGATGGTCTTTTCATCTTTGCTCAGGCAGGCGTGGTTCTGGTATTGGCTGAAGTTAATCGTCTTTGACAGTTTTTTCGGCGATTTGTTGCCGGCTTCCGGCAGGTTCACTGAATATATTTTGCCTTTGCGGAACACAAATACTTTTTTGTTTACAGGATTCAGCGAGATAATGGATTCATGCCCCTTTGGAAATCCTGATTTTGCCTCGTGGTCCGGGAGCGTGTAACGGCGTGGTTTTTCAAAGCGGCCATTGTTGTATGAAGCAATATACATGCTCTCATAATATTTGCCATCTACCGGATCTATTTTTTCTTTCGCGTCGTCCTGCCGGCGTGAAGTGAAAATAAGTTGTTGCTCAGTGGTGAGGGTTGGCACATATTCATCCTGTTTGGTATTAACGTTGGTGCCCAGGTTCGCAACGTAGAGCTCATGCGGGTCTTTGATTTCAGGATGAGCCTGCGCATAATGACAGGCTTCTATGCGTTGTTTGAGCTCAGCCTGGAACCAGTCATTGTCATCTTCAAGAGCATCGTATCGCTGCATTTTACGGTAGTTGTAGAGAGCCTTGTCAAAGTTTTCATGAAAGTGATATGTTTTGGCGAGCGCGTAGAACAGATCTTCGGTGGTATCTTTAGGGCTTAATTTTTCTGCCTTTTCGAGGTAGGGGAGTGCTTCGTGGTATTGCTCCATGAAATCGGCCAGCGTAACCCCAAGTATAGTGTTTACCGCATAGTTGTTGCTATCGATGGCGTATGCCTTCTTGTAATACGTGCATGCTTTTTCAAGATCGCCTTTGGCGGCTGCGCGGCTGCCTTTGCGTAACAGCCTGTTTACGGGCGAACAGGCGATGATTAATGAAACAATAAACAGGAGAATGGTGAAACGTGCAGATTGTGTCATAGAATATAAATCTCTGGTTAATGTAAAAAAAGTGACTTTAAACACGCTATGCTGACCTGACTTGACCTGGCGTGGTATTCAGGGCTATCAGGAAACGAAGAACACATGTAACGTGATTTTCAAATGTACGCATTGATTACGAATCCAACTCATGGTAAACCATGATTTTCATTAAGTTTTGGCGGTATGAATTGGTATATGTTATAGTAAATTTAGCAGGATGGCGCTGAAATCCTTTCAGGTTGGGGTTTTGCAAAAGCCTTATTACCACAGGTGATCCGGGTTGGAATGAGGAAATGCGAAAAATGAAATTCATCAGTAAATTTTTGCGTTTCATCTACAAAAACCAAAAGCATTTTCTGAAACTTATTTAGAATAATTATAAATTAGATTAAATGTTAATAAAATTAAAAAAATACGGATTTCGTATACGATCTTCTGTTAAATTTGCCACCGTATTTCTGTCATAAAAGTGTCATTATACCGCCATAAAACACACAAAATTCGTACTCAAAATATGAATAAACTTATGTCTCACTTCTCATTCAAATCCTTATTCGGCGCGGTTTTCCTGATTTTTACCTTTTCATTTGGCTTAAAAGCTCAGGATGGTGCCAAGTTGTTTAAGCAAAATTGTGCTGTTTGTCACAGCCTCGGTGCTCAAAAGTTAACTGGTCCCGGCCTTGCCGGCGTATTCGACCGTGTACCAAAGCCTGCAGAGGCCTGGTTGCACGCCTGGATCATGAATAACGAAAAGGTTATCAAATCAGGTGATGCGTATGCTACCAAGCTGTATGCCGACAATGGTAAAGCAGCCATGACCGTATTCGAAGGTCAGCTCAACGATAAAGATGTAGATGCCATCATTGCCTACATCAAAAATCCACCGCCTGACAAACCAACTACCACGACAACAACTACCGGTGGTGAAGTTGCAGGAACAGAAGCTGCAAGCGGTATCGATCCTTTATACCTTTTACTGGGTGCTATCGTGATCATCGCTTTAGTAGCCGGTGCATTACGCAGCGTACGTTTTGCCATGCAGAACGCCGCTAACCGTAAAGAAGGTAAACCGGAAGAACAATCGCTTACATACTGGGAAGAGATTAAACAATGGATGGGCAGCCACCGTCGTCTGGTTGGCGTGTTCTCTATTATTCTTGTATTCGGTGGTATGAAATCATGCTGGGATGCATGTTACGATATCGGTGTATACTACGATTGGGAAACTCAAAAAGGATATCATCCTGAGCAGCCAATCAAATTCTCTCATAAAATTCACGCGGGCGACAATGAGATCGCTTGCCAGTACTGCCACAACTCTGTAGAAAAATCACGTCACGCCGGTATCCCTACAGTGAACGTGTGTATGAACTGCCACAAAGGTATCCAGGAAGGTCCTACCACCGGTAAAACAGAGATTGCTAAAATCCACGCTGCTGCCGGTTTCGACCCTAACACAGGTAATTACGATGTTACAAAACAAAACCCGATCAAATGGGTGAAAGTTTATACACTTCCTGATTTCGTTTACTTCTCTCACCAGCAACACGTGGTAGTAGGTAAACAGGAATGTGCTACCTGCCACGGTGATGTGAAAAAAATGACGACTGTTGAGCAGAAAAATCCATTGACCATGAAATGGTGTATTGAGTGTCACCGCAAAACAGAAGTGGCCATGGAAGGCAATGCTTATTACGACAAATTGCACGCTGCCCTGAAAGAAAAATACAAAGGACAGTATGACGTGAAATTCACCGTTGAAAAAATCGGTGGTTTAGAGTGTGGTAAATGTCACTATTAATAGTAAACCAGTAATTATTCAGAATATATTTTAAAAAATGACTATGTCAAAAAGATACTGGAAAGGATTACCTGAATTAACAGACAGTCCTGAGTTTTTGCAAAACAAAAACAACGAATTTGCGGAGCCATTACCAATCGGAGATTTCCTGGCAGGCAAAGAAGATGACTCTAAAGGCACCAGCCGTCGTGACTTCCTGAAAGTAATGGGCTTTTCAACAGCTGCAGTTGCCCTCGCAGCCTGTGAAACTCCTGTAAACAAAGCGATTCCTTACGTTGTAAAACCGGAAGAAGTAACACCAGGTGTGGCGAACTTCTATGCATCAACGTTCTACGATGGTCACGATTACGCTTCAGTTCTCGTTAAAACCCGCGAAGGTCGTCCTATCCGTGTGGATGGTAACGAACTTTCCAAAATCAATAAAGGTTCGTCGAATGCCCGTATCCAGGCTTCTGTATTAAGTTTATATGATGGTGCCCGTTTACAGGGTCCGACCTTCAAAGGCGAATACACCAGCTGGAAAAATGTGGATGATGCCATCACCAAATCAGTTTCCTCAGGCAACACGGTTATTTTAACTTCTACCATCATCAGTCCTTCTACAAAGGCTGTGATTGCTGAGTTTACTGCAAAACATCCGAATACAAAAGTTGTTACTTACGACGCTATTTCATACAACGCTTTATCGAAAGCAAGCAAAAATGTATTCGGTAAATCGGTTATTCCTTCTTACGATTTCAGCAAAGCCAAAACCATCGTAGGTATTGCCTGCGACTTTGTAGGTACATGGCTGAGTCCTGTTGAATTTGCAGGTCAGTACAGCGCAGGCCGCAAGGTATCGCGCGAAAACCTGGAAATGAGCAAACACTATCATTTCGAAGCTAACCTGTCGCTCACCGGTGCCAATGCCGACGAACGTTTCATGGTTAAACCTTCTGAATTTGGTAAAGTAGCGGTAGCATTATTCAATGAAGTAGCTTCTGCTACCGGTAATGCAAAAGTTTCAGGAGATTCAAAAATTTCTTCTGCTGAAGCTTCAGCTAAAATTTCAAAAATCGCAAAAGAACTTGTTGGCAATAGTGGTAAATCACTGGTAGTTGCCGGTTCTAACGACGAAGGTATTCAGACACTCGTAGCAGGTATCAATAAAATGCTCGATAACTATGGCAAAACCGTAGACATCGATAACCACTACATGCTGAAACAAGGTGATGATAAAGAATTTATCCAGCTTGTAAGCGATCTGAACGCCGGTAAAGTAGATACACTCATTACATATAACTGTAACCCGGTTTATACGGCACCTGCTTCCCTGAAATTTGAAGCAGCTTATGCTAAAGCCAAGGTAAAAGTATCGTTCTCTCAGGTGATGGATGAAACGTCGAAATTAGCGACGTATGTTTGTCCGGATCATAACTACCTCGAATCATGGGGTGATGCCAATCCAAAACGTGGTCACTACAGCTTACAGCAACCAACCATTAACCCGGTATTTGCAAAAAGCAAAAATGGTGGTACACGCCAGGCACAGGATTCATTATTGAAATGGGCCGGTATCAAAGCCGACTATTTAGCATACTTACAGGGATACTGGAATAACCATGTATTCCCGCAACAAGGTAAATATTTAGACTTCGCTTCTTTCTGGGCTCATACTTTACACGATGGTGTATTGAAAGTAGCTGTAGCAAAAGACCTTCCGATTGCTCCTATGGCTATCGACAGCACCGGTAAACCATTGATGAATGGTGTAGCGGTAGCAATGGCTGAACTGGTAGCCAACGAAGACACTGTAAAACATGAGATGCATGCCGCACCAAAAACAGAGGTAGCAGCTGTAGCCATGCCGACACCGGATTATAACAAAGCAGCCTCTATGGCAACTTCTGTAAAAGGTGGCGGACAATTTGAATTAGCGATTTATGAAAAAGTAGGTTTAGGTAACGGTAACCAAAGCAATAACCCTTGGTTACAGGAATTACCGGATCCTATCTCTAAAGTAACCTGGGACAACTACATCACCATGGCTCCGGCCGATGTGAAACAATTAGGCCTGAATGAAATGCTCCGCCAGGACATCATCGGTTCTATCGTTGACCTCACCGTAAATGGTGTTGCTGTTAAAGTTCCTGTGTTCCCGCAACCGGGCCAGGCTCCTGGCACAATTGGTTTAGCACTGGGGTATGGACGTACTGCTGAAACACTGCGTGTTGCTATGCAGGAAGGTAAACCGGTAGGTGTTAATGCATTCCCTATGGTATCGGTTATCAACGATACATTCCAGAATGTAGCTTACACGGCTTCTGTGGCTAAAACCAACGAAGAACACCTGTTTGCTTCCACACAAATTCAACATACCATCATGGGCCGCGAAGAGTACATTCTTCGTGAAGTAAGCCTCAATGAATATAAAAACCTGCCGAAAGAAGCATGGAATCCGGAAGCAGAATTACCTGTTCACGGCGGTGGTAAAAAACATGTCAGCAAAATTGACCTGTGGGATGAGTTCCCGCGCATGAACCATAAATGGGGATTAACCATCGATATGACTTCATGTATTGGTTGTTCTGCCTGCGTTGTAGCCTGTACAGTAGAAAACAACGTACACGTGGTAGGTAAAGCCGAAGTAGCCAAAACCCGTAGCATGCATTGGTTGCGTATCGATCGTTACTATACTTCGGATATGACCAAAGAAAAAGCGGCTAAAGACGGTAACATTGGTACAAAACAAATGTACCTCGATATGGAAACACCTTCCAACAATCCGAAGGTAACGTTCCAGCCGATGATGTGTCAGCACTGTAACCACGCTCCTTGCGAAACGGTATGTCCGGTACTGGCCACAAGCCACAGCACCGAAGGTCTGAACATGATGACCTATAACCGTTGTATCGGTACACGTTACTGTGCAAACAACTGTCCTTTCAAAGTACGCCGTTTCAACTGGTTTAATTACAATGCCAATGAAATGTTCGCTGATATCAACCCTGCTCACCAGGATCTGGGCCGTATGGTTCTGAACCCTGATGTAGTTGTACGCAGCCGTGGTGTTATGGAAAAATGTTCGATGTGTCAGCAACGTTTACAGGCTGGTAAACTCGAAGCGAAAAAAGCCGGAACGCCACTGGTAGACGGTTCAATCAAAACAGCTTGTCAGCAGGTATGTCCTACAAATGCGATTATGTTTGGTGATGCCAACGATGAAAAATCGGAAGTAACCAAATGGCGCAGTGATGACAAAAACTACTATCTGCTCGAAGAAGTAGGGATCAAACCAACCGTATCTTACCTCCTGAAAGTAAGAAACCAGGAAGAGCCAATTCTTCACGAAGAAGGCGCTCCTGCAAAACACGAAGGACACGAAGAGAAAAAAGCGGAAGAGAAACATTCATAAACTGAACATAATTTAAGAACTAAAAAATTAAGATACAGATATGCACGCAGAATCACAGATAAGGGAACCGTTGATTATCGGTAATAAAACGTACCGAAATATCACTGATGATATTATTGCGCCTATCGAAGGAAAGGCAAGCAAAGCATGGTATGTTATTTTCACCATTTCCGTTCTCTCATTTACCTGGGGACTTGGATGTTTGGCTTACACCATTGGTGTAGGTATCGGGGCATGGGGCTCCAACAACGGGGTTGACTGGGCATGGGATATCACCAACTTCGTATGGTGGATCGGTATTGGTCACGCTGGTACACTGATTTCAGCGGTATTATTGCTGTTCCGTCAGAAATGGCGTATGGCGATCAACCGTTCAGCGGAAGCGATGACGATCTTCGCGGTAATGTGTGCGGCCATCTTCGTAACATTACACACCGGTCGTCCCTGGTTAGATTATATGTTATTCCCTTTACCAAACCAGTTCGGTTCCCTGTGGCCTAACTTCAACTCACCATTATTATGGGACGTGTTTGCGGTTTCTACTTATTTCTCCGTATCGGTTGTATTCTGGTATATCGGTCTGATTCCTGATTTCGCGATGATCCGCGACCGTGCTATCAAACCGCTTGCTAAAAAAGTGTATGCTTTAGCCAGCTTCGGTTGGGGTGGAAGCGTTCGTCACTGGAGCCGTTTTGAAGAAGTATCCCTGGTACTCGCTGGTTTATCTACACCACTCGTATTCTCGGTTCACTCGATTGTATCCTTTGACTTTGCTACTTCGGTAGTACCGGGATGGCACACGACCATCTTCCCTCCATACTTCGTATCGGGTGCGGTATTCTCCGGTTTCGCGATGGTATTAACCCTTATGTTAATCGTTCGTAAAGTATACAAACTCGAAGCTTACCTGACTATCAAACACGTTGAATACATGAACATCGTAATCATCGTAACGGGTTCTATTGTGGGTGTGGCATATTTAACCGAGTTATTTATTGCATGGTACTCTGGTGTAGAGTGGGAGCAATATGCATTCCTTAACCGTGCTACCGGTCCTCTGGCCTGGAGTTACTGGGCGATGATGACCTGCAACGTAATTTCCCCGCAATTATTCTGGTTCAAAAAAATCCGTACCTCTCTGGTAGCTACATTTATCCTGTCTATCGTAGTGAACATCGGTATGTGGTTCGAGCGTTTCGTAATCATCGTACCTACACTGTGCCGTACGTATTTACCTTCTACCTGGACAACCTATACACCATCATTTATCGATATCGGTATTTTTGTTGGAACCATCGGTATGTTCGGAACATTCTTCCTGCTTTACTCACGTACATTCCCTGTTATTGCACAGGCCGAGTTAAAAACCATCCTGAAAGCATCGGGTGAAGCACAAAAGAAAGCAGCTGCAGAACATGCACACCATTAATTGGAAAACGTAGAAATTAAAAAAACAGAATTTAGTATTTAGATAAATATGGCAACTAAACAAATTATACACGGGGTATTCGGCGATGAAGAGCCACTATTGGAAGCCTGTAAAAAGCTTCGCGCTTCCGGTATCCGTATCAAAGATGTTTTTACACCATTCCCTATTCACGGTATTGATCCGATTGTTGGTGTTCCCCGTACACGCATTGCAATTTGTGCATTCATCTACGGTATCACAGGTACATCACTGGCTACATTAATGATGTGGTATATGATGGTTCACGACTGGCCGAATGATATTGGTGGTAAACCAAACTGGGCCTATTATTTCAACGTGCCGGCATTCATTCCGATCACATTCGAATCAACTGTATTCTGCGCCGCTCACGGTATGGCTTTAACGTATTTTTTACGTTGCTGGCTGGTTCCGGGTGCTAAAGCAAAAAATCCGGATCCACGTACTACAGATGATAAGTTCCTGATCTATTTAGAGCTTAACGATGAGCAATCTAAAAAAGCAGATGAAATCTTACGCGCTACAGGTGCTGAAGAAGTAAACTACAAAGGAACGCTGACAATTGAACCAAAATACTAATAGAAGAAATTATTACTCATATGAACATGTCTTATAAAAATCTAAAACTAATAGCTTGCGGTACATTCACTGCTTTGTTAGTGGCAGGTTTTACTTCATGCGGTAAAAAAGATGCAAACAGCCCGGGTGTGGAATTCATGCCTGATATGTATCGCTCACCGTCTCTGGAGTATTACGGATCACAGGTTATTAACGGCGATACCGTGTATAGCGCCATGACTCCTGTAAAGGGAACCATTGCACGCGGTTACATGCCTTATGTATATCCGAATACAGCAGATGGGTATGAGCAGGCCGGATTATACCTGAAAAATCCTCTGGCTTATTCTGAAAAAGTAGAAAAAGAAGGCGAAGTATTATATGGTAAATTCTGTGTACACTGCCACGGTGCAACCGGTGGTGGCGATGGAAAAGTAGGTGGTAAACTGCCTGGTGCTCCTCCTGCCTATAACGGTACACTGAAGAATCTTCCTGAGGGAAAAATTTTCCATTCCATTACCTACGGTAAAGGTCTGATGGGCCCTCATGCGCCGCTCCTGACCCAGGAAGAGCGTTGGAAACTGGTGTACTATGTACAGAAATTACAGGGACCTAAAACAACAGCCGCCGCCGACAGTTCAAAACCAGCCGCTGCAGTAGCTGATTCAACAAAAAAAGTAAAATA
This sequence comes from Bacteroidota bacterium, assembly GCA_018267825.1. Taxonomy (GTDB): domain Bacteria; phylum Bacteroidota; class Bacteroidia; order B-17B0; family Aurantibacillaceae; genus JAFDXR01. Next base: position 37,333 of record JAFDXR010000019.1, on the reverse strand, counting down.
AAGAACATATAATTTACGAAGCTAGAATATGAACACTGAAAAACTGAATTTCGTAATTCCGTCAAAAGCAAAGATGCTCTCCATCGCCCTGATGGTGATCGGATTGATCTGTATTGCCTTGATGTTTGCGTTCGACAAACAAGCGGATGATCCTGAATACCATCATACCCGTGCCTGGGCTAATATTTTTGCCGGTTCCTTCTTCTTTATGGCTATTGGTCTGGCCGCTGCATTCTTCCTGGGCTTACAATATGCTGCCGAAGCAGGTTGGGCTACCACGGTAAAACGTGTGATCGAAGGTGTTGCCATGTATGTACAATGGGGTGTTAGCATTTTGTTGCTGTTCTTTATTCTGGGTCAGCTTCAGGTTCATCATATCTACCACTGGATGTTATCCGGTGTGGCTGATGCAGGCAGCCAGCATTACGATAAAGTGATTGCCGACAAAATCGGATACTTTGGTGTCTTCTGGTGGATACGTACCATTCTTTATATGATAGGCTGGAGCTGGTTTACATGGAAACTTGTAAAAAACTCGCGTGAGGCCGATAAACTGGATAAAGATACAAACAACAGCTTCCACTGGAAAAACATTAAACTCGGCGCATGGTTCATGGTTGTGTTTGCCGTAACATCTTCTACATCTTCATGGGATTGGGTAATGAGTATCGATACACACTGGTTCTCTACATTATTCGGATGGTATACGTTCTCCGGTATGTGGATCAGCGCCCTGGTAACTATTACCATGCTGGTGGTTTGGTTAAAACGCCTGGGTTACCTCGAGTATGTTACCGAAAGTACTATTCACGATTTGGGTAAATGGATGTTCGCCATTTCTTTCCTCTGGACTTACCTTTACTTCTCTCAGTTCATGCTCATCTGGTATTCCGATATACCTGAAGAGGTGGTTTATTTCCAGACCCGTTGGGAAAGTTATAAAGCCCTTATGTGGACTGTATTCTTTGTAAACTTCGCATTCCCGATGATTATGCTGATGAGCCGCGACAGCAAACGTAATTTCTTCTTCCTGATGTTCGTTGGTACAATCATCTTTATTGGTCACTATTTAGATGTGATTATGATTGTAATGCCTGGTACTGTTGGTCATGCCTGGACAGGCCTGAGCTGGATGGAACTGGGTTCATTCTTATTCTTCCTTGGTTTGTTCCTGTTTGTGGTTCTCCGCAACCTGACCAAAGCACCGTTACTGGTGAAAAATCACCCGTTCCTGGAAGAAAGTTTACATCATACAACCTAATCAGCACAGACGAATAAGAAATTGTAAAAAATTAAAATAGCCTAAATACTATGAAACTACTTATTTTAATTGGACTTGTACTTTTAATCATCGCGGTTCATCAGTTGATGCGAGTGATCGAATTATCGCGTGAATTGAAGAAAACCAGGGAGTGGCAGGTAAGCGAAAAAGACAACCGCTTTAACGGTAAAGCGATGTTAGCGTTTATGTTCCTGTTTTTTTCCTTCTTCTTCTGGCAGGTAAATCGCTGGAATGATAAGTCATTACCGGATGCCGCATCAGAACATGGTGTGAAAGTAGATGCCCTTTGGGATGCCAACATTTACCTGATTACATTTGTATTCCTGGTAACTAATGCCGTACTGTTCTACTTCGCGTATAAATATTCAGGCAAGAAAGATTCCAAAGCAACGTTCTTTGCTCACAACAACAAACTCGAGATGATCTGGACTATTGTACCTGCGGTAGCTTTAGCATTCATCATCATTTTCGGTTTGAAATACTGGAACGAAATTACAGACCACGCCCAGGAGAAAGACAAAGTGGTGATCGAGCTTTATGCAAAACAATTCGACTGGACAGCGCGTTACCCTGGTAAAGACGGTAAACTCGGAAGCACAGATTACCGCCAGATCGACGGGTCAAACGCGGTTGGTTTGGATACACTGGATGAAACCGGTTTCGATGATATCCTCATTAAAAATGAATTCCACATTCCGGTGAACCGCGAAATCGAATTCAAAATGCGCTCACGTGATGTGATTCACTCGGCATTCATGCCTCACTTCCGTGCACAGATGAACTGTGTACCGGGTATGGTAACTACCTTCAAATTCAAGCCAATTAAAACAACAGCTGAAATGCGTAAAGATCCTTACGTAATCCAGTTGATGGACGGTATCAATAAGCAACGTGCCAAAGACGGCAAAGAAGCTGTTGAATTTGATTACCTGTTATTATGTAATAAAATCTGTGGTGCATCGCACTACAACATGCAGATGAATATTATTGTGGATACTCCTGCTGATTACGAAGCATGGCTTTCAAAACAAAAAGCAATCAAAACAAAAACAGTTGCTTCAGCAGAAGTAAAGTAATTATTAAATAAAAGATTTTTCTAACACTCTATAAAGTATAAGAAATGGCAAACGTACACGCAACTAATACAGGACACGAACACGCAGTACACCATGCACACGTTCATCATCATGATGATGATCATGAAGAAAGTTTTGTGAGTAAATACGTATTCAGTATGGATCACAAAATGATTTCCCGCCAGTTTTTAATTACGGCGGTAGTCATGGCGGTTATTGCAATGACCATGTCTATCATTTTCCGTATGCAATTGGCCTGGCCGGGTGAGAAATTTGCATTCATCAATGCAATGCTTGGCGACAAATGGGGTAAAGACGGTGTTCTGGATCCTAATATGTACCTGGCCCTTGTTACTATTCACGGTACCATCATGGTATTCTTTGTATTAACCGGTGGATTGAGCGGAACATTCTCTAACTTACTGATCCCTTACCAGATCGGTGCCCGTGATATGGCTTCCGGATTCCTGAACATGTTATCATACTGGTTCTTCTTTATCTCCAGCTGTATCATGTTAACCTCTTTATTTATTGAAGACGGCCCTGCTTCCGGCGGTTGGACAATTTACCCTCCGTTATCGGCTTTACCAGAAGCTATGCCTGGTTCCAAATTAGGTATGACGCTTTGGCTGGTATCTATGAGCTTATTCATCGTATCTTCTTTATTAGGTGGTCTGAACTACATCGTAACCATTATCAACCTGCGTACTAAGGGAATGAAAATGACCCGCATGCCTTTAACCATCTGGGCGTTCTTAATCACAGCTATTTTAGGTGTATTATCTTTCCCTGTATTATTATCGTGTGCACTCTTACTGATCTTCGATCGCAGCATGGGTACAAGCTTCTACCTGTCTGATATCTACATCGGTGGCCGTCCGCTCGACAACGTTGGTGGTAGCCCTGTATTATTCGAACACTTATTCTGGTTCTTAGGTCACCCTGAGGTATACATCGTATTATTACCTGCATTGGGTATTACTTCCGAGATTATCTCTACCAACACGCGTAAGCCTATCTTCGGTTACCGCGCCATGATCGGTTCCATGCTCGCTATCGGATTCTTATCCTTTATCGTATGGGGTCACCACATGTTCCTTACCGGTATGAACCCGTTCTTAGGCTCTGTATTCGTATTCACCACATTATTAATTGCGATTCCATCGGCTGTAAAAGCGTTTAACTACATCACCACACTCTGGAAAGGTAATATCCAGTATACACCTGCGATGCTGTTCTCTATTGGTCTCGTTTCTTCTTTCGTAACCGGTGGTGTTACAGGTATTATCCTGGCTGACTCTACACTCGATATTACTGTACACGATACATACTTTGTGGTTGCTCACTTCCACATTGTAATGGGTCTGTCGGCAATCTTCGGTATGTTTGCCGGTGTATATCACTGGTTCCCTAAACTGTTCCTCCGTATGATGAACAAAAAACTGGGTTACCTGCACTTCTGGCTCACATTTGTATGTGCTTATGGTGTGTTTTTCCCAATGCACTTCTTAGGTCTTGCCGGCGTGCCGCGTCGTTACTATACCAACAGCAACTTCCCGATGTTCGACAACCTCGTTGACATCAACGAAATTGTAACCGTATGTGCAATCATCGGGGCATTGGCTCAGGTAATATTCTTATTCAACTTCTTCTATAGTATGTTCCGCGGTGAGAAAGCAACGCAGAATCCATGGAATTCGAATACACTCGAGTGGACTACACCGGTGGCTAATATCCACGGCAACTGGCCTGGTTCATTACCTGTGGTTCACCGTTGGGCTTATGATTACAGCAAGCCCGGACAAGAACACGACTTCGTTCCGCAAACGGTTCCGCTGGCTGATGGCGAGCACGATGGTGGCGGTCACTAATACATATTTTAAAAGCCCGGTTTATCCGGGCTTTTTTCTTTTATTCTTTTATCTTTATTGTACACTGTTTTTGTATGCTCAGAAAAGCCCTGATAGTATTCGCTTGTTTAGGATTGATACATTGCTCCGTTTTCAGGCATAAAGCCGCTGACGTGGTATTCAGTGAAATGAACCATGGCTTGTATCAAACACAGAACGAAGATGTCCTGGCATCTGATTCTGCTATGGCTACTGATTCTATTCATTATAAATTCCTCGAGCAGGTTGATACCATCCCAGCCCTGACAGGGACGTCATTTGGCATGGAATATAAAGTTACATCCACATCGGCCAAAGAGGTTACGCTGAAGCGTGTGTGGGTATTTCCATACCCGATGAAAGACAAGAAGGGCAGGCGTTATGAACGCTGGGAGAATAAAATGAGGGTATCCGTTAATGAAACGCATTTTACCTATTACAAATTTGTAAAGCACTACGAACTTCTCAAGGGTAAATGGAAACTGCAGTTTTACCAGGGCGATAAACTGATCTATGAGCGGGCCTTTATCGTTAAATAGCTGGTATCGGAGAGCCAGGCATATTGACTGTTGGTGATAACACCAACAGGGGCGGAATTTTTACATGAAAAAGGAATTAATGTCATATATAGTTAGATTTTTTATTTATATATCCTCGGTTTTCGGAGCACAGTCGCTCTGCTGCCAGGTAATTGCCTTTAATTCTGATTTAATTGTCGTAAAAGATGGTGATACATTGAAACGGTACACTAATATTGAGGTGTCAATAGGGCTAAAAGATGGGCAAAGGTTAATTTCTAATAATTCACATAAGATCCAATTCCAGGGAGACTTGGACAGTATTAGGTCAGTAAACGTGTCTTATAATGGACATTTATTAGATTATTTTGAACCATATAACAGCAAAGATACTCTTTCCCCCTTGAACAGAATTATGAAACAAAACTATAAGTGTTTTTCAGAGACAAAAGGGCGCTGGATTTTTTACATTGATAATTATCCTTTTGAATGCCATACTTTGAAGGAGATTGAGACTAAGAAAAATTGCACTTATTTTTTATTGAAAATAGAAGAATGTGTAGAAGGAATTAATTTTATTGAAAGGTAGGGCTGTAACCGATCCGGCGTAATGTATCACTGAATCCACCAGCAACCGGAGCCTGCCTTTTGTCTTATTGAAACACTGGATTGTTTTAGTTATAGCTTTGGACAAGATATATGTGTTTCATAGAATCACTTTTTAAAAAGCGTACTTCTAAGGAACAAATGAAAGCAGTTTAGAGGATCTGAAACCCGATTAAATGAATGGGTAGCAAACTAAAGAAGAATATAATAAAAAGGGATGAAAATGAAGATAGATAAGAAAGTTTTGATAGTAGTTGCTGTGTCAGTATGTATAGTACTGATGGCAGTTTTGCTTGGCATACATAAAAAGGAACGAATCAATGAGGGCTGTTTCTATACCATAGCAAAAGTCGATGAAATCATAAATAATTCCGATGGACTTTCTTATACATACAGATATAAGTATCGAAACCAGGAGTTTTCAGGGGGCGTAACATCACTTGATATACATACGACTAATTCTTTTATGTTGATTCGATTTTCAATAAAAGACCCAAAGATTAATGAGGTCGTTGAACAAAAGCTACCTATAGAATTAGCCCAGGATTCATTATATGGAAAAACTTGGGAACAAATTCCAGCAGTGTATCACTAAATCTGTTCCTGCAGCAAATAAATGGTATGGAAGTTGAAATATTTAACATAAAAAACTCTTACAGTAATAGGGTGTTTGATTATTTGAAATATCAAGCAATAAAGCCAATTATTCTATATGTTGTATTCTCAATAACTATAGGAAGCTGGAACCCTTTTGAATATAACGTGTTCATTATGTCGGTTATTATTGGATATATGTTGCTTTTCTTTTATCAAACAATAGATAGAACGAACCAATATATTGAAACTATTATTTATGATAAAACAAGCGGGAAAGTACACCTTACAATAGATGTAGTTAATACAAAAACTACCTATGCATGTGAACTTGAAGATTTTAAGCCAGAGCTAAGGGCATACGATCTAATAACACGAACTCGTAGAGTTTATTTACTGATACAGATACCCAGCTTGCAATTAAAAGTAAGGCAGTATGATTATGGATCATGGTCTAACAGTAAAATGAAAGAGCTTATTAATCAATTGGAGATGTTAAGAGGTTAGGGGAGTGAGCTGCACCCTCCACGAAAACGGAATGTATCACTGAATCCATCAGCAACCGGAGCCTGCCTTTTGTCTTATTGAAACACTGGATTGTTTTAGTTATAGCTTTGGACAAGATATATGTGTTTCATAGAATGACTTTTAAAAAAGCGTACTTCTAAGGAACAAATGAAAGCGGCGTAGAGCAACTGAAACCCGATTAAATGAATGGGTAGCAAGCTAAAGAAGAAGAAGGTAAATATGAAAAAACAGGTATTGATATGAATAGCCGTAATTTAATAGTTTTTTTGATAGCTGTACTGGCCTTTTTCTTATTGTATTTTCTTGGAAAAAAGAGACGCGAGAAGATAGATATGGAACATGTGTATGTTGTGGCGAAATTGTATGAGATCGAGAATAATTCTGATAATATAAACTATTGTTATATGTATTCTTATAAAAATAAAAGTTATAAGTCTTGCATTTCATCTTTAGATATTCCGATAAGAGACTCTTTAATCGTTGTTAAACTATTGAAGAGTGATCCTTCGGAGAATTATAGAGTTGATACACTTGTCCCTGCTTGTTTAATCAACAATTATATGGATAGAGAATGGGAGAATTTCCCTGCGTGTGATTAGTGGTAATGTATCACTAAACCACTTTTTATAAAATTGCACCTTTCAAAGCCTCAGTTTCAGGACCTTTTTGATGTCAGAGGTTCAAACCGGGTATCTCGGGATCGTCTGTTTGTGTTATGAAAAATATACATGCAGGGGGATTAAATTTAAGTTTGGCTAATACTGATATTGCTTCCTTTAAATCCGGCCGGGGGTTTATATCCATTTGTCTCGAAAATGGAATATTGAGATTAAGAATGGGATTTTCGCATGTTTAATTTTTGAACAATTCTCCTTTTTTTAAGTAATTATTAGAAACACAATTGAAACTGGAAACGAATCCTGGGCCTCGTTATTTATGATAGGCAACTATTTGAATGGGTATTTTCCGTAGTAAAAATTTACTTGTTTTTTCGGGAATTATGAACATGCATATTTTTCGCCATGGTAAAATGTTAAAAAACAGTAGACTTGTAATTTATTTAATGTCCCCGCGTTATTCAATGTTTACAGGGGATCGCCAATGATCGGAAATTTATAACCACTTAACAAAAATGAAATGAGCGTTACCAGATTGTGTTTTATTTTGAAAAAGGCGAATTGTGCTAAAAACCCGTTTAATGGTTGTTGAGATTAACAAAGTGAAAAGTACATTTGCAAAATTGAATACAGTATAATTTTTTTTTATGACTTCATTAACCACCGTTTTCAGATTCACATGTTTATTGGAATTTTTTTTTCTGGTAAATCACGCAAAAGCACAATCATCTTTTGTTAATGCCCAGGTAAAAACAAATCCAGCAACCTATACTGTTTCAGCAACTATGGATACAGCATATGAGCGTTATATAGAGATTGCATTAAATGATACACTTATTGATAGTCTTCATGTAAAGCTGACACTCTTTTCTTCAGGAAGTCAGGTAATTGTAAAAGATACAGCATATAAGGCCAATTCAGTTTTAAGGTCTGCAAATGTGGCCGACCTGGGGGCTTATAAAATAAACAGTTTGATATGGCGCATACCGCTTGGTGACATCTCCCTCCTCACACGGCATGGTATCCACCTGGATATAGTAGGTTTAAAGCCAGGTGACAGTTTTACATTTGACGACGAATTTTAAAAACACATTTATGTATAAAAATCTTTTTTTCAGAATTGTTATTCTGTCTTCGTTTATGCTTATTTCGATCGGGGGATTTGCTCAGACAGATACAACCGTTACATTTCAGCCGGATGGCACTTCAGGAAAAGATGCTATTCTCGAGAGTACAAATCCCACCACCAACTATGGTTCAGATGTTACTGTGGGAGCCAAGATGGTTAAAGTTGTATCAACCGTAGTAAGCTTGCAGCGTGGTGTTTTTCAATTCGACCTTTCCGGAATTCCAAAGGATGCATATGTGATCTCAGCAAAACTCACGCTTTCGAGTGGAACTGTTACCGGAACAAATGCTTGTTATTTAAGACGGATCAGTGCGGGTTGGGTTGAAAGTACCTGTAATTGGAATACTCTCAGCGGGAGCTCCATTACTACTGATCAGATTTCGATCCCAAGCACCACATTGACTACTTATACTGTCGACGTTTCGAACCACGTACAAACCATGGTAAATGTGCCAGCAATAAATTATGGATGGATGCTTCAGTTGCAGAATGAAACGACTGCCGGACAGTTTATATTTTCAAGTAGTGATGGGGCAACAGCTTCTCTCCGACCAAAATTGGAGGTTAAGTATGAATTGCCCATGATCGTGACAACAACGATGACAGCTCCAACAACAACGGCTTCTACTGATGGAACCATTCGGACATCTATTACCAAAGGAAAGTCACCATATACCTACAGTTGGTCCACAGGAGCAACAACATCCAGTATTACAGGTGTAGGGGCCGGAATGTACACCGTAACAGTAACTGACGCCAATGGAAAAAGCGTCGGGAAAATTTTGGCCCTTTGTGCAGGTTATGCTTCGCTCGCTGCTACCTATCAGCCGGATGCTCTGGCAGGTAAAGATTCATACCTGGCCCTGGGCGATGATGGCGTAACCTATCTCAATACACCTGGTCCAAATTCGACAGCATTCGCAGCCATTCGGGGAACTTCGGGAGGCTGGTTCAAAGAGAGGTCTACCATTGAATTTGATTTGTCTCATATTCCGACCAACGCGATTGTCAATTCAGCAACACTTACACTCTACGGAACCTCTCACAACCAATTGGGTATGTCCAATGCATCTTATTTGTACCGCAATACAACTGCATGGGGTGAGAACTCTGTAACCTGGGCAACATTGCCGGCAACAATAACAACGGGTTCAATTTCACTGTCGGCAACTTCCACATCTACCGACAATAAACTGATTGATGTGACCTCTCAGGTTCAGGACATGATCTCAACACCCTCTGGAAATAAGGGATGGACAATCCAGCTTCAAAATGAAACACCGCAGAGTTATGCGGCTATGTATTTTGCAAGTAGCGATTATACAGTAGCTACTATGAGACCGAAGTTACAGATCAATTATACAAATCCATGCCCAACAGCCCTCACGATATCTGTCACCCCATCTGCACCATGTGCCGGATCAACTGTTACACTCTCAACAGCTGCCAATAGCTATATTACCTATAGTTGGTCAGGCTCGGGTATTACATCCAGTACAACAACATCTGCTATTCTGAGCAACACACTTACCAATAGCCAGACATTTACATTGAACGCTGGCTCTTGCGGCACAAAGACGGTGCAGGTAAACTACGGAGCATTGCCAACGATCACATTGACACCAAGCACCCCATCCATTACCTGCACCAACACGGCGGTTGTTATAACGAGCTCTACTTCAGCCAGCAGCCCGGGTTATACCTGGAGCCCCGGCGGAGCTACCACATCGTCACTCTCTGTCACAAGTGGCAATACCTACACCTTACTGGTTAAAGATGGCATCACAACCTGTACCAACACAAAAACAATCACAGTTGCCACAAATACCACGGTTCCAACCTTAACAATCACCAATAGTCCAACCATTACCTGTTCAAGCCCTACGGTGGTGATTACAAGTACCACCACCACCACCACCAGTGGTGCGAGTTATACCTGGAGCCCCAGTGGTGGGACAGCTTCGTCGGCATCTGTAACGACCGGCGGCACTTATACACTCCTCATCAAAGACGGAACGAATGGTTGTACGCTTACCAAAACCGTGTCGATCAGCACCAATACCACGGTTCCGACATTAACAATCACCAATAGCCCAACCATTACCTGTTCAAGCCCTACTGTTGTTATCACCAGTACAACGACGACCAGCGGCGCTACGTATTCCTGGTCGCCGGTAGCAGGAAGCACCTCTTCACTGTCGGTCACAGCCAGCGGCACTTACTCCTTAAAAGTAACCGATCCGGCAAACGGTTGTACAATTACCAAAACAGTGTCGATCAGCACCAATACAACGACTCCAACATTAACAATTACCAATAGCCCTACTATTAATTGTACCAACCCTAGTGCCGTTCTCACAAGCACCAGCACCACCAGTGGCGTTACCTATACCTGGAGCCCGGGTGGAGCAAACACATCCACACTGGCTGTTATTAGTGGTGGTACTTATACATTGTTGGCCAAAGATCCGGCCAACGGCTGTATATTGTCTCGCACCGTAACCGTGTCAAGCCCTCTGTCTTCATCAGCCGGGATTACAGATTATGTGAACGATACGACAAGAGGCCAGGTAAATTTATGTTTGATGGGTGGAACACCACCATACACCGTTGCTTGGAGTGGCTTCAAATATCCATCGGTTCAAGCGATGTATAATAAATTTAAAACAGACTTCGCAGGCATCACACTAGATTCTACGATCTTCAAATCCAAGCTAGATAGTTTAAGGCGCCAAACCTCCAGTAGTAATCTGATACCTGGTACATATAGTGTAACAGTATATGACCAGTCCGATTCTTTGATCCTTTTCAACACCGTTGGCATGAGCATGCTGCAGAATGCTGCTGCTGGTGTAACAACGGCAACCTCTTCCATTGGCACCAGAACCTCCGGCAAGACCATTTACACGTACGGCAATGGTCTAAGCATTAGCCAATCGGGTACCTATGTGAGTGGCAGTCACTATTACATTTCAGCCAATCACCTGGAGTTTACAGACAATTTCTCCTTGGGGTTTGAAATTGCTAGAAAGACGGATGCCATTGATGTGGGCCTTAGAAAAGACTCCACACAAATAGATGGTACCAGTACGGATATGTCTCCGAATGCAGGATTTCATTTCAAGGGCGACGGAACATACACGATTATCTTCAAAGGATCCACGATTTATAGTGGTACTTTGAACGATGGCGACCGTTTCATGATGACCACCAATACCGAAACACACCAACTGGCGTACTATCAAAATGAGACGAAAATGACCTACAGTGACTATACCAACCTGAGTTCTACAGTAGGATTCTCCCCTAAGTTTGTATTCAAAAGTGCCGGCGGGGTGATCAATGGTATTAAGATTGTTCCTGAGAAAAAATACCTCACATCATCGATCACCACCATAGTTACAGATGTGTCGTGCGACAATTTATGCAGCGGATCGATCAACGCGGCAGGACGTTATATTCTGGCCTCTTCACCGGTTAAATACGAACTTTATAGCACAACTTCACCGGCGGTGTTGTTATCAACCCTTACACCATCGGGGCCAAACAATGTCACGTTCTCAAATCTCTGTGCCGGAACCTATACCATCAAATATTATTATACAACGATCTTTGGGGCAAATGGTAATTTCTCTCAAAGCGCTACGGTAGCCTTTAAACCAAACTGGACACATACGCAAGGCGTTAATGTCAATTCCACAGATTACAGCCTCACCAAAAACAGCACGGGAACAGTAAATGGGCAAGAAGATGCCGGAGCCTCTTCCTGCAATGCGCTCAACATGGGGTCTAATGGCTGGTTTGAAGTAACGGCCCCAACGCAGTACGGAGCCAACATGATTGGTTTGAGTAACTCAGATCCTGACTTTCTCTCCGCTTCGATAGGATACAAAATGTTGATCTGGCGCTTCTTTGTGATTGGAGATACAAGGATCTATTACATCCCCGGTCTTACAACAGGGGTCAATCTGGGAACGTTTACTTCCACAGATAAATTCCGTTTCGAGAAGAATGGCAGTAACATCAAAATGTACCAGAACAATGTCAATATCGGACAATTCACCGGAGTAACGAACCAAAGCTACATCGCCGATGTCACCATGAATATTATCAATGGCGATGTAAACCATCCGCGGGTTTCCTTTGGTTGCTCGGGGCCATTTGTATATGCTATTCCCAAAGAGAAACCGGATGGTACCTATTACAAAGCCAATAGCCGATTGCTTTACATCAAGTACGATGAAAAATACATCGACGAGTCCCTGAAGTTTAATGTATATGATGCGTCCCATACCCTGGTGAATACCAGCAGCATGAGCACTATCACAAAAAAATATGGCAACAACTGGCTGTCTTTGGATTTTTCATCGGTATCAGGCCTGTCAACCAATGCCTATTATATCCTGGAGATATACAATGAAAAAGGACTGAAAGAGTACGTAAGATTTTATACTAACTAAATATGCTGAAAGAGATCATTCGTTTTGTTGTAACGGCCAGCGTCGTGCTACTGGCCTGCTTTTTATTGGTTCGTCATCAATCCACGCGATTTGCCTTTGTGGACATGACCAAAGTGTACGCTGACTTTAAACTCACAAAAGATCTGGATAAAAAACTGAAAGAAACAAACCAGGCTCGTCAGAATATTCTGGATAGCTTATCCATTTCATTAAAAATGATCGAGTCAGAACTCAAAGCAGGAAAAAAGGATGCGCAACTGCTGAGCAATTACAACATGAAACGCGAAGAGTTAATGATGCGTCAGGAGCAGTTCTCAAAAGACTTTGAGCAACAATCACAAGAGTACAATTCACAGATCCTGAAACAGATCAATGAGAAAATTGAAGAATACCGTACCGATAAGGGTCTCGACATTGTCATTGGTGCCAATGGCAATGGCTTTATCATGGCGGGAAATACCGCGCTCGATTGTACCACAGGCTTTATCGAATTCATCAATAAAAAGTAACCTTGACTAAGTATACGATATATCATTATGGTTTTGGACTTTGCCTGCTGTTACTATTTTCGGCATGCGGTAAGAAGAGCCTCGATAAAAAGGAATACCTGGATTGGTACAACTCAGACCAGAATACACTCATCAAAACTAAAACCATCGATGGTGTTGGACTTGATATGAAACTCAAAGTACAGGATTATTTTCTGGCAGCGAACGATGCCGTAACGACCAACGCAACGACAGAAGACCCATATTGGGATGTGGATTTCAGAATGAGCTCTGTAGATAAATCGAAACGTATTGCTGATATGCTTACTGCTAAGTTTGGCCAGGATGGCGAGGTGAATATGGACCTGTGGTTGGCCTTTGGGATGAAAGACCGCATCAAATTATACACCGCCATAGATACAGTAAACTGTACTATGTTTCATCAGGTACGCAATTACGATCTGGCACCATACCTCGATTTTACGATCGGTTTTCCGGTCGATAAGAAAATCAATAAAACCCTGTTCAACGAAGGCTTTAAAATCCGTGTCGATTTGGCGGAGTTTGGCATGGGTTCGCAGGACTTTGAATACAAGGCATCAGACTTTGATCAGTTGCCGCAATTAGAAAAAAATAAATGAACGTTATATGAAAGGATTTTTTGTTTCTATCGGTAAAAAAAACAGAGGCAGACACATTGCCAGAGTATTGCTGTTGAGCATGCTGTTCCAGCTGTTGTACCCGTTGCGGGGAGTAGCGCTCACATCCGGGCCATCGCAGGAAGAGTACGCGAGCTTCGAGCCTTTTGAAACCAACCAGATGGTTGACCCCTATTCAGGAGATTTTACGTATAACCTGCCCTTACTGACGGTACCGGGCCCTAATGGTGGCTATCCGGTAAACCTGTCCTATCACTCGGGCATTACCATGGATCAGGAAGCGTCATGGGTAGGTCTGGGATGGAACATCAACGTAGGCGCCATCAACCGCTCCTTGCGCGGACTTCCTGACGACATGAATGGCCTCACTGTAAAGCGCCATAACCACATCAAAGATTTTTATACCACTAGTCTTTCAATTCCTTATGTATCCAAGAAAGAATTTTTTGGAATGGAAGGTAGTAATGGAAATCCAAGTACCCAATTATACTACAATAATTACAAGGGTGTTGGCTACAGAGTTAGTTATAGTCCTAATTTTAATAAACAAACAGAGCCACCAAAGGTGGCAAATGCCAGCTTTGGGCTGAGCTACGACTCTCAGGGAGGTATAGGTGTGAACACCAGTTTATCATTGAGAACAGTCTATGGAAGTGTTGATGCAACTGCTTCATTGGATGCAGGATTTAACTCGCGTAGCGGACTCACCAGCTATGGTATTTCTACAGGGTTTATAGCCGCTGATCAACAACGGAAAAAACAAGAAACAAATAGCCGGCAGCCCTGGGCCAATGGACCAGCATTAAATGCCGAGCAGAATAATTTTACGTCGAGTTCCTCCTTATCATTTCCAACACAATTTTATGCACCCCATACAGCCATACCCACAGAAGGGAAGGTCATTAATTTCGATTTCAAGTTTCCGATCAAGTTTCTTTTGGGTTCAGTGAACGTTCCAATGTATAAAACCAAATCATTTCAATCCTTATGGTATGAAGGCGTGTACGAGGAAGAAAAAATAAGCAATGGAGGGGAGCAAAGCCTCACGGCCTATGGCTACATGCATGCTAAGAATAGCAGTAGTAGTCTCAATGATTTTGAACGCAAGGAAATTACCTATTCTAAAAAAGTACCGAACATTTCGCCTGTGGCATTTACTTACGATGTGTTTTCTGTGTCAGGCCAGGGAGTTGGTGGCATGTTCAGGCCATATCGTAATGATGTAGGTGTATTACACGATCCGGAAGTGCAATCCTCTAAAGATCTCAAACAGTGGAATTTGGAGGTCGGTGTTGATCCTCATCCTCCAGGAGAGGCAGTGTTGGACTTGCACCTGCATACGGGCTTCAATACATTGTTGGGTGGTGTCAATAATAAGGAGCTAAACACATCGGGTCCATGGACTGGCGGCCTCAATATATCTCAGGGCTTTAATACGGTATTGCCCAATTCATCGAGTAACACACAAAAGGCCTTATACGAGGAGTCCTATTTCCAGATGTATGGCGAAAAAACAGCACTTTACGACAATGAAGACATTCTTTCGTCTACCGGTGGTAATTGGAGTGGAGATTATCCTGTAAGAGCCAAGCTTTATAAAAGCGGGTCAGATTATGAGGTGGATGCAAATACAAACTTTGTGGCCACACAAGGCGGCGCTCAAACACCCATAACCTCTAATCCAATGGCTTGTATGCCTAACAGGAAACGCCGTGCCAATAACATTGAATACCTCACAGCCGGCCAGGCTAAACAGTACGGCGTCACTAAAACAGGTGCCTATACATACTCAGTTCAGGGCGGAAGCTCAGTTGATAAATACAGCGGCTTGTCTTCAGATGCCAACGACCAGTTATCGGAAGTGGTCATTCGCCAAACCGATGGTTCACGCTATGTATATGGCCTTCCGGCATACAACACACAGCACATTGATGCCACCTTCAGAGTCGATTACGGTGGAAAACATACGGCCATCAGTCCTTCAGATGTGTGTACTTCTCAGCTCTGCACGGGCAACGAAGCGCAAACGCATTACATATCTACGAATTTCAGTAGCACGCCTGGTCCAAAAACAGATGGCATACCTCAAGCGCTCCAGGGAACCGACGTTAATGGCCAACATGTAGCCCTCGATGAGTTTGTGGCAAAAACCGAAAAACCCATGTATGCCCATTCCTGGTTGTTGACGCACCTTTTAGGAAGTGACTATGTGGACTCGGATGGTACGCCTGGTCCAAGTGCTGGCGATTACGGTTATTGGGTGAAGTTCAACTACAAAAAAATTGCCTCCAATTACCAGTGGCGTATCCCGTTTCACGATGCGGCTTATTCACCCAATGCCGTTTCTAATCCAAAGGATAACATGGCCAATTATTCATACGGCCAAAAAGAAATTTATGTGCTGGAATCGATAGAGACCAAAACACACAAAGCTATTTTCTATACCAGTAACCGCGAAGATGGTTTCGAGGCCAATGGGGAGTTTAACAGCATCAGTGGTGGATATAGCCAGGTACGAGGAACCAAGTGCATGTATAAGCTCGATAGCGTGGCCCTGTATACAAACTCGGCCTTGTTGAGCACGAACCAGGCCGACAAAGTATCGCTTCAAACAGTGCACATGACCTATGATTATTCTCTATGTCAGGGCATCCCAAATAACAGGAACCTGAATTCCTGTAGCCAGTTAGAGGGTTCACGCGACCTGGGTAAGCTTACTTTGAAAAATTTATATTTTACCTATAATGGCAGCCAGCGCGGCAAGCTCTCGCAGTATAAATTCAATTACGGGGAGTATCTCGATTACAATGGTGATCCTCAAATTTCCAACCCGGCGTATGACCCGTTCATGTCCGATCGCTGGGGCAACTACTCACCCTATACGTACTACGCGGCCGGTTATGGTGTTTTCCCGATCAAAGATTACAATGGCGACCTGCCTTTATCTGGAATTCCGTATACCAGTCAAAGTACAGCCCCGGATGCTTATGCCTGGAACCTCACAAGCATTGAAACCCCTACCGGTGGTAAGATTAAGGTGGAGTACGAACCGGATGATTATGCTTACGTACAGGATAAGCCTGCTCAGCAGATGTATTACATCCGGTCTGCCAACAATACCGACCCATCGACAGTGACCGACTATGTAAAAAGTAGTATACTTCCGAAACTTGACGGAGGCTATCAATGTGGAGATATCTGTTCTGCCAATGTAGGCGAGTCTAATTTGTCAAACATGCAAATGCCGGGTGGCTCCAACAGCTCTGTGATTTATTTTGACCTGGGCCAAACCGTACCCGCATATTATACAGCCAACGATTTCTCAAAAATGTATCTCAACAATATAGCCGGAAACAAAGCCTTCTTTAAAGTTGACGCGTCTGTGAATCGAAGCGACGCGGGAAATGAACGGGAGTTTGATGCAGTAGCGGGTTATGCCGATATTGATCTCTCTTCGGGCAGTTATGGCTTTGCCCGTTCCAGCTCATCCATCAGTGGCTATGACTTGGGTTTTGTCTCACTCAAAAATGAAAAGCGAGCCAAGCATAGTAATAAATATGTTCACCCCTTTCAGCATGCGGCGTTGAATTATGTGCGAATCAATCGCCCGGAAAATGTATATCAAAACGCATACACCTATAACCTTACCAGCCAAAGCGGTTTTGCCATTGCGAACCTCGGTATCCTTGTGGGGGCCATCCCGCAAGTGACCAGTGAACTGGCGGCCTTCAACAAATACCTGGTCGAAAAAGGCATTGGCGAAAAGATTCGTTTAAGCGGACACTCCATGATCCGTTTATCTTCAGCCAATAAAAAATTTGGAGGTGGGGTGCGTGTGCATCGTCTGTACATCGAAGATTCATTTAAAACCTCTACCGCCAATGTATATGGGCAGGAATACAATTACACCATCGATGAAAACGGGAACACCATCAGCAGTGGGGTGGCCTATGAGCCGCAGGTGGGAGGCGATGAAAATGCGCTTCATACACCGGTTAATTATACGGAGTCACATTTTCTGAAAACAGCGATTAATCTTTTCCTGGAAGAACCATTACTCGATCAGTTCTACCCCGGGCCTTCTGTAGGATATAGAAAAGTAACCATCAAATCCATTGCCAGGTCTAATGCCGAAAAGGCACTTTATAATTCGCCAAACAACGAGCCATTGTGCGAAGCACAACCTGTAACAGTTTACGAATACTACACACCGAAAGAATTCCCAATCTATGGTGACCAGACCAACCTCACCGCCGATGCACCGATCAAAAAAGGCTTCCCGCCAATCCCTGGATTACCAGGCTCTATGAGACATGTGCTGGCACGCAGCCAGGGCTATATGGTCGTGATCAACGATATGGCCGGTAAACTCCGCAGCGTGACAACCATGGTTCCGTCCAAAAATGCCAATGGTAGCCTCAACTATGCTCAGGGTAAAATTCTGCACAAGGAAGTATATACCTATAAAACAGCTTTGCCGTACAACCCGAATGGCACCAACCACCTCGACAACACCGTGATGGTAATGGATGAAACCGGCACCTTTAAAAATGCCAAATTGGGTGAAACAGCGGACGTGTACCTTGATGCCAATGAAGATAAAACGGAATCGAACGAGAGCTTTATTAACTGGAATATGGGCTTCAATGTGAAGTATGAACCTCCGGCTGCTCTTGCTCTTATTGTGGTGCCGCTCCCGATTCCGAAAAACAACCACACGCTCATCAAATACAAATCCATTGTGACCATGAAGGTGATCAACCGCACCGGCATTCTCATGAGTAAGGAAGTGTACGATGGGCAGGCATACAACAAAATAGACAACCTGGTATTCAATGCACAAAATGGCGAGCCGATCTATACACGCGCCAAGAATGAGTTCAACGACGATATTTATAACTTCAGCTATCCGGCCCACCTGTTCTACGATCGCATGAATGGTGCGTATAAAACCTTTAATGCCATGATGAACCTTTCTGCTTGGGGCGTATCAGCTACGATCAACTCCGGTAACAATCAGATCAGCTTCAGCGACAATAACCTCGGAACCCTGTTCAATATTGGCGATAAGCTGCTCGTAAATGGAGGCTTGACTTGTTATGTAGCAGATAAGGGGCTGAATGGCTCTACCAATTACATCCGCTGCATCGATGCTAACGGGAACTTCATTGCCAACTCGACCAGCATTCAGAGTATCCGGATCATTGAGTCGGGCCATAAAAACTTACAGACGAATACCGCTGGCGGATTTACTACACTACGTACGGCACCTTTCCCTGTAACAGTAGGCACGGGTGTTATCACCACGGCTAACCAACCACAATACAATGAGGTAGGCAAGTGTTATAAGTTCAATGTGTCCAGTATTCCAAATGTGCTGAACGCTACCGCGGTGGCTTACTCGGATGATTGGAAAACAGCCGGCACAAACGCTAACATGAGTTCCAATACGCCGTACCCATCCGCTTCATCGACGGGTTCGGCCATTAACCCATTCGTTGCGGGTCTCAAGGGTATCTGGCGCCCCGTGCAGCAATACAGTTTCCTGGCTCAGCGTAAGCAAAACAACTACACGCGCAACGATGGTACATACGACCTGGTGCCGTTTGCCTGGAACAACAAACAGTTTGTAGATTACATGAATGGCAACCTCACCTTGTGTAGCGATGCCAAAACACCAAACTGGTACCTCACCAACACGGTTACCAAAGTATCGCCTTTTGGTTATGAGATCGAGAACCGCGATGCAGAAGGTATTTATTCATCAGCACTCTATGGTTACAAACAGCAACTGGTAAAAGCCACAGCGGCCAATGCCGAATACCGCGATATGTTGTACGATGGGTTTGAAGATTATCAGAATGGCTTTGGTTATGGTACCAATGAGAACCATTGGGCCTTTACCAGCACCTCAAACCTGTCATCCTTGTTTGCGCATACCGGACGTTATTCGCTGCGTATTGCCAGCGGCGTCAATACACCACTGGAAGTAAAAGTGCCTGTAAACATTGATGCTGTTCCGGCCAATAGCTTCTATTATTCCAATCCCAACTATGCCTTTGCGAGCACAGGTGTTGTAACAGATTATGATACCTACAACGACGTCTTCAGCCCGCGATCAGGCAATGCTTACGAGTTCTCTTGTTGGGTGAGAGAGAATAAAACAACAGGCTCGGCATATTATACCGATAAGGCCTATAAAAACCCTTGGGTCACCGTGGAGTTCTACTCCAATGCCGGCGCCCTCATCGGTAGCAGCCTGGCCGTGAACCCTTATGTACAAACCGATGCCAAGATCATTGAAGGTTGGCAGCGACTGGTGTTTCCGTTCAGTGTACCATCGGGCGCATATACTATGAAGTTCAAGTTCTCCAACCAGAACACCAATGCCAGCTCCGATGTGTACTTCGATGATTTCCGTGTCTATCCGGCGAAGTCTCTCCTCAAGTCATTTGTGTATGACCCGATTACGCTGAAATATTCGGCCACGCTCGACGAGAATAACTATGCAACATATTATGTGTACGACAGCGAAGGCAAACTCGTGATCACAAAAAAAGAAACCAAAGACGGAATCAAAACCATTAGCGAAGGAAGAAGTGGCTCAAAACAATAAATACATAACATGGCTTGCAGCTTTATTGCTGATCCTTCTTGTGAGAGGAGGATCGGCACAGAACGCATTCATGAAAGACTACATGGATTCTTACAACTATTATGTGAAGGAGGATTTCAATATTCGTTTCAAGATTTATACCATGGAAACGCCGACCGCCCATGAAGAAATGGCCGGCGAAGGTGTGCTGATGAAAACCGGCCATGAATACTATACCATGTATGGAGCTAATGAAACATACATCCTGCATAATACACTCATTATACTGGATCATAGCCAGAAACAGGTAAACTGCGTCACAAACTATACCCTGGCGAATATGACCAGTCTGAATAAGAACATGCTCGACTCTACACTCCTGAGCATGGCCGATTCGGTGGTGTATAAAGGAGAGATTTCTGACTGCCACGTATATCGCATCTATGGCTACACCGAAGATTATGAGATGATGGACCTGTGGCTTCGCAAGAATGGCCAGGGGGTATTTAAGATCGTGTATATGAACTCCGCAGCAGCCCATAAAAATAAGGAAGAGGCGGCTGCTTATGCGAGAGTAACCGTTCAGTATTATTTCGGCGAGGTGGCCGACAATAAAAAATACCTGGACATGAAACACATTTTTGCAGACGAAAAAAAACAGATACTGGCTGCCAGACTGAAGGCCTATACGCTTCATGTGGCAGACCTCAAAAAACAATAAGAACTTGTAACGGATATATTTATGAGAATAACTCGCATTTACCCGGATCGCTTTATGCGACAAATCCTATTGACAGCTTTGTTGGTGTGCTCCATGCTGCCTTTTTTTGCAGGGAACATCACCTTCAACAATTCCCTCACCGGCAGCGGCATTGCAGTGAATGCAGTCATCCCAATGCAGGATCAGGAATACTTTAAGATCCAGGCCAATCTGCAAAATTTTGCAGATTATAATCTCACGAACCTCGTGCGACTCTCATACCGTGGTACCGATAAGAACGCGGCTAACTTTGCCACGTCTACCTGGACACTCACGGTGGGTTATACCATTCGTTTTTACAACAACACGAATCAGCTCGTGAATACTCTCACCGGCCAAAGCCTCAAAATTTTTCACAATGCAGCCGGCGGAACCTATTCAAGAGATGTGGACTTGCAAAAGATCACCGGGGCCATGGCGGCCTATAAATTCGATGTACAGGTGACTTCCGTCACGGGGTCTTCCGGTATCCCTTCGCCATTGTCGAACGACATTTATCTGGAATCCGAAATAAACACCGACCGTTACTATACGCTTACCAAACCTACGTCAGCTTATACAGCACCGGTACTGAAAGGGAAAGACCCGTCCACCCAGGTGTTTCAGCCAATTACGGGTGTATCGATCAACAGTACATCGGGCACCAAATATGCTGAACTGGAATTTACCTGGCCTTATATTGTGGGAGCCGAAGAATATGAATTTGAGTGGGTGTATTCGTTTTTTGATATCACGCAAAATGGGGGCATTCCGGCTTCACCACCAACCGCTGATTTTTCGAAAGCAGCACGCATCACCACACCCGATAATTTTTACCGCATCAATTTGCTTTACGAACAGGGCTATATTCAATACCGGTTCAGACCGGTGTCGCGCAGATCCTCAGACATCAATCAACCCCTGCAGGGCGACTGGTCACTGGGCGGAGCCATCCTCATTGAAACACCGCACAATACCCTGTCCAACTGGAGCTACGGTGCGGCCTATGCCGAAGATGGCAAGAAAAAAGAAGTAGCTTCTTACTTCGACTACAGCCTCCGCAAGCGCCAGATGGTGACACGCAATAACTCCGACAACACCAGCCTGGTCACCGAAACCATGTACGACTTCGAAGGCCGTCCAGCCGTTTCGATATTGCCAACCGTGCCGGGTACCGGCAACGACATCAAGTACTACGATAACTATAGCTTAAGCGGAACCGCAGCCTTTGATAAAAAACTCTTCGGAAGTACCCAGGCCCGAGCCGCTACACAGCCCTATGCTAACCTTGATGCCGGTGATGCAGGAACGTATTATAAAGCCAAAACAGCCGATATGGCCGAGAACTTTTTGCCGGATGCCGAAAATGTACCTTACACACAAACGGTGTATAACAACGAGGGACAGGTAAAAACACAAACCGGACTCGGCAAGTCCTTTGCCCTCGGAAGCGGGCATGAGTCCAATTTCTATTCGGCCTCACCCTCCCAGTTCAAGCTCGATCGCCTCTTTGGGAATGAAGTGGGCTCTGTAAAATACTATCGCCAGGAAACCTCGCGCGATGCCAACGGGCAATTAAGCGTGAGCTATCTCGACCTGGCTGGCAAAACCATTGCCACGGCGCTTGTCGGAAATCCTCTATCTGAAAATGGACGGCCATTGCTGGAATCATTGAGCTCCAACAGCTCTAACAATATTACCGATAGTTGGGACGGCACTGAAACCTTTGATGCCATGACCCAAACCTGGGAGAACAAAAAACCATTTTTTGTGAGTACACCCGGAGTATACAACTTTACGGTCACCATTGGTAATACCGCTTTTTCACACTGTTCAGGAAATCATGATTGTGTATATGACCTCGACATGAGCCTGAGCGATCCTTGCGGCAACCAGCTTACAGAGACTTCGCCGGGAAGCCCTGCCATTCTGGGCACCATCCATACCATCAACGTCGCATCGGGTACCCAGCAATATATTTTCTCGGTCAACTTCCCGGATGTGGGCACGTATACATTCACCAAAAAATTAGCACTGAACGCGGCAAACCTGAGCGCCATCGCCACCGCGTATAAAAGCTCCTTACTCGATTTGAGCTCACCCTGTGTACTCAACGGGCCTTCGGTGATCTCTTCCGGCCTGGCAGGAGGAACCGACCTGAGCGGGTGCACCGAATGTACAGATGCGGCGCCTTGCCCTGAGGTCGAAGATTGTGGCTTGTTGCTCGACATCCTGAAAAAAGATTTAAAACCAAATGGACAGTATGCCGAGAATCTGCCCCTTGGAACCACCACGGCCAGCAACACCTGGCTGACCACCTGGGTGTGGAACGATTGCGTGAACCCCGAAAACCCAGCGGCCTGCCAGACCAACGCCGTATGGCTCAATGGCAACATGTACAACATGTACAATAGCCTCATCACCAACTGGAGTACCTACAAAACCAATTTCGATAATGGATTCCTCACGGTGCCATTCTTATACAACACCACCAGCAATCAAACACTCGATCCCTCGTCGATCACCAATTACGACAGCAACGAGTTTGAGAGCCTCGTGGAATTTCACCCGGAGTATTGTCATTACGAGTGGTGCGAACTCATGGATCCGAGCCGCAGCTTCGACGCCAACCTCACGCTCATGAATTCTGTAACGGCCGAAGCATCGGGTAATCAGTTCCTCAATAGCTCTTCGCCCTACATGACCAGTACCACCATCAATAACATATTGGCGGCTGATCCCTTCTTTCATAGCGGCACAACGCCGCTTACCTTTCACCCATCCTGGGCAACCAATGCCAAGAACCTGTCTATTTCTTCGACGGTGTTGAGTAGCATGACCACCGTGATCAACTCAGGCTACTATAGCCCAACAAGTAGTGTATTGTCGATGTGGCAGCAGGCGGTATATGTGGTAACAGGTAATGCCAGCCCGAGCAGCCTTAGCATCCTGGAACTTGAGCAGGCCTGGCATACCTTTGTAGGCTATTATGTGTACGAAAAAACAAAGATCACTGAACAATACAAGGTCAATACCTTTGGTTGCCCATACCTCTACGATGCCAATGCCGATGGCTATGCCGATGCCCCTGTAGCCACCTACTCCCAGCCTTTGCTGGAGATCTTTAATAAATCGGCCGGCTTTGCCATTCGTGTGCCTCAACCGGTGATGCCGAGTATTCCCACCATACAGAGTTCACCAAGCACCGGGCTCCAGAACTACGCCGATGGTGTTTGCGGATTCAATGCAGCCTCCTTGTGCGAACAGCTGGCATCCTACAGTATCAATTATTCAGCCATCAGCCTGAGCACTGGCAATACCGTAAAGGTGACCTGCGAACTACCCAGTAGTTGTGTGCCGGTAACATTGCCTGCCGGTGCCACTCCAATTCCAAACCCGATTGTAGCCGATGTAACCAATAACGTTTCAGGAGGTGTTACCATTTCGACTGTGGCCAATGCCTGGAACGATATTGCCACAAACATCAACAGCTACAATGCCCCATCATTTACGTATGGATATACCAAAGGCAGCAACAGCCACGATGGCTTCAAAGTGGTAGCCTGTGTTGATGCGACAAATCACACCATCACTTTTTACCCGACAGCTGGCCAGGGTGCCGACTTCAATGGGGCGGTTATTAAATTGTATGTGAATGGCTCACTGGTATCAACAGTACCATCCACGGCATTCTCGGGAGGCTCTATCGACAATACCTCGGCGGCCTGCTCCAATAACACCAACGATCTCAACTGCTTCTGTGCACAGATCGCAAACCTGAAAGATGATTACAGCCAACTGTCATCCACAGAACAGGCACAATATAGTAGCAACATTGATTACGTGGTGCAAACACTCAATGCCAGCTACGGCACGGCCGTTACAATCACAAATGTGAACGGCTGGATTGCCAATTGCAACAGCTCCAAAAGCAGCACCACCTACGATGACTATGCCAACTGGCCGGGGCAAACACCGGAAACAGTGGTAAGCACCGATGCCAACAGCAACCAGGTGACCCTGAGCCAGACCGTGCCGCAGGCCCTGCGTTGTTATGAATTCAGCGATCCCTGCCAGCAGGATGCAGCCACCATCAACGATTATTATGGCAACTATTTCTTCAACCAGAACATAGACCAGCTGGTGAAACAGTACATCTCCGATTACTCGGCCCACTGCCTCGGGCAGGATGCCACACCGGCTTTTGTAGAGCATACCAAAGCCTCTTATACCGACAATGAGTACCATTACACCCTCTACTATTACGACCGGGCCGGTAACCTCACCCGTACCGTACCGCCTAAGGCGGTGAAACCGCTCAGTGCCACCGATGCCCAGGCCGCTGACACCTACCGTAACTCAGGTACCGGTAGCCCGGTATTGGCTGCACATGCAGGCCGCAACGTGAACACCATCAGCCTCAGCAGCAATGTGCTCACGCGTAATGATAATACCAATACCACGGCCACCAACACCGCCGACGATCCTAACCTGAACCTCTGCGACGGTACCTCGGGCGTGTACCACTACAACAGCCTGGTGACAAGCTATGTGTACAATAGCTATAACCAGCCGATCTCACAAACCACCCCGGATGCCGGGACAACAACGTTCTGGTACGACAAAAAAGGAAAGCTGATGCTCTCGCAAAACCAGGAGCAGTACAGTTACAGCGGCAACTCCTCCAGCAGTAAAACCAGCCAGGAATTTAGCTACACCTTGTATGACAATATTACCCGCGTAGTAGAAGTAGGAAAATACCAGGCCACAGCTCCTACAGCTCTCATCCAGTCGGGCAATTTTTATCCGCTCAATGCACCAAGTGGCTACTCTAACTACCTGCTCAACTTTGTATCCAATACAGACCTCACAGCCTATATTACTTCATCAGGCACAACCACCGAAATTACGCGTACCAAATACGACGATAACCAGGTAGCTCTGGCAGAAGGCGCACTCGGCTATTTCGAAAAAGGTGATCAGTTGAATACCCGCAACCGGGTAACGGCCACCGAGCGCTATAGCGACCCGGCGCATAAAGACCATAGCACCTTTTACAGTTACGATGAGCATGGCAACGTGCGTGAGCTGGTGCAGAAAAATGCGAAACTCTATACAGACTATGGCAACCTGGCCGTGAAGAAAACAGTGTACGACTATGACCTCGTGAGCGGTAAAGTAAATAAAGTAACCTACCAGCCTAATGAGCAGGATCAGTACATTCATCGCTATGCGTATGATGCCGAGAACCGCCTGCGCACCGTATACACCAGCAAAGATGGCCTTATCTGGGACCGTGATGCCGATTATTTCTATTACAAACACGGCCCATTGGCACGTGTAGAGATCGGCGACAAAAAAGTGCAGGGACTCGACTATGCCTATACCATCCAGGGTTGGATCAAGGGCGTAAACTCAGCCTTGCTCAATGCCCAGAAAGACCCGGGCCGCGATGCCTATACACAGAATAGCAGCAGCTTTAGTTACAATGCCAGCTACCAGGCCATACACCGCAACATCGGTCAGGATGCCATGGGTTATGCCCTGCAATATTTCAATGGCGAGTATAAACCGGTATCGGATGCTAAATACACCGCTTCTACCGACCGCAACACCTGGTACTTCCTCTCGGCTCTGCCGGGAAGTGCCACCACCTATGCCGGAGTGACTCAGAACCTGTACAATGGTAACATTTCCGCCATGACCACCGGCATCTACACCGGTGCCGGACTCAACACGGCATCGCCCCTCCTCACGGCATACTCTTACGATCAGCTCAATCGTATTGTCAAACAGAACGCCTTCTTCGATGTATCGCAAACCAATAACAACTGGACGGGGAACGATACCCAGGGAGGGCAGTATAAAATGGAGCTGAGCTACGACCCCATGGGCAACATCACCCACCTCTTGCGCAACGGTATTAACAACAGCGGGCATGTGGACATGGACGACCTGAGCTATAATTACCTCACGGATAATACGAGTTCGGTCTGTTTCCCGGCCGGTACCACCAATGCCAACAAGGAGTTGAACAAACTGGGCTATGTGCAGAATAATGCTGCTTTTACTCAAAACCAGAGCTTCACGAGTCAGTCTTCGGGTAACTATAGTTACGATGCCATTGGCAACTTGGTGAAAGATACCCAGGAGGGCATTGATAAAATAGACTGGGATGTATATGGAAAAATAAAAGCCATTACCTATGCCACCTCCTTCAACAAAGCGGGTGTGTATCCGCCAAATCTACAGTTCATCTACGATGCGTCTGGCCAGCGTGTAGCCAAGATCAAGATCCCGCGCTCAGCTTCGGGCGTAGAGACCGACCCGAACAAATTCATTTACGATTATTATGTAAGGGATGCGCAGGGCAATACCATGGCTATTTACGAAAGCACCTATGATGTTGCTACCAGTGCCAAACACCTGTCGCTCATTGAGCACGACATCTACGGGTCGGCTCGCCTCGGTACAGACCTGCGCCCGGTGGCCTCCGACAACAACCCCAAGCTGATTGATAACAACAGCTTTACGGCCACTACCGAGAACTGGACCACCAATAGCGTGGCCACTTACGATGCGGCCACTCAGCGCCTCAAGGCCCAGGTAACGACCCAGTATGCCGGCCCGGATCTCGTGCTCACCACCAGCAACGGCACGGCCTACGATATCAGTTACCAGCTCGATAAGAGCGCTAACCCTTCCGATTACATCTATGCAGAAGTGTACGATGTAAGCAGCGGAGCCCTGATCCTGTCAGCTACCGAGTGCCGCACCGGGATAAATTACCTGAGCTTTACAGCCAAAGGCACACAGAGCCGCTTGCGACTCACCAAAGGCAATGCCAGCGGCACCTCGGTATATTATGTCGATAACGTGATGGTGAAACAGGCCCTCGACAATCGCCTTTGCGGACTCAAAACCTATGAGCTGAGCAACCACCTGGGCAATGTGCTCACTGTGGTCAGCGATAACTTGATGGCGATAGCTGGTACAGGTGGCGTGATTGATCATTATACACCTGATAAACTAAGCGCCACAGATTATTATGCCTTTGGAGAAGCCATGCCGGGCAGACAGTATGCCTCTGCAACCTATCGTTATGCCATGAATGGGCAAGAGAAGGACGATGTTTATTTAGACTTGAGTGGTATGCCTATTGTGGGAGCATCAAGTACAGCAGAATATTGGGAATATGATGGACGATTAGGTAGAAGATGGAATATTGATCCTGTTTTGGATGAAGGCCTGTCGCCTTATGCAACTTTCGCGAATAATCCAATATTGATGAGTGATCCAAATGGGGATAGTCCAGGTGTAGGTGGTCCCCCAGAGAAGCAAGGAACAAAAGAAGGGGAAACCGCGCAAACAACTTATTTTCCAGCATGCAAGGAATGTACAGAATATAGGACGGAAGATTGGATCTGGCATGAAGGTGGAGTAAATGGCTCAAAAGCTGGCTGGATGGCCCCTGATGATTATCAAAGAGAGGTCTTAAATCCAGTTACTGATGCATACATAAGATCTCAAGATAATCCTTCTGACATGGAGAGTTATGATATGTACTTGGATTTTATAACATCGAGGTCAGGTGGGGGAGATTGGCGTAAGACGATAAAGGATTATTCTGTAGATAGGAGAGCAAATCCAACATATGATAGTTGGATGCGCTATCTGCCAATTTGGGGATCTTATAAACAAGCTAAATTAGATTTTTCTGTGGGAAAATATGGCTGGGGAACATTTAATAGTTTGTTAGCAGCATCCGACATTTTTTTGGTCAAGTCTTTGTTGTTTAATGGAGGCAAGTTTTTACTTAGTAAAACAGCCGGCATGACTTTGAACAGGACAATTGGTTTTGGAGGAGCGGATATAGCGATGGCTAAACTATATATATCAAACTATACAGGATTGACGCCTGGTTTTACAAATGTAGTTATGCATGGTTCGGTTCTGAGAAATATGAGTTTCCTTGAATTTGATGGAATGCTTGCGAAACAAAATGTACATGGAAATATTAGGCTATGGATATGCAATGCAGGAGAAGGATTTCATGCGCAAGCTTTGGCAAATTGGAGGGGTATTGCGGTTGAAGCATCTGAATTTAAAATCACGGTTAGGCCAAGCGGTTTTCAATTTTTGGGGAACGCAAAAGAATTTAGTACTTTCAGACCTAAATAAAAAAAATGAGAATCCTAGTAAATCTCCATTCTGGTAATAAATATTATTATTTAATTAATGATTCATATATTACAAAGTGCTACAACTCGGAGACATTTTATTTTGACAAAAAGAGGATATGTGAGTATATAGAAAAATCAAACTTCTTTATTGTAATGTTAGATACAACAGATTGTATTATATGTGGTGAAAACATATTGCACTATGATACTCTTATTACGGATGGAGATTGGGTTTGGAGTGCGGATTTAAAACATTATTTTGATCACCATAACTTTGTTTTTCCAGAAGATTTCTTACAAAGTATTCGAAGTAAAAACTATGAGATATCTGAAATCTCAACATCATTTGGTGAAGAGTTGTGTGAAAGGTTTAATTTTTTTTCAGAGAATGACTTGTCTGATTTTGAAGTGAGGCGGTTGTGGTAGTGTATCACTAAATCGGTAGTGTACTAAGTGCTACCGATTACTGGTAGTGTTCACTTTTGCACCTGACTTATTTGTTAAGATTTAATATATTGTGAATGAGATGTTTATTGATTTATTCCAAAAGTGTTTGCGGGGGTATTCACCCCCGCTTTTTATTTCATAACCTTGCATACCGCACCCTAAGCGGTTTCCTAAATCCTTCGTGTTCACTTTTGCACCTGACACTATGAACTGTAAACATTGTAACGCACCATGCATCAAAAAAGGCTATAGCAAACGCACACAACGTTATCAATGCAAAGCCTGCCGGCGTTATCAGCAGCAACAGTATAAGTATAGACTTTGCCAAAAAGAAGATGAGCAAACCATTCTTAAGCTAAACAACATTGGAGTTGGTATTTCTGGCATTGCACGATTTACTGGCATTTCGAAAACACACATTCTGAACAGAATAAAACAGATAGCGTCAAAACTTACGAAACCCGTCATCGTGGAGCAGGAACAGGAATACGAAGTAGATGAACTATACACCTATATTGGCAGAAAGGACAACCCGTATTATGTAGTATATGCTATCAATAAAACAACACGGCAGGTTATTGATATGATTGTTGGGAAAAGAACTAAAGAAACCCTTCGGCAAGTTATAGAAAGTATCAAATTATTAAGGCCAAAGAAGATTTACACCGACCACCTCAACATTTATGCGGGCCTTATGGATCGGTCTATTCATTGCCAAAACGCTTATCAAATCAATCATATCGAACGGTTTAATCTAACCTTGCGTACGCACCTCAAGCGTCTTTCGCGACGAACGATCTGTTTCTCAAGAAGCGTGGTCATGCTTCAAAACGTACTGACCCTTTACTGTTACACCTGGAAGATAAAGCATCAGTTTTAGTGTGCGGGGATCACAAACCAGAAACTGATATCGCAGATGTTGCTTATAGCGCAATGCTAACGCCTTTTGGCGGTACCATTATGGGGTCGCTTACTGATTATAAGCCTTTCAGTCGAAATCCAAAGGAGTAAGATTTTAAAACACTTTTAGGGGATAAGACCCAAGCAAAACTAATTCATACCGATAAACTAAATATTTACCCGGCGCTTATTCCAAAAGAACAACACAAGTCTGTCATGCACAACACAAACCACATCGAAAGAACCAGATGAAAATTCTGTATTGATTTCACGAAGGGATTATGATTATTTTTCTTTACCTTTCCCAGACAGCCTGAAATGGGTTGATGCTATAACTAATTTGACACTACTCATCAATTATCTAGGGTTGAAACAAAAATTAAAGCATATCGATAGGACATGAAATATATTATCTTTTTTATTTTTTCGATGCATACATTGATGGGGCAGAATATCTCCAGAAAAGAGGTGGCAGCCAATCAAGAGAAAGTATGTAAGAGTGTTATTGCCTTTTTATCGAGCAATAAAATCAATGATGCGATTAAGTCATTTGACACTTTACAGGTGGCAAATTGCAGAGTTTTATTAGCTCAGATAGCTAAGGAACTGAAGAAGATAGAAGGTAGAGCGTATTCATTAGGGGTACCATATTTTATTAATGGTGATGTTAAATATTCCTTTGCTTTCTGTGACTTAAAGGAAGTTAAAAAAGTATATTTTGAGATTGACTTTTTATATGTTGAGTCTGATCGTACATATAAAATAATTGGATTAAAGTTTAAAGATCAAGAAAAGATCAAGAAAGAAAAAGAGAATTTGAAAAACGATAAAAATGCACCCTTTGCAATGCCACCAGGTAATTAAGGTAATGTATCACTAAATCAAAAAGCATCGGGGGTTTCCAGTTATAGATATGGGTAAAAAAGATACTGGAGATCATTTACATACAAATTGGAAGCAGGAGTTGAAGGAGTTCTGACGGTTCAATAAAAAAGCTATCTTTTAATTAAGATATATAATGGAAACAAGTGACTTTAGATATTTCAAACATGTTTTATTAAAGTTTGGAAAACAAGCAGATGGCCATGCAATTGATCTGAAAAAACTTTTACTTGATATTGAAGCTCCTCTTGGGGCCTATTATGCCTCAGAGTTAAATGACGAGGAAGCCATTACAGCGATCATATCTTATATAGAGGAATTCTCGACCAAAAGAACGCCTCTGAGCCTTTTTATTCAGCTTTCAATAGTTGATTATATAAATCGTTTATTCGATTACTATATTGAAAATTATGATTCTATAAGAAAAGCGACACTCAAACTAATGGAAGATGGTCTCGTTGGACCAGAATATTGGATCACATCCTGGCCTCATGAAAAGGTGGTTTTGAAAGAAGAGTTTATAGCGTCAATAAAGTACTCTAAAGATGTTTGGATCTTTGAAAGCAAGTATTTGAGGCAAGCACTTAAGAGTATTATGTTTGAGCCTCCTTTTTATGATACGAATAATGATCGAGACATACTCTCCTTAAAGGGATTAAAAGAGTAGGTAGTGTATCACTAAATCCACCAGCAACCGGAGCTTGCCTTTTATCTTATTGAAACACAGGGTTGTTTTAGTTATAGCTTTGGGCAAAATATATGTGTTTCATAGAATCACTTTTGAAAAATGCACCTTTGAAAGGCCCTGTTTCGAGGCCTTTCCCACATCTATAAAACCACACTAATAGAAAACATACTCATACGTATCCTCACCGGCGCTTAAGCCTCCTATTGTGGTGAAGGTTTTGATGAGTCCCTTGTCATCGTATTCGTAAATGAATTGTACGTCTACAATACCTGTGCGGTGCTGCTTGTACAGTTGACCCGCTTCATTGTATTCAAATACATCGTTATTGCTGAGCCCCATGATCATTCCACTTTCGCGGATCTTTAAGCCATCCTGGTTATAAGCGGCTTCACCGGAACCCATCAGTTTCCCTTTTTCATCATAAGATTCAAAGCGGACACGCAAACCCCTGTTGTCATAAAATTCTTTGTCCCTGCCGGTGTCCGATATTTCAGTACGTGTGTTCAACAGTGTATCATATTCATAGCGTATAACCGAACTCTTGCCATCGCTTCCGGTAAAGGTTCTGCTTATTTTTTGACCGGCCGGGTTGTAGGTATATAGTATCGTTACAACGCTTCCGTCCTTGTATTTCGTTTTTTCTTTGGTGACTCTTCCATCCTTATCAAACTCATAAGTCAGTATTCGTTTGCCGGAGTAATCACTTTCTTCCCCTGTCTTATGACCCTGTTTGTCGTAATTGGAAATGAGCCAGCCATCTTTATAGATTTGTTTGACCGATTTTACCCTGTATTTTTTAATAAGCTCCTCCTGGCTGGGAACATGTTTCACAGGATTGCTGTATACAGAAGTCTGAATAGGCAGTCTGCCTGTTTGCGAAGCCGGTTCATCGGGCTGATTTTCGGACGCTTTCATGGCATCAGACAATACCTCATTGGCTTTGTTGCTGTAAGGCTGGCAGGAAGCCAGGCAGAACAGCAAAGAAAAGATTAATACAGATCCGACTGATTTCTTCATGATGCGTGTTTGATAAACTTTTTTTAAAGGTATGAAATTCAGGAACGCATTTCCTACGGTTTTGCTTCCCTAAACGAACATTTAAATTCTCATAAAGACAAAATTAACTTCACATGAAACGCTTAATTCTTAACGGAGCCGACATGTTAACTTATCATGCATGTTTTACTTTTCGGCATTGAAAACCCCGTTTAATTACTCCCGCATGAAGGCATTTATATCTTTTATTTTTCTTTGTTTTACTTATGTTACAGGCTTTTCGCAAACGCCTTTTCTGATTGAAGAGGAATTCAATGCCGGCACTGCCCCCAGCGGCTGGACATTCACGTCAATCGGCAGTAACTCTACATTGCAGAATTGCGGGAAATCTCCGAACAGCATTGTATTCAATGCCACCAATGACCAGGTGGTAAGCCCAACATTTTCAGGCGGCGACCAGCTTACATTTCTCATGATCTGCAGCAGCACGCCCAACACCACCGATAAAATGAAAGTGGAAGGCCTGAATGGAAGCTGGTCTACTATCGCCAATATAAAGCCACATACAACAGCCGTGATCAGTTGTATTGGTATTCCGTCGGGTGTTACACAGATCCGGCTTACCTATACCATGGGGGCCGCGACGAATGTGTATGTCGATGATTTTACGGTAAGGCAGTCGGGGAACTGTTCGGCTTCCGGCAATAAACCCTATATCACCACAATTAATGCGGATGCCTGTAGCTCGGGCTGCGAAGGGCACGATGAATTTTTTACCATTAAGAACGGAAATTCGGCCTGGAATATTTCGGATATCGAATTCAGTTATCCCAATGCAGGCACATCAACATCCACCTGGTGCGGATCCAATACAACACCCTGCGACAAATTCATCGCCACCAACAGCAGCGAAGTAGCGGCCCTGAATACCCTGGCAGGATGCAGTGTGTTTATTTCACCGGGAACATCCATTCCTGCCAATGCCGATATTCTGATCTTCAATGGGAATCCGCAACAACAGCGTACCAATTTCAGTGGTCTCTGTAGCACCGGTAAAACCTATTATGCACTTTTCGCCAATAATACCAACACGAGTTCGTCAGACGGATGCAACGGGCGTTTTGGTAACCGCAATACAGGCTGCTCCGATTGCTATCGCGGCTTATTTCTCCGTAACAGGGCCAGTGGGTGTACCGATACGGTGTCTTACCAGGTCGATCAGATCAATGGTAATGACGGTGCCATGGCTCTATATGCATCGCAGGGCTCGCCGGCAAACTACACCAGTTCGGGAGCATCCACCTGTGCATTTATTGCTTTGCCTGTTCGTATTACCACATTTTATGCAAGCGCCGAAACGACCGGTAATGTTTTGTATTGGGAAACCATGGACGATGAAACCATTGCACGCTACACGGTTGAGAAGAGCGATAACGGAACTGAGTTTGCAGAGATCGGGGAAGTGTTATCGAAACGTGCAAACAATAAATCGGCTTACAGTTACACGGATGCTGATGGCGGTAACTCCTCGGCTTACTACAGGCTTAAGTCTACAGATGCCGATGGCAATGAGATCTACAGCCAGGTTGTTTTTGCTATAAGAACACAGGCAGATAATATGGTTATCACCCAGGATCAAACTGAGATACATATCACAACGGGAGCCAGGGATGCACAACTGCAAACACTGGAAGTATATACAGGTATGGGAACAAAAATTCTGGAAGCAAAGTTTACAGGAATGTCTTTCAGTATTCCCAAAGCAGGCTTCGATAAACAATTATACTTTTTTGTATACCGTGCCGGTGGTAATCCGATTATCAAAAAACTTTTCGTAGAATAGACTGTTAACGCCCGATCACAAAGCGTTTGTTCACAACGCCTCCGTCATGGAAGTGCAGGCTCACAAAATAAACGCCGCTGCCCAGCCCAGAAATATTCACCGGATAGGCAATTGAGCTTACGTCATTCAGTTGTCCTTGCATGACCTGTTTTCCGGTAACATCGCAGATCGTATAATTCACAGTTTCATAATGGCTCACATCAAACAGGAGGTTGAGCTGGTCTGCAGCCGGATTCGGATATATGCTGACAGTGTTTTCTGTTTTATTGAGTTCATTGGTTCCTAAAAGGTAACCCACAGTAAAGCGTTCAACGATCTGGCATCCGAAGTCGCCGCTGAAATTCTTATAGATGGCGGGATTTGTAGCCGAGGTAAACCGCAGGATACCTGTACCCGGGTTTGTATCGTAGTATTGATAATACCACCAGTTAATGCCATCGCATCCATCGTCGTCGCAGATAAAGGTGTAGCAGCCATTGCTCAGTGTTACTGTATCGCGGTAGGTTGTACTGTTATTGGCATTGGTGTGGCTGTATACGGTTGTACCCTGGTCGTTGATGATTTTCCAGTGTGTTTCGTTTTTACCTGCATTGGTAGCGCTTGTAGCGGCGTTGGTTCCCATATATACTACAAATTTGGCAGGGTATGATTTTACATCGGTGAAGTGCGAACGGTAATTGTTATTGCTGGTGTTATCGTCGCTGGCAATGCCGTTCACAGAGGCAATTTTCACTTCAAAATCGTTGGAGGTATTCATGCCGAATACGTTCACGCTGGATCCCATATCGATCACCGTATCTTTCATGAACGGAAGGTTTCCTGTCCAGGTGTAGCTTTGCGGCTGATCGCCCACGAGGTTGTACTGAAATACAATCGATGTCACAGCACTGCTTCCCGTATTACGCACTTTTATTTTTGGGTTCGAACAAATCGGGTTGGAGCGGAAATAGTTCGGATCGTCGGTCGGTGATACAATATCTTCGATAGATACATCGCGTGTGGCATTTGGCGCCGAGTAGGTAATGAGTTGCGATACCACATTGTACCCGCCAAGGTTCGATTGGTTGGCGCCTGTATACGGTTCCATGTCAATATCGAGCGAGAATGTAGATGCGGCCGATGTGCTGGCAGTGATATCGTGGTAGATTGGTCTTACCACAGCACCCGGGCACCAGTTGCCGCGCTCAAACAACCATGTACCGGTTTGCGGATACACATCATTGAGTCCGCAATCGCTTCGCCACAATTGTTTTTGATCAATCGCTGTATTGTTTACTTTCTGAATGTAATATTTGCTGCAGAATTCAGAGCAGCCTGCATCATCGGAGCCATGTCCGCTGATGGTGTTTTTTACCAGTGCTTTGGCGGCCGGTGTATTGTATTGAAATGGTTTTGCAATGAGATGGTTTTCGATCAGGTCGGTTGAACTGCCATAGGCGAAGTAACCGTCGTATACATTTTGTACAGCAAGGGCATCCATCGGCGGAATGCCTTCGATCATTTCGAGTTTCAGGGTAATGGTAAAGCCCCATGAATAGCCTTCGTAATTATACATAAAACCAACGGTTCCGTTCAGGTCCGGTGCATAGTCGGTTACATCAATCACATAGTCGTTTGATTTTCCTTTGCTGAGCCAGTCTGTGGCATAGGGCGTGATGAGACGCGCCATTTCCACCGTATCGGCTCCTGCCGGTTTCACATAGAGTTGCGTGGTATAATCCCACGAACCGCAGTATTGTTCACTGGCAGGACAGGCATAACGGCCAAGGATATAATGCAGGCGTATTTTGCGGTAGCGTTTTCCGGTTGGTAATGTGGCAGTGGTATCAATACTGCCATAAGCCGTAATTTTGCGTTGATTGTAAAGTGTTACCCAGGCGGTGTCGCCCGGATTAGCAGATAAATCAATGGTTGCGCAGATGGCAATAATGAAAAGGAGGATAAATTTCTTCATAGCTCTAAATTGATTTAGTAAACTTAAGAAATTATTCCCGGAAAATGAAAAAAACGGGTGAGAAATTAAGTTGAAGAATGGATTGCCACTGTGTAAAGGACGGGATATTATTTTGTGTTTTGGTTCGCCTGAATGGACGTACTTGTCATGTTGAGCTTGTCGAGACATCTCTGTTACTGCATGTCTGCGTGAATCTGCGTGCCCTTAATCTGTGTTCATCTACGTGGAAAAGGTTCTCGCTGATTTCCGCTGAGCCTTAT
>JAFDXR010000018.1 GCA_018267825.1 Bacteroidota bacterium | reverse complement strand
CCCGTTTCCCACTATTTCACGCAGTTATACGCAGAGAGGAATCTCATTCATCAGCAGAAATGCCTGTGACAAGGCGGGAGAAAACGCATCATGCTAAAGCCTGGTATACCGCAAAAGACGAGATATAGGCCAATCCGCTCATAAAGAGCAGCTGGATCAAAGGCCATTTCCAATGTTTGGTTTCACGATAGGTGGTGGCCAGTGTGCTCATGCATTGCATGGCGAAGGCATAGAAAATGAGCAATGACCAACAAACAGCGTGGTTGTATCTTGGCAGGCCGGTATCGGGATTAGTTTCAGAAACCAGTTTTTCGCGGATACTCTTTGGGTCTTCTTCATCGGCATTGGCACTGTAAATAGTAGCCATGGTTCCTACAAATACCTCGCGCGCCGCAAACGACGTGATCAATGAAATACCTATTTTCCAGTCGAATCCCAGCGGCCTGATCATCGGTTCAATTTTTTTTCCGAGAATCCCTGCATAGGAAGCTTCCAGTTTCCTGGAATTCATCTGCGCCTCGTAATTCACACCATCTGCCTGCGGTTGCGAAGCTAGTGCAGCATATTCGTGTTCAATATCTGCAAAGGCATTGCCCGGTGCATGCGAAGTAAGAAACCATAGTACAATTGAAATAGCCATGATGATCTTCCCGGCGTCCCACAAAAACACTTTCACCTTTCCAAGAACAGTGACGCCCACGGTTTGCCATTGCGGCTTCCGGTACACGGGCATCTCCATAATAAAATAGCTCCGCTCCCTGGCTTTAAGAATATATTTGAATACAAGTGCTGCTACAATGGCTGCAAAGAATCCAAGCAGATACATGGCCATGAGCACCAGTCCGCGGTAATTGAAAAAAGTATGGGCGTTGGAGTGCCCCATATACATCATGGAAATAAGCAGGGTGTATACCGGTAGCCGTGCCGAACAACTGATCAGGGGTGTTACGAGGATCGTAATGAAGCGTTCTTTCCAGTTGGTGATGGTTCGCGTGCCCATGATGGAAGGCACTGCACAGGCCACACTGCTGATCATCGGGATCACGGAGCGCCCGTTGAGCCCAAAACGACGCATCAACTTATCGAGTATGAAACTTACCCGGGCCATATAGCCTGTATCTTCGAGTATGGCAATAAAAAAGAACAGAAGGGCGATCTGGGGTACAAATACCACAATACCACTAAGCCCGGCGAGCACGCCATTTACAAGCAGGTCGCTAATTTGACCGTGCGGCAAGGCGGCAGACGTTACCTCCATTATTTTTGAGAAGCCGTCTTCGATCCACGACATCGGGTATTCTGCTATAAAGAAGATAAACTGGAAAATAACGAGCAGGATCAGCAGGAAAAAGAAGTAACCGAAAATCCGGTGTGTAAACAAAGTATCCAGTCGGTCGGTCACGCTGCGCGAGGCCTGTTGCGGGGCTTTCACGCCCTTTGCCAGCATATAATTTATCTGCGAAAAGCGGTGTACATTATCCGAGGCTTCAAACTCACGGCATGTTGTTTTATCGGCAAACTGAGAAGCAATCACATCGCGATAAGATGTTTTGCCAGGGAATAGCGTTCTAAGTTTTTCTTTATTATAAAATTCGGCATGCGGTACATGGGCATTGGCAATGGCTTTTTTCAGTGCGTCAATCCCTTCGCGGTTGCGGGAGTTTACCGGGATCACGTCTATCCCCATCAACTTTTCAAGCTCCTCCGTATAAATACGGATGCCTTTGTGATCGGCTTCATCGATCATATTGAGCACCAGTACGCAGGGCATTTTCAGGTCAAGTACCTGTGTTGCCAGTAAAAAATGTCTTTTGAGATTGGAGGCATCTGCCACGATAACCACCACATCGGGCACCTTGTCAACAGCGCCGATCAGCGATTTACAGGCCACTTCCTCGTCGAGCGATTTTGGAAACAGGCTGTATGTGCCCGGCAGATCAATGATTGTATACTTATACGTAGTTTCACCCTCGTTGTGTCTGGTGTAGCCGATGTGTTTATCGACCGTCACTCCGGGGTAATTTCCCGTGCGCTGGTTCAGGCCCGTGAGCCCGTTAAACAAAGTAGACTTACCGCTGTTGGGGTTGCCGATGAGGGCCACCGTGATATCTTTCACCTGGTTCACAGATCCGATTACTCCTTACACTTATTCTTTAATCACAATGGTTGAAGCCTCCTGTTTGCGCATACTCAGCAGGTATCCCGCCACTTCAATGGCAATGGGGCAGCCCAGCGGTGCTATGTTTTTCAGCACAACCGTTTCTCCCGGTAAACAACCCATTTCAATAAATTTCAGGGATAAAAAATCGTCCGTAAACGATTCTATCCGGGCTGATTCTCCGGGATGCAGAGTATCGAGGGTTCGTGTCATCCCCTCAAAATTAGCTTTTTTGGCCCAAAAAGGGCATACCATAAATTAGGTATATGCCTGATTTTAGGCAGTTATTGGTCGAAAAACAGGCTGAAACCCCGGCTATTTGCCGGAAAAAGGGCTGACAAACGGGTTAATGCCCGCTATCGTGAGGCATTCCGGAACGAAATGCTGTAGAACTGGGCTGTCAGTGGTATTTCTCCCAGCAATAATGAGGTATTGTCATATCGAGCTGACCGGACATCTATGTTGGAATGGACATAATGAAACTCTTCTCTGCGAAAATCCGCGTGAAATCCCGAGTTCAGTACAGAGATTACTTCGCTGTCGCTCGTAATGACGGGGAGTGCTGATCCGCGGGAATCTGCGTGTTTTCAATCGGCGCCTATCTGCGTGAAATCCTGGGTTCGGAACAGAGATTACTTCGCTCCGCGTGACGCTGAAGCTTCAGCATAGGCGCATAGCGGAGGCGCTGCCGCTCGTAATGACGGGTAATACTGATCAGCGTTAATCCTTATCCTCTGCAGTTTCTTCGTTCCAGGATT
Source organism: Bacteroidota bacterium (assembly GCA_018267825.1). Taxonomy (GTDB): domain Bacteria; phylum Bacteroidota; class Bacteroidia; order B-17B0; family Aurantibacillaceae; genus JAFDXR01. The sequence goes on along the minus strand of JAFDXR010000018.1, from coordinate 83,342 downwards.
TCAATACTCCCGGTTCTAAGCCCCTTCAAACGTTCTTACGTCTGGAATGGTGCACAGAAAAACGGTTGCGACAACACTAATACCAAACAACTCTGCCACCCCCGATCAGCCTTTCAAATTTTCTCAAATGACTTTTGGTGGTAAAAAATATAGGAATGAGATTTACAATGTACAGTAACATCCCGCCAACAAATGCATACCAGGGTAATCCAATGTAACTAACGAAAGCGCCTGCTATGGAAAATACGATTATAAAAACAGAAATGATGAAAAAGGACGGTTGTGGCTGAAACCTGATCCAAAGCATATCATCTTTCATCCGCCCTGTAAGGTTAATTCCTGTTGATCTTAAAAACGGTTCAGAATTACAGGTTAGTTCAAACCATTGAGTTGTTGCAACACCCGTATACATTTTAGCTGCAACGCCAAATGCCCTGTAACTGGCCGTATTGCTCTTTATTCTGTCAAATACAAATTCGCCGGCATAAGACGGGCTAATGCAATAACGCTGAATGCCCGCAAATAAAAGAAGATACTTTATGTATGAATTATCCTTCAACCGCTCTTACGCCAGGCAGAGTGCCCTGTTCGATATATTCCAGCAATGCCCCGCCACCGGTACTTACATAACTGACATCGCCGGCCAGGTTATACTTATTAATGGCGGCTACACTGTCGCCGCCACCAATGAGGCTATAAGCGCCATGTTTGGTAGCTTCCACAATAGCATAGGCTGCTTCTTTGGTGCCTTTTTCAAAGCTGCTCATTTCAAACACACCCATAGGGCCATTCCATAAAATGGTCTTTGAATTTTTGATCACATCGTTATATATAGCGGTTGTTTTAGGACCTACGTCGAGGCCCATCCATCCATCAGGAATCGTGTTGATATCGCTTTCCTGTTTCGCTGCATCGTTTGAAAAACTGTCAGCAATCACAGCATCCACTGGGATGTACAGCTTAACGCCTTTTTCCCCGGCTTTCTCAAGCAGACCTTTAGCAATTTCCAGGCGATCGTCTTCACACAGGGATTTTCCGATGCTTCCACCCATGGCTTTCACAAAGGTAAACGCCATACCACCACCAATGAGAATGTTATCGGCCTTGCTCATCAGCTGCTCAATGATCAGGATTTTATCGCTCACTTTAGCACCACCGATAATAGCGGTGAATGGTCTTCCGGAGCCGGTAAGTACTTTGTTGATGCTGGCTACTTCGCCGGCCATCACATACCCGAAACACCTGGCTTCGGCACCGAAGAACTCCGCAATAACGGCTGTAGAAGCATGGGCACGGTGCGCCGTACCAAAAGCATCGTTTACATACACGTCGCCATGTTTACTCAGTTTTTCAGCAAAGGCTTTATCGCCTTTTTCTTCTTCTTTATAAAAGCGAAGGTTTTCAAGTAGTAATACCTGTCCGGGTTTCAGGGCTGCAGAAGTTGCAAAGGCTGCATCACTGATACAATCATCGGCAAATGACACATCCACACCAAGGGCCTTGCTTACTGCAGGTACAATATGTTTGAGAGAATATTTGTTGGTTGGTCCTTCTTTCGGGCGGCCGAGATGGGACATCAGTACAACACTACCTCCATCTTTCAGAATTTTACGAATGGTTCCAAGCGCTGCATTGATGCGTGTCATATCGGTTACTTCAAACGCCTCGTTCAGCGGCACATTAAAATCAACGCGGATCAGGGCGCGTTTCCCGGCAAAATTTATAGAGTCAACTGTTTTCATATGAAAGTAAAAGAAATCTGTTTTTTAATCGTGTTATGCTTATGTGCTATTCGAATATTATTGCTTTCCTGTACTACCGAACCCGCCACTTCCGCGTTTGGTGTCGTCCAGTTGCATGGTAGCATACCACTCAATGGTTTCATGACGGGCAATCACCATCTGGGCAATACGTTCACCGTCGTTGATGATAAAATCCGTGTCCGATAAATTAACGAGCAGCACTTTTATTTCACCGCGGTAATCGGCATCAATGGTTCCCGGGGAATTCAGAACGGTAATTCCATGCTTGAATGCAAGGCCGCTGCGAGGCCTGATCTGTGCCTCATGCCCCTGCGGCAATTCAATAAATAAACCTGTGGGAACCAGCGTACGCTGTAGCGGTTTTAAGGTAACCGGCTCATCGAGATGCGCACGCAGATCGAGCCCCGCCGAATGATCCGTGGCATACTCCGGTAATGGATGCCTGGATTGATTAACAACGCGTATAGTGATCATGCCTCCTGGTTTTTAAGTTGTTTCAGATTCGAAAATTCCAATTTATAAAACAACCATGCAAATAGTATTACAAACAAATTATTCAGAATGATTTTGATGAATGCGCTTTCGAGGCCTGCCCATAGCAATGAGATCAGGTAAAAGCCAAGAGCTGCCAGGAAGAAAAAGAACATACTTCGCAGGTTGTATTTCACCGGGTAATATTTCTGGCCGAGGAAATAAGCAATCAGCATCATGCTGCCATAAGCGGCCAGTGTAGCCCAGGCACAGGCCATATAACTGTAGGCCGGTACAAAGGTAAAGTTGATAATCAGCGTAATCACGGCGCCCACAATGGTAATCATGGCACCGATTTTTGTTTGTCCAGTAAGTTTAAACCAAATGGAAAGATTTATGTATACTCCCAGGAAAAGATTGGCCAGCATGAGGATCGGCACTACTCCCAGGCCTGAGCGGTACTGCTCACTCACCAGGAAGCGAATCCAGGGCATGTTCATCATGGTGCCCAGAAAAAGGAAAGAACAAAAGATCACAAAAAATTTCATCACCACCGCCAATGTGCGTGTTGAGTTTTTTTCTTTGGCCTGCTTGAAAAAGAAAGGTTCTGCGGCATACCGGAAAGCCTGAATAAAAACCGTCATGAGGATCGCAATTTTATAGCAGGCCCCATAAATACCCTGGGCTTCGCTTCCTATATCTTCCGGCAGCAGTTTCTTAATAATAATCCTGTCGAATGTTTCATTGATCATGCCCGCAAAACCCAGTATCAGCAAGGGCCAGGCGTAAGCAATCATTTCGAGCCAGAGCTCTTTGTTGAACTGCCACGAAAACTGCATAAACTCTTTATACAGCATGATCATAGTACACAGGTTGGCCAGGAGTGTGGCCAGGAACGAATAACCGATCCCGATCTCAGGATTGTATAATGTAGCCAGGAAGCTTTGTTCATGAGCTTCGTAGGCATTCTTGCAAAACACCAGGAAAAAAATGGTAAGCGCCACATTGATGATCACATTCAGCGCTTTGATGGCTGCAAATTTCTTAGCTTTATTTTCAAGACGCAGTCTGGCAAAAGGAATAGCCGTAATAGCATCGGCCCCGATAATAAGAATGGTCCAGTAGATGTAATTCATCCGGTCGGCATACTCCAGCCAGCGCCCGATCATACCCGAAAACAGAAACAACAAACCGGTCAGGCCAAGCGTGCTCACCATCAAAGAAATGAGTGCCGTGTTATAAACCTCCTGTTTGTTTTCTTTGCGCGATGAGAAATTAAAGAATGCTGTTTCCATACCATAGGTAAACAGAATGTTCATGAACGAGATATAGGCGAAAAGCTCCGGATTGGCGCCGAAATCAGAAGGTTTCTTGAAAATGTAGGTAAGCAGGAATGTCAGGAAATAACTCAGAAATTTGGGAAACATGGTACTAAAACCATATATCACAGTTTCTCCGGCTAGTTTTTTTAAAGGGTTTGACACGCTGCAGGTTAAATGATCTAAATTAAAAATAAAACAGGGGGTTCCGGTGCATGCCTGGCGAAGATATTAACTTTACTTTTTTAACTTTTCGATGAGTTTCGTGGTGGAATATCCCTCTACAAAAGGGATTGTTACTACCTCACCTCCATTGGCCTTCACAATGTCGTAACCCACAATATCTTCGGCTTTATAGTCGCTGCCTTTCACCAACACATCAGGTTGTACAAAACGAATGAGTTCATACGGCGTGTCTTCATCAAAAATAATAATGGCGTCAATGCATTCCATAGCGCCTAATACAGCGGCTCTCGCCTGTTCGCTGTTGATGGGTCTTTCCGGCGATTTACCCAGGCGTTTGACAGAGCTGTCGGAATTTAATCCAAGCACAAGCACATTGCCAAGGTCGCGTGTACGCGTGAGGTAATCGACATGCCCCAGGTGAAGGATGTCAAAACAACCATTGGTAAATACAACTTTCTTACCCTGGAAACGCCAGATATGAAGCCATTTAGCGAGGCTTTCGCGTGTGTGCAGTTTTTGTAATGCCTTACTGTGAAACGACATCGGTTTTATTTCTGTTTACGATAGGTAATATAATGAGGCTGGAAATTCCCAGCGATACAATCATCACAAATTGTGAACCCCAGGTAAGCCACGGAAAAGATGCCGCCGTAACATCATCGAGTTTATAGTACAACAGCAACTGGGTGATGAGAGCCTGGTAAACCCCGATACCACCAGGTGTAAATATCACACCGAAGGTACCAAACAACAGGAGTGTCAAGCATTCGGCCTGGCCGATGGCCGACATGCCATCAAAAGCATAGAATGCCGCATACATGCTGTAAAAATACGTTGCCCAGATGCCCAGGCTCAGTAAAATAAATTGCCCTTTCTTCTCCATTTGCCGGATAGACCCGATACCTTCGCCAAAGCCTTTAATAATTTTTCCAAATTTTCCACGCAGGGCATTCGCCATTCTTTTGCGAAGCATCAAAAATCCAATTAATGCGCCAAGCATCAAAACAATCACCACAGTGAGCGCTACAGGCCTGTTGGCCAGCGACTGCAATTTCAATGAAAGGGGATCGAATATATACTGATTGGCGAGACCGATCAGTTGTGTAAATTGTGCGAGGAGCGTAAGGATAAATACGAGGATCAAAACGGCGAAATCGACTATACGCTCTGTAATCACCGTACCTAGTGCCACTTCGAAAGGTACTTTATCATAACGTGCAGCAATAGTACAGCGGGTGAGTTCGCCCATGCGCGGCAAACCGTAATTGGCAAAATACCCGATAAATACGCCGCCGCTCGCGTTGATCAGACGGGCTTTGTAGCCCAGTGGTTTCAGGAGGTAATTCCAGCGGTAGGCCCGCAGCAAATGCCCGAAAATACTCACAATCATGGAAATCCCTACCCAAAAATAATCGGCATTGCGAAAGGCTTTGAAAATTTCATCCTTTTTAGGCGCCACCGAGCGCAGAGATAACCAGCCGATAAATATGCCCAACCCAAGTAATACAACAAATTGTAAAATGGATTTGGTGCGCTTATTCACGGGTTATTTCAGTTTATTGGTTTGCGTGTCGGGGAAAATCACAATCGGTTTATACGTTTTCGCCTCTTCAAAATCCATGGAAGCATACGAAATAATAATGACCACGTCGCCCAGGCTCACACGCTTGGCAGCGGGGCCGTTCAGGCAGATAACACCACTCCCGCGTTCGCCCTTGATCACATAGGTGATAAACCGTTCGCCATTGTTCTTATTGAGGATATGAACCTGCTCGTTTTCGATCATATTGGCGGCATCCATGAGATCTTCGTCAATGGTTACGCTGCCTATATAGTCCAATTCAGCCTGTGTTACACTCACACAGTGCAGTTTGGATTTAAGTACCTGAATTTGCATCCGTCAAAGGTAACAAAAAGTAATGGAAATGAAACCTGGCTGTATTTTAACAAAAAACCCCGCCATAAGGCAGGGTTTTTCGCTTTTATAAACCTGAAACTCAGTTCTTGATCAGTTTTTTAGTGAAACGGTTGCCCGATTCATCCATAATAGTGATATAATACACTCCGGCCTCGAGGTAAGCCAGGTTAAAGGTTTGGGTCGGGTTATTATCCTGTTTGCTCAGGATGGTTTTACCCAGTACATCCGAAATGGTGATCGTTACATTTTTGGAATTGATTTTCCCGATGTTCACGGTCAGTTCTTCATTAAACGGATTCGGCATCACCTGGATATTATTAAGCAACTCATTGTAGCCGGCAATTCCGGTCGGAATAGACAGTACAATATTGGAACGTGAACTCGAATAATTGGTAGCCACTTTCGCCGTAGGGTTGCAGCTTCCCGGGTTTACAATCTCGATCTGGTAATATACCATACCTCCCGGTGGAGTCAAATCGGTATACGAGTTGTTGCTGGCCGATACAGAAGTCAGTAAGCTGATATTGTTCAGCGCTGTGCCGCGATAAATATTATAAGTGCTGTAAGAAACACCTCCGTAAGAACTCCAGATCAGGTTCCAGGCGCCACCCATACCGGCATTGATCGTAAGGTGAATGGTTTTATGATCCGAGCTCAGTAAGCTTTCAATACCACAGGTATCTTTCAGCGATAATTTATAACGATACGATTGGATCTGAGGGTTTGACGTATTGTCTATGTATGTACTAAAAGCCGTATAACTCTGTGCAGCCAGACGATTGAACTGGTTGGCCACAACTCCTTCACGGTAAATAATAAAGGAGTCGATTGCTGTGGTCACTGTTTTATTCCATACCACCTTACAGTAGTTTGTGAGGCTGTCTACACCCACAATACAGATGTCCGGTGCCGGCATGGCCGATGTGTTGGCTGAATATGATCCGGCAGCTTTGCAACCTGCTGTATTGGTTACCGTAACCGTATAAACACCTGACATGTTGATGCTGATGTTTTGTGAAGTAGCTCCCGTACTCCAGTGATAGCTGGAATAACCCGAGTTTGCCTGCAGGTAAAGGGTTCCGCCGCCGCAAAGGTTCAGGTTACCACTGGCTGTAATACTTGGTGTGGTTGGTGCCCCGTTAAACGACACGAGCTTGGACGATGAAATAGCCGCACAGCTGCTGCTGCTCACCGTTACCGCGTAGTTTCCGCCACTCTGTGCATAGTAGGTAGACGAAGTAGCCCCCGAAATATTGACGCCGTTCAGCATCCATTGGTAAGTTAAACCTGTACCCGTATTGGCCATCAGTTTTACCGAATCACCCACACAGCCGTTAACTCCGTTCGGAGCCGTAACACTGGCCGTGGTGCTGCAGGAGCTTCCGCCGCTTACATATACATAACCCGGAATACGCAGTGTGTCTGCACAACCGTTGGCATTGCTCACCGCTACCAGAGTTACATCGTAGGTGCCATTATAAGAGTAATTGTGGAACACGGTCGGGTTATTGGATTGTACCATGGTGCCATCGCCAAAATACCAGTAAAAAGTATAGTTCGACATACTCGGTGTATTGTTATTAAACTGTGCCGGGCTAGGCAGTGTAATAATCTGTGAAGGCGTTACCGAAAATGATGTGCTGTAATTCGGTTCGTTTGAAATGACCTTAACACTGTCTGTAGCACTACAACCATTGGCCGTTGTCATGGTTACATAATACCATCTTGGTGTTTGCGGATTGGCTACAGTCGATTGGTTTGTATAGGATGTCAATGCTACTGTGGGTGTCCAGTTGTAGGTATACGGACCAACAAACGTTCCGGTTGGCGTGGCATTGAGCGTAGCATTACTGCCACAGGTAATGGTTGCATTATTGCCGGCATCTACACTCACATTGCCGATATTGATCGTGATCGGATCTTTACCAATGCAACCAAGCGAATTAGTACCGTATAAGGTGTATGTTGTGGTAACACTGGTTGTAACAGTTGTTGTCAGGCTATTGGGTGCGGCTACTCCGGTACTTGGTGTCCAGGTATAACTTACAGCACCCCCACCGGTTCCATTCAGCGGAACAGTGGAGCCCAGACAGGTTGTATACGACGGTGGGCCCGCATTCGGAACAGGAGCTGAATACAGAGACACATTTACATTGCTGGAATACTTACAGTTCTGAGCATTGGTAATGGTGTAGGAATACAATGTATTAGCCGTAGGCGAGGCCACAGGTACTGCCGCACTGGTACTCGATAAGGTAGAGCCCGGCGACCATGTATAGCCCGTAACACCCGGAGTTACTGTATTGGTAAGCGCAAGAGTTGTTCCCGGGCAGGCATTCATACTGTTGATAGTCATGCTTGGTGCAGCGTTGACAGTTACTCTGAATGCCACAGTATCTGTACAGCCATTTGTATTGTATGCTGTCATAGTATACACTGTAGAGGAACCTGGTGTGGCACTGAATACCGGATCGGAAATATTTGAAATACCCGAAGACGGACTGAATACATAATCGGTTCCGAAAACATCGGATCCTGAAGCCGTAAATGTGCTTACCGAACCAGGGTCATTCGAACAACGTGTCATGGCAGTTGGTGTTACTGCCGCCACCAATTTTGGAAGGATCGAAAAATAACTCTGATCGCCCACATAAGCTGTATTTGATGAGGTAACGCGTACATCGGCATAACTGTATTTGCCACGTGGCAGGTATGTGGATATTGAAGAACTTGTATCGATGGTTACTGTTGCCAAGTTAATGTATGATACGAAATCGCCTGAACCTGTTGTGTCGACTTGCAGTGTAAAGGTATTAGCGCTGTTAAGCTTTTTAGAAACCTTGAAATTTACCGTCACATAATCCCCGTCTTTAGTAGACACGCATTTGGTTGTAGGCACGGTTGGAGAAGCGATGGATGTATAATTTAACTTATCCAGGTGTACATCCGTAGCACCGGCAGAGGTCAGTGTTGTTACGCTGAAATTATTGGAACTCTGGTAGGTCCCGAAAACGTAAGCATTTCCTTGATTGTCCAGTGTTATGCGTGTGCCATTGGAAACAGACGAAGAACCGCCGGCACTAACCCGACTGGCCACATAGCCTGTAGGCAAGAATTTCGTAACCATGATTCCAGAAGCCGGCATCCCGGTGACGGTACCATTTTTAAATCCGCCAACGACACCGTATCCGGTCAGGTATACATAGTTATTGGCATCCATCACAACACCCATACCATAACTATTAGATGCTTTGGATGGTTTGGTATACACCTTTGTAATACCTGAACCACTTAATACTTCAGTATAGTATCCAACAAATGCATCCCCGCTGGTGTTGCCCAAAGCTGTTCCATTAATCGTAGCGGAAGGTGCCGCCGTTCCTGCAATACAGAAACCCCCGTTGGTCGACGGGTTAATGTCGATGGCATTACAAACGTCTGTAGAACCTGTACCGCCACCCGAAAACGACCATGACCGCACAGGTGATCCCTGCCAGTTGGTAATCTTAGTTACAAACATATCGGTACCACTGCTTATACTGTTGTGATAGGTGGTACCGAAATTAAACTGAAGACCACCGCTGTATGTACCGCAGATATAGGTCTCATCGGTTACAGGGCTTGTAGAGGTATTGCGACGTACTTTCAGGTCTTTAATCGACACGGTTGTTGCACTAAGCTGGTATACACTATTGTATGTACCGGCTGCCATATCAAAACGTTTTACATAAATGTAGTGCTGGCCTGGTTCATCAATGGCAACGAAAACATTGCTCGTTGCATTGGATACCTCAACGGCTTTGCCGGATTCGTCACCCGCATTCAGGTTATCATTAATATCCGTCACCCACTGAAATGCTCCATTGCTGTTATACTTGGCAAGAAATGCATCCTCCGGCCCCATTGGGGTCAGGGTTGTTGTTGGTGAGGTTGTAAAGGTCATGGTTGCTCTGAATCCTCCGGTAACATATACGTTGCCCGAGGCATCGAAAGTAATGCCGTTTCCTTCATCATCAGCGGTACTTCCCAGTCCCTGTGCCCAGAGGTAAGATCCATTCCGGTCGAGTTTGGCAAAAAAGATGTCTATACCGCCCACCGACACCAGAGTGGTGGTACCAAGCGTTAACGTACCGGTGTAGGTTCCGATTATGTAATTGGTTCCTGTAACCGGATCAGTGGCAAGATCAGTGGCTGTTTCGGTACCGGTACTGCCGGCACTCAACGCCCATTCAAAGCGCTGTCCATGCATCACAAATGCGCACAGCAAAGAACACAGGAGTAAAATTTTTTTCATAAGATATCAGGATTTAGTATGAGTAAAAATACAACCCCGGCAGAATATACAACCGTCTTTAGATAAGTTTTTCCTCCATGCAGCAAAACAGGCCCATGACATTCATGAATCTTAACCTAAAGAGAACATTTCAGGCAAGCTATGATGCAAATCATTCAATAAAAAAGCGGAACCTTTCGGGCTCCGCTTTATAAAAGAATATGTTTTCAGATTATCCGTTAAGCGCTTCTGCACCTGCCACAATCTCAAGGATTTCGGTAGTGATAGCAGTCTGACGGGCTTTGTTATAAGAAATTTTGAGATTCTTAAGCATTTCCTTCGCGTTATCGGTCGCTTTGTGCATAGCTGTCATACGTGCACCATGTTCTGATGCCAGGGAATCCAGCATGGCTTTATAGAACTGCGTTTTGAGTGAGCGGGGAATCAGATCGTTTACGATAAACTCCTTGCTGGGTTCAAAAATATAATCTACCGATCCTGATTTACCTTCGCTGGCTGTTGGTATAATCGGCAGGAATTGTTCAACCTGTACGGCCTGTACAGCAGCGTTTTTAAACTGGTTGTAGACGATCACCACCTGGTCAAATTGCTTGTTGGCAAAAGCTTCCATGATGGTTTCCGCTACCGGAGCCACATTATTAAATGTCAGTTTATCGAAAAGTTCATTGAGGTTGGTAGGCAGATCGGTACCCTTGATGTTATAATCGGTACGCTTAAATGCATCCTGCACTTTTTTACCAATGCTCAAAACCGAAATATTATGCCCGGCGTATTCATTACGAATAAGACTCCAGGTTTTTTTAATGATATTGGCATTGAAAGCACCGGCCAAACCACGATTGGATGATAATGCGATGATCAGCACATTTTTACCGTTGGTTTGTCGTGCATAGGCATTCTCGGAGGTATCGAGGCTGGAGCTTACATTCTGAAGGATCTCCTGCAATTTCACAGCATAAGGACGCATCTGGATGATAGCATCCTGGGCGCGTTTCAACTTGGCAGCACTCACCATTTTCATGGCGCTGGTAATCTGCATGGTTGAACTCACCGAGGTGATCCTGTTTCGTACTTCTTTTAAGTTTGGCATTTTAACTCGTCCTAATTGTTATTATCCTTATTTTTTAGTTCTGTTAGCTAATATGACAAGGTCCTTTATTTTTTTCTTATCGATACCTTTATCAACGTTGCAATCAGTATATAAAATCGTGCTTAAATCAGCGCAAGATTTAACAAATAGCAATCCTGCTTTTGATACGCCGGAAGGTGCAATATCTAAAAATGCAACATCGTCTTTTTTCTGTTTAATAGCCTGCAGAATCTCGTCGCTGGTTGTTAATTTGTAGGCGTATGTGTAATTTTCCTTGATATCGGCTTCCGTAACACCTTCAGCCAATACAGCTTTATCAATATACAATGTTTTCTTTTGTAAAAGCGTATTGTCTTTTGGCCTGCGGGCATCGTCAATCGCCTTCCGTTCTTCCTTTTCAGCTCCATAACGGGCGCAATAATAATTCAAATCATCCACAGACATAAAAACAGAAAGCTCATCGTCACCATTCTTCATTGACTGAAGTATCACGCGCTCACGGGGCACTGAAAAATTTGTGTAATTTTTTTCTTTCTTAATTTTCACATCACTCGCTTTAGCAATAGCTAGATTATAGGTGTGTGCATAATGATACGTACTAAAGTTACCGTGACTCCTCTGAACCTCAATCGTTGCTTCCTGAGGAATTAAAATGTATGTGTCGGGATCCGACTTTGCAACCGCTTTAATATCATCTATCGTAATAAACTTATATTTACAATAAGTCCAGTTGTTCTTCATAGCAAACATCAGAGAGTTATTGAAACTTCTGTCTTCCAACTGTTTCTTGTCGGTTGTATCCATCAACGCAACCAGCAATTCCTGATCTTTCAATTTCTTAACATCATCGTTATGAAACTGAGAAAATCCTTTCAAAGACAAAAGCAGTAGGAGTGCAAGTGTTGATATGAATTTCATTTTGGTATACCTGTTTTAAATGAAACATCACTATCCACCCATTGCCCGGACAGATAGTGATGTTAAAATTGAATTATGCTTTATATTTTAGAGTTAATTCCTTCGCTGTAGCTTCCAAAGCACTGGTAATATCGTCATCGAATTTACCGGCTTTCAGGGCATCCAGTTGTGCTTTGTTTTTACGCTCACACACATCGAGGAATTCTTTTTCAAACTCACGTACTTTGTTTACAGGCACATCGCGCAGTAAGTTTTTAGTTCCTAAGTAAATGATCGCAATTTGTTGTTCTACACGTAAAGGCGCGGCATTAGCCTGTTTCAGGATTTCCACGTTACGTGAACCTTTATCGAGTACCGATTTGGTAGCCGCATCGAGGTCAGAACCGAATTTCGCAAACGCTTCGAGCTCACGGTATTGTGCCTGGTCTAATTTTAATGTACCAGATACTTTTTTCATGGATTTGATCTGAGCATTACCACCTACACGCGATACAGAGATACCTACGTTGATAGCAGGACGTACACCGGCGTTGAATAAGTTAGACTCTAAGAAGATCTGTCCGTCGGTAATTGAAATTACGTTGGTAGGGATGTATGCAGATACGTCACCGGCCTGTGTTTCGATGATCGGAAGCGCTGTTAATGATCCGCCACCTTTTACCAATGGTTTCAGGGATTCAGGAAGATCGTTCATGCTCTGAGCGATAGAGTCAGAAGCATTGATTTTAGCAGCACGCTCCAGTAAACGGCTATGGAGATAGAACACGTCACCAGGATACGCTTCACGTCCCGGAGGGCGACGTAATAAGAGAGATACCTCACGGTAAGCTACCGCTTGTTTTGATAAGTCATCGAACACAATCAGTGCCGGACGACCGGTATCACGGAAGAACTCACCGATAGCAGCACCTGCAAACGGCGCGTAGAACTGCATTGGAGCAGGATCTGAAGCATTAGCAGCAACGACTACGGTATAAGCCATAGCACCGTTTTCTTCCAGTGTACGAACGATGTTCGCTACGGTAGAACCTTTCTGACCAATGGCTACATAAATACAGAATACAGGTTTTCCTGCATCATAAAATTCTTTCTGGTTAATGATGGTATCGATACAAACAGTTGTTTTACCTGTCTGACGGTCACCGATCACGAGCTCACGCTGACCACGTCCGATCGGAATCATGGCGTCGATCGCTTTAATACCTGTTTGTAACGGTTCCGTTACCGGCTGACGATAGATAACGCCCGGCGCTTTACGTTCGAGTGGCATTTCGTAAGTAGATCCGGCAATAGGACCTTTACCGTCGATAGGCTCGCCCAGTGTATTTACAACACGGCCCAGCATACCTTCACCCACGCGTAAAGAGGCGATACGGTTGGTACGTTTGCAGGTAGAACCTTCTTTAATCCCTTCGCTTGAACCTAATAATACAGCCCCAACGTTGTCTTCCTCGAGGTTCATCACGATACCCTGTAAGCCTGTTTCAAACTCGATGAGCTCACCGGATTGTACTTTTGACAAACCATAGATACGGGCAATACCATCACCCACTTGCAATACGGTTCCTACTTCTTCCAATTCAGCTTCGCTTTTGAAGCCTGATAATTGTTGTCTTAAGATTGCAGATACTTCTGCTGGTTTTACTTCTGCCATTTCTATGTCAGTTTATAATGGTGTATAATTTTACAATTGAGATACGTACGGATTTTCAGAAAAATTCTTTTTCAGGTTGGCCAGTTGACGAAGCACACTGCGATCTACCTGCTTATCGCCGATCTTAATCACAAACCCACCGATCACCGATGGATCTACTTTCTCGATCAGCTCTACTTCGCCACTGCTTTGTGCTTTTACCAGTTCCAGTACTTTGGCCTTGGTTGTAGCATCCAGTCCCACAGCCGAAGTAATCACGGCCGTCAGGATTTTTTTGTGCTGTTTATATTGTTCCACAAATGCCGATGCAATCTGCGGGATATACGATTCGCGGCGTTTGTGTGCAATAATCTCAAGGAATGAACGGGTCATAGCGCTGAGCTTATCGGTAAAAACAGCCTGGAATGTTTCAATTTTTTTATCTGTTTTAATCACCGGGCTGTTCAGGAAAAGAACAAACTCGCGGCTTCCGTCGCAAACAGATTTTACCTGCTGCATATCGGCATAAACCGCCTCAAGCTGTCCTTTTTCAACGGCCAGGTCGAGGAGTGATTTTGCGTATCGCGATGCTACGATCATGTGCGTCTGATTAATTCAGGTTAACGTCTTTCATTAAATTGCTTACCAATGCCTTTTGTTTTTCATCGGAAGACAATTCACTTTTTAAAATTTTCTCAGCGATTTCGATCGAGAGGGTAGCTACCTGGTTTTTCAGTTCGGCAATAGCAGCATTTTTCTCGTTGGCAATCTGCTCACGGGTGCTGGTCATAATGCGCTCTGCTTCTTTGGTGGCTTTTGTTTTTGCCTCGTTAATGATCGAATCTTTTGTGTCGCGGGCTTCTTTCAGCATGGCATCGCGTTCTGCACGGGCTTCAGCCAGGATAGCTTCATTGGCTGATTTAAGCTCCTGCATTTCTTTTTTTGCATTTTCAGCAGCTGCCAAAGCATCTTCAATCCCTTTTTCACGGGTTTTGATCGCCGATAAAATCGGTTTCCACGCGTATTTCGACAATAAGAACAGCAACAGAAGGAACACGATCGTGGTCCAAAAAATCAGGCCTATTCCGGGTGTAACTAAATTCATGGTTTGTGTTTTTTAAAAAAATCTGCTTTGTTTAACTCATTTTTTTTGAATAACCAATGCCTCTGCCAACCGCAAAGGCATTGGTTAAGATGGTTGGCTTATTGAGGGTTGTTTCCTAATAAAGCCACAACCACACCGAATAAGGCAACACCCTCAACGAGAGCTGCTGCGATAATCATGGTTGTTTGAATTTTAGACGATGCTTCTGGCTGACGTGCAATGGCATCCATTGCATGACCACCGATCTGTCCGATGCCGATGCCGGCGCCGATTACGGCTAAACCTGCACCAACTGCTGCGATACTTCCGATCATTTTACTTGGTTTTTATATTGGTTAAACAAAATTTTCAATCTCTTAGTGATGCGCTGTTTCCAGTTTCTCATCATCTTCATTGTGCACCCCATCACCATTATGATCGGCGCAAGCCGTACCGATAAAGAGCGCTGTGAGCATGGTGAAAATATAAGCCTGTAACACGGCCACTAAACATTCTAATACATCAATGAATAAAGCGAATGGAACAGCTACTACCGAAGCAACCACTGTTTTGAATACGAAAATAAGACCTACGAGACTGATGATGATGATGTGACCTGCTGTCATGTTCGCAAATAAACGGATCATGAGGGCGAATGGCTTGGTGAAAATACCAACGATCTCAATCGGGATCAGGATCAGCCACAGTGCTTTTGGTGCCGGTGGCATAAAAATGTGATGCCAGTAGTGACCGTTTCCGTTTACATTGGTAACGATGAGCGTTACCACCGAAAGGGCCATTGTAAAGGCGATATTACCGGTAAGGTTAGCACCGATCGGCAGCATACCAAACACGTTGTTGATCAGGATCAAAAAGAAAACCGTAAGCAGGTATGGCACAAAACGCTCGTAATTGTGACCACCGATGTTGTTTTTGGCGATATCGTCGCGCACAAACAGAATGAGCGGTTCAAAGAACGATTGCTTGCCTTTAGGCGCTGTGGTAACACCCTGTTTTTTGTAAGCGTTGGCAATCGAAATAAAAATCATGAAGAGCACCAGCATAGAAATGAGCATCTGGGCTACGTTTTTGGTGATCGAAAAGTCGTAAATGGTTTCAGCAGGGTTTTCAGAAACAATGTGTTCTTCTTCCAGTGAGTAGCCTTCGTATGAAGCATGACCATGCTCAAATTTAGCAGATGAGAAAATTTTAAGGCCATTGGTATTTGAATAGATGATAACCGGTAAAGGAATAGCAACAGCATCGTGCCCTTCACCCCACAAATGCCAGGAGTGTGAATCCAGGATGTGTTCGAAAGCTACTTTGGTAATGTCTACACTTTTTTCGCCGTCAGCTTCCGCACCATGCCCGGGAGCATGCTGTTCAGCCGTCGTTGGCTCCATTTCCTGGGGTTCCGAGGCCATTACCGATAAAGAACTGAATGAAAACCACACAAAAATGGCATATAGCGCCACTTTGTTGTGCTTGAATATGTTGATTTTACTAAGCATCACACCTATTTTAATAACTACCTGTCAAAATTCGGGTGCAAATGTATGTATTAATTGGTGAAACCGAAAATTTTTTACGCTGTAATTGGCGGGGTCTACCGAAAAGAAATTAACAGCCCGACGCGACCTTAAAATACCACGTATTCTTCGGGATTTAGCGGAATACCGTTATACCAGATCTCAAAATGAAGGTGCGGGCCTTTACTGGTTTCGCCCGTGTTGCCAACCACCGCTATCGGCTCTCCGGCTTTCACCAGGTCGCCCTGTTTTTTGCTCACATGGGAGCAGTGCTTATAAACACTGATGATATTGCTTCCGTGCTGAATCTGAACCACATAGCCATCGGAAGCAGTATAGCCTGCAAACAAAACCGTGCCGTCGAGGCAGGCTTTGATAAACTCGTTTTCCTTCGCAGCAACATCCACACCATAGTGTTCCTCCGAAAGATCGAAAGAGGTGGTTACAATGCCTTTTACCGGGCTGAAAAAGAACATACCTGCCAGCACCGGGTTTTTAACGGCCGCCAGGTTGCTGGTCGACTGCATTTTACCACTTTCAATATCGCGCCGCAGCTCCATATCCTGATCGCTTGGCTTTATATCAATACCGCTGTATTTGCCTGTTGTGTCTTTCTTCGGTTTTTCGGGCTTACCTTCAACCTGGCCGGAGAATACATTCACCAGGTTTTTGAGATACCACTCGCGCGAACTGAGTGTCTGTTCCAGCGAATCGGCCCTGTTGGTGAGCTTGAGCAGATCGCGGCGATCGTCTACGTTGCCATAACCCGGAATATATTCACGCAGGGGTGTAAAAGCCACCAGGCTGATCACCAGCGTGGTCATGACAATAGTTACAGACCCAATCAGGATAATGAGTCCGAGGGGAGATAACCTCAGCGAAAACTTCTCGGCAAAGGAGTCGTCATTAAGAATTACCAGGCGGTATTTGTTACGCAATTGCTCACTTACAATCTTCCACCGGCTATTTTTCTGGTCCGTCATTTTGGCTTCACAAAATTATACTAAATTTACGATTTTGCCGTTATTAGATTACTTTTGCAGTTTTTGAGAACCATTCGTACATATTTAACGGGACTTGCGGCCTGTTTTCTTGCGCTCACGTCGTGTAAAACCAATAAGAACACCATCGTTCACCGGGGTTTTCATAACATGACCGCGCGTTACAATGGTTACTATTACGCTACAGAAAGTATTAAAGAGGGTGTCGATAAAATTGAACGCACCAACAAAGACGACTACGATCGCATCCTGCCCGTATTCATTACACCTACCAACGAAAGTGCTAAAGCCACATTCCCGGAGTTCGACAAGGCCATTAAAAAATCATCGCTCGTTATACAACGCCATACCATCCGCGATAAAAAAGGCAATGAAATTTATACGGCCGGTCGCTGGATCGACAACAACTGGAATGTGATCGGTATATCACATTACTACAAACGCGAATTCTTTTCGGGTATCGAGGCTTTTGAATATGTGATCCGTTCCTACAAATCGAAAGACAAGTACAAAGCCATGATCTGGCTTGCCAAATCGTATAACGAAATCGGAGCCGTATCACAATCGGAGCCAATCATTACCCTGCTCAAAAACGACAAACACATTACCAAATATGCTAAGCGCGAGTTGCCTGCCGTACGTGCCGATTACTATATCAAACGCGGGCAATATAAGGAAGCGGAACAATGCCTGATCACGGCCCTGAAAACGGAACCGAGATACCTGTTGTTTTTCAAGCCCAACAAAAAACGTTACATGGCCCGTTATGCCTTTATACTCGGGCAGATATACGAACATGAACACGGCTACACCAAAGCCATACAGTATTACAAAAAATGCATCGACTATAAACCATATTATGAAATGGTGTTTAATGCCGAAATTAAAATTGCGCGCCTGTTCGATACCAAGAAGGGAAATTCTTCGAAACTGAAAAAGAACCTCCTGAAAATGACCCGCGATGTCAAGAACACGGAGTACCTGGATGTGATTTATTATACGCTCGGGGAGATCGAAGAGAAAGAAAAAAACACGCCAGTGGCGGTATCGTACTATAAACACTCGGTGCAAAGCAGCGTAAACAATCCCAAGCAGAAAGCCCTTTCGTATCTGAAACTGGGAGAGATCAGTTTTGAACAGGCTAATTATACAGCTTCCGGTGCCTACTACGACAGCACCATGATCACCCTGCCGAAAGATTATCCTGATTACGACGCAATTAATGCCCGTAAACAAACCCTCGAAACACTGGTAGGTTATATCAAAACCATTCAGCGTGAAGACAGTCTGCAACGCATTGCCCGCATGAGCGAAGGCCAGCGGAATACATTCATCGATAAAATGATCAAGCGCCTGGAAGAAGAGGAAGAACGTAAAAAAGAAGAACAGGAATTACTGGCCCAGCAAAATCAAAATCCCACGAATAACAATGGTAACCTGCCAAACAATGGTATGCCAAACCTGGGTGGAGGTGCGGCCACCGGCGACTGGTATTTTTATAACCAAACGACTATCAGTTTCGGGATCAACGACTTTATTAAGAAATGGGGGAATAACCGTAAGCTGGAAGATAACTGGAGACGCAGCCAGAAGGCGGCCACATTCGACAATGCAACCAACGATGTTGACAGCTCTGATACCAAAAGCAGCGATCCGAAAGCCGTTACCAAAACAAAAAACAAAAAGGACCGCGAGTTCTATATGACCGACCTGCCAATGACCGACAGCCTCATGAAAGCGTCTGACACACGCATTGTGGATGCATACTACAACATGGGAAGTCTTTATAAGGAAGCGCTCAACAATTCCAAAAAAGCCATTTCATCGTTTGAAGAGCTGAATAAACGCTATACGGAAAATAAATACAAGCTCTCTATCTATTACCAGCTCTACCGCATTTACACCACACTCAAAAATCAGTCCCAAGCCGATTACTACAAAGACCTGCTCCTGAACAATTATCCGAACAGCGAGTACGCACAGATTATCAAGAACCCGAATTATGCCGCCGAACACCAGGCCGAAAAAGGGGAAGTGGAGAAGTTCTATGTAAGCACATTCGATGATTATGAAAAAGGAGATTATGCTTCGGCTCTTGCCAAGTGTAAGGATGCAGAGGCCCGTTTCGGTAAAAATGATTTCGGAGCCAAATTTTCGTTTATAAAAGCCATGTGCATTGGCAAATCAAAAGGTGTTGATTCGCTGGAAAGCGCTCTGAAACAATTGCAGGTGCTGTACCCGGCAGATCCTGTATCGAAAGAAGCTCAGACCATCCTGATGCTGATTTACGACATGAAACATCCTGAAAATACTACAGCAGGCGAAAAAAACCCGGTAGCTACCGATACATTCAATGTAGACCTGATGGCGGAACACTTTGTGATTGCTGTTCTGGCGGATGATCCGGCGGTGGCCAACCCGTTTAAAACATCCCTGAGCGATTTCGACACAAAGTACTATGCCAACTCCAACCTGCTCGTAAGCAGCAGTCTTTTCGGAGCCAGTGATCAGCTGGTCATTGTAAAGTCCTTTAAGAACGCTGAAGAGGCCATGAATTATTTATCCAATGCCAGCAACGATCAGACAATCTTCAGCGGCAAGGTAAAACGCGAATTGGTGACCCTGATGGCTATTTCAGCCGGAAACCTCCCTATTTTCTATAAAAAGAAGAAAGTTGCCACTTACAAACCCTTCTTTGATGATCACTATAAATTAGTGAAGTAATCCCCTCAATTAGTAAAGAATTCCTGTTTCCCCTGCTTTCGTCGTACATTTGTCATGTCAATTACCTAAAACGATTTAATTTTTATATGTATCCTACGAAATGGCCAGCATCCTTCGATACATTTCCTGCATACTATTGCTCTTCTCCGGTGCGGAACTCGCCGCACAGTCCTATTTGCCCATAACCGTTACCGGCTTTAATATTGATGCTATTGCCGAAACCGCTCCCGATTCACAGACCGGAACCACCCAATCGCTCGATGGAACCAACCACGTGATGTATAGCGCCAACTTCGCCGCCGGTGCCGGATTCTCCGGTGGTATTGTAAACAGCGGTACCATTGTGAACGGAAGCCGCACCTACCAGCTGAATCCCTTCACGGGCAACAATTGTCTTTTCCTGCCAAGCGGAAACACCGGCACGCTGAGCCTGGTAAGTCCGGCCTCATACGCGGGCCTGAGTTTATTACTCTTCTCCACCGAAGGCTCCAGCAATATTTCGGTAACACTGAACTATACCAATGGTACCAGCACCAGTTTCGGCAGCTTCAATATCCAGGATTGGTTTTTTGGGGCCGGTGCGCAGTACTGTTGTTTCGGGCGCTGTACACGCCAGACCTCAGGCGCTACATTTGATGGCTTCCCGAACGATCCCCGCTTCTACCCACTCGACCTGACCCTGAGTTGCGCCGACATGAAGAAAACACTGCAAAGCATCACCATCAATACAACATCCGGTTGGGGCGGATTCATTATGGCTGTCTCCGGAATTCCTTATACACAAACCCTCACCGCCACATCCACCAGCGTGAGTTGCTTCGGTGGTAATAACGGAACAGCTACGGCCAATGCTACCGGCAGCAATGCTCCTTTTGCCTATTCGTGGAATTCAGCGCCTGTACAGGCTACTGCTACTGCTTCCAATTTAACAGCCGGCAACTACACCTGCACCATTACCGATTCCAAAAGCTGTATATCGACTGTGACGCTGAGCATTTCGCAACCGACTTCGGGTGTAACCCTCACCACCACCCCTGCAAATGCCAGCTGCGGAGCAGGTAACGGCAGCATTACCGCTTCTGCCAGCGGCGGAAATACACCTTATACCTTTGCCATTAATGGCGGTGCTTTTTCAGGGAATTCAAGCTTCACGTCTTTAGGCGCGGGTGTATATACCGTACAGGTAAAAGACAATACCGGCTGCTTATCAGCAAGCCAGGCAACCATTACATCAAGCGGAGCTCCTACTATCAGTGTAAACTCCGGAACCATTTGCACCGGCAGCTCCATCAGTCTCACTGCCAGCGGTGCCCTGAGTTATACCTGGAATCCGGCCACTGGCCTGAGTTCCGGCAGCGGCGCCAATGTATCGGCAAGCCCTGCCACAACCACACAATATACCGTAACCGGTACCGATGCCGGCGGATGCAGTGCTACTGCGACTTCCACCGTTGTTGTGAGCTCCGGTTTTATTTTAAATGTGAGCCCGGCAAGCGCCAGTATTTGCCCCGGGGCAAGCGCCACGCTAAGTGCCAGCGGTGCCACATCCTATACATGGAGTCCGGCCACAAGCCTCAATACAGGTTCGGGCGGCACTGTTACAGCCAGTCCGGCAGCCAGTGTAACCTATACTGTCACCGGCGACAACAGCGGCTGCACAGGCACGAATACAGTTGCCGTTACCGTAAACCCTACACCTACGATCAGTATCAGCCCGGCATCGTCTACACTATGTGCCGGCACCAATACCTTGCTTAGTGCCAGCGGCGCAGCCAGTTATCAATGGAGTCCGGCCACAGGGCTCAGTGCCAGCAGCGGAGCTGCTGTTACAGCCGGGCCGGCCAATACCAGTTTCTATACCATCACGGGCACTTCATCGTTGGGTTGTACCGGCACAGGCACCGCACAGGTGATCGTCGTTAACAACCCTATACTCCAGGCACTCAGTACCCCCACCTCCATTTGCGAGGGGGCATCAGCCAATCTTTCGGCCAGCGGTGCAGCCGGTTACACCTGGAGTCCGGCCACCACACTCAGCAGCAGCACAGGACCTGTTGTAACGGCCAGCCCGAGTGTAAGCACTTTATACACATTAACCGGAGCCAACACGGTTGGATCTGTCAGCTGCCTGTCAAGCACAACTGTGCAGGTTCAGGTGATTCCGAAAATAAATGTCACCATTTCGGCAAGCGACAGCATTTGCATAGGCAACTCTACCATGTTACAGGCCGGCGGTGGCAATACCTATGCATGGACACCCGCTGCAGGACTAGGTAATACCAGCGCTTCGGGCACCAGTGCTTCGCCACAGGTTACCACGACTTATAGTGTGACTATGTCCAACAATGGCATTTGCCCGGTAACGGCAACAGTAACCCTTTTTGTAAATCCTTTACCGATGGTGAACGGCGGACCTGATACAACGATCAATATAGACGAAAGTTATGTGTTAACCGGAACGGGGAATGGCGTGATGGGCTGGAGTGCCGTTGATGGTTCCACGCTGGTGTGTAATTATTGTCCGGTGGTAGAAGTGGCGCCTCAAAACAACAGCTGCTATCAGCTCACGGCTACCAATAGCCATGGCTGTGTGAACCACGATGAGGTATGTATTACAGTCACCAAAGACTGGGATATTTTTATTCCGAATGCTTTTACTCCCTCCGGCGATAACCTCAACGAAGTGTTTCTGCCGATGGGATATGGTTTGGCCGGTTTTGAATTAAACATTTATAATCGCTGGGGGCAGCGTATATTCCACAGTGCAGATATGACGCAGGGCTGGGATGGTAAGTTTGGCGGACAGCTTTGCGAGCCCGGATTGTATGTATACAGCATTCTGATAAAGACACTCGATGGAAAAAGTAAGACCCGCACAGGCCATATTACTTTGCTGACGCGGATCAAATAGCGAACTGCTGTTATGAAAAAATAAAAAAGCCCGGCATAACCGGGCTTTTCGCATGATATATAAAGAATTATAATCCGAGCAGAACTTCTTCGGGGTTTTTGCCACCGAATAGCATACGGCTTGGGTTCTCGAGCATTTCTTTTACTTTCACGAGGAAGCCTACGCTCTCGCGGCCGTCGATAATGCGGTGATCGTAGCTCAGGGCTACATACATCATCGGGCGGATTTCCACTTTACCATTCACCGCCATCGGGCGGTCAACCACGTTGTGCATTCCGAGGATGGCGCTTTGCGGCGGGTTAATGATCGGTGTACTCATCATGGAGCCAAACACACCGCCATTGGTAATGGTGAAGGTTCCGCCTTCCATTTCAGGAATGGTGAGTTTCCCGTCGCGGGCTTTGATGGCCAGATCCTTGATACCTGCTTCGATTTGCGCCAGGCTCATAAGTTCGGCATTGCGCAGTACAGGCACCATTAATCCTTTAGGTGCACTCACCGCAATCCCTATATCGCAATATTTGTTGTATACAATTTCATCGCCATCGATCATACCGTTTACAGCCGGGAAATGGAACAGGGCTTCTGTTACGGCTTTGGTAAAGAAACTCATGAACCCGATATTGGTGCCGTATACTTCCTTGAATTTGTCTTTGTATTTGGCGCGCAGTGCATAAATAGCGCTCATGTCCACTTCATTGAATGTGGTGAGCATGGCGGTTTCGTTCTTCACTGCTACAAGGCGTTTCGCCACTGTTTTGCGGAGCGCAGTCATTTTGCTGCGGTCTTTATCGCGGCCACCCTGCCAGCTGTTGCTTACTACCTGTGCGGCAGTAGGTAAACCGTTAGAGAGTGCATTTAGGATATCCTGTTTGGTAATACGGCCGTCTTTACCGGTACCGTTTACCTGGGCTGATTTAATGTTGTTTTCGGCCATGAGCTTGGCGGCTGCCACGCTCGGAGTGCCCGATGCATAGCCGGTTGATTTTTCGGTGGTCGGAGCGGCAACGGTTTCTTTTTTCACCTCGGCTTTTACTTCCTCTTTTTTAGGTTCTGCTTTTGGTGCTTCTTTTTTGGCTTCCGGTTTTACAGATGTGTCGATCTTTACAACAACCTGGCCCACTTTCACCGTGTCGCCTTCAGCGGCCAGTACCTCAATTTTACCTGAGTCTTCGGCATTCAGGGTCAGGGTTGCCTTATCGGAGTCGATCTCCGCCAATACCTCATCTTTCTCAACCACATCGCCTGTGTTTCTGATCCATCGGGCAATGGTTACTTCGGTGATTGATTCTCCGGGGCTTGGTACTTTTAATTCTACAATGGCCATATACGTTTTATTGAATGTTGTTATTGATTTATTATTTCACAAGTATTTTTGAAAACACGGTTGTCATGATGTCTTCGGTTTCAGCATTATGTCGTTTGGCATAGCCTGTAGCCGGGCTTGCAGCTTCATCGCGACCAACATATTTCAGTTTCACATCTTTGATGGTGTGTGTTACATGGCGCCATGCACCTGCATTTTCAGGTTCTTCCTGGATCCAGAGATAGTCTTTGGCATTTTTATATTTTGCTACAATCTCAGCCACCTGTTTGTGCGGGAACGGATATAGCTGTTCCAGGCGCACAAAGGCGATATCGTTTACGCCTTCTTTTTCGCGACGTTCGATGAGGTCGTAATATACTTTACCGGAGCAGAATGCCACGCGTTTTACCTGTTTTACATCGGTATTCGGATCGTCGAGTACTTCCTGGAAACGGCCTTTGGTGAAATCGGTGAGCTTGCTTACGCAGCTCGGGTAGCGTAATAATTTTTTCGGCGTGAAGCAGATGAGCGGTTTGCGGAAATCACGTTTCAGCTGACGGCGGATCACGTGGAACTGCTGAGCCGGTGTGGTTGTATTGACCACCTGCAGGTTGTTTTCGGCACACAGCTGCAGGAAACGCTCCATACGGGCTGAAGAGTGCTCAGGGCCCTGGCCTTCGTAACCGTGTGGCAATAACATTACCAGTCCATTCATACGGCGCCATTTGTATTCGGCAGCCGAGAGGTATTGGTCGATAATGATCTGCGCTCCATTAAAGAAATCGCCAAACTGGGCTTCCCAGATGGTGAGGATGTTTGGTGCGGCAAAAGCATAACCGTATTCAAAACCAAGTACGCCATATTCGCTGAGGAGAGAATTGTAAATACGCAATTCAGCTTTCGCATCAATATTATTGAGTGGTGTGTATTCTTCTTCGCTGTCTTCTACTTTCACTACCGCATGACGGTGTGAGAAAGTACCACGCTCTACATCCTGTCCGCTGAAACGCACATGATGTCCTTCTTTCATGAGGGATGCATACGCCAGCAGTTCGCCCATGGCCCAATCGTAATTATCGTTGGCGATCATGGCTTTACGGTCGTCGTATACTTTCTGAATTTTGTTGAAGAATGTTTTTCCTTTCGGGAGTGTGGTGGTTTTTTCAGCCAGTTCTTTAAACAGTTTTTCCGAAACAGCTGTATCCGGCGACACATCAAAATCATCGTCCTTGGCCATGCGGATACCATTCCAGTTGCCCTGCAGGAAGGATGTAATTTTTACGGTTTCTGTTTTTTTAGCCTGATCGAGGTTTTCTTCGAGTTCTGCTTTGAAAGCCGCTTCAATGCTTTTTGCTTCAGCCGCCAGGTCGGAGCCATCGAGTTCCAGGCGTCTTACATAAATATCTTTTGGATTCGGGTGTTTGGCAATTTCCTTGTACAATAAAGGTTGGGTGAAACGTGGCTCATCGCCTTCGTTATGTCCGTATTTACGGTAGCAAAGCACATCGATGAATACATCGCGGTGGAATGTCTGACGGAAATCCATTGCCAGTTTGGAAATGAAGCAGAGTGCTTCAACATCGTCGCCATTGACGTGGAATACAGGGGAAAGCACTACTTTGGCCACATCGGTGCAATAGGTAGATGAACGGCCATCCATGAAATTGGTGGTAAATCCAACCTGGTTATTTACCACAAAGTGAATGGTACCACCGGTTTTGTAACCATCGAGCTGGCTCATCTGAACCACTTCGTATACAATACCCTGTCCGGCAATAGCTGCATCACCATGAATCAGAACAGGACATACTTTGGAGCTATCGCCATTGTGGAGGTTGTCGATCTTGGCACGTGCAATTCCTTCTACAATAGGGTCAACGGTTTCGAGGTGCGACGGATTTGGCGTGAGGCTCATGTGAACCTGTTT
This sequence comes from Bacteroidota bacterium, assembly GCA_018267825.1. Classification (GTDB taxonomy): domain Bacteria; phylum Bacteroidota; class Bacteroidia; order B-17B0; family Aurantibacillaceae; genus JAFDXR01. The sequence goes on along the minus strand of JAFDXR010000018.1, from coordinate 57,268 downwards.
ACCACCATCACTGGTCTGGTTTGATGAATACCCCATGTGGTATTTCACATCTCCGTCGAATAAAGAATCTTCGCTTGGTCGTCCTTCAAACTCGGTGAACACATCCTTATAGGTTTTGTTCATGATGTTGGTGAGCACGTTGAGGCGGCCACGGTGAGCCATACCAATCACATAATCGGCAATGCCGGTGTTGGCGCCATATTCCATGAGGGTATTCATAGCCGGAATAAGTGCTTCACCACCTTCGAGTGAGAACCGTTTCTGGCCTACGTATTTGGTTGCGAGGAAGTTTTCGAATACAACAGCCTGTGTGAGTTTCTTCAGAATGGTGCGTTTCTCTTCTTTTGAAAAGGAAGGCGTGTTCTTTGATTTCTCCATGCGTTCCTGGAGCCATTTAACCACGGCCGGTTCGCGCATGAAGAGGTATTCCACACCAATGCTGTCGCAATAGGTTTTTTTGAGGTGCTCAATAATATCTTTGAGTTTCGCGGCACCGATACCGATTTCGTTGCCGGCGTGAAACACGGTGTCGAGGTCTTTTTCGCTCAATCCGAAATTTTCGAGATCGAGTGTGGGCTCATACTTACGACGCTGGCGTACCGGGTTTGTTTTGGTAAACAAGTGTCCGCGCTGACGGTAACCATTGATGAGGCCGATAACTTTAAACTCTTTCGATACATTTTCAGGGATGGCGGCATCACCTGAGCCGTATGTTGTTTGTGCAAATTCAAAGCCTTTAAAGAAATCTTTCCAGGTGGAGTCAACCGATTCGGGGTTCTGTAAATACTGCTGGTATAAGCTTTCGATGGCATTTACATCACTGGTCCCTACGTAAGAAAATTTGTCCATTTTAATTTTCGTTAAAATAAGCTACAAATTTAAGTATTTATAATGGATTTTGGCTACTTTTGGACTGTGAAAAAACACCTCCTTTGGCTTATCCTGCTGTGTGCCGGGCATGTTGGTTTCTGTCAGCAAACAGGCGATAATTCGCAGATTCAAACGGCATTAAAAGTTCGTGCGCTGGTTGAAAAGAAAGCGGATTATCACAAGAAGACCAATGGCGAATATGAGGGTTACAGGATCAAAATTCACTTCAGCGCCGACCGTTCGGCGGCCAATGCGGTAAAGACCAAATTTCTTGCAAAATACAGTGATATAGCAGCTTACGACGATTATCTGCAACCTAATTTCGTGATTATGGTGGGTGATTTCAAAACCAAACTCGAAGCTTTTGAAACGCTGAAGAAGATACAAGTCGATTTTCCGAATGCTTTTATCATCAAGAGCAAGATCAGGCCGATGAAAATCGGTTAATCAGGTCCATTCGACTGTGGGAAACAATACCACTTCCCTGCCCGTAAAACTCCAAAATTTATTCATTCCACTTCAAAGTCCATGTTGATTTGACGCTAATTAAAGATAATCGACTATTTTTGTGTTTCATTTTTTTAAATCTATGACACGTATTAAGATCAAACAGCTTTTACAAAGTGAAGGCACCGGACAGGATGTTACTGTGAAGGGATGGGTTCGTTCATTCCGCAATAACCAGTTTATTTCGTTAAACGATGGTTCTACCAATAATAATCTCCAGGTGGTTGTTGATCTTAATCTGATCCCGGAAGACATTGCCAAACGTATTACAACCGGAGCTTCTATTGCAGCGCATGGTGCCCTGGTTGCTTCGCAGGGTAAGGGCCAGAAGGTAGAGGTTCAGGCCAAAAGCATAGAGATTCTGGGCGACTGCGATCCTGAGAAATATCCTTTGCAACTTAAAAATAAACCGAGCCTGGAGTATCTGCGCGAAATTGCTCACCTGCGTTTCCGCACCAATACCTTCGGAGCGGTTTTCCGTGTAAGGCATACCCTGGCTTATGCCATCCACAAGTTTTTCAATGATAAAGGCTTTTTATACCTGCACACACCGGTTATTACAGCAAGCGATGCCGAAGGTGCGGGCGAAATGTTCCGCGTCACAACCCTCGATGCCAAAAACCCGCCACTGAATGAAAACGGGGCTGTTGATTTTAAACAGGACTTCTTCGGACGTGCCGCCAATCTTACTGTATCCGGGCAGCTTGAGGGAGAACTTGGCGCCATGGCATTCAGCGATGTGTATACATTTGGCCCTACATTCCGTGCCGAAAACAGTAATACGCCACGCCACCTGGCAGAGTTCTGGATGATTGAACCGGAGATGGCATTTTTCGATCTGAACGATAACATGGCCCTAGCCGAGGAAATGCTTAAGTATGTAATCGGCTATGCCCTGGAACATAACCGCGAGGATATCGAATTCCTCACGCAGCGCCTGCTCGACGAGGAAAAACAAAAACCTCAGAACGAGCGCAGTGAGCTTGACCTGATGCAGAAATTGAATTTCTGTCTTGAAAATGCATTTGCAAAAATCACCTATACCGAAGCGATCGATATTTTAAAAGAATCGCCGAACTATAAAAAGAAAAAATTCCAGTACCCTGTAGAATGGGGTATTGACCTGCAAAGTGAACACGAACGCTACCTGGTGGAGAAACATTTTAAAAAGCCCGTGGTTCTTACGGACTATCCGAAAGACATCAAAGCGTTTTATATGCGCCAGAATGACGATGGCAAAACCGTACGCGCTATGGATATTCTGTTTCCGGGTATCGGTGAAATTATTGGCGGATCACAACGCGAAGAACGCCTGGAAAAACTGGAGGGCCGCATGAAAGAGATGCATATTCCGACAGAGGAAATGTACTGGTACCTCGATACACGCCGTTTCGGTTCATGCCCGCATGCCGGATTTGGCCTGGGTTTTGAGCGACTGGTACTTTTCGTAACCGGCATGACCAATATCCGTGACGTGATTCCGTTCCCGAGAACACCAAACAACTGCGAGTTTTAAACCCGGTTTCATACTGTATACCCAAAATACCCCATGCAGATTGTATGGGGTATTTCATTTACTCGTACCTTTGCTCCCAATCAACTTTCCTTTATCATGCGCCGTTTTATTCCGGCACTTTTCATTGCTTGTTTTTTCTTCGCCTCATGCGTTAAGAAATACCATTGTGTGTGTACCAATACAAGCACCGGCGAAAGCAATATGATAGATCTGAGCGGCATCGTATATTCCAAAAAACAGGCCGATAAAACCTGTCATGGCTACGAAAGCAGCGGTGTAAGCTGTAAAATCGAGTAAAGTTTTTCTAAGCCATGTCACTCTTTTGCGGGACCCCAATTTGCTAAAATGTCTGGTATTTTGGCGGCTTTTGCTATATTTGCCGATACATTATGGCCCTTAAACAAACTCAACAACTCCGGCTTTTACAAAAGTTGTCGCCTCAGCAGATTCAGCTTATGAAACTGCTGCAGTTACCAACCGTTGCCCTTGAACAGCGCATTAAGGAGGAGCTGGAATTGAACCCTGCCCTGGAAGAAGGGGATGAGGATTTTGAGCAGGAAGAGTCGCAGGATGAAGAGATTGGTGATGAGGATGCGGAATCAGATGAGGCATCGGATTACGAAGACAGTGAAGAGGAAACCAAGATTGAGGACGATGTTCAGATGGAAGATTACATGGGCGACGAGGAAATGGACTCATACAAGTATGAAGTCTCGAACCGCAGCGCCGATGATGAAGAATACCAATCTGTGGTGGTTGAGGGTCCTGATTTTCATGCCCAGCTTGAGCAGCAGCTCGGCCTGCGCGACCTGAGTGACAAGGAATACACCATTGGCCTGTACCTGATCGGGTGCATTGACGAAGACGGTTATATACGCCGTGAGCTTGACCTCATTGTGGATGACCTGGCCTTTTCGCAGAACATACAAACCACGCAGGAAGAACTTGAGAAAATTCTGAAAGTGATCCAGGAGTTTGATCCGGCTGGTGTGGGTGCCCGCAACCTGCAGGAGTGCCTGCTTATTCAGCTGGATCGTAAACAGGTGAAACCACGCGAAACACAACTCGCCATTGAAGTGGTGAAAACCATGATGGATGAGTTTTCGAAAAAGCACTACGAAAAAATTTCGCGCCGCCTGAACGTAGACGGCGATGACCTGAAAGACATCATTGCGGAAATTACGCACCTGAACCCGCGTCCCGGAAATTCGGGCAACGACAATAAAAACCAGGTATCCGAAATTGTACCTGATTTCTCCATATCGGTAAACGACGGAAAGCCCGAACTGAGCATTAATCAACGGAATATGCCTGAGCTGAAGATCAGCAAGGAATATATTGAAATGCTCCAGGAGTATTCCAAAATGAAGGAAAAATCCGGGAAAGAAGCCACCTCCTTTGTCAAAAATAAAATTGAATCGGCCCAATGGTTTATTGAAGCTTTACAGCAAAGACATCAAACCCTGCTGGTTACCATGCATGCTATTATGGAATACCAGTTTGAGTACTTTGCCAGTGGCGATGATACCAAACTGCACCCCATGATCCTGAAAGACATTGCCGATAAGGTGGGTCTTGATATCTCTACCGTATCGCGGGTGGCTAATAGCAAATATGTGCAGACACCTTATGGCACCTTTCTGCTGAAGACGTTCTTTTCTGAATCACTCAGTACCGATGCAGGTGAAGAAGTAAGTACACGTGAAGTGAAAAAAATTCTGCAGGACTGCATCAGCAACGAAGACAAGAAAAAACCACTTACCGACGATGCGCTCTGCGAAATCCTGAAAGAAAAAGGGTATAATATTGCCCGCCGCACTGTAGCCAAATACCGCGAACAGCTTGATATTCCGGTAGCCCGTTTACGTAAGGGCATCTAGTGCCGCCTTGTTGCGGAACCCGCTGAATTTCTACTCATTCTGGTACCAGTATAAAGAAGAGAGCGTGAACATCTGTTTACTGATAGGCGTAAATCAGCTTCACAATACGCATGGTTTTTTCAGCCGGGTTGCGCATGATAAATGAACTAAGTCGTTTGGTCTCATCAGTCACATAGCTGACTTCCATTTGCAGTTGATTATTCTTGAGTTGCTTTTCGGTGTACACACAGTCTCTTTCATCGTATTCGTAAATACGTTCCAAAACCAGTTCGCCGTTGGCATTTCCCTTAAAAGACACTTCGGCCAATTGTCCTTTTTTGTTATAGCCGAAACTGGTGCTTTGCACAATCCAGGTGGCCGTATACTGTTCATTCCACGACACAGGCTGGCCTGCATCGTTGAGGTTTACAATAATTTCCTTGTAGGTAAGCCCTTCATCGTTTTTGCAGATTTTCTTGTACTGCTTTTTGCCGGTTTCCTGGTACACATAGGTTTCGTCGCTGATCACATACTGCACTCCCAACTGAAATTCGGTTTTTGAAAGGCTGGCATTGGTTTCTTTGCAGCGTTTTTCGCGGGTAACGCGATGGCTGGCATCATACTCGTAATAATAGCTTTCGTAATAGGTCCCGTCGTTGTAGCGTTTCATAGACAGATCGCCGCTGGTATTATAAAAATAAACCGTAGAAACCGTATCGTAGGTATATTCGTTCTTTGTATAGGTATAGCCATTACTCACTTTGCGGCGGTGATGGTATACCGGACCGCTGTGGTATTCTTTCTGAATGACTTTATTGATGATGGTATAATAAAAACGTTTCAGGCGGCCCTCGCTATCGAACTCGTAATAGTGCACAAGGTTTTTGTCTTCGGCTACCTGAAAATCTTTTTTGTCAATGATGTCGAATGTAATCGTTTTAATTTTGAAGGAACGGATATACTCGCGGTTAAAACTCAGCTGTTTATCGAAGGCTGATTCGGGGCTGGGAATAAGTGTTTGTGCCATGCCGCGCATGACCAAAATACTAAACCACAAACTAAAAAGTATACCCAGAGGCCGTATCAACTCATTTGCTTTAATGCGTCGGGAACATCTTTTACCGGAAGCATACAGGTGTTATTCTTACACACATAAATAAGTGTTTCTCCGTCTACAAACCTGTTTCTGAGTAAAGGCCATTCCGATGCCGTTTCACTTAAAGCAAAGATCACGTTTGGAAGGTAGTGCCGACCGAGCTCCAGGAGTTTTTCATTAACAGACTTACCAACAATGGCCAGCTCATAGTGAGGGCCTGTCATGTCGAGCATCAGCAGAGCCCAGTTGCTATACCCCGATCCATAATTTTTTATTTCTGCAGCCTGTGTTGCCAGCATATTGGCCGCCATATCAAAATATGATTTTTCGTAGGTATGTACTGCCAGGCGGAAAAGATTGAGTGCTGTCTGCGAATTGGATGCCGGAATCACATTGTCGCTCAGTTCTTTTTTACGCACTACCAGCGACTGACCGGTATTTCCGGTGAAATAAAACAGTCCGCTTTTTTCGTCATAGAAATGTTCTATGGAATAGTCGGTCCACTTCCGCGCTTCCTGCAACCATTGTTCATCGTGTGTGATTACATACAACATGAGCCAGGTGTCTGTCATAAACGCATAGTCTTCCAGGAAACCCTGGATCGTTGCTTTACCGTTTTTCCAGGCATGATAGAGCGAACCATCCGGCTGAACCACATTTTTCCTGAGAAATGCCGCATTACGCAGAGCTATATCGCGGTAATGTGTATTTCCAAAAACCAGGTAAGCGTCCGCAAATGCCTTACACATCAGGGCATTCCAGCTGGTCAGTGTTTTATCATCAAGTTCCGGGCGTACTCTCTTGTTCCTCTCTGTAAGTAACCGTTCGCGGCAGTGCTGCATTTTCCGGCGCAGGCTTTCAATAGACATATCATGACTAAGGGCCACCTCATTTTCGTTTTCACAGCGCATCAGGATGTAGTTCTCGTGCTCCCAATAGCCTGTATCGTTCACAGAATAATAATCGGCAAAGACCGGGAAATCGTCCTGGAGAAGATCTTCCAGCTCTTCTTTCTGCCACACATAGTACTTTCCTTCTACTCCTTCGCTATCGGCATCAAGCGCCGAATAAAAAGCTGTTTCCGGCGAACATAGTTCACGTTCTACAAATGCCAGGGTTTGTTCAACCACTTCTTTATACAGATTGTTGTGACTCTGTTTGTACGCCTCACAATAAAGGCTTACCAGTTGTGCATTGTCGTAAAGCATTTTTTCGAAATGCGGCACCTTCCATTGCATATCGGTGCTGTAACGGGCAAATCCACCGCCAAGCTGATCGTATATGCCGCCACGTGCCATTTTTGAAAGTGTGACATGCACATGGTTCATTAAAATCTCATCGTGGTACTGATGCGCATAACGTAATAAGAAGAGGTAGTTATTGGGTAAGGGGAATTTGGGCGCACGTGCCGGTCCGCCATCTGCAGCATCCATACGGGGTTTCCATTGGCGCACGCAATGATGAAGCGTTTCTTCATCCCATAGCATTTCCTCTTTCGGCTTTTCAATCAGTTCGCTCTGAAGCATGCCTCCCGTGAGTTTAGCCGCATATTCCAGGGTCCGTGGTTTATCGTTCTTATATACATCCGCCAGGCTTTGCAGAATCTCCATCCACTGGGCTTTCTGAAAATAAGTTCCTCCGTAAACAGGTCGCCCATCGGGGAGCAGGAAGCAGTTCAGGGGCCATCCGCCCTGCCCGGTCATCAGTTGAACCGCCGACATATATACCATATCGATATCCGGGCGTTCCTCACGATCAATTTTGATGTTGATGAAATGTTTATTCATCAGCTCCGCCACCTGCTCACTCTCAAAGCTTTCATGCTCCATGACATGGCACCAATGGCAGGCACTGTAACCAATACTCACCAGGATGAGTTTATCTTCCTGTTGCGCCCTGGCCAATACGTCTTCATTCCACGGATACCAGTTCACCGGGTTATGGGCATGCTGAAGCAGGTAAGGACTGCTTTCGTGGATGAGTGCATTGGTGTATCGGGGAGTTTTCATGGTGTCGGCGTTTGCACAGTTTATTGCAGGAAAGGGTTGGTTTGTTTCTCAAGACCTATCGTTGTTTTGGGTCCGTGACCGCTATACACGGTCATGTCATCGCCCAGGGGAACCAGTTTTTCGAAAATAGATTTCAGCAGGGTTTGCATATCTCCACCCGGCAGATCGGTACGACCTATGCTACCTCTGAAAAGTACATCGCCACTGATCATAAACTTCTGTGCCTTGTTGTAAAATGTAACATGGCCGGGTGCATGACCGGGAGTAAATACCACATGCAGTTCCGATTGACCAAAACGAATGGTGTCGCCATCTGCAATGAATTTCTCGGCCATGGGGCTTGGGTTGCAGGGCAGTCCATACATTGCCGCTACCGCCGTGTGGCGCTCCAGCAAAGGAATATCGTTTTTGTGTACTTCGGGTAAAAGTCCGTAGGTGTCGAGCACAAAGCGGTTGCCATTAATATGATCGATGTGTGCATGTGTAAGCAATAAGCGTTTCAGACTGAGTCCTTGTTTTTCGATAAACTGCCGAAGCTGCTGATCTTCGGTATTATTGGTGTTTCCGGGATCAATAATAACCGCTTCTTTGGTATCATCCCAAAGCAGATAAGTGTTTTCCTGGAAAGGACCGAATGTGAAATGATGGATGTGGATCATGTTATTTTTTGAGTACTGGTAATACAATAGAACTGGCATCGGATGCCTGGTGGAAAATCTTTATATCCGCGGTTTTGAAATCACTGTCGCTGCAATGGTAAATATCTACAAACTGTTGAGGGTTACGGTCTGCCAGCGGGAACCATGTGCTCTGAATCTGCACCATGAGGCGGTGGCCCTTTTTGAATGTATGCGCTACATCGGGCAAATTAAATTTAACCGTTGTGACTTTTCCCGGCTCAAAAGCTTCGGGTTTTTCATAACTGTTGCGGAAACGGCCGCGCATAATCTCGCCGCGTACCAGCATCTGGTAGCCATCCATGAGGTAAGCTTTTCCGTTGCTGAGTTTGTATACAGTAGTATCATACGAAAAGCCATCCGGAAATACATCAATGAGTTTCACAACAAAATCTGCATCGGTGGTTGAAATAGCCACTTTAAGGTCGGCAGTCAGAACACCTGCCAGGGTTAGGTCCTCGCTCAGTACGTTTGTCTGAAATGTGAGTACGTCTGTGCGGCGTGACGCAAACCGTTGGTCGTCGCACATGTATTCGCGGGTACGATGCTCCTGCACATTTTCGGTATACGGCACCGGGTGTGCCGGGTCGGAAGTGTACTGCGTAAAGGCATTGGCAGATGAAGGTACTGTGAAATCAAGTTTTCCGCCGGCCTGTAAATACAAGGGTGTGGCTACTGTCTCTGCCGGAGGCCATGCCGCAAGCGAATGCCAGGTATCTTCACCTGTAAAGAATATATTGGCTTCATGAATATTATCAGCTGTTCCTTTGCCGCGCAGGTAGTATTCAAAAAACGGAAGCTCCAGGTTCTGCTGGTAATATTCCGCCGTTTTGCTTCCGAAACGTACGTTGCCCAGGAAACTGCCATCGCTCTTAGCCCAGCCACCATGAAACCATGGCCCCATGACCAGTTTATTATTGGTTTGCGGACTTTGTTTTTCAATAGCCTTGTAAAGGTTCCAGGCACCAAAACAATCTTCAGCATCAAATAAACCACCTACTACCAACATAGCCGGTTTTACATTTAAGCAGGCCCGGCGTGCGTCGCGGGCCTTCCACCAGTCGTCGTAGTTCGGGTGATTCATGAGGTCGGTCCAGAAGGCTATACTATCGCCCATGAGCGCTGAAAAATTTTTGAGGGCACCTGTTTCCAGGTAGAATTTATAATTATCGTGTGTGTAGTATTTAAATTCTTTAGGCCATTCGGTGGTGGGTTTGTGACGCGGCTGACCAAACAAGGTGTAAAAATTAAATGCATCGTTCAGCATAAATACACCGTTGTGATGAAAGTCGTCGCCCATGAACCACTCTGTTACCGGGGCTTGCGGACTTACCGCTTTTATAGCAGGGTGTCCGCTCAAGGCAGCCATGGTTGAATAAAAGCCGGGGTAAGAAATGCCGAATACACCGACATTACCATTGTTGTCGGGAATATTTTTCACAAGCCAGTCAACGGCATCATATGTATCGCTGGCTTCGTCAATATCCGTTTTCTTTTTCTTGGCCGCATTAAACGGTCTTACATCCATGTAAGTGCCTTCGCTCATGAAACGACCACGCACATCCTGGATCACAAATATATAGCCACGTTTGAGGTACTCGCCCCAATAGGTAAGCCAGAAGCGTGGGTTTATTTTATCTTCGCCATAGGGCGCACAGGCATAAGGCGTGCGTGTCATGATAAACGGATGCTTCCCGCTCTGGTCTTTGGGCATATAGACCGCCGTGAATAATTTAGCGCCGTCGCGCATCGGAATCTGGTATTCCTTTTTGGTATAATGTTCCCGGATCCAGGATTCATTAACGGTTTGAGAAAAAAGTGTTCCGTATAAGAACATAACGAAAATGAAAGCTGTTAAGATTTTATTTTTCATGACTGAAAACATTAAAATTTTGAAAAATTATTTAGGTTAAATAGTTAAGCCTTCTGAATGCTTCTATGACGGCATTTTTAAATTTTCGGTATGACTCCATTGCCCCTAATTTGTCAGCTGTCAGATTTTGTCCAATAGGCTGGTATATATCACCGATTTTAATTTTCTTTCTCCTACTTGGAAGATGATTCTGAGCAATTCTCAATGCTTCCTCTATGACCTGTTTTGGATCTGCAATACTTTCCGGGTCTTTATTAATCTTCAAATCATTATCAGACATGCCTGTACCAATTTCTCTTTTAAACAACTCCTTATCTGCTAACAACCATGATTCTGTCATTTGAATTGGTACTATTGCAACAATGTTATCACATAAGTTATCTCCCATTGCTTGCTCTATTGTTTTCATAGCCGGATTTATTTTATTTGTGAATACTTCATGATCTGATTGCGAATCAGCATCAACATGAATACATAAAACATATACGCCAATGTCTGCCGCTGTTTTAGATAGCTTTAAAACAGCTTCATTAAAGTTTCCCCTTGGAAAATCAATATAAATTGGAGCATAAACCTCAACGGCTCCTAAAGAGTCAAAAGCTACATCTTCAAACGTATTCTTAATGACGTTCTCAAGAAATCTCCTGTCAGTTGTGCCTTCTGTAGAATACCCTATTGTAATAATATTACTCATTATCTATTTGCTTCTGAATCTCCAGGATTGTTTTTTCAAAGTCTCCTGTTTGCAAAAATGACACAACTTTTGCAACAGTAAGTTTTTTTTCGTTCTCGGAAAAATCGATTGTCATTTGACTTCCGCCACTATAGACCACAGGAATAATTTTTGTGGTTTGAATTTTTAACCTTTTGTTATTATACGGCTTGATTTGCGTTACCAATTCCGAAAACCAAATCTGAGAAAGAGCATTGCTTTCGTGATTAAATATATCACCTACAAGTACTGGAGAGTGTGTATTTACTATAACTTGTCTTAATTCGGAGTTTGGATCCGTAAATTCAGAAACCAGGTCCCGTAGAAGTTCTGTCATCATTTTCAATCGCGCAGGGTGTATTCCATTCTCTGGTTCTTCAAAACAAATCAGTCCCCTATGTTGGGGGTCAAATAGAAATACACACAAAGTCAGTAATCTAAGTGTCCCTTCTGATAATACCCTAGATGTAAATTCCCGACCATCGGTTGTCTTTATTTGTATTACAAATTGTTTTCCAACCTTGTCATCAATAACATCAACATCATTAATACTTGGCAATAAAGAGTTTAGTCTTCTGGAGATGTCCTTTATAAATAGTGGATCTTCTGTCTTTATTCGATGTAGTGTAGCAGCAAGATTTTGCCCCGTATGGGTTAAATAGTCTTTTGCCAAATATGAACTTGGCTTTCTTAATTCCTCTGGATTAAGTTGTAGGAATTTCCACCCCTTAATCTCTTCTTTTGCAGCTAAGGCATGTGGGAAATCAATAGAATTAACAACGCTTATAATTGCTTGATGAATTTTATTTAATGGATACTCCTTCTTTACACCACCTGTACCATCTTGTCTTAGACTAATAGCTCTATTATTGTCAGTATCAATATATGCAACCCCCCTTTTCCCACTTTTAACTTTAGGTCTCCAATATTCTATACAGTTACTTGGCACATATGTTCTTATCCATATATCATCATTATGTCTTATTGGATTAAGACTCTCATGAACAATGACTAGATCATCTACGTTCCTCTCATTAGTTATTTTTTGGATTTTAACTTCATATCTAAGCCTAGTATATTTTAGTCGAGTTTCCCCACCAAACTTATCTTTGATACTTTTATCAATTAATAATTCTACTCCAAAAAATATCTCTTCTGCATTCTCCTTTTGGGAAAACTGAGTGAATAACTCATTTGCCTCGCCTCTCTGCTCACTAAATGCAGTTTTTAGATCAACTTCAACTATTCTTGAAAGCAAAAGCATCGCATCAAACAGGTTACTTTTTCCTGAAGCATTTGCCCCAGCAATAACAGTAAGTGGCGCAAATTCCATTTTGAAATCACTAAATGTCTTAAATCCATCTATTTCTATTTTTGTGATCATCTTTATGTTTATTTAAGTAAAAATAACCAAATTGTTTCCTATATCGGAAGAATTAAGGCTAATAACTGAAATTTAGCCTATTAGCCACCCTTGTGAATCGCTTTTACACAATTAATACCGTCCATGGCTGCACTCATGATACCACCGGCATAACCGGCTCCTTCAGCACAGGGGTATAGATTCGATAGCTCCGGATGCAGCAGCGTGTCTTTATCGCGGGGAATACGGACCGGCGTAGAGGTGCGGCTTTCAACGCCCACAATCAAGGCCTCGTTGGTGAGATAACCACGCATTTTCTGCCCGAAGGCTTTGAAACCCTGTTGTAACGACTGTCCTATAAGTTTACCGAGTACCTGGTTCATGGCTACCGGTTTCAATCCGGGCTGATATGAACAATCGGGCAGGTCATTGCTTGTTTTATTGTTTACGAAATCCTGCAGACGCTGCGCCGGAGCAGTTTGTGTTTGCCCGCCCATCAGCCAGGCCTGTTTCTCGAGTTGCTTCTGAAATTCCAGACCGGCCAGTGGTCCGAATTGTTTATACATCTCAAAGTCGCGAAGTTCGAGCCCGACCACAATACCACTGTTGGCATAAGGGTTATTACGTTTGGAGGGCGACCAGCCATTGGTGACTACCTGCTCGGGGCCTGTAGCGCATGGTGCAATAATGCCTCCCGGACACATGCAGAATGAATAGACACCATAGCCATTGACCTGGTGCACCAGCGAGTACGAAGCCGCCGGCAGATACTGACGTTTCTCGGTTAGCTCCTGCAGACTGCCGCAATGATACTGAATGCTGTCGATGATGCTTTGCGGATGCTCTGCACGCACGCCCATGGCAAACGGTTTTGCCTCAACGAGGATATTTTTGCGATGCAGTAATTCGTAAATGTCGCGTGCTGAATGTCCTGTAGCCAGAATCAATTGCTCGCAGGCATGCTCTGTCATATGGCCCGTTTCCTGGTTCTGAACCAATACAGCTGTTATCTTACCTTTTTTCTGCACCAGGTCTGCGAGCCTATGTCCGAAGTGAATTTCACCGCCATATTGCCGGATCGTTTCACGCATATTCACGATGATGTTGGGTAGCTTATTGGTGCCGATATGCGGATGCGCGTCAACCAGAATCTCACCGGATGCGCCGTGATACACAAACGTCCTGAGTACATGCTCAATATCACCGCGTTTATTGGATCGCGTGTATAGCTTGCCGTCACTGTATGTGCCTGCACCACCTTCACCGAAGCAATAATTACTTTCGGGATTCACAATATGTTCCTTGTTAATGGCGGCCAGGTCGCGGCGGCGGGCCTGTACATCCTTGCCACGTTCAAACACAACAGGCTTGTAGCCGAGTTCGAGGCATTGCAGCGCAGCGAAAAGTCCCGCAGGACCTGCACCGATGATGGTCACTGTTTTTGAATGTGGTCCTGTTGTTTTGTATGGTGGTTCATACGTTTGTTCCTGTGGCAACTCATTGATATAGGCCCTGACCTTTACATTGATTTTAATATTGCGGCCACGGGCATCAATACTGCGCCTCAGTGTTTCGATGGTAAAGGTATCGTGAGTGGAAAGTCCCAGTTCGTTTAAAACATGCGACTTGAGCAATGCCTCCGTGAAGGCTGTCTGTGGTGATACCACCAATTGTAGTTCTTTGATCATAGTGCCTTACGGAAGGTGTTTATCCTTCGATTACTATTAACCTTCGAATGTGATTGAAAAAATCACCATTCGTGAGTTTACTTTCTGCAAACTGTTTGAAAAAATATTGTTCCCGCTCTGCAAGAGGTTGCGCGTACCCATGAGCAGTTTCAGTTCAAGTCCGAGTTTAAAATATTTCAGGTAAAAATCGGTTCCGGCACCGCCGCTATAGAAAAAGTCGTCGCGTTTCAATCGCACGGCATCTTCAATTTCATTGGCACCGCTTCCGCCCGAAGGCTGTCCTTTTTTGCGTGACGCGAGATCGAGGGTATAACCACCGCCACCGATCACATAGGCGCCGAAATTGCCAAGACGCTTGGATTGTAGTTTTGCTTCCAGCGGAAAGATCAGGAACGTAGACTCCACGCTTTTTGCAAATTTCTTCACACTGTCGCGTTTATCGTTTTCGAGCGTATACTGAAGGCTGCGTGACGCAAAGCTGATATTGGGTGTAAACCGTAAGCGGATGTATTCATGCAGGCGGACATCGCATATAATACCCAATGCAAAACCCGGATCCGACTTGGTGTAAATACTTTTTATACCATACTTCACACCACCGATAAGTGTATCGGGGAAAGCAGAGTTTTTGACTGTATGCACGCGGAAATCGGTATTGTTATAGGCAATCGAAAATCCGAAATGAAGTTTATTCTTATAGAACTTGGGTAAATTGGCGCTGCTTCCCTCACTTTGCTGTGCAAAAGAGAATTTACCAAAAAGTATAACAAAGCAATATGTGAGGAGCTTTTTGATCACTTAACAGGAACGTAAATATACGTAATTTATTACTTTACCTATGTCTTCCCACCCGAAGCATTGTAGTCCTAAAAACCGGCAATAAACCCTATTTCACCGACATGCTGGCGGACGTGACGCAGCCTCCTGTTTTTCCATGTACACCGCCTATTGATTCTGAAGCAATTCTGAGCCCGAAACCCACATAACTAAAGCCTTTCAGCCACCCGGCATAAAATTATTTTTGAACAAATTTCAATTTAGAACCATTCTAACAATTTCACAGAAAGCACACCATTCAAAGCAGCCGGAAATACTGAAAGAATCCTGAAGCCGGCAATGGCGCAACTCTTCAGAAACTGAGATTATAATCTCCTAGTTTTGCCCTGCTATTTCAAAAAACCTTTCCTACATGTTCTTATCTGTCACTGATCCACCGGCAGTTTATGGCATCGGGAAAAGTGATGAAACAGCATCAGAAACGATCCACATTTTTTAACTGACACACATACACCAAGACTAAACACCATGAAAAAAATTCTTTCACTTGTTGCTGTAATAACTGTTATCGGAAGTGCCGTGCTGTTTACAACCGGCAACGACGGGCATGCCAGCTCTAACGGTGCGCCCTCCTATTCTACAGGTTCGCCCGGAGATGGTGGTAACTGTACAGATTGCCACAGTGGTACAGCCGCCAGCGGCGGAACCATTACTTCCAACATACCAGCCAGTGGCTATGTAGCCGGAACAACGTATAATTTTACCGTTTCCATTTCCGGAAGCTCCTCCAATAACTACGGTTTTGAGGTGGCCTGTGAAAATACAGCAGGTGCATTTCTTGGAACACTCTCTGCTCCTGGAACAGGTGCCAAGCTGATTACCACCAGTCACTTTGTAACACATTCCACTCCGGGAACCGGCACCAGCAAAAGCTGGACATTCTCATGGACAGCTCCGGCCACAAGTACACCTACAACAGTTACATTCTACGCTGCTTTTCTTGTGGGTAACAATAACGGCAGTACCAGTGGTGATGCTACAAAAAATACAACGAAGACTTATACGCTCAGCAGTGGCACACCATGCGCCATGACGAGCACCATCACGTCGCAGACCAATGTAAGCTGTAATGCCGGAACCAATGGCGCCGCTACCATTGCTGCCGGTGGCGGAACAGGTACACTTACCTACAGCTGGGTGCCATCGGGCGGAACATCGGCTACAGCCAGCGGTTTAAGTGCAGGAGCCTATACCTGCACCGTAAAGGACGCCAACAACTGTGCAACTTCCAAAACAATTACCATTACCCAACCTACAGCCATTACTGCTACTTCATCGCAAACCAACACGACCTGTAATGCCGGAACCAATGGCGCAGCATCCGTTGCAGCCACCGGCGGAACGGGCGCACTGACTTACAGCTGGACCCCATCGGGAGGCACAGCTGCAACAGCTGCCGGCTTAGCGGCAGGAAACTACACCTGTACCATTAAAGACGCCAACAGCTGTACAAGCACCAAAACATTTACCATTACACAACCAGGCGCTATTACAGCCACGCCCTCGCAAACCAACATCAGTTGCAACGGATTATCGAATGGCGCCGCAAGCATAGCTGCAAGCGGTGGCACGGGAGCCTTTACATACAGCTGGACTCCATCCGGCGGAACATCGGCTGCTGCTACAGGACTCGCAGCGGGCAATTATACCTGCACCGTAAAAGATGCCAATAACTGCAGCAAAACGCAAAGCATTACCATTACACAACCTACAGCCGTAACAACCACCGTATCGTCGAAAACAAATGTGGGCTGCAACGGCGGTGCCAACGGCTCTGCAAGCATCGGGGCTACGGGTGGAACAATCCCCTATACATACAACTGGAGTCCTGCCGGCGGAACCGCTTCAACAGCCAGCGGACTTACTGCAGGATCGTATACCTGCACCGTAACAGATGCGCACGGTTGTACACAAACACAATCGGTAACGCTCACACAACCCACAGCGATCGTTTCAAGCATAAGTTCACAAACCAATATTACTTCCTGCACAGTGACCAATAATGGTGCTGCCAGTATCAGCGCCAGCGGTGGAACGAGTCCATATTCCTATAACTGGGCCCCATCAGGTGGCACAGCTTCAACTGCAACCGGTCTTTCGGCAGGTACATATACATGTACGATCACGGATGCCAACAGTTGTACAAAAACACAAACAGTTACCATCACACAACCATCCAACAATATTACATCGTCTATTGCTTCACAAACCAATGTAAGCTGCAATGGCTTGTCGAACGCTACGGCTTCCGTATCAGCCAGTGGCGGTACCGGCGCCTTAAGTTATAGCTGGACTCCTGCGGGGGGAACATCTGCAGCAGCGACCGGTTTATCTGCCGGCACCTATACCTGTACAATAAAAGATGCCAATAACTGCTCTAAAACGCAGGTGGTGACCATTACACAACCTGCGGCACTGGCCTCAATCCCAAGCCAAACCAATATTACATGTGCCAATCCTACGGGTCAGGCCCAGGTGGCTGTAACAGGCGGAACAAGCCCTTATGCCTACAACTGGACTCCATCGGGCGGCAGTGCATCAACTGCTTCCGGTTTAAGCGCATCCAATTATACCTGCACCATTACCGATGCAAACAGCTGTACAAAAACACAAACATTCAGCATCAGCTCCAGTACAGCCGCGCCAGTAGTCAGTATAAGCAGTAGCAGTAACAGCATCTGTAATGGCCAGAGTGTATCGCTTACAGCAACTGGAGCCACAACATACAGCTGGAGTACAGGAGCTACAACTGCTTCCATCAGTGTGAATCCTTCTGTAACCACCAGTTACAGTGTAGCAGGTTCAAACGGTTGTGTGGGTTATGCCGTGAAAACCATTACTGTAAATCCATTACCAACGGTCACCGCTGTTTCTTCAAACACCATGATTTGTGCCGGGCAATCGGCCACACTGACAGCAGGCGGCGCAGCGACTTATACCTGGAACACCAGTGCAACGGGTGCAAACCTGGTTGTGAATCCAACAACAACAACAAGCTACACGGTAATAGGAACCAGTGCAGCCAACTGCAGCAATTACACCACGGTGACACAATCGGTATCGGTATGTACTGGCATTGATGCATTACAGGCACAGGCTACTTCAATGCGTGTATATCCGAATCCAAATCATGGTTCATTTACACTGGAAGTATCAGAAACCAGTCATGTGTGGATAACTACTATTTTCGGTGAAATACTCATGGATACTTCGTTTGAAGCCGGCTCTCACGCATTGCAGCTGGAAAACCTTTCCAATGGAATTTATTTTATCCATACCCTGGGCCAGCATGGCACACAATACCAGGTTAAGATGATAAAAGAATAAAGATCTTGTTTTGTTCTATATGTGAAAGCCCCGATCGGATGGTCGGGGTTTTTATTTTCGGGCCGTGTAAATCGCGGCAATACCCAGGCTCAAAGGTTTGAATGTGGCCTTTTTATATCCCAGTTTTTCAAGGATGGCGGTGAACCGCTCATTATCCGGAAATGCTTTTACCGACTCGGGCAGATACGTATACGCTCTGTTATCTTTGGAAAAGATCTTCCCGATCACCGGTGTCACATAACTGAAATAAAAATGATAAAATTG
The DNA here is from genome assembly GCA_018267825.1 of Bacteroidota bacterium. Taxonomy (GTDB): domain Bacteria; phylum Bacteroidota; class Bacteroidia; order B-17B0; family Aurantibacillaceae; genus JAFDXR01. The sequence goes on along the minus strand of JAFDXR010000018.1, from coordinate 38,670 downwards.
CTTTACAGGAAACTTCCGTGGGTACGAAAATTCCAGCACACAAAGGGTTCCGCCGGGTTTGAGAACACGGAGCATATTGGCCAGGCCTTTTTCGAGGTTCTCAAAATTCCGTACCCCGAAGCCCACAACAATGGCATCAAAAGTATTATCGGGGAAACTAACGGTTTCCGCATCGCCGCTTTGAAGCGTAATGAGCGAATCGAGTTTCAGCTTTTTGAGTTTTTCCCGTCCAAACTGCATCATGCCTTCTGATATATCGATCCCGATGATCTGCTCCGGTTTCAGTTTAGCGCATTCAATTGCAAAATCAGCCGTTCCGGTAGCCACATCCAGAATGCGTTTGGGATGATCGGCCGCAATCAGCTTCACGCATTTGCGACGCCAGCCTTTGTGAATACCTAATGAGAGAAGTGAGTTTAAAAAATCGTAACGGAATGCAATATTATCAAACATCTGCGCAACCTGTTGTTTCTTTGCTTCCGCTGTTTGATAAGGGGTAATGGTATCGTGTTTTGAATCCACTGCTTTAGTTTATGGTGCCTCACAGAAAACTGCTGTGTCAGGGAACCGTGGTGTGTATTACTTTGGGCCATGGTGCACAATTCATCACCCGGCCTTGTTTGTTATTTCACAAAATCGAGTTTAAGCGATTCTTCCAGGAGAAGATCTTTATTGATCGGTACAACGCCAATCTGTTCGCAGACGAGCCCACCCGAAAGATTTGCAATAGCGGCTGTAACAACCGGGTTGGCTTTCAGTGCCGTGAGCAATGATGCTACACTGATCACTGTATCACCGGCACCTGAAACATCGGCAATAGTTCGGATATGAGCAGGAATATGCTCCTTCACGCTACGCGAATTCGTAAGAATGCCTTTTTCGGCCAGTGTAACCAGCGCCGTATCAAATTTCTGTTTGACGCGGTAGCTGCTGATGGCGCGCTGCAATTCGTTGATGTTATCGGCACTGATCTCCATTTTCAATCCCTCGCGCAATTCTTTCATATTCGGTTTGAAAAGCGTGACACCTTTGTAAGAGTTGAAATTCTTTTTCTTCGGATCTACGCAGGTCGGAATGTCTTTATCGCGGGCCAGTTCCACCACTTTCGAAATGAGTTTTGGTGTGATGAGGCCTTTGTTATAATCCTCGAATATGATCACGTCGATCTTATCATGCTGAATGATGTAGGAAATCAGGGTGATCAGTTGCTGAGTTTCCGAGGATGTAATATCTTCTTCGGACTCTTCATCAATGCGGATCAGCTGGTGATTATTTCCGATCACGCGTGTTTTCTCCGTTGTAATGCGTGTGCGTGATTTCAGGATACCTTTCTGACTTAGTTTCTGGGCTTTGAGGAGGTCCATGAAGTTCTGCCCTTCATAGTCTACACCAATCACCGAACACAAAATAGGATTAGCGCCCAATGCCTGTATATTAAGGGCGACGTTGGCCGCACCACCCAGGCGCTTTTCTTTCTTATGAACCGCCACAATAGGCACAGGAGCTTCCGGGGAAATGCGGTTCACTTTGCCCCACATGTAACTATCGATCATCACATCCCCGATAATAAGCACGTTCAGGTTGTTGAACGATCGAAACATTTCGCGGATATGTTCTTTTTTTACGGATAATCTTTTCATGTCTTTAAATAAAACAAGCTGATGTTAGCTTAATTTTTCTACAGCTGATTTAATTCTTCGTAAAGCTTCGGTTAATTTATCTTCGGATGTTGCGTAGGAGAAACGAATGTATGCGTCGTCGCCAAATGCTGCTCCCGGAACAAGCGCCACATGGGCTTCTTCGAGCAGGTACATCGAAAGGTCTGTGGCATTCTGAATGGTTTTTCCGTTATAGGATTTTCCAAAAAGCGCCGATACTTCAGGATATACATAAAATGCGCCCTGCGGTTTATTGGTTTTGAATCCCGGAATATCTTTCATGAGGCCGAGTACGAGGTCGCGGCGACTCAAAAATGCATCGCGCATGCCGAAGGTTTCTTCTTTGGGAAGTTCCATGGCCGCATGCATGGCTTTCTGGGTAATGCTGCTGGTAGCCGATGTAAACTGCCCCTGCATTTTGTCGCAGGCCTGTGCAATCCATTTCGGTGCTGCCAGTATACCGCCACGCCAGCCGGTCATTGCAAAGCCTTTGGAAACACCATTGATGGTGATCACGCGGTCTTTGATGTCGGCAAACTGCGCCATACTTTCGTGTCCGCCAACAAAATTGATGTGTTCGTAAATCTCATCGCTGATGATATAGAGCTCATCGTATTTTTTTACCACATCGGCTATAGCGCGTAATTCCGCTTTACTGTATACCGATCCTGTAGGGTTGCATGGCGTGCTGAAAATCATCATGCGTGTTTTCGGGGTGATGTGTTTCTCAAGCTGCTCCGCCGTTACTTTGAAATCGGTATCCAGCGTTGTATTGATGATCACCGGAACACCACCGGCCAGTTTCAGGATTTCGAGATAGCTTACCCAGTATGGTGCAGGCACAATGACCTCATCACCCGGGTTAATGAGACAAAGCACGGCATTGGCAATACTTTGTTTGGCTCCCGTAGAAACCACTATATCATCTGGTCCGTAGTCCAGGTTATTATCGCGTTTGAATTTATGGCAAATGGCTTGTCTCAGTTCCAGGTACCCCGACACGTGCGTGTAGTAACTGAAGTTTTCCTGTATTGCTTTAATGGCAGCCTGTTTCACCACCTCCGGTGTAGCAAAATCAGGTTCGCCTAAACTTAAACTGATAACATCAACACCGGCAGCTTTCAGGTCGCGACTCTTGCGCGCCATCGCTATGGTTTGAGATTCGGATATCTGATTAATCCTGTCTGATAAATGAGCCATAAGTATGTTTCTAAAATAAATGTGTTTCCCGTGAGCTTAGCTCCTGAGAGAGGCGCAACAAATCTACTCATTTGAGAGCTATTTTATACTTTTTTATCAATTTTAATCTGCTGTTTTTTTGTTAATTTGGAAGGTCTGAAAAACACTAAGATCATGAATTACTGGCTCATAAAATCTGAACCATTCAAATACAGCTGGGAACAACTCCAGAAAGATAAAAAAGCATGCTGGGACGGTGTGCGTAATTATGCCGCACGCAATAACCTGAAAGCCATGAAAAAAGGGGATCTCTGCTTATTTTATCACAGCAATGAAGGCGTGTGTGTGGTTGGTATTGCCAAGGTGGCCAAAGAATTTTACCAGGATCCTACAACCAAGGAAGAAGCCTGGGTAGCAGTAGATGTAGCGCCTCACAAGGCCCTGAAAAAACCGGTAACACTCGAACAGATCAAAGCCGATCCGCAGTTTAAAGATATGGAACTGGTAAGGCTTCAACGCCTTTCGGTATCAAAAGTGAAACCCGAAGAGTTTGACCGGATCTGTATGCTTGGAGGACTCTGATCATGAAACACCTGTATACATGTATACTGTTCTTTGCGGCAGCCATTGCCCTGGCGCAAACACCTGTTGATCCCTGGAAAAAGGAACAGCTCGTGAAACCCGAACAACTGGCAGAGGAATTAAAACCTTCAAATGCCAATAAACCACTGGTTTATAACGTAGGCCCCATGGGACAAATTAAAGGCGCTGTAAAAATTGGTGCCGTCAGTGATCCGAAGGGATTGCAGAAATTCAATGAGGCCATTGCCGGTATCAGCGACAAAAACAAAGCCATCGTGGTATATTGCGGTTGCTGCACCTCCCAGAACTGCCCCAATATACGACCTGCTTTCCAGTCCTTAAAGGAAAAGGGTTTTAAGCATATCCGCGTACTTGAGATCGAACATGGCTATGTGGAAGACTGGCAGGGAAAAGGCTATCCTGTAGATTAAGCGGAAGTTGCAGATCCGCTCAACCCGTCATTGCGAGCGTAGCGCGCAATCCCAGTTCTTTTTCTTTCACGCAGAAAATCGCAGATTGAGATCACGCAGATTTACACAGATCCGCTCAACCCGTCATTGCAAGCGTAGCGCGCAATCTCGGTACTATTTCTTTCACACAGAAAATTCCAGATTATTGAGATCACGCAGATTTACGCAGATTTACGCAGATCAACTCAACCCGTCATTGCGAGCGTAGCGCACAATCCCAGTTCTTTTTCTTTCACACAGATCAGAACATTCACAGATTGATACTGTAATAAAATAAGAATGGATGTTCTCTATTGGGTAACGGTAATTTCCGAAGTCTCTATTTCATTACTCCAGTGCCCGGCACGGTCTTCGAGTTTCAATGTATAATGCACATTCTCACTCGACGATCCGTTTGTGATCAGGGTATTATCGATCCGCACATAGAGCTCTCCTTTTATGGTAATGGATGAACCACTCGGAGCCAGCTGTTTCACACGATACTTATACGCTACCCCATTACGACTATCAGTTACCACGAGGTTGGTTTTATTGGGATCATTTTCCCCCACATCGCCGTCGTAGTCGGCATAGGAAAAGCGAATGGTAATGGCATCCTGAAATTGTTTGACAGAACCCGGCGAAATACTCTCGAAGGTAATGGTGGGTGTACCATCCGTATTGAGCGTGCTTTTCTTTTTCTTGCAGCCCGAAACCAGCACCAGGAGCGCCAACACAACAGTATATATTTTAATAGTCTTTCTCCGCATCTGATATTATGGTGTGACTTTAAAACTCCAGTAGGTTTTGTATTCGTATTGAAGATTGTCGGTCGGAAACTGCGTATCGTTACTATGGCTGCCATCATTCGTATAATAGCGCATGAAAATAATCTGGTTTTGCGGCAAAGCCGATGTACTGAATGTAAACATCCAATAGGTGACTCCACTGGCCGTAATGGCGGTACCATTATAGGTGCCCAGCGGAGCCGTCGTAAAATCATTCTTATCGAGCGATAGTTTCAGTTTGTTGTGAATGAGGTTTCCGGTGGCAGTGCTATCGTCGGTAACACCAACCACGATATTAACCGTTTGTCCGTTCTGAACCAGGAACGAATTATAATACACATTGCTTTCGCGGGTGGTATCGAAACGCACCGTATACGTACTGTTAAGTGCAATATAGCCATTTACCAGCGGTTCGTTATTTGGAAATGCAGGACTGTTGCCAAACATATCGCGCGCGCCATTGCTGATCCATGTTTCGATGTTCTGAAGTTCACTGCTGCTTAAGGGGTTTGCATACAATGGCATGCGGCCCAGTGTCTGGTTGGTGGTAACGAGGCGTTCGTGAAACCAGGAGGCGGTGTAATTACCCGGGATAACCCTGTATTTAAAGGTCCCGAGGGAGTCGTTCTTTTTCAGTTTGGCCCATACCATGGTGGCATACGACGATTGAATGGTTCTGAAATCAGGCTCGAAATGACCGTCGTGGCAACCGGGATTGGCACATTTTACAGACAGTATGTTTTTGTGAATGCCCTGTATACTGTTCGGATCGAGGCTGGTCTCGGCCGGACTATGATTGCTGTAGTCGACCGAATCGTAAGGATTTGCCGGGGCCTTTTCTTTCTTGCAGGCATCGAGACACAACACAGCCACAAACATGGTGAGCGGTAAAACACTATATCGCAGCAGTTTTTTATACATAGGCTTCTGTTAATACACGACCCATTTGTGCTTTATATTGCATCGGTATATCATCATAGAATCCGAGCAGATCGGCAATAGTTGGAATAATGTCAACGCTCTCACCCGTTATCGTACTGATAACCTGGTTCTGTTTGATCACCCCCGCAGGACCAAGCATCATGCAGAATATTTCGCGCGATGTGGCGTCGCTGGTATGATCGAGCGCATATCGTCCGTAGGCATCTACAATGCTGTTTGAGTTCAGGTTACGTCCATGTTCCGGTGCCACAATCAGTACCGTATCATTGGCCATACCTGGCGTTGATTGTATAGTGTTCCAAAGTGTTGCCAGCGCATAATCGGCCTTGCGGATATTATTGCAATATTGGGTGAAATTGCTGTGACAGATATCAATGCCTTGCATATTTACCACCAGCAGTTCCGGTTTAAATTCCTGGATAACCTGCTCGGCAAAATACATATTGTATAAATCGCTGCTCATGGAAGCTGTCAGGTTCCAGGGATTGGTGTAAGCTCCTGCATTGGCCTGGGTCAGGATATTTTTGATGAACAGGTTGATGTGATCCGCATCTGCATCGGTATTTACAATGCCTGCATCGAGGCTGTTGTATTGCCCGCCGAAAAACCCATCGAAATGTTCGCGCATTTTCACTGCCGATTGTTTTTCACCGACATTGAACTCCCGCGGATGGGCCAGGGTTACATAGCCTTCGGAGGTAGCGCCATTGTAATTGAGTAACGACAGAGGCTGCAAAAAATTGGCTCCGTATTTTGGTCCGTAGTTCAGGTCCTTGCTGTAATTCAATGCCGGGTATGCTCCCAGGGCATCTGAAATCCACCAGCTGTTGAGCGCTGATTGGGACGTGGTATTGTGTTTTCTGTAAAACTCAAAAATAGTAGGCGTGGCCGGGCGTTCTTTGATGTTGAGATCCGTTGTGGTGTATACTCCGGTCATGGCCGTGGTATGCCCGTTGAAATGCCCGGTTGGTCCGCTGGCATAACGAAACTCCTTGAAGAGTGTGCCGTAATTCTGTAATGGCAGTCCTGCCGGCGATGGCAGTATTTCCATCGCCCCGGCAATATCGGCCGAAATACTTTCGGTGCCTGACAACATGTTCGGCATCAGGTTCCCTTCGGCTTTCTGCATCGACTCAAAGTTACGGACACCGCCTGCAAACAGGCAAAAAACCACGTGATTCACCTTACGTGTACCCGTTTGTGCAAACAGGCGGTTTGCCGGCAGTATATAGGGGCTTGCCAGCACACCTGCGCCAGCCAGTCCGAGTCGTTTAATGAATTTTCTCCTGTCCATGCACTTAATAATAACGGTACTCGTTGCTTGTCATAAATGAATAATACACCAGCTCCGGTGTAATGGTATTATCGGCCGAGATAATTTTTTTGAGGTTCCAGGCCTCCATTTCATTCGGAAGGCGGTTGAAAAACTTTTTGTAGGTATCGCTGATAAAAGCATCCAGGTTAGCATCCATGTATGACTTGGTGGGCAGTTGTACAGCAGGATCATTCAGGAAATTACGAACGATCAGGTCTTCGATCAGTTTCTTATCACCGAAAGCATCATACTCTATATTCAGTTTCACCAGCTTATCGTTGGTAATGGTTGTGCCAAATAAATCGGAGTAAGCAATGGAAATAAATTCCACATCCGTTTTAAGATTGGTTTTTGTTACCCCATCCTTCACCACTTCCTCACCATTCACTTCATAGGTGTATTCCTTTTTGCGGCAGGCCGTAAAAATCAACACCAGGCTAAGAAGTGCTATAGATGCATAGCGGCCTGCTCTAATAAAACGTGTATTCATCGGAACTTAAAATTTCGCGTTGCAAATCCTGGTAATTCGGATGTTGTTTGTAATACTGTGTCAGGTCGTAAAGCCTTGTGGTACTTGGTTCTTTAAAGAGGTAACGTTTATAGAGTTCGCGCGCGGTGCCTTCTTTAAAATTATCCGAAGCAAAAAAGATATTCATGTAATCGTTCTTGGTAGTGCCCGATTGATAAAAGAGGTTGGATGCAAAGCCGTCGACCATTAGCTTTCCATTGCTGAGCTCCTCGGCAGAAGGATACCTCAACAGAAAATGCTGGAACGAGGATACGACAAAGTTTTCGGTTCCCATGTTCAGCTGATCGTAAAAATAATTATCAATACAACGACGTTCCATGCCTTCGGGAGTGAGGCTATGATTGGCCAGATCGGCAGGTATATTGCGCAGGGCCACTAAGCGGTTTACTTCCACCTGCAGCAGGGCCGCAACATTCGAATAACTTGGCACGGCAATCTGCTGATTAAAAATGGCAATGAACAGTGTAATTTGACTCGTGTCGAGGGCATTCAGCAAATCGGCACGGGCAATGGTGTATAGGCTGGCCAGGTATTCAGGTTTATTTTGTAGCCCCTGTATCAGATTTTGCCTCGAACTAAGGCTTAACTGCGCTGCGGTGAGAAGAGTCTTTACCGAATCAGCCTCTGTGGGCGTGGGCTTGCGCCCAAGCAAGGTAATATATAAGCGGTTGTAATAAGACTCTATTGACTCGTTTGAAATTGTGTTATCCGGTGGAGCTGTATTATTGGGAACAATAACCTCTTCTGTTTTTTTACAGGAGGCCAGAACAACCAGGATAAAAGCAAAGGCGTATACTATATTACGACTCATCTGATACCAAATATAAAGGATTTTTCTGATCCGGAAAGTACTGTTCGCTCATTCGTATAAATTGAGGGGGCAACCCCCCAGGCCCCTGATTATAACCCTCTGCGTCATTACTATCAAACACTCCTTCAGCTGTGCTTCACTGGGATTAATCAACAAACCCTGCCTGTTGCCTTCGCAGTGGCAGGTTGTCGGGATCTTCCACCGGGTAGATCACTTCTTTCTCGTTTTTGTCGTAATAAAACTGGGTACCATATACCTGTTTTTCGCCTTTAGCCACGCGGAGTTTATCTATAAAAAAGGCCAGCGATTTCCATTCAATATCGCCATGATCGGCCGCCTTGATAAAATAAGGCAGGCACAATTCCTTTATAGGCACCGGTGCAAAGCCCAGGATATAAAAGGGAACCGGGCTGGCATCGGCTACTTCCTGAACCGTGGGATAGCCATGCCTTACCAGGATCTGAAACAGCTCCACAAAACATACACTGTCGCGCAAAGCCAGTTCCCGTTTAAATTGCACACATTTCAAGGCATCTTTCCGGTAGTGGTTCAGGCTGTCGGCCAGGCTATTGTTCCATTTGGCAAACTCCCGGTCAATGGCCACGAGGGTGTCGCGGAGTTTATCATTCAATTTATACAGGCGTTTGTTGTATTCCGTTTTTACAAGTTCCCCATTGCTGTATGTTTCGGTTTTGATAAGCTTCCCGGCTTCATCGTAGGTTTTCCAGCGGCCATAAAAATAATAGTGAATCTTTTCAGGTAAAACCACGATGCGGGCATTTCCCTTTTTGCGCAAGCGGCCATCCGGGTAATAAAACCGTGTTTTTATCCGGCCGAAATGCTCCGTTTCACGGCGTTCCAGGGTACCATCACTCAGATAGTGATATGCCCTTCCCACCTGGCGGTCGTTGCGGAACCGACCCCTGAAACAGGGAATTGTCTTCGCATCGTCGTAATAGGTGATCCAGCGACCCTGCCTCCGGCCATGCTTATCGATGCGGTTGGCGGGTTGTGCGCCAGCCAACAAGGTAAAAATCAACAGGGTGCAGGTCAAAAAGAGACGCATGAGGAGAAGTCTTTGGAGTTAAAAACATTAACTTTGATTAACGAAATGTACGTAATAACTCCCTCAAAAGCACGTTTTTACGCACAGGAATTTATTTTATCTTTGTATCAATGGAAATTGTGAAAGGCTCTGGTGTGGTTGCAGGCGAACTCCTCGCAAAAGTTAATAGTCCTGCTGACCTCAAAAAATTGCACGAAGATCAGTTGGAACAGTTCTGCAAGGAATTACGCCAGTTTATCATCGATATTGTATCTGTGAAAGGTGGACACTTCGGGGCTTCCCTGGGTGTTGTAGAACTAACCACAGCTTTGCATTATGTATTTAACACCCCCTACGATCAGCTTGTATGGGATGTTGGCCACCAGGCTTATGGTCATAAGATCATTACCGGCCGCCGCGATGTATTTCATACCAACCGTATTTACAAAGGCATCAGCGGTTTTCCGAAACGCAGCGAAAGCGAATACGACACGTTTGGCGTGGGCCACTCCTCTACCTCTATCGGTGGTGCTTTGGGAATGGCCGTTGCCAGTAAATACAAAGGCCTTAAAGACAAGCACCATATTGCTGTTATTGGCGATGGTGCCATGACAGCCGGTATGGCTTTTGAAGCGCTGAATCACGCCGGTGTCGAAAATGCCAACCTCCTGGTTGTGCTCAACGACAATTGTATGAGTATTGACCCCAATGTAGGGGCACTCAAAGAATACCTCACCGACATAACAACGTCGCACACGTACAACAAAGCGAAGGATAAGATCTGGGAACTGCTCGGCAAGATCAGCAAGTTTGGTCCGAATGCCCAGGAGATTGCCAGTAAGATGGAGAATGCCGTGAAGACATCGCTCCTGAAACAAAGTAACCTGTTTGAATCATTCAAGTTCCGCTACTTCGGCCCGGTTGACGGCCACGATGTAGTGCGCCTCACCAAAGTATTGAACGACCTGAAAGATATTCCCGGCCCGAAACTATTGCATGTGCTTACCAAAAAAGGAAAGGGCTACAAGTTTTCGGAAGAGGGAAATGAAACCGTATGGCATGCCCCGGGCCTCTTTAACAAAGACACCGGAGAGATCATCAAGGTAATTCCGAAAGAACCACAGCCACCCAAATACCAGGATGTTTTCGGGCATACCATTGTGGAACTGGCCGAAAAAAACCCGAAGATCATGGGTATTACCCCGGCTATGCCAACAGGCTGCTCACTCAACATCATGATGAAAGCTATGCCCGATCGTGCTTTTGACGTGGGTATTGCCGAACAGCATGCCGTTACGTTCAGTGCCGGTTTAGCCACCCAGGGATTAGTGCCTTTCTGTAATATTTATTCATCGTTCATGCAGCGTGCCTACGACCAGGTATTGCACGATGTGGCTTTACAGAATCTGAAAGTGGTATTATGCCTCGATCGTGGTGGCCTTGCAGGAGCCGATGGCCCTACTCACCACGGCGCTTTTGATATTGCCTATTTCCGTTGTGTACCAAATATGATTGTGAGTGCTCCTATGAATGAGGAAGAACTTCGCAACCTCATGTATACGGCGCAACTCGATGAGATACAAGGCCCGTTCAGCATCCGTTACCCCCGCGGTAATGGCGTGATGGCAGAGTGGAAAACACCTTTCAAAAAACTGGAGATCGGTAAAGGCCGTAAAATCAGGGATGGTAAGGATATTGCCATTGTGAGCCTGGGTACCGCCGGAAACCTGGCTACCATTGCGATCAAAGCACTGGAAGCAGAGGGCGTGAGCGTAGCGCATTACGACATGCGTTTTGCCAAACCGATCGACGAAACACTTCTGCATGAAGTTTTCAGCCGTTATAAGAAAGTAATCACCCTCGAAGATGCCTGCATTATTGGGGGTATTGGCAGTGCTGTACTTGAATTTATGGCCGATCACGGATATACTGCCCAGGTGAAACGCCTTGGCATTCCTGATAAATTTATAGAGCATGGTGAACCCGCCGAACTCTATGAAGAATGTGGTTTCTCTCCGAAACAAATTGCGCAAACCGTGCGTGAGATGCTGCTGGAGAAGCAGGATGAAATGGCTGTATAGTTTTTTCCATGATCAAATCCAGGTTGAATCGTCAGCCTATTGCTTTGCTGGCCTTGGTTTTCCTTCTTGCAAGTTTAATTGCAGGTTCAAATTGCACGACCATGAATGATAAGGAACAATTCGAGTCGTTTGATGCCAGCCGTTTCGTTGCCTGCGAGTTTGTCTTTATGCTTTGTTGCACCGTGCTGGGTTTAATCTATTATTCGCAACAGGAGTTTATCACTATTACAACAAAAGAACTCATTGTTAAACCTTTCTTATTTGGCAAATCACGTTCTTATCTGTTAACCGACCTTGAAGATATAACCTGGGGCGACCTCAACATTAATTCCGCAGGTCAAATGATTGGCAAATTATATATGCCAGGACACAGCAGCAGCAAACAGGAAATGACACTCTATTTTAAAGGCAGGAACAGCCTGACTTATACAAACAAGCAATATGAAAATTTATATGAGCTAAGGGCCTATATGCTGAATTATGCAGCCAAACACGGCCTCATCAAAAACAATCCTATACCTGCCAGGCAACAACGGGAGGCAAAACGCCGTTTATGGCTGAAGCGACAGAAACATTAGGGCCTGTTTTCAGGATCGGCTCAAAAATTGTATCTTCAACCTAATAACATGCGAAAGGCTTTTAAATATGTGGTGGTGGTGACCTTTGCCATGATGCTTTGCATGGCCTTTCAACGCGATGTGCCCGGGGTGGTAATTCGTTTCCCGAACAACGCGTGTGTAGTGAAAGCCGATGAGATCGGCAACACTTACATTATTAATAAAGAAGAAATTCTGAAATACAATGCTGCCGGCACTTTCCTGAAACGCTACAGCAATAAGCGCCTCGGAGCCATCAGTATTTTTGATTGCACAAACCCGCTAAAAATCCTGGTGTATTATAAGGACTTCCAGCAGCTGGTGTTTCTCGATGATCAGCTGACTGCCAACAGTGAAGTGATTTCTCTTGAAGATCTGGGCTATGAACAAACCGACCTGATCTGCACCTCTGCCAACAACAGTTTCTGGATTTACAGCAAACAGAATAATGAACTTGTTCGTTTTAACGCGCAGCTGCAACCCATTGTGAAAACCGGAAATCTCAAGCCGGTGCTACAGGTCGACCTGACCCCGAACATGATCAAGGAGTCGAACGGCTATCTGTATATGAATTGCCCTGACGAAGGCATCCTTGTGTTTGACATCTACGGTACGTTCTATAAAACCTATCCCTTACGCCAGCTGAAGGAGTTCAACATCATGAACGAAACCATAGTATTTTTCAAGGATCATAAGCTGCAGCAATACCAGCCACTGACATTCAACACCGCCGAAAAAGCCATGAGCGACACCCTGATCCAAAATGTATACTGGCAGAAAGATCGTGTTTTCTATATCTACAGCGATTCGGTACTTATCGGTCCTTCTTTTTGAGCACACTGCCACCGGCGACTATGGCATAATTTAGCCGGAGCACATACTATTTCTAAGCTAAAACCGTTATCTTTCCAAACCCATGCTACCCGCACAATGGCATAGATATATCTTTTTGTTAGGCCTGATCGGGTTGGCGGCCGGCATGCTTTTCGGCACAGTGCCTACGAGTATTCCCGAACTTATTTTATTTGGTAACTGGCTGCTCGAGGGTCGCTTCCGCGAAAAATGGCAACTGCTGAAAAACAACCGGATTTTCTGGGCACTCAGCCTGCTGTTTATTTTGCACGCTGTGGGAATGCTGTATACAAGCAATGCGGCACAGGGCATTAAAGACCTTCGCAATAAACTCCCACTGGAGGCCCTTCCATTGGTGTTCTTTTCAACCAAAGCGATCTCTGCCGAAGAGTTCCGACTATTGTTCGGATTTTTCCTGCTGAGCGTTTTTGTAAGCAGTGTATGTTGCTTTATTGTTTACCTGGGTTATACCAAAAAAGTGATACATGATGTACGCGATGCCTCCGTGTTTATGTCGCATATTCGCTTTTCACTCTTTATTGCTTTTGCGATTATGTGTGCTGCTTACTTTTTCACAAAAGAATCGAAGCAGATTAAATGGATCCTGGGTCTGCTGATTGCCTGGCTGCTTTTCTACCTCTATAAACTCGAAATGGCTACAGGTTTTGTTTGCCTGTGCATAACGGTTTGTGTACTCGTGTTGGTATACAGTTACAGGCATGCCAATCGTTTTGTGAGCCTTGGTATATTGCTTTCACTGGCCGCCGTGCTTGTATTTGCGGGCACCATGCTTTACCGCTCCAGCTCCTATTTTACATCAAACCCGGCTTCACCGGCTAATCGGCTGCTCAAAAGGACATACAATGGCAATCCGTATCTGCAGGATACTTTATTTGGCCTGGCAGAAAACGGCAACCTGATCACGATCAACATCAATGACAATGAACTTCGTAAAGACTGGAATACCAGGAGTCGTATTTCTTACGATAGCTGCGATAGTAAAAAGAACGTGTTGCGCTACACCATTCTGCGCTACCTGGCCAGTAAAGGGTTTACAAGAGATTCGGTTGGACTGAGTCACCTTACAAACAATGACATTCACAACATCGAACTGGGGGTAACCAATTACAAATATCCCATTACATCAGGCATTGAAGCGCGCTGGCGCGAACTGGTGTGGGAATACAATAACCAGAAGCGCGGCAAAAATCCATCCGGCCATACGTTTGCCATGCGCATCGAATTCTGGCGGACAGCGCTCTATATTGTCGGAAAACACCCACTCATAGGTGTTGGCACGGGCGATGTGCAGGATGCATTCAATGCAGCTTATGTAGAAACCGGTACCGCGCTGGATGCAAACTGGCGCTTGCGAAATCATAATCAGTACCTTGCTATTGCTGTGGCTTTTGGGCTGACCGGCTTACTGCTGTTCCTGTTTTACCTCACCTATCCTGCTTTCGTGCTCCGCAAATATGTACATGTGTTATACTGGCCTTTTTTTATCATCTCATTATTATCTTTTGTCACCGAAGACACACTCGAAACACAATCGGGTGTGACCTTTTTTATTTTCTTCAATGCCTTTTTCCTGTGGCTGGGTGATGCGCGGAAAAGAGAATCTATTATTTGAACTTCAAAGCTACAGACTCCTCAGATTCCCGCAGATCGCCACTCCCCGTCATTGCGAGCGGAGCGAAGCAATCTCTGCCCTGTGTTTCACGCGGATGAGCGCAAATTAAGAACTCGCAGATTCACGCAGATCAGCACCACCCCGTCATTGCGAGCGAGGCGAAGCAATCCCTGTCCTGTGTTTCACGCTGATGTGCGCAAATTAAGAACTCGCAGATTCACGCAGATCAGCACCACCCCGTCATTGCGAGCAAGGCTAAGCAATCTCTGCCCTGTGTTTCACGCGGATGAGCGCAGATGAAGTACCACGCAGATTCACGCAGATCAGCACAACCCCGTCATTGCGAGCGAGGCGAAGCAATCCCTGTCCTGTGTTTCACGCAGATGTGCGCAGATGAAGTACACGTAGATTCACGCAGATCACCACTCCCCGTCATTGCGAGCGAGGCGAAGCAATCCCTGTCCTGTGTTTCACGCTGATGTGCGCAAATTAAGAACTCGCAGATTCACGCAGATCAGCACCACCCCGTCATTGCGAGCGAGGCGAAGCAATCCCTGTCCTGTGTTTCACGCAGATGTGCGCAGATTAAGAACACGCAGATTCACGGAGATATAAACATCCGGATCGGAATCCATTTCCTTTTTTGTTCAACCTTCTTCGACGAAAGCAGAGCATAACAAAATTTGTAATTGCCCCCATTTGTAAATATCTTTAAACTCATTTATGCTTAGTTCCAGAATAGAGCACCCCGTTAAGTTCAGTGAGGTTGATTCCCTGCGTGTTGTATGGCACGGCCACTATGTCCGCTATTTCGAAGATGGCCGCGAAGCCTTTGGAAAAGAACATCAACTGGGTTACCTGGATATGTACAAACACGGTTTGGCCGTTCCGCTGGTTGATCTCCAGGTCAACTACAAACGTATCCTGGAATATGGTGATTCGGCTGTTATTGAAACTACACTGATCCTTAGCCCGGCTGCCAAACTGATTTTTGAATATACCATTCGCAGCGCTATGCACGGGCATATTGTATGCACCGGCCGTAGCGTACAGGTATTCATGAATCCCCACACCAAAGAACTTCAACTGACTGTTCCCGAATTTTTTGAAGCCTGGAAAAAAGAAAGAAATCTCTCATGATCTTTGCTTCATCATACCACAATATTATCAGCCCGCTAGGCCTTAACAGTCACGAAAATTATGAGGCGGTCCATTCCGGCACGAGTCCCATCAAACAGCATCTCTTTTCGTTTTCTGCAGACCCTTTTTGCGTAGCCCATATAGACGATTCGCTGATTGCAAGGGCGACATCCTGTGTGAAACATGCTGAAAAGCATACGCGTCTCGAATTACTGAGCCTGCTGTCGATACAGGATGTGTTGCAGCAAAGCGGCATAAACGCCGGCGATAAGGACCTTGGTCTGATCTATACCACCACCAAAGGCAATATTGATTTACTGGAAGGGGATCATCCGGGCATTGATCCTAACCGTGTTTATTTACCTGTGTTTGCCAATTACCTGAAGCAACAGCTTGGACTTGTCAATATACCACTGGTGGTGTCCAATGCCTGCATCTCCGGACTGCTTGGCATTATCATGGCGCAACGCTTTATTGAACAGAAACGTTGCAGGCATGTCATTGTATGCGGTGGCGATATACTTTCCGAATTTACGCTCAGCGGCTTCAAATCGTTCAATGCCCTGAGTCCTGAGCCCTGCAAACCCTTTGATGCCAACCGGACCGGTATTAACCTGGGGGAGGCTGTTTCCAGTATTTTGATCACAGCCGATGAAACACTGGCGGGACATGAAAAAACACAATTGGTTCGCGGCGCATCGGCCAATGATGCCAACCATATTTCAGGGCCTTCGCGCACAGGCGATGGTTTATTGCAGGCGATACAGCAAACGCTTGTGGCCGGAGAAACTCTTCCGGGATTTATTTCGGCGCATGGTACAGCCACACCCTATAACGATGAGATGGAATCCATTGCCTTTGAACGGGCCGGGTTAACGACGATGCCGGTGAACAGCCTCAAAGGCTATTACGGGCATACACTCGGCGCTGCCGGCGTTCTGGAAACGGTTATTTCATTGATGGCGTTGCACCGGCAAACATTTATAAAATCTGCCGGATACGAAAGTAAAGGTGTCAGCGGGCAGATTCAACTCATTGACAAAACCAGTCCGGGTACTATTTCTTCTTTCCTCAAAACCGCTTCGGGCTTCGGCGGATGCAACGGAGCTGCCTTATTTATGAAAGCCTGATGGATACAACCATTACAACATATACACGCATTCGCCGACAGGGCATCCTCAGCAATGATCAGCTGTTTTATGAACATAACGGTGAGGCAGCAACATTTGCCGGCGATGCATACAAGCACCTGCAATTGTCCTATCCTAAATTTCACAAAATGGATCTGCTCTGTAAGGCAGGTTTACTGGCAACAGAAACAGCATTGAAGGATCACGCATCATTTCAGAGCCTCGATATGTCACGCGTTGCTATTGTTCTGGCAAACCGGGCCTCCAGCCTGGAAACCGATCGCCAGCACCAACGCTCTATCAGCGATAAATCCAATTACTTTCCATCGCCTGCCGTGTTTGTATATACACTCCCCAACATTGTGATTGGTGAGATCGCTATCAAATACAAAATAACAGGTGAAAACGCTTTTTTTGTGTGCGAACATTTCGATGCGGCATTGCTTCACGACTATGCTGAAACCCTTTTAAAATCGGAGCACACAGATGCTGTGCTGGCAGGCTGGACAGACGTTGATCAGGGGCTTACAGACACCCTAATTTATTTGGTGGAAAGGTCAACGGATTCAAATAAAAACACTAATTTTAAACCTCACAGTTTCGAAACAATTAATCAATTATATACTTTATAAGCTATACGTATGGACGCTTTAATCGAAAAATTAAAAACGCAGATCATTGAACAATTAAACCTGGCTGAAGTAAAACCAGCCGATATTAACCCGGATGCTCCTTTATTTGGTGATGGTCTGGGTCTCGACTCTATTGATGCCCTTGAACTGATCGTATTGCTTGAAAAACACTATGGTATTAAAATCCAGGACCCGAAAGATGGTAAAACCATTTTCCAGTCGGTACGTACCATGGCCGAATATATTAAGTCGCAAGGAAAATCCTAATTCAGACAGGTGTCGCAACGTATTTATATTTCCGGGCTCGGAATCATTTCTGCCATTGGCAACAATGTGGAGGAAACATTTCATTCCCTGTCGCAAGCCAGAAGCGGGATCGGAAAAATCAATCATTTAACCACACGCTACAGGGATGAATTTCTGGCCGGTGAAGTAAAACTCTCGAATGCTGAATTAGCAGACCTTGTAAACGATCATAACCCCCAACTGAACCGCAACTCCTACCTGGCTATGAAAGCCGCCAAGGAAGCGCTCGTGAATGCAGGCATTGATCCGAAAGATGGCATGCGTACCGGCGTTATCTCGTCGACCACAGTCGCAGGCATGGGTAAAACCGAACTGTATTACAAAGATATGGTTGAGAAAGGTACACATCTGGAAGTACTCGACACCCACGATTGCGGCGATAGCACAGAACGCATTGCTGATTATCTCGGGCATGTGGATTATATCACTACCATTTCCACAGCATGCTCTTCTGCAGCCAATGCCATTATGCTGGGTTGCCGCATGATCAAACAGGGACTGCTCGACCGTGCGGTTGTAGGCGGTGTAGATGCCCTTTCCAAATTTACATTCAATGGTTTCAACACCCTCATGATCCTGGATCGGGAGTGGTGCCGTCCGTTCGACGATACACGTACGGGGCTCAACCTGGGCGAGGCCGCTGCTTTCCTTGTTATTGAAGGTGAAGAAGCGCTTCGCAAACGTGGTGGAAAAGCACTCGCTGAAATTGTCGGTTATGCCAACACCAATGATGCCTATCACCAGACGGCCTCTTCGCCCGAAGGATTCGGTGCTACACTCGCCATTAAGCAGGCGCTGGCCATGAGTGGATTGCAGCCTTCGCAGATCGATTACATCAACATGCACGGTACCGGCACCCCCAACAACGACCTCTCCGAAGGGACAGCGACCATCGCTGTGTTTGGTGACAAGGTGCCACGATTCAGTTCTACCAAAGCATTTACAGGGCATACACTGGCCGCAGCTGCCAGCGTAGAAGCCGTATTTTCGGTATTGTCATTGCAGCACAACCTCATATTTCCGAACCTGAATTTTAAAACGCCCATGAAAGAGTTTAACCTGGTACCGGAAACTACGCTTGTGCAAACACCTATAAACACAGTGCTTTCCAATTCCTTTGGATTTGGCGGAAACTGTTCCTCACTGATCTTTAAAAAAGCCTAAGCAGATTGAATAAAGCATACATAAACGGTACAGGTTGCATCTCACCGCAACACACAGCAGACGATGCCTGGTTTTTTGACCGCATTGTGGCGCCGGATACTGATTTCATGCAAGCCATTGAACCATCCTATAAGGAATACATTTCGCCAAATCTGCTCAGGCGTATGGGGCGCGCCATTAAAATGGGGGTTGCTTCGGCCAACATGGCCCTGCAGCAGGCGCAGTTAACCGCTGTTGATGCTATTGCCACAGGTACCGGGCTTGGATGCTTTGAAGACAGCGAGCGTTTCCTGATGGCCATGCTCAACAACGAAGAGCAATTCCTGACTCCAACTTCTTTTATTCAGTCGACACACAATACCGTTGGCTCACAGATTGCCCTGATCCTGAAATGCCACGACTATAATTTTACTTATGTACACCGTGGGTTTTCGTTTGAAAGCGCCCTGATGGATGCCATGATGTGGTTCAGCGAAGGAAAAGAAACCATACTCATCGGTGGCATAGAAGAACATACACCCTGCTACGTGGAACTGAACCGCAACGCGGGTAAACTCAAAAATCCCGGAAACATTCCTTTGTGGAAACAACACACCACCGGCTACCAGATTGGTGAAGGTGGTGCTTTCTTTGCTGTTTCACAGCACAAAACAATCCATTCCAGGTCGGTGATCGAAGGTGTAAATACGCTTTATAAACCGGAAACACCCGGCGACATCATGAAAAAAATGCATGCTTTTCTCGAAAGACATGCACTCGCACTTCAGGACATCAGCCTGGTTCTCATGGGATTCAGCGGACACAGCCTGCACGATAAAAAACTACAGGAGATCCTCCCCGACCTTTGCGAAACTAACCAGGTAGGCCATTACAAACATCTGTGCGGCGAGTATCACACGGCGTCTGCCTTTGCTACTTTCGCGGCCAACCGCATGATCGAAAAACAGGAGATCCCGGAGATTGTAAAAATTAATCATAAGCCGGGCGAAGGCGTTAAACATATTCTCATCATCAATCAGTACCTCGACATCAACTATTCGTTTATTCTTGTAGGCCAATGTTAAAATTCTGGTTGACCAATATTCTTTTTCTAACCGGGTTCATTCTTTTTTTCATTTTCAAAACCGAGCATCAGCTGAGTTGCTGGTGGCTCCTGGCGTGGGTACATTTATTTTTACTGGTGCAGTTTATCGGATCCTATTTCATTGGTCTCAATTTTCACCTGCGCTCCATGAATGCCCTTCCGGGAAATCAAAAACAAGTGATGCTCACCTTCGATGATGGCCCGGACCCGGAATACACCGGAAAAGTGCTGGATGTTTTGAAAAAACACGAGGTGAAGGCTGTTTTCTTTGTGATCGGTAAAAACATTGCCGGCCAGGAATCGCTGATGGAACGGATTGTACGTGAAGGCCACCTGATCGGCAATCACAGCTACTCACACGCCTTCTGGTTCGACCTGTGGCCTACTTCCAGAGTGAAAACCGACCTGGCAAACTGCACGCAAAGCATCGAAATATTTCAACCTTTCAAAAATCTCTTTCGCCCACCCTACGGCGTTACCAACCCCAACATTGCCCGTGCTGTCAGAACACTCGGTTTACGGTCCATCGGCTGGAACATCCGGAGCTATGACACCTCCATAAAAGATGTATCGAAAATCAATCAGCGCATCCTGAGCAGGCTCAAACCCGGCGCTATTATTCTATTGCACGACCGGCTCGACTTTATGCCGGACCTCCTCGAAAAACTGATTCCAGAGGTCAAAGCCCGGGGTTACAACTTCCATTTGATTTCTTAATTTTGGGTGTTGAATAAGCATCCCTATATAAAAAACACATTGCTGCTTGGTGTGCTTGTGGCCCTGGCTTTTGCCTGCGATCTTGTGTTCGGGTCGGTAAACCTGTTTTCTTTCAAGGATTCCGTCATGCAGCATACCATCCTGTTCGACATCCGCCTGCCCAAAGCGCTCACCTCTTTATTTGCCGGTTCCGCGTTGGCGCTGTGCGGTCTGCTCATGCAAAGTCTTTTCCGCAACCCGCTGGCCGGGCCTTATGTACTGGGTATCAGCAGCGGGGCCAGCCTCTTTGTATCTATTGCCATTATAGCATTAAACCTGGCAGGACTCAGCAGCTTTTATTACCTGGGTAAAAGCCTGATCACACTTTCTTCTATCGGCGGGGCTTTGGTGGTTACTGCGGTTATTACCTATGTTGCCAACCGGAGCCGTAACAACATTACGGTGCTACTGGTAGGTATTATGCTTGCACAGATTCTCGGCGCCCTGCAGGGGCTTATTGAGTTTATTGCCAGTGCCGAAAGCCTGAAAAGTTTTGTGGTTTGGAGTATGGGAAGCGTCGGTAATACCAGCTTTAAGGATCTCTGGCTTATTATGCCCCTGTGCCTGGCTGTTTTTGCTGTGGCCTTCACCATGGCCCGTCCGCTCAATGCCCTGCTCCTCAACGAGCAATACGCCCGCAACCTGGGGGTTAACGTTGACAAAACACGCATCCGCATTATTCTCGTTACAGCCATTCTTACCGGCGTGATTACTGCATTCTGCGGACCCATCGCTTTTGTAGGTATATCGGTGCCGATCATGTGCCGCCTGCTTTTCAAAACACCCAATCACCTGCACCAGATTACCTATTGCATTCTGATGGGCGCTGTGGTGCTTCTTGGCTGCGATGTTATCACGCAGGTTATCAGCAGTGCATTTACGGTTCCTATCAATACCATTACCACCATCGTAGGGTCGCCGATTGTTATCTGGCTCATTTTCAAAACCCGTTTTGCACAGTCATGATCGAGCTCAAACATATCAGCATTGGTTACTCCGCAGGGAATGTTGTTTTCAGCGATCTCAGCGCTCACTTCCCGGCTGGTCGGCTCATTGGCCTGATCGGCAACAACGGTGTCGGAAAATCCACACTCATTAAAACGCTCTGTGGTTACCTCTCCCCGCTCAAAGGCGAATACCTGATTGAGCAGCAATCGTCGGACCGTTATACCATACAGAAACTCTCGACACTGATCTCTATTGTATTGCCCGAAAAAATAACAGGCTTTAATCTCAGGGCATACGATGTAGTGGCCGCAGGGCGCATTCCTTATATCAACACATTCAGCACCCTCAGCCCGGAGGATGCGCGTATTGCAGAAGAAAGCATGGAAACGATCGGTATCAGTGCCCTGAAGCACAAGCTCATGGAAGAACTGAGCGACGGGCAACGGCAGAAAGTGATGATCGCCAAATCGCTGGCTCAGCAAACACCGGTTATTATACTGGATGAGCCTACCGCATTTCTCGACTATCGCTCGAAACACCAGCTCTTTGATATTCTGAAAAAACTCTGCGGTGAACAAAACAAGCTTGTGCTGGTTTCCTCGCACGACCTGGATCTTGTGTTTGCTTATGCCGACCGTGTGTTGCTCCTGGAACCTGATCACCAATTCACATTCGACAGCCCTTCTGTCGTGAAACCTAAAACCCTTCTGCCATGAAACCACTCCTAATGACATGGCTGTTGATTTGCATGCAGTATGCGATGTGTGCTCAAAAAAACACATTCAACCTGAACAGTGACTCCGTGCACGTGGGCCAAACACTAACAACTTACCGTATTTTCTTTGTGCTTGGTAAAGCTCCGCTGAAGCCTGAAAGCACTCCTTTTCTCGATTCGCTGACTGCATTTCTGCAGCAACATCCCGGCGTGTCTTTAGAAATCGGCGTTCATTCAGATAACCGGGCCAATCCAAGGTGCTGCGACCATCCAACGCTGAACCGGGCAGAGAGTATCCGCATTTACCTGGTGCAGAAAGGCATTGCCATGGAACGCTTATCGACTATGGGATATGGCGATAAAAAGCTGCTCATCTCCGATGCAGAGATTCTGAAAGCAAAAACCAAAGAAGAGAAAGAAGCGCTGCATGCAAAGAACCGACGGGTGGAGTTTAAAATTCTTCGTGTAAACTGATTTTTTTGCTGTCCGTGTATTCTTAATTTTCCTTATTCTTACGCGCCCGCAGATAGATCACATCACCTACTTTCAGGGTATCGTCCGGCTTCAGCCTGTTTTTCTTGCAGAGTGAGCTCAGCCGGATACCATGGAGTTGCGATATGGAACGAAGCGTCTCGTTTTTCTGCACCACATGATAGGGTTCCAGCGCTCGACGTCGTTTCCGTTCAATATATATTTTCTGGCCTGCCTGCAATTTATCACCGGGTTTCAGATCATTGTATTCAAGCAATTTATCGAGCTCGAGGTTAAAATCGCTGGCGATCTTATAAAACGAATCTCCGGGTTTTGAAATGATAAACCGGATGTGGTTAAAGCGGTATACATCGCGGATCACCAGCTGTGGTTTTACTTCATCGTGTGTCGGGAAATTCTGTTTGGGTGCTACTTCCGGCTTGTATAATTCGTACAGCTTATATTTTTCAATAATCTCGAGCAGGCGCTGCGGATACTTCGGATCTGTGGCATAACCGGCATCTTTCAGGCCATAGCACCAGCCTTTATAGTCTGTTAAAGGCAGCTCAAACAACGATGCATAGCGCGAGCGCGACAAGAGAAATAAACTGTGGTCATCGTATGAGTCGAGCACATCTTCATATTTCCGGAAGCACTCGTTCTTCTCATCATCGTCCATAATATACGTATCGCCGCCCCACTCCTTATGACACTTGATGCCGAAATGATTATTGGCATTGCGGGCCAGATCACTGTTACCGTTACCGCTTTCGAGCATGCCCTGTGCCAGTGTGATGCAGGCCGGAATTTTATGAATGTACATTTCCTTGATGGCATCTTCCTTGAATTTTTCAATGTACTCCTCCGGTGTCATGAGCTTTTGAGCACTCAGCACGAGCGTTGTAAAACAGGCTATGAGGAATATATAGTTACGCACGTTTTCTGCGGAGTTGTTTCAAATGATTTTTTTCTTTGTCGCTCATTTTTTCGATGGCTGCCGTAAATGCCACCGAACTTATTCTACGGTGTTGCGCTTCCATAAAATCAAACGCTTCCCGTTTATATACATTGTAACATTCGCGAAGGGTCCAGCCCACAGCTTTCTGCACATAGTAGGCCTTATCTTCCAGCAAGGGGCTTACAAGCTTCGTCGTGGTTTTAAAATCAACGTGGTTGGTTTTAGTGCGGGCATAATAATACAGTGAAACCAGCGACTGGCGACGCTCCCAAGGATTTGCAGAGCTGTTCCAGGCTTTCAGCTGCTTCATCATAGCCGACCCTGTATCGGGATGCTCCAGCAGCCTGCTCAAAAATTTTGACAGGTAATCGGAATGTGCCCAGTTGTCGACACCTTTGACCCATGATGGCAATACACTCATTTGTGTGGTGGCGGCAACGTGCCTGTAATTCTGGTCCAGGAAAATAAACGCCTGGTTTTTGGCCTCGTGGGTTTTGCCCAGCCTGTAGATTCCGTCGAAGGTGCGGAAGGTCATTTCCTTGTCGGTATGATAAAATGAAAAGCCGGTTTTACAGGCCTGTTTCTGAACCTGCGACGAAAGGCCCAATACAGAAAACTCCGTTCCAATATAGCGCCGGATCTGTTCGCGTTCAGCGGCTGTACTGGTTGATAAACGGCTCAGGGTTTCTTCGACTTCTTTAATATATTTGTTAGGAGTCATACCGACATCCAAAAATACAGCTTATGCGTCAATCTTACAGAACCTGTTTTGCCCTGATGTTCACAGGGCTTTGTTTAAACCTGGCGGCCCAGATCGTTTATCCGAAAACCCGCAGCATGGTTCAGACAGACATATACCATGGTGTAAAAGTAGAAGACCCCTATCGCTGGCTGGAAGAGGAAAACTCACCAAATACCCGCCAATGGATCGAGGCCGAAAACAAAATCACAGCCACTTACCTCCAGCAAATCCCCTTCCGGAGTAAGGTAAAAGACCGTCTGACAGCCCTTTGGAATTATACCAAAATGAGCGCGCCCTACAAGAAAGGGAATTTGTTTTTTTCGTTCCGCAACGATGGCCTCCAGAACCAGGCCGTACTCTGCACCCAGAAGTCTCTGATGGACGATCCGAAAATTATCCTCGATCCTAACCTGCTGGCCGGCGATGGTACGGCCTCCCTGGGTGGTTACGACATCTCGAAAGATGCCAAATACCTGGCTTACGGCATCTCAAAAGCCGGCAGCGACTGGATGGAAATCCGGGTCCGCAACATTGAGACCGGTCAGGATATGCCAGACATCATTCAATGGGTAAAATTCTCGAACATCTCCTGGAAAGGCGATGGTTTCTATTATAGCCGCTATGATGCCCCGGCCAGCGATAAAGCCTATACGCAGAAAAACGAATTTCATAAAGTGTATTACCACAAACTCGGCACAGCGCAAAAAGAAGATGTATTGATTTATGAAGATAAACAACATCCCAACCGGAATTTTTCAGCACAGGTCACTCACGATGAAAACTACCTGCTTATCTATGGCAGCGAAACCACCAGCGGCCAAAGCCTGATGGTGAAAGACCTCAGCAATCCCAAAGGGACATGGCTTACACTGGCCGATAACTTTGACTATGAATACAGCCTGGTAGACAATATCGGCAATCAGTTGTATGTATACACCAATTACAAAGCCTCACGCTATAAG
Source organism: Bacteroidota bacterium (assembly GCA_018267825.1). GTDB lineage: Bacteria > Bacteroidota > Bacteroidia > B-17B0 > Aurantibacillaceae > JAFDXR01. Next base: position 13,202 of record JAFDXR010000018.1, on the reverse strand, counting down.
CTCATTAAAATAAGCCTGAATCATCCGAAGCCTGAAGACTGGGAAGATGTGTTGCCCGAAAAAGAAGATCTTCTCGAAGGGGTTACATTCTGCCAGAACAAACTTGTATCGAATTACCTGCACAAGGTGTCGTCTAAGGTCTATATTCATAACCTCAGCGGTAAACAGGAAAAAGAAATCGTTCTCCCCGGCATTTGCAAAGTGAATGCACTCAATTCGGGACGCGATCAGAATTTTGTGTGCTACTCTGTTGTATCGTTTACAGCGCCCGAAGAAGTGTATTTCTACGACGCCATGGTGGGTACCAGCAAACGCATTTTCAAACCGAACATCGATTTCAATTCATCGGCCTATGTCACAGAGCAGGTGTTCTACACCAGTAAAGACGGCACTCAGATCCCTATGTTCATCACACATAAAAAAGGATTATTGCTCAATGGCAAAAATCCCTGCTTTGTATTTGGCTATGGAGGCTTTAATATTTCATATACGCCGGAGTTCCGCATCGACCGTGCCGTATTTCTCGAAGCCGGGGGCATATACTGTGTGCCGAATCTGCGTGGTGGTGGCGAGTTTGGTGAAGAATGGCACATGGCAGGCACCAAATGCAAAAAACAAAATGTGTTCGACGATTTTATAGCGGCCTGCGATTACCTGGTTGATAACAAATACACCTCGCGCGACAAACTCGCCATTCACGGGCGAAGCAATGGCGGACTACTGATTGGTGCCGTAATGACCCAAAGGCCCGACATTGCCAAAGTAGCAATTCCAACAGTGGGTGTACTCGACATGCTGCGTTTTCATTTATTTACCATTGGCCGTGCCTGGACCGTCGATTATGGCTGTAGCGAAAATAAAGAAGAGTTTGAATGCCTGTATAAATATTCGCCGCTCCACCATGTGAAACCAGCGGCCTATCCTGCAACCCTTGTATTGACGGGCGATCATGACGACCGCGTGGTACCGGCACACTCTTTTAAATTTGCAGCAGCTCTGCAAAAAAACAATACGGGTTCCAATCCGACACTGATTCGTATTGACACCAATGCCGGGCATGGCGCCGGAAAACCAACAGCCAAACAGATCGAAGAGTTTACCGACATGTGGAGTTTTGTGTTTTATAACCTGGGGGTTGATTATTAGTTCTTCAGTTTTTAGTCATCGCGTTTTTTTATTTTTGAATAAATCGCTGTTATGAAAAAACTATTGGTTCTCTTGGTTGCCCTGGCGACAACCATGTCGGCACAGGCACCTTACCACAAAATGTTGGGTAATACCAACGATTGGTTTGTTTCTGCTACAATTATAGGTGTAAAATCTCCTGATGGATCATTGTGGCAGGCACCATGTATATCCAACTATATTGCCAACAGAGATTCCAGTTATGGTGGAAAACTATATAAAGTATTCAAATTAGACCAACTCTCACTTTATGCCATATGCTTTGGAAATCAAAACGATTCTTCGTTGGTAAGAGAAGACACTGTTACGCGTAAGATTTACATTATCTCCAAAGACTCCACCCATGAAATCCTGGCTTACGATTTCAGTATGAATGTGGGTGACAGTATTTTCATGCCGTTTTATCCACCGGGCATGTATGCATTATACAATATGCCTCGTGGTTATTACAAATTGGATTCTATAGTTGCAAAGCATGAAAGGATCGGCTACAGAAATCATTATTATTTAAGTAACCAAATAGCGCCTATAGATTATAATACCGGCCGGAAATATTACCTCGAATGGATTGAGTCTATCGGAGCTGTTCATTTTCCGCTGAACCTCTTCGCCTCAAACTATTCGAATCTGAGTTTTGATATAGCGGGTCAGGGCTGCATGCATCATCAAGATCGCACCTTCATTACATGCAAATATTCTGACAACCAGCGATATTACTTTGACTCCTGTGCCTACGACTATTATGTGGTACAACATACAAACGGACTTCAATATATCGACTCATGCCGCTATTTTGTTCTCCTCGGAGGGGTAAATGAGTACACGCACACATTGGCCTTGTCTTGCCGGCCAAACCCCGCCACAGATCACATTTCAATAACATATAATAACACAGATTTTGGAGATGAACCTTTAAATATAATCGTTACCAACAGTCTGGGGCAGATTATTCGTTCAACGCCTGCAGTATATATTAAAAACGGCTACGCACTATCTCTATCCGGAATTCCACCTGGCATATACTTCCTATCAGTGACTACTGCGCACCAAAACAGGAGCTATCAGTACCGGTTTGTGAAAGAATAAATTACTGTGCTGTTTTTAAAATCGAAATGTGGCTTCGTTCAAAGAATCACTTTGCCATCACCCAGGCATTCGGGTAAGAGGCGCGAATGCTGTTGAGCATCGCCGAGGCGTCATCCTTGGTTTGGAAACCACCGCAGCTCACTACATGCAGACCTTTGGCATTAACACCACTGATACCTGCAGTGATGTTTTTAGAGCGCAACTCATGTACCAGGCGCTCTGCATTGGCTTCTACACCAAAACAACCAACCACCACCTGGTATTTACCATCAAAGGCCGAGCTGTTGTTGCTCGCCAGGTGTACGGCTTTTACAGGTTTCACTGCGGTTTTATCGGTGCGGGTAATCGTATCGGATATATTCGCTACAATTACGTGGTTGCCCAGCGAAAATGAAGCATATCCATTGGCATCTGCCAGTAAAGGCGAAGCCTCTGAGGTCTGCATATCGAGCGGTGCATGCACATATTTAACAGGCGTGTATGTTTTTTCGGGACTGTAAAACGGGTTGAAAGACGACTCCATCACCGGTTTCAAGGGCTTGGAAGTTGCTGCAAATAAAACCAGGGCCAGCGCTACAGGAATACCCACGGCCAGCGTAGCCATGCGTGTATAATTGCGCTTGCGTTTTGGCTGTGGTATGGTTTCCGTAGCAATACGGCGATCCTCAAATACCATGCGGCTTTCAGGAACAGTTTCAATGGCAAGCTCATGTACGGCCAATGGCGCCAGGCCAAACGACTCGATCAAAAAGTTCACATCTGTTTCCGGTTCAAAGCGCAGGGTTTGTTCCGCATCCATGTAAAACAAGCCCAGGTGTTTTAACTCCAGCCTGTTTTTGGCGCGAAGCATCGCCTGGCAATACGACACATAATCTTCGAGCTGCTTGTTGGCAGCATCAAAGGTCAGTGCCTGTTGCTCCATCATAGCCGAGGCCAGCAGGCCATCGTTGTGCATGAGGTTCTTGTTAAATAAAATGGTTTTGGCCGGTGGTAACAGGGTTGACTGTGATTTGGAAAAAACCGCCGAATGCCTGCGGGCTACATAGCCACCAAAGCCAGGTACGATCACACAATCGTGTTTGTACAGCAGCTCTGCAATGGTCTTGGTTATGTGCGTATAGGCTAACATTTCAGGGGTTACGAATTTATCACTTTTTCCGTCATTCCTTCCTATAAAAATAGAAAAATAGGACCACAATTCCTACCGCTTTTATTATCAATTATATACAGACAAAACCTGTATATTTTAAACTTTATTGTACATTTGCAACCCATGTTTAAAAGCCGTTTTTATACCTGCCTCCTTGCTCTTCTCCTTGTTTTGCCGGCCTCCAGGGCTTTTTCGCAAAAACCAGCCATGACATGCAAAGAGATCGTTCATAAAATGATCAAATCGATCGGTGAAGTAGAGCGACTGAAATATAACCTGAAAATTACCGAGCGCGGTAAAAAAGGATACAACCATTATGAATCGGCGGTAAAGCTGAACCGCAAACCCCGCAAAATATACGTTTACATCAAAGGAATTGAACTGATCTGGAAACAAGGCTGGAATAACGGGAAAGCCTATGTGAAGCCAAACTCATTTCCGTATGTCAACCTCAACCTCGACCCTCATGGCTCGCTGATGCGCCAGGATCAGCATCATACGCTCAGTGAAATGGGTTTCGACTACTTCGGAAGTATTATTGAATATACCGATATAAAGGTAGGCGACAAGTTTGATCAATACTTCAAACTCGAAGGCGAGGAACGTTATAATAACCGCGCTTGTTACAAAGTCACCATCACCAATAAAGATTTTGCTTTTGTAACTTATACTGTTGGTAATAATGAGAGTATTACCAGTATTGCCCGCAAACTCCATGTGGCCGAGTATATGATCGTAGAAAACAATCCCAAACTCAAAGACTATTTCGATATCCTGGAAGTGGGCCAGAAAATAAAGGTTCCTACGGCTTATGCCAAAGATGTAACCATGTATATTGATCAGTTTTACTTCCTGCCTATCGGCGTCAAAATCAATGACGACAAAGGCTTGTTTGAAGAATACAATTACTTCTTCCTGCAGGTAAACCCAAAAATTGAAGACGAGGAGTTTACCACTACCTACAAGGATTATAAGTTCTAAGTTTTTTGTAAGTCGTGTTTAACCACAGATTTCGCTGATTCTACCAGACAATGTATCGCCCAAATCTGTGCTCATCAGAACTCTTTACTTTTCATTTTTACTTCATCCTTTTTTCCTTAAGGGAATGTTCTTCAGGGTATATTCCCCGGCTAGCCGAATACAACAAACGATGCAGAATTACTTCCCTCAGGTGAAGAGAATGTCTCCTTGAGCGAAAATCAGCGAGAAACTTTGCACACAGATAATCGCTGGTTGGGGACGCGCAGATTCACGCAGATCAGAACCTTCCATCACTGCGTTTGCCTTCACAACCAAAGGAACAACGCAGTTTTATCATTCCGACCGTAGCGCCTATGCTGAAGCTTCAGCGCAAGCATAAGCCTCAGCGACACGCGGAGCGGAGGAATCTAATAACACCCATACCAACAGAGATGTCTCGACAGGCTCGACATGACAAAGCTCCATTATTGTGCTTGCCTTTATAATTTATATAGCCTTTCTGTTTCCCCCTATTCCGCTTTAAAACAACAGGTTCCCGCGCGCTTTCTTGTCGCGGATATCTTCCACATAAATCTCCTGAATGGCTGTAAATACGCGACTCTTGCGCATTTGCTCATATACCGCATGATAATACATATAACGGTTCTGGCCCTTGAGCATAAAGAAATAATCGGTATTGTCGAGTTCCGGCAACAGGCGTGCCGACTCCTCTACTTCACCCATAAAGAGGTCCTGGCTTACCTGTTTGTTGCGCAGCCGGGGCGGCTGATAGGAGGTGAGGTTCGGAATAAGGTTATATTCCACGCACAGGGCTTCGTCGATAAACTGGTAGAGCGGAAACAAAAATTCGTTGCCTTCCTTATGCGTGTATTCGAGGTAGGTTTCAAGACTCAGGTCGATGCTCAGCAGCGTATTGATTTCGTATATAACCTTGTAATGACTTTCGGGACATGATATGCCAATGATGTCAAAATCGAACACCTCTTCGCCCGGAGTATCGAGGGTATAGCGTTTCATGGTTTCTCCGTTTGCTCCAGCATTTCGAGGGTAAGCTGTGCGGCCTTTTGTTCGGCCACGCGTTTCGAATAATGCTGAAACTCTGCAAATGGTTTGTTTTCAATAAACACCTGGATCTTATATATTTTTTCTTTGCCGTTGTGCACTTCGCTTACCAGCCTGTATTCAAATTTACGGCGCTGACGCTGCATCATGATCTGCAACTGGCTTTTATAATCGGTATCCACGGCTTGCAGTTTCTTCACATCCACATGAATCGAAATCACCCGCTCGATCAGGAATTTCCTGGTGGTTTCAAATCCCTTGTCGAGGTATATAGCACCCACCAATGCTTCAAAGGCATCGCCATAGGCTGAGGACTTTACTTTTTCTTTTTTGCTCAGATCGCTTTGCAGATAGGTATCGAGCCCGAATTTCTGTGCCAGTGAGGTGATCACCTGTCCGTTTACAATCCGCGAGCGCAGTTGGGTCAGGAAACCTTCATCTTCGTATGGGTATAGCTTAAACAGGTAATCGGCAATCACCACCCCCAATACGGCGTCGCCCAGAAACTCGAGGCGCTCGTTGCTTTTAAGATGATTCTGCCGGATGTTTTTGGAGCTGCTGTGCCTGAATGCCTGGTGGTAAAGTGAAAGATTTTTAGGACTAAAGCCCAATAGTTGTTTGAGCCCTTGTTTAAAGGCTTTGTTTTCTTTGTCGGTAAATTGAAAGGATGATAAAATTTTTATCAATACACTTCTTTTTAGGCTTTATATTTTCTCACCACCACAGCGGCATTGTGCCCTCCAAACCCGAAGGTATTGCTGATGGCTACATTTACCGTGCGTTTCTGAGCTTTGTTGAAAGTCAGGTTCAGGTTCGGGTCCAGTTCAGGATCCGGTGTAAAGTTGTTGATGGTGGGAGGAACGATATCGTTCTGAACAGTCAGTACCGTTGCCATGGCCTCGATAGCGCCGGCAGCACCGAGTAAGTGGCCGGTCATCGATTTGGTGGAACTGATATTCATTTTGTAAGCCTGATCGCCAAATACGTTGGTAATGGCTTTTAGTTCGGCCAGGTCGCCGAGAGGAGTACTTGTTCCGTGTGTGTTGATGTAATCCACGGCATCCGCTGAAATGCCGGCATCTTTGAGGGCACGCTTCATCACGAGTGTGGCGCCGAGTCCTTCGGGATGCGGAGCGGTAATATGGTAGGCATCACCACTCATGCCACCGCCGATTACCTCGGCATAAATTTTTGCACCTCTCGCGAGGGCGTGGTCAAGTTCTTCGAGTACAAGGGCAACGCCACCTTCACCCAGTACAAATCCATCACGATCTTTATCGTACGGACGCGAAGCTGTTTCAGGGCTGTCGTTACGGAGACTCATCGCCTGGCAGGCGTTAAATCCACCGATACCGCTTTCATTAATGGCTGCTTCGGAACCACCCGTTACAATGGCATTGGCCTTACCCAGTCGGATATAGGTAAATGCATCGATGAGGGCAGAAGTTGATGAGGCACACGCAGAAACGGTTGTGAAGTTTGGCCCCCTGAATCCGAAACGCATGGAGATATGCCCGGAGCATATATCAGCGATCATTTTCGGGATAAAGAACGGGTTGAAACGTGGTGTTCCATCGCCGCGGCCAAAATTGAATGTTTCCGCCTGAAATGTGTCTAATCCACCGATACCGGAACCCCAGATCACGCCTATTTCGTTGCGGTCGATGCCTTCGGCTTCGAGACCAGCATCGGCAACAGCCTGCACAGAGGCGGCAATACCGTAATGACTGAATGCATCGAGACGCTGAGCTTCTTTGCGATCGAAATAATCTTCCAGTTTAAATCCCTTTACCTCGCAGGCAAAACGGGTTTTAAATTTAGTTGCGTCAAAACGCGTAATAGGTGCGGCACCGCTTTTACCTGCTACCAGATTAGTCCAATAATCATTAACGTTATTGCCCAATGGAGTAACAGCTCCAAGTCCCGTAACTACTACGCGCTTAAATTGCATGATCGATTTTTTAAGAAAAGAGTACCTTGATTAGTTTTTAGCGTTTGCTTCAATGTAAGCGATAGCATCACCTACTGTAGCAATTTTTTCAGCCTGATCATCAGGGATCGCGATGTTAAACTCTTTTTCGAATTCCATGATGAGTTCTACTGTATCTAATGAATCCGCGCCTAAGTCGTTGGTAAAGCTGGCAGTTGGAGTCACTTCTTTTTCTTCAACACCTAATTTATCTACAATAATAGATTTCACTTTTGTTGTAATGTCTGACATTGTGTTTATGTTTTTAAAATTCGGGACAAAGATAAGTTTATGAGCTAAAAAACAAAAAAAAAAGCCCTTTTGTAATTAATTGCTTTTCAACAAATTAATTTACAAAAGGACTGTCGTATCATAGAAGCCCCGGTTTGCCGGTGGTTAAAACCCTCATTTCAGGAGGTTTTTTTAACTACGCGGTGGGGATGATGGTGATGCCGGTGATGATGATTCTGATGAGAAGCTGGCATTTGGCTGCGTTTTGACTCCTCGTCTTTGGGCTTGATCATGTGGTTTACAATGATGTGGAGGACGATTCCACCAACCAGGATTCCACCGATAATATAGAATCCTACACTGCCACTACCCATAAAGTCATTAAAAAAGGCCTTCGAGATTTTTCCATCGGCTGCTACCGAGTGAAATCCCATCAACATAAAAGCAGCTAAAAGAAGTAATTTGCCACCCTGAGTCCCTGATTTTTGCATCGTTTTCATATGTATTTCAATTTATGCGGGCTCTTAGGAGATCTCCGGGGGGAAGAGAAGAGCTAAAAACCCGCTGGTTTAACTTAGAACAAGTTGCGGGGAGTCTGTTATATTAAACGACTGCAGGGGGCTTTTGTTGCACAAATTTCTTTTGGTTTTTAAAAAAGAATGTTATATATTTGTAACCGCAAATTTGATGATAGAAAAATGAAGGGACTAAGAAGTCCCTTTTTTATTGGCAAAAATGATTACCAAACAACACATAATAAGCCTGGCCGAAGACTTTCTGAAAGATTCAGATAAGTTTATTGTCGACGTAAATGTATTGCCTGGCAATAAAATTGAGGTGTTTATCGATGCGAGTGGCGGCCTGTCGATTGCCGATTGCGTGAACCTGAGCCGCCATATTGAAGGAAGCCTCGACCGCGACCAGGAAGATTTTTCGCTGGAGGTGTCTTCGCCGGGGGCTACCGAACCCTTTAAGGTGATCGGGCAGTTCAAAAAATATACCGGCAGCCAGGTCGAAGCACATACCCTCGACGGGCAAAGCTATAAGGGCAAGCTGCTGGCGGCCGACGATGACGGCATTACCATCGAAACCAGCCGCCGCGAAAATAAAGCGGTAGGCAAAGGAAAACAAACAGTTATTGAAAACATAACCTTAACATACAAACAACTTAAAGAAACAAAATCAGTTTTACCGTTTTAATTCAAAAAGTAAATACAATGGAAAGTGTAAATTTAATCGAATCATTCTCGGAATTTAAAGAGATCAAGAATGTTGATAAAGCAACCTTGATGAGCATTATTGAGGACGTGTTCCGCACCATGCTCACCAAAAAATATGGTTCGGATAAAAACTTCGATATTATCGTAAACCCGGATAAAGGGGATATTGAAATCTGGAAAAACCGCCGTATTGTAGACGACGAGTTTGCTGAAGATTCATTTGATTACGACCCTAATAAACACATCAGTTTAACAGAAGCCCGTAAAGTGGAGCCTGATTTCGAGATCGGCGAAGACGTATCGGAACTGGTGAAACTGGAAGAAATTGGCCGCCGTAACGTATTATCGGTACGCCAGAACCTGGTTCAGAAAGTACTGGAACTCGAAAAGAACGAGATTTACAACAAGTATAAAGAAAAAGTGGGCGACATTATCAACGCCGAAGTTTACCAGGTATGGAAAAAAGAAATCATGCTCCTGGACGACGAAGGCAATGAACTGTTGTTGCCAAAAACAGAACAGATCCCGACCGATTTCTTCAAAAAAGGCGATACTGTAAAAGCCGTAGTATATAAAGTAGACATGAAAAACGGTACGCCGTCTATTATCGTGTCGCGTACATCCCCTTCATTCCTTGAGCGTTTATTCGAAATGGAAGTGCCTGAAGTATTTGACGGGCTGATCACCATCAAGAAAATTGTTCGCGAACCGGGTGAGCGTGCCAAAGTAGCCGTTGAATCTTACGACGACCGTATTGATCCGGTTGGAGCCTGCGTAGGTATGAAGGGTTCCCGTATTCATGGTATCGTGCGCGAGCTTAAAAATGAAAACATTGACGTTATCAACTATACAGCCAATCCATCCCTGTTGATTCAGCGTTCCCTGAGCCCGGCTAAAATCACATCGATCAAAATTGATGATGAAACCAAACGTGCAGAGGTGTTCCTGAAACCAGACCAGATTTCACTGGCCATTGGTAAGGGTGGATTTAATATTAAACTGGCCGGTAAATTAACCGGTTACGACATCGATGTGTTCCGCGATACCGACGAAGTTGACAGCGTGGATGACGTTGACCTGGATGAATTCTCTGATGAAATCGATGAGGCTATCATTGACGAACTCAAATCCATTGGTTGCGATACAGCACGTTCTGTACTGGAACTGAAACCCGATGAACTGATCCGTCGTACAGGTCTGAGCGAAGATGTTATCGCCCAGGTACGCGGTGTTCTGCAGGCCGAGTTTGAAGATTAAGATCATGTGCTGTGTAGGAAAAAGTTAGCCTTCTTTGCGAAAAAGGCATATTTGAAACAGGAAACAAAAAAGACCGAGAGGAATTTATAAATATGTCAGACGCAACACAAATGCGATTAAGCAAAGCGGCCAAAGAGTTTAACCAGTCTTTAACCAAGATTGTTGAATTCCTGGCCTCTAAAGGTCGCCCCGTAGAAAATAACCCCAACGCTAAGATAGGCGCTGAAGAGTATGCCTTGCTGTCGCGGGAATTTTCGAGCGATAAGTCCGCAAAAGAAGAAGCTCAGAATGTAACCCTGAACATCAACAAAATAAAGCGCGAAACCATCGTGCTTGAAGATGTGAAGGCTAAACAGAAAGAGGAAAAAGCCAAGCAGCAGGAAGAGATCATTATCAAAGACCTGTCTGTTCCGAAAACCGTCACCGAAGAAAAAGCACCGGAAGTTCAGGTTGAAAAAACAGAAGAGGTTAAAAAAGAGACACCCTCTCCTACCCTCGATGGGCCTAAGGTTCTGGGAAAAGTAGACCTCGCGTCGCTGAACCAGAAAACAAAACCCGATAAAAAATCGAAAAAGGAGCCGGTTGATACCGAAGAGTCTAAAGACGGCAAAGCTGCAAAAGGCAAGAAAAAGAAAGAGGAAGAAGTGCCGGTGGCAGAACCGGTGGCTGAAACTCCGGTAGAACCTGTGGTTCCGGAAGTGGAAGAGAAAAAAGAAGAGTTCATGGAAACCCAGTACCAGAAACTGGAGGGGCCTAAGATTATGGGTAAAATTGAATTACCTGTAGTAAAAGATAATAAAAAGCCTGTAGCTTCTTCTAACGGTCCGGGTAGTGCCGCCGATAAAAAGAAACGTAAGCGGATCCGCAAAGGCGGGCTCAGTGAAGAGGAAATCAAGAAAGTAGGTAAAGAGCAGGCCCAGATTGCAAAAGACCGCGCCAAAGAAAAATACGGTGATCCGCGTGCCAAGAAAACCGACAAACGTGAAAGCCGCCCGGCTCTGACGGATGAAGAAATTCAGGCACAGATCAAGGAAACCCTGGCACGTCTCAGTGCCAAAGGTGCCAAATCGAAAACATCGAAAAACCGTCGTGATAAACGTGATGTGGTACGTGAGCGTATGGCTGAAGAGCAGGAACAGCTCGAAGCAGAAAAAAGCGTACTGAAGGTAACTGAGTTCGTATCGGCCAACCAGCTGGCATCGATGATGAATGTGCCGGTAACACAGGTTATTTCAACCTGCATGAGCTTAGGCCTGTTCGTATCCATTAACCAGCGTCTGGATGCCGAAACCATTGCCATTGTGGCTGAAGAGTTTGGATTCAAAACCGAATTCGTAACGGTGGAAGCTGTAGAAGCTATTGAAGAAAAAGAAGAAGAAAAAGAAGAGGATATTGTTTCACGTCCGCCGATTGTGACCATCATGGGTCACGTTGACCACGGTAAAACATCGCTCCTCGACTACATCCGTAAAGCCAACGTGGTAGCCGGTGAAGCCGGTGGTATCACGCAGCACATTGGTAGTTACAATGTGAAACTGGATGGTGGTAAATCCATTACATTCCTTGATACACCTGGTCACGAGGCCTTTACGGCGATGCGTGCCCGTGGTGCCAAAGTAACCGACATCGTTATTATTGTGGTAGCGGCCGACGACAGTGTGATGCCTCAAACCAAAGAGGCTATTAACCACGCACAGGCAGCCGGTGTACCGATGATCATTGCGATCAACAAAATTGATAAACCGGGTGCCAACCCGAATAAGATCCGTGAAGACTTAGCCAACCTCAATATCCTGGTGGAAGAATGGGGTGGTAAATACCAATCGCAGGAGATTTCGGCGAAGCAGGGTCTCAACATCGACCTCTTACTCGAAAAAATATTACTGGAAGCTGAAATTCTTGATCTGAAAGCCAATCCGAAAGTACGTGCTTCCGGTTCGGTGATCGAAGCCAAACTGGATAAAGGTCGTGGACACGTGGCCGATATCATTGTACAAAAAGGAACTCTGAAAGTGGGCGACATTGTGGTAGCCGGCGGATACAGCGGTCGCGTAAAAGCGATGACCAACGAACGCGGTTTACCGATCAAAGAAGCCGGGCCTTCGATTCCGGTGCAGTTACTGGGTTTAAACGGTTCGCCAACAGCGGGTGATAAATTCAACGTGATGACCGACGAACGCGAAGCCCGTGAACTGGCCAACAAGCGTTTACAGTTACAACGCGAACAGGGTATCCGCACCCAGAAACACATTACACTCGATGAGATCGGTCGTCGTTTGGCGATTGGCGACTTCAAAGAGCTCAATGTAATCGTGAAAGGTGACGTGGACGGTTCTATCGAAGCCTTATCGGATTCGTTACTGAAACTCTCTACCGAAAAAATTGCGGTGAACATCATTCATAAATCCGTGGGTGCTATCAGCGAAAGCGACGTTATGCTCGCCTCTGCTTCCAACGCCATCATTGTGGGCTTCCAGGTACGACCTACCACCAATGCCCGTAAACTGGCTGAGGTAGAAGAAATCGATATCCGCCTCTACTCGATTATTTACCAGGCTATCGACGAGATCAAAGCAGCGATGGAAGGTATGTTATCGCCTGAGTACGAAGAGAAAGTGGTGTGTAATATTGAAATCCGTGAGGTGTTCAATATCACCAAAGTGGGAACAATTGCCGGTTGTTATGTGCTCGACGGAAAAGTATCACGTAACACCAAAGTACGTGTGATCCGCGATGGTATTGTGATTCATAGCGGCGGCCTCGGTTCACTGAAACGTTTCAAAGACGATGTGAAAGAAGTGGCAGCAGGTTATGAGTGCGGTCTGAACATCGATGGCTTTAATGATATCAAAGTAGGCGATATTATTGAGGGTTACGAAATGATCGAGATCAAAGCAAAATTATAACGTAAATCGTGCAGAGTTTTTTGCAAATCAAAAAACTACTGTTACTTTTGCAACGTTCTTTTAATATCCTCTGAAGCCCCGGCGAAAGAGGAAAATGTACACTCACCTTCGCTAAAGCTACGGTGAGTAAATGGGGGATTAGCTCAGCTGGCTAG
>JAFDXR010000017.1 GCA_018267825.1 Bacteroidota bacterium | reverse complement strand
CGTGAAAAGGTTCCCGCTGATTTCCGCTGATGAATACGTTGATTTTCGCTGAGTTACATCCCATCCTTCTGCGTGAATCTGCGTGTAAAGGCCTCCGCTGATACTCCCTCAGAATTTACGTTTCATCTCGCGTTCCACATCCCGTTTCTTGATGTCTTCGCGTTTGTCGAATTGTTTTTTGCCTTTTGCAAGGGCGATTTCGAGTTTGGCATAGCCACTTTCCGATGTAAATAAACGGATAGGAACAATCGTAAGCCCCTGATCCTTTAATTTTTTCTGCAGTTTAACCATTTCCGAATGGTTCAGCAGTAGCTTACGCTCGCGGTTGGGTTCGTGGTTGTAATGTGTGCCCTCGGTATACTCAGCAATATGCATATTCTTGATCCACAGCTCACCCTTGCTGAAATAGCAATAGCTGTCAACCAGCGCTGCTTTGCCCTGCCGGATCGATTTTATCTCGGTTCCGGTAAGCACCAGCCCGGCTACATACTTTTCAATAAAGCTGTAGTCAAAGCCGGCACGGCGGTTTTCTATGTTTATTTTTTGCTGTATCTTGGACATGTCAAGACTTCTGCCTGTAAAGGTAGGTATTTAAACAACAAAACCTATATGACCATTCGTCTCCAGGCGGCTACCGAAGCCGATATTCCCCTGATTGCAGCATTGGCGCGCAAAATATGGTATCAGCATTATGTTTCCATTATCGGAACCGATCAGATAGAGTATATGCTGAATATGATGTACAGTGATGCCAGCCTGAAAGATCAGATGAATAACAAGGGGCATCGCTTTTACCTGATCCGGGAAGGTGAATTAACCCTGGGCTTTGTGGGGGTCAGTGGTAAACAGGGTGAGGAATTGTTCATACATAAGTTTTATATTGACCAGGACCTGGCCGGAAAGGGCATAGGAAGCCGGGTGTTTAAACTGCTTCTGGAACTGTATAGTCCTCAATGTGCGCGCCTTACCGTAAACCGCCAGAATTATAAATCCATCAACTTTTATTTCAAAAATGGTTTTGTTATTGAAAAAGTGGCCGATTTCGACATTGGGCAGGGTTATGTGATGAACGATTTCGTGATGATCTGGAAAAAGTTGTAAACGCCTCTGTCTTAATAGATAAGCCGTTCCATATTGGTTTTCGGCGCCATAAAAAGTATCTTTGTTCATTGTAAAAAAACGGATTGAAAACAGTAATAGATAGTACCCGGGCCGGTAAACTGAACTGGCGCGAAATTTTAAATTACACAGGCCTGTTCAGGTATTTATCCCTGCGCGATGTGCTTGTTCGTTATAAGCAAACCTGGGCCGGGTTGTTATGGGCTATTATCCGTCCCCTGATCCAGATTGTTATTTTTGGTTTCCTGAATCTCATCATCCAGAAAAACGCTGACTATAAGAATGCGTTCCTGTTTGTGTCTTCAGGCGTTATCATGTGGCAGCTTATTTCAACGGCTATTACCGATATCAGCAATTCCCTGGTTTCCAATTCCAATATTCTTACCAAGGTTTATTTTCCGAAAATTCTTTTACCGGCATCCTCTTTACTGGTATGCCTGATCGATTTTGCAATTGCTTTCGTCATTTTTGTGGTCATGTTTTTGATCCTGAAGGGTGCCCCCGGATGGGAGATTCTGTTTTTACCACTGGTACTGATCTATGCTATCGTGTTTTGTTTTGCAGTAGGGATGTTGTTTGCCACCATGAACGTGAAATACAGGGATGTGAAATTTGTACTGCCTTTTATCCTGCAGATCGCATTCTACATTTCGCCGGTTTTTTTGACCACCGGTTTTTACCTGGAACGTAATGTGCCCGAAATTCTGAAAGATATTTATATGCTCAATCCACTGGTAACGATCCTGGACGGTTTCCGCTTCTGTTTCTTTGGTGGCGAGGCCATTCATAGTGTACCGTTATTTCTGGGTTCTGTTGGAATTACCTTATTGCTGCTCATTTTCAGTGTGCGGTATTTCCTGCGGTTCGAAAAAACATTTGCCGATTTTATCTGATGAGTAGCCCTATTATAAAAGTTGAAGGTATCAGCAAGAAATACAACCTCCTGCATAAGGATGGTGGTACCAGCGATTCGTTGATCGAGTCGGCATCCCGTTGGGCACGCTCCCTGGTGAGTCGCGAAAAGACGCATGAGAGCCGTGAGGAATTCTGGGCACTTCGTGATGTGAGTTTTGAAATTCAACCGGGCGACCGTGTAGGAATCATCGGGCGTAACGGTGCCGGTAAATCAACGCTTTTGAAAATATTGAGCCGTATCGTTCTGCCCACAAGCGGACGCATTGAATATGATGGCCGTATGGCCTCGCTTCTGGAGGTGGGAACAGGGTTTCATGGCGATCTTTCGGGCCGCGAGAATATTTATCTGAATGGCTCCATCCTGGGGATGAGCAAAAAAGAAATTGACCGCAAGTTTGATGAGATCATCGATTTCGCCGAAGTTGAAAAATTTCTCGATACACCAGTGAAACGCTATAGCAGCGGTATGTACGTACGCCTGGCATTTGCCGTAGCAGCCCACCTGGAGCCTGAAATACTGATCGTGGACGAAGTTCTTGCTGTAGGGGATGCCGCATTCCAGAAAAAATGCCTCGGGAAGATGCGTGAAGTTTCAGGAGGCGGTCGTACCATTCTCTTTGTAAGCCATAATATGGCCGCCATTCAGAACCTGTGCGACAAATGTGTTTACCTGAAAAACGGGCAGCTGGTGGATTATGGAAAATCAGAACTGATCATTCCGCAGTACCTCCAGTCTACCAATGCCACATCGAGTGTGGATCTCTCCAATAGACCCGATCGTATGGGGAATGGTAAACTGCGCTATAAGTCTTTTCAGATCCTCGATAAGAATAAACAGGCGACAGAGCATGCCATGTGTGGCAGCCCATTATATATTGACCTGGATGTGGATGGTGCTGCCGGTGCCAACCTTTCGTATGTAAGGCTCTCTGTGGCTTTCGACGACGATTACGGCAATCGCATTACCCACATGGGGAATGATATTACCAACCAGTTATTTGAGAAACTGCCCGCCGGCCCGAATAAAATACGGATCACCATTCCAAAACTGCCTTTAAAAGGAGGGGAATATACGGTAACATTATTCGCTGAAGTGAACGGTGAGATAGCCGATTGGATCCAGGAAGCAACCTTATTGAAAGTAGAAGCCGGTGATTTTTACAACACCGGTAAACTGCCGGAAAGCAGCCAGGGAAGCTTTTATATGGAACATTCATTCGAACGCATTTCCTGAGTTTATATAGAAAAGATGAGTATACTGAGAACCATATTTCGTTTAAAACCTGAACAAAATTTTGTAGATGGTGTGTTTCATCAGGGCAAAGACTGCCGGATTGAAAACAGCTCTATACGCATTGGTAAAAAAGGAAAACTGGTGCTTGGCGATGGGGTTGAAATCCGGAACTATAAGATCCATATAGAGGAAGGCGAAATGATTGTTGGTGCACACACGATCCTGGAGCAGGCCAACAATGCATTAATTCCTTCGCTGCATATTCAAAAAGGTCTGCTGCGTATCGGCGATCACAATGTGATCCGGGCCGATTTCTCTATTCGTTTTGGTGGACAGTGTACCATCGGACGCTATAACTGCATTAATGAAAATACGGAGATTCGTTGCGATGAGCAGCTCGATATCGGTGATTTTAATATGATCTCATACGAGTGCATGATTTACGATACAAACTCGCATGTGATATACAGTCCTGAGAAGCGTCGTGAAATGACCATACGTGATTTTCCGAGCATTGGCCGCGAATATGAAAAGCCTGTATCAAAACCCGTGAGCATTGGCAACGACAGCTGGATGGGAAAACGATCGGTGATGCTGAAAGGTGCCAGGCTTGGAAACTTTGCTACCCTGGGCACCAATGCTGTGCTTACAACTGCGGTACCCGATAATCACATGGCTTATGGTAATCCTGCCCAGGTAAAACCCAAACAATAATCCGGCGTTTTGGAAAAAGCCCCTGTCATACTTTTTGCATACAAGCGACCTGAGCATACATTGAAAACGCTGCGGGCTCTGCAGACGAATGTCTATGCCGACGAAAGTTCACTGATCGTGTATATCGACGGGCCAAAGCCCGATGCATCCGAAACAGACAAAGCCCTGATCAGGCAGGTTGGCGAAGTAGTACGTTCCGGAAAATGGTGCAGGGATATTCAGATTATTGAGCGCGAAACAAATTATGGGCTGGCAAAGTCTGTATCAGGCGGTGTAACAGAAGTACTGGAGCGTTACGGCAAAGCCATCATCATTGAAGATGATATTGTGACGGGGAAATATTTTCTGGAGTTCATGAATCGGGCACTTGAAAAATATGAGCATCAACAGGAAGTGGCCTGCATCAGCGGCTATATTTACCCGGTGAAAGGAAAACTCCCGGAGGCCTTTTTTATTAAAGGTTCCGACTGTTGGGGCTGGGCCACCTGGTCGCGGGCCTGGGATATGAAGAACTGGAAAGCCGAAGACCTGCTTCAAAAAATAGAAAGCCGTCAACTCTCTGCCGAATTCGATTTCGGAAACACCTACCCTTATGTACAAATGCTGAAAGACAGGATCGAAGGGCGGAACAACTCGTGGGCTATTCTCTGGTATGCCGCCGCATTCCTCAATAATCAGCTTTGCCTGTATCCGGGAAAATCAGTGGCCAATAATATCGGCATCGACGGCAGTGGGACACACTCCGGCGTGTCTGATGCCTGGAATAATACAGAGCTCGATTCCAGGATAAACCTGGATCATGTACCGGTAAAAGAAGACCTGGAGGCCAAAAAAGTAATCGCCGATTATTTCAAAACACTGAACCCGGTGATTCGTGTAAGCCTCCTGCGCCGTGTATTACGTAAGCTTAAATCGTTGATTCGCTGAGGTGCAAAAAGAAGCAGAATACATACACTGACTTAAAACATAAAAACAGCATGAGCCTTAATTTCTGTACATTATTCAATACCGGCTACCTGGCTCGTGGACTGGCAATGTACCATTCGCTCCGGAAACATAATCCCGATTCACATCTCTATGTATTTGCTTTTGATGATCCGTCGTATGAATATCTTCGCAAAGAAAATCTGCCCGGACTGACTGTTATATCGCTCCGTGAGTTTGAAGATGAAGAACTTCTGCGCATTAAACCAACCCGCACGGCCGGCGAATACTGCTGGACCTGTACGGCCTCAACCATACGCTACGCCATCAGAACATTCAACCTGCCGCAATGTACATACCTCGATGCTGATATGTATTTCTATGCCGATCCGAAAGTGTTGCTGGATGAGCTCGGAACAGATTCGGTGATTATTACCGAACACCGTTATTCACCCGCCTACGATCAATCGGAGATCAGCGGAAAATACTGTGTGCAGTTCGTGACTTTCAACAACGATGATGCCGGAATGAAAGTACTCGAAAACTGGCGGAATGCCTGTATCGACTGGTGTTATGCCAGGGTTGAGGATGGTAAATTCGGCGACCAGAAATACCTCGATGCATGGACCTCTCAATTCAAAGGCGTGCATGAACTCAGACACCTGGGCGGCGGACTTGCCCCATGGAATATGCAGCAATACAGGTTTCACAGCGAAAACGGGACGATCAAAGGCCTTACACTCGCCGGTGGAAAAACGTTCGATGCCGTATTTTTTCATTTTCATGGACTGCGCCTTTACAAGGATGGCATTGTATCATTGACCGGAGACGCCTATGAAATGAACGATACAGCGCGCGACCTGTTCTTTTTCCCTTATGTAAAAACACTGCTGGAAACAGAACGCGACATCCTTAAAAAGGCCCCGGCCCTGAACCCAAACGGACGCCAGGATACAGCGCCTAAAAAACCAATGGATTTTCTATCTTTGTTAAGGTGGTACCAGTACGATGTCAGGCAATCGCTGTCGAACATCGGGGGAAAACAAACCCGTAACCGGAGAAAACACCACCACTATTATTTTACTGATTCAATCGTCTGATGGCATATATACTCGACCTGAAAACATTTACAGACAAGCGCGGTAACCTTACCGTTATTGAAAAGGTGATTCCTTTCGATATCAAGCGCATATTTTACATTTATGGCGTGGATGATTCCAAACGTGGCGGACATCGCCATCACAAGACCATTCAGGCAGCAGTATGCATTAAAGGCAGCTGTACCATATACAATAACAATGGTGAAAAAGAGGAAGAGTTTCAACTCGATAAACCCAACAAATGCCTCATTCTGAACCCCGAAGACTGGCATACGATGTACAACTTCACGCCCGATGCGATCCTGATGGTGCTTGCCTCCGAACATTTTGAAGAAAGCGATTATATTTTTGAACCATACCCAAAACCATGATTGAATACGAAAATCTTCATCACCTCAATAAACCTTTGTTTGACGAATACACACAGGCTTTCCGCGAAGTGATGGAAAGTGGCTGGTATATTCTGGGTAAGAAAACCGAAGAATTTGAAAAGCAATACGCGGCATACTGCCAGGCAGAACACTGCATTGGTGTAGCCAATGGCCTGGATGCCCTGACCCTGGCACTGCGGGCATTTAACTTTCCGAAAGGATCCGAAGTCATTGTTCCTTCCAATACATACATCGCAACGATCCTGTCTATTGTACAGAATGATCTCAGACCTGTATTGGTAGAACCCGATATTCATTCTTACAATATTGATCCTGCCGGTATCGAGGCGGCTATTACACCTGCTACACGCGCCATTATGGTAGTGCATCTGTACGGGAAGCTTTGTGAAATGGATAAGATTATGGACATAGCAAAGAAACATAATCTGAAAGTGATCGAAGACGGCGCACAATCGCATGGAGCGACTTTCAAAAACAAGGTTTCAGGAAGCTTTGGCGATTACGGAGCCCATAGTTTTTATCCCACCAAAAACCTGGGTGCCATGGGCGATGCAGGGGCTGTAACAACCAACGATGCAGAACTGGCAACAACCATACGCACGTTGAGAAATTATGGTTCCAAAGTAAAATACTATAATGAGCGGGTAGGCGTGAACTCCCGCCTCGATGAACTGCAGTCGGCTTTACTCCTCGTGAAACTCCGCTACCTGGATAAGATCAATGAACATAAACGCCGCCTGGCTGCCCTTTACCTCGAAAACCTGAAAAGCGATTTTATAAAACCCATGGTACATCCCGATTATAAGGATGTGTACCATATTTTTAATATCCGTCACCCCAAACGCGACGACCTGAAAGCCTATATGCTGAAGCATGAGGTGAAAACAGATATACATTACCCGGTAGCGCCGGTTGACCAGGAAGCCATGAAAGGTATCCTGGATGGCCAGTCGACACCTGTTGCCCGCGAAATACATCGCACAACGCTGAGTCTGCCGATTTCCTATTATCACAGTGAATCAGATATTCATCGTGTAATTGAAGTCATGAACGCATTTTAATGATCAAAATATCCGTCATAACCATTAACTACAACAACGCCGAAGGACTTGCGCGTACTGTGAAAAGTGTGGTTGATCAGGATTATTGCAATATCGATTACATCGTTATTGATGGCGGTTCTACCGATGCGAGTGCAGCAATTATAGCCGCCAACAGTGCTGATATTTCATATACTGTATCCGAGAAAGACAAAGGCGTTTACGATGCACAGAATAAAGGCCTGGCAAAAGCCACCGGAGAATATGTACTGGTGCTCAATGCCGGCGATGAACTGGCCGATGAAACAGTACTCAAGCGTGTTTTTGCTTCCGGGCAGCAGGCCGATATTGTTTATGGAAACATGATCATCGTGCATCCTGATGGGCGTCGTGAAAACGGTCGCATGCCCTCGCAAATGGATATGAACCACATGATGAGTGATACGCTCTGGCACCCGGTGTCATTTGTCAAAAAAAGCTTTCTCGACAAAGTCGGGTTCTATGATACGTCCTATAAAATTGTTGCCGATTACGATTGGTTTTTACGCGCCATCTTCAAACATAAAGCCACGCTGCATTATATCCATACAAACATTTCAGTGTTTTATCTCGGCGGACTAAGTTCCCTGCCCGAAAATGCAGCTAAAATAAAAGAAGAACGGATGAGATCGCAAACAGCCGTGTTTGGTGAGGAACCGGTGAAACAATGGTATGCTTCGCAGCCTGTACCTTCGCGTTCCCTTTTTTCACGCATCCTAAAACGCCTGCGTTCATCATGATTTCAGTTATTGTGCCCACATATAATTACGGACGCTTTATCGGTGAATGTCTGGATTCCCTGCTTCAGCAAACCTATGCAAACTGGGAATGCCTGGTGATGGATAATGCATCTGTCGATAACACGGAAAGCATTGTACGTGACTATGCGAATCATGATGCCAGGATCCGTTACCACAAACTACCCGAAAACAAAGGCCCTTCCTTTGCCCGCAACCAGGCTTTGAAAGAGGCTAAGGGCGAGTATATTCTTTTCCTGGACGCCGATGATCTTATCGCGCCGGAAAAGCTGAAACATACCATGGATATTTTCGAAAAACAAAACGTGGACTTTGTTTTCAGTGACTATTGTTTTTTTACAGAGTCCAGGGAGTATATTACCAAAACATACAGTTTCTCCGAAAAGCAGATAAAGCCTGGAGTTATTGGCAGTGCCGAAATCAGGAACAGGCTTGTATACGGCAATATCTTTGCGATCAGTTGCATTATTTCACGTAAGAAAAACCTGGAGCACCTGGCATGGTTCGATGAGGTCATCCGTTATAATGAAGACTGGGATCTCTGGTTACGCGCATCATTTGCAGATACATCATATTATTATGATCAGCAGCCGGATTCCGTGACCCTGATCCGGAACCACATGACCAGCCACAGCAAAGATCAGTTTGGTATGTATATAGCCGGATTGTATGTGTGTCTCAAAAATTACAAGGCACTTTCGAAAGCTCAGCAAAAAATATTTGACCGGAAGATACGTACCCATCGCTACACACTGAAAAAGAAACTGATTGACCGCTATTTCAATAACCGTGAGCGTTTTGATGAGTCGCTTGTCATAATGGATCAAATGCCCGGCTTTGAAAATGAACTGCGTTCTTACCGCAGAAAGAAGTGGATAATGCCCCGTTCCCTGGAGTCGCTATATTTATTATTTTTAAAAATGAACTACCGTATCGCTCAAAAGTGCCTTTAGTTTCGATATGCATACCCACATACAAGCAGGTCGATTATCTGAAGAAATGCCTGCAATCCGTATTATCACAGGATTTTACGGATTATGAGCTTATTATATCCGACGATACACCCGACGATTCCGTGAAAACAGTTGTACACGATATTCTGAAAGATAGGCCGTTTATATACCTGCACAATAAACCATCGCTGGGAAGCCCTGCCAACTGGAACCATGCTATTGCGCAGGCCAATGGTACCTATATCAAATTGCTGCACCACGACGATTTTTTCACAAAGCCCGATAGCTTGTCGTGTATGGTGCGTGAAATAGAAAGTAAGCAGGCCGATTTTCTGTTTACCGAAACAAAAGTCTGGTATCCGGCTACTGACTTCAGTCGCATTCATTCCCTTTCCGCCAAACACGAACAACGCATGAAGCGTGATATTGGGTTTCTGTTTTTCAGAAATTGCATCGGTTCACCTTCGGCTACCTTATACAGACGCGACGCTGCTGTTGTATTCGACGAAAAACTGATCTGGCTGGTGGATGTCGATTTTTACATTCAGTATATACAAAAACATAAAGCATTCTGCTTTTATAAAGCGCCCCTGATCTGTACGGCTCATGAAACCGAAAATCAGGTAACAGGTACGGTGATTCGTAACCGCACTATACAGGTGAAAGAGCATGTGTTGCTGTTTGATAAGCTTATAAAATCCGGAGCAAAACCTTCGGCATTTACTTCTTTTTTTGGATATCTCTTCCGTGATTTTAGCGTGATGAATTACAAAGATCTTGTTGAAATTGTTCCGGAAGCGGCAAATCACGCTGCTTTTTTCGAATCTGTACTGGCTCATGCACATGCGTTTGTATTTCTCAAAAAAGTAAAACGCCGCCTGTATGCCGATCGGTATATTAACTTTTTAAAACTGGATCAGTTCTGATGGTAGCCGTAAAACTCATGGGTGGACTGGGAAACCAGATGTTTCAGTATGCGGCTGGCAAAGCACTGGCAAGCCGCCTGAATACAATATGCTTACTGGATACAGGTTTTCTGGATGCTGATCCGAAAGGCCATTATACCAAACGCCATTATGAGCTGAGTGCTTTCGAGATTCAACAAAACATAGCATCAGCTGATGCATTAAAACCTTTTTTGAAACACCCCAGAAACCGCTATACACTGGCTTTGCAGCGTAGTGTGCCCGGATTATTCAATACGGTTTATTTTTATGAAAAAGGGATGGAGTTTCAGCCTGCATTTAATAAACTCAAAGGCAACGTGTACCTCGACGGGTACTGGCAAAGCGAGCGTTATTTCCAGGAGCAGGCAGTATCTGTCCGTAAGGATTTTACGTGTAAAGGCCCGGTACCGGCGATTACAGGGCAATGGCATCAAAAGATCAGGGAAACGTATGCTGTATCATTGCACATTCGCCGCGGCGATTATATCAGCAGTAAAACCGACAATGAGTTTCACGGCACCTGCACCCTGGCATACTATGAGGCTGCCATCGCTTATCTGAAAAAGTATCTCCCGGCTTTTGAAGTATTCCTGTTTTCCGATGACCCTGAATGGTGCTCGGCTAATATTCACTTCACCGTGCCAACACATATTGTGACGCAGCCCGACATCGCCAATCACTGGGATCTTTACCTGATGGCATCCTGCAGGCATCATATTATTGCCAACAGTAGTTTCAGCTGGTGGGGTGCATGGCTTAATCCGGATATGGATAAACAGGTTATTGCGCCACAGAAATGGTTTGCAACTCACCATAAAAACACAAAGGACCTAATACCCGCCTCATGGATCAGACTGTAGGAAATACACCGCTTATATCTGTAGTGATGCCGGTATACAATGCAGGCGTGTATGTACGTGAAGCGATTGAAAGTATCCTATCGCAAACCTGCCGGGATTTCGAATTGATCATTATCAATGATGGCTCCACCGACGACAGCATCCAATATATCAGGGCTTTTCATGATGACCGGATTGTTTACGTAGAAAACCCCGGAAACAAAGGTCTGATCTATACACTCAACAAAGGCATTGAACTGGCCCGTGGGGCTTACATTGCCCGTATGGATGCCGACGACATCTGTGATCCATCACGCTTTGAAAAACAGCTTCGTGAGTTTCAGAAAGACCCGGAACTGGTGATCTGCGGATCATACATTCAGACCTTCGGAAAGCGTGAGGCAAAAATCGATTACATGCCTTCCACACATGCCGAAATTATGGCATCTGTTTTTATATCCTGTCCCTTTGCACATCCGAGTGTCATGCTCCGCAAATCAGCGCTTCTGGATCTGGAGGAGATTTACAGGGCCGATTATAAACATGCCGAAGACTATGACCTCTGGAGTCGGCTCGTGTTCAGGGGCCACACCTTCAATATCCCCGAATTTCTGTTGCACTACCGGGAGCACGATAAACAGGTGTCTACCGTATTTGAAACCGTGAAATACCAGACAGTGGGCAAAATTCAGCGGAACCTGCTCAATCGGCTGGGCCTGAATCCTACAGAGGCTGAGCTGGCCATTCATCTCAATATTTTCAAAGGAATCAGTCGCCAGGACATGGATTATCTCAAACAAAATGCAGCCTGGTTTAAAAAGTTCCATGACGCGTTCATGGTTCAGTTTTCGGCATTTTCAGTAAAATTTAACCGGATTTTGGCCTCTCGCTGGCTTAAAATCGGAGGTAATTCAGGTTTGGGTCTGAAAGGGTTAAAATTCACGCTTTCACAGCCCTTTTTTAGCGCAAAATATGTTAATTTTAAGGATTTGATCAAGATCGTTTATAAATCCCTGACGGGCTATAAACAGGTTGAGGGATAGCTTAAAATGGCATATGAAGAAGAAATTGTTGTTAATTGGAAATCACACGATTCATACTTACAATTACTACCATTTAATTAAAGACTATTTCGATGAGATTTGCCTGATCACAGACATCCCTCGCGCTGGTCAGAATGTTGAACCGATCCATTACGTTTCCTTTTCATACCGCAAACCACTTAATTTCATCCGTACCATCCGTAAGATCAAAGACGTTATCCGTGAGTTCAAACCTACGGTGATCCATGTGCATGAGGCCAATTCAGTGGCATTGTATTCTTTTCTGGCGACCCGTTCTTTTGATATTCCGGTTGTACTTACCACCTGGGGAAGCGATATCCTGGTGAACCCGAAAAAAAGCGTCGTTCTTCGCACCGTTGCCCGTTATGTGGTGAAACACGCCGACGTCGTGACGGCTGATGCCGAATACCTGGCACAGGCTGTTGTAAAATTAGTGCCATCAGCAAAACAAAAAATGGTGATTGCCAATTTCGGTATCGAAGTGCACGACGATCTGAACATAACCCGCGAAAATATTATATACAGTAACCGCCTTCATAAAAAACTCTATAACATCGATAAGATCATTCGGTGTTTCAAAAAACTGGATGATACCGGTCGGAATCCATACAGGCTTGTGGTTGCAGCCACCGGTGAAGATTCCGAGAGTCTGAAAAAACTTGCCACGGATATAGGCATTGCGCATAAAGTGGAATTCGTAGGATGGCTGAGTACCGAAGAAAATATCAAAATGTATTGTCGTTCAAAAATATATGTGTCGATTCCAGACAGCGACGCTACATCCATCAGTCTGCTGGAAGCTATGTATTATGGCTGTTTCCCGGTTGTATCTGATCTGCCCTCTAAAGAAGAATGGATCTTTGACGGTAAAAACGGCAAGCGCTTTACCGGCGATCTGAATTTTGTACTCGACTTAACAGAAGAGGATTTTCAGAAGGTTGCCGCAGAGAATAAGGAAATTATACTTCAGAAGGGAACTATCCGGATTGCCCGCGAGAAGTTTATCAATATGTACAAAGCCCTGAACGCATGATCAAAGTCTGCCATTTTTCTTCTGTGCATATTTTGCATGATCCCCGTGTGTTGTACAGGGAGTGTATGTCGCTGGCCTCGCATGGTTACGATGTAAGCCTGGTTATACAAGCCGATAAAGCAGAGGTGATGAATGGCGTGAAAATTGTACCGCTTCGCAAAACAAAAAGCCGTCTCAGGCGTATGTTCCTGCTCAGCTGGTCTGCTTTTTTCAAAGCCATGGCTGTAAAGGCAGATATCTATCATTTTCACGATCCCGAACTTATTCCACACGGACTGCTGATGCGCCTGCTCGGCAAAAAAGTAGTGTTCGATGTACACGAAAATGTACACCAGCAAATCCGCGACAAAGACTGGCTTCCCATGCGCAACCTTGTGGCGGTGTGTTACCGCTTGTTTGACCGCCTGGCATCAAAGGCTTTTTATCTGGTATTGGCAGAGCACTCATACGAAGCCTATTACGCACAATATAAGGCCGATGCCATTACTGTATATAACTATCCCGATATTTCATTCTTTAAGTCATACATCAATACCAGGCGCTACGATTTGCCGGACAATGAGATTTTTTACAGCGGTGGCGTGTTCTACAACCGGGGATTTGATGTGATTATGAAAGCACTGGCTATTCTGAAAAAAAGAGGATTTACTTTTTTCTTTCATTGTGCCGGAAAATATACCAACGAATACATGCAGGACCTGCAGGCTCAACCGGCCTATCAGGAGGTGAAAGACCGCGTGAAATTCTATGGTTACCTGCCGCTTACCGAAGGCTATGCCATTGCAAAACGTTGTAAGATCGGGCTTGCCATTCTGCGGCCGGTCGAAAATTATAAACGTTCGTATTCTACCAAAAACTTTGAATACATGGCCATAGGCTTGCCAACGGTTACGAGCAATTTTGAACTCTATACCAGGATCTATGATAAATACAGCTGTGGCCTCTGTGTGGACCCTGTCAATGAAACGGAACTGGCAGATGCCATGGAACGCATTCTGACGGATAAAGAATTGGCAAAGGTGTTTTCCGAAACGGGTGTTAAGGTGTCTGAAGCGACTTTTAACTGGGACACTGAATTTTTGAAGATCACGGATTTATATACACGCATCCTTAAAAAGTCCTGAATATGCAGGTCAGAGAGATAGACAGACATAAACTCACGAAAGCATCGCTGGCGGTTATTGAACAGGCCGGAGTCTTTGCATCGTCTGCCTGGACCGATCTCTATGCCGGCAAAACAAAACTGCTCGGCATCTTTAACGATAACGATGAGCTGATCGGTACCTTCAGTATTTTCGTATTCAAAAAGTACAGCCTCACCATTATCATCAACCCGCCATTTGCTCCGCATGTCAATCTGCATTATATCAATCCGGCTCAAACCCCGTCTTCGGTCAATGCTTTCAATAAGCAGGTGATGCAGTGTATTGCCGATTACCTGCTTGGTACGGGCGCCCATTATATAAAACTGAATTTTTCCGGAACAATTATCGACACGCAGGCCCTGGTATGGAAAGGTTTTGAGGTGAGCAACCGGTTTACCTACGTGCTTGACCTACACTTAACAGAAGAAGAGCTATATAACAACCTGTCTTCCGAGAAGAAGAAAAGCCTGCGTAAAGCGGAAAAAGACGGTATTGTAGTGAGTGCGGAACCCGACCCGGAGAAAGTTTTTTCGCTGATCAGGCAATCGCTCGAGCGTAGTGGGAAATTCAGTAATGAAGCCTATATCCGCGGTATTGTATTGAATTTTGCAAACACCTCAAATTCACTCATGTTTACCGCAAAAGATCCGCAGGGAAATACGATCGCAGCGGCTTTCTGCGTTCGTACCACCAACAAAGCATACTACCTCTTTGGCGGGTTCGACGAAACACATAAACATCATGGTGCCGGTGTGTCCTGCATGTGGGCCTGTATTCAGCAGGCAAAACGCGCAGGACTTTCCGAATTTGATTTTGAAGGATCCATGGTCCCCGAGATCGAAAAATATTTCAGAGAGTTTGGAGGGCAGATCAGACCTCTGCAGGAAATCAGCTTCAAACGCTTTCCATATAAACAACTGTCACTGGTAATAAAAAAATGAAAGCGATAATCTCCCACGATATTGACCACATGACACTTTCAGAACATTATCTGAAAGACCTGATCGTGCCTAAGTTTTTTGTGCGGAGCAAAATTGAATTTCTTACGGGCAAAATTTCATTTGCTGAATTGATGACCCGCACCGGAGATATTTTCCGGAACAAGTGGCAGAACATTGATGAACTCATTGCCTTCAATACAAAACAGGGCGTACCATCTTCGTTTTTTATCGGTGTAAAGAATGGTGTCGGACTGAATTATCCTGTCAGTGCCGCGGCCTTCTGGATTAAACGGATGCTGGAAAAGAATTGTGAAGTCAGTATCCATGGTATAGAGTTTGAAACCTATGAGAAAATAAAGTCGGAATATGATATATTCCGGAACATGTCGGCACAGGCTGCATTTGGAATCCGTATGCATTATGTACGAACCAATGAGGAGACCTACACCAATATGGCTAAGGCCGGTTATATTTACGATTCGACGGAGATGGGCTTCAGGGCACCTTACAAAATAGGAAACATGTGGGAGTTCCCTTTCCAGATCATGGATAGCTACATCATCGAAAAACCGCGCCAGTGGCAGAGTAAAAACCTGCAACAGGCAAAAGATGAGACCCGCTTGCTGATCGATAAAGCTTTTGAATGCAAACTTCCATACCTCGGAATCGATTTTCACGACAGGTATTTTTCGCCATCTTTTAAAACCTGGATGGAGTGGTACATGTGGCTGACGACGTACCTGAAAGAGAATCAAATTGAATGTGTTAACTTTAAAACAGCTGTAAAAGAACTGGAATCCCCGCAGGCATGAGTATATCCGTTGTCATACCTTGTTTCAATGAGCAGAAATATATTATTCCCTGCCTGGAATCGGTATGCACGCAACAGCTGCCTGCAGGAGAAACACTTGAGGTATTTGTGTGTGACGGCAGGAGCAGCGATAATACCCCGACCCTCATCCATAATTATATCCAGTCGCATCCACAGGTTAAGCTGCTCATAAACGAGCAACGCACGACACCCTACGCCCTTAATCTGGGGATTCAGGCATCGGCCTCTGATGTTGTTGTCATCTTTGGTGCGCATGCGGTTATGAAGCCCGGTTACCTGATGCAATGCCTGCAGGATTTCTCCACAGTAAAGGATGCAGGTTGTGTGGGTGGGATCATCGACAATATTTATGAGAATAAAAACTCACAGACCATTGGCCTGGCGATGTCGAGTCCTTTCGGTGTCGGAAATGCACACTTCCGCACAGGGATGGCTTCAGGCTATGTAGATACGGTGGCTTTCGGTGCCTACAAACGCGAGGTTTTCAATAAAATAGGATTGTTTGATACAGAGCTTGCCAGGAATCAGGACGATGAATTTAATTTCCGTTTATTGAAAAACGGCTTTAAGATCTGGCTGAATCCATCCATCCGCTCCGATTACTACGTGAGAAGCTCCATCAAAAAATTATACCGCCAGTATTTCCAGTATGGATACTGGAAAGTATATGTCAATAAGAAGCACAAAGCGATCACCACGGTGCGTCAGCTGATTCCGTTCTTCTTTGTTTTGTTCCTTATAACCGGAGTTATTGCTTCTGTATTTTCATGCTACGCCTTTCTGGCATTTATAGGCATCCTGGGCTTGTATAAACTGATCGGGCATTATTTCGCGTATCAGAAAACGAAGTCTTTTATGCAAGCTGTACATATTGTGTTTGTTTTTTTTATACTGCATCTTTCATACGGGTTGGGATACCTGTTGGGAGTGATTCATTTTTTAATACTGAACCGTAACGCCGGAAATCAATTCCAGGGTCATAACCGATGAAAAAAATGCGCGACATATACCAGCAATGGTTCTTTGCATTCCCTATGCTCATGGCCTGTGTACTGCCACTGGGTGTAGGCATGGCAAGCATTGCGGCTGCCTGGCTGCTGTCTTACTTCATTTTCGGCGATGTCCGGAAAAGCTTTCCTGCTTTGTTCAGAAACCCCTGGTATTATATTATCACCGGATTTTTCCTGCTTCATGTGCTTGCATTATTTTATACCGCCAATCATGGCGAGGGTGGTTTCAGCATTGAGATCAAACTGAGTTTCCTGGCATTCCCCATGGTTCTGTTCACCCATGCTTTTTCACGGGAGATATTGCTTAAGATATTGGGTTCTTTTGTGGTGGGGTGTGTATTTTCGTGCCTGTTTAATATTGCACGCGCTTCTTACTATTACATTTCAGAAGGCATTAATTATTTCTATTACTCCGATTTTACAAATCATATCCATCCGAGTTATTACGCCATGTACCTGGTTATGGGCATTCTGATCGTGCTCTGGTGCTACCCGGCCTGGTTCCGGAATACATGGCGCGCGCGCGTTGCACTCGTTACATTGATTATGTTTCTGAGTGCCTGTGTATTTATTACATCTTCCAAACTCGGGATTATTTCCTGGGCCTTGCTTGTGCCGCTGACACTTATCTACATTCAGCTGGCACGCAGACGCTATAAGCTTATCCTGATTCTTGTGTTTGGATTTGTCGCTTCGGTAGCAGTTGCCTATAAAGTATTTCCAAAACCTTTTTCACGCCTGGAGGTTATGTGGAAGGCCAATTCAGCGGAGCAGATCGATATTAAATCAGGGGAGAGCACGGTTGTGCGGAAACTCATCTGGCACGAATCCATAGCCATTATCAAAGAAAATCTGTGGCTTGGGGTAGGCCCGGGCGACGCCAACGATGTGCTTTATAAGGTTTATGAAGAAAAGGGTATGGAAGGGGCTTTGCGGAAGCATCTGAACGCCCACAACCAGTTTTTACAGACCGGAATTGGATTAGGACTTGCCGGGTTTATCCTGTTGCTTGTTATGACCGTATTTACCGCTATCCTGGGCGTGATCCGCAAAAACGCACTGCTGCTGTTGTTCAGCCTGCTCATTATCCTCAACTTCCTCGTGGAGTCTATGCTGCAAACCCAGGCAGGCATTTTATTTTTTGTGTTTTTTCTCTGTCTGCTTCTTACCAAAGAGGCTGCAACTATTCATTTTATTAACCCGGTTTCAAAAAAAGACGTATCATGATTCCATTTTCACCACCGCGCATCGACGATAAAATAATAAACGAAGTAACGGCAGCTCTTAAATCGGGCTGGATTACGACTGGTCCGCGTACCAAGGAGTTCGAAAAGAGGCTCACAGCCTATTGTGGTAATAAGGCTACCCTGTGCCTCAACTCGGCCACTGCCGGGCTCGAAATCATGCTTCGCTGGTTCGGGGTAGGCGAAGGCGATGAAGTAATCCTGCCGGCCTATACCTATTCTGCCACGGCCAATGTAGTGATGCACTGTGGTGCAAAACCTGTGTTTGTAGATGTAAACCCGGATGACTTTAATATCAATGTTTCCCTGATCGAAGGAGCCATTACGGAAAATACGAAAGTAGTGATGCCTGTCGATTTTGCAGGTTTTCCATGTGATTATGAGGCAATTAACGAAATAGTGCGAAAAAATGCGCATCGTTTTAAACCTTTGACCGATATTCAGAGTCAAATGGGCCGTATCATGGTACTATCGGATTCCGCTCACTCCTTCGGAGCAGATTATCAGCATAAAAAATGTGGAGCATTAACGGATGTTTCGGTTTTTTCATTTCATGCCGTAAAGAACCTGACCACCGCTGAAGGAGGTGCAGTAGCGCTCAATTTCCCGGCACCATTTGATAATGAAGCCATTTATAAATACCTCTGTGTGAAAACACTCCATGGACAAAATAAGGATGCCCTGGCCAAAACACAGAAGGGCAATTGGAAATACGATATTGTGGAGGCCGGTTATAAATGCAATATGACAGATATTGCCGCTGCTATCGGCCTGGTTGAACTGGAGCGTTATGATAGCGATACACAACAACGCCGCCGTGTTATTTTTGAACGTTATACTGCTGCATTGTCAAAAGACGAACGTTTTCAGCTCCCGGTTTATAAAACAAAAGATAAAACGGGTTGTTACCATTTGTATCCGCTACGAATCAAAGGAATAACAGAAGCCCAGCGCGACGCGATCATGCAGGAAATATTCGATCAGGATGTTTCGGTTAACGTTCATTTTATCCCGGTTCCGGCTATGTCGTTTTACAAAAACATGGGTTATAACGTACACAATTACCCGGTGACCTATGATAACTTCAGCAGGGAGATATCGCTGCCGGTGTATTACGATCTTACGGATGAACAGGTGGATACCGTGGTGAAAGCCGTTATGCATGCCGTAAATAAAGTTTGTAGTAAATAGTGATTAAACGCCTCTTCGACATAATTTTTGCAAGTATCGGGCTCATTTGCCTGTCACCGCTGTTGATTCTGGTTTCCCTGGCCATTATCTTCAACGCGGGTTTTCCTGTTTTGTACCGCCAGGTGCGTGTTGGGCGCTTCGGAAAAGAATTCACCCTTTATAAATTCAGAACCATGCATAAAGATGCAGATCAGAAAGGACTTCTGACTGTTGGCGGTCGTGATCCGAGGGTAACAGGCGTAGGTTATTACCTGCGTAAATTTAAAATCGATGAGTTTCCTCAACTGTTCAATGTAATCCTGGGCGATATGAGTATTGTAGGCCCACGTCCCGAAGTGAAAAAATATGTAGACATGTATTCGGAGGAGCAACGCCAGGTGTTGTCTGTAAGACCTGGCATTACAGATTATGCCTCTATAAAATTCGTAAACGAAAATGATATTCTTTCACAATCCGAAAACCCTGAGAATACCTATATTCATGAAGTGATGCCGGTAAAACTCAAGCTGAACCTCAAGTATATCAAAGACAAAAGCCTGTCGACCGACATGGGTATTATATTCGAAACATTTAAACGGATTTTAAGCTAAAGGAAATTCGCTGTTGAGAAGCAGAACCGATTAAAGCTGTTTTTCAAGCCCCTTCAATTCTTCAACTTTTTCAAGGTATCCCAGCTTCTCGTATGAATACACGAGGTTATTCAGAATACGTTTTACGATATCCACATTTGAACACGGCAGGTAATATTTCACATCCGGCTCAACGTTTAATTGCTTAAGGAATTGATCAATATCCTTGTGATTAAAAATAAGCCCTTTGCTGAACGGGTTTACATAGAACAGGATATTATCGGAAAACGATTTATTGGATACGTCAAACAGGTTGGCATAATCGTTTACATAAGCCAGCACAAAATGCTGCGGAAGATTCACGCCATATACCGGAATATTCAGCTCTTTGCAAATGAGGGCGTATACCACACTCAGCATCACCGGGTTCCCTTTTTTTGTCTCAAGAACCACATTGATGAAGGAGTTCTGAGGTGCATGGTAATTGGTAATGTTTCCGCTGAACTGGTGAACTTCAAATAAAATATGATTCAGGATTTTCACTTTCTCCAGTGGCGACAGATCATCGTGTAACTCCAGCCAAACATCCTGTTTGATCTGTTGCAACTGCTTGCGGAGTTTATTCTCATCCAGATCGGGATATTGGTAGCGCGCAATGATCGTAACACCCTTAAACAGGTCGTCCTGCTCGTTTTCGGCCCAGTATTTTAATGCATTCTGAAGGGCCTCAAACTGAATGGTATGAATAATGGCCTCAATGCGTTTTTGCATGATGGCATCAAAGCTGTTTTCCCAGGCTGTTTCCAGGTGTGGAATAGCCGGTGGACCAAGCATAATGAACCTGTTTTTAACCTCTGAATAGATTCCTTCATCCGGATCATCGAGCAGGGTAATCAGGGCGATTACCTCTTTCAGGTTCATGTCTTTTTTCTTTGGCTTCATACCTAAACAAAAATAGCCCCGATTCGGGGCCATTTTAATAGGATGTTTTTATTTTTTTAACAATCAACCTGTTAATCTCTCTAAACTCGCGCCTATCAAGTGCTCTACGCTTTTTTTATAGTCGCTCGTAAACTCTTTTCTGACCCGGTTGGCAATAATAACACAGGCGGTCAGGCAGTTATGCCCAAGCAGGCGCCCCAGCCCGTATAGGGCCGAAGTTTCCATCTCAAAATTAGTGATCCGGTGTCCGTCATGTCTGAATTCTGTCAGCAGTTCGTTGAGTCCCTGCATCGAAGCTTTCAAGCGTATTTCACGTCCCTGTGGTCCGTAGAACCCTGGAGCGGTGGCTGTAATCCCGATATGTGTACCCTCGCGGAAACGTTCCAGGAGTTTTTCGGAACCTTTTACACAATAGGGGTATGGCAGGTTAGGCAGCCAGCCTGTATGCTTCATGAATGCCTCACTGATGCCGTCTTCATTGATTTCTTTCCAGCGTCCGTAAAAATTCAGGAGGCCGTCCAGTCCAAGTCCGTAAGAACTCACAACAATGCCGTTTACAGGAATATCGCCCTGCAAAGCACCGCTGGTACCCAATCGGATAATGTTAAGTGAACGGAGCTGTTTATTCAGGGTGCGTGTAACCGGGTCAATATTAACAGCAGCATCCAGTTCATTCAATACAATATCAATATTATCGGTCCCGATACCTGTTGAAAGTACGGTAATACGCTTACCGTTGAAAATACCCGTATGGGTTACAAATTCACGATGTTCGGTTTTAAATTCAATTTTGCTGAAAAAAGCGGAAATCTGCGCCACGCGGTGCTGATCGCCCACCACAATCACATCATCTGCAATGTCTTCGGCTTTCAGGTTAATATGATACACCCTGTTATCATTCGTCAGGATCAGTTCGGTTTCTGGAAATTGTGACATAATCTGTTATTGGTGAAGTAAAGCTAATATATATTTTCCGAAAACCAATGTACCCGTTATAAGCGAAATAACAGCTGCAATCAATACAGCGCCGGCTCCAAGATCCTTTATTTTCCCGGCTTTTTCATGGTAATCGGGACTGATCAGGTCAATGTAAAATTCAACCGCTGTATTCAGTGCCTCGAGCGACATCACCAAGCCGATACACAGAAGTACGATGCACCATTCGGTCTGACTGATCTTAAACCAGAACCCTCCGCCAATAGCCAGCAAAGCACAAAGTGCATGGATGCGCATGTTACGCTGACTGAATGCCACTCGTAAGCCCTGCCATGCATATACAAACGATTTCAGAAAAGAGCTTTTAGAAGTTGTCATTTAAAAACACAGCATTAGAAGATATAAAGTAAAGAAAATAATCACGAAAGTCGGCCACAAAACAACAAACAGTATGAACAGTATAAGATGCCGGTATTTCAGATCGTAACGATTCATGTTAATATCGTTTTATTAATCAATAGTATAGTGCATGATAAACAGGACGCCGATCACAAATAAAAAATAAACAAGCAGGCAGGTAATCACCAGGCCAATAATGATGAGAGGCAGCAGAGATTTAAGCTCATGCTTCTTCATGCCTGTTATAATGAATCAGGGTAATGTACACCAGCCACATAAACACCGAGAAAATACAGGTGAAACAGAGGGCATCCGGACTCAGTAAAGTCAGTGCACTGGCTTTTGCCAGGCGTATCGGGTGTATAATATCCCAGCTGTTAAACCGCAGGTAGCGTCCCAGGTAAAGCCCGAAAGCCACCAGCCAGAATACAAGCGGCATCACATAACGCATATAGGCAGCCGGTATATACTTTTTGAAAACCTCCCGCATATCCATCACCGACCTGTAAAAAACCGCAAAGCCAATGATGACAAAGGATGCCACCAGGATCAGGTCGAACCACAGCGGAATGAAAGGCCTGGCACGGAAATGAAACAGATCGGTCAGAATATAGGGCGAATTGGGAAGAAACAAAAGCCAGATTCCGAGAAGGGGCAGGTATTTGAAACCCTGTTTCTCCTGTCGCTTCAGGTAGTCGCTGATCCAAAAAGGAATGAACGCCAGGAAAAGATTCCAGGCCAGGAAAATATAGGATAGACTGTCACTCCTGATTATTCTGTATAACAGCAGGCTTGCCGAAAATAGAGCAAACGCATAAATCGTTTTTTTGAATGTAAACTGCATGATCTTTAGATTATTAATGTTTATAAAGAGCCTGGCGGATGCTGTCTTCGCGCAGATCATAACTTCGCCAGTCGTCCGGATGGTTCGCTATAAACCAATATACTTTCTTACTCAGCATTTCAATATATGTTTCATAGCGGTAATCTGATAACGGACTCTCATAGTTCACCATATGATTGTTAATATATTTGAACTCGCTACGCTTTGTAAACTCAAGCAAATCCGGAATATTGGCATCCGACAGGGAAAGCAGGTAATGAAAATCGACCTGGTAAATAGGTTTATTGGCCATATTGTAGCGGGTAATCAGGATGTCCCAGTTGATGGTCGAGCTCAGCGTGAGTACTGTAAACCACACGGCAAAATTCTGCTTCACCAGGAACCAGTTGCTACGCTCCCTGTACACTTTTATAAACGCCAGGATCAGCCCGATGGCAGCCAGCAGCAACCATACATATACACCGATCCGTTTGTAAGTGTAATTATAATCATGGATATAAATCTGGTTGCGGAAAGCCGTAGATGAAAGCATCAGCAGGTTTTGAAGGATCCAGCCGTAAACCAGTATTTTCAAAGTTTTCGACTGTTTCAGCATGCTGAAATTCCGGCGGAACAGATACATGATCAATGCTGTCGCAAAAAGAATCGAGAGAATAATAACCCCTACACCATGATGTACAAAATCCGAATGACTCATCCCTTTTGGCAAACCTCCCCTGAAATACAGGGTTTGCACATCACCTGCATTGAGTACTATGAGCATCAGGTTCAACATGGCAAACAACAGGATGCCCGCAAAGTGCTCCGTGTTGTAACGTTTTACCTTCGGTTCCTCATCAGAAGCACCTGGATTACCAAGCGCCAGGCGGTTCTCCCAATGCTCTATATCCGGAATACTCTGGTGATACAGCAGGCCGTATACAACCAATAAACCACTGAGCGTAAAAACCACCCAGTAAAAACTGATGAAATCGAAATTGATCCATTTAGTGTTTTCTGCAAACAACGGATTGGACTGCTGATACATCAAAAAAAATAAAATACTCAGCAATACAACGATCAGAATAGCTACAAGCCTGTAACCTCCGGATTTTGCCGGAGCCCCTTCTGCAGGCTTCTGTGACCGCAATACGGCATGAATCACAATGAATACCATCGACGACAATACAGAGTAACAACTGAACAGAAAAGAAAAAATGGAAGACGTCACAACGTTAACCGAAAACGCAGAGAGCAGGAGTAATGAAGAAACGTTTGCAATGATACTGAGTTCGCTGTTATGCACAAAGATGCAGGCACTGCTTACCAGGCACATACCGGCTGACCAGAGCCATTTTTTATTAAATATAACATCGCGGTTTTTAACGGCCAGCAGGAGGATAAGAAGCAGGTTGAACACCGGGAAATTAATACCCGGGTTCTGTTGAAAAAAAAGGTAGCTGTAGGCCGCTGTGGCTGTGAGCAGGAGATAATCATTGGTTTTCATGTGTTGTTGTTTTTATATTAATTATTTGGAATTTCATTTCGTTTCAGTTCATACACTTTCATGGATACACCGATGAGATAATAGAACCATAGTATCCAGTAGGAGAAATACGAATAGCACAGAAAATCTTCGTTCACCCGGACGTAAAGGGCTCCTGCAACCGCACAAAACAATTGCAGCACATAAGCAAACAGCAGCCAGTGGTAAATACAGATGTGAGTTATAACAGAAGGCACATGGGCATAGGTTTCCCGCCGCGTATACGACCAGGCCAATTGGATAAACAGCACCAATGGCTGGATCAAACTCAGTAAAAAGAGCCAGTTCTCTTCTGTGGAGTAGGATACGTTTAGCAAGCCTTCCATGAATTAATGTTTAACAGGTTTAATTGCCAGGTTGCTTCGGATGTAACCATAGGTCCCTACGGCACTCAGTACCATGCCGGTTGAGAAAATAAGCCAGTTGAACCGATTGGGTACATAACTTTTCAACTCTTCAAACAGGCTGCTGTCGGAGTGAATAGTCCAGATAAAAGAACCGGAGTTGGCAGCAACAGTAAGGTAATCCCACACAAATGAAAGTATGACCACAACAACACCAAGGATCAACAACATCCACTGCGTGGGATTAATAGCAGTATGCGAAAGCCTGTCTGTAAAGTAAAGAATATAAAGCCCGAATACGATCAGGCCGGAGGCTACCAGGCACGGGGCTATCACAGGGCCTGTCCAGGGTACCGGAATCAGGAACAGGATATCCCAGGTGAATAAACTCTGGGGCCATTGAATGAGTATGTACAGAAATATATAATAGAAAATATCCCAGATCGCAAAAGCAATAAGAAAATAGGCAAAGCGCGTAAGCCTGTTGTGACCACACATGTAGCCTGCACCAATAAGCATGATGATCGTTGCAAACTCACGCCAGAATTCAACAACTGCAATTTTGTTGGGGATAATGACCAGAGGGAAATTAAAACCCTGCGGATAATATAATTCTCTCAGGTAAACCACCACGGAGGTTTCCAGAAAGCCCATGGCTATTGCAAACAGGCTTAGCCACAACAATGTTTTTTTAGTGGATGTTTTCATGTACTTATGTATTAGGAAAGTGTTGGTGCAACGGATTTTACCTGGGCTGCCCCGCGCAATTCCAGCATTTTTATATTCCGGTAAATGATCGAGAGTGGAATCAGGCCGATAACACCGAAACTGCAGTCGATCAACTGATGGAAAAACGGAATACCCCGGATTGGCCCGCAGATAAAGGCCAGCGGGAATACTGCCAGGCAGGCCATCATGCCAACCTGTACAATGAATTTATTTTTAACGGGATCCATGTACACCCCGATAAAGAATGTGGCAATGATGAGGTGTGCAAATGCCAGCCAGTCGGTGCCGTACAGAACAATATCAGGAGTCTGGTTAATAACCGTATGCAATAGTTCGATCCAGTGCTGCAGCGTAGGGGTTAGTTCTGTGCGATGTGCCATCAGGTAGGCCAGTTCGCTGCGGAGCGGAAAAGCAGTAATACCGCTCAGGACCAGGCATACAATAAAAAGAAGGCTTGTTTTTCGGATTGTGTTTAATTCCTTTGTTTTCATAATACATGTGTTTGAGTGAATATTTGATGCTGAAGTGAATGGGTTGGTTCTGCTAAGAGGGCCCTGAAATCCCAATGACGGATGTTGGTAGCGCCCTGGCCTCTCCGGAAGGCTTTGAGCATAGCAGGGAGTTGCAAAGGGAAAAGGCAAATGAACAGCAGACAGGTGCCAATGGTGAGAAATGAAGGTTTCCCATTGCCCAGAAGAAAAAACTGCATGGCGCCTTCATCGGTGAGGCTCGTTGAATACCCCAGCAGCACATGAAAAACATCGTGGCGCTCTGCTTTTGCAATAGGTTCGAAACCCTGGCAGACATAGAACTGACCGAGACTCCATCCAAGACTTCCTTCCGGATAGTTTAAAAAATCTCTGACACTGATATTCCAGGCCTTACGCGATGGATTGATCTGTGTATGCCACGGAATACTTTTATCCAGCAACCAGAGAATAAACGAACCACGAGCGGACTGTTCTGTTTCGGGCGTCATGCTATATTTGGATTTCTTTTTCATTTTGTTTAAAAGTACTTTGCGTTTCAAAG
Source organism: Bacteroidota bacterium (assembly GCA_018267825.1). GTDB lineage: Bacteria > Bacteroidota > Bacteroidia > B-17B0 > Aurantibacillaceae > JAFDXR01. The sequence continues at coordinate 33,137 of JAFDXR010000017.1, read as the reverse complement.
TAAATAGATAAAAAAATATCAGCGTTGTTTCAGCAGTTTTTCAAGGGCATCCAGATGATCGTTGAAGGCTTTCATACCAAGCTTGGTGGCGGAGTAGGTGGTAAGCGGTTTCTTGCCTACAAACTCCTTCTTTACATGAATAAAACCTTCTTTTTCAAGCGCCGTGATGTGGCTGGCCAGGTTGCCGTCTGTAACGTCGAGCGTTTCTTTCATGGTATTGAAATCAACAGTATCGTTTACCATCAGCACACTCATAATGCCAAGCCTGATCCGGTTTTCGAATGCTTTGTTTAAATTATGTATGTAATTTTTCAAGAACCTGAATGCTTATTTGCGCTCGTATTTATTCCACATAATGAGGCCATATACAATGTGTAAGACCCCAAAACCAAATGCCCAGTAATATAGTCCGTGTCCCAGGTCAAAAGCATTGACCAGGCCGAGCGCAGACTGGCAAATGCCAAAATAACGAATATCATCGTAAGTATATTTGCTGGCATTGATCAGCGCCATGCCATAAAAAAGCAGCATGGCCGGTGCAATATAGGCAATGGTACCATGGTATAGAAAAGCGAGGCATAAAAAGCCACCGGCAATTAACGGAATGGAAAGGTTGATGAGAACCCGCCAGGCGGTATGATCAAATAATTTCTGGCCTTGTTTCCTGGCTTTTTTATTGGAAAGGAAATAAGCTGTGGCAATAGATAAAACCAATACAGATCCTGCTACGAGGAAAAAGAAAATATAGAAATCGAGACGAACACTGGCATAGTTTGTCGACATTCCCGGCTCGAACTTACTGTTGGCAATAATATCATTGATGTCATGAATACGGAAATACGCCAGGGTTGCACCGATCAATGCATAGATGCCGGCAAAAACGCCCGACAAACCATTCAGTGAGAGAAAGCGGGTGCTTTTTTTCATCATGTTCCGGATGTCCTGTATGGCCTCCAGGTGTTGTGTGTTGTCTGTATTCATGCGTTCGTTTTTTATTTATTAAAAGAACTTTGTGGTTCAAAGTTAAATATAATTTTGAATGGTCGTTCTTTTTTTAACAAAAATTTTCGCCTAGGCCTGAAAATGGTTTCGGATAACAGTTTCAAATTCCTGTTTCAGATACCCGTTGGTGCAGCAGATTTCCTTGCCAAACAACCAGTTTTCGCCTCCCGAAAAATCGGTGACACTGCCTCCTGCTTCTTCCACAATCAGGCTTCCGGCTGCTACATCCCAGGCATTGAGGTTGTATTCAAAAAAAGCATCCACACGGCCACAGGCCAGGTAACACAAATCTGCCGCCGCTGCCCCGATACGGCGTATGCCGTGTGTCGATTTCATGAGATGACTCAGTGTATGCATAAATGGTTCCAGTCGCGAAAAGTTATAGATCGGAAACCCTGTGGCGATAAGGCTTTCAGACAACATGGCCCGGTCCGATACGCGAATGGGCTCACCATTCAGAAAAGCACCTTTTCCTTTCACTGCGTAGAAACACTCATCGCGGCTTACCTCGTGCACAACACCCAGCACAATTTTACCTTTATACTCAAGGGCAATGCTCACAGCATAACACGGAATGCCATGTATAAAATTGGTAGTGCCGTCGAGAGGATCCACAATCCAGTTGAAATCCTTTTTCCCGCTGGCCGAGTTTTCTTCCACAATGAATCCGGCTTCCGGTAAAATAAGGGCGAGTTCACGCACAATGAGTTCTTCAGAGCCCCTGTCGACATAACTTACAAGGTCGTTCAGGCCTTTTATTTCGGCCTTTTGGTAGGAAAAACGGCTGCGTTCCCGGCGTATAAAAGCAGCAGCCCTGGCTGCTGTATCCAGGGTGGGCTGCAGAAGTGAGGAAATGTCTGTCATGCCCCAAATAACGGGAAAATAACCGGTTTCTGAGGGTGAAACAGGCGCTTTTTTTAAGCGATCCGAAGCTCAAAAAACACTTGCCGGATCAGAAAAATGTCCTATATTTGCCATCCGAAATAGAAAGGAGGGGTAAACCAACATGTTAGTGATTCCAGTAAAAGAAGGCGAAAGCATTGAAAAAGCCTTAAAAAAATATAAGAAGAAATTCGAAAAAACCGGTGTCGTAAAAGAATTACGTAACCGCAAAACATTCGAAAAGAAATCAGTGAAGCTTCGTCAGCAGGTAATTAAAGCTGTATACAAACAGCAATTACAAAAAGGAGAAGCAGAATAAGATTTATACTTTTTTGCAATTTAAACCTAATGTTATTCGGATTTAAAAAATTAAATTCGTTATAACATTAGGTTTTTTTATGCCCGATAGCCAGTTGCAAAAATATTTGGACCACCTTCACTATGAAAAACGGGCATCACCGCATACCATCCTGTCTTACCGCAACGATCTGGACCATTTCCAGGCGTTTATCAGCGAACACGATAAAGACCTTGACCTTTCCGAAGTCAATTACCAGTATATCCGCGGTTGGGTAGCCATGCTGGTCGACGAAGGTCTGAGCCCGCGAAGCATCAACCGCAAATTATCATCGCTTCGCTCCTTTTTTAAATTTCTGATGAAAGAAGGACTTATCGAAAGCAATCCTGTGCAGAAAATAACCGGGCTCAAATCGCCAAAACGACTCCCTGTGTTTGTAGAAGAAAAATCCATGGAGAAATTGTATTCCGAACTGAGCTTTGAAGAGGGTTTTTCGGGAGTACGTGATAAACTGATTCTCGACTTATTATACCAGACCGGCATGCGCCGTGCAGAGCTTATTCAGCTGAAAGACAGTGATATTGATCTGAATAATCTGACAATCAGGGTTTTGGGAAAAAGAAACAAAGAAAGGATTATTCCGATTTCTTTGGAATTAAAACGTAACCTTACGGATTATTTCTCCGTAAAAAAAGATAAGAAATTTGAGAGTGATATGTTATTGTTGACGGACAAAGGGACAGGATTGAAGGAGCATACAGTTTATGGGACCGTCAAAAAATACCTGGAACAGATCACCACCATCCAAAAGAAAAGTCCACACGTTTTACGGCACACCTTTGCCACCCATCTTCTCAACAATGGAGCGGATATCAATGCTGTAAAAGAACTGCTTGGCCATGCTAATTTAAGCGCCACGCAGATATATACCCACAATACCATCGACAAGCTTAAAAAATCGTACAGGCAGGCTCACCCGCGTGGCGATATGTAATCTATAAAAACACACAAATCACTTAAACTTAAAGGAGGACAGAAACATGACAACAAACATTCAATCCGTTCATTTTGATGCAGATAAAAAATTAGTGAATTTTGCAACAGAAAAAGTAAATAAGCTTACGACATTTCACGAAGGAATTATAAATGCAGAGGTTATCCTGCGTTTGGATAAATCGGCTTCCAGCGATAATAAAATTGCAGAAATCAAATTGCAGGCCAAAGGGCAGGATTTGTTTGCCAAAAAGCAGTGCGCATCATTCGAAGAGGCTGTAGATACAGCTTGTGCGGCGCTTAAAACACAAATCATGAAGCATAAAGAGAAAACCCTGGCCAATATGTAAGGGCCAACCTGAATACGCATTAAAAAAGCCGGGCTTATGCCCGGCTTTTTTAGTTTTTAATTTTGTTTGATACAATCAATGAAAAATTTCACACGTTCCTTATCCGTGTCAGGATACAGCCCATGCCCCAGGTTGGCAATATAACGCTGTTTGCCAAAAGCAGCGATCATTTTTTTCGCTTCCTGTTCAATGGTTTTGGTGTCGGCATACAACATGCAGGGGTCTGCATTTCCCTGCAGGGTTTTCGTATTCCCAAAAATGGTACGTGCTTCTCCGGGGTTAATTGTCCAGTCGAGGCCAATGGTATTGCACTTCAGCGATTTCATATCGTGGAGGGCAAAATGTGCATCTTTTGCAAATACAGTAACCGGCACCAGCGGCGATAAAGCATCGCAGATCATGGAGATGTATTTCAATGAAAATTCGCGGTATTGCTCAGGGCCAAGAACACCGGCCCAGCTGTCGAATACCTGGATCATATCGGCACCGGCAGCAACCTGCCCTTTGAGGTAATTAATGGTGCTGAGGGTTATTTTTTCAAGTGCCTGGTGAGCCAGGGCGGGTTGTGTGTACAAAAATTTCTTGGCTTTGCTGAATGTCTTACTGCCACTGCCTTCAACCATGTATGAAAAAATAGTCCAGGGCGCTCCTGCAAAACCGATTAAGGGCACACGGTTGTCGAGCGCTTTTTTGCTAAGTTGAATGGCCCGGATAACATAGTCCAGATCTCCGGCATCCGCAATTCGCAGTTTGGCTACATCCTGTTCCGTAACCAGTGTGTTTTCGAAGTAGGGACCCTTGGCTTCGATCATCTGGTATGGAAGGCCCATGGCTTCAGGAATAACAAGTATATCAGAGAAAATAATGGCGGCATCAACGCCCAGAATATCTACAGGTTGCACAGTAACTTCGCAGGCAAGCTCCGGGTTTTTGACAAATTCGATGAAATTTTTGGCACGGCTCCGTGTCGCTCTGTATTCCGGCAGAATACGGCCGGCCTGGCGCATAAGCCATACAGGGACGCGTTCAACGGCCTCTCCTTTGGCAGCTTTTAGAATAATATCGTTCTTATACATGGAAGGCAAAGATACCGATTTTGAATCAGTAACAGAACGTATCAGGAACAGGGAGGCTAATTTTTTATCAATTTGCTGTAGGCTCCGGCAGATACTCCGTCGATACTGACCCTGAGCATGTAAATGCCTTGTGGCAAAGCCCCCAGGTCCATACGCACCGGGTTTTTACCCTTTTCCAGCGGCTGGTTGAGCGACTGCCTGGTGAATCCGGAAAAGTCGACAATATCCACAACAGCATTGGTTTTTTCAGGTGTGTAGATATCAAAATCAATCAGATCATTCGCCGGGTTCGGATGAATGCCGGAGACAGCAATCCGCGATGGGGCTATTTCAACGCTCACAATACCGGAGTATTGGCTGGTGTTATCAAAATCCGTCTGGCGCAGGCGATAATAGCTCACGCCCGGCAGCGGGGCTTCGTCGGTAAATGTATAGTTGTGGCGAATCAGGCTGTTGCCTGACCCCTGTACCTGTCCGACTTCACGAAAGGTAGTTCCGTCATCAGATCTCTCGACAGTAAAGTAATGGTTGTTTTTTTCGGATGCTGTTTCCCATTGAAGGTCAACCTGATCGTTCATGGTTTTATATGCATTAAAGGAGGTCAGCTCTATAGGTAATACATAACCGATAGAGCAGGGGGTAAATCCGCTGGTAAGCATATTGCTGATAACGATGTACTGCGCTGCCGGATTTGTACTGGCAGCTGAGCCTGAATAATATTTGATGGAAATTGATTTGACCTTATCGCTGCTGGTTCCGACTTCAACAAAATTATTAGCCCAATCAGTACATGCACTTGAACCGGTGTAGCGGAGTATGTTTCCGACGGTGCTGGATTGGTTGCAATCGCTATACGACCAGCTATAGCTGCAGCCACCCGTGATGTAGGAGTTGTTCGGCGGAATTGAAGCTGGCTTGTTAGGTGTAATGGCTGTGCCGTTTGAACGTGTGGCGGTAATATCGACCATATCCTGGAATGTAGACCCGTCGGAATTAATGTCGCCGATACTGAATTTTACAGGTCCGCAAACCCCTTCAGTACCATTGCCCAGGTTGAAGTCGAGTTGTACATACGATGTTTTGTTGGCCCAGTCTACACCAATCAGAAGCCCGGTAGGCATACAGGTACTGGAGGTTCCCATAGGGTTAGTGGAATTGGAATACTTGGGTGAACTTGAGGTAAAAATACCTGTTCCTGCCGAACTTGTGATGCTAACAGTCATTATCGTGGTTAATGTGCCAGAGGTGTAGGCTACTGTGTAGTTGGAAGGACCTACCGGGGTATTGGATGAGCGAACATAATTGTTCCAGTTGAAATTTTGAGAGAAGGCCGGGATGCAGAGAGAAAAGCCGTAAATAAAGCAACCCAGGCGTTTTAGTGCGTGTGTCATGTGCAGCGTGTGTTTCAGCGAAAGTACATTACACAGGCTGCCGTGTTATAGAGGGGTAGCCCCTCAATTGCATTTATCTTGATAAATAAATTAACCGCACTAACGGTTCTATGTTAGGGAAGGATCTCGGAAATGTTCTTTTTAATGCGCGCACAAATCTCATCTGTCGGTAAATCGTTTTCATCATCGCCGAATGGATCTTCAATTTCTTCGGCAATCAGTTCGATGCTGGCAAAAACATACAACACAAGGATGGCGATAGGAATGGTTGAATATTTATGTTCGGTGGCAAACATAATGGGCAAAGTCATGGCGTAGATGAATACTATTTTTTTGAGATAGATATTGTAGGAATATGGTATCGGTGTGGATTTGATCCGCTCACAGGCGCCACAATTGTCGGTAAAGGAGCGGAGCTCTTCATTGAGGATGAGTAACTGTTCATTGCTGAGCAATTTCTGCGAATACAGGTCGTTTATTTTTTTATAGAGTGCTTTGGCAATACGATTCGGTTTATGATCGGCTACGCCCATTTCCTGGCGGCTGAGTAGGTCGCATTCTTCAAACTCCTCTGCAATATAGCGACCACGCAGGTGATTTTTCACAGCAAATACATAATTGCTGACAAGAATCCGGAGTGTTTTTTTATCAGGGTGATTTTCCGGCAAAAAAGCATCCAGCTTCAATGAAAAATTACGACTGTTGTTTACAAAACTCCCCCAGATCTTGCGACCTTCCCACCAGCGATCATAGGCACTGTTGGTGCGGAATACCAGTAACATGGACAACACAAAGCCCAGAATGGCGTGAATCGCCGTCGGGTTTTTCATTTTCCAGCCGAGAATATCGTTTTCGAGGTAACTGATCAATCCGGCATAAATACCGATTCCGATCATGGCCGGGATCAGGCGACGGAATGTGTCGCTTTTATGAAACTGAATGATGAGTTTAAACCAGTCTTTCGGATTATAGGCAACCATAGGCTAGCATTTAAGAACATTGCCAAAGCGGGCAATGAAAGTCTGTTTTTTAATGTATTGAAATGATGTTTTTAAAACGGAGTTTTCAAAATCACGTTTGTAAATAGCGGGCATCTGGCTGCCGCAGAAACTGCCTTTCAGGAAAACAGCTTTTATTATTTTTCCGGTTTCGTCTACTTCCATATAAATGTCGGCATACATACCCTCGCATTTGGAGCAGCTCAGTTTTTTGACCTGTGCTTTTTGCAGAAATTTCGGGTATTCATAATACTGCCAGTTGTTGGTAAAGCTTGTCCATTCGGCTTTCTGGCTGTCGCTGAACAGGGCATATACCTGTATGCTCTGCAGGGTGTCGGTTTGGGCCAATGAGTGTTTTCCGAACGTGAAAAGCAAACAAAACAATATAATAGAATAGCGCATGGGGTAAAGATACCAAACTTCAGAATTTGTGCAAAGGATGAAGCGATAGGTTAAATGGCAGCTTTTAGCGGTCGGATGGTTTGCTTTTAACAATTTAATCCATTAGCTTTCTAACAAAATAGAAACCATGAATATACGCTACTTACTTTCCATGCTGATGCTCACTACCATCGGCATGTATGCACAACATCCCTGTTCTGTTGCAAAGGCGAAGGCCCACACCAAACATGTAAACTACAGCAAATCGAATAAGAAAACCACATCGGTCAATCCTCCGGAGAATGACTATGATGTTAAGTTTTACCACCTGAACCTGAATGCCGAAAATAACAGTGTTACCATCAGTGGCAATGTACGCTGCCTGGCTAAAGTGGTAGCCCCAACCATGGATACTTTTGTGTGTGTGCTTCACACCAATCACACAGTCGATTCGGTCTATATCAACGGTGTACGCCGCAATTTTGTGCGCCAGGACAGTCTCGTGAAAACCAGTGTTGGTACAACCCTCATGCAAAATCAAATGGTTGATGCCACTGTTTATTACAATGGTTCATGTCCAAACAGCGGAGCTTCCGCCATCGGAAACGGGTTCAGTACGGGCACCTCTCCTTCCTGGGGAAACAGTGTAACCTGGAGTCTGAGCGAAAGCTTTGTGGCCTATGAGTGGTTTCCGTGCAAGCAGGATCTGAAAGATAAAATCGATTCCTCATGGGTTTTTGTAACAACCGATTCGGCGAATATGGTAGGGTCAAACGGATTACTTAAAAATGTGGTAACCATTGGGGATAAAAAACGTTTTGAATGGAAAAGCCGCTATCCGATCGATTATTACCTGATCTCGGTTTCTATTGCAAAATATAAACCATACAACCTGTACGCCAAACCTTTGTATTTACCGGGCGATTCTATCCTGATCCAGAATTTTATTTATACCGGTGCTATCAATAATTCAAGCTGGATCACGAATCAGCGACCACAGCTCGATCAGATCAAACCAACCCTCGAATTATATTGCAAGCTCTATGGAATGTATCCGTTTTATAAAGAAAAATACGGGCATTGCATGGCACCATTCGGTGGGGGTATGGAGCACCAGACCATGACAACCCAATATGGTTTCGATTTCACGATAGATGCACACGAGCTGGCTCACCAATGGTGGGGCGATCATGTAACCTGCAAGGCCTGGAAAGATATATGGATTAACGAAGGCTGGGCATCATACAATGAATATATTTCCAACCAGTACATTACATCACAGGCCACTGCCGATAACAATATGCTGCAGGCACACACCAATATTATGAGCCAGGCCGGCGGAAGCTGTTATTTCACCAACAGCGATACAATGAACTCAAATATTATTTTCGATAGCCGCCTTACTTACGACAAGGGCGGTGCTATCATCCACAGTTTGCGTTTTGCGATAAACAATGATTCTCTTTTCTTTCAGTTATGCCGCGGATTCCAGGTAGCGCACAGTTTCAATGTGGCCAGCGTGCAGGATTTTATCAGTTATTTCAACGCCAACAGCGGTCAGAACTTTACGCAGTTCTTTAACCAATGGTATTATGGCGAAGGTTATCCAACCTTTAATGTGAAATGGAATCAGGTTGGAAGTAACTTTTACCTTCAGTCGACACAAACCACCTCCATGCCTTCTTCGGTGCCTTTGTTTATAACACCACTGGAATATAAGATTACACGAACCGGCTTAGCCGATACGGTTATCCGGGTAATGCATGGCCAGGTTACCGAGAATTATTTCTACAACCTTACCGGCACAGTTACCGCGATTGCTGTAGATCCTAAGAACTGGATCATCAATAAAGCCATCGGACCGGTGAAAGATGCCAATCTTGTAGGGGTTGATGAGATTGCCGCACAGGAGCCACTGGTATTTGTGGGCCCTAACCCAACATCAGATGTATTGAATATTAATTTATACAAAACCGCTGCAAAAGCGAATGTGGAAATATTCGATATGCATGGGAGCAGTGTATTGAAAGATGCATTGGAAGGGCAATGGAAAGGCGACATCAGTCAGCTGGCACATGGTACTTATATAGTGCAGATCAGCGATCTGTCGGGTGCATTGATCAGGAGCGTGAAGATTGTAAAAGACTAAAGAAACAAAAGGCCGGTTTATCCGACCTTTTTTGTGTTTACCTGCAGCCAGGTGCGGGTCCAGTAGTTGTCGGTGTTTCCGGTGAAGTCATTTAAAAGGCCGGTGAGAAGCCTGAGTTTTTTTCTTAACTTTTTGTCGCGTGCTGCGAGCCGGGTTAATTCCGAAAGCTGCTGCTCATTGAGGAGTACGGCCATTATTTCACAACGATCTTCTTCCTGGCCGGTGGTGGCATATAGATTTATGAATCCTTTCCGGGGATGTGTCATCCCTCCCCAGTTTACATCCAGGTGTTCATAGGCTGTAGCACCGCCCTTGCCATACCTGAAGAAGCAAGGATTTGCCTTTTGCCAAGGTTTCCAGCGATAATACATGTTTTTCCAGATGGCATACTCGGTGCAATGATGAAGCTCGTGATGCATAACGTACACAAGGTAATCGTGGGTATTGTTTCCATAAGAACCGTCGACCGAAAAAAACAGGTGTTGCTTATAGGGATCAGGAACTGCCGCCCTGTTCTGGCTACCATAGCGCAGGTTTTTGCCAAGTATAATCGTATTCAATCCCACCTTTTGAAAATAGCCGGCCGGGTATTTCAGGTACTGTTCATGCAACAGCGTAATGTACTGCACAGTTTCAGTGGTATCCGTACAGTATTCATAAAATACATTATTCCAGGAGTCCTCTATTTTCTGATTGTAAATAATGGAGACGCTGAAATCTTTTTCAAAAGACTGTATCGCATCGTTCAATGAGCTTGCAAATCCCCAGGCAGGAATAAGAATGAAGAGCAGGATGTTTTTTCTGATCCGGGAAATCATGTTGTTTTAATCTAAACCCTTGCCAAACAGGCTGCCGTAATTCATGATGACAAGCCCAATGGTTACAGGTGAACAGGTCAGTATAAAAATCAGCGTGACATGATAATTGTCGCTGATCGAAAATTTACGGAACATCGCCAGGACAGCAATAATAATAAATACAAGCACCGACAGTCCGAATGCGGAAAAGGCATAGGCCAGGTTGTCGTCGTAGGGCTTGTACTGCGCTACAAAGAGCAGTGTCCAGATCCACAAACCCAGCAGGAGATAAAGTACGTTGAGAAATGCGCGCTGCCGGTGTGTCATGATTCAGATCGGGGAGTGTTCGAATTTAATGTCACATAGTTACTGCCATACCGGTCTTCCATTTCTGCCACATTATTAAATACTGTCAAACCAGCGAGGGCTGTGCCATTAGGGGCTATCTGCTGTTCCGAAATAAGAACTCCGTTTTCAAGCAGAAGCAGGACTTTGTCGGTGCTGCCGTCATAGTAGCTTATAATATCTGTGATGCGCTGATCCGAGAATACAGATGTTTCATGCTCCTCGAATCCATCACCTGAAACGGGGAGTTCTTTGATCCATAAGTCATCGTCGAGATCATATGGAATATCGATCACAATATTGTTTTCCAGTTCAATAAAACATTCTGCCCTGTCGAGGCCTCCCGGTTCCAATTCAAGTACAGAGTATATACGGGTTATTTTTTTGCCGGGAAGTTCCTTCACTAACATAGAATAAAGGTAAGGCATTTCTATAAACAAAAAGCCCCGACACATGCCGGGGCTTTATATTTTCTGACGAATGAGATTATTCGATAATCAGTTTTTTAGTGATGCGTTTACCATCGATTTCGATGTTTATCAGGTAAACCCCTTTGCTTAACACATCAGCTTTGTTTACAGTGTAGCTTACGCTGCTTGTTTCAGGCAAAATAGTCTGAGACTCCAGTGTGCGTCCCAGCATATCGGTTACATATACCTTCGCAGTGTTTGCTGTGTTTGGTAAAGTAAATTCGATGGTTGCAGAGGAGCTGGTTGGGTTCGGGAAAATATTCAGCCCGATGCTGCTTTCCAGTTCGTTGATGCCTACGGTACCGCTCAGATTGATTTCGTCGATGTAAATGTTATTGGCATTGGCAGTCGATACATCATTGCGGAACCAGAAACGGATTTTCACGTTTGATTTACCGGTAAGTGCTGATAACAAAGAGCTGTTTACCGATTTTTGTTTCCATTGAGTGGACGTCGGAGTGAAAGCCGTTGAAGTTGTTCCACCTGTGTTGCTTGCCATGGTGGCAATAGGATCGGCTCCACCCAATACGCTTAACCATGTACCTCCGCAATCGAGGGAGTATTGCACTTTGAACGTGTCATTCTGAGTGGAACTCTTACGGGCATAAGCATAGTAGTAAGAGAAGTTCAGGCTGGTTACATATTTGAAATCAAAGATCGGAGATTCAAGAATGTCGATATGGCCCGCAGGATCACCGGCAGCACTGTTTATATACATACTTTTTGAAGTACCGTTTGCGCCAACACTTGCCTGGGCCCATGTTACAGAGCCTGAGTTGCCATTAACAACAGTCCAGTCGCCAGGTAAACCTGCTTCGAAATTTTGGGTATACGGAGAGGTTTGAGTAGCTGTACCGTTTACAACAGTAATGTAGGAAGTTTTGGTTTTGGTGTTATTACCCTGTGGGTTAGTGGCTGTCATACTCACGGAGTATGTACCCGGCGTGGTATATGTTACTGTTGGCACAGACGATGTAGAGGTTGCAGGTGTTCCACCCTGGAAGGTCCATGACCAGCTTGCAACAGTACCGTTCGATGATTCGTCGCTGAAGTTTACTGCCTGGCCGGCGCAGATTTTAAGTTTATTGGCATTGAAATCAGCAATCGGAGCGCAAACACCGGTGCCATATACGTCGGTATTTGTAGTGAGGTTGGTGGTTGTCCAGAGGTTATTACGCGATTGGTTGCTGGATGTAATAGCTGTACGCATACGTGTAACCTGGCCCTGTGTAAACATACGCGGGCAAGATGAATAATCCATGAAGTTTTCAATGTTCTCTACAGTGGCACAGCCGGTGAAAGGTCCGGCGTTATTGCCCGGGCAGGTAGAGAAATAACCTTTGGTATCGGGTGTATCGCTCACGCCATCACCACCTGAGCTGCTGCCGCAGCTTACACCCGGATTGTTTGTATTACCGAATGTGTGGATCAGGTTAAACCAGTGACCAATTTCATGTGATAAAGAACGGGCCTGGAGGCCGGTCAGGAACTGATAGTTATATACGATAACATCGGCATTGGTACAAAAAGCACCACCCGGATTGTATGTATAACCTACAATGATTCCGCCACCTGAGCTAGAGCCCTGAGGAATGATTTGTTTTACAATATAAATGTTGAGGTATTTGGTGTGATCCCAGGTCCACTGGTGCTGAGCCGAGCAGTTCGACATAGCAGTGCCCTGGTTCCAGTTTGTATTGGCATCATAGTGGTGAATAATCCCTGTGGTACAGTTACCGCTCGGATCTTTGTGCGCCAGCATAAACTGAATTTCGGCATCTACATAAAGTGATGAGAAATTGGAATTAATGCTTGAAATATCAGATCCCAGTTTACGATAATCCTTGTTTACCTGTGCCAAAGCATCGATACAGGTCTGGTCACTGATGTTTTCAGCGCCGTATTGGTGCAGAATGTGAAACACTACTGGGACGGTGTATACAGGCGTAGCTACTTTTTTATTGGCATCATCTGCCAGCTTCTGTACATTTTTTTGATACTCGAGTTCAAACATGGATTGTTCGAGCTCAAATTTTTGTTTCAAAGCAGGATCTGCTTTAAACGCATCTTGCTGTGCTTCGGTAGTCCAGCATGGAATAATGTTCTGGTTGTTCTGGGCCGTGAGAGTTCCGGCGCCATACATGGCGAGACCTGCCAGAAGAAGTAATTGTTTTTTCATTGTGCTGCTTTTTGGCTTTTGTGTGTTTGTTTTAGTTATTTTTTGTGTCTGCTTTTTAGGGCATTAGATAAAAATACAAAATAACTTGTTAAAAATCAAGCAGCTCTAAAAAATAACGGAAACTAAGCGCATCGGCCATGGGGCCTAGCATGCGACCCACTGCCGCAAATCGCGCAGCGCTAAAAAGATCAGGAAATGATAGGGGACGGTTTATTTTTTCACCCCGGTATCGATCTGGTTAATGGCCATCATCTGGCGCATGGTTTTTTCCATTCCATCTACGCTGCCATCCAGGAAAATAACATTGCCTTTGCCCTGTTCGGCAAAATTTTTCACAGCTTCGGTCCACATGCTGAATAAAATCAGAGATGCATCCAAGTTGGCATCCTGCATTTGTTTGGCCGCAGTGGTCATACCTTTGGCCACTTCTTCGCGGAAAAGGGCAATACCCTGGCCCCTCAGTTGGGCAGCTTCGCGTTCGGCATTGGCCGATATTTTAATGGCATTCCCTTCAGCTTCTGCAGCTTTGGTTTTGGTGATCAACAAAGCCTGGCCTTCATTTTCAGCGGCAGCTTTCAGGTTATTACTGGCTACAACCTTGGCCATGGAACGCATCACTTCTTCATCGAAGGTTATGTCATTGAGCTGAAGGTCGATCAGGTGATAACCCCATTCTTCAAGTGTCTGGTCAAGCTGATGTTTTACGGCTTCCACAATCTCATGACGAAGCGACAATACTTCCGATTGTTTTTTGGTAGCCACAAAAGCACGGACCGATCCTTCGATCGAACGCACCAGTGCCTGCATAAAGTTGCGGTCGTCCACAAATTTAAAAGCCACATTTTTGATGGTTTCCTCACCGTTATTCAATACAGAATACAGGAGCATGGCCGTGAAATTGACATTGGCCTGGTCGATGGTAACAGCCTGGAATCCAAGCTCAGCACTGCGATTCTGGATCGAAATTTTTTTATGCATTTTTTCAATAAAAGGAATTTTCATGTTCAGCCCCGGTAGCATGAGACGGCTGTATTTTCCAAATACGGTAATCACAGCCACAGTACCCTGTTGAACGGTCACGAACGATAAAAGAATAATCAGGAGTGCCAGCACTCCGATAATCACAATAAATACATTTCCCATGTTATAAAATTTTGTTTGTGTAAATATATAAAACGCTTTGGAAAAGCTGGATTTAAATCATGATTTCTGAAAAGGCTTTTTACTACATTTGCTTATAACTCCTTTAAAAAAAGAAAATGAAGAAAATCTATACGATCCTATTGATGCTCGGCTTTGGTATTTATACCGCAAATGCCCAGTGCAGTGGCTGTACTACCAATATAACCGGATTATCGGCAAGTAGTTATGTGGTTTCAAGCGGCCAGAAACTTTGTATTTCGCCAACCGGGACCATTACCGGGCTTATTGCCGTTTCGGGTGGCACACTTTGTAACCAGGGAAAGATCCAGACCAGCAAGGTTTCTATCATGAGCGGTGGTAAATTCGATAATTCGGGAACGGCTACAATCGACAGCCTGCTGATTACCGGAAATAATTCGGCTCTGATAAATTCGGGCACAATGACGCATGTTCGTATGACAACGGCCGATCATGCCTCAACCACCAACAATGGTACTGTAACCATCAGTTATATCGGTGATACCATCGGAACCTATATAAATAACGGCAGCCTGACCATTAATATGGATGTATACCATGGCTATAACAGCCAGTTTACAAATAATGGCTATATGTATATTTTCAATAATTTTTATAATTCAACGGGTTCTACGTTTGCTACTTCGTGTATGATTGGTGTGGACCACGACTGGTATAATGCGGCAACCGTTACGGGTTATGGATCATCATGCGGTGGTTTCAATATTGCCGGCGCCTCTTATAATTCGGGAACAGTGACCACAAGCGGTGGTGCTTTTGATATTTGTGATGCAGGCAATCCGCCATTTCATGTGGATGGAAACTCAGGGACCATAACATCGGGAGTAACTTATTGCAGTTGTATGCATGCCTGTATAACCACCACTACACTTTCCGGAGTTCAGGAGCTGGCCTCCAGAGAAATGATGCGTTTATACCCAAACCCGGCAGGCTCTGTTATTCACCTTCAATACTCAAATACGCCCGATGTGATTGAAGTATATAATGCAACCGGTTCATTGGTATTGTCGCAAAATAATAATGCCGCCGGTGAAACAGCCATTCATACCGAAACCCTTGCAAAAGGTGTTTATCTTCTTACTGCAAAGTATAAGGGACTTGTGGTTTATTCCACTAAATTCATTAAAGAATAAAAAGGTGTTAAACATCATACAGGGGGCTCAGGCTCCCTTTTTTATTAGGCCTTTTACCGGTATATTTGAGTGTACTTAAAAAAACACAAATCATGGAATACAGACGTTTAGGAAAATCAGGATTACAACTCAGTGCATTATCATTTGGTTCCTGGATTACCTTCGGGAAACAAATAGAGGATAATACAGCCGATCGTTTACTGAGCACTGCTTACGATGCAGGGATCAATTTTTTTGATAATGCTGAAATATATGCCGCCGGAAAATCTGAAACGGTGATGGGAAAGATTTTGAAGAACAAGGACTGGGCGCGTAGCTCCTATACGGTTTCCAGCAAAGTATTCTTTGGCTATGAAGATAAGAAACCTAATCAAACGGGGTTGTCGCGAAAGCACGTTATCGAAGGCTGTCATGCGGCCCTGAAACGCCTTCAGGTTGATTATATTGATTTATTCTTTTGCCACAGACCCGATAAAAATACACCCATCGAGGAAACCGTATGGGCCATGAACACCCTGCTGCAACAAGGCAAAATATTGTACTGGGGAACCAGCGAATGGAGCGTGGAAGAAATTATGGCCGCTCATGTGTTTGCCGAAAGACATCATTTGATTGGTCCAACGATGGAACAGCCACAGTACAATATGTTTGAGCGTACCAAACTTGAAAAGGATTACCTGTTACTTTTCCGTGATTTCGGATTGGGAACTACGATATGGAGTCCTCTTGCATCGGGTCTGCTGACCGGAAAATACAATGATGGTGTCCCTACCGATAATCGCCTGCATATTGAAGGCATGGACTGGCTGAAAGAGCGTGCACTGGGTGATAACTCAAAAATCGAAAAAACAAAAAAACTGACTAAGCTGGCGCAGGAACTGCGCACAACCATGCCTCTGCTGGCGATTGCCTGGACTCTGAAAAATCCACATGTGAGCACAACCATCTTAGGAGCATCGAAAGTAGAACAACTCGAAGAAAACCTGAAAGCGCTGGATGTAGTGCCTTTGCTGACACCGGAGGTGATGGCTAAGATAGAAGCTATACTGCATAACAAACCTGAATTGGCGCAGTTTTAATGACCAGTGTGTTTAAAGATCTGAGGGTAATTGAACTGGCCGGTGTGCTTGCGGGCCCGTCGGTGGGGCTTTTCTTTGCAGAGCTTGGTGCTGAAGTCATTAAAATTGAAAATCCTGCGACGCATGGTGATGTAACCCGCAGTTGGAAGCTCCGCACCGAAGATGGCGATTCCGATACAAGTGCCTATTACTGGAGTGTGAATTTTGGAAAGACAGTACATTTCCTCAATTTTTCGCTCGCCGCCGATCTGGAAGTATTTTATGAACTGGTGAAAGGTGCCGATATCGTTATCAGCAATTATAAACTGGGGGATGATCAAAAGTTGAAAGTCAGCGATGACATTCTCCGGAAATTAAATCCGGGTTTGATCTATGCCTCCATCAACGGCTTTGGCAAGGATTCGCCCCGCACGGCTTATGATCTCGTATTGCAGGCCGAAAGCGGATTCATGTATATGAATGGAGAAGCCGGTTCACCGCCTGTAAAACTGCCAGTGGCACTCATCGACATTCTTGCCGGACATCAATTGAAGGAAGCTATATTAATTGCCTTGCTTCATCGCGCAAAAACCGGTCTGGGTGCCAGATTATCCGTTTCATTGTTCGACAGTGCTGTGGCTTCGCTGGCCAACCAGGCTACAAACTGGCTCATTGCACATCATCTGCCCGAAGCACAGGGGTCTTTGCATCCCAATATAGCACCTTATGGCGAGTTGTTTCAAACCAGAGATCATCAACTCATTACCTTTGCCATTGGTTCCAATAAGCAGTTTGTGCATTTATGCCGCCTGGCCGGAATGCCTGAACTGGCAAATGATCCGTCGTTTTCTGAAAATCAGCAACGGGTTATACACCGAACGGAATTGTATGATAAACTGAAACAGGCTATCGCCGGCATTTCCTTTACAGAAATATACGAGGCCTGTCTGAAACTGGATATTCCTATCGGGAAAATCCGGAATATGAAAGATGTTTTTGAACTCGGGGAAGCCCGGGCTATGCTCCGTTCTTTCAGTTATAATAATAAGGCTTACCAGGCAGTAAGTTCCATTGCCTTTAAATTTGAAAGCTGATGTATACAGTTCTTGAAGCCAATCATGAAGATATTATAAAACGCATCATTCAGTTGCGTGTCGATGTTTTGCGCAAGCCATGGAATCAGCCTGCTGAAACAGCCACGGATGCTTTGGAACAAAGCACCATAAATGCCTACATCGAAGACCAGGGAAAGATTGTAGCCTGCGGACGTCTTCAGGATAATGGAGGAGGCGTGGGGCAGGTACGCTTTATGGCTGTTGATCCTGCCTATCAGGGCAAGGGCCTCGGGAACCTCATTATGCAGTTCCTGGAGAAACGGGCCCTGGATTTAAAACTGGATACAATTGAGCTGCAGGCCCGTGAAAATGCTGTGTCTTTTTACGAACGCAATGGTTATACCATTCGGGAAAAAACATTTCTGCTGTGGGGAATTATCCAGCATTACCTCATGGTTAAAAAAATACATTAACATGATACTTCTTTCTGCTGCCAGGTCTGTTGTTCTGTTTTTGGGCTTTACAGCTGTTTTGTCTTGCAGCGGCGATATCCCTTCCAAAAATAATCCTTCTGCAGCGTCGGAGAAACCTGCCAGTCCTGCGAACGTATTTTCCGTCAATATCATTTTTTCTGTGTCTGCCTGCAACGGCTTTTCATTTCCGTTTGGCGATGGCACGGGTGGCGGAAATTATAAGGGATATAATGAAACGAAAACTTACAAGGGTTGGTATATCGCTACCAAAACCGGCGAGAAATACAGCCTGGGGATTCATACCGGCGAAGACTGGAATGGCAATGGCGGCGGTGATACCGAATTCGGGCAGCCGGTATATGCCACAGCCTCGGGTGAGGTGATAGAGGCGAAAGATTTTGGCGCTCCCTGGGGCAATGTTGTATACATCCGGCATGTGTTTTTTGATAATGCCCGGATTGATACAGTATATTCATTATACGCACACCTCAATGAACTGAAAATAACAAAAGGGTCTCTCGTAAACCGCCGGCAGAATATTGGCACGATAGGCACCGGGCATAAGAGTTTTCCGGCCCACCTGCATTTCGAAATCCGTAAGGCCTCAATGGCCGGGTTTGAAACCACCTATTGGCCAAGTTCTCACGAACGCTCGCAGGAGTGGGTACTCGCCCACTATGAGAAACCATCAGCATTTATTAAGGCTCATCAGAAACTGCTGTTGCCGGCAAAAGAAGATCTGGTGCTGGTAGCCGTGAAACACGAGTACAAAATGTACCTCTACAAAAAAGGTACTGCCTTCAAAACCTATGACATAGCGCTGAGTCAAAGCCCCCTGGGACATAAACAGCAGGAAGGCGATAATAGACTCCCGGAAGGGGAATATAAAATTATTCAGAAAACCGAAGGGCCCTTTGCAGGAGCCTACAGTCAATACCTGGGACCACGGTTCATGCGCCTGAACTACCCCAATAATACCGATGCTGTAAATGCCTTTGAAGCAGGCAAAATTACAAAGACACAGCGTGATCAGATTGTGCAGGCCAACAATCAAAACAAGGAACCTGATAAGCACACAGGCCTGGGTGGAGGTATCGGTATACATGGTTGGGCAGGTAACTGGCCATCAGATAACCGCCATCTGACCTGGGGCTGTATCAGCATGCAAAATCCGAACCTGCTGACCTTTTACGACGAGGTGCCGCTTTACACCAGAATTCTTATTTATCCATAAAGAAATCCTGTCTTTTTTCAGTATCTATGCCATGAAATAATTCATGTGACTTTTTATGCAGGTCTGTATTATGGCTGAAAAACAAGGTCACATGTTAACATCCATACCTATGGCAGGGCCACATCATCTGACGGTAGAGCAGGTTGAAGATGAGCAGCGCTTAGTACTGGCAGCTCAAAAAGACCCCCGGCAATTTGAGCCGCTTTACACGCGATATTATGAACGCATCGCACAATACCTGTATCATCGTGTCGAAAATAAAGATCTGGCATTTGAATTAACCGCGCATGTATTTTATAAAGCGCTCGAAAACCTATCGCGCTATAAGCCCATGGGGGTACCATTTTCGGCCTGGCTGTTCCGCATTGCTGGTAATGAACTGAATCAGTGGTACCGGAAAAATAAAACCCGGCGGACAATCAGTATCGATGAAGAAGGAATAAATTACCTGAAACAGGACCTGGATGATACTGTGAGGCAGGAGCGTGAGAGCTTGCTTATAGAAGCGCTGCAACAACTTGACGAAGCCGATGTAGAACTGGTACATATGCGTTTTTTTGAGAAAAGAAATTTCCGGGAAATCTGCGATATTCTTGAAATTGGTGAAAGTGCCTGCAAAATGAGGCTTTACCGGATACTTGAAAAACTGAAACTGGTCATGAAAGCAATGGCTGAAAAATAACGGAGTGAAAATTTCCATCAATGAAAAAAATCATGAGCAAATATAATATTATCAAAAACCGGAGTAAACTGAGCCCGGATGAGATCAGCAAAAACATGAACTTCGATCAGTTTATGTCGGGATATACGGCGCCGGGCGGCAGATGGCTTACCAAAACCACCAAATGGTACCTGGGAGCTACAGCGTCGACCGTTGTAGTGTTGTCTGCCGCTTACTTTGCATATCAGCAAACACATAAAACACAGCAGACCACTTCAGAGGCTTTTGTAAAACCGCCAGTTCCTGAACTCAATATCCGGCGCGACAGCCTGAACATTAATACCGACCGGGATACGACGCTTATGCTGGAATCCGGAACAAGTATCGATATTCCGGCCCATAGTTTTGAAAGCGAAGACGGCAAACCTGTCAGCGGCCCCGTGAGAATCTGCTACCGCGAATTCAGAGATCAGATCGATTTTATACTGAGTGGCATACCCATGAATTATGATTCAGCCGGCGTGCACGAGCAACTGGAATCAGACGGTATGTTTGAAATACTGGCCTATCAGGATGGTAAACCGGTTCATATTATGGAAAATAAAAATCTTACCATTAATATGCTCTGCCATAATACAGGTAACGAGTTCAATGTATACTACCTTGATACTGTGCGGAAAACCTGGCTGTATGATGGCCCTAATACGGCGATAAATAAACATGAAATCGATAAACTCAACGAACAGCGTGAACAGTTTGTACATAAGTATGAGCTTGTGGATTCCCGGAAACTCATTACACCAAACCGGGCCAATCCATTGCGTTATAATTTCATGATCGATTATGATAAAGACGAATTTCCGGAACTGGCGGTGTATGATGGCGTGAAATTCGAAATAGATGAACAGGAAAAAACGTACGATCCGAAACTGGCCTCTGAGGTCTGGGAAGATGTTACCATCGGAAGACACAATGATGCCAGGCATTACATGGTTACATTCAAAAAAGGAAAGACCCTGAAAAGTTTCGCAGCTTTACCTGTATTTGATGAGAAGGATTATGATGCAGCCATGAAGGAATATGAAAAAATGAGAACCTATCATCAAAATCGCCTTAAAACCATCAGCGATTCTATTGCGCAAAGAGAGGCTGCTTATGTGATGCAGGCTGAACAGGACAGTAAGCAAAATTCGAAGTTCTCCAATTTTATTACAAATGGTGCCGTATACAGGTCTATTGTTATCGGGAATCTGGGGATCTGGAATCACGATGCGCGTCGCAGATTCTTCGATGGTCAGACTGTGAATGAATTTGCCGCTCGTTTTGTATCCCGGAAAAGCGGCGAAACAGTTGCGGTTGAGAAAGTTTACCTGATAGACTGGGGTATGAATGCAGTATACCCGATAGGCACCGAACAGTTCAATAAGTTTACATTCTCGCAGAAAGTAGATGTGCTGGTAGCTGTAACCAACGATCATCAGATCACTTATATAAAGAAAGACAAACTCAAAGAAATGAATTTCGGAGCAAAAGAGGTGATCTTCAGGCTGGAAGAACCGCTTGACGGAGACCAGGACCGGACTTACATTAAAAACATGCTGAGGATATGATGCGGTTCATCTATAGTGGTTTTCTTCTCTTTCTGTCATTTTACCTCGGGGCGCAATCGCATCGGGGTAAAACGGCTGTATTCAAGGTCAGGGCGCCCCTCTCGAAATGCCTGATCACAAGCCCCGACGAGGTATTCTATCTCGAAAAGGAAAGTGATTTCCTTATCCGGATCAAAGGGCGCAATCAGAAAGTGCAGGTCAAAGTCACCAATGGCAAAGTTATTTCAGTGAAGAACGATGTTTACCGCATCCGGTTTCAGAATCCGGGTGCAGCGGCTATTTCCGTGTACCAGGTCGTTTCCTCGGGCACACGCATTATCGGAACAAAAAAAATGGAGATTCTTCCACCGAAGCTTTATTTCTGTGGATTGCCGGTCGACTCATCAACAAAGGTGTTGAAACTTGGAAGTTGCCATATTTATGCCTATTCCGGGTACTATAAGCAGAACCTGCCGGTCAGCAGATTCACCATGCTTTATTTCAACGATGTGCGGTCAAGAGGTGGAGCCATGCGCGCTGATACATTCCGATCGGATGTATGCAAACTCAGCAGTGAAATGAAACAAAAAGTCCTGCATTTTCAACCCAAAACAAACAGAATCTATTTTTACAATATTCTGTGCGCCTTGCCCGATGGTACATTCAGACTGCTGGAACCGGTAGAACTATTTGCCATCAAGGATTCTGTTCTGAACGATTACAGTGTGATCTACACGCTCCGGAAGAAAAAAGTGTGAGTTTATTTTCCAATGATCCTGAACTCTGTACGGCGGTTCATGGCTTTGTGTTCCGGTGTATCGTTCGGTACTTTCGGCCGGGTATCGGCATATCCTTTGTATGTGACACGCTTTGCATCAATACTGCCATTCTGAATCAGGTAGTCGCACACGGCCTTGGCACGATTGGCCGAAAGTGTTTTATTGAAATTCTTATCACCGCTGTTATCTGTGTGCCCGCCCAGCTCAATTTTCAGGCTTGGATTATTCTTCATGAAACTCACGAGTTTTTCGAGCTCTGCTTTCGATTCGGGTTTCAGATCCCATTTGTTGACATCAAAAAACACGTTTTTCAGTTCAACCGGGTAGCCTGTATCTATAGGCTGCATCGGGATGTCAAGCTTGTAGGGCTTATCGTAATCTGCTTCTTTTTCTTTCATCGAGAAGTTATCGCTGTAAAACAGGAAGCCGTTTTTGCTCACGTTCACCAGGTAGTTATGATTCGCCGTTAAGGTTACCAGGAATTCGCCTGCATTGTTGCTGTAGGCTGTCGTTACCGATTGCTGTGTTTCCAGGTCAATGAGTTCAAACTGGGCACTCAGCGGGTCTTTTGTTTTGGCATTGAAAACATTTCCTTTCACATAGGTCAGCTTCTCCGGTTTAAATGCTTCCGGTAATTCAAACTGGTAAATATCGAGCCCACCGTAACCGCCTTCACGCTCACTGGCGAAGTATGCGTATTTTCCGTTGGCCTCTACCAGGAAACTGTTATCGTCGCGTACGGTATTGATCGGGTAGCCCAGGTTTACTGCTTTTCCCCAGCTGCCATCGGCCTGGCGGCGGCTCATGAAAATGTCCTGTCCGCCCATGCCTACATGTCCGTTGCTGCTGAAATAGAGGGTTTGATTATCGGGGTGGATGAATACGGATTCTTCTTCCAGGGGCGTATTGATGTTGTCGTTGAGGCGCACAGGCTCTGTAAATTTGCCATCCGGCCCCACAGAACTCATATAAACATCGGCATTCTTAACACCTTCCTTGGTCACACTGCCACGGATAAAATAAAGTGTTTTGCCATCGCTGCTGAAACTCGGTTGTGTTTCCCAGTTGCGTGTATTGATCGGAGGACCCACGTTCACAGGCTTACTCCATCTGCCATTCAGCTTCTGGGAATAAAAAAGATCACAGCTTCCGTAACCGGTACGATCCTGTGAACCATAGTCGCCGGTAATCTCCATGCACGATGCAAAAAACATAAATTGTCCGTCGGCCGAAAGTGTCGGTGCCCCTTCGTTGCCCGGAGAGTTAATGCTGGTAAGGGGTACAGCGGTTTGCCACTGATTGTTCACTTTCTGGCTGATGTAAAAATCCTCCTGCGACATCTGGTTGGCGCCTTCGCCGGTGCGGATGTTGCGTGTAAACATAAATGTTTTACCATCGGCGGTCATCGAAGGAAAATACTCATAATTGGCGGTATTGATGGCCGGGCCCATGTTTTCGGGTTTAAACGGCTGTGGATTTTTCATGGCGTTGGCGCCGAAGCGGGCATTCACCAGGTTTTTCTCAGCCTGCTCTTTGGTGTTTGGGTTGATGCGGTCGAATTTTAAAAAGGTCTCGAAATTTTTAACGGCATCGTCGTACTTCGCCATGATCAGCTGCACGCAGGCCAGGTCAAAGAAATTACGCGGAAAAAATTTCGGGTTGATATCGACTGCTTTTTGAAAATGTGCTTCGGCATCTGCTTCGCGCCGGTGATCTACATACAGGTAGGCCAATGCGACATGCGCTTCCACAAAATTCGGATCTTCCTTCAGTGCTTTCAGAAATGCTTTTTCGGCATCATCATCTTTTTTGAATTCAAAATACTTTTTGCCTTCTTCCAATGCCTTGATGGCTTTTTTGTTGGTAGAGGTATAGGTGCCAGGAGGCATGGATACCTGTGCAGTTCCGGCCAGGCCGATGAAAATTAAAAAGGCAAAAGCAAAGAGTTTATTCATAAAAATGAGATTATGGGATATTCATGTATTTGTGCGTCTGAAGAGAAATCATCCAGTGCTGATTTTTCATCACATAGTCTACGATCAGGGGCATCATTTCCTGGCGTTTGCTCCATTCGGGCTGTAAAAAAAGATAACAATCCTTGTTTACTTTTTTAGCCTGTTCTTCGGCCCAGATAAAATCGTGTTTATTGTGTACAATCACTTTCAGTTCGTGAGCGTGCCTGTAATTGTCTTCCGTAGGAAGCATGGTTTTTTTTGGTGAAAGGCATATCCAGTCCCAGGAGCCGCTCAGCGGGTATGCACCCGATGTTTCGATAAACGTCTGAATGTTATTTTTTTTAAGTAAGGCAGTCAAGGTATCCAGGTTATACTGAAGGGGCTCGCCGCCGGTTACAACAACCGCTTTACTCCGGCTGTTTATAACATTATTTATAATGGTTTCTGTTGTTGTGAGCGGGTGCAGGCTGGCATCCCAGCTTTCTTTTACATCGCACCAGTGGCAGCCAACATCACAGCCGCCGATCCGGATAAAATAAGCTGCTTTACCTGTATTGTAGCCTTCTCCCTGTATGGTATAAAACTCCTCCATGAGGGGGAGCAGTTCGCCGCGTTGCAGCGATGTTTCGTTTTCGGGGCTCAGGCCGCTTAATTTGTAATGCATAAATTCCTGTAAAGATACCGAAAAGCGCTTAATGAATAAGGGAAATCTGAGGAAAGGCCGGGGAAGTTCTATACAAGTTCTTCGGCCAGTAAATTGTTCTTCACGGCAAACATCAGAACACCTGCTGTATTATTCACCTGTAGTTTGTTCATCAGGTTTTTGCGGTGTGTGTTAACGGTGTGTGTGCTCAGGCAAAGTTTGTCGGCGATCTGTTTGTTGGAGAGACCTTCGGCAATAAGCCTGATTACATCAATTTCACGATCAGTGATGCCAAGCCCTTCGCAGGAGACCTGGCTCATCTGTGCGCGTGTTGCTGCTGTTTCAGGGCTGGAAAGAAAATAAGCTACTTTTCCGCAAAGGAAGCGTTCGCCATTGTAGGTGGCATGTAAAGCCTCTATAATTTCTTCTTTATCACATTCTTTCAGAAGGTAGCTGCGTACACCGGCATCCAGGGCAGCCTGCATTTCAGTTTTGGTAAGGTAATCGGTGATGGCGAGGATCTGAAGTTTTTTGAACTTCCGGGTAATCATGGCCAGGTGTTTGGCAGAAAGTCCGAACGATTGAAAATCAATCACCAGTATTTTAGGGTTGCGCTCTCTGATGGTTTCCATCAGGGCCTCGAAGTTGCTTTCTGCCGTGTAATCCGCGTTGAAATTAGATGATTCGTTCAATAAACTCATCAGGCCAACGCGGCTCAAATAATATTTATCGGCTATCAGTACTGAGATCACTTAATTTTATTTAGATTAATTTTAAACAAAGGTAATGGCCTCTATCCAAATAAGCAAACTAAAGACTTATTTTTTTGCCTTCTGTTGCTAACTCAACCTGTGGAAAAATGCCGGAGGCCTCGGTCAGGAAATCGTCGAGTTCGCCATAGCGTGCCGAAAAATGTCCCAGAACCAGCTGTTTTGCATGGGCGAGACGTGCCATGGTAGCGGCCTGCATGGCAGTACTGTGGAAAGTTACTTTTGCGCGGTCTTTTTTGTCTTCCAGGAAGGTTGATTCATGATAAAGCAGGTCGACATGCTGTATAAAGTCCGCCATCTCCTCATGAAAAAGTGTGTCGCTGCAATAGGCATAACTTCTTGGTGGCAGTGGATCGGTGGTAAGCTCTGCGTTTGGAATAATCCGGCCATCATCAGCGATAGCATCTTCACCCATTTTCAGTTTATGGATTTCGGCCAGCGATACATGGTGTTTTTCGAGTTTAAACTTATCAATATTACGCATAGCGGGTTTCTCGCGGAACAAAAAACCGGTGGTTTTAATGCGATGTTTCAGCGGGAAGCTGAATACCTCTACCTTCTGATCTTCATACAGTTTGTTCAATCCCTTGTCGTCGGTGTGTATAAAGCGGATGGGGTAGTTGAGCATGGTGTCGCTCTGGCTGTTGATCAGGCTGATGATCTCTTCGAGTGCTGCGGGTGCATAAATACAGAGTTCCTGTTTACGTCCCAGCAGATGCATGCTTGCCAGCAGACCGGGCAGACCCAGGAAGTGATCGCCATGCAGGTGGCTGATGAAGATATGGTCGATTTTCTGAAACTTACATTTAAAGCGGCGCAACTGAATTTGTGTGGCCTCTCCACAATCGATCAAAAAAAACCTCTCAGCTATATTTAATAACTGAGAGGTTGGATTTCTGGTAGCAGTGGGTGTTGCCGAACTGCTTCCTAATATGGTTAAATCAAACGTTTGGCGTGACATAGATTAAACAGGAGTGATCGTAAACGTCTGACAGAGTATCGTTTTAGTTGCCGCCTACCATCATGCGTTTGGTAGATACAAGTCCTTTGAATTTAATGCTGTACATATACATGCCGGCATTCCAGTTTTCAGCATCCAGGCTTAAGGTGTTTTCACCTACAACCGAACGTACTGTTTTTTCGTAAACGAGACTACCCAAGGCATTGTAAACACTGATGGTTGCATTGTCCTCACTTTCTACATAAAACTTAATGTCAGTTTTGCCTCTGAAAGGATTAGGAGCATTCTGATAAAGAGCTATTTTTTCTTTACCGTATGTTTCAACGCCTTGCGGAGCAGTGATGTTAATGATGTAATATTTCAGAGTGGTTGGGCCGGTTACACTCGAGGACCCGCCCATTGCATTAGGTGTGGTCGGGCAGGCAGAGAATACAGGACCGTTGATGAACGGTGTAACCTGTAACTGCAGGGAGTATGAACCGGCAACTGTTGGTGTTCCCCAGATACTGGCGCAGTTGTTGGCGTTGCCCGGGAAATAGATAACACCGGCTGTTGTTGTCAGGGCAGGGGTTACAGTAAAATTGAGGCCCGGAGGCAGGTTATAGTTTGTAATGCCGCTTGGTGAACTGAGCTCAAAACGGTTGAAACAAAAGGTAAATCCGGAAGTTGTGGTATCTTTTGGAACTTTTACAGTAACGTTTTGTACATAGGGTTGACCAACAACACCGCTGATAAAATTGGTAGCACTATCAGGCCATACACCAATTTTATTGCTGGCAATAAATACAGGGTCCAGCGAGCAGGTAGGGGCTGTCTGTGCGCTTAATGCCAGACCAAAACATAATCCAAGGATACTTAAGTAGATTTTCTTCATGTGAAATGTATTTGAGTTTTTATTAAAGTAAATATAATAATAAAATAAAGCGGTGAAATCGCTGTTTGATAAAAAAAGCTCACTTGCAGGAGCTTTTAACAAATGTGTTATTATTGACGGCCAGCCAGCAGAAACATCACAGCCATTCTTACGGCTACACCATTTTCTACCTGGTCAAGAATAATAGACTGATCGCTGTCGGCTACATCACTGGTTATTTCAACCCCGCGGTTAATCGGGCCGGGGTGCATGATGATGATTTTTTTGGATAAGGAATCCAGCAACTCCTTATTTAATCCGTAAAGCATGGTATACTCGCGTAGTGATGGGAAAAATTTTATATCCTGGCGTTCGAGCTGAATGCGCAGCATATTAGCTACATCGCACCATTCAAGCGCCTTCCGGAGATCGCTTTCTACTTTTACACCCAGGCTTTCAATGTATTTTGGAATCAGGGTGGTAGGTCCGCATACTTTTACTTCGGCACCCAGTTTTTGCAGGCAGAAAATATTTGAAAGGGCCACGCGGGAGTGAAGGATGTCGCCTACAATGGCAATTTTCTTTCCTTTCAGATCGCCCAGTTTTTCGCGCATCGAGAAAGCATCAAGCAGAGCCTGTGTCGGATGTTCGTGGGCACCGTCGCCGGCATTGACTATTCTGGCGTTTACTTTTTTACTGAGAAAAACAGCCGCACCGGGGTTAGCATGGCGCATGACCACCATATCCACTTTCATGGCCAGGATATTGTTGACAGTGTCTACCAGGGTTTCTCCTTTTTTTACAGAAGAAGATGAAGCTGAAAAGTTCACTACATCGGCACTCAGGCGCTTCTGGGCCAGTTCGAAAGAGAGGCGTGTGCGTGTTGAGTTTTCAAAAAATAAATTGGCCACCGTAATATCGCGGAGCGAAGGCACCTTTTTGATAGGACGGTTAATCACTTCTTTAAAGTTCGTGGCAGTATCCAGGATCAGCTCAATATCCTGCTTGGTAATGTATTTAATGCCTAATAAATGATTTACACTCAGGTGACTCATTGTATGTCGTTCAGTTTATATGTTATTGTTTTAAATACCGTTCTTTTATAACCTGGATATGATGCTGGGTGTGACCACATATGAAATATCCAAGCGATAGTACATTTACTTCTCCTGCTACCATACGTCCTTTGCGGAGCCAGGCTGTTTCATCCAGCTGTTTTGCAAAAAGTATCGTTGCTTTTCTCACGGTCTCAAATTCTTCGGCCAGCAAGGACAGGCTGCTGTTTTCGAGGCAGGCATGATCGGCATAGAGGTTTTCATCAAAGCCTGGCAGCAATTGTGCATCGCCTCTCGAAAAACGCAAAGCCCTGTAACTCATAATCCGCTCTGTATCGATCACATGGTTTATAACCTGTTTGATACTCCATTTGTTTTCGGCATAACGGTATCCGGCTTTATCTTCTGGTATAGATCGTATAAAAGTGGCAATGTGTTGCTGGTTGTTCTGAAGGGCCTGAATAACATCCGTTTCAGGAATCAGCCCGATGTAATAGGTAAAGTATGGTATATGGTCTTCGGTGTTTGGGCGCATGTTATTTGTCAATCAGGGTTACACGGTCTTTTCCGTCGGTTTCTTTCCATTCCACTTTCACATTTTGTGTGTCAATAGAGTCGATGGTAAGGCCTGAATATTTGGCCTGTATTGGAAGGTGTCTTTTAAAGCGCCGATCAACCAATACCAGCAACTCCACGTCTTTTGGGCGACCAAAGGCCAGCATGGCATCCAGTCCGGCACGGATTGTACGGCCTGTAAACAGCACATCGTCGATCAGGATCACATTTTTATCTTCAATGATAAAATCGATACTGGTCCGGTTCGGAATCAGTTCTTTTTTACGGAAATCGTCACGGTAAAATGTTGTATCCAGGTCGCCGCAGTGAATGTGTTTTGTTTTCAGGATATCCTGCAGAATTTTCTGAAGACGGTGCGCCAGGTAGATACCTCTTGGCTGAAGCCCAATGATAACGCTGTTGCTGAAATCATTATGAACTTCGATAAGCTGATGGCAAAGCCGGGTAAGTGTGACTTCGAGTTGTTTATTTTCTAACAATACTTTTGGTTTCACGGTTACAAAGATATTATTTAAGCGTGTGATTACTGTTGGCAGAGGCGTATGACACCGGCATAAAAAAAAGCATGGTTTGTGTTAAACCATGCTTTTGATATAAGAGATGCATATTTCTCATCAGGTTAAATATACAAAATAATTACATGCTGGCTTCTGCCTACATGTGAATGGTTTGTGTTCTGTCGGGGCCAATAGATACAATCGTGATAGGTACACCAACTGCTTTTTCAATATATTTTACATAGTCGCTCAGTTCTTTTGGCAACTGTTCCTTAGCTGTAAGCTTTGTCAGATCGCAGTTCCAGCCTTTTACAGTTTCGTATACCGGAGTTACTTCCGATGGTTCAATACTGAACGGCAGGTAGTCGATGCGCTCGCCACGGTGAATATAATGTGTACAAATATCGATGTTTGCAAAATCCGACAATACATCAGCTTTCATCATCATGAGTTCTGTAACACCGTTGATGTCGATAGCGTATTTCAGAGCCGGAATGTCGAGCCAGCCTGTACGGCGTGCGCGTCCTGTTGTAGCGCCGAATTCGCGGCCGATCTGGCGGATTTTTTCGCCGGTTTCATTGTCCAGTTCCGTTGGAAAAGGACCGCTTCCTACACGGGTACAATAGGCTTTGAAAATTCCGATCACGCCGCCGATTTTATTCGGGGCTATGCCAAGTCCGTTGCAGGCACCGGCGC
Organism: Bacteroidota bacterium; assembly: GCA_018267825.1. Taxonomy (GTDB): domain Bacteria; phylum Bacteroidota; class Bacteroidia; order B-17B0; family Aurantibacillaceae; genus JAFDXR01. The sequence goes on along the minus strand of JAFDXR010000017.1, from coordinate 2,656 downwards.
AAACCGTATTGGATGAGGTTACAAAAGGATATGAACCAAAGTCAATATCGAGCAGAGATCCCTGTGCCCCTTCGGCCAGAATTTTCTTTCCTTTTTTAATGGCATCATTTACATAATGCTCGCTGTCAATAAAGGTAAGTTGTTTCAATGCATCAATGGCGGTAAACCAGGCCGGTTCAAGTTCTGCGAGATTATATTCGTATTGATGAAAAGCCAGTAATTGTTTGTGCTTTTCAACCAGAACATTGTATTTTTCCTTGAAGTCAGGGCTTTCAATATCGCCTACACGCAACCCGTTGCGACCGGTTTTGTCCATATAGGTAGGACCGATCCCTTTCAGGGTGGAGCCGATTTTATTCTTCCCCTTGGAGGCCTCGCTGGCTGCATCGAGCAGGCGGTGCGTTGGTAAAATCAAATGAGCCCGTTTGGAAATAAGCAATTTGCTTTTGAAATCAACGCCCATATTGGTAAGAGCATCGAGTTCTTTTTTAAAGATCACAGGATCAATTACAACACCGTTTCCAACAATGTTGATGGCTGTTGGGTGGAAAATACCACTGGGAATCGTATGTAAAACGTGTTTAATGCCATTGAACTCGAGGGTATGTCCTGCATTCGGACCACCCTGGAAACGGGCAATGATGTCGTATTTCGGGGTGAGCACATCTACAATTTTACCTTTACCTTCATCGCCCCATTGAAGACCCAGTAATACATCAGCTTTGTTCATGTATCGTAATAAGTTTGAAAGGCCTCAAATTTACAATTATATCAAGGCTAAATCGGATTATTTTTATAAGTTGTTGAAAAAGATTTTCTCAGGAGGCGGTTTTTATGGGCCAATGAATTAATCGGGTGTCAGGCAGGTCGCATCAGCGGGGTCTGCTCCGGCATTTTTTCATCCTTATATGAACAGGCACACTGTAACGTCTGAAAGAAAGTCGGCAATGATTTCATGATGAAACGAATGTGGTAGATCAGAAATATAAAGTTACTTTTAACGACAGGAAGCATTTACTCTCAAAACGCCAGATGATAAGGAGTTGCGCTATCGCCGATGAGATTAGAGCTGGAAATTGTAATCGATTGGTATGATCGGATTGTAATAACTTTAAAAAATAAAACTATGAAAAAAATCAGACTTTCTTTTCTTGCACTTGTGTTATGCATAAGCTTTGTGCGGAGCCAAAACACCACACGTATGACATGTTACTACGATGTCAATGATAACAAAAGCTATTATATAGCTTGGGATATAAAAACCGGGGAATCCATTCAGTATTACTGGAATGGAAGTAAGCATCAATGGGATGCCTTTGAAATTAACCTTCCGGCGCAGCCTGTACCTGGTGCAACAGGCAATATTATGATGGATGTATATTATGACCATCGCGATAAGGCTGCATATTATATCGCCTGGGATACCAAAACCGGCAAATCGGTTCAGTACTCATGGAATGGAACAAATCATAAATGGCAGCCATTTGAAATCAATCTGCCTGAAAACCCCCTGCCTGGAAATACAGGAGAAGTTATGATTAAAAGCTATTACTCTGTAGACGATAGTAAAGCATATTATATGGTATACGATACCAATGGTGGCAAATCCATCCAATACTACTGGAATGGAACAAAACATCAATGGGAGGCCTTTGAAATTAATTTGCCGGAAAAGCCATTGCAGAAAAAATAAGCGATCGCTGTATACAGCAATTGGCTTTTATTACAGCTGAATTTACAGGTCAATTGTTCATGATTTTTGAAAACTCTTCAGGAAAGTTCAAATTTTGAAGGCTTTTGAAACTTCAGGCATTGACGTTTTTTCTAATTTTGATAAAAAAATTTATCGAATGGTACCCGGCCCGTCAGGGCAATGGTCTAATTTTGAGTACACACATTTTATATTAAAAGCAATTTCCGCATGAGAAAATTATTACTACTGCTTGCATTGACGATTTCTTCTCTGATTGTAAAATCACAGTCTATTACGATCATACAACCAAACGGGGGTGAAGTATTATACTCCTGTCAGACCTATACGGTAAAATGGTCGCAAACCGGATCTCCCTCTAATTACTGGAATGTCGACTATTCATTGGATGGCGGGACAATCTGGACTTCCGTTGCCAGTAACTTTTTATCGACCAATGGCCAGTTTGTATGGACCGTGCCAAATGTACAGTCAAGCACAGTGCTGATGCGTGTATATGATGCCCTGAACAGTGCAACAACCGATCAGAGTAATGCTTTCTTTACCATCAATATCCCTATTGTACTGAATACGCCCAATGGCGGAGAGGTGTGGCAGGGAAATACGGTGCAGAATATTACCTGGACAGCACAGGGAACTTCCAATACATATAATATTGCGTACTCTACAAACGGAGGTTCTTCATGGACCAATATAGTTACCAATTATGCCAATACATCAGGCGTATACAGCTGGACTGTACCTAACATTCCATCCACCAACTGCCTCGTGCGGGTGATGGATTATGTGCAGAACTGTATGCAGGATGTAAGCAACTCAACTTTTACAATTTCTCCTGCAACCCCCATCCTGACAGCACCGAATGGCGGCGAGACCCTGCAGCAAGCCTGTACTTATTACATTACGTGGAATACGGCGAGTTTCTTTACAACCGTAAAACTGGAA
>JAFDXR010000016.1:179627-229329 GCA_018267825.1 Bacteroidota bacterium | reverse complement strand
TTTTGATAGAGCACATTAAGGACTCTCTATCCAGTCCCGAAAATCCCCGGCTTTGCCGGTTGGTTTTTCGAGGATCCTCGATTTTGTAGTCTGGCCTCAGCCAGAACAAAATCGGGACTGAGCTACCGGACCATTATATTTTGATAGAGCATATTAAGGACTCTCTATCCAGTCCCGAAAATCCCCGGCTTTGCCGGTTGGTTTTTCGAGGATCCTCGATTTTGTAGTCTGGCCTCAGCCAGAACAAAATCGGGACTGAGCTACCGGACCATTATATTTTGATAGAGTACATTAAGGACTCTCTATCCAGTCCCGAAAATCCCCGGCTTTGCCGGTTGGTTTTTCGAGGATCCTCGATTTTGTAGTCTGGCCTCAGCCAGAACAAAATCGGGACTGAGCTACCGGACCATTATTTTTTGATAGAGCATATTAAGGACTCTCTATCCAGTCCCGAAAATCCCCGGCTTTGCCGGTTAAACGAACCTCTTGATTTATAAACGAATAGGCTCGTTTTACAGGATTGCAAATTTAGCAAAAGAATTCAATTCTAAACCGAAAAATAACGTTCTGAAAAGTAATATTTTGGTATTTTAGGCGATTATTACAGGTGTGAAACTATCCGTCATTATTGTTAACTATAACGTCAAGCATTTTATTGAACAATGCCTGCACTCGGTTCTGAAGGCTTCTGAAAAAGTGCCTACCGAAGTGTTTGTGGTAGACAATAACTCGGTGGATGGCTCTGTGGCCCTGATCCGGGAGAAATTTCCGAACATTAACCTGATCGAAAATAAAACCAACACGGGGTTTTCAGTTGCCAATAACCAGGCTATCCGGCACTCCACCGGCGAATACATTCTTCTGCTCAACCCCGATACCGTTGTTCAGGAAGATACCTTTGAAAAAGTCGTGCATTTTATGGATACCCATCCCGATGCAGGCGCATTGGGCGTTAAAATGCTGGATGGTAAAGGAAATTTTGCGCCGGAGTCTAAACGCGGACTCCCAACTCCGGGCGTGGCTTTTTATAAGATATTCGGATTTTCGAGACTGTTTCCCAAATCCAGGCGTTTCGGACGTTATCACCTGGGCTACCTTGGCGAGAACGATACCAATGAAGTGGATGTTCTGAGCGGGGCATTTATGCTGCTCCGGAAATCGGTGCTCGATAAAACAGGCCTGCTCGATGAATCGTTCTTTATGTATGGCGAGGATATCGACCTCTCTTACCGCGTGAAACTGGCCGGCTATAAGAACTATTATTTTCCCGAAACACAGATTATCCATTACAAGGGCGAAAGCACCAAGCGAGGCAGCATCAATTATGTGCTTATTTTCTATAAGGCCATGGCTTTGTTTGCCCGCAAACATTTTTCGAGTTCCAATGCCTTCTGGTTTTCCCTGCTCATCAATTTTGCTATTTACCTGCGTGCCGGTATGGCTATTGCTGTCAGGCTTATTAAAACCTATGCCGTGCCCGCGCTCGATTTTGCAGCCATCACAGCCGGACTCTACCTGGTGAAATATTTCTACGTGAGGAAGTACGACCTGTCCGACGATTTTTATTCGGAACGACTTGTAGATGTGGCATTTCCGGCATACAGCCTGATGTGGCTCATGATGGTATATCTCAGCGGTGGCTATGATTTCCCGGTGAAGTTTTTAAAGATCTTCCGGGGCGTTATTGTCGGAACCGGGCTTATTCTGATCGGGTATTCGCTTTTACCGGAACATCTCCGGTTTTCACGGGCCCTTATTTTATTAGGCACAGCCTGGGCCATGGCATCATTTGTGATTGTACGCTTATTGCTTCACCTGGCAGGCCTTAAGTCCTACAGACTCAATGCCCCGAATACCAAGCGTATTGCCATTATCGGCGAAGAAAAAGAGTTTAACCGTGTTTACGGTTTACTGAAACAAACCAAAGTAAATGCTGAGTTTACGGGCTTTGTGAGCGCCGAAAATAACGGTGTGCATAATCCCAACTACATTGGTAAAATAAACCAGATCAACGAAATTATTGATGTGCATCGCATCAATGAGATCATTTTCTGTGCCCGCGACATCAGTTCCAGCGATATTATTAATAATATGCTGACACTTGTATCGAGTGGGGTGGATTTCAAGATCGCTCCGCCCGAAAGCCTTTCTATCATCGGCAGCAGCAATATTGATACGGCCGGCGATTTATACGTCATCGATGTCAACAGTGTAAGTCGCCCGGAAAATAAACGTAAAAAACGTTTGCTGGATTTGTGTGTATGTTTTGTATTATTAGCCGGGCTACCCCTTGTGATCTGGTTTCAACAGCATAAGGCCAACTTCATTGCCAATCTCTTCAAAGTCCTGTTTGGGTTTTACTCATGGGTAGGTTACGGGAAAGTGATCGACCGCTCGCTCCCGGTTATCAAGCCTTCTATTCTTTCGCCGGCCGATGTCATGGGATCTGAAGTGCATTTCGAAAAAAAGAAACTGCTTAACTTCGGCTATGCCAAGGATTATAAAATCGAAAAAGATCTGAGCATTATCTGGGCCTGTTTCTCCAAGCTTGGCAATTAGCCATCAATACCAGTTTCCTTTCAGTTTACCATTTCCCAGCTCAATATTAGGGAAAGGAATTTTAACCGTATTCAGGCAGGTGAAAACCGTTTTCAGAAATTTGGAACGCGTGCGGATGCGTGTGAGATCCACATCAAGCGACAGATAAACCTGGCGATAACGCGTAAAGCTTTTGGTATTGCCCTGGGAGTCCATCACCACAATGTTGTTATAGCGTGCGCCGATCATGCCGTCTGCTCCGTAACCCAATGCAATATTCAACCAGTGCGGAAAATGCGTATCCTCTTTCATGAATGAAGAAGGGTTTATACTCAGCCAGTAGGTTTGCCCATTGTAATCTTTCAGGAGCCTTTCCGAAAAACTTTTACCCAGCTCATCGGGTCGGTATTGGGCATAGTCAGAGGGTCTGTATGAAAACTTAAGGAGTATTCTTTGCTTTCGCCACAATAATTCCTGCCCAATTGCAATGCCGCTTCCAAGGGCATTGGCGCTCATGTCGCCCCAGGAAAAACCCCAGCCGCTGCTATAGCCATCCATCACTTCAATGGCCGTCATGTAGGCAAAACCGCTTAAGCCACCCAGCAGCAAACGGTTTGTTTTATTGGCACCGCTCCAGGCTGTAGCCTCTATCATGAGCCTGCCGGTCTGGTAAGTTGTGTACATGTGCCCGCATTTATCCATCTGGAGCCATTCATCGTTATCGTTGAAAAAGTGAAACTTGGAAGAGCTGTATTGTTTATACCAGGCCTGGTTCAGGTATACCAGCGAACCCGATATCAGAGCTGCCGAAGTACCGGCCAGTAAAATCTGGCGACCTTTGTAAGATGGAGAGGTTCCATAATAAGCTACACAACGAAACGATGGTGGTGGAGCCGGTTGGGCTAAAGGAGAAAAAGCTGCAAGTTGAGCGTTTACGCTAAAAGAAAGTCCGGTTAAGGAGCATAAAATATAAATGAAGTACCTCAAATGTGCAGGCAGAATTTAGCATTCTAAGGTACGTAAAAATTTCAGTAGAGGTCTTCTGTTTCCATTAAATCCTGCACATCTTTGGGATCGAGGTGCCTGATTTTTTTCTGTGGTCTCGGAATATTACCGTTGCCCGGGTTTACATTGTTATTGCCCGGATCAAGGCTGTTGTTCAGATCCAGCGCATTGTACATCTGCTGGTTATTGTAAATGGAACGCGTTTTCCCAAACCGGACAACTATGCCGAAGTTTATAAACAGACTTCCTGAAATACGCTCAACGGTACTGAGATTACTGCCCGGTTTGAATTTTCTTCCATTCGGAAACATGCCGACAAAGTTCTGGGTGGTGAGCCCGCTGCTCAGGTAGAAATTAAAATACTTCGACGGAAGTACATCCACACGGAGCCCGGAAAGAAACTCGTAACGGCCGAAGTAAATGGTTTTATTTTTAAAATCGGGCGACAGAGAATCCACGTTGGCAAAGGAATACAGGCCGCCCTGGGGTTTGGTATACAAACTGGTGCGGATGTAATGCCCGATCGGAATATTGAGGCTGATGCTGCGCGGAAACTGAACACTGAAATTGATACGGTCGAGCTGGCCCACACGAAAACCTATATATGGCAGGTGGTAGGCATTTCCCCAGATAAATGACCGGGTATAGCCCAACCGGAAACTGAAATATTGATTGACGGTAAAATTATAAATGATACTGGAGGCCAGCCTGTAGGTATGTGTGTAGCGGTAACCGGCATCCCTGGTCACAAAGGGCGAGAATTCGACAAAGAACATGCTCTTTTTACCATCATTAAAAATTCCGCGAAAACCCACAGATGTTTTGGTAAGGCGGTGATCCGAAATGCCACCGAAGTTTGGGGTCATGCTCAGGTAACTGCCGGTAAGCATAAGGTGCAGGTTGGAAACACGGCTGCTGTCTTTATTGTAAAAGTCTTTGGTAGCCACAGGTACATTGAATCCAAGCATGAGTTGTTTCACCTGGTAGTTGTGCAGTTTATTGAACATGGGTTTCGCTGCATTATCCAGGGTTCTCAGGCCGGTAGCATAAGCATCCGTGAAGATCATGGAATTGAAATAGTGGCGGGGAGGCCGGGCATTTTTGATTTTGCTGGTATCGCCGCCAATACCTGCCCATAGATGGCTCACGTTCAGAAACGCCAGGCCGAGCAGGGAAATAAAAAATATGTTTTGCCGCTTCACTGTTCGGTTTGGTTGGCTTTGAGGGACTTAATAATTTCGTGTTTAAATTCTTCTTCGGCCCTGCGAAGCGCTGCCACTTTTTTGATAGGTAGTATTTTTTTGAATTTCTCGTAATACTCTTTATACAATTCAAATTCTTTTTGTTTCAGGGCTAATTCTGCCGCCAGGTAGGCTTCCGCTTCCTTATCGGTGGCGAAATCGTAATTTGTGTTTTTATTGTATTGCTGTCTGAAAGCTTTCCGTGCGGCCTCCAGACGGTCTGACATCTCGTTGTACAATGGCCAGAAAGCCTGTGCTTCCTGAGTTGTAAAGTTTACCTTCTGGGTAATATAGGATACCCGCAGCGCTTCGATTTTCTCGCGCTTCGATTCCGGTTGGGCATGCAGAGCCATGCTCAGGCAGAGCATAACAATACATGAAAGTAAATATGGTAGTCGTTTTTTCATTATAATTCTTCCAGCAATTGATCGGTGTTTACATTATCGATGATATATTCTTCGCGGGAGGCTGCAGTGTCGCTAACATGAACGGGCTTGTTGATCTGTTTATCCAGTTTTTCAACATCCACCACATCCATCAGGTTTTCCTCATCCAGTGAATGCATCACTTTGTCGTCGCTCAGAATGTCGCTTTTTTCCAGGCAGGCCAGGGTTTTGCAGTTTCCATCAGGTACTGCGGTTTCCGGTTTATAAATCAGAAATGAAATTCCGATGGCAATCGCACAGGCGAATGCAAGTGATACCTGCGGTTTGAAAATAAAGGCAATCACACGTTCCAGAATACCCGGCCGGATGTGCTGCTGGCTGGCAATTTTCTTACGCACTTCGTAAGAGAGGTTATCAAAATAACCCGGAGCCATTTCAAAACCGTGTACATTGTCTATAGCCTGCAATGCCGGGTAGGCAGCCAGTTCCTGTACCCATTCGGCTTTACTCAGCAGACGTTGTTCCAGTTCATCGAAGTAGGCCGGTTCCGGTGATTGCAGAGCCGGTTTATGCAAAGCAGCAAGGGCAGGATAGGAGGCCAGTTCCTGTTGGTATTCCAGGGCATTGGCCTGCTGTGCAAAATAATTTTGTGGAACTGTATAGGCTTGTTGTTTCGGGATGGCGCCCAGCATTTTAAACTCGCGGAGCTCTTCCTCGAGTTCAATGCGATGCATGAGTTTTTTACCCAGATCATTGAAATACCCATCCGGAGATGAAAAAGGGTTATGCCCGTCTTTTTTGAACGGTAAGCCCATTTCGTCGTGGTTATTCTCAGGATGTTGCATTTGTGGGTTTGACTGGGTTTGTATGTTTAAGTTTAATGATTCACTAAAAAATCTTCTATTTTTTTGGCGGCATGATGGTATGAGGCTTTCAGGGCACCCACGGAAGTTTCCAGGATCTCCGACATTTCCTCGTAAGGCATTTCATCATAATAGCGCATATTGAACACAATCCTTTGCTTTTCGGGCAGGGTTAAAATGGCTTTCTGTAATTTGAGCTGAATCTCATCTCCTTTAAAGTAATTGTCGCTTTCGAGCGATTTACTTAACTGATATTCAATGGGATGAATGGATGTGGTATTGGCTTTTTGTTTCTGTTTGAGAAAGGTCAGCGACTCATTGGTAGCAATGCGGTAAAGCCAGGTATAGAGCTGCGACTCTTCTTTGAAGCCGTCCAGGCCTTTCCAGACCTTGATAAATGTATTCTGCAAAACATCATCGGTGTCGTCGTGACTGATGATGATTTTGCGAATGTGCCAGTAAAGTTTCTGCTGGTATTTCTGGATCAGGTGATGCAGGGCCATGTTCCTGGAACTTTCGTCCCTGTACATACCGAGAATGTCCTGATCAGAATAATGCTGCATACCGTAGGTTTGTCATTAGACTGCCCAAAAACACGAAGGTTTAATAAGCATAATCTTTTAAGTAGTCGAAAGGTGCTGTAAGCTTCCCGTCCTTGCAAATACTGGCTCTTTCAATGATCCCGTCTTTGTCGCCGGTAAACAGGGCAGGCAATACACGTTCCATGAGGTCTTTGCCGAAATCGTCGCTCGCATCGCGGGGCAGTTCGCATGGCAGGTTATCTACCGCCATAATGCAAATGGTTTCCTTGTTGAAAGGTACGTCTTCTTTATCGGTTTTAGGATTGTAACCGTAAAAGGGCTGTGCAATGGTGCTTGCTCTGAGGGTTGTAGGCACACTGCCGTCAATATCGCAGGTAATATCGGCTACCACGCTGATATGAAAATCACTTTTTTTCATATCCTCCCTGGTGAACATTTTAGGAGAGCGTGGATCCCAGAAATGCGCTGAAATGTACACATCCGTTTCTTTGGTATAGGCCGGAAATTTGGAGACAAAATGTTCAGGATGTGCAAAGAAATCGTTCAGGTCGAAATTATGATCGCCTTCACGTTCTACATAATCGCGGGGGTTGAGCTGAACATATACCGGTTCGCGGAAAGAGGTCATGAGGTATTCTTCGGGAGTTACCTTGCGGATACGCAGTGCCGACAGGGTTTCGATGGCTCCATTGGCCACACGGCCACCACCGGTAAGTGCAATTTTAATATTGGGTAGTTTTACTCGTTTGAGTTCTTCTTCCATTTCGGCCCGGTCGCGGCACAGGTTAGCCGGTTTGATCTGGAACAGGTCATATTTACGGCCATAGCCCAGGATCCCGTTATATGCCCCCACGATGCCGGCATAACGCCCGAAACCAATGATTCGGTTGTGGTTTTTGTCGGTCAGGGTTTCATAATCGATCATCTGAATCTTCTTCTCGATGAGTGTCTTCATCAGTTTCTCGTTATGAGGCTGTTTTTTGATGGTATGCGAGAAGAAGAAATATTTTTTTCCCGGAATCAGTTTGTCCTTCGGCACTTCTTTCACGCCCATGAGTACATCGCAGTCGCTCAGGTCTTCCTGCAGGGTTAATCCGAAGGCAAGGTATTCGTCGTCGCTGTAGCAGCGAATTTTGCTGGGTTGTACCACAATTTCGAGGTTGGGATACTGACGTAATAATTCTGTACAGATGAGTGGGGTTAATGGCACACGTTTATCCGGTGGGCTTTTCTCTTCACGGAGAACACCTATTTTGAGTTTATTCATATTAAATTTAGTTAAGGGCTATATTTTCTGAGTTAATTTTCTTCAAAATCTTCAGAATTACATTAATTTAGTACAAATATAAACTTACATTTTTAATCCATTCGTGTCATGAATAAAATCATACTATTCCTGTTGTTTTTTTGTTTGTTTACCGGTGTTTCGAGGGCTACATGTCCGGCCGGGCAAATTGAAGTAAAAGTGGTACTTACCACCGACAATTACCCATCTGAAACCAGCTGGCAGCTTACCGATAAACTGGGTAATGTGCTTATGACAGATCCCGGCTCTATGGCGCAGGCCACTACCTATACCAGCACGGTGTGTACACCATCGACCACCTGTTTGAAGTTTACCATTAACGATGCCTACGGCGATGGAATCTGCTGTGGCTATGGTAACGGGCATTTTGTTATTTATGTAAATGGTGTTGTGGTGATAAACCACAACGGACAATTCAGCAATACCTATGTAACCAATTTCAACTGTGGTCCAGGTGAAAGCTGTGCGACGGCATTTTCGGCTACCACGGGTACATACACCGCTCCGGGGCAGGAATATTATTATAAGTTCAAGCCGGCACAACTTGGAATTTATAATATAACCATGTGTGGCTTAACCAACAGTTGCGATACCAAGCTCTGGATTTATGATAATTGTTCGGCACCGAAAACAAGCAATAATACGGGCACTATTTTTTACAACGACGATTTTTGTGGCACGCTGTCGCAGATTACCGGAGCACTTGATACCGCCAAGACCTATTACATACGGGTAGGAGCCAGCAGTGCAACCTGTACGGCAGCTATTAATTTTGCCATCAATTACCAGGGACCGGTAACGGGTTGTACAAGTCCAACGGCCTGTAACTACAATCCGCTCGCTTCGGTCGATGATGGTTCCTGCAAATATTATCCGGATCCAACCTGCCCTGGACCGGATCTGACAATAGATCAGCCACGCTTTCAAAGTTCCATGTACCTTGGTACTGTGACAGCACCGGCAGGCGATTGCAGAGTGGTAGAGGGTTGTCTCAACGGATATGGTACGCGTACAGTTATTAACTTTGATACATATATTAAGAATATCGGAACGATGGATTATTACATCGGTAATCCGTCGTCGCACCCCGGTCAGTTTACATTCAACAACTGTCATGGACATGCGCATTACGAAGGTTATGCCGAATACCGGTTGTATAAACAAAACGGCCAGCTGATCCCGATCGGTTTCAAGAATGGATTTTGTGTGCTTGACTTTGATGGTTGCCCGGGCGGCGGTATTGCCAAGTACAGCTGCAGTAATATGGGAATTACCAATGGTTGCGGCGATATATACAGTGCCGGGCTCGACTGTCAGTGGGTTGATATTACGGATGTAGATACAGGTCAGTATGTGCTGGCTACCAAGGTAAACTGGGACCAATCGCCGGATGCTTTAGGTAATTATGAACTGACTTATACCAATAACTGGGCGCAGGTATGTCTGCGCATTACACAGAACTCTGCCGGCCAGAAAAATTATGTGTTGTTGCCGAATTGCCTGCCATACCAGGATTGTATGGGGGTACAGTATGGTAATGCGACTATAGACTGTAACGGTACCTGCAATGGTACAGCCAAAATGGGCGATCTGAATAATAACGGGCTTCAGCAGAATACGGATGCTCAGTTGTATGTATCTAATATTCTGAACAGTTCCATTGCTCCGAATGCCTGTAACGACCTGAATAATACCAACAGTATTACAGTGTGGGATGCCGCATTGATGGTAAACTGCGCCATGCACGGCGCACCGAACAATACCAAGTGTGTATTCCCGAGAGGGGTTGTCAATCCGAATTATACGGCTACGTTCAGCATCGGAAATTTTAATTCGTCGCAGAATTATTTTGATGTGTATGTGACGAATCCAACAGCGAAGATTCTGGGTTATGAATTCACCATTTCCGGTGCTACTATTTTGAATGCCGTGAACCTGGTGCCGGCTACCCAGTACCCTGAGAATCCTGATTTTAATGCCGGTGGCACGAAAGTGATTTGTTTGTCGTACAAGGATTCGACAATAGGAAAAAGCAATACGCCTCAGCCATTGTGCCGGATTTATTACGCCAATGCCACCTCACAGGTTTGCATTAACCAGGTGGTGGAAGTGGTGGATAAGGATTATGAAGCCATTATGAAAGCACTGGTAAATAATTGTGTAATAACTACCGGTGTAGCCCAGGTGATAGATGCGGAAAATTATTTTTCGGTTGTGCCGAATCCGGCGACGGATCATATTGATCTGACAGGACATTTCAAGGATGGAAAGCATGCCAGGATTCAGATCCGGGATATGTCGGGGCGTCTTATTTTTGAAGAGCAGGCGGAGTTAGACAATATGTTTACGTACCCTGTTGATGTGAGTGATCTGAAAAACGGTGTTTATATAGTGACGCTGACCACGGCTTCAGGCAGGGCCAATAAACCCATCGTGATCACGAAATAATTGCGTATCTTTACAGGCAGTTATTTGACTTATGGGCCCGACCGGTTTTGACAGCGAGAGCAGTTGATAGGTAAGCATGTAGTGCGTTGTGAACGTTGCACTTTAATCCGAATTCTCAAACTTTTATTTGGCGAAAATAACTACGCCATGGCTGCTTAATCCAAGATCAAGCAACCTTTGCAGTTTCTGTAGCGCTCCTGTTTAGCGACAGAAGTACTGCATCATAAAATAACAGGTTGTTGCCGTGATGATGTTAGCGGTGGCAATATCAGCATCTAAGTTTAAGTTTGGTTTAAATGTATGCCTGGCTTAGACCGACAATCAAATACATTTTAAACATGTAGAAAGCTTATTAATTCCTTGTTTGGACGAGGGTTCGAATCCCTCCGGGTCCACTTCGAGGGAAGAAACTGAAAAATCAGTTTTCTTCCCTTTTTTATTTCTCCTAAAACCCTCGCCAGTTCTGCTCATCAGCTCAAGCACCCTTAAAGTTTTTGGAGTTCGATATCCTGAATTTTCAAAAATGAGCTTTTCCGGATAAAAAGCACTGATTATTCTCTGCTTTGCAACAGTATCGTAGGTTCTATAGCTTTTTTGAATTTCTTTCATAACTCCTAAACCATCATCTACCATTACCGAATAATTCTCTAAAGAGTTTCTGATTTTAGTTTGATCGCTTTCTAAACGTTCAAGGTTTGATTCTATTTCATGCTTCATTTCCTTATAATCATCTGCGCTAATCTCTCCATCCAAAACCATTGCTTTTGCGTTCTTTAACCTTTGTCTTTGTTTATCAATATCTTTTTGAAGCTTTTCAATATCATACCTAACAATTGTATTTCTGCCTTTTAAACTATTCTTCATCAATACAGAAAATAAATCAATGGTTTGTTCATTTGTAATATGGCTTGTTATAAGCTCTTCAAATTTTTCATTCACGATATTGGCCTTGTATCGCACTTTACATCCTTTGTTGCAATGATAATAGTAAAAGAGTGTTTTCATTTTGCCTCTGGAGGCAGATGCAGTGAGTGTTCTTCCACAATCAGGACATATCAAAAAACCACGCAATGGAAACTCATCCCTAACCGTTTGAAATTTATTTGGAATTTTCTTTCTTCTCCCGTCTACTTGTTGGAACTAAATCAAAAGATAAAGGTTGGTCTGCTTTAACTATGCTTACAGGTAATGATAATAAAATTATTATCCATAACCATCTTCACGCTCCTACACGTCAACAGAGTAATTTAATGCATGAGTTGGCGCATGTTATATGCGATCATCAGCACCCTAAAACACACCAAAATATTAAGCTTCCATTCTTCATGAGAGATTATGATCAACAACAAGAAGAAGAAGCAAATTATTTAGGTTCAACGTTGCAAATTACTCGTGATGGATTAATCTGGGCCTTAAAAAAAGAATGGAAATAGATGAAATAGCTGAGCATTATAACGCTAGCCCTTCCATGGTTAAACTTCGGATAAATTCAACGGGAGTTAAACGTCAATTAAGCTATTTGTTTAAATAGTTGTATTTCAATTGCTTAATAATCATTGTCCGGTATTTAGTTCTGTTCAATTAATATGAACAAATTAAAATAGTGAACAAATATTTGCAAATCCGAATTATGTTCATTATTTTTGAGTGTTCATATTAATTGAAATATTACAAAAAGTGTACAAAGCTGAAGAAATACAATTAGAAAGGATTTTACACGAAGCATTAGAACAGCTCGAGAAAATCCTAGGTGGTGGCTGTAAAGTTACCTTGCGCCCCCATGAAAAAGGATGGGGTAATGATCAGGTTATAATATATAAAGAAGGCAAAGAGGTTTACCGAGCAGATTATTTGACTCAAACTCACTTTAAAGATGAGCATATTGCTAGGAATTTTACACAATTAAAAAACCATAAGACAATAATTATTGCTGAATACATTCTTCCAAGAACAAGGGAATTACTTAAAAATGAAAGATTGGATTATTTAGACATAAATGGAAATTGTCTAATAAACGAAACCAAAAATCATAATTATTTCTTTATAAATATTGATGGTAAGAAAAATAAAGAATATCATAAAGAAAAATTAAATAGGCCTTTTGCCAAAGCAGGATTAAAAGTTACATATCAATTTTTATTAACTCCCAATCTAATTAATCAAACCTATAGAGAGATTGCAGAAAAAGCAGGAGTAGCTTTAGGGAGCATTAAACCAATTATTGACGGATTAATTGAAGATGGTTTTATGCTTAAAAAAAATAAAAATGAATTTACAATTATTAAAATGGAAGAGCTCATAGATAAATGGACTCAAGCATATGGTGAGAAATTAAAACCAACTATAGAACTTGGTACATTTAAATTTTTAAATCCCAATGATTTTGATAATTGGCAGAATGTGCAATTTAATTTTGAGAAGACTTGTTGGGGAGGAGAAGCAGCTGCTAATCTTTTAACTAATTATCTTAAACCTGCAATTTTAACTTTATATACTGAAGAAACAAAAACAGATTTAATTAGAAATTATAAATTAGTTCCAGATCCATATGGAAACATCAAAATCTATAAAAAATTTTGGAAGCAAAACCTTCCTGAAAATAAAACAACTCCTATTTTAACATACGCGGATCTAGTATTAACAAAGGACATGAGATGTTTAGAAACAGCTCACATTATTTATGAAAAATATTTCGAACAAAACATACAGAGAACTTAGCTTACCTTTTATTGAAGAGGTATATAGTAAAATTGATGAAATATGCGTTAAGAATGGCGTAAGTTGTTACTTAATTGGAGCTCAAGCAAGAGATATAAATCTTCTTGAATCTGGTATTAAACCCTCAAGAGGAACAATGGATATTGATTTTGCAATAATGTTACCAGATATGGAAACGTATGAAAAATTATTCAATGATTTATTACAATCAGGGTTTAGGGACACAAAAATGCCTTATCGAATAATTTATGATAAAACGAATACAGTAATTGATATTTTACCATACGGAGAAATTGAAGAAAAGGGAACTGTAACGTTTACAGAAAGAGAAATCGAATTATCTGTAGTTGGTTTTAAGGAAGTTGGTCAAATCACTCAGGAAATGACTTTAGGTAATACCAATATCAGAGTAACTCCAATGGAGGGATTGTTTATATTGAAATTAATTTCTTGGGATGAAAAGCCTTCAGATAGAGTAAAAGATTTGGATGATTTGCAATTTATTTTAAAAAATTATTTCACGCTCAATCAAGACAGATTTTATGCTGAACATTTGGATTGTTTAGAAGATTTGTCGGAAATCCATTTTCAAATCAGTGCAGGAGCAAGGCTATTAGGAAGGGATATGGCTGCCGCGTTAAAGCTTTCAGTCACATTGAAAAAACAAATAATGAAAATTCTCTCAGAAAGACTTAGCGGCAACATTGGAAGACTAAGCGAGTATTCATTAGAATATTCTGATGAAATAGAGAAGTTGGATAAAGAGTTAATTGAATTGATATTAAAAGGGATTACAGAAAGAACATAACAAACACAGTTAATATTAAATTTATAAGTTTCGATGCCTTTTAACCAGTTCCTCTTCTAAGGAGGAACTGGTATTTGATAACAGATCAGAAAACGAAATTTCCCGATGCAAATAGGCTTTTTCTTTTAGCAATTCCATATAAGCATTGGGGTAATGAGAAGTCAGACTAATCCAAATTTCATGATCACCTTTATCAAGAGAATGGGTAACATTTTTAACATGGAAAATAGTTCCACCATTAATTGGTTTAATAAACCAAAAGTAAAAACTGTCTCCAACTCTTGGAATTACATCTAGCCCTAAGTTAAACTGAGCCTCACTACCTAGATAATCAAAGCTTAGTGAACACATTTTTTGACCTTCTTTTACAAATAGTTGTGGAGAGTTCTGGTTGAGTATATGTATATCATGATACATCTGTTTTATCTGTTTTGATAAATGTCCTGAATCAATATCCGTCCATTCGGAAATTTGCTTTACAGAAGGGAATTCCTGATTATCATCAGAGAAGAGTTGTTCATTTGTCACTAGCCAATCATGTAATTTCTTGTAAGGTTTATTTTCAGATTCAAGCATTCTTACAAATCTTGGAATAGAAGTTAATGCTATGAGGTATTCTTTAGTATTAGCTTTATGTTCGTATTTTATAGTTTTATCTTTCATGTTACAATTAAAATTTGGATGATTGAATTTCTAAATCTTTAATTAGATAAGGTACGCCTAAATTTCGAAAAATAATTTCTACTTGCTTCGTGCTGTAATATCTGCCGTATCTTTCCCCAAGTTCATTTTTGAATCCTTTTAACCAGCTTCTGAACGTTTTATCACTCACATCATAAATCTTAGATAATTCACAATGCATATATGGTTTTACCTGAATAATTGTGTTTTGCATTTTTAGGTGTTTTAGTTATTGTTAGGGAATAGTTGGCTAGATATACTTTTTTCAAAAGGAAGTCCGAACTGCTTGAACATAATTTGAGTTTGATTGACATTGTAAAATCTCCCCCTCTTAATTCCTATTTTATCCTTAATAGGAACGATCCATGTTCTTAGAGTTTTTTCGCTAATGCCGAATAATTCAGAAAGCTCTCTTGTGCTGTATGGTTTTATCATAATTTGATTGTTTTTCATTTGTTATCAGTTTTAAAATTATGATACAAAATTGAGGATGTAATTCGGGTACATTTCCTCATAAGGGATTATAATTACCGATAATGGCAAATTTGGGCAGTTTCATCGCAAAACAGTAAAAATGTATAAGGTCAATAAAGACCTCCTTAACAATCTGACAAGTAGCGTTTTAAATTAGCTAGAGCTTGCAATTCTTCTATAATGGTGTTTGAAATTTGGTCGGTGGAGACCACGAATACATGAAAACCCACCGAATGGTGGGTTTTTTTATTTTGGAAAGGTGAAAGCCCGGCTTTCAAAAGTGAAAAAATAAAAAAAACAACGTTTTGCGAAGCGAACAGGGGAGGCATGTTGACTTCAGACCGGGAGGGATCAATGATTTAAACTTTTGGCTCTAGGAATAACCTGTTGGTGATAACACCAACAGGGGCGGAAAAGTGAAAAAAACCAACGTTTTGCGAAGCGAACAGGGGGGCATGTTGACTTCAGACCGGGGGGATCAATGATTTAAAACCTTTGGGACTAGGAATAACCTGTTGGTGATAACACCAACAGGGGCGGGAATTATGTTAGTTGCTAATTCAAGGCAGTCAAATAATCATTAGAAGTGATTGGGTTTATGAAATTCATATTTTAGGTTGTAAATTTATAATATGGCATTTATGCAACAGTTTAAAATATTTGTAATTCTGTTGCTCATGGCGTTAAGTAGCGTATATGGGCAAGCCTACACCAAGGGGTGGGAAGATATGCTTAAAGATCCGGAGGGTAATAATACAGGAAGGTGTATTGCAAAAACACAAGATGGAGGATATATAGTAGTCAGTGAAAGGACATCTTATTCCGATTTTGGGGATTACAGGGTAATTAAATTACGTGGGGATGGAACTGTGCAATGGGATAAAACCTACGGAGGACAGTTTGATGACAGACCATATTGTGTAGTACAGACCAAAGATTAAGGATATGTTATTTCGGGTACAAGTAATTCTACAACAGGCGATGTTTCGGGCAATCATGGAGGGAAAGATATTTGGGTTTTGAAACTAGATTCGACTGGTGTCATTCAATGGGAGAATTCATTTGGTGGATCAGGGAATGAGAATACGGGTTCCATCCAACAAACCAAAGATAGAGGCTATATAATTGGAGGTAATACTGAATCAATAGATGGGAATGTAACCGGGGCTCATGGAGGGACTGATTATTGGGTATTAAAACTCGATAGCATGGGGATTCTGCAATGGCAAAAAGCATACGGAGGTACCCAGAATGATAATTCTTGTCTTGCCTATGAAACTAATGATGGTAATTATATTGTGGCAGGTTATACGGATTCCAATAATGGCAATGTCTTGTGGAATCATGGATCGGATGATATTTGGATTTTGAAAATAGATACAACCGGGGCAATACTGTGGAAGAAAACATATGGAGGGAGCTCTTTTGATATTTTTGAATCTATGGATTTAACCTCAGATCGTGGATTTGTTATATCATTATATACACAATCCACTGATGGAGATTTTTCAACAAACACTGGAGCCAACCGATATGTTTTGAAGCTGGATTCTACGGGATTGATAGAGTGGAGTAAACTTATACCTTCGATTACCTCTTATGCTCCCAGCATGTATAATTGTCAAATTAGACAATGCCGCAATAGAGGTTATATTCTAAGTGGTAATTCATCTTATACTCAAATGGGGCAAAGTGGTGCTTGGTCTGTTCCGGTTGCAAAATTTATTAAACTAGATTCTGTAGCCAACATAGAATGGTCCGTAGTTAATTCATCCTCTCCTTTTGGGAGCCCTTTTTATCAATATACTGTTTACGGTATCTGCGAAAGTAATGATAGTGGTTATGTTTATACAGGTGGTACCGGGTATTTCTGTTGGATTGTAAAACTGCATAACGGAGCCTCTACAACTACTATTAACACAGGCATGACAGCGATGAGTAATCAATCAGAATGTAGGGTATTTCCAAATCCTTTAAAAGATGTGCTAATTATTCATTCTGAAAAAATATTACCAATAACTCATTACGAAGTAACAGATGAGTTGGGAAGAGTTATTTTGAGCGGAAATATGAGCGGTCAACAATACCAAATAACTACAAACAGTATTCAAAATGGCATATACACTCTTTCTTTCGGAACTTCAAAATTTAAGTTAGTGAAACAAGATTAATCCTTGTAATGATATTAATTGTATTAGTTTTTGAGAGTGCTATTTATTTAATTTTACCAAGTTCTTTAAAGAATAAATCGTATAAATATTGTAACAATTAGCGTTCGATTTTTTGTCTGCAGCGTCCACGAATACATAATAAATGCCTCCGCTAGAGCGGGGGCATTGTCGTTTCAGGACGAAGCGTTAAAAGCTCAGTTTTTAAAAGCGGAGAAATGAAAAGATAGACTGGTCTGAAAGACCGGGTGATTGTCATGTTGACTTTTGAACAGGAGGGGGTCAAGGCTTAATCCCTTTGGGACTAGGAATAATCTGTTGGTGATAGCACCAACAGGGGCGGAATGCTCATCCATGACGATTTTTTCTTGTACTGATTCCTGATCATTTACTTACTACGATACTTAAGTAATTACTTTTTGGTTTATGTGCCAGACTATATTTTTGGCAAAAAAAGATGAAAAAAAAATTACTATTGATTTTTATGTGCTTAAGCGGTTTCTTCAAAATGTATGCACAAGTTACGGGGCCACAACCTTCTTTCATAAAATGGAAGTACATTGAAAATGATGCTGTGAAAGTTATTTTTCCGGATACAGCTTGTGTGGATGAAGCCATCAGGATTGCCAATCTAACCAATTTTATTCGTGACCATAAAACCATATCGGTGGGTTCAAAAAGCAAAAAATTACCGATCTTACTTAATACCTATAATGTAGAATCCAATGGTTATGTGGCATTGACCCCATACCGATGCGAGTTTTATGGCACCGGTTTTCAGAATTTTAATTTCCTTGGGTCACTCAATTGGCTGGATGCCCTATCTATTCATGAATACAGGCACTCACTACAATTTAATAATGCCCGACGCGGGTTTACCCGCGTAGCATCTGTTTTATTCGGACAAAAGGGATGGCAGCTGGCAGCGTTTGTAATACCCAATTGGTATTTGGAAGGCGATGCCGTAATGACAGAAACATTATTAAGTTCAGCAGGCAGGGGCCGGTCGTCTGATTTTACAAAAGAACAGCGAGCTTTGTGGGTTGCCGGAAAAAACTATACGTATTTGCAGAACAGAAATGGTTCTTATACCAAAATATTACCCAATCAATACCCACTTGGGTATGCCATGATAAATTATGGCAGAAATCATTATGGTCCTGACATCTGGCAAAAAGTACTGGCTGATGCGGGGAGATATAGAACTGTTTTTTATTCCTTTTCAGGTGCCTTAAGAAAACATGCAGGTGTTAGTACAAAGCAGCTGTATAAATTGACACGTACAGAAATGTATGATAACTGGGAAAAGGAATTACAAACACTGGAACTTACACCTACAACAGCCATTACAAAAATCCCGAAAAAAACAGTAACGCATTATACTTACCCGTCCTTTTACAAAGACAGCAGCATTATTTGCCAGAAAGTTTCATTCAAACAAATTCCAACTTTAGTGCAAATTAAGCATGGAAAAGAAAAACAGTTAGCATTTATACCTTCGGGTGTTTTAGAACCTTATATCTCTTTAAATGGTGACCATGTTGTTTGGTGCGAATACCGGAAAAATGGACGACGTGATGCCTATGGTTACAGCGTGATCGTATCCTATAATTTACTTACCGGAAAAAGGAAGCAATTAACACCTAAAAAAAGTAAATACTTCGCACCTATGTTGTCGTCTGCCGGCGACAAAATAGTAGCTGTGAATGCTAACGAATTTTTAAAAAATTCAGTAAAGATTATTGATGCCAAAACCGGTGCTGTGACCTTTTCAATACCTAACCCTCATAACGATTTTGTATCCATGCCTAAATGGACAAAAGACGATGGTGCCATTGTGTTTCTGGCAAAAAGAAACTCGAAAATAGCCTTATTGAAATATGATCTGACCACCGGTGCCACCACTGAGCTTATTCCATGGACTTCTCAAATAATAGGAGCCTTTTGCGTGGCAAAGAACAATGTTTACTTTGATGCTTCTTTTTCTGGAATAAACAATATATATAGTGTTGGTCTCAGCGGCGATAAACAAATTAAACAAATTACCACTGTTAAAGTATGTGCGGAGATGCCAAATGTAACCGAAGATGAAAATAATCTGGTCATGGCTGAATACACCTATATGGGCTGGCAACTTAGTCAGGTCAGGTTAAATGACGATACTGTTGCTGCGCATATAAAGACAATCCAGGTTGTAGAACCAATGGAGATGGAGCGCTATCATGTAAAAACGACCGATATAGAGCATAGTATTATAGACAGTGTGCCTGCCGGAAACTATACAGTTAAAAATTACAATGGTTTTTTTAGAGGCGTTAAGCTACACAGTTGGTTTCTTTTGCCGACTCCCAAAGACATATCACTAAATCTAAATCTGGATAATATACTGGCAGATTTTTCCATTAAAGCAAAAGCCAGTCACAATTTTAATGAAAAGGCAAACGGCTTATCGTTCAATTTTGACTATGCCAGATATTTTTTGCCCATTGGACTTAAAGCCAACATTGATCAGCGAAGCAATAAAACGTATTTGGCTGGTGATACAACCGTTGGAACACGTACTTTCAACCAGGCAGAACTCGGTGCAGGACTTTCACTGCCATTAAACTGGCTGAAGAATAATTACAGAACCAGCGTATTGCTTTCCGGCTTCCTGTCAAACATTGAAACCTCCAATTATAAACTTGGAAGTGATAAAGAACTCAATAAAAATTATAATTTCAATTCAATGGATATCGGATTTAGTTTTTCTCATTTAAGAAATAAAGCTTACCAGAACCTAAATCACAAATGGTCACAGACTCTGGCTTTCCAGTATCAAAAAGGCCTTGGTAAAGTAAGTGCGGAAAGAATTACAGCATCCATGGATCTTACAGCAATTGGCTTTATGAAGAATCATGCTTTTGGAGCCAGTTTCAGATACAAACAGGAGAACACGGCTAATAACTATTTATACCTCGATAATTTTATCCATGCCAGGGGTTATTCTGCATCACCCAGTGATATTGAAACGGTCATTGCTATTAACTACGGTTTGCCTTTATTAAATGTGGACAGGGGTTGGGCAGGTTTATTTTTCGTGAATAGGATAAGAGCAAATATGTTTTGCGATATAGGAACTGTACAGCGTAAATCATTGAATAAAACCTATAGCCAAAACTCTTATGGCTTTGAACTTGTTTTTGATACCAAAATACTGAACGCTATTGGGCCACTTGGATTAGGCATAAGATACGCCGTATTGCAAAATAAAGACCTATCAACCCATAAACAACAACCCAAAGTAGAGTTTATGTTTTCAGCGCCTTTGTAATTGTGTTTGATATGACCTGTTCTGGTAAAAAAGAGACCGTCCCTTTAGACGGTCTCTTTTTTTATAGCTGTTCGAGCTCCTGTTCATAAAATAGTTGTACAGATCTCAGTTCCAATAGAAACTGAACCAGTTGTTCGCTGTTATAGGGGAATTTGCTGTCTCTGATCTCCATAATCATGTTAATGAGCTTATGGGTTCCAAAGTACATGCCGAGATTCAGTACTTCGTGTAAATTATCCTTCAGGTCGGGTTGCCTGCGACCTTCCAGGAGCCCCTCTACATTTGTGATGGAGGCTGAAATATATTTCAGAAAATCGGTAGTTGTATTTTTAAATCCGTCGGGATAGCTGCTAAGCAGGTTTTTTGCCAGCTGGTGATCGTATTTTTGTGCAGGAGGTTTGTTATTGGTCTTTACTTTAAGCCCTTTCATGTAGAAATAAACATAAGATAACAGTTCATTTGATGATACGGGTTTTTGAATGTAATGGTCGAATTCGAATGCGCCATATTTATCATTTATTTCTTCCAGGCTATATCCTGATATGGCAATGATGTGTTGCTCGCTTAGTGAGGATTGCTTGATTCTACGGGCCAGGTCCACGCCATTCATGTCGGAAAGGCCAATGTCAAGCACAATTACCTGTACTCTGTTTTTATTCAGAACTTCAAGGGCTTCTTCACCATTTATGGCGAAGAAAATGTTTGAACTGAGGGCTTCCAGGGAGCTTTTATAATATTGCCTGTTTATCAGGTTATCTTCTACGATGAGAATATTGCGGTTTGTGACATCATTAATGCCTCTTAAAATGAGGTTCAGGGAGTGCGGATCCTCTTTCCGGAGATTCATCATCTGATAAACGAGGTCAATGGTGTACTGCGTGGCTGTGACAAGGTTTTTTACGTCCAGATTGTTTTTCTTGTCAGATAATAATTCAATTTCCTTTGAGATGATTCCCAGCGATATATTGATGTTCTGATAGAACTGCTTCAGGTCGACTTTTAATACGGATGTGCAGTTATTCCCGTTCCCACAGTAACAGCGAAGATTAAGATGTGTGACGATTCGTTTGATCAGTGTTTCTTTATCGAATGGCATGTATATGTAATCTATGCCGCCGATTTCAAAAGCCCTTATCAGGTTTTTGTTTTCAATGATTCGAGTAAGGAAAATAACGGGAATGTTTTTTGTATGTGGGTCTTTTTTTAATTCCTCACAAATTTCAAAACCGATCTCATCAGAGATATTTACATTAAGCAGGATGACATTTGGTTTTTTGACTTTCGAAAGTTCTATGGCCTGGCTTCGGTCTGTTGCAATTAATACATTGAAACCATTTTCCTGTAACAGGCTGCCAAGCACTTTTACATTTTCTACAGAAAAGTCGATCAGAAGGATTTTTGATTCAGCAATGTTGAGTTTGTTCAGGACGTTCATAGTACGGGAGTTTTGGGGGTAGGGGACTATTTTATTTTATTTTGTTCATGAGTGTTTCAAATAATGAAAAAAGTTGGACCATTTTATGGATTTCAAATTGTCCGGCAGCTTTCAGGAGCTCTTTGCCATAGGCTTCCATGTTTTTATTCTGGATTTTTTCAGCAAAGAAGATCACTTCGTGTGAAAATGCAGTAATATCATCTATACTCAGATATTCTTTGGCAGCCTTCCATTTTTCAATGAGTTCTGTTTCTTCATAAATATGAATATCAGAGTCGAGTGCAAAAAGTGAATCGGTATACGTATCCTTGTTTTCAATTCTGTTTTTATCGGTTTCAGCCAGATTTTTCTGAATGATTCTTAATAACTCTGATTTTGAAACCGGCTTTCGTACGACATCCTGGCAATAGATCGAACTTTTTTCTTTCTGACCAAGATTCGTTGCAGTGAGGGCAATGATGGGTACGTGATCAAGTTTTTTATTCTGACGTATGATCTTAATGGTTTCATGGCCGTCCATGACCGGCATCATGATATCCATAAGTATGAGGTCGGGGGTATTGAAGTGCAGGTATTCAAGTGCAGATAAACCATTTGTGGCTTCAATCAGGTTCAGATTGGTGCCTTCAATATAGCCCCGGATAACGTCCCGGTTTGATTTGATGTCTTCAACCAGCAGAATATTCTTATTATTGAAGTGAAACTTTTCTCCGGTAGCATTTTGTTTTTTTGCAATGTTCTCTGCCGAGATACTGATATTCGGGAATGTAATTTTAATAAGCGTGCCCCGACCGACCTCACTTTCTATAAGTATTTTCCCATTCATCATCTCCACAAGCCTTTTCGTAATTGCCAGTCCGAGGCCCGTTCCGCCGTATTTCCTGGAACTTTGTCCATCCATTTGTTTAAACGGTTCAAAAATGACCTGTTGCTGACTTTTAGGAATACCAATACCGGTATCTTTCACTTCAATAATTAAAGCATCCAGTACATTGGTGTTTGTCCCTTCGGCTGATATGACTATTGAAACGGAACCAAATTGCGTAAATTTCAGGGCATTTCCGACAATGTTGAATAATATCTGTTTCAGACGAAGTTCGTCAATGAGAATGCATGAGGGAACATCCGGTTGTATGATGACATCAAATTTTAGTTTGGTGTCAATGATCTTTCTTAAGAAGAGCTGGTTGATTTCGTTTAGTAATTCTTCCAGGTGTACCGGTGTGTTGATTAATTCAAATTTTCCGGATTCTATTTTTGAAAGATCCAGAATGTCATTGATGAGTGATAGAAGGCTATTACCACCTGTCAGAATTCCGTCGATATATTCTTCATGTTTTTTTGAAAAGGCATTTCCTTTCAGGAGTTCTGCAAATCCTAAAATGGCATTCATCGGCGTCCTGATTTCATGGCTCATATTAGCCAGAAACTCCGATTTGGATTTTGATGCCTGGATAGCCAGCTCCTCACTTTTAATCCTTTTTTCTTCTTCCCGTTTGGCCTGAATGATTGTGGCGTAAGAGAAGATAAATGGTTTGAGCAGGTCAATGATATTTTTTTCGTACTCTTTATTTTTATTTGCCAGAAGGATCATGCCGGTAATTTCATTATCGGCTTCTATAGGAATGGCCATGTAGTATTTTGTACTATCTGGTATGGATAATGCAAGCGAACCCTGTTCCGATTGGTTTTGTCGCTGATAGAGGATCGGGACTTTTGTTTTTATTATTGTTGCTATAACATCATTGTGTTGTTCAGGTCCTGGTCCTGTGCTGAGCATATTGCTCATTTCATCAAGTAGCGGAATATTGTTTGATGATAGTATTTTAAGGCTATGATCATCATGCTTTGGAATAAATTCGGCAATAAAGCCTTCCGAACTCTCTGTAATTTCAAGAAGCACGGAAAGCATTTTCTCAAAGAGAGTCTGTCTGGCAATACGTGGATTAAGGTAATAGGAGTTTATTTCATTTACTGCTTCTGAAATATATAGTTGTTTTTTGAGTTTTTCCTGTAAGTTTTTTTTCTCTGTCACATCCTGCATTGTACCATATATTCTGATGCACTTGCCATTCTTCATTTCTGTTTCACCAATACTTCTAACCCAACGTGTACGCCCCTTAAAGGTAACAATTTCAACCTCCATGTCATAAGATGAACCAAGGGCTTTAGCCATTTCGATAGATGCTATGAGTTCATAACGTCCCTGTTCTGTTTTACGATGTTGTATAACGGCCTCCAGGGATGCTGTTTCGGAGGCATCTGCTTCGAAAATTTCGCGGGTAATATCTGACCAATAAGTTTCATTGGTGATGAAGCTGTGTTCCCAACCGCCAATTTTAGCAATCTGGTTGGTTCTGTAAAGTGATTCTTTTGTCCGGATCAATTCGAGTTCCGACTCTTTGGAGGATGTTATATCCTGTGCAATTCCGACGGATCTCAGGGCATTACCCTCTGCATCGTAATCTGTCCGGCAGGTTTCTTTAATCCATTTTACGCGCCCGTCTTTCAGAAGTATACGATGTTCTATAACGTATGGAAGCTTGTTTTTTATGGAATTTGTATATGAAAGATCCAGAATATTTCTGTCTTCGGGATGAATGATTTTAAGAAATGAATCGTAAGTAGCATCAAATCTGTTTTTTGTTGTTTCGAAAATTTCATAAAGTGAATCAGACCAGAAAAGTCTTTTTGTTTTCAGATCAAGTTCCCATCTGCCTATTTTTGCAATACTTTCGGCCTCTTTTAAATTTGCTTCACTTTCTCTTAAATGATGCTCTGATATTTTTCTTTCTGTGATGTTTCTGCTAAGGCAAAGTACTTCTTTTTCATTTATTCTGGTTATCCTGTTTTCAAGCCAGTTTTCACCATCCGGAAATTGAGCTTTGTATTCAAAAACTTCAGAGTATCCGACCTTCAGCGCTTTGTCTATATTCCGTGCAAATAGCTCTGCAATATTTTCTGAAAAAATGGTGTAGATGTTTTTACCTTTTATATCTTCCGGTGTATGCCATTTCATAGTGGTTTCACCGGCATTGCAAAATGTAACGATATAGTCTCTGTCAATATTCAGAATAACATCCGGAAGTGCAGATATGATTGATTGTATGTAATCTGTTTTTTGTTTAATAAGAAGCTCTCCCTTTTTCCTGTCTGTAATGTCACAACATATCCCGACAATCCGAACGGGTTCATCATTCTGATCTTTCTCTATTTTTACCTTAACATGTACATAGATGTTTGCTTTATTTTTTTTAATCGCCCTGAATTCAAACTCATGTTGGTCCTGTTTCAGTATGTATGGAATATGATGAGCTCTCAGTGTTATCAGGTCTTCTTCATGAATCAGTTTTAACCAGAGATTTTTATCGTTCAGAAATTCAGTAATGGCATATCCAAAGATTGTTTCAGCTGCAGGACTGTAGTACTGATCACCTGTTTTTAGATCAATAGACCAAATGGCCTCGTCGATTGTATTCAGGATGTTATTGAGTTTTTCCTTAACAGACATAACCTCGGCCTCACTTTTCTTTTTATCCGTGATATCATGTCTTATGGAAAGATATTCTTCAATAGCCCCTTTGTTATTATATAAAGGAATAATAATCGTGTCGACCCAATAATACGAGCCATCTTTGGCTTTATTCTTTATTTCACCTTTCCAGATAAGTCCGTTTGATATATGCTTCCAGAAATTTTTCCAGAACTCAGCGGAGTGGTGTGAGGAGTTAACAATATTGTGTTTTTTTCCTATCAGTTCGTTTACAGCATACTTGCTTATTTTTATAAAATTATTATTTACATAGGTAATGATACCATCACTGTTTGTTTTTGAAATGATACTTGCTGAATTCAGAGCATGCTGAAATTGAGAAAGCTGATTGGAGATTTTTTTGTATTCTTCAAGCAACTCCTTGGATTTGGTAATATCCTGGATGGTACCAACTATTTTTTTTATGTTATTGGAGTCATCTCTTTTTCCGATAAGCCTCAACCATTTTTCTGAGCCATCATATAAATAATAGAGAAAGTCAATATCAAAAGGGATCTCTTTTTTCAGACAGCTATCAATTGAACGTGAGACGATCTGTCTGTGCCCTTCATGGCATTTTTTTAAAAGGTTATTGTAATTGACCTGTGGAATGATCGAAGAGCCAATGAGCCTGGAAACTCCGTCACTCATTACCAATCGCTTTGTGTCGATATAATACTCCCAGCCACCAATTTTGGAAATATCTTCTATGCGGTTTGTGATGTCTTTTTTTGTGGTGAGATCATCAATATACTGTTTGACATACGTATTATCTTTAATAATGACGTAGAGCTGGGAGATACTGTTGTCATTATTAATGATCGGTACAACCCTGGTTTCATAAAACTTGGTTGATGTTTCGGTGATTACAGAATATTCAAAACGTCTGTGTTCCTTTTTGCGAATGGCGCTTTGAATTTGCATGATGTACAATTCACGCTTGTCTTTTGGAATGTAGTTCAGGATATCCTGGCCTGTTATTTCCGATGCATTTGTGTTTCCATGATTGTAATTGGCATGGATGATTGCCCGTTCGGTATTTATTAAAATGAGGTAATCAGGAGATGTGGAATTGGTTACTTGTGTATATATGTTTTTCTTATTGAATGTTTTGTCATTATCGCTATTGATGTGTTTGTATATTTGTGACTGTATATGATAAATGAGTTCCTTTAGAAGGAATTCGTTTGGGATGGATTTATTTTCTTCGAGAATGAAATGGATGTAACCATAGGGCTGGTCATCGTTGAATAGACCGATACTGTAACTTGTGTATTTTTTTGCCGTATTGTTTCTTCTGCTTCGGTTTTTTTCGCCTGATATATATTCCTGCTTTATAAAATTTCTGGACATCAGGGCTGCTCTGCCGGAATGGTCTGGCGTTTGAGTTTGTTCCGGTTTTTGATTGCTCTGAAAATCATCGCTTATGCTTTGTGTCCAAACTGTTTTGATGGAACTGCCTGGTTCCTGAACAATGTGTATTGAGATGCTTATAGCATTTGAAACCTGCGACAGATCATTGCATAGTTCCTGATAATTAAGGTCAGTTTCGTTTGCCCGTTGGTACTTTGTAAGTGTTTTAATGCATTCAAAATAAAAGGCTTGTTCTTCAGTAACCATTGTTGAGGAGAGGATTTGCAGTAGCAGTTTGGAAAGACATTTGTGTGAGCAATAAATGTATATAATTTATTCGAGTTATATAGTCACTGTTTTCCTTCTAAAACGATTTTAAAAAAATGTAGTTTATAATAATCCTTTTAAAGCCCTTTCTTTTTATTGGTGTTTCTGAATTTGTAATCGAGCTTGATGCGTATCGGAATGAGAAGCGACAGGTAGAGTTTTTTGAGATCTGCCGGGTCCATGCCCATCAGGGTTGTATAATCTTCTTTATACAATTCACAATACATTGTTATTCTACTCGCGAGTTTGTGCTGAATATTAAAATCACGGTTTTCCATAGTTTCATAAAGCTAAATAAAGGAACATCTTTCAGGTAGTGGAAACCTGTTAGCTTCTTTGAAACAAAGGGTAAAAATTAAATATATATAGAGGAAACCCCTGTTAAAAATCGAGTCCTTTAGCCTTACTGTACGAAATTATTTCGGCAATTGATCTTGCACCAAGTTTTTTATAGATTTTGGTTTTGTGACCTTCCACGGTTTTAATGCTTATCTGCAGGTTTTGAGCGATTTCTTTATTTCCGAATCCTTTTGAAACAAAACGTATGATGTCCAATTCGCGGATTGAGAAATTCTCGGTGTCGTTTCTTTCGGCGTGAATTGTGTTATTGAGGAATAGATTTTTGATCTCTTCGCACATGTACTTTTTTCCCTGATAGACCTGTTCAATGGAGTTAATAAAGTCCTCCTGTGATGAAAACTTTGTTACATAGCCCATAATCCCCAGTTTAAACATCTTTTTCACGAAACTGTATTCGTTATTCATGGATACCACAATAATCCTGGGATGGGCTATTTTGTTACATATTTCGGAAATAAGTTCTGCACCGTTTTTTCCTTTCAGATTAATGTCCATTAAAATAACATCAGGCCTGGTAGCTGATATTATTGAAAACGCGTCGTCTATATTATCTGTTTCGGCAACGATGGAATAGTGCGATCTTTTTGATAAAAGCGATTTCCATGCATCTCTGATGAGTAAATGATCTTCGATCAGGGCAATCTTAATAGAATCCATAAGCAATATCGGAAGCCTAATAATAGAAAAATATTTTTGAAACCTGAAAAAATAATATCTACATGCAAGGGTAATCCCCGTATCCGGAATGTATTAACACTTGGTTTGCAATAGCATTATGGTAAATGTTGAGACTGCTCTTTGAATTTATGCAATTTTATTCGGTAAAACCCCTGTTATATGTTATCCACCATTGCATTTTCCAATCATAAGGGAGGTACCGGTAAAACGACCAGTACGATTAATATCGCTGCTGTACTGCGGAATAAGGGGAAGAGGGTACTTGTTATTGATCTTGATCCACAGGCCAATCTGACATACTCTCTGGGTGTAACCGGTGTAGATGCTACTGTTCAGGATTGGCTGATTGGTCATTCGGGACTCGATGAATGTCTTATACAGACTGAAGGGCTTTCACTTTTACCGGCTTCAGTTTCTATGGTTAATTCTGAAGATGTGCTGAAGAAAATTCCTAATTATTCATTTAGCCTGAAGAACAAACTGTCGCAACTTGACTACGATTTCGTCCTGATCGATTGCCCGCCTGCCATTGGCTCACTTACCCGTATAGCTTTGACCGCATCTGATTATGTGATTATTCCCATGCTCCTCGAAATATTGTCGATTCAGGGACTGAGCCAGATCATGAAATTCATAAAGGATATAAAAATTACATCTAATCCTTCACTCGAAATATTAGGGGTACTTGGTGTTTGTGTAAATGAGTCCCGGAAACTGACCAGTGAGGTATTGGGTTTCATTGACTTTGCCTATAAGGTAGATGTTTTCAATAACAGGATTCATAATAACGTAAAAGCGGCGGAGGCTCCTTCTTTCGCCAAGAGCGTTATTGATTATGCACCTGAATGTACCAGTACGAAAGATTATAAAGCTGTAACCGATGAAATTCTGAAGAAGATTGAATTTTCAAAAACCGCATACCATATAAATTAACCCTTAATATCAGAAAATACTTATGGCAATAGGAAACAACATGTCTGGAGAAGACGATGCTCTTAACGAAAAAAAACAATCAAATAATACAAATATGACAAACACTGAAGAAGTTCTGGCGTTAAAAAAAAGAATTGAACAACTGGAAAAAGAAAAAGAACAGGCCGAAAGGGAAGTAGAAGCCCGTATGCTGTCTGTTGACCAGGCTTGTATCGTGTCTGAGACTGACCTGAAAGGTTACATTACGTATGTGAACGACAAGCACTGCGAAGTTTCACAATATACCCGTGAAGAACTCCTTGGTTCCAATCAGAATATTGTACGACACCCTGATATGCCCAAAGAACTCTTCAAAGAGCTGTGGGCCACTATCGGTCGCGGAAAAATTTTCAGGGGAAAAGTAAAGAACCGGAAAAAAGACGGCTCGCCTTATTATGTAGATGGTATTTTTGCTCCTGTACTGGGAGATAACGGAAAACCGGTAAAATATATAGGTATTCGCTACGATATTACGGACGTAACACTTGAGGCTCAACGCATGAAAGGTATTGTAGATGCCCTGGATGCTTCGTATGCTTTCATTGAATTCGACATTAAAGGGAATGTGGTAACTGCCAACAGCAACTTCTTAAAGGTCTTAGGCTACGGTGATATTGATGAAATATCCGGCAAGCATCACCGTTTATTCGTTGATCCGGTTTATGCTTCATCACCCGATTATGCTACCTTCTGGAAAGAACTGGAAAGTGGAAAAGTGTTCTCCGGTGAATTTAAGAGGATAAAAAAATCGGGTGAACCAGTTTGGATTCATGCTGTTTATTCGCCTGTGAAAGATGAAATGGGCCGTATTGCCCGTGTTGTGAAAATTGCAACAGATATTACCGAAGAAGTTCATTTACGTGAAGAATCCAAACAGGCGGCTGAGGAGTTGAAGGCTCAGGAAGAAGAATTGCGCCAGAATATGGAGGAGATGCAGGCAACGCAGGAGGAAATGCAGCGAAACAGCGCTGAAATGAAAGGTGTTCTGACAGCCATAGATAATGCCTACGCCTATATAGAATTTGACACAAGGGGTAATATTTTATCAGCTAATCAGAATTTTTTGCAGGCTACGGGTTATACCTCTGAAGAATTAACCGGAAGACATCATCGGATGTTTGTCGACAAAACCTATAGCAGCAGTCATGAATACACAAATTTCTGGCTCGACCTGGCGGGTGGAAAAGTACAAAATGGTCAGTTCCTGCGTTATCATAAAAATGGCGAAGAAGTTTGGTTACAGGCTGTGTATTCACCGGTACTTGATATTACCGGAAAGGTTGTAAAGGTTATCAAAATAGCCACGAATATTACTGAAGAAAAGGAAAGAGCTGCTCAGATGCAGCGTGAGATAGATGCACGTATGGCCTCTGTTGATGCTGCCTGTATCGTTTCGGAGGTTGATCTCAAAGGTTATATAACTTATGTGAACGATAAGCATTGCGAAGTTTCTCAATATTCACGCGAGGAACTGATTGGTGCGAATCAGAACATCGTTCGTCACCCTGATATGCCTAAAGAAGTATTTAAGGAAATGTGGGCCACTATCGGCCGTGGTAAAATATTCAGAGGGTTTGTAAAAAACAGACGTAAAGACGGAACTCCTTACTATGTAGATGGTGTGTTTACCCCTGTAATTGGTAAGAATGGTAAGCCGGTGAAATATATTGGTATCCGTTATGATATCACAGAAAGCACCTATGAAAAGCAGGCTGCAGAAGGTGTTGTAAAAGCCATCGATACTTCTTTTGCCTTTATTGAGTTCGATACCAAAGGACATGTTATCAAGGCAAACGATATTTTCCTGAATGCAATGGGATATTCCATGACAGAAATTAAAGGAATACACCACAGACAATTTGTCGACAGAACGTATGCAAACTCTACTGAATATGCCCGTTTCTGGGAAGACCTTGCTTCCGGAAAAGTACACGAAGGACAGTTTCAACGGTTTACGCGTTCATGTAAAGAGATCTGGTTGCAGGCCGTGTATTCGCCTGTAAAGGATGATATGGGACGGATTGTTAAAGTGGTTAAAATTGCTACGGATATCACGGAACAGAAAATAGCGGCACAGGCAACCCAGGATGCAGCCAATGAGGTAAACAGGGTTATTAATGCTCTGGCCGAAGGAGACCTGACACAACAGTACACCATAGAATCGAAAGGTGAATTGAAGGAAATGGGTGACTCACTGAATAAAGCTATCCAGAACCTAGGAAGCTTATTGGGCAATGTGTCGCAGATCGCAAACCTTGTAGCTTCTTCATCGGAAGAGTTGCTCACAAAAGGCGAGCAGATGAAGGGCACAACCCAGGAAGTGGCATCGGCAACACAGCAAATGGCTGAAGGAGCCCAGCAACAGGCACAACAAACCGATGAATCATCCAAGCTGATTGATATCGCACTGAAATCATCGAATGATATGGGTAAAAAAGCGGAAGCGATTTCGAGTTCAGCAGAGCAGGTGTTGAAAAGTGCATCTGAAGGTCTGATCACGATCAAGAAAGTGGTTGATAACATGAATGAAATCCAGGGCTCCGCGAAGAATACATCGGATTCGATAAATATTCTCACACAACGTTCTGAAGAAATTGCCCGTACCCTGAATGTGATTACGGATATAGCTGCCCAGACCAATCTATTGGCATTAAATGCAGCTATTGAAGCAGCCCGTGCAGGAGATGCAGGCAGGGGATTTGCTGTAGTAGCCGAGGAAATCCGGAAACTGGCTGAAGACTCCAGAAAGTCAGCTGTTGATATCGAGAAAGTAATCCGTGAAGTTCAGAAAGATGTGAATTCAGCCGGTAAAACCATTGAATCCATGGAAGTCAGTGTGAAAAATGGTAACACGGCATCCAAAGAAGCTGAAGTTGTATTTAATGGCATTCAATCTGCAAGTACTCAGAACTTTGACCTGTCAAAACAGATCATAGAAGCGACAGAGAGCCAGAAAGATGTTATTGTTAATACCGTGAAGAACATCGAGAAAATTGTGGTTGTTTCTGAGGAAACGGCTTCCGGAACCGAACAGATTGCATCATCGACAAAAGAACTCAGCCAGGGTATGAATGAAGTGACTGCAACCTCGCGGGATCTTGCGGATATAGCTAACCAGCTTCAATCCAGTGTGTCGCAGTTTAAGTTGAAAAAATAGATCAGCCATGGAAAACAACCAGCATACAGAAGAACTTTCTCTCGAACAACTGAAGCGGGAGGTGGTTATGGATGTCCGTAAAAAGGATGTTGGCAAAAGAATGCAGTTGATCATATTTAAACTGGGCACAGAAGAATACGCTCTGCTTATTGATCAGATCAAGGAAGTGGTGATAACGCCGCGAATAGCCAAAATGCCTCAGACAGCCAATTATATAAAGGGTGTTGCCAATATACGTGGTAATATTATAGCTATACTTGACCTGGAAGAAAAATTCGGCATTGAGCGTAATTCGTCTCAGGGAAGTCTGGAGGCCAATTACACCCTGGTTATCGAAAGTGATGAGTTCAAAGCCGGATTTCTTGTAAAAGAAGTTCCGAATACACTATCGATCGTTTCTTCGGATATTGAACCGGCCGATAATTTTATTCAATTCACTTCGATTGATGAAAACTGTATTCAGGGTGTTGTGAAATCAGGCGATCGTCTGATCATTCTTATTGACATCAATAAACTTATGGAAAGTACAAGTGTAAAGCAACTAATTAATAAAATCTAAAAACTGAGTATATGTCTAAAAAGATATTAATTGTAGATGATTCGAAATATATGCGTACAATGATCAATGAAGCGCTGATCACTGCAGGGTATGATGTTGTTGGACAGGCCGGAACAGGAGAAGCAGCTATTGATATGGCACTTGATCTTAAGCCAGACCTGATTACCCTGGATAATATTTTGCCGGACATGATAGGTACTGACATTCTGAAAGTACTCAAGGAGGATGAGAAACTTGAATCGAAAGTGATCATGATCAGTGCCGTTGGACAGGAGTCTGTTATTCAGGAAGGTATGCGACTGGGAGCTTCAGACTATATTGTAAAGCCCTTCACATCGGAAAGACTGGTAGAAGCAGTGAATAAAGTAATGTTATAAGCGATTTTGTTTTGAAGGATAATATCAGGGTTTTAATAGCTGATGATTCATTATTTATGCGTTTTTTAACTTCCGACATTCTTAAAAATGCAGGTGGTTTTGAGATTCTGGATTTTGCAAGAGACGGGAAAGAAGTAGCGGAAAAATGCTGCCAGCTTCGTCCGGACGTTGTAATTATGGATATGCTGATGGGAGAGTATGACGGCCTCTCAGGTACCAGGTCAATTATGCAGACTTGTCCGACACCTATCATTATTCTGAGTGCCCTCGGAGTCAACGACATGTCGTCAATACTGGAGGCTCTTAAACTGGGAGCTGTTGATTATCATCATAAACCAGACCGCAGTTCAAAAGACATTCGTGAAAACGATGAAGAGCTTGTCAGTAAGGTCAGGGCCGCTGCTGAAGCAACTCTGAAGAGCCCTCATACAGAACATGCCGGAAGCCTTAAAAACGTGTTCCAGCATACGTTCAGTAAAAATCTCAATTATGATGTCATTGTTATTGGATCATCAACGGGTGGCCCGACAGCTGTTGAAAATGTATTGACCCGTTTACCGGGAAATCTTTCTGTTCCTGTTGTTATAGCTCAGCATATGCCCGAGAACTTTGTACCTTCTTTTGCAGCTAGACTTAATGAACTTACCCCGCTGAAAGTGTCGATGGCCAAGAAAAATGATGTACTGGAGCCTGGTGTAGTACTTATTGCACCAGGCAGTCGTAACATGGTTGTAAAAACAAATGAGCATGGGCAGGTTGTTTGCGATTTTACATCCAAACGCTACAAGGAATATAACTTTCCATCTATCACAGGACTTATGCTTTCAGTTGCAGAAACCTACGGTGCCCGCTCCATTGGAATTATACTTACCGGTATGGGGAAGGACGGAGCCGAAGGTCTATTGGCAATAAAGAATGAGGGGGGATATACCATTGCCCAAAGCCGCGAAACATGTGTGGTATACGGAATGCCAAGAGAAGCTGTCGATATTGGCGCAGCGAAATCGGTTGTTGCTTTAAATGAAATAGGACCATTTGTTGTAAGTTGTTTAGAATAATTATATGAGCAAAGAACAGGAGTACAGGGAAATCTTCTTAGCTGAAGCGCAGGAAAGCCAGGAACAATTAAACCTGTTGTTTACCGATCTTGAGAAAGATATTTCCAATAAGAAAGCCATTGATGCTATTTTCAGAATTACGCATACCCTTAAAGGAAATGCCATGGGTATGGGATTCTCTGAAATTGCTGAATTAAGCCACGTGATGGAAGACGTGTTTAATGAAGTCAAGAACCTTAAACTGACCCTGGATCAGAATTTATTCAATAGCTTATATAAAGCAAACGATATTCTGCGTGAACTGATTGATGCTGTAAAAGAGCCGAAGACAGTTCGTTATAAGGGGATTAAAACAAAACTGGAAGTTATTTTAAAGAATAACAGGGCTGCATCAACTGATCCCGTTGAGGATACGATAAATGAACCAGGTCAGGAGACACTCGCTCCGCTGAATGGTCCGGAGCTTCAGGAAGAAGCTCATGAGCAGGAGGAAGATGAGTCGCAGGTAAAAATAACCTTGTCAGATACTGTACAGGTTCCTGTCAGGAAGCTGGATGCTCTTTTGAATATTGTTGGCGAGCTTATCATTGAAAAGGACAGTATCATGGCCAAGTTTACGGATCGGGGAAACAAAGCCAGTGAATTTGCCAGGCTACATCGCATTACTTCAGATCTTCAATTTGGGGTCATGGACGTGAGGCTTGTACAGGTTGGTTTTTTATTCAATAAATTTCACCGTATCCTGCGTGATGTCGCTGTTATAGAAAGCAAAAAGGTAGATCTGATATTGGAAGGTACTGAAATAGAAATAGACCGGAATATCATTCGCACCATGAGTGATTCCCTGGTGCATATGATCCGGAACTCAGTCAGTCATGGTATTGAAACACCCGAGAAAAGAAAGCAGGCAGGAAAATCGGAAACAGGAAAGGTTTATCTCAGAGCCAGAAATGAGAAGGATACTGTTTTTATTGAAATAGAAGATGACGGTGCAGGAATCGACTACCGTGTTATTAAACGGAAGGCGATGGAAAAGGGTATCATCACGAAAGAATATGCAGAGATGATGTCGAAGGAAGAAGCTCTGATGCTGATCTTTCAGCCTGGGTTTTCGAATGCCGAAAAGATAACAGAAGTGTCAGGACGAGGCGTAGGTATGGATGTTGTGAAGCGTGCTACGGAATCTATCGGTGGTAAAATTATGATCGATACAGAAGTTGGTCGTGGTAGCCGTTTTGTTTTGTCATTGCCATCATCTATGGCTGTGAAAGGAGCACTCTTATTTGAACTGAATAAACAGGAATACGCTTTGCCTTTGTCATACACAGAGGCTGTTATTTCATTGCGAAAAAAAGATATACATAAAGTTTCCAATGGGCTTATTTCAACCTACCTGGGTAATACAATTTCTGTAATCTTCCTCACAGATTTGTATAACAGGTCGGGATTGAACGGCCTGGTGGCTGAAGGAGCTTATCACCGGTCTTTTGATAGACTGGATGCTAATCAGAAACTTGAAGTTGTTATTGTAACCTATGAAGGAAAGATGGTTGGCTTTGTAGTTGATAAATTACTTCAGCAAAAAGAAATTGTAGAAAAGACACTATC
The DNA here is from genome assembly GCA_018267825.1 of Bacteroidota bacterium. GTDB lineage: Bacteria > Bacteroidota > Bacteroidia > B-17B0 > Aurantibacillaceae > JAFDXR01. The sequence continues at coordinate 193,422 of JAFDXR010000016.1, read as the reverse complement.
CAATCCGGTCGATAAAATTGAACTTTTCAGTGGGGCTACTATCCTTGGAAATGGGAATATATGCCTTGTTCTGGATGTAGCCTCTATATTAAGCCGGATGTTTAAAGAAAAGAATAATCAAGCAGTTTAAAAATGGAAAATTCGACAATGACGGAATCGTCTGTTTCAAAAGAAATAATAACCGAAGGGTTAAAAAAGGCGGCTGAATCGCTCTCATTCTTTATGAAAGAGAACTTGCAGGTAAATGAAACCGATTTCAATATTTCAACAGTTGACCCAGGCAGAGAAGGCGCTTCCGCGGATAAACTCTTTTATGTGTTATCAACAGAAATCAAAGGAGAGCTGACCGGAATTTGTTTTTTGCTTTTTGATGATTCTGAAGCGGAGGAATTATGTCGTGTGGCTTTATCGGATGATATAGCCAATAATCCGGCTAAACTGGCACATATGCAGGAGCCATTATTGCTGGAAGTCGACAATATAATTTCAGCCTCTGTCATAACGCAATTTGCCAACAGGTTAAAAGTAAAGATGTATGGTGATGTTCCCCGTATGGATCGGATTGGTATGTCTGATTTTCAGCAGATCGTTCAGCGCCAGCTCGAGCCCGATAAACTTATATTGGGGTTTAAAACAGAATTTGTGTCCTCTAAATCACATTTTACTCCCGATTTTTTCTGGATATTATCTCCTGATTTCATGGATTGTGTCCGCCGCTCAATAGATAATTCTTAGTTGGTGATAAACCGTATATGAGTAATGAAGCCATAAATAAATCAATCACAGATATCAGGGAAGAAATCAGTGATGAGGAATTGAAATCCCTGACAGTTGCTATTAAAACGCGCTATGGCATTGATTTTACAAATTATGAAGTTAAATCCCTGAAGAGGGGTATAGCCCGCCTGATTACAAAATACAATCTCGGGTCACTGATTGGGCTCTGGTCTAAAATATTAAAGGACCGCGAATTTTTAATCGGTTGTATTGATGATCTTTTGGTGAATCTTACGGAGATGTTCAGGAACCCTGAGATCTGGGAAAAGATCAGGGCGGACCTTATGGAGCAGTATAAAAACAAGTCAACAATTAAAATTTGGCATGCAGGCTGTTCTACCGGTGAAGAGATATATACAATGGCTATTGTACTTTCACAGGCCGGGTTATATGGCAGGGCCGATGTTACGGCAACGGATCTGAGTTCGGCCGCAATGGCAAAAGCGATGGAAGGAAATTATTCTTCCTTTCTCTGGAAAAAATACCTGGGGGCTTTCAAACAATATTTTCCCGGAGGAAAACCGGAAGACTTTTTTGAGATTGCAGAGGATCATGTGAAAGTAAAAGAATCACTGAAAAAGAACATCTCATTCAAAAAGCATAACCTCGTCCAGGATCCCATGAATAAGAAGTTCGATGTGATTTTTTGCAGGAATGTGATGATCTACTTTGATGAAGTATTAAAGATGAAGGTTTTGAATCTCTTTTATAACTGTCTTGAACCAGGTGGATACCTTATTATCGGTTATTATGACATGCTCCCTGAGCAAAGTAAGGAGTTGTATAATTTATATGATCCCAAAACCCGTATCTACGTCAGAAAGTGATTTTTATTTTAACTGGTATATTTTCTCCCGCTCGTTGTGCAATGACAACCTGTTTAAATTATTGCCGAGTATTGTCTCATTCTGACCGATTGCAAGAATGCCTTTCTGGTATAAAGAATCAGCAAAGTTTGAAATAACCTTCTCCTGCAAGTCAAAATTGAAATAGATAAGGACATTACGACATAATATTAAATCAAATTTAAACGGAAGTATTTCATGTACAAGATCCAGCTTTTTATAGATAACGTTTTTATAAAGTTCATCATGAAACTGGTAGGAAAAACGATCATGAAACTTGATGTATTTTTTCAATGAATGTTTACCGCCTGCTGCTTGGTAATTCTTTTCGTTTTCATCATAATTTCTGGCAGGGTATAGTGCCTTGGCAGCTTTTTTCAAAATGTTAGAATCAATATCTGTGGCATATATTACAGCGCGTGAATTCAGATTCAATTCTTCAAGCAGTATGCACATGCTTAAGACTTCTTCTCCACTGGAACAACCGGCATGCCATATTCGGATATTCTGGCTGAAGCGGATTGATGGAATGATCTCTTGTCGCATGGTTTGCCAGAACGAAGGATCCCTGAACATTTCCGTTGTGTTTACTGTGATTTCAGTCACAAAGGAATTGATGTCATTTCCATTGTTGAGATATGCGATGAATTCATCGATGCTTAAAATAGCATGGAGTGACATAAAACGTTGCAACCGTCGGCTTAGCGAACTCTTGGAGTAACTTCTGAAGTCATAGGAATGAAGACGGTAAATTTCTGCTGTGATCTTGTTAAAATCAGTTTCGGATATCTGTATCATGTGGGGGCATACAAATTTACAGTTTAGAACAATATTTTAAAATGAAATATACATTATGTGATATATCAATTTCGGAAATAAGGGATTTCATGGGGTATATGGAACAGTGCGGTTGTACGTATGTTAAGGAATTTTCTTTTATAGCATTGAAACTCCGTGTGCAGTTTCTTATGCAGTCCTGCGGCGTAAAAGATATGAAACATTTTTTGGATCTGGTTTCGGGTTCCGACAGATTTAAAGAAAACATAATCCATAAGTTATGTTTTAAGCATACCGAATTATTCAGGGATGCAGAGGTGTGGCATAAAATATTGGAAATTATCAGGCAATCTTCAAATTCTGAAAAGATAACCGTTTATGTTGTGGATACGCCTGATGCTTCGGATTTGCTTACACTTCTTATACTGTTGCATGAAAACGATCTTATGGAAAGTGTCAGAATCAGTTATTTATGTTTTAAATACGATAACGTCGGGCAGGAGATTCTTTCAGGTATTGAGCTGTCTCAGCGGCAGTTTATACAGGCACAGAGTTTTTATACATCATCGTTTATGAAAAGGAATCCACTGGAAAGGTATTTCACATTTTCGGGTACCGGATACAGGCTAAACAGAAGTTTATTGGCGGACGTCAGTTGTTTTCAACTTCCTGTTTATTCGGCTATTTATCCTGAGCCTTCGGATATGCTGATTGCAAGAAATCTGACGATTGGATTCAATTTCCAGTATCATGAAGCACTTTTTACTGTTTATACAAAACTGGTTAAACCAAATGGAATATTGGTTTTTGGACTTAAAGAAGGCTTCTCCTGGTGCCGGAATTACTCATTGACGCAGATTCCTGAAAATCCGGCTTTTTATTACAACAGAACGCTATGAAGAGTGCAAAACCAAAGGTGATTGTTATAGGTGGTAGTGCAGGCAGTTTTCAGGTTGTTTCACAGATACTGTCACAACTGAAGCATCCTTTCCCGATTCCCGTGTTTTTGTGTCTTCATCGTCTGAAATCTGTGAATTCGGGTTTTGATGAAGCGTTGGGACTCAATACATCTCATACGATCATAGAGCCCCATGATAAACAAATGATAAAGGGAAACAGGATTTACCTTGCTCCGGCAAACTATCACATGCTTGCAGAGATAGGGAATACCATAACCTTATCGGTTGATGAAATTTACAGGTATTCGAGGCCCAGTATTGATATTACATTCGATTCTTTTTCATATGTATATGGAAACCGCATGATTGGGATTATATTGTCTGGCGCTAATTCCGACGGCGCTGCCGGGTTATATAAGGCTTTTCAGAGAGGTAGTTATACGGTTGTTCAGGATAGAGCCGAAGCAGTTGCAAAAACAATGATCGATAGCACACTTAAGCTATTTACGCCACACATGGTTGCCGGCACAGAAGAAATTATCCGCATGTTGAACGATTTATAGCGGTTATTTCTCATTCATGCAAAGATGTCCTCGTCTGAACGAGGAATAACCCTTGCTTTTGAGTTTAATCACATTGGTTTTACAGGTGCAGCATGCGTTTTGATCTATATTAGTAAATATATGAGCGACGTATTACTGAATTTACTTAATATCCTGGTGGTTTCGAATAAGTATAACCCCAATTATGTTACCAAAAGGAATGATTATAGTCTTGTATTTTCCGATATACACACAATAGACCGGAAACTTTCTGAAAATGTTTATGAAATCGTCATCATTGATGGCACAGAACAGCATGATCTTCCTTCTATTCTTCAGAAACTGACTGGCAACCCAAACCTGAATATTTTTATTTGTGGTGAAGTATCAGACAAGGAGCAGCTCAATAAAATAAACAAGGGTGTTTTTTTCTGGGACGATAAATTTGAGAATATCTCACTCGAAAAGGCGATTCGTTTGTCAAAGCTGAAGGCATCTAAGGTGCGTTATGAAAAGGAAAACGAAACCCTGAGGGAAAAACTTGAGATGCAGAAAATCATGCTTGATGAACTTGAGCAGACAAATAATAACCTGATTTCTGCTACATGGCGAGAACGCGATATGAAAAAGCAGCTGAAGGATGCGATGGATGAAATCGAGAAATCGAAAAGCATTATTGAACTTCAGAATAAACGAATATCTGAAAGTATTAATTATGCGCGTAAAATTCAATTAGCGATTAACCCCACAGAAGATGATCTGAAAGCCCGCCTGCCGGAGAGCTTTATTCTGTACAAACCGAAGGATACCATAAGTGGCGATTTTCCATGGTTTTCGGCCCGGGGTGAGGCTGTATATATTGCTGCAGTTGATTGTACCGGACATGGTGTACCCGGTGCGATGATGTCTATGATAGGAAATCTGCTTCTCAATGATATTGTCCACCGTTCTGAAAACCCGGATCCCGGTTCTATTCTGGATAATCTGCATCAATCGGTTGTTCAAACATTGAAGCAACGGACCTCTTCGAGCAACTCGACAGATGGTATGGATATAGCCTTATTACAGGTGATGACAGAGGAGTCGAAAATTTGTTTTGCTTCTGCCCACAGACCGCTCTTTATTATAAGAAACAAAGAACTTATTGAGTTTAAGGGAGATAAATTTCCTATAGGTGGAACGCAGTACGACAAGAAGAGGGTGCCTTTCACCACCACCTCTTTCAGTTACGAAAAGGGAGATCTGGCCTTGATTTTTTCTGATGGCTTACCGGATCAGATCGGAGGGCCGGATAGAAGAAAATTTATGACCTCCAGGATAGCGGATATAGCAATTAAACATGCTGAAAGTACTATCGGTGAATTAGAACTTGCTTATGAAAAGGCCATTGAGGAATGGATGAGTCATGAGAAACAAGTGGATGATATATTATTAATAGGTATAAAATTTTAGACATGGTGCATCAGATTATTTCGAACAACCCGATTCTGGAAGATGTGGTTCTTTTCCACAAAAAGATGAATCATCACAATTTTATTTTTATGTACCGTGGATATATTTCTCACCCTGTAGTTAAAAATCTTTTATCTCTGGCGGAGCGTAAAATTGATCTGTTGCAGGAAGCCGATATCGTGAAAAGAAAGATTTTTGGTGTTATGGTCGATTGCCTGCAAACCATTTGTACCCATGATAAAAAGCCTTCCGGAAAAAAGGAGTCATTATTTATGATCAGTAAATCAGGTAGTGGATATATCATTTACACCGGGTCCTATATGGATGCAAAACATGAGTCCGGCATTAAAGAGGCTCTGGATCATATTCTGGGCCTGTCTGCCGATTCACTTTCTGCACTTAAAAAAGAAAAGCTTGTGGATCTGAAAAATTTTGAAGAGGATTTTGATCTGGATCATGCCACCATTGGACTCATCAATATTGCAAAACGATCCGGTCAGAACCTGAATTACCAGATCGAGCGTACCGGCCAGGAACAATCTTTTTTTTCACTTCAGGTAAGTATCAACTAGTATGGAGTTACATGTTAATAACAATATATCACTGAACGAGTTTTATGAACTCATGGAAAAGCATGAGGTTATAATGGTTTACGGTGGTGAATTTTCGCAGGATATGACAAAGTCATTCCTGGCTATGGCAGAAACTACATTTCACAATATACAAGCCAATGAAACGGTTGTGAAAAAAGTTTATAATATCATGATGGAGGCGTTGCAGAATATCTGTAAGCACGAGTTTAAGATTACGGATGAATGTCAGATGAAAAAAGATTCCATTTTTATGATAGCGGAAAATAACAACGAATATCAGGTTATTACCGGGAATGTCATTAAACCGGAAATACTGGAGATTATCAAAAGCAAGATTGATACTGTAAATGCGCTTGATCAGGAAGGACTGAAGGCAATGTATAAAGAGGCACGATTAAATTCTACCATATCGTCGGTAGGTGGAGCAGGGCTTGGTTTTATTGATATTGCGCGTAAATCAGGGAACAGGATTTCCTATCATTTTTCTCCGGTCGAGGGAGGATTATATTATTTTATTCAAATGGTAACCGTAACAAAATAAATTATGATACAGATAGTAAATATTAAAGGAACAGACGATACTCCAAATGTTGTTTTGAATTGTGAAACCAGCGAATTTGTTATTTCGGGCAGATCGCTACCGGAAGATGTCACAACGTTTTATCAACCTGTTCTGACCTGGTTAGAGGAATTTTCGTCTGCTCCTGTCAGTGGCGCGAAATTCGAATTTAAACTGGAGTATTTCAATACAGCATCTTCAAAAATCCTGTTGGATATACTCCTTCGCCTCGAAGAAATTATGGAGGCATCCGGTAATGCATTCACTATCGTGTGGCACTCTCAGGAAAGTGACCCTGACATGAAAGAAGCCGGTGAGGAATATGCTGATATTGTATCAGTTCCTTTTGAGTTTATAAGTTATTGAGCCTTGTAGAACATTGATCTGAAAGGTCGGATCCGACTATAATATATGAGTGAAGAGATATTAAGAGCCCTGATGCAGTTATTTGCCATTGTTGCCAAACAGGACAATGGTGCAAGTCTTGCATTCAGACACTTTGTTGAGTCATTCCTGAAAAATCAGGTATCGAAAGACAAGGTGAAAGAATATCTTGTTCTTTATGATGAATTCCTTGTTGAGAAAAAAGCAGATACGCCGCAAGGCCAGGAAATAGATAGTAAGCCGAAGCTAACGTCTGTCAAGGATTCGGTGCGGACCCTGGGAATCTGTAAAAAGATCAATAAGACCCTGGTACAAAAACAAAAAGCAGTTGTGCTTTGCCGTTTGTTTGAGATGGTAAACACAGATAATCAGCTGACTGCCCAAAGGATGCAGATCATTAATACGGTCTCTGAGGTGTTTAATATTTCTGAGAACGAAGAAAAACTGATCCGGCATTTTGTTATTTCAAACGATCCGTACACTTATCCCTCTTCGGATTTATTGGTGATCAGTGATCAGGATCCAAGCTCTGACTCGCAGGTTAACCATAAACCGGCACATGGTCTTGACGGTTTTATTGTCATATCAAAAATTCAAAGTGCAGGACTTTATTTTCTGAAATACGAAGGCCACAGTGAGATATTTCTGAATGGATTGCCTGTTCAGCAAAGAAACGTCTATATTCTGGCCCCTGGAAGTACAATACGTTTGCCCCGTGGTACCATCTACTATAGTGAAGTTGTTAATTGTTTCACCAGTAGCCAGGATTATATACGCCTCAAATTTTCGGCTACTGATCTCGATTATACATTCCCCAACGGTAAAAAAGCCCTGCATGGTATCCGGATTGAGGAAAAATCGGGAACACTGGTGGGAATTATGGGCGCCAGTGGTGCTGGCAAAACAACATTACTGAATACACTGTGTGGTCTTGAAAAACCGTCGGCCGGTTCAGTGACCATCAATGATGTCGATTTTTTTACCCACAGGAGTGATGTGGAAGGGCTCATTGGTTACATTGCCCAGGATGATCTGCTATTTGAAGAGCTTACGGTTTATCAAAACCTGTATTATAATGCTGAATTGTGTTTTAAAAATCATGATCAGCCACACCTGCACAAGATAGTCCTACAGACGCTTCAGAGCCTCGGTTTGTATGAAATCCGGGATGTTCAGGTTGGAACGCCTTTAAATAAAAAAATAAGTGGCGGACAGCGTAAGCGTTTAAATATAGCTCTGGAACTTATCAGGGAGCCGGCTATTTTATTTGTAGATGAACCGACATCCGGACTCTCTTCGCGTGACAGTGAAAATGTTATGGATCTTCTGAAGGAATTAACCCAGAAAGGGAAGCTCATTTTTGTGGTTATTCATCAGCCCTCGTCTGATATTTTCAAAATGTTCGACAAGCTTATACTGCTTGATGTAGGCGGATACCAGATTTATTACGGTAATCCTGTTGAAGGGATCATGTACTTTAAACGGATCACTAACCAGATCAATAGTGATATCGGAGAATGTGAAACATGTGGTAACGTGAATCCCGAACTGATTTTCAACCTCATAGAATCGAAAGAGGTAGATGAATATGGTGTGTTTACCGAAAAAAGAAAATTTTCACCTCTCGATTGGCATGAACTTTATACCAGGAAAATGGCGGATCATTCTGCTACTTCGGATACAGCCTCCTATGAGAAACCTTCTCCTCTGAATAATATCCCTGGGCGATTAAAGCAATGGATTGTTTTTATGAAACGCGATTTGTTTACCAAAACGGCAAACAAACAGTACATACTGATCAACCTGCTGGAAGTGCCTGCACTGGCGTTTTTTCTCTCATTACTGATCCGTTATACAAACCAAAGAGCAGGCCGCACATATTCGTATTTTGAAAATGAGAATATCCCGGCATATTTCTTCATGTCAATTCTTGTAGCACTCTTGGTTGGCCTTACTGTCAGTGCCGAAGAAATTTATAAAGACCAGAAGATATTAAAGCGTGAAAAATTTCTGAAACTCAGTCGCTTCGCCTATCTTATTTCCAAAGTATTTATACTTTTCTCACTTTCTGCATTACAGGCTTTTCTATTGTGCGTTGTTGGAAATCTTGTTTTGGCCATCCCCGGTGGTCTGATGTCTTTTTATCTGGTTGTTTTTTCAGTTTTCTGTTCGGCAAACCTTCTGGGGCTTATTCTGTCATCTACATTCAATTCTCCGGTTACGATCTATATTATTATTCCGCTCATCATTATCCCACAAATGTTATTGGGGGGGGCGATGTTCAGGTATTCCCGTCTTAACTCCCTGCTTGGTGGGGGAAATACCAAAACACCACCTTTGGCTTCTGTTATGGTATCCAGATGGGCTTATGAAGCAGTGATGACCGATCAGTTTAAGAATAATCCATATGAAAAGAAACTCTTTGTACTCGATAAACTGGAAAGTAATCTCAACTACAGGGTCAGCTACCTGTATCCGAAACTCGACGAACTTATAGAAATCCGGACTGAGCGTGATACAATGCTTTCAAAGGAGGAGAAGGGGTTTATTGACGCTATTGTCCGGAATACACTGGCAGATGAGCTTCAAAATGCAAAAGAAAAATACGGGCAGACTGAAGCAGGAGATGATACATTGAAAACCCTCAAAGAATTGGCAACGGCTAAATATAATTTCATCATCAATAAAAAAGATTCTCTGGTAAAGATTCTGGAAGATGAAGGCATTACAAAAGAAGTATTTAGTAATAAAAATATTCAGGAGGCTGTGACCAATGGTACTGAGATGGATAAGATTGTTATAGATTCAGTCCATAGGAAATTTGTACAGATTGTTGATCCCATTTTCAGAGAAAGAGAGAGAGATGCTGTTTCTACAGGTCTTGGAAGTCCTATGTTTTCTTCAACCAAATACGTGTTTAATGCGCCGGTTTCAACCTATGTATATAATCTTTTTGTGATCTGGCTTATTAATATGATCTGTTTTATTCTGCTATATACCGATGTTTTGAAAAAAGTTTTATCATTTAAAAAACAACCCTAACAAACGCACTATGAAAAATAAATTTTACGCATCCTTAATTGTATTTACACTATCTATACTGATTGTTTCCTGTTCAGGTGATGATTCAGCCGGTGAACAGAAGATTATCGCCGAATCCGGTAAAAAGAATGAACTCACTATTCATCGTGAAGTACTTGATGAAATGATGCAGTCTCTGCCTCAGCCTATCGAAATTGCGGACATTATCACTAAATCGAACATGCCTTTTTCAAAAGAAATGCTTGTGCCGAGTGAAAATTCCGAAAGTTATCCCGATAAATATTACCAGTCGCTGGCGTTTGGTGCTTATGGTGTTGATCTTGGGTACATCAATCTCAATGATAAGAAATTGTTTGTGCTGGAATATCTTGAAGCGATCCGGAACTTATCGGACGAACTGAAGGTCGGACAGTTCTTCGATTTTCAGACACTCTACGAAATTACGAAGAACAGGCATAATGCAGATTCCCTGATTCATATTTCGACTAAAAACTTCAATAAGATTGATGAGTTTCTGAGAGAGGAGAACAGAGGAGAGTTAAGTGTATTAATGCTTGTTGGAGCCTGGTTAGAAGGTATGCATATGTTTGGTCAGATTGAAAAGAAACAGGCAGGAGAAGACATTAAGAAACGTATCGGTGAGCAAAAGATCGTGTTTGATAATGTGATGGCGATCCTGGACAAACTCAGTAAGGTAGAACACTTTAAAAAAATGAAGACTGATTTCGAAGGGTTGAAAAAGGCCTATTCGGAGGTAAAGATCAGCTATATATACCATGACCCGGAAACAAAGGAAGTGAATGGTGAATTGGTGATTGTCGATAAAACCGAAACCAAAGTCGAAATCACGGATCAGGGTATAAATGATATCATTAGCCATATAGAGAAAATCCGCACCTCCTATCTACTAAATACCAAAAAGTAACAAGATGAGAAAGATTCATTTTATCAGACTGTTGTTATTGCTTGTTATTCCGCTTATGGCGTTCAAAAAGGAGAAATGCAATAGCGACATATTGTATGAGGAAACATTAAAAAAAATGAAAAAATTCAGTCTTATTAAAGACTATCGGATTTATCTGAAGAAAAAGAAAAAGAAGGATCAACCCGAATTTCAATATTTCAATATCACATTGAATCGCGGTGTGAAGTATAAGTTCTTTTCTGTGAGTTCATCAGAATTTACTGGTAAAATGATTATGAACCTTTACAGCAACCCTCAGAAAGAGTTTATGGTAGCCACTACATTATCACAGGCTTCCGGTGATCCTAAAGAGTCTGTCGAGTTTTTGAGTCAGACGACCGGAAATTTCTGTGTGGGATTTTATTTCAAGGATGGTGAAGAAGGTTGTGGGGTTGGGATTCTATCATTTCAACAATAAATACAGATAATCATAATGTTGAAGACTATCAGGAGTTACATAATCATATGTTGTTTGCTTATGCCGGTTATGGCGTTGGCGACTCACATTGTGGGAGGTTCACTTACCTATGTATATCTTGGCGGGTCAAGTTATAAAGTCACATTAAAATTATACAGGGATTGCGGCTCCGGAACGGCCTCTTTCCCCGGTAGTGTTGTCATCTCCGTATTAGGGAATAATGGCACTTCATTTTCTCCTTCCAAAGACATCACCATGAACCTTGGTACAGTTACAAATGTGCCCTCCGGATTATCCCCCTGTGCGATTGCACCCAATCCACTGCCTTGTGTTCAGGAAGGTGTTTACACCACTACTGTTACAAATCTTCCGCCGAATGCCGGTGGCTACCATCTCTATTACCAGATAGTTGCCAGAAATCTATCGCTTACAAACGTAAATGCCACCTGCAATTGTGTGGGGGAGAGTTTTTACGCACATATTCCGGGACCCAACGAAACATCCCTGTGGATGGAAGATTTTTCGCTGCCGGATGGGACAACATCTGATAATGGAACCACAGCCTGGAGTTCAGCAGCAGGAGCAATAGCGCCGGCATCTGCCATGGTAAACACCGGTGCCTTTGAAATAAAAGGAGCCAATAATGCTCAGAATACGTGGACATCCCAGAATATTAATATTTCCTCCTGCAATTCCATTGGTGTTACGGTGAATCTTGCCGAGACAGGTACCCTGGATCCCAATGATTCCATCATGGTATACTACAGAATTAACGGTGGCCCGCTGACGCTCTTCCCAAACAATGGTTTTAAAGCCGACGATTTTACCAGCGCTATGGCATCCGTGTCAGGCCTCTCGGGTAATAATTTCCAGATTGTTATAAGAACAAGATTTGACGGAAATTCACCGAGCAGTGAGATTTATAAACTGGACAACATAGCTGTTAATTGTTATACCGGGCCTTTTCTTCCTAACAGTAATCCTGTTTTCAATTTGTTTCCTCCTTTATTTCTGTGCGTGAACCAACCTTTTAGTTTTAATCATTCTGCCACTGATGCTGATGGAGATTCCCTCGTATATTCATTGTATACACCTTACGACGGTGAAGCCGGTGTAGGTCCTCTGGATCCTACATTTCCTGCAAATACCGCATCATTTACACCTATTACTTTTCTGGGAGGGTTCTCAACGACCAGTCCCCTGGGTTCTCCGCTTACATTAAATCCGTCGACCGGTCTCTTGAGCGGAACGCCAACCATGATCGGTCAGTTTGTGGTAGGTGTTATGGTGAAGGAATACAGAAATGGTGTATACCTTGGTGAAACGCTTCGTGATTTCCAGTTTAACGTTCTGAACTGCCCGCAACCACCACCAGCCATCACGGTAGCAGATATTTCCATAAACGATGGTTGTGTTAAACCGCTTATAGCTTCCGGTATCTCTACGGCAAGCGCTACCTGGAATTCCATTGCACCCGGAGCACAGGGATTTTATAATAATTACCTGTCCTGTACATCAGGCTGCTTGAGTCCAACTGTAACGGCTATAGGAACGCCTCCCGCTTATATTGATTATAAGGTGTGTGGAAATTCAATCTCCTGTGCCGGCACTTATGTATGCGACACCGTGCGGGTGAATTTCAATTCCTCACTGGCAGTTAATATTCAGCCCCTGAATCCAACACTTTGTTTCGGACAGACCTCTACAACGCTTACCGCTATGGGGTCCGGAGGAACACCTCCATATACATACCTGTGGAACAACGTAAATCCTACACAAAGTATTTTTGTAGGTGTAGGAACATATAATGTAAAAATCAGTGATGCTTCCGGTTGTCCGCCTGCCTATAACACAATTGTAGTCAATTCTTTTTCTGTTCCTATCACCGCGAATGCTGGTCCCGATAAAACGATTTGTGCACAAACCCCTATAGCGACTATTCAGGCATCGGTAACGGGTGCACTTGGCGGTATCTGGTCAGGCGGCACAGGAACCTTTAGCCCCAATAATACTACGCTGGCAAACCTGAATTATATCCCGTCTTCAGCAGAGCTGGCGGCAGGTAGCAGCACACTTTATCTCACAACAACCGGCAATGGAAATTGTCCTGCAGATGTTGATACCGTTATTCTTCATTATTCCGGGTTTACATCTACTGTATCTATAGCAACTACAAATGTGAGTTGTTATAATGGTACAAATGGTAGCGCAGCAATAAATATTTCAGGTGGTATTTCTCCGTTTACGTATACATGGTCGACATCCCCTGTACAAACAGGATCCGTTGCAGTTGGCCTGCCTCTGGGTAGTTATAGTGTATCTGTTACAGATGGTATCGGTTGTATGTATCAAACCACCGTGTCTATTACCCAACCGCTGCCATTAAGTGTAAGTATGAGCGGCACCGCTGTTGCCTGTAGCGGCGGAAGCAGTGGCTCTGCACAGAGTATTGTGAGTGGGGGAACAGCTCCCTATAGTTACAGCTGGTTGAATAATGGTCAGACAGGATCGACTGTGAGTGGTATAAGTGCGGGCATATACAC